>NZ_KE387005.1:27346-335019 GCF_000429965.1 Desulfogranum mediterraneum DSM 13871
AGAGCCCTCTTGGTCGGAACCCTCTTGGCAGTACGCTTTGACGTAGGGTCTCATGGCCACCTTGAACAATGAGATTCTTCAAGGTACCCTCATATTTCGCCGGGATGGAGTGACAGGCGGAGCTGCAGCGGCTCACCTCACAACTGGATTCCCGCCTCCGCGGGAATGACGACGCTAGCGACACCTGGCCCCTCACGGCAACACCCGATATATCAGCATTGAGCCGGAGCGGCTGGACAAGCACAGCCAGCCCCTTTCCCCTGGCAAGGGAGATCGGTGCAGGGTGGCCCCTGGCTGCAGAGGAAATTAGTTCTTGAAATCCTCGAAGATCTGCTATTATCAATACATGGATAAAGCTTACGGCAGTGAGCCTGCAGTTTCAAGAGGGTCTGCCTTTTGGCTCGACCGACCCATGACCGGGTAACAGCTTCCCGGTCAAACCCTGAAATACTGATCCCGCAGAAAAGAGGAGGAACCATGTCCAAGACCATCGATAATCTCAAGGCCGCCTTTGCCGGAGAGTCCCAGGCCAGAAACATGTATACCTTTTTTGCCAAGGTGGCCCGCCAGGAAGGCTATCACTACATCGCAGAACTATTCGAAGAGACCGCAGCCAATGAACAGCGTCATGCCAACGATCACTTCAAGCTGCTCAACGGCCTGGGCGACACGGCCGCCAACCTGGAAGAGGCCATCAGCGGCGAACATTATGAGACCACGGACATGTACCCCACCTTTGCCAGAGAGGCGGAGGAAGAGGGCAACATGGAGGCAGCCATCCTCTTCAGACAGATCGCCAAGATCGAACAGCACCATCGTGACCGCTACAAGCGCTGCCTGGAGATGGTAAAAAACGGTACCGTCTTCAAGCGCGATCAAGCCATCCGCTGGAAATGTTCCCAGTGCGGGTTCACCCATGAAGGCACAGAGCCGCCCCCCAAGTGTCCGGCCTGTAAACATCCCAGAGAGTACTACCAGCCCGCGAATATGGACCTTTAGTAGAGGTTCAGCACGCAGCGAGGGGCGAAGCCGGCCTTACCAGCGGCAGCCTCGCCTTCTCCTACCCAGGAGGTGAATCATGGCTGTATATATCTGCACGGTTTGCGACACCGAATACGACGAAGACAAGGAAGGTATCCCCTGGAACGAGCTGCCCCCGGATTGGGTCTGCCCGGTCTGTGAATCGGACAAATCCTTTTGGCGCAGGGTCGGGGCAGAGCCGGACACCTCCCAGGCAGGGGCGGAAACGAGCAAAGAGGAAGGACTCTCCCATGACCCCCGGAAGAGCGAAGACAGCCATGAGTCCTACCTGGCTGATATCATCGCCATGGCCGAGACCGGGCAATCCATCATCGAGCCAATGCAGACCAGGGCTACCCTGATCGGCTGGGACGATATCCTCATCCAGGGCGCCCAACTCTCGCGCCTGCCCCTCAACCACCAGGATCCGGTCTCCACCACCACGGTGATCGGCCCCAAGGCTGCCCGCCCCCTGGTCATCGCCACCCCGATCCTAATCAGCCACATGTCCTTTGGCGCCCTCTCCCGTGAGGCAAAGATCGCCCTTGCCCGGGGCAGCAGCGCGGCCCAGACCGCCATGGGCTCGGGTGAGGGCGGGATCCTCCAGGAGGCCCGCGACAGTGCCCATCGCTATATCTTTGAGTATGTGCCCAACCGCTACAGCGTAAACGAAGAAAACCTGCGCAGCGTGGATGCCATCGAGATCAAGTTCGGTCAATCGGCCAAACCGGGCCTGGGCGGCCATCTTCCCGCCAGCAAGGTCACCAGGGAGATTGCCGAGCTCCGGGGCTTTGCCCAGGGGAGCGATATCATCAGCCCGGCCCATTTTGCCGATATCCGGACCCGGGAAGAGTTGAAAGAGAAGGTGGACTGGCTCCGGGAGGCCTCGGAGGGACGCCCCATCGGCATCAAGATTGCCGCCGGTCATATCGAGGCAGATCTCGACTTTGCCCTCCATGCCGGTCCTGACTTCATCACCATGGACGGCAGATCCGGCGGCACCGGGGCCTCGCCCAAGTATGTGAAGGGCTCGGTGGGCATCCCCACCCCCTTTGCCATCTATCGCGCCAGAAGACACCTCAATGCCAGGAAGGCCTATCAGGTATCCCTGATCTGCACCGGCGGTTTGCGGATCTCCTCGGATTTTGCCAAGGCACTGGCCCTGGGGGCCGATGGGGTAGCCATCAGCACCAGCGCCCTGATTGCCATCGGCTGCAGGCAGTATCGCGTCTGCAACACGGGCAGGTGCCCGGTGGGTATAGCCACCCATGATCCCGAACTGCGGGCACGGCTCGATATCGACCAGGCAGCGCGGAGGCTCCACAACTTCCTCAAGGTCTCGACTGCCGAGCTGGAAGATTTTTCCCGCCTGACCGGCAAAGCCGATATCCATGAGCTCTCGATCACGGATCTGCGCACCACCAACTCCGAGCTCTCCGCCCATACCGCGATCAGCCATGTCTGAGCATCAACCCAGGGTACCCCCAAGGACGGTACAAGCTGCCGTGGAGGACAAGGGATTTGACAAGATTGATCCCCATATGCTGTACTGACAGTATAGGGGTACTAGTGTAAGGGTGCTATCCGATTAGGGTGCTTGAAAACCCGTCTTAATGGCTTGCCTGCCATCTGCAGCGGGATGCAAGAGAGCGTATCCCTGAGTCGGTGTGGCCGGCCGGAGCGGATCCCGGGCAACAAAGGGGCCTCAAGCTGCCCGCAAGATGGTGTCGGTGCAGAGGGCAAGCCAATGCGCTTTCCCACATTTCATCTTTTTTCAGCGAGGAGGGGACCGTGAGAGAAAATGAAATTTTTACCATGGCAGATGAACTGGGACCGGCAAAGATCATCTATGTTCAGGAACCATCCATAGGGCTGAAAGGGATCCTGGTCGTGGATAACGTTGCCACAGGCCCCTCCATCGGCGGCCTGAGAATGGCGGAGGATGTCAGCACGGAAGAGTGTATCCGTCTGGCCCGGGCCATGACCCTGAAAAATGCGGCAGCCGGCCTCTCCCATGGCGGCGGCAAATCGGTCCTCTTTGCTGACCCCAAGAGCCAGCCGGAGAAAAAAGAGACCCTCATCCGAGGCTTTGCCCATGCCCTCAGGAGGGAATCCGACTATATCTTCGGACCGGACATGGGGACCAACGAAGAGTGTATGGCCTGGGTCAAGGACGAGATCGGACGGGCGGTTGGCCTGCCCAGTGAGATCGGCGGTATCCCTCTGGACACCATCGGCGCCACCGGCTGGGGACTGTTCCACGCCGTTAAGGTCGCCCTCTCCTACTGCGACTTCGAGTTGGATGGGGCCCGTCTGGTGATCCAGGGCTTTGGCGCGGTGGGCAAACATGCGGCCCGCTTTCTGACCGAGCAGGGCGCG
This sequence comes from Desulfogranum mediterraneum DSM 13871, assembly GCF_000429965.1. Taxonomy (GTDB): domain Bacteria; phylum Desulfobacterota; class Desulfobulbia; order Desulfobulbales; family Desulfobulbaceae; genus Desulfogranum; species Desulfogranum mediterraneum. The sequence goes on from NZ_KE387005.1 coordinate 30,746, forward strand.
GTGCTGGTGGGCACCTCGGACAGCAGGGGTTCACTCTACGACCCGGATGGCCTGGAGGTGGAGGCCCTGATCGAGCTCAAGGCAGCCGGCAAGAGTGTGATCCATGCCCCCCGGGGCCGCAAGGGGGATGCCGACGCAACCATTGACATGGAGTGCGACATCTGGATTCCGGCTGCCCGCCCAGACGTCCTCCATGAGGGGAATATCCACCGCTTGAGGACAAAACTGCTTGCCCAGGGGGCGAACATCCCCATGACCTATGGGGCGGAACAGTACCTTCATCAGCAGGCAGTGCTGGTGCTGCCTGATTTCATTGCCAATGCAGGCGGGGTGATCTGCGCGGCCATGGAGTACCAAAAGGCATCCCAAAGTGTTGCCATGCAGACCATTGAGGAGAAGATCCGTAAAAATACCGAGGAGGTGCTTGCCATGGCAGACAGCAATGGCCTGCTTCCCAGGGAGGCTGCACTCCAACTCTCCCGAAAGAGGATCAGGAAGGCCATGTCCCTGAAACGGTGGAACATCTTCTAGAGCTCCACAGCTACCGGGCTGCCGACCGGGGAAACGGCAAGGAACAGAACCCAGCCAGCAACAGTCACCTGCGAGGGCCGACCATGCACGATACCTTGAGCTACTATCGAACCAACGGCGATATCCCCCTGCTCCGGCAGACCATCCCGGCCCACTTCTCGGCCGTTGCCCGCAAGTGGCCCGAAAATGAGGCAGTGGTCTCCCTTCCCCAGTCAAGACGCCTCAGCTATGCAGCCCTGGCCGAGGCCGTGGACCAGCTTGCCCGGGGTCTGCTCGGCATCGGCTTTGCCAAGGGTGACCGTATCGGCATCTGGTCCACCAACAACATCGAGTGGTTGCTGCTCCAGCTGGCCACGGCCAGAATCGGAGCCATCCTGGTCACCATCAACCCCGCCTATCGTCCCCAGGAGCTGGCCTATGCCCTTAAGCGTTCCGAGCTTCAGGCGCTCTTTATCATCCCCTCCTTTAAGAAGAGCAACTATGTGGAGATGCTGGCGGAGCTGATCCCGGAGATTCGCCGACAGCAGGGAGTGGAGATCGACCACCCAGACTTCCCCTTTCTCCGCCGGATCGTCCTCTACGAGCCCCAGGACCCGGAACAGAGCGAACGAACCTACCCCGGCTTCACCCTCTGGCAGGAGGTACTGGCCGCGGCAGAACAGGTTGGCGGAGAAGAGCTTGAGCGCATCGCTGCCAGCCTCTCTGACCGGGAGGCGATCAACATCCAGTACACCTCCGGAACCACCGGTTTTCCCAAGGCCGTACTCCTCTCCCACCACAACATCCTCAACAACGCCTACTTCTCTGCCCTTGCCATGGGGTTCTCCTCCCAGGACCGCCTCTGCGTGGCAGTGCCCTTTTACCACTGCTTTGGCATGGTCCTGGCGAACCTCCTCTGTCTCTCGGTGGGCGCGACCATCGTCATCGCCTGTGAGCATTTCAATGCCCTGGAGGTACTGGAGGCGGTCTCGACGGAACGGTGCACAGCCCTCCATGGGGTGCCAACCATGTTCATTGCCGAGTTGGAACATCCCCGTTTTGGAGAGTTTGAGCTGGGCAGCCTGCGAACCGGAATCATGGCAGGGGCCCCCTGCCCGCCTGCCCTGATGAAGCGGGTGATGACTGAGATGCACTGCCCCCAGATCCTGATCGGCTACGGCGAGACCGAGGCCTCACCGATCACCCACCTGACCCTGCCCGATGACAGTGAAGATCACCGGATCCATACCGTCGGTCGCAACCTCCCCCACCAGGAGGTGCAGGTTGTCGACCTCGACTCCGCCGAGCCGCTGCCGCTGGATACCATCGGCGAGATCTGTTTTCGCGGCTACCACATCATGCTGGGCTACTATAACGATCCAGAGGCCACGGCCAGGGCCGTCGATGCCCAGGGCTGGCTCCACTCCGGGGACCTGGGTACCATGGACGAGCAGGGCTATGTCCGGATCACCGGTCGCCTCAAGGAGATGATCATCCGCGGCGGGGAAAACATCTATCCCCGGGAGATCGAAGATTTCATCTTCACCCACCCCAAGGTCGCCTCGGTTGCCGTCTTTGGGGTACCCGACGACCTCTATGGCGAGGAGATCATGGCCTGGATCCAACTCCACACCAACCAGACCCTGGAGGAAGAGGATATCCGCCAGTACTGTCGGGAGCGGATCGCCCACTTCAAGATTCCCCGCTACATCTGGTTTGTGGAGGAGTTTCCCATGACCGTCACCGGAAAACTGCAAAAATTTCGGATGCGGGAACTGGCCATGGAAAAACTGGGGGCCTCGGGATAGGCGCATCCCTTTTGCCGCCCCCTGCCCCCTTCCAGGCTGATCCATTCCAGGCTGATCCCTGCAGCAGGGGGGAGAGCGTCCTCCAGGGGCAGAGAAAAAGATCTGGGCCGGCAAGCCCTCCAGGCCTGGTCGCGGTCAATGGCCCGGGCCAGCCCCCTCTCCCCTTTGCCATGCCTTTGCTCCCTGCTCCCGCAGCAACGGCTGCCTCCACGCTTTGCGCAGACCCGTCCGAAGCGGATATCTCCCCTCCCCAGGAGTAAACCTGGAGCTCGCTTAATCGTTGACGCCGATCTAATATACTAGTATTTCTCCAAACCGTACTCCCGGAACCAACACGACTACAACAGAAAACAACAAGGAGAAGACATGACCACCGTAGAGATGAAGACCACCATCAACGCTTCCGCCGCCGCTCTCTGGCAGACGGTGAGCGACTTCAAGGAACTGGGCAAATATGTGGAGGCCGTGGCCGCCACCACCATCGAGGGTGCCGGGGTGGGCGCCAGGCGCAATCTCACCCTCCAGGACGGCTCAATCCTGGTCGAACAACTGGAATCCCTGGACAACGGGGCCATGACCCTGGAATACTCCATTGTCAGCGGCCCTTTGCCGGTGGACAACTATCTGAGCAAGATGGAGGTCAGGGAGATCGATCCCTCCAGCTCTGAGCTCTGCTGGTCATCTGCATTTACGCCCAAAGGGGTCTCGGAGGCAGAGGCCCGGGAAGTGATGGAGAGCATCTATGTCATGGGCTTTGAAGGCCTGAACAGGCTCTTTGCCTGAACGCCCTGCCGGTGCCGGGGCATGGTGAGCGAGGAGCGCAGCTCGCCTCACCTGCCCTGGCGGATAAAGGCGCAAGCGACCGATCCTGAGCCGCCAACTCGAGCCCTGACCCCGCTTAACGCAACCTGGCAGAGCTGGCAATCAGCTCCCGGTTGTAGGCCTGAAGATCTTCAAGAAACAGGGAGCACTCTTTGCTTCGTTGGGCCAGCTCCTCTGCCGAGCCCAGGCCCAGGGCCTGGAGAAAGCCCCCTGTCTGTGCCAGGTAGTTCACTTTTTCCTCGGCGTTTCCGTCCTGTTGGATCACACCGTTGGAGATCATGAAAAAGAGGGCGATCCAAAAAATCGCCTCCCGGTGTCCCCCCTCTTCTATCATCTCCAGGCTGCCCTCAACCAGATAGGGACGAATACAGGGGTCAAGCTTCCACTCATAGGGGACCGGGGACTTCTTGATCTCCAGGGCACGATCAAAGGCGCCGGCAGCCTCCTCCACAAAGAGGCGGGCTGCTGCTGCATCCAGCCTGGCTGAGCCGAACATCTGGAGATAGCGTTCATAGAGGGCCTCCTGACCATCTGCAAGGAGCATTGGTTTCAGGTTCAAGAGCCCCCGGCGGTGGGTGGGCGGTTCCAGATGGGCCAGGGTTGTCATGGCCGTACAGTGCATGATGAAGTTACCCAGATAAAAGACAAACTCCAGGGCATTGGCAGCCCCTGTCATCTTCTCCAGATTTTCTTTGGCATCCTTCTCTGCCTGTTCCACCCGCAGGCGGACAAAGCTTCTCTTGTTGTAGTCAAGGGCCACCTCCCGGTGCAGTTTTTCCAGTTTGCCCGTGGGATCCACCAGGACACTGTCCACCTCAAGATTACAGGCCATACCCGGTTCTGCTAATATTTTTTTGGCGCCGTCATAGCGGCCCGCTCCGGAGAGGATACACTCCAGGATATACCCCTGATGGGAGACCTCTCTGATCTCCTGGTAGTCGATCCCTTCGAGGACAATGGCAATATCCACATCCCGGTAGAGCGGAAAGAGTGCTTCACCAGGGGTATGGTTTATGGAGCCGACAAGATGGGCCCCCACAAATCCCTTGGTGCCGAGATAGTTCTTCTCGACCCACTCCCGGGCCAGCCCTACAACCTCGTTGACGGTTCGTTCCGGATAGACCTCTCTGTTCACATCTGCCATCAAATACGTCCTCGTTTAGTAGCAATCATTGGGGGGCCAGCTCAACTCATCATTCAGGATATAGACCACAATCCAGCTGACCAGCTCTCGGTCATTATCGATAAAGGGATTGTGGCCGGTATAATCCATGCTGTGCAGGCGGTGAACAATCCCATTTTTCTGCAGATAGTTCTGGATAAGGCCACAATCCACGGTCAGGTCCTGGCGACCGCAGATCAGATCAAATGTCGCACAGTTCAAGCTCGACAGGTCAAGCTTTGACTGTAGTTTCAGAATATTAAACACACCCCTGGTGGGGGCCACCGGGTAGAGGTAGTACTTCTGGGCAGCCTGGTCATCGAGCACGTCCAGGGTCCTGGCCCTGTTTCTGCGCTTGACCATGGGCACCAGGGGAAGCGCCCACTGCAGCAGGTAGGCCCAGAAGACACTCCTGGAGAGATAACTGTGCACCCTCTGGGTGGAGGCAGGAAAGATGGCCGGGGCAGCAAGCACCAGGTGATGCACCGGACGAATCTGGGCAAGGTAGCAGGCGAGGATGCCTCCAAGGGAGTGGCCGATGACCGAGATATGTTCATACTGGGTGGCCAGGACATCATAGAGTTCCGTGACCTGACGGATCCACTCATCCTCGGTCAGGGTAAAGAGCAGACTGAACCGATTGATCCCAAAACCATAGATCAGGGGTGCCTGGTAATCGATACTATTCTGATCCAGCTCCTCGATCAACTGGTCAAAGATCATGGGAGAAGAGACAAAGCCGTGCAAGAGGATCACCACATGTGCTCGCTTCTTCTGGAAGGAGCGGCTCATCGGCTTACACTTGGCAATGGTATGGGTGCCCTGATCGGTGTCCTGGTGGCCGATCACCTTCCTGATGAAGTAATAACCGACAATCATGGAGACAAAACGAAGGGTGATCAACAGACTGACCAAAACAACGACCGCAAAGATGACATCCTGGATCAGCTCATCCATGATATCATCGTGGTCCAGGGCAAAAAACCAGGCCAGGAGGAGTAGGGTCAGCAGGAGGAGCGCGGTCTTCGCCATCCGCAGCAGGGCCCTCTGTTTCGGGGCTGTCTCCCGGGTGGCGCAGACCTTATCCGGCTCAGCCATGCTCGCATACTCCTTCCCGGGAAGAGGCCGAGGCCGCATCATAGGGTTTTCTCTTATAGATAAAGGCGTAGAGGGCCAGGCCGCCCACCATTCCGCCCAGGAGCAGGAAGAGGAGGAAAAATCCCGTGAAACTGATCCCCTGGTCCAGTTCAGTGCCGCTGGCCCAGGTCCCCACCAGGTCTGCTGCCACACTGGCACCAATGGCGCTCCCTGCCATCATCACCACTGACTGCAAACTGGATATACTGGCCCAGGACTGGCGTGAGACCCCCCGCATGCTGCTGAAGAGAAAGGCGCCGCTGAAACAGACCGAACCTGTACCGATAAAGATCTGGGCAAGGACGACCAGGGCGATGGCTGCGCCTGTATCTGCCTGCGCTGCAGATCCGGAGGGCAGGAGGGTATAACAGATGCAGCCTAAAAAGATGAGGACCAACCCGATCCTGAGCAGCATCATGGGGCCGATCCGGTCGATCCATCTGCCGGCCAGGGGCCCGCAGATACCGGTGGCCACCGCCCCACTGCAGAGCACCACGCTGGCCCGAAAAGGACTCAGGGCCAGGCAGGTCTGGAGGTAAAAGGGAACGATGAAGTTGAGGGCGCCGATACTGAAACGAACCACCAGGGTGTTCAGAAAGTTGTAGGGCAAGGGGTAGGTCTTGATAATATGGAGATTGAGAAACGAATCTCCTGCCCTAAACTCATGGCGTAGCCACAGGGGTACCAGCAGCAGCGAGGCCGCGATGATCAGCAGACTCTCCAGGTCCGGTGAGGTCAGCAGCTCAAGCAGGTGGGTGACTGCATAGACGATCAGCCCCAGGCCGGCAACGGTGAGCAGGCAGCCCTTGGCGTCGAAGGCGATCCGTTCCTGCTCAATCCCCAGGGTTCGGCTACGCAGAGCGCGCCAACTCAGCAGGAGCATGGGGATCGCTGCCAGGAGATTGACAAAGAATACCGACTGCCAGCCCAGGGTCTCGATCAGCAGCCCGCCGGCAGCCAGCCCGGAGACGATCCCCAGGGCAAAGGTGGAGCCGCTCACACCCAGGGCCATGCCGTGTTGGGACCCGGGAAAACTGCCCAGGACCACCACCCGGTTAAGGGACAGGAGAAAGGCGGCCCCAAAACCGGAGACCATCCTGAGCAGCAACAGCACCTCCAGGCTCCGGGCAAAACCACAGGAAACCGTGGCAATGGAAAAGAAGAGCTGACCGAGGCGGTATACCCTGACCGTCCCGTATCTTCTGCCCAGGTAGGCGGTGACCGGCAGGCAGAGGGCAACCGTGGCACTGTAGAGGACCGCCACCCATTTGACCCGGGTAAGGGGGGCATCAAAGACGTCCTGGATCACGGGCAGGGCCAGGTTGACCACACTGATCTCAAAGGTGCACATGAAGATGGCCAGCTGGACCGCAATCAGTATCTTCCACTTGTCCGGGTAGGATGTCTCGTTCATAGGATCCAATAGTTCAACTCAGGTACAGGGAAGGGTTGGCAGCAGAGTTCGGCTCCAGCTCGCCATCAGTGGAGCCCGCTCTCATGCTCCCCCCTCAAGCTTCTTGGTGAGGGTGAGGATATTCTCGCCCTGTTCCCGTCGATAGCACATTCCATCGCTATGCTCTCTGATCAGATGCAACCCCACCCCGCCGGGTTCACGCTCTTCCAGGGGGGCGTCGAGATCGGGGAACGGTTGGCTGGTGGGGTCAAAGGCAACGCCCCTGTCCCTGATTTCAAAACAGAGCTCCCGGCCATCCAGCCAAAACTTCAGGCCAATGGTGTGGCTCCTGCTCGATCCCGGATAGCCATATTTGATGACATTGACCAGCCACTCCTCCAGCACCAGGTTCAACTCCCCGCTCAGTTCAGCGGAAAAGAGGTAGTCAGCGGCCAGGGTCTCCAGCCAGGCGGTTACCTGCTTCAACTCCAAGACCTGGTTGCTGATCTGCAGGGTGCTGGGGGTACCGGCTGCCCGGATCGGCAGCGGCCCGGGCTGAAAGGAAAAGCAAAGCATGGTGATATCATCGGCCTGTTCTGCCCCCAGGCTAAAGGCGGCAACATCCTCCAGCACCTGGCTGACAAGCGCTGCTGCCCGCTGCTCAGTCGAGCGGGCAGAGACGGCGGCCAGGCGCTCTTCACCATAGAGCTGGAACTCCGAATCCATGGCCTCGGTAACCCCGTCGCTGTAGAAGAGCAGCTTGCAGCCCGGAGTGAGGGCCAGCTCCTGATTGCGGTACTCGATATCTTCCATGGCTCCCAGGGGGGGAAAGGCCTCGGCCTCCAGGGGCACCGCTTCCCCGGCCAGCAACTTCAGGGGGGGAGGATGACCGGCATTGGCAAAGAGGAAGACATTGGTCCTAAAATTAAAGATCCCGCAGAATACGGTGATAAACATGGCGCTCTCATTGCCTTGAACCAGCTCGTTGTTGACATGGTAGAGCACCTCTGCCGGATCAGGATTCTGCTGGATGGAAAACTTCAACAGGGTCTTGCCCACGGCCATGAATAAAGAGGCAGGCACCCCCTTGCCGGAGACATCGCCGATACAGACGTAGAGGTGATCCTGATCCAGGAGTTGAAAGTCGTAGAGATCTCCACCCACCTCCCTGGCCGGATGCTGGGTCGCATAGATATCCAGGCCCGCACGCTCCGGCAGGGAGAAGGAGCGAGGCAGCATCCCCTGCTGAATGGTAGCGGCGATGGCCAGCTCCCTGTCGATCTTTTCCCTTTCAGCCGTTGTCCTGGCCAGCTCGGCGATATATTTCTGCAAGCGCACTCGCATCTGCCTGAAATCTTCCACCAGCTCTCCTATCTCGTCCTGGCGGGAAACCGCTGGCAGGGGGGTGTTGAAATCTCCTGCTGCCAGGCCGGCGGTGGCCCGGCATAAGCCCTGGAGAGGGCGAATAATGGACCTGGCAATGAAAAAGGAAGGGATCAGGAGCAGGACGACCCCCAGGCCGGCTGCCAGGCTGAGTTGCTGCTGCAGCAGCTCTACCGGTTCAAGGCTCTGCGACTCCGGGATCACAAAACCAAGCGACCATTTGGTTGAAGGAACGTGGTTACTGTAGAGCCAGGCCTTGCCCTCTCCACTCAGGCGGCGGAACTGGAGTACGCCGCCGGAGGTATTGACAATGGTCTTGATCAGGCTCGTCAGGGTATGGCGTTGCTGCAGGTTGCCGGCATCTTCCAACAGCTCCTGGAGTGTCTGCTGATCATCACCCTGGATACCGTCCCGTCCATGGGGATAGACGATCAGCTTGCCGGCAGAGGAGACCAGAAAGGGCCAGCCCTCACTGCCAAGGTCGAGCCCGGCAATCATCTCCTCAACCCGGCTCAGGAGGAGATCACAGATGACCACGGCCTCCACCCCACCTGCCAGGTTGAGGACCGGTATCGCATAGGTGACCATATGGTTGCCGGTATCCTGGTCGCGATAACCCATGGTCCAGAGATCGCTCTTGTGCTCACTGGCATGGACAAACCAGTGACTCTGATAGTCCTGCTCCGGATCGCTGCGATCCTGGACCTGAATCCCCCGGGGACTCCTGAAGGCAAAGAGGATCTTGAACTCCGGTTGTTCTATGCTGTTGCCGGGGACCAGGGCAACACCGGTGGCATAGATGGCAGGATTATCCTCAAGCAGACTCCGCAGACGCCTGGCAACGACCTCGCGACTGCGGAAGGTGGAGGAGGTGAAGTAGGTGAGTTTATCGAGGGATCGTTCGGCTTCAAAAAAGAAACGATCGATCTGTTGGGCAACCGACTGGGCAAGGACCTCATAGCGCTGTCGCTGTAACTGGAGCACCATGCTGCTCCCCGTCAGATTGACGAACAGGACCACAGAGGAGAGGACCACCCCGGTCCCGAAGAGGATCAGCAGCGCCAGGCGGAGCAGCAGGGAACGTCGGGGTCGGGCCATCACCTTACCTTCCTGCTCCTGTGGTTGCACAAGCGGCCATCTTAAGGGGTTGGCTCAGCCGAGGTTTCAATATCCATTATTTTGTCAAGACCGGCTGATTGAAAGATATGCAAAACAGGCGGTCGCATCCTGGACAACAGACAGCTGCCGCTCTTTTTCTTCAGCTGCTTGACGACCAGCAACATCACCCGCAAGCCAGCGCTCGAGATGTAGACGGTTTCTGAAAAATCACAGACCAGTTGATCGACCTGCTCACCCTCCACGATCTCAAGCAACTCCTGCTCAACCGTGGCTGCACTGTTGACGTCAAAACGTTCCGGTAGATTGTATCTTCTCATATGCCTTCGTAATCCGGTGATTGCCCCTCCAAGGGTGCTCAGCGTTCCGCCCCGGGCGAGGGCCAGCCTCCCCTGAAGGACATCCTCACTCCTCAAGCCACTCTCCCAAACAAAGAAAGTTATCCTCAAGAGTAGCAAACTCTACCACGGGCAACAAGCAGCAAAACCACCCTGTAGAAATGACAACCTAAAATTGACCACCTCCAGAGCGGCTGAAACAGGGCGACCTTACTCTTCAACAAAGGTAAGTCCACCTTGAAGATTTTTTTCAAGGTGGACTAAAGTGATTGCTTGCCGCTCATCTCCTCGATGGTTATTTTCCACACCCGCAGCGCGTGCAGGGGGAGCTCGGCAAAGTCCCAGCTCTGGTCCGAGTAGTGGGCCATAATCTCCGCCAGACCATCAACCTTCGCTTCCCTGGAGTGAAGTTCTTCAACCCTGCCGAAACCGATCACCGACTGAAAACGAAACGACCATCCACATGGCGTCTGCTCATCAGGGGCGAGTTCAACCCCGTATTCAAACTCAAAACAGACCCGGTTGTTGGCGGCAAGATACGCTCCCTTCATCCCGGCCTGGGCAGCGGTGTGAAAGAAGATCGCCTGGCCATCATAACCAAAGGAAACAGGGACGATATAGGGCCACTGCCCCTTGGCCATGCCGATGCGGCACACCCGGCACTTTTCAATCAGACGGGAAATCTGCTGGATATCCTTAATTTCCTTGTCCTTACGTCTCATCAGCTCCTCCATTTCTATCGTCCAGGATGCCCACTGTTGGGCCCTCGCTGCCTGTCATTGCCACCGTCTTTGCTGTCATTGCCGCCGTCATTGCCGTCATGGCCTCATCCTAGTCCTGAACCGGCTCCAGGTAAAGGGAGAGTCTGGCTCTCAACTCCTCTCATCTCCTGTGATTGCGGAGAAGACAACAGAGCTGCTGCCCTTTGTTCCGGTGATCAGCGGAAAGGGGCTGGAGCGGGAGGGATCAGGGGTTCCGTGCTCGAGAGAGGCCCTGCCCTTGAAGATCCTGGCCAGGAAGGCGCAGCAAAAAAAAACGCACCCACTCCCAAGGGGAGCAGGTGCGTCGAAGATGGGTGCCGCTACAGAGAGCAGATAGCCTGACCCTGGCAGGCGCGGTTGGACACCTGCCCCTGTTTCCCGTTTCAGGGTAGGGCAGGAAAAACCGGAAGAACGGGGGCGGGCCTAGACCGAGCCTCCGACCTCCCTTGGCTGGTATACCGGTTCAGCAGCATCATCCTGGACCAGGTCCTGATAGGCGGACTCGGTCGATTCCTTGCCCAGGATCAGGTAATCCAGTTCAGCTCCAGGCAGGCTGTTATACCTCTTTGCCTGGGAAAGATAGAACAGGGTACCCAGAGCCACCCAGATGCCGCAGGCATACCAGGATTCCTCGGCCATGAAGCCGGGGCTGCCGGGTACACAGAGCAGCATCAGCACGCCAAAGGAGATCAGGCCGCCCATCAGGGCTGTGGTGCTCTTGATGGGAATTTCCACATGCGCTCCATCAGGCTTCTTGGTCTCCTTGTAGGCACCCAGGCAGGTATACATATAGCCAAAGGCGGTACCCAGGGCGGCCATGTCCACCACCCAGATGATCACGTTTCGCCCGAACCAGGGGGCCAACAGCGCCAGGGTGGCCGTGAACAAGACCGCATTTTTGGGAACACCGGTTTTCTCGTCCACCCCGATAAACCACTCAGGCAGCACCTTGGCCCGCCCCATGCTGAACAGCAGGCGGCTGGTGGCCATGTAAAAGCCGTTGATACCGGTACAGATTCCCATGGAGATAGCCACCACCAGAAAGATAAGCCCGGTCTTGCCCACTGCAGCCTGCATGGCAAAGCCGGTGGCCCAGACATGGTTGCCTGCGATCAGTTCCTGCCAGGGAAAGACCACGCCTGTGGCCAGGAGAACCAGGATATACATCAGGCCGCCCACCAGGATGGAGATCATGATCAGCCTGTTGGCCTTGGCAGGGGGAAAGTCATACTCCTCGGCTGCCTGGGGAATGGTATCAAAACCAACAAAGAGAAAGGGAGCGATGGCCAGGATGGCGACCACACCGGCAAGGGGTGAGACGTCCGGGCTGAAGCCGGGCAAGAGGTTGGTGAAATGGGAGATATCGGCCACGCCTGCACCGCCTGCGATCAAGAACACCGCCGCTACCAGCAGCCCGACCATGTAGACCTGGACATTGGCAACCCCCTTGGAGCCGCGATAGTTCAGGTAACCGAAGATCGCGATGGCCGAAGAGGCCAGTCCCACCTCCCCTGCATAAATTTTAGAGCCGGCCAAGCTATAGAGATAGCCCTTGGTAAAGAGATCAGGGGCAATGAATTTAGCGAGCAGGGAGAGTGCCGTTGCATTCAAGGGCACAATGGAGAGATACCCCAGGGTGAGAAACCAGCCGCAGATATAGGCATGATAGCGGCCAAAACCGTTATAGGCGTAGGCAAACTCCCCGCCGGAGACCGGCACCTTTTCAACCATATAGCCGTAGCTTTTGGCAATGACCAACATGGCTAGTCCGCCCAGACCAATCCCCAGGGTAGCGCCCAGCGGCCCGCCCTGCTGCATCATGGTACCGGGCAGAATAAAACTCCCCCAACCGATTATGGAGCCAATAGCCAGTGCCAACACACCGGCCGGACTCAGTGATTTTTCAAGGACTACCCGTTCTTGCTGACTCATCGTACACGTTCCTCTCTGACAGGTTCACTTCAAATATCAAATCCGGAAAGACAATCTTCCGAAAAACAAGGTTTGTTACAGGATGTTAATAGGGCGTTGACAATAATAGCGAACAGGGTCCTCACGCCCGGACGAGTTGCAACTGTTCCCCCTGCCCACCCGAAGATGACGGCTTTGCAAGGGTACGCTTAGCGCCCCCTCCGGATTCCCTTCAGGAAATCCCCACCTCTTTTGGCTGCTCCAACTTGAACACTCTTTATTTGTTACAGGGGAAAAACGATCACAACACAACAGATATCTGATACCTAATATCTGGTGTCTGAAATATCAGAAAAATCGATATTATTATTTCCTGAGGACGATACCATCAAGACAATGGGGAATTTTAGATCATAAAAGTTGATGAAAGTCAAGGCCTGATCAGACCGATTTCGATACGGGCAATGCCATGCCCCAAAAATATCTCGCCCCTCTTTTCTGATCTCAGTTCCACAGGCCTCTGCTGGAGAGACATTATCGCGCCCTGAAAAACAACCAAAAAAAACAACCCAAAATTAACACATTAACAAAAACACCCGACTCGGCTCCGGACAAATCCCCTACCAAGGAAAGACTGTGGTCACAGGGCGGCCCCCTGCAGACACTTCCCGAGGTACTTTTTTTTCTCCCGGCCGCTGTAAAACGACAGCAATGGTGTTACGCCCCACCCTCCCCTGACTCGATCCTGCCAATTCCTCCTTCACGGGATGGAGTTCCCTGATCTTCACGAAGACCAACAAAGAACCCTCTCTGATTGCCCTGCAGTCAGTTGACACCTTCAGGGTGGTGTGTCGCGACAGGAGAAGAACGTCCTCCGGACGTGAACCTGGATGAATTTAACAGGGGAAGACAGCGAGATCCCCTCCATGAACATTCAGTTTGGTAATTTCAATTACAATGCTTCCGTTTTCTCTCATTTCCCTGAGCTAGGATTATTATTCCATCCTAGCTACTTACCAAAAAGAGCGACAGTGCCACACAGTGGCATGCCGATTGAATAACCAACATAGTTCCAATGACTAGAAAAAAGTAGTCCCAGTGACTAGCTGGACTAAGAACAAATCATTACCGGAGGCTCCCATGAAAAAAGCTATCATCTCAAAATCATTAACCTTTTCCACCCTCTTTCTAGCATGTTCGGTGACTCCGCTTATGGCTGCAAAACCCATGGATATTATTACATTGAGTAATGGGTACCCGAGCGGAGCCCACTATAATCTCAATATCCACGGCAAGAGCGATTTTCTCTGTGACGGGAGCTCAGGAGGCGGCTCGGTGTTTATCAGTGAATATGGTGATTCTACCATCAGCTATATTACCAACAGGAAGTCGTCGGTAACAGAACTGATTGCCCTGGATAGATGCGGAGAAGCCTTTGACGGTGATCCTGCCCAGGTGCAAATCCCCTACGAACAACAGGGATACTACGTCTATGCCGACATCAAGGGAAAACCGAATAATGGCAATAATGACAAGGAGAGCTCGGTTATTCTTTATCCAAACCTTGTCAGAGAGGCATGTAACGATACCGACCCGCTCAATCCTGACTTTGGCACCTATAGCGAATGCCCGGACAGTGATCAGCTGGCACTCGGCCTGATTGTGGGTGACAACGTGTATGAGGCTACAGATATCGGTTTTGTCCGCTTCAACAGCGAGAACAGCGGGGGTAAAGGCAAATCAAAAGCCAAGGATATCAGCAGCCTGTTCAAGTATACAGGGTATGTGTTTGATGCAAGTCTGGATATCAGTCTTGACGGCGAGATTTCGAATGATGATGTGCCTCTGAGCTATGATGCACTCATAAACGGCGGGAACGGAGATGGAGTGATCGACCAGGCCGAATTTGATCGATGGTTGGCTGAGATGGAAGCTGCAGGCCTTGTGGTATACTATGAGAATGAGTGGATCCTGAATATTGCAGACCTGGTTGTCACCGACCAGTTGGTGAGCAATGACGGCACCAAGTTGCTGAAGATCAGGTTCTACCCGGTGGCCACCACTGAATATCTAGCTCCGTAACACTCCTGGATAGGAGCACACCAGACAGGGTGAGGAAGCGCGTCTTCCTCACCCTGTTGTTTTTAGGGTAGCTTGAAAAATGCTATTTTTAGATCCAGCTCAAGGCACGCGATTCATTTCACCACAACCATACTGTTGATGGTTGATATTCCTAAGATTTAACCTTTATCATAACGCAGAGACTGGAAGGAAAAACAATTTTTCCAGGTAGTCTCAACTTTGCCAGCCTCTGCCTCCACATCAATCAACCTAGCCCTGAGCTCCCTGGAAAGGAATTACAAGCGCGCACAGGGCCCGCCCAAAAACCAGCCCTATTCAGCAAGTTCATCAAAACGACAGCTCAGGACAACGTCCCCATCTTCATACTGTGTTTTTACCTTATAAGGGAGCGTTTTAAAAAGTTGGATCATGGCCTTGTTCCTTGGAATGGTGATGGCCATCAGGCCTGCGATGCCGTTCTCCCTGGCCGCAATAGCCAGCTTCTTGAGAAAAATCCGTCCCAGCCCCTTACCCTGATAGTCTTTACTCACCGAGAAAGCCACTTCTGCCATATTGGAGTTTTTCAGCCTCATACTTTCCCCGATGGCAACAACACGGCCAAAGCCGAATTCACCGACAACGGCTACCAGGGCAAGATCCTGCACATAATCGACCTGGGAGCGGCTTTCCACTTCAGAGATACCAAAGACGGTCTTCTCGTGGAAAAATCGAGAAACAATGTCCATTTTAGCCAGGTTGTAAAAATGTTCCTGAATGCGTCGTCCATCGACGGGTTTGGATGGCCGGATAGTGACATCGTTACCTTCTATTGTAACGGTTTCCTCCAACCGAACCGGGTAAACTGCCTTTTCCGCCTCCCCGAGATTGCGTTGCGCTCCTATCAAACCCTGTTCCTTGGCATGCGCGAAAAGCTCTTCTCGAAAGTCCGGGTGCGCCAGACTGATCATAGCGATCACACGCTCCTGTAGGCTTTTCCCAAAGAGATTCACTGCTCCGTATTCGGAAACCACATAGTGCACATCGCCCCGTGGGACAACAACGGCATTTTGGCCAATGTGAGGAACGATGTTGGAGACAAGGCCATCTTTTCCAGCAGTGGTGGAAAAGATCATGATGATCGATTTACCGCCAGGTGATTGACGAGCCCCTCTCACAAAATCCGGAATACCCGAAACACCTGCGTACCGAGTCGTTGCCGAGGCCTCGGCCGAAACCTGACCGGTCAGGTCCATGGATTGGGCAACATTCAAGGATACCATTCGATTATTTCGTGCAATATTGAAGGGATTATTCACATAATCGGAAGGATGGAAATCGACGGCAGGATTGTCATTGAGGAACTCATAGAGGTTGTGACTGCCGATGGCCATGGAAGCCACCATCTTACCTTCGTTAAAACCTTTTTTACGATTATTGATATTGCCCCTGGCGTAGAGGTGCATGACGTCATCTGTTAAAAACTGGGAATGGATCCCGAGGTCATTTTTGTCCACAAGCGCCTGTACTGTTGCATGGGAAGCAGCATCTATATTAATCTGCAGAGTGGAACCATCTTCTATCTGCCGTGCGATAAGTTGGCCCATGGTAGCGGCAGCATCCGGTGAAAACTTTGCCGGAGGCACTACAAGAAGTTCCTCTTCATGGTGAACAATGGCATCAACGTCATTGAGATGAATAAAACTTTGTCCCATAACCCGGGGCATCCGGGGATTCACCTGGGCAATCACATAATCGGCAGATCGGGCGGCGGCAAGGGTCACATCAACGGAGATCCCCAGGCTCATCCAGCCAAAATCATCCGGCGGAGAGACCTGGACAAGTGCAACATTCAGAGGCATTTTGCGGGTTGTAAAGAGCGCCGGCACATCGGACATATTCATTGGCGTGATAAAGCGCTTATGTTTCGCAATCCTGGGTGATTCCGCTGAGCCGAGATAGATTGAACGGATATTTATACTGGTATCCGATGTTCTGTCCGCAATGGCGGTCAAAGAGGCTGTTTCTCGCCCGAACAAACGGACAATTTCGAGTCCATTGAGTCGGGAAGTACTTTCGGCAAGGGTCTGCACCAGTTTTTGCGGTTCACCACATCCCGAGCCGATAAAAACCATTTGCCCGGATCGTATATGCGATACCGCCTCTTGGGCAGTGACAGATTTTTCTACGTAGGTATCTGCCCAGTATTGAGTCGTCATTATCTGTATCTCCCCCCTGTCTGAAGATTGAGAGAATAGACAAGGAAAGTTATTGGTTAAAAAAGAGCACGCCAGCATCAACCATGAAGCACAAAAACCTATCTTGTTTATATACTACATTTTTAACGACAATGAATCCAGTCCAAGCGCGCGCCTGAACTTCAGGCTTGATAAACGTCTCGCTCATTTCAAGGCGATGTGTCCAGAGATGATCTCCTCCGGACCAACCGAGGTGAACCAACGATGCCGTTGGGACAGTAAGGTACCTGGAGGGAGAGAGAGGGAATAACGGGGAAATGAGGGCTCTGCCTAAAGTAGGGAAAAAAAGAAGGGCTCAGCTGTTCTCTTGTAGAGGAGCTGAGCCCTTGATATGCTGGAGCCGATAACCGGACTTGAACCGGTGACCTACTGATTACGAATCAGCCGCTCTACCAAACTGAGCTATATCGGCTCGGGATCAATCACCTAATGGTGAAGGAAATTTGAGGTTTATTGATGTAGCAACTTTATGGTATGGTGTCAAGTTTATGGAAACGAAATTTGGCA
Source organism: Desulfogranum mediterraneum DSM 13871 (assembly GCF_000429965.1). Lineage (GTDB taxonomy): Bacteria > Desulfobacterota > Desulfobulbia > Desulfobulbales > Desulfobulbaceae > Desulfogranum > Desulfogranum mediterraneum. Next base: position 47,910 of record NZ_KE387005.1, read on the forward strand.
TTATGCTGATTATTGGCCTGCTCCTCTGCGGCTGCCGCTCTGAAGAGCCAAGCCGGAAACCGGTTACAGCCGACCATGCCGGGGAACCTGTCCAGGTCACTGTTCAAGGCTGCAAGGGCTGCCACCGGACAATGGTGTCCGACTCCAACCACGCCATGGCCTGCACCGTCTGCCACCAGGGCGACGACAGCAGCAGTACCCGGGAGCAGGCCCACAGCGGACTGGTCGCCCAACCGGCCCACCCCGAGCAGATGGCCGCCAGCTGCGGCAGCTGCCATCCGTCCCAGGTTGCCGCCGCGGTCACCAATCCCCACTTCACCCTGGCCCGCGAGGTGAACGCGGTTCGTTTTCATTTCGGCGCGAGCAGCCCCTTAAGCTCACTCACCCAGGTCCCGCAGAGAGAGCAGATCGACACTCCCCTGGCCCTGAGCGAGGATCTGCTCCGCAAACGCTGCCTGCGCTGCCATCTCTACGCCCCGGGCGACCCCTACCCCTATGTGGGCCACGGCACCGGTTGCGCAGCCTGTCATCTGCGCTTTGAAAACAGTCGGCTCCAATCCCACCGCTTCAGCCCTCCAGGCAAGCGACAATGCCTGAGCTGCCATTACGGCAACTACGTGGGCAGCGACTTCTACGGCACCTTTGAAAACGACTATAACTGGGAGTACCGCACCCCCTATGCCAACCGCAAGCCCTACCTGCGGCCCTATGGGGTGGAGCAGCTCAACCTGGCACCGGATATCCATCAGCAGCGCGGCTTATTCTGCACCGATTGCCACCCGAGCAGCGGCCATGACCAGCCGCCCCCCCAGCAGACCGCGCTCAGTTGCGCCAGCTGCCACGCCTGGCAGGCCGGCAGGCCGCTTCCAGCCCTGCCCGGACTGCAGGTAATCGATGAGCAACTGGTTGTAACCGGCACCATATCCGGGAAACAGCACCAGGTGCCACGCCTCAGCGACCCGGCCCATGAGCAGTACGCCAAGCAGGTGGCCTGCCAGGTCTGCCATGGCCAGTGGAGTTTCAACGACGAGGTCACCCATCTGCTCCGCTCGGAGTCGGAGGATTACGATCCCTGGGAACGCTTAACAGTCCAGGGCAGTTATGAGCTGGAATCGCTGCTGGAACACAACCTCTACAGCGAGGAGGATGAACGGGCTCCGGCCATGGCCGATGGCATCAGCGGTGAGCTGAGCCCCGGAATCTGGTACAAGGGCTTTGGCCAACGCCGCTGGGAGGCGATGGTGGTACGGCGGGATACGGACGGGATCATCAAGGTCTTTCGCCCTATCCTGGACCTGCGCCTCTCCATGGTGGATGAAGATGAATCGGTCCTCTTTGACAACATCAGGGGTGGAGATGACGGCCTCCGCCCCTACACCCCCCACACCACCGGGGCAGCCGGGCTGTTTTACAGAGATCGTTTCCAGCACCTGCTCCCTGATAAACCCTGAACGGCCAAGCCCATGATCTCTCCTGGTTCCCCTACCCGACCGGCCACCGCCTGGTGGCTGCTGCTGATCACGCTCCTGTTCCTCTCTGCCTGCAGCGAGCGGGAGACCCTGAGCCGGAGGGAACAGGCCAAGCCCGCCAAACCAGGCAAAAAGTACGCTGCCCCCACCCAGCGGCCCTATGTGATCAAGGGCGTCCGCTACTACCCCATCCCCTCTGCCAAGGGCTACCAGGAACAGGGGCGGGCCTCATGGTATGGCAAGAAGTTCCATGGCCGCAAGACCGCCAACGGGGAGACCTATGATATGTACGGGAGCACAGCTGCCCATAAGACCCTGCCCATGGGAACCATGCTCCTGGTAAAAAATCTGGAAAATAAGAGGAAGGTGGTGGTGCGGGTCAACGATCGCGGCCCCTTTGCCAAGAACCGGATCATCGATCTGACCTATACCAGCGCCAAGGAGCTGGGGATGATCAAGAACGGCACCGCCAGCGTGGAAATCATCGCCCTGGGTGATCAAGAGCAGGCCCCTGAACCTCAGGAGAAGACGGTTGTGGCGCGCCAGCCGGTGCCCGGTCGGGCCGCAGAAGGAGTGCCGGACAAGGACCTTGACCAGGGCAGGTTCTATGTCCAGGCCGGGGCCTTTGTGGAACTGAGCAAGGCCAGGAAGCTGGCCAGGACCTTTGCCGACCAGGGCAGGAATGTGGTGATCCAGCAGTACCCGGCTGCCGGGATGAACCTCTACCGGGTGATGATCTTTGCCGGCACCTCTCTGGCCAAGGTCAAGGCCTATGAGCAGTACCTGGAGGCCAACGGCTATCCCGATGCCCTGGTCCTGGCTCGCTAGCCCTGGCCACGAAAAAGCGGCCTAAAGGTGCAGTAGAGCCATGGTGTAGTAGAGCCATTCCCGGCCGAATCTGCAAAAAAAATATCCTCGAAAGTGGGCAGCAGCCTCTGCCAGCCACTCGCTGTCTGCCTTGTGCTGAGCTTGGATGAAAGCCCAGCGCTGATCAGTCAGCCAGCAGGGCGCTGTTTTCCAACTCTCGAACCTTGCGGATAAAACTCCGGATCAGGCCATGGTCCTTGACCCCGGGCTCGGTCTCCAGGCCTGAGTTGGCATCCACCCCGTAGGGACGGACCGTGGTCAGGGCGCTCTCGACATTGTCGGGACTGAGGCCCCCGGCCAGGAGAAAGGGCTTTTGCAGCTCCAGCTTTTCGATCAGGTTCCAGTCAAAGGCTGTGCCCGTACCACCCACGGCAAGGGGTGAATAGGTGTCCAGGACAAAGCCCTTGACATGGGGGCTGTAGACGGCAACGGTTTCGGCGCTGAGTTCGGGACCGACCCGCAGCGCCTTTAAAACCTGACAGGGTGCGGCATGCCTGGCCAACCGTTCACAGTACTTGGGAGACTCGCTGCCGTGGAGCTGGACGTAATCCAGACAGCAGTACTCGACGATCTCCTCCACCTCTTTGCGCTTCTTGTCGACAAAGACCCCGACAGTGCCCACAAAGGGCGGCAACTGCTCGATGATCAGCTTGGCCTCTTCAGGGTCGATGAAACGGGGACTTCCCTCGTAGAAGATAAAACCCAGGGCATCCACCCCCTCTTCCACGGCCTCCAGGGCATCATCAAGGCGGGTGATGCCGCATATCTTTATCCGCGTCCTGCGATGACGTTTCATATCGATGCAAACTCCTCCAGGAGTGTCCCCCGGGTACCGTTGCGCATGAGGCTCTCGCCGATCAGGGCGGCAGCCACCCCATGCTCTTTGAGGCGAAGCATATCGTCGATGGTGGCGATCCCAGATTCGCTGACCACGGGCACCGAGTCAGGGATCATGGTCAGCAGCCGAAAGGTGGTCTCCAGGCTGACGCTGAAGTCATTGAGGTTGCGGTTGTTGATGCCGATCAGCCTGCTCTCCGCCTTCAGGGCAGACTCCAACTCTGCCTCATCATGGACCTCCACCAGCACGTCCATGCCCCGACTCTCGGCATGGAGGCGGAAGTCGCGCAGCTGCTCGGTCTCCAGGATGGCTGCAATCAGGAGGATGGCATCGGCACCCACCATCCTGGCCTCTTCGATCTGGAGCGGATCGATGATGAAATCCTTGCGCAGCACCGGCAACTCCACCACATTACGGACCAGGGGAATATAGGCCAGGGCGCCCTGGAAAAAATCCACATCCGTGAGCACCGAGATGGCCCGGGCCCCGCCCTGCTGATAGTGCTGGCCGATGGCCACGGGGTCAAAATCGGGTTGAATCACCCCCTTGGAGGGTGAGGCCTTCTTGGCCTCGGCGATGATCGCCACCCCGGGATCCGCGGTCAGGGCCGCCATGAATCCTCTGGGGGGATCGATCTCTGCCGGCGGACGAACCACCCCATGGAGGCGGAGCTCCATCACCTCTTCACGTTTTCTGGCAACAATGGTATCCAGTATCATAACTCTAGGTCTCTGCTGTTCAGCTCTGCTGTTGGTTGCAGAAGGCAACCAGTTGATCAAGTTTTTCCAGGGCGGCACCAGAGGCAACGATCTCCCTGGCCATGGCCACCCCCTGGCGGAGATCAGCGACCTTGTCTGCTGCCAGCAGGGCCGCTCCGCCATTGAGCAGTACCATATCCAGCCTTGCGCCAGGGGTGCCCCGGAGGACCGAACGGACCATCTCGGCTGACTCTTCAGGGGTACGTCCGCCACGAATGGCCTCCATACCGGCACGCTGCAGGCCGACCTCTTCCGGGGTAACGGTGCTGGAGCTGACCTGGCCGTCATGGCCGTCGGCAATATAGGAGGTCCCGCCGATGGTCAGCTCATCCAGGTTGCCCTCACCCCAGACCACCAGGGTACGTTTCATCCCCAGACGCACCAGGACCTCGGCCAGAACCGTGGTCAGCTCCCGGGCAAAGACACCGGTGAGCTGCACATTGGCTCCAGCAGGGTTGGTCAGGGGACCGAGCACGTTGAAGATGGTGCGGATCCCGATCTCCCGCCTGGGCTGGATGGCGTACTTCATGGCGCCATGGAGCATGGGGGCAAAGAGGAAGCCGATGCCGATGGTCTGCACGCAGCGCCCGACCTCAGACGGCGCCATGGTCAGATCAACACCCAGGGCCTCGAGCACATCGGCGCTGCCGCAGCTGGAAGAAACCGCCCGGTTGCCGTGTTTGGCCACGGGGATACCTGCCCCGGCCACCACAAAGCTGGTGGTGGTGGAGACGTTGAAGCTGCCCGAACCATCACCGCCGGTGCCCACGATATCCATCAACAGTCCTGTGGAGGTATCCACCCCGGTATCGACAAAGGTGGCCTTGGCGCGCATCACCTTGACCGCGCCGACAATCTCATCAATGGTCTCGCCTTTCATCCGCAGGGCGGTGATAAAGGAACCGATCTGGGCAGGGGTGGCATCACCACCCATAATCTGCTCCATCACCTCGATCATCTGGGCTTCACTGAGGTCGCTCTGCTCGATGAGCATGCTGATTGCTTTTCGTATCATCTTAGATCCTTTTTTCTTGGGCAAAGAGCGTGTTATCTGAGCAGTTGCTCATAGTCCGGACGGAGAAAGGTATGCAACAGCTGCATCCCCTCCCTGGTCATAATCGATTCCGGATGAAATTGAACTCCCTCGATGGGCAACTCCCGGTGACGCAAGCCCATCAACTCGCCCTGGTCTGTATGGGCGGAGGCTTCAAAGCACTCCGGCAGGCTTGACTCCTCCACAATCAGGGAGTGATAGCGCATGCCTTCAAAGGGGTTGCTCAGGCCGGTGAAGATACCACGGTTATCATGGTGGACCGGACTGGTCTTGCCGTGCATCAGGCGCTTCGCCCGAATCACCTTGCCGCCGAAGACCTGGGCTATGGATTGATGGCCCAGGCAGACCCCCAGGATAGGTATCCGGCCGCTAAAGGCCTCAATCGCCTCCATGGAGATACCGGCCTGATCCGGGGTCTTGGGGCCGGGAGAGATCAGCAAACGCTCAGGGTTGAGGGCCTGAATCTCGGCAAGGCGCACCTTGTCGTTGCGGAAGATCTTCATGGCCGGTGGCTGCCAGGAGGCCGGAGCATCGGGCAGGGGGGTGGCCAGCATCTGGACGATATTATAGGTAAACGAATCGTAGTTATCGATGAGTACAATCACGACTATAACCCCTTCTCTGCAAGCTCTACTGCCCGGCGCAGCCCCATGGATTTATTAATGGTCTCTTCATATTCACTGGCCGGATCCGAGTCAGCCACGATGCCGGCACCGGCCTGAATCCAGAGGTTGTCCTCCTGGAGAATGAAGGTACGGATGGTGATGCAGAAGTCCATGTTGCCGGAAAAGCCAAAATAGCCGACCGCACCTGCATAGGGGCCCCGCCCTTCCGTCTCCAGCTCATCGATGATCTCCATGGCCCGGATCTTGGGGGCGCCGCTGACGGTACCTGCCGGGAAACAGGCCTCCATGACATCGAACTGATCCTTGCCCGGCTCAAGCTTCCCCTCCACCCCGGAGACGATATGCATCACATGGCTGTAGCGCTCGATGACCAGGAGGTCCTTGACCTCAACCGAACCTGCCCGGGCCACCCGGCCCACATCGTTTCGCCCCAGGTCCACCAGCATCAGGTGCTCTGCCCGTTCCTTGGGATCGGCCAGCAGCTCCTCTTCCAGGGCCAGGTCTTCCTCCGGAGTGGCACCCCGCTTCCTGGTCCCGGCAATGGGCCGCAGCTCGATGGCCTCATTTTCCAGACGTACCAGGATCTCCGGAGAGGAACCGATCAGGATCAGCTCACCGCAACGGAGATAGAAGAGGTAGGGACTGGGGTTGATATGGCGCAGGGCCCGGTAGAGGGTGAAGGGGTTGAGCTGGGAACGGGCATGAAAACGCTGGGAGAGGACCACCTGGATGATGTCTCCGGCCAGGATATACTCCTTGGCCTGCTCCACCATGGCGGCAAAGGATTCCTGCTCCATGTTGGAGGAAAAGACATGGGGCTCAACCGCATGCTGGCGGATCAGGTCAGGGGGAACCGGTTGGTGGATGGCGGCGACCAGCTCCTCAATCCGTTGACATCCCTGCTGGTAGAGCTGCTCAGCGTCCTCCCCATCCTGCTGCCAGAGGTTGCAGACGATGGTCAGGGTCTGCTCCACCGAATCGTGGATCAAGACCACCCCGGGCACCATGAAGGAGCTGTCCGGAAATCCCGAGGGGGCATGGCGATCGGGAATATCCTCAATAAAACGGATCATATCATAACCGAGGAAACCTACTGCACCACCGTAAAAACGGGGAAGCCCGGGGGCGTCGCTCACCTCAAAGGAGGCCAGCAGCTGCCGCAGCTCATCCAGGGGTTGGGCCCCGTTCTCTACCCTGTTCTCTTCCTTCCGACCGGGATAGGTCCAACGCACCTGATCCTTGACGCTCTCAAAGGTGACCAGGGAATCCATGCCGATAAAGGAATAGCGCCCCCACTTTTCCCCACCTTCCATGGACTCAAAGAGAAAGGCGTGTGGGTCTTGGCCGGCGACCTTGGCAAAGATGGTCAGCGGGGTATCAAGATCAGCGACGATTTTCCGATGGACCGGCACCAGATCGGCGCTATCCAGCATCCCTACGAAATCATTCTTTTCGGGAAAATACATAATTTCAACGAGTTATAATAGTAGGCGCAATAAAAAAAAGCCATGGAAGCACTCGGCTTCCATGGCTTTTTTCATCTGCAAGGCTGTGAAGGGGATAACGCTGTTTCCACCTTATCCAAGCGGCTGCATGTTGTTCACCCGTCTGGTGAGACGAGAAACCTTCCTTGATGCCGTATTCTTATGAATGGTTCCCTTGGTCGCAGTCTTCTGGATCACGGGAATGGCAGACTGGAGTGCATCCTTGGCCTGCTCTTCAGAACCGGCAACAAGAGCTTCCTCAACCTTACGAATGGCGGTTTTCATTGTTGATTTGTTCATGCGGTTACGCAGGCGACGAACTTTCGATTGACGGTCTCTCTTGAGCGCAGACTTATGATTGGCCATGAATTACTCCTAACTCCTTATTGTACATATCTCAAATGAAATAGTGAAATTTAAACCCTGTTAAATAACGAAACCAGATTGTTTTGTCAAGATTATTACCGACTACCTGAGATTATTTCACTCGCCCTGCTGCTCCTCTCCCAGCACCAGGCCGGTGGCTCTGCTGAAATCAGCCGAGTCGACCAGGGCCTCTTCGAAGCGGGCTCCGCCGAGTTGAGCCTCTGTAAAATCAGCATGATATAAGTCTGCCTCCCGAAAATCAGCGTCCCGCAGGTCAGCCCCCTGAAAGTTGGCTCCCTTCAGATTGGCACCACGAAAATCCGCGCCTTGAAGCGTACTCCGGCTCAGGTTGACCCGCTCCAGGTCCATCTTCTTAAAGCCCTTACCGCTTAAATCCAGCCCACTCAGGTTGCACTCTACACAGCGTTCCTCATCAAATAAGCGCTCAATGAGACGCGCCTCTCTGGCCTGGGCCTGATCCGGGGTTTCAACGGTGTACACCGCCTGCGGCGAAGCCTCCTTGGCTCCGGCCCCCTGCCCTGCCTCTCCGCCGGCAAGCAGTCCGCTCACCGACAGGGGCGCAGCCCCCTCTTGGTTCCCTCCCGCCCCGGGAGCAGTGGAGGAAGCCGGCGGCTTAACCGCCTTATCCTGGGGAAGCCGGACGGCTGCCTCTTGACTGGTCCTACGCTTTGACTGGGCAGCCATCTCGGCAAGGCTCACGGCCCGGGGGATATCGCCCTCAACAGCGGGCTTTGGGGCGGGCTCTTCTCCCGGTGCACGCTCCTCTGCAACGATGAACTCCTCCATGTTGCTGACCCCATCGGGGGTCGCTGGCAGGGCCTTGGAGACCGCCACCTCTTCTGTCACCTCTTCCGTCACCGGTTCTGCCACCGGCTCAAGAGGCGCCAGCTCTTCTCCGGCCGGGGCAGCGCCTGCCCGAACCGCTTGCCTGGTTTCAACGGGGACGACTCCAGTGAGCCCTCCTGCCACGGGCACCTTGCCCCTTGCAGCCTCCACAACGGTAAGCTGCCCATCACTGGCAGCTGGCTGTTTTGCCGTCCTCTCCCCTGAGACCTCCGGGGCCTGGGCTGGCCCGGTTTTAATCCCTGCGGGCAGCACCTTCAGCTCACCGAGAGCGTCCGGTTCTGCAGGGGGATGCGCCTCCCGGGGCACAGGCGGCCGGACAAGCTCAGGCTGCACAGCCTGGCGTTTCTTCTCCTCCTTCAAGACGAGCTCCGCGGCCACAGCTGCTGGAGGCGACTCGCTGCTCCTGGCCGGTGTGATGACCGCAGCGGCCGGGACAACGGCGGCGGCCATCAACCCACTCTGCTTGGGTCGATCCTGCTCGGCAGAGACTCCTGGAACAGGCTGAACAGCTTGAGATCGGGCGACAGGAGCGTCTGGCTGCCGAGCCGCCGAGAGCGCGGCCCGCTGAGGGGACGACGGCTCCTCGACCTCATCCGCAGCGCCCGGGGAGGGCTCCATCCCCACCTCCTGGGTATAGGGAACCCTCTTTGACCTGGACGCCTCGGGTACATGGACCTTCTCGCCGCTGCCGGAAAAATCATCACCCTCTTCCTGCCGTCGGGTGACGATGGCACCGTCAATGAGGGCCGTATCAAGAAAGGCACCCTCAAGTACCGCACCGGTCAGATTGGCACCCCGCAGATCGGCACCGGCCAGATCGGCCCCCCCCAGGGCAGCGCCCTGGAGATTACTGTTTTGCAGGTTAGCCCCTGATAAATCGGCGAGAAAGAGCTTTGCCCCGGCAAGGTTAGCCCCGGCCAGGTTGGCACCGGCCAGATCCATTCGGGTCATCACCGCACCGGCCAGATCGCAACCAGGGCATTGCCGGGTGGCGACCAGTTGTTTAAAATTTTCCTGAACAGGCGGACGGGTTGAACCCAGGGGTGCCGCAGAGACACCCACTGCCAGGCCGCCGACCACCAGACAGGAAAACGCAAAAAGCGAATATTTCATCAGATACTCCACAAAGTATTCCAGCAGGCCGTCCCCGGACAGGGGCGGCGCAAAGAGGTCGCTGCCAGTTACAACACCAATCTTCTGATTTGGATGTCCCTAACCATCTCCAGAGCCATTCCCGAAGGCGTCCCAGCACCGGGAGAGACACTCCCCCGAAGTCCGCCGGGCAAGCCACGCAAAGGCCCTTTGCTCTGACTCTTTACCCGACAAGTGACCAAGGGGCAATAATCTTCACACCCATAGGAGTAAGGATCTGGTCAGCAGCCGGGGCTCCCTCCCGGGCAGACGCTGGTCCGGCCCGGCAGGAGACGTGGTAGCCTTACTCTTCATCCAACTGAAACAACGCCCTTTTATTGAAAAAACCCAGACTGAGACCAAGGATTCTCCCCGGCCTCCCACTGGCTGAGCAGGCCCGTAGTCAGGAACCTGGAAACATGGTCAAAAAGCCATTGACGGCTGGTAGAGGATGGGGGTATATCCCTTGAGTCCACCTTCAAAAGTTGCTTTTTCTTCCAGTCTCTGCGTTGCGCTTGAAAATTTTATCCTCGGCATATCACCATATCATCCATATGCCTGCGATAAAATGTATCGGCCGCCTTGACCCTGATCAAAAAGTCCAATTTTTCAAAGTGGCCGTGAGACAGCAGCAGCTGAGAACCACCAGATCCCCTTTTCCCCAGGAGCCAGAACGGTCCCATGTCCTTGCACACGCTTCTCTTTCCCGCGGAATCAAGGACCTTTCCCGGCAAACGCTGGAGCAACGTCCTTTTACGAAGTGGCCACCTCTGCGCCGCAGCAGTCTACTCCGGAGGCCTCTACTTCATGGTAGAGCCTGACCAGCTCGCTCCCTGGTACCTGCTCACGGCGGTGAGCGGTGGCCTGATGCTGGCTGCCGACCTCTACAGCAACGGCAAGCACCTCTTCCAAAACCGGGGCTTCTTCATCCTGGTCAAGCTGTTGATCCTGGGCCTCCTCTTCCACACCGACACCACCAGCAGCTGGGCCATCCTGGCCATCATCTTCCTGTCCGGGATCACCTCCCACGCCACCGGTCGTTTCCGCTACTACTCGATCTTCCATGGGCGTCAGCTCTGAGTTCCCCTGGTCACCTGCATGGGCCCGGGTGCAGGGCACGAAAAAGGCCCCAGCCAATGAATGGCTGGGGCCTGGTAAGCTATGAAGCAACGAAGCAATCCGGGCAGACCTCTCTACCCTAAGGGTCAGCTGAGATTCTGCACCTTCCGCGACTTCTGCTTATCGATCTTTTTCGGAATGAGCCCATTGGACATAAAGGCGGTACACTCTTTCCTTTTTTCAAACGGACAATCGGTGATATTCCAACAGGGGGTATATTGCAGCAATTTTTTTACCGCCGCTATGGAGACCCCGTGTTCATGAATCATCTCGCGCAGGCACTCAATCCATTTGATATCGTTCATGGTGTAGTAACGCCATTTGCCCTTTCGCATCGGCGTCACCAGACCTTCCTGTTCGTAGATCCTCAGTGTTCTCGGATGAACCGAGAGCATCTGAGCAGCAACGCCTATGGTAAAGATCGCTTTTTTTTCGTCAATCATCTTGCGCCTCTTTTCCTGAAGAGGTGCCCCTCACCTCTTGGATGAGGGGCACCTGATCGAGTTGATCCTTATGGTTCTCAGTGGCTGTCGTGGCCGGAGAATCGTTTACCAAAAAAGCGCTCGCCCTGGAGAAAGAGCATCCCGGTCAGACCGATACCGGCCATGGCCACGATCCATTCCGGACCAGAGGGCGCATAGTTGAAGTAGGTCGGCACAGAGGCATCAAACTCGGCCAGGGTGGGCACGATCTGTCCTGCGGTGACCATATCCAAGCGGGCGATAAACATCCCGACCAGGGCCATGATCCCTGCCAATGACATGGCAGCCAGACTCTTCATCCGGGTTAAGGCCAGCAACAGGATGGGAGCGACCAGGCCAACCCCGACCTCCAGTACCCAGAAGTTGGTCGAGAGCGGTCCGGTGTAGAGGGCATCTGCAGCGGTCCGGCCGCCCACAGAGCCGCCGACATAGAAGGAAGCCATCTTCCAGAAGGTGGAGACACTGACCAGAATCAACATCAGCAAGAGTACCTTACCGGCAGCCTGGACCCCTTCAAAGACCTGTTGCTCCATACGCTGACCGCGAATTACCGCGGCAAAGTGAGTGAAGACGATGGCTGCGGCCGCACCGGAGAGGAAGGCACAGGCCAGGAAGTAGACCGGCAGCTGGGCGCCGTACCAGAAGGGACGGGCAGCCAGGGTTGCAAAGACGCCTCCCAGACAGGTATTGGCCGCCACCTCGGCAAGACCGCCCAGAATACCGAAGAACAGGGCCAGCTTGTACTGCTTGGTGAGAATCAGCCAGAACTCGAGGAGGATAAAGCCCAGGGCCATACCGTAGAGGGTTCCCATCCACCAGATATTGGAGGTTACATTGGGGGAGATGATGTTGTAGATTGCCATCCGCCACGGGTTGACAATCTCCATCCCGATCACGGTAAAGGCGCTGATGATGGTGATCAGCGAGATCCAGACCATCCGGTTAGCCAGGGGGGCCAGCTTGTTGCCGCCAAAGACATGGCTGATCGCGGCCAGCAGGCAGAGCCCGGTGGAGGTGATGGCAAAGAAGGCATAGGTGGAGATGAGCAGTCCCCAGGGTACCTCACGACTGACATTGTAGACATGCTCATGACCGACAAAGAAACCATACAGACCGGTGGCTATGCCGACGGCCAGAAGCAGGCCAAAGGCACCGGAAAGATAGTTGACGGAAGGACTCGCTACTTCAGGCTCGGCCGTTGCAGCAAAGGGGAAACTGTTTACCATGGTGTACCTCCTCAGGTTACTCTAATTGTAGATAGTCTTAGCTGAAATATTGAACAATCTATACGGTAGCTTGAAAAATTAGATTTTTCGATCAAGGTCAAGGCGCGCGATCAATTTTACCGTAGGCATATATTTGATATTCCGAGGATAAAATTTTGAGCGCAACGCCGAGATTGGAAGAAAAAGCTTTTTTCAAGGTGACCTATAGCCTTGCCGGCTCTATCATCTCTTGTCGCTGTTCTTCACTGCCCAGCGATTTCAGCCCCAGAAGAACAACCACGGCTGAAAAGGGTCCAAGGGCCAGGAACAGCAGGAACGAACAACAGAACCAAAACCACTCACTGATCTGAGTCAGATGGGCCTTGATCCACGAGATCAGAACATGACCGCCATCAGTTCTCATCTCTTTTACTTGGTTGGGCTGGAGAGTATTCATCGTCTTCCTCTTTCTCTTTGCTCGCAGGTGGTTGCGATGCTTTACCCTGCTATCGCAAGGGGTGTGCCAAAAACAGAAACCCAACGGCCCGAGAAAGAACAAAACAGATAAGCCATTGAAATCTATAGATCATAACAACCTGCACCCAAAGACCTACAAGTTTTAGAGGAAGAGACGGGCTCCAACTTATCTCTCCTGTGGACGCAAAACGCTCCCTGCTGCGACGGCCAGGATGGCGAAGATCACGCCCTTGCAGACCGCACCCTGCCCAGCTGACCCAACGGTCACTTCAACTCTCTTTCGAGCAGTTAGCTCTGAAATCGACGCAGCCATCACCTTGCCCCACAGAAACAACCACCAGAAAAAGCATCTGCGCGCCAGAGGAAACCCCTTGTCTTTACATAATAATTCAAACAAGTTACCCAGACAGGCACCCTGCAATGGCACAAAACGCGCCCAAAACTCAAACCAGAGAGGTCCGAGTTTAGCCCGGAGCAAGCCTCCCCAGGCCAAGCAGGAGATAGCATGCGGTCGGGGCAGGCCCCACCCTGCAGACATATGGGGAGCTCAGCCCTGATGTTACAGGGGAGGCCAGAGGAGAATGAATCCACGGATAATCAGGGAATAAAAGAAAGAGCAGGAGACTAAAGGGGCAAGAGGGAACAGGGGCGAGACAGCGAGGGAGGCGCCCTCGCCAGAGGCAGCAGAGAAAGAGGGAAGGAGGGGACAGCTAAGAGAGCGTACCGGCAGCAGACGGCGGGGGCCTCTTCCAGCTCAGTTGACAATGACTCCTGGATAGTATCCTGAAGCTCCCCCAATACAACAAAAAGGCCGCCAAGGAAGCAGAACGCTTCCTGGGCGGCCGAGTCAGATCATCCACCGCTGGAGTGGAACAGCTGAACGCTTGGGAATCAGTGATCCTTTCCCTGGGCAGCATCGCCGCCGCCATGCATCCGTTCAAAACCCTTTACCCCGATATGGCAGGTGGTACAGAGGGTATCCGAGGCAAAGGCGTCGTCACCGTTATGACAAGCACCACAGTATTTTCCCTCGTAGAGGGCAGCCATGGTGAATTTTTCAGGCTGCTCCTCGGCAGCACCGAGGCGCATCTTAAAGAGTTCATCGTGGCAACTGGCGCACTCAAAGCCCATCTCGGTATGGGCACCATGGTCAAAGATAACCGCCTTTACCGGCTTGACAAAGACTATGGTCTCGGGCTCGACCATATCGCTGCCGTGGCAGGTGACACAGCTCTCCTCCTCGGTGCTGCTGAAGGCGGTATCACCATCATGGCAGGTACCGCAGTAGAGGCCCGCCTCCAGAGAGGCCATGGTATAATCCCCGTTGGCCTTGGCAGCCCCGCGCCTGCGCTCAAAGGTGTCTGGATGACAGCTGTCACAGGACAGTTCATACTCGATGACATGGGACTTGTGACTGAACATCGCATCAACCGGCTCTTTGGCCAGGATCAAGGTGTCCCCGTAGGACTGGAAGACCTTCTCTTCAACAGCCTCTTCGCCCTGGGCGGGAGCCGTTGCCTGTACCGTTGCGCCCAAAAAGCTTACGCCGGCGACGGTTGCCATGCCGAGAACTGCGAACAACTTCAATGACACTCTCATGGAATCTCTCCTTCAATGGTTAGGCGTTCATATAAAAAACGTTTGGCAGGGCTCCGGTTTCCGGACGAAGCACCCAGACAACCTTTCCAGGCTGATGCACCAGGCTGTACACTTCACTGTTGGGATCACTGAGATCACCAAATACTCGTACATCTGCAGGACAGGCTTCGACGCAGGCCGTATCTTTCATTCCCTTTGAGAGGCGGGTATCATAACAGAAGTTACACTTATCAACGGCACGGACCTCTTCGTTGAAGTAACGGGCATTATAGGGGCAGGCCGCCATGCAGGTCTTGCAACCGATACACTTTTTGGAGTCCATCATCACGATACCGGTGGTCTTGTCCTTGTAGGTGGCCACAGTGGGACAGACCCGAACACAGGGAGGACGGTTACAGTGGTTACAGAGCACCGGCATAAAGATCCGCTCCTTCTGATCAGGCCCGATCTCCCGATAACTCTCCAGGATGATGGTGCGGTAGCCATAGGAAGGAACATGGTTGGTGCGGACACAGGCCTCCATGCACAGCTGACAGTCAACGCAGAGATTCTGACGCATGACCATGCTGTAGTGAGGGCTGTGGGGATATTTTTTGACAGACTCCATGCCGCCCAGAGCCCCCAGGGCCTTGGGTGCCGAGGTCAACGACAAAACCGTACCCCCCATAAACAGCCCGGTAATGGCCAGACCGGCCTGCAGGAAGGTTCGCCGCTCCAGCGAAGGAATATTTTCCACACCTTCATTTTCTTTCTTTTCCAACTCACTAATGTTCATTACACGCCCTCAATCTGAAATAGTCAAAAAAACTTTGGCACAGTGTACTACAGTGTGTAACGCCTCAGCACCACATACATCAGGGTTAATCTCCTCTCCTCACTCAAAACACAAGCCTGTAACCATACCCTAAATCAGCAAGAAGGGCAAGATCTCAAACAGGTAGAATCAAGCGCCTACGCCGGCTGGGAGCTGGAGCATACATGCGGCCGAGCAAATCCATTGACCCGGCCGACAAAGATGAATATCGTTGGCCCAGGCGACAGCCATGAACCAAGAGAGCCGAAGAGCCCCAGGCAGACCTGCCCTGAACAGCCCCCCGGTACCCGCACTCCTTACCCACAAGGGTACCTTGAAAAATTGTTTTTCAAGGTGGCCACAAACCAGCAACAGCCACTATGTCTCAACCATTTGAATTTCCGCAATCGCCCCTGGCCATCTTCATCCTGGACCAGCAGTGGCGAGTAATCGGCATCAACGCCGAGGCCGAAGCACTCATCGGCAAACAGCGAGGGCACATAGTGGGAACCCCCCTGGACCGCCTCTTTCGCGCAGACAGCGACGCAGACGCTCTCTTCTCCCTCCTGGAACAGAGCAAAAAGGGCCAGGCCGTCTCCAGACAATCCATCCTGATCACCACCTGCCGGAAGGAGCCTGCCAGGAAGGCGATGCAGGCCTCGGTATTCCCTATCCCCAAGTCCTGCAAGGAGAGTGACCGCCAAGAGGTCATGGTCACCCTGGAGCCCACCAACCAGCCTGCCCACCACCAGCTGCTCTTCAACTCGGTTGACCAGGGTGTACTCACGGTCAACCCGCAACTGGAGATCACCTCCTTCAACTCCAGCGCCGAGAGGCTGACCGGCTGGTCCAGGGAAGAGATCCTCGGCAAGAACTGCAGCACGGTCTTTCCGGCGGAGATCTGCGGCAACGCCTGCCTGATCGGCCAATCCATCACAGAAAAACGTTCCATCGCTGCCCGCACCATCTTCATGAGCACCAAGGAGGGCCAGAGCTTCCCACTCTCCCTGACCAGCTCACCCCTCTATGACGCCGACGGCAGGGTGATCGGCGGAGTCCAGACCTTTTACGACTGTACCGACGCCCTCCAGACCGACCTGATCCTCTCTTCTGTGGCCGACGGGGTCTTTACCGTGGATAAGAATCGGATCATCACCTCCTTTAACAGGGCCGCCGAAGATATCACCGGCTGGACCAGGGAAGAGGTGATCGGCAAGGCCTGCAGTTCGATCTTCCACTCCAGCGTCTGCGGCGGCAACTGCCTGCTCCAGAAGGCCATTGACCACAACGACTCCTACATCGACCGTTCGATCTTTATCAAGAACAAGGCGGGTAACTCCATTCCGGTCACCATCAGCTCCTCGCCCCTGCTGGATGACTTTGGCAACATCATCGGCGGCATCGAAACCTTTCGCGACAACACCTCCTCCATCCGAGAGAACCTGATCCTCGACTCCATTGCCGACGGCGTCTTCACCGTGGACCGCAACTGGCAGATCACCTCCTTTAACCGCGCCGCCGAAGAGATCACCGGCTGGGACCGGAACCAGGCCATGGGCAAATCATGCTCAGCCATCTTCCACTCCTCCATCTGCGGCAAAAATTGCGCCATTGCCGAGAGCCTCTATACCGGCAAGGCCGCCTCCAACCGCTCCATCACCATCCGCAACAGCGAAGGTGCCGAGGTTCCCATCAGCATCAGCGCCGCGCCCCTGACCGACCACGAGGGCAACATCATCGGCGGGGTCGAGACCTTCCGCGACCTGACCGACATCACCACCCTCCGCAAACAGCTCAGCCAGAAGTACACCTTTGACGAGATCATCTCCAAGTCGACCAAGATGCAGCGACTCTTTGCCATCCTGCCTGATATTGCCCGCAGCCCCAGCACCGTCCTCATCCTGGGAGAAAGCGGCACCGGCAAGGAGCTGATTGCCCGCGCCCTCTACAACGCCAGCAGCAGGCGGGAACAGCCCTTTATCGTGGTCAACTGCGGAGCCCTGCCCGAAACCCTGCTGGAGTCCGAACTCTTCGGCTACAAGGCAGGCGCCTTTACCGATGCCAGGAAAGATAAGCAGGGACGATTCGCCGCCGCAGAGGGGGGCACCCTGTTTTTGGACGAGATCGGCGACATCCCCCTCTCGGTCCAGGTAAAGCTGTTACGGGTCCTCCAGGAAAAGGTCTACGAACCCCTGGGATCCAACACCCCGGTCAAGGCCGATGTCCGTATCATCACCGCCACCAATCGAGACCTGCAGAGCCTGGTCCAGGAGGGGAGGTTCCGAGAGGACCTCTTCTACCGGCTCAACGTGGTCAAGATCAACCTGCCGGCCCTGCGTGAACGCAAGGAAGATATCCCCCTCTTGATCGAACATTTCATCAAGAAGTACAGCGCCGAACAAGGAAAGGACATCGTCGGCATGTCCAGCAGCGCCCTCTCCCTGCTGATGCCCCACAACTACCCGGGCAACATCCGTGAGCTGGAAAACATTGTCGAGTACTCTTTTATCCTCTGCGAGGGTGGCTATATCCAGCCCCACCACCTGCCGGACCCCTTCTCCACCTCAGCCATCCACCAGGAGAGCAGCAGCGCCGACGGCGCAGTCAACCACGGCGTCCAGTCCCTGGAAGAGATCGAGAAGCAGGCCATCCTGATTGCCCTGGAGCGCAACCACTGGCGGAAGATGCGGACCTGCGGAGACCTGCACATCTCCAAAGACACCCTCCGCCGCAAGATCAGGAAATATCAGCTCGTCGACCCGAGAGAGCAGAAGCTCCAGCAGGAAGGTTCCGCCTGAAACCCGCCAGAGAAGATCAACCTCTCTTTCAGGGCAGAAGAAAAAGAGCCGAGCTTCATGGGGTAGCAGAAAAAAAGCTGAAGCGCATCTTAGGGTACCGCGGACATTGGTGTGCAGATAGAAGCTAAGCCATTTTTAATGGTTGTATGATCTAAAAAAACAGATTAATTCAGGCCTTATCCGCCAGGCTGCGCAGCAAAACCAGGCAGCTGTCAGATTAGGCCTGAACTTATTTCATTATATCAAAAAATATTATACTTTGAACTTAGAAACCATCTCCTTGAGACTTTCTGCGAACTCGTTGAGCTGGTTTGAACTGGAGAGAACATCAGCGCTACTCGTATTCAGTTTTGTTGCGGCGCTGTCAATGCCGGCGATTTCTCCGGAAATATCACGAGCGACTACCGAGCTTTCAGAAACATTTTCAGTTACCTCCTGAATGCCCTGGGAGGCCTGCGCGACATTTGCAGCAATCTCCTGGGTTGCAGCTGCCTGTTCCTCAATTGCTGCGGCGATGGCATTTGTCATCGTGTTTACATCATCTATTACCTTGGTAATATCTGTAATCTCTGAAACAGTTCCCTGGGTGGAATTCTGAACCCCCTCGATCTTGCTTTTAATCTCCAGCGTTGCTTCGGCTGTCTGCTTGGCAAGTTCTTTTATCTCGTTGGCTACAACGGCAAAACCCTTGCCGGCTTCACCAGCCCGGGCCGCTTCAATTGTAGCGTTCAACGCGAGCAGGTTTGTCTGCTCAGAAATTTCCGTTATTGTTTCGGTAACCTTGCTGATATCCTGGGCGGAACTTCCAAGTTCATTTACCTTTTCGGAAGCACTTGACGCCTGCTCCACTGCTTTTGTTGTCATCGTGCTGGTTTTCGCTGTATTCTGCGTTATTTCAGCAATCGTTGAGGTCATTTCTTCCGCTGCGGCTGCGACGATATTCACATTGGTCGCTGCCTGTTCTGCAGCTGCTGCCACAGAGCTCATATTCACACTCATTTCCTCAGCGGCTGCAGAAACTGTATTTGCGCTCTGACTGGTATCTTCGGAGCCGCTGGCCATTGTGTTAGCGGTTGAATGTAAAGCCTGGGACGAGTTTGAAAGCTCAAGGGATCCGCTCTTGATATCTTGCATCATTTGTCGCAGACTGCGGTTCATCTGGGACAGCGCCTCCACCAACAAACCCGTCTCATCTTTTTGCTTCACCTCCAGACTCTGGGTGAGATCACCGTTTGCTATCGCTTCTGCAAAAGAAACACTCTGCAGAATGGGAGTGGTAATCAGCCGGGTGAGAAACAGCGCCAACATGGAGCCAGCGATTAACATCACCGTTATCAGCATGATAATCGTGAAGATGGCCTCTTTCACAGTGCTGTCAGCCATCATTTCCGCCACATGAGACAGCTCTGCTGCACTGCTGAAAAACTCGCCCATCAGCGAGTTCATCTTTGCCGAATCCTGCTCGATAACGGCAACGTCTTTAACGACCTTCCTGAGAACCAGCTCATACTCCCCGATGGCTGTTTCAATCGACTTCAGCTGTTGCAACTCCTCCTGTCCGGTAATTTCATGCTCCACGGCAGCAAGGTAGCCCTTAAATGCTCCAAGCTCTCTCTCCATTGTGGCTATATGGTGCGGATTCTTATCGAGCAGAAATTCCACTTCGGCACGGGAGAGTTTTACTCCATGTATCTCCAAGGTAAGGAGATGCTCAACAATGGCAGTTTGCCTCACTATTTCTGACAGATCGACCCCTTTATGTTCAGCTTCCGCAAGCATCTCTTCATGATGCCCAGCCATAATCTCAATTTTACTTTCAAAACCTAGGGAAGCATTGCTAAGCTCGACTTCAAGCTCTTCAATTTCACGAAAAGAGGTGACGACCTCCTTGAACTTCTTGCCATACTCTGAAACATTACCCTCTAAGAATTCAACTCCAGCAAGCTGTTCTTCAGACAGGTGTCCATTTTTCCTTACCTGCTCCAGATCTTTAACAATATCCCTGAGATTAGACTCTGCACTCCGCACCTCCAACTCACCGAATTCCCTATCTTTCAAACCATTAAGCAGAAAACTGTTTTGAGATGACCTGACACTTCCAGCCTTGACCTCAACCCCCATGAACGCTGCTTCAAGATGAGCAAACCTTTTAACATCGTTAAAGTTAACGTAAGCTCCACCACCTAAAACTGTTGCAAGAACTAGAATACTACCAAAACTCGTATACATCTTCACCCGAAGGTTGAGTCTGTCAAGCGTTTTGGTAAGAAAAACCACAACCACCAAAACCAGAAAACCAACCAGTATTGCAACTATACACCAAAAAGTATTGGATAAACCATGGCTCTCCACAGGATGTTCCTGTGGTTCGTGCCCTTTGAACAGGTCAGCCTCCAGGATCTTCATGGTATCCGCATCAGCCAGAACGATCTCCACAGGTTTAATTTCAAGGTGACCTTGAACCTTGGC
Source organism: Desulfogranum mediterraneum DSM 13871 (assembly GCF_000429965.1). Classification (GTDB taxonomy): domain Bacteria; phylum Desulfobacterota; class Desulfobulbia; order Desulfobulbales; family Desulfobulbaceae; genus Desulfogranum; species Desulfogranum mediterraneum. The sequence goes on from NZ_KE387005.1 coordinate 68,312, forward strand.
ATGGGAAGCGTCACCTCCACGAGACGGGCCAGAGTGGCCCCCTACCCCAGCATGGCCAGAAGTCTTTTCTCCATGGGCCGGCGCCATACGTTCTATTGCCCGACCAGGATCTGCTTCAACTTTTTTCAGGATTTCCCCAACCTGTTCTTCCGGCAGCCAGTTGACCAAACCAGTAGCGACATCATAAACAGCCCCTACAACCTTCACTTTGTTTTCTTTGTACAGATCTCTTGAAGAAGGACTGGACATAAAGAGATCTTCAATACCCTGCCAAACGTTCTCAACAATCGCCATGGGGATAATCTCGTCCCCATGGATATCGGGGTGCTGCTCGATGGCTCGCTCGACAGCAGGTGTAATATTAGCTACCAGAGGGGGAATATTGCGCTCAAGAGCATGCCCCTTGCCATGAACAGCATGGGTTACGGCGGTGACCGCACCGCACTGGGTGTGGCCAAGAACAACCAGGACCGGGGTATTGACATGGGCCAGGCCATACTCAATGGAACCAGCTTCATCGGTGTCGATCACATTGCCGGCAACCCTGACAACAAAGATATCCATGATACCGGCATCGAAGATTCGCTCTACCGGCACCCGTGAGTCTGAACAGGTGATGACGGTCGCAAAGGCATGGTCTCCCTGACTTTCGGTTCCTGCCTGATAAAGCCTGTTGGCCGAAGTGTTGGGGTGAGACGAATTTCCTGTGCTGAAACGGATATTACCGGCCTTCAACAGCTTGACGGCCTCTTCAGGACCGGGCTTGGAGACTGAACCTGCGGACAAGGGGAGAAAAAAAATAACGATTACAAGACTAACGATTGATTGTAGGTTGAATTGCATTCAGCCCTCCTGTTGGACTGTAATTTTTCATAAAAAATAATAGTGAATAGTGATTACCAACGAACTTCAGCCAGCTTCAAGAGGCGCTGCGGCATTGGCGGTGTCCGCATCGCCACGCATGCCAAGCGATCAACCATGATGTGCAAATCAAACCTCCGGTTAAATCGATAGCAAAACTCTGCAAGGTACCTTGGCAGGTGACGTGGACTAAGGTGATGGTACGTTCCAGGTAATGCATTTTTAACGTTACCGATCATGACATCTACCCATTTAAAAACACCATACCCATCATATCGGCTGTCGGTACGGGAAATAATCGGTTGGCGCTTGCAATCATCTTTCTTGACAGCGGGGAAACAGCTGAGGCCATCTGATACTACCAATTTTAGGGACAGATGTTTTTTTGCCCATGCTTTCAGTTCTTGTTTTGTAAATCCAATCACTCGACTCAGACGCATTTTGACAGGGTGGTCTTTTTCGGTGAGTGAAATTGATGGCACAAAGGGTGTTTTACCTGTTGCTCCACAGCCTCGAACCCTGTCATTCTTCTTTCCACCCCAATACGCGTCCTCGATAGCCACCAGCTCTTTCAGTGGTCGGGTATCATCTCTTTCCTTTATTGCCTGTTGGAGTTAAATTTTATGCGAAGCGCTGTATTTGCAGATACTCCGAGGGTACGGCCAAGGTGCAATGAAGAAATGTCAGTTTTGACTTGAGTGACAAGGTATATCGCAAGGAACCAGACTGTAAGCGGTAATTTCGTTGATGCAAATATGTTCCCGGCAGTCAACGATGTTTGAGTATGGCAATAATTGCATTGAAGAACCTTACGAGATGCAATTTGACAATACCCCGCATGTCCGCACCTGGGACATACAAAGACCCGGGGCCATCGGAATGTAAACAGAGCTTGATAGCATTGTTCTTCGTCACCGTACTGATGAAGAAAATTTGTCAAACTCAAGCCTTTCCGGAACTGAATTGGATTCTTTGCCATGATAATCCCCCGTTTGTTTTGGTCTTGGTGGATTATGACATGGTCGGCTAATCATATAGTGACTAACCCCCAAAATAAACGTGGCTAAGGATCAGTGGTACTCATTTTTCCGTTAAGTTCGTTAGGTAGAGTGGCGGACTATATATAACAATATTCGGCCGATGTCAACTGTGGCCTAATTGTTGACCGACCGCCGATCGATCGAGGCTCGGGAGGGGTGGAGCAGGGTGGCTGGCAGTTGGACTTTTTGAAAAAGTACGGGATGTTGCTTTGGCTTGCAATCCGAGTAGAATTTAGCGATAGTGCCTACGGAGTGAATAAGGGTTACCTTGAAAAATTATTTCTCTGCCAATCCATGCGTCATGGTGTACGTTTTATCATCGGAATATCAGCTGGATGCCTGCGATAAAATTTTTCCCATGCCTTGATCCTGGTCGAAAAATCTCATTTTTCACAGGAACCTACAATTACCTTGGCTGCCCAGCGAGCGAACCGTGTCCTTTGATCGAATCGATACCAAAATTCTCAACATCCTTCAGCAGGATGGTCGGATAACCAACGTCAGGCTGGCCAAGGAGATCGGCATCTCTCCGCCGGCCATGCTCGAGCGGGTCAGGCGCCTGAATGCCTCGGGTGTGATCGATCGTTACGCTGCCATCCTGGAGCGGGAAAAGGCAGGCTTTGGTCTGCTGGCCATCGTCGTCGTCTCCCTCAGTCTGCACCAGATCCCTTCCCTCCAACAGATCAAGGAGCAGCTGATCGAGCTGGAAGAGGTGCAGGAATGTCTGCTACTCACCGGGGATTGGGATTTTTTGCTCAAGGTGGCTATCAAGGACATGCGCACCTATACCGATTTCATCAATGACAGCCTCTCCGGGATACCCGGGATTCAGAATATCCGCACCTCCTTTGTCCTGGACACCCTCAAGTCGGAAACCATGCTGCCCATCCGCACCACACCTGAGAGGGCAGGGCTGAGGGGCCCAAAAAAATCTGATCACCTCTAAATTATCTGTAATATTCAGCCAAGATTATCTACCCACCTAGGCAACCAACTGATCCTACTTCTCTTTTTCTTCTTTTACTGTCCTACCCTTGCCTCTACCGTCCTGCCCGCGCAGGCGGGCATCCAGGATTCGGGATTGCTCCGCTGACACTTCAATGCCTCGATGTCCTACCCGTGCAGGGAGGCCATGACGCCTGGGGCGTCCTGGTACCTCCAACCCTGGATTTCTGCCTGCGCGCGAATGACGACTACAAAGATACCAAGTAGCTTACCAACGTCCCGGACTCTCCCCCGCGTGGCAATGACAGCAAAAAAACTGTCCCCTACCTCAGTGCCGAGAAATGCAACCTGTCTCCCGATGGCAGAAAAAGGCCATATCCTGATCTCTCAAAATGGTTTAGGAGGTAAACCCGCCCTGCAGTATGGTTTAGGAGAAAACCAGCTTGGCCAGGTCTTCGATGCCTTCCGAACCGTTTTAATTGAAGTGATTGCGACCTCACCTTCAGGCTCAAAAGCTACAGGGGCTTAAGCCAAAGCTTGTTACATCAATAAGGCGGTTGGGAGATTCGGATAGACCCGAATAAAACAAAGGTCATGGCGCCGCAGCGCCTCTATACGGGCAGAGAGGGGGGGGGGGGGGGGACCTTTAAGACAAAATAGAGAAAAAGCGGACACGAGTGTGTCGGGAAGGGGGCATTGGACATTGGCGGCCCGATGATCAGCCACCTTGGCAGGATCCCCTTGAATCCGGATATACCCAGCGTCAGCGTTATATCACGCATGGTAACCCGACGGCAGGCTTGACCCATCTTGGGTTGTTTGACGACAGCTCCCTTGAGCGAGCCCACATCGCTCGCCCCTGTAACCTGCTGCCCTCACAGAAGAAGACCCTGGCGGGAAGGCGGGATCACCGGGGAGCCCCACTGGGCCACCCGAGCTCCCGCCCCCGCTCAACCAAGCCGAAGCTCAACCGGTAGATTGCTGCTTTTTTTTTGAGACAGCACTTTTCCGTTTGGCCACGTCCTGGGCCTTAGCCTGCTTTTGCCCCACCGTATCACCCACCTTATAGAGGGCCTTGGGAGCAGCACGATCGACCTTGGCACCACAGCATTCATGGACATCCTCGGGACAATCGGCAATCTCCCAGCAGGGGACAAACTCAAGCAACTTCTTGAGACCGGGAATGCTGATCCCCTCTTCATGGATAAAACGGCGAATACAGTTGATCCATTGAATGTCATCGGCCGAGAACATCCGTCGATTCCCCACATGGGCGGGTTGAATCAACCCTTCTTTTTCATAAATACGCAAGGTTCTGGGATGGACGTTCAACAACTTGGCAGCAACCCCGATGGGATAGATGGGCACATCCGGACGAACTGCCTGAATCTCGGTCTTTTTTCTTGCCATGGTGTAATTCCTCCTGTCTCAAGAGACCTGAACAGGGGAGCGGGTCGCATCCCCTGTCGGCCTGAGACATATCAGTGATCTTCGGAAAGATGACCGCGAAACATCCGCTCGCCTAACATGAACAACACCGCACAGAAGGTAAACCCGGACAGGGTGATGACCCACTCATGGAGGGTTGGCGTGTAGGGCAAGAGATGTGGCAGATCGATGATATTCAACTCATGAAACCCTGGTACCACCTGACCGACAACCACCAGATCATAACGCATGAAGAAGATACCGATGATACTGGAAGCCGAACCAATGGCAAGGGCGGTGACGTTTCTGGCCTTTACCGCCAGAATGATCACAAAGGGGATAACCAATCCCATGGCCACCTCGCCGAACCAAAAGTTCTTGGCATAGGGTCCGCTGATCAGGGACATGATGGCCTCATATTTTCCCGGAGGATGACCGGAGACACCGGTGATAAACTTCCAGGTGGTGAAAAACATGATAACCACATACAAAAGAGCGCCAAGCTTGGCAACGGCAAAAAGCGAATTTTGCAACTCTGTGCTCATTTTCCAGCCATTTATCTTGTAACCCAGCCAGTGAAAGAAGATCACCGTGGCACAACCCGACATCATGGCCGAGGTGATAAAATAGATGGGCATATAGGGCCCGTGCCAGAACTCACGGCCGTTGAGCAGCCCAAAGACCGCGCCCAGATTGGAATGGGCAGCCACACCGGCAATCACACCAAGCAGACCCAGCATCCCAGCTACCTTGTGCTTGCCGGCCTGGAGGAGGGCAAACTCGATAAGCATGAAAAAGAGGTAGGCCCCGTAGAGGGTTCCCATCCACCAGATACTGGAGGTCAGGTTGGGCGAGATGATGTTGTAGATGGCCATCCGCCAGGGATTTTCGATCTCAAAGGCGATAACCAAAAACCCTGAGATGATCGTGGCAATCGCCAGAAAAACAGAACGCTTGGCAATGGGTTGAAAGACCTTGAAGCCAAAGACGTGGCCAATGGAAGAGACCAGACAGAGACCGGTGGAGGTAACGACGAAAAAGACGTAGGCCGCCAAGAGCAGTCCCCAGGGCACCTCCCTGGTGACCCCGTAGGCATGCTCATGGCCAATGAACATCGCATGCACCCCAAAGATAACACCCACCAGGGTAAGCAGCCCAAAAAGCCCCACCACCCCGTTATAGACACCTGATTCCTTCCCTGCAAGGCCACCCTCCTGGGGCAAGACCTTGGTTAAAATATTCTCCATAACTATTCACCCTCCAAACATGTTTTGAATATCTCGTCCCTCTGAAGGCTCGCTCGACAAAACGCCTTGTCTTGCCAAGCAACCCTCAACTCCATCACGACCAAGCAGGTCGCCAACCATTGCCTTCAACGGTCAGGGTACGTCACTTTCTTCTCTGAGAGATTGCAACACAGGCTTTACCTTGAGATCAAACAGAGTATGGAGAGCAGAACCACCTAACCAGACCAAGAGAAAAACGAACGCTTCCATAAATGCCTCCATGTCAAAACCAGTTGTCAATCGTCGGGGTTTATTGGCGGATAAGCACCCAACGAGCCCTTCTTGTTTTCTTCACCTCCCTGCATCAGGTTTATCGAACAGTATTATTTCCAGCTCTAAGCAAATTATTATCTCTGCCGCACACCGGTGTCAAGAACTTTACACACCAACATCTATCTTTTATATAAATCAACGACGCAGAATACGCCCAAGAAAGAGCGGTAACATAATGGAAAATTTCTATTTCCGCTCCCAAATACGGTAAAACAGATAGCTATACTACTTTGAAAAAAAATTCCACTGAAAAATTCAAGCAGGCGCCCTTTGCCACCCTGCCCACTGGATGACGCACAATGCGCCCTCACCTGCCATCCAAAGGCAAACAGTGCGCCCAAAGCGGTGAACCGTCGCCAGCCGCCCGGTCGTCCCCGGAAAGCAGAGCCGCAGCCAATAACACAAAAAAACAATGCTTTACCCCGGAAAAACAACCCACCCCTCCCTTTCTGGAGCTCGGGCATGCTTCATGCATAAAAAAACAAGCAATTCGCACCTAACCGTGAGAAAGCGTGAATCCCTCCAGAGTGGCGGCTCTGGAGGGATTTTTCCTCACCTTCCTGCTCCAGTTCCCTGCTTTACCTTTGACTAAATTTGTGGTAGCTCAACCTGCGAGGGTTGACGGTGATCATGCGAGTGCGCCTGGATAAACCTGGCTAAGGGATATCTAGGCCAAGCCCATCCCAATATCATTCCCTCTGTTTTGTCCGGTGATTTCCCTTGGCTCGCTGCATCTAGTTTTTCACCCTCATCTCAGGAGAATTTTTGTGCGCCAATTCTACAAAAACCTTTCCATCTGGCTCATCATCGCCCTGGTTGCCCTCTTTGCCTTCAACGCCCTCAAGCAACAGCCCGAGGTGTTTCACCAGGTCCCGTACAACGTTTTTTTAAAGAAAGCTGAAACAGGATTTCTTCCGGAGGTGACCCTGACCGACAACGTGGTTACCTGGGCCACCCCGGACGGCAGCAAATACCGGAGTGTCCTTCCCCCGGACCATCAGCTCATCCGCAAGTTAATCTCCAGCAACGTCACCCTGAATGTGGAAAAGGTCGACCAGCCCCCCTGGTACCTGGTCAGCATCCTGAACTGGCTGCCCTTTGTACTGCTCTTTTTCATCTGGCTGCTGTTCATCCGCAAAAAAAGCGACCAGCCCGGGGGCAAGGCCATGGCCTTCGGCAAGAGCAGGGCCAAGCTGGTGGACCCTGAACACTCCAAGGTTACCCTGGATGACGTGGCCGGCATCGAAGAGGCCAAGGAAGAGGTCAGGGAAATCGTAGCGTTCCTCAGGAACCCGGACACCTTTACCCAGGCCGGCGCTCGGATTCCCAGCGGCGTCTTGCTCTACGGGGAGCCGGGCACTGGCAAGACCCTGCTGGCCAAGGCCATTGCCGGCGAGGCAGGGGTCCCCTTTTTCTCCATCAGCGGTTCCAACTTCGTGGAGATGTATGTGGGCATCGGCGCCTCCAGGGTGCGGGACCTCTTCAGGGAGGGCAAGAAGAAGGCGCCCTGTATCCTCTTTATCGATGAGATCGATGCCGTGGGACGTCATCGCAGCTCCGGAGGCGGGGCCGGCGGTAACGATGAACGGGAACAGACCCTGAATCAGCTGCTGGTGGAGATGGATGGCTTTGAGGCCAATGATCACGTCATCGTGGTCGCGGCCACCAACCGGCAGGATATCCTGGATCCGGCCCTGCTCAGGCCGGGCCGTTTTGACCGCCAGGTGATGGTGCCCCTGCCCGATGTGGGCGGCAGGGAGAAGATCCTCCAGGTCCATGCCCAGCGAACCATGGTGGCCGAAGATGTCCATTGGCAGACCATTGCCAAGGGAACCCCGGGATTTTCCGGTGCTCAACTGGCCAACATGATCAACGAGGCTGCCCTGCTGATGACCCGCCGGCAGGCTCCGGCCATTGACATGGAGATCCTGGAGGCGGCTAAGGACAAGGTGCTGATGGGCGCGGAACGACGCAGCCTGATCATCACCGATCGCGAAAAGAAGGTGACCGCCTACCACGAAGCCGGCCATGCCCTGGTTGCCTGGATGCTCCCAGGGGCGGATCCGGTACACAAGGTCACCATCATCCCCAGGGGCAGAGCTCTGGGGGTCACCATGCAGCTGCCCGACGAGGAGCGCAACTCCCAGGACCGAACCTACCTGACCAGCACCCTCTGCACCCTGTTGGGCGGTCGGGTTGCCGAAGAGATCGTCTTTAACGAAATCACCACCGGTGCCGGTAATGACATCGAGCGGGTCTCCGACATTGCCCGCAAGATGGTCTGTGAATGGGGCATGAGTGAAGTTGCAGGCCCACTGACCTTCAGGGGTGCCGACCCGCTCAACGGTCAACCCGGCCCTATCATCAGTGAAGACACGGCCGTGATGATTGACAGGGAAGTGAAAAACCTGGTCCAGTCCGCTTACAGCCGGGCCAGATCGATCCTCCTGGAACATCGCGACCTGCTGGATACGATCAGCACAGCCCTGCTGGAACAGGAAACCATCTCCCGTCAGGATATCCTGACCCTGGTTGAACAACACTCAGGAACGCACCATGATTAGCCAGACAACACGACCCCTCATCATTGTCGCCTCGCTCTGCCTCCTGCTGAGCCAGACGGCCCTGGCCGCCCCCAGCCAACATGACCAGCTCAAAGGTCCCTTTACCACGGTGGCCCAAGTCAGCCGGCAATGCCTCAGCTGCCATGCCAGGGAGGGAGAAGAGCTCCTCCACTCCAGCCACTGGACCTGGAAGCGCCAACGCCTTCTCAACGGGCAAAAAGAGGTCAGCTACAGCAAGAACAACGGACTGTCCACCTTTGCCCTGGCCGCCGGCGCCAACCCGAGTAAGTGCCTGAGCTGCCACATCAGCTCTAACCTCCTGGACCAGGATTTTGATCCCACCTCGGCGGAGAATATCGACTGTCTGGTCTGCCACGATACCAGCGGCAACTATAGCCGCGAACAGGGACGACCGGCTCCGGGATTGGACCTGGCGGCCATTGCACGCCAGGTCGGCATCCCCACAGCAGCGAACTGCCTGAGCTGCCACGGCCCGGCAGGAGACAGCGGAGGCAGCAAACTCCACCCCGGTATCGAGGCTGATGTCCACCTGCAGCCAGACGGAGCCGGGCTCTCCTGCCAAGATTGCCACCCGACCCAGGGTAAGCACAGCTTTGTCCGACTGCTGAGTTCGCCCCCTGGCCTGCAACAGCAAAGCGGCTGTGCCGCCTGTCACTCCTCCAGCCCCCACGCTCAGCAGCAACTCAACCGGCACACTGAAACCATCAGCTGCAGCAGCTGCCACATCCCCTGGTACGGCTCAGACCAGGCGGCTCTGGTCGGTTGGAACTGGCTGTTGCGGAGTGCTCAGCCGCTCTATCAGCAACAGGGAAAGAGCAGGACCGCACTGATGTCGGCCAACGGCATCTTCCGGGCAAGGATGATCCAGCCCAGCTATCTCTGGGACAGCGGTATGGATACCATCTATCGGCGCGGCGACAAGATCGAACAGGCAGGTACCACCGTGCTCCAGGGGCCCGCGCCGCGTACTGCCCGCTCCACCATTGCCCCCTTTAGCGCGGTCTTTGCCACCCAGAGTATGGACAGGAAATATCGCTACCTGATCTCTCCGCTCCTTTCCCCGGAAAGCAGCCTGACCCTGCTCAGCGCCAACCGGCAGGAGGCAGCCCGTGAAGGGATGCGCAAACTCCGCCTGCCCTTCAGCGGCGAGATCGCCTACACCTCAACCGTCAGCTTCCACCGACTCAACCATGGAGTACGCCCTGCAGCTGAGGCCCTGGACTGTATGGATTGCCACGGGAAGACCAGCCGGCTGGACTGGCCGGCACTGGGTTATGAAATGGACCCCTGGCAGGATCTCCCCCGCCCGGGCAGGGCGACCCAGGCCCCAGGCCAAAGCGATCCAGGGGATGCACCCCAGCTGAAGATAGCCCCCATCCGTGAGATCATTTTACCGGAAGAGGGAAGCGAGCAGCCATAGGCAGACAAGAGGGGCAGCACCCTTTAGGGATTATCTTCGCCGTTTCCACTGCCAGGGCGGCTGGGGATGTTCACCCCTCCACAGCCCCCGTCTCGCCTTCCTGGCCTGTTGCTGATCCTTGTCCAGTTTGGCGCAGAGTTTGCGCTCGCGGCAGTACCTGGGATAGACCCAGGCAAGGCCCTTGCGTACCAGCTCCCGGTTGACCAGGCGACCTCGACTCTTGACCAAGGCAACCGTCCTGCCATAGCGGTCAACATCCCGCGGCAGGACGGTTACCGTCTTTTTAAGTGTCAGGGCGCTGGTATAGCTTCGTGCCTGCTGACCATAGGCCTGCCGATACTCCGGCGCATCGATACCGTACAGCCTGATCTCGTAGATCCTGTTCCCCCGCTTGATCTGCAGGGAATCCCCATCCAAGACCTTGAGCACGTACCCGTGCCAGCACCAGCCACGGGTCCCAGGCACAAGGAGAAGGAACAGACTCATCACCAGAACCTTCCACCACCAGCCCCTGAACTGCAACCAGGATCCCCTGTCTACGCCCTCACTCATCACCACCCCTCCAACTTCCCTCTGGTGCAGCATCTCAAGCCGCTCCTGGCCTTCGAGCGCTGCTGAGGCCCCTGTTTTCCCTTGTCAATAAAATGACACTTTTTAGGGAAGCATCTTGTTTTTCTGCTGCCACCTATGGTACGGTTGACAGTAATTCAGTCGATACCAAAGTAGCCCTGCCCAGCCTGGACAGGCTCTCATCGTAAAAAAAAAGCCTGCAAGAGTACACTCCCCATGGTCGAGCCCCGACTCAATGATAATGAAGAGAAAACCAGGGACTTAATTCTCAGCCTGCCGCTCTTTGACGCCTTCAAGGTGGATGAGTTGGATATCTTGGCCAAGCATATGAACTACACAGAGATCCTTCGAGGTGACTACCTTTTTACAGAGGGAGACAAGGGGGACTACATGTGCTTTGTGATCCGCGGCCTGCTGGATGTCCTCAAAAAAACCACCACCGGTGATTACCGGGTCATTGCCCGGCTCGGCAAGGGAAACACCATCGGTGAGATGTCGATCATCGACAAGTCCCCTCGCTCGGCCAGTGTCATAGCCCGCCAACCAACCGTTGTCATTATCTTGACCAAAAAAGGATTTGATATCCTGACCGATCGCCACCCGACCCTGGGCATAACCCTCCTTAAAAAAATCATGCGCCTGCTCAGCCTGAATATGCGTCGAACCACCAGTAAACTTGCAGACAATCTGAGCCAATAAGGGCCATGGCAACCAACTTTTATGGCCTGATCGGCAAAAGCGCCTGCATGCAACAGCTCTTTCAGCTGATTGCCAAACTGGCCGAAGACGACTTGAGCACGGTCCTGATCCAGGGAGAATCAGGCACAGGCAAGGAACTGGTGGCCAAGGCCATCCACGCCCATAGCCCCCGTCAGAAGCACAACTTCGTCCCTGTCAACTGCGCCGCCATCCCGGAGGACCTGCTGGAAAGCGAGCTGTTCGGCTATACCAAGGGCGCCTTTACCGGGGCCAGCGGGGCCAAGATAGGTCGGATCGAGTATGCCAACGGCGGGTCGCTGTTCCTCGATGAAATCGGTGATATGAAACCGGTTTTGCAAGCCAAACTGCTCAGGGTTCTCCAGGAGCGTGAATTTGAACCGGTGGGCGGTTTAAAGCCGATCCCGGTCAACGTCCGGGTCATAGCAGCCACCCATCGCAACCTTGAAGAGCTGGTTGCCCAGGGAAAGTTTCGTGAAGACCTCTACTACCGACTCAGCGTCATCCCGGTCGTCATTCCCCCTTTGCGGGAGCGCCGCGACGATATCCCCATCCTGATCGAACACTTCATCAGCAACTTCGCCAAGACCAGGGAGAAAAGCCTCCTTGGCTTTGACCTGGCCGCCATGCAGACCCTGGCCAACCTCTCCTGGCGGGGAAATGTCCGGGAGCTGGAAAATCTGGTCCAGCATATGACCATCCTCTACAGCGGCAACCATGTCAGCTACAGTGATCTGCCCGAGAAATACCGCAACGGTAACAGTGATCCCCTGCAGCAGGCTGCAGAGAAGCACCAGGGTGAGGACAACGGACTCCAACCGGAACAACTGCCGCTCTTCTCGGCAGCCCCTAGCGCCGACAGGCAGGAATCATGGCCGGAAGAGGGCATTGACTTCAATGCCCTGGTCAATGATTTTGAAACCCAGCTGATCGTCCATGCCCTCAAGGTAACCCAGGGCAATAAAAAAGAGGCCGCCCGTATCCTCAACCTGAAGCGAACCACCCTCCTGGAAAAGATCAAAAAGAAGGAGCTGAAAGCCGAGAGCTGAGACGCTCCATACCCTCAGGCTCCCGGGGATACCCTCAGGCCTCAGGCGGCTATCTTCCCCAGGTTCATCTCCACTTTTTCCCGAATATCCTCTGGCGTGGCAGGAGTGATCAGGATGTCCTCGGCCCCATACTTCACCGCCTGTATCACCAGGGTCCTGGTCCAGGCAGGGCCGGCTGCCACCAGGGGCACCTTAGAGCCGCCGCTGCTGACTTTGATAGCCACCCCGAATCCCTGCTCATTGATCTCTTTCATAACCAGAAAGACCAGTCGAACCATACTGTTAAGGTGCTCGTTCACCGCACTCTTAAAAGGAAGGATGGCAGGCAGGTATCCCAGCTGCTCCAAAACCGTCCCCATGGTTGCGCTCTCCTGATCATCATCGCTGAAAATCAAGACATCCGGCTGCCTGGCTGCTCCATCGCCACCGGCGGCAACGCCACCACCGGTGTCCGCCCTGCCGTCCGGGGAGGGGATGGGTGCAGTTTCATCAACCTCAGCACCCCCTGGAGTGCCGCCTTTGGGCCGCCCGAGCGGGGCTTCCGCCTGACTGACGGCTCCCTCTTCCTGCGGAGCAGCCAGGCCTTCCAGTTCAAAAAGGGCTGCAGGAAAAACAACCTGCAGCCGACCCAACTCCCTCTCATTATACTCCATACTGCCAGAGGCCAGATAGTAGAGTTGCGAGGGCAGGGTTTCATCATTTTCAGGATCGATCTTGATCGGCAGGATGGTCTCCAGCACGGTTTTAACAAAGCCGAACTGCTTCCTATACTGCTCCTCAAAGACCCCGGTGTACACTCCGGCGATAATGTTACAAATTTCGCCATAAGCATCCTCTGCATCCTCACCAAAGTCCCCATTACGAACCGTCTCTTCCAGTTCGTTCTGGGGGAGCATGATCAGACTGCCGCCAAGGAAGATGGCTGCGCTCACCGGGACCAGTAGATACGCCTCTCCAGAGCCCTCGCCCCGGATCTCCATCCGGGCCATGACCTGCTTGCCGCCGGCCTGTTCCAGGAGATCTTCCTTGGTGTAGAGCTCTTCTTTGAGTTGGCTGAGCTTGAAGGTGCCGCTGGTCAGGGCGCCTACCTCTTCCCCGACCTTTTCAAAACAGCTGTCCAGCAGACCATTGATCAGCTTCTGCTGCTTGGCCAACTTCTTGGGATCCATCCCCCCGGTTGCCTGCGGCTGGCCGGCACCAGGTGGAGGCTCCTGGGGCTGGTCTTCAGCAACCCCCTGCTCTTCATCCTGGCGGTACAGACGCTCTACCTCCTCGCGATCAACGGAGCTGCGCTCTCTTTGCTCTGTAGCCTGTTGTTCCGGGGAAGCTGCTGCTGTCGGCTCCTCCTCCGCCTCAACCAGGCCAAAGGGGATGGCCGGCAGCACCAACCACAGCGCCCCCATCTCGCTGCCCTCCATCTCCATGGTAAAGCAACAACTGTAGTAGGAACCGTCAGGGATCGGCTGATCAGATTCGGCCTCGACCTTGACCGGTATCAGTACCTCCTGCTCTGTCCTGATAAATCGACAGTTTTTGGGGTACTGCTCTTCAAAGGTTGAGGTGATGGCGCCACAGATAATATTGGCTATCTCACCGTAGGAGTCTTCCAACTCATCGGTGTAGGATTCCTCGGAGATGACCGCCTGTAATTCAGAGTCCGGCAGCATGATCAGGGTACCGCCGATCCGGATGGCATCCCGAATCCCTACCAGGACCCCTCCCTGGCCGGCCAGTTCACCCTCTAACTGCACGTGGGCAAAAACCGATTTGCCGGCAGGCTGTTCAAAGAACGCTTCCTTGCTGACCACATCGGTTTCCGGCACACCAAGCTTGATGGCCTTGCCCAACAGTGCAGAGATCTCTTCCTGCATCCTTTCGCGGCAGGAAGAGATTATTTTATCAAGACGTTCTCTGGATTTCATGGTTGTTCTCGTCCAAGACACTTGGCCAAACACGTTCGGACATCAGAGGGGATCCGGCCTACTCCTTGCCGGAATGGGGCCTGGTCAGACCATCCCTTTCCGAACAACAGCCCTTGTTCCCCAGGGTGGCCAAACACACTCTGTTCATATCTTTTTCGGTTATTTCCCTCCGAAAATTTAGCCAAAAGAGGGCTCACTCAAAGACCGTGGCCATGCCCTCCTCCGGCAAGCCGAGGGCAGAAGCCGGAAGGTGAAGAGCTCCGGCTCAGCTCAGGACATACTTCAACTCAATCCCGAAGACGCCGACAGGCAGGGTGAAGGGAATCATAAACCTGGAGCCGCCGGCAAGACCGCTGGTGCGGAGTCCTGTTCCGATCACCGTGGTGGGGATGGCCAGCTCAACGTCCACATCCTGCCCGGCCAGGGCTACCTTCAGGCCGCCGGCTACCATATTGGCGATCTCTCCAATGGCGTCTTTGACATCTTCATTCAGCTCGTCGATCTCCATCCCCAGCATGGCAGCGGTTATCCCCTGGGCCGCATCTCTGGTGCAATGCACCCCGATCACCCCCCTCAGGTCCCCGGCGAGCCCGATCAGGCTGGTGAGTTCAGACTCCATGGAAGCCGCCTCCTGATGCAAGACCTCACCCGGTTCGATCTCCAGAAAGATCATGGTCGAGAACACTTCCAGGGTGGAATCAACAAGGTACTGTGCTAAATCCTCGGTCACTTATCCTCCTTATCTCCACATTTTTTTCAAGATACCTCCGCTGCCTACTTTTCCAGCTCAACCACGACCTGGAAGATACCGTCGGGCGCCTTGAAGGGCAGAACCAGGTGATCAATATCTGCACTGGAGGCAAAGGTGTAGGTCTCTCCAGAGATGGTTGAGGGCAGAGAGAGCTGTATATCCTTTCCCTTATCAGAGAGGATCATCTTGAGGTCCCCTCCCAGCATATTGGCGATCTCGCCAATGGCGTCCTGGACATCTTCGTTGATCTCCGCCACCTCCATCCCGAGAAAGCTGCCGGTGACGGCCAGGGCCACCGCCTCGGGCAGGTGCACGGCCAGCAAGCCCTTGTGGGTGCCGGCAAGCCCCACCATACCGGTGATGGAGTTGTGCAACACTCCCAGGGCCGCAGCCGTTTCTTCAAGGGGCTCGATTTCCATCATCACCATGCCGGTGAAGATCTCCAGGGTCGATTCGGTCAATCTAGGGGCCAACTCAGTATTCACATCCACAAAACACCCTCCTCATAAACAATCCGGCCGGCCACAGGGTGACCAGCCGGAAGGGGAACGGTAACAACATCTGACAGTTATTCAAGATCGCCAATATCCTGGAGCTACATGAGTGGCCCGAGGACCTCGTTAACCTTGTCCGGGGTAAAGGGTTTTTTCAGGGCCCCTGCCGCCCCCAGGCTCTTTGCCTCACCGATAATATCCTCACCAGTCTCGGTGGAGATCATAAATACGGGAATATCCTTGATGGCATCACGCCCGGCTTTTTCTCGCAAGAACTCAATACCATTCATGTTGGGCATGTTGATATCACTGAGGACGATATCAACCTCCTCGCTCTCTAAGACGGCCAAGGCCTCCTGGCCATCACCGGCCTCAAAAATCTTACCGAATTCCAACCCGGCTTGGCGAAGAGAACGACTGATTATCTTTCGCATGGTACTTGAATCATCTACGAGCAACACATTTTTTGCCATCTTTTCCTCCTTGGACTATGACACCCCGCCTATCATCAGAACCTCACCAGGGTCAACACCCAGGCAAGCCCTTCCGGAGACGCATTAATTTCTTCCTGCCATCATATCAATTCAGACCAGAGAAAAGCAAGTCTTCTTCGCCAAATATCGAGCCGGTCCGTTCCGCCCCTGGATGAGGCCGCCCTCTCTCCTGGTCCGGAACCGCTCCCCCCGGTCTGCTACACGCCGAATTTTGCCTGGGGAATGCGGAGGGTAACCCGAGTCCCCTTATCCGGCCGGGAGAGCACATCGATGGTCGCAGCCAAGGGTTCCAGCTGTTCGGCAAGCCGTGCCATCCCCAAACCCCGACCAGCTTGCCCCCTCTGGTCGTCAACGGTGCTCAGCCCGTCCTCCAGGATCAGGGCCGCCCTCTCCCGGCTGGTCATCTCCCCCAGCTGCTGCTGGGATACCATCTTCCGCTCCCCTGCCAGCCGGCTGATGGTATCCAGATCGAGCCCCCGGCCGTCATCCTCAACGCTGACCCAGAGTTCTTCACCCTTCAGCAAAAAGAGCAAGCTCAACCGGCCCTTGCTGTTCTTACCTGCAGCGGCCCGTTCTTCCGGCTCCTCCAGCCCATGCTCAATACTGTTCGCCAGCAACTCCAAAAGCGGTTGATACAGGGCAAGCACCAGCTCGCTCTTCAACTCGGAACGAACCCCCTGCACCGTAAAATAGATCTTTTTCCCGGCAGCAACGGTGCGATCATGGACAAAACGCTTCAACCGCGGTATCAGGTTTTGCATGGTAGCGTTTCGCAGTGGTGCGCAAAGTCGATTCAACTCCAACAGCGGCTCGGGCACCGAGCCCTGATCCTGGTGCATCTTCATCAGTTGATCGACCAAGCTGCAGAGGCGCTGACTGCTCTCTTGATCCAGGCGCAGATCGGTGGTCAAAAACGGCTCCCCCTTTCCAGCCGCGGGCCGACCATCCTGAACAGCCAGCTCCTGGTTCAGCTCTTTCCTGTGCAGCTGTTGCCGATGCTGATTCTCCAGGAGCTGCTCGATCTCCTCTTTACTGACCTCTCCCATCTCAACCAGCATTTCACCCAGGCGGCGCGGCGGCTGTTGCTGAGGGTCTCTCTGCCGGACCAGGGCCTCTTCCACCGTCTGGGTAGGCACCAACCCTGCCTGGACCAACATCTCGCCAATGGGCTGCCGAATGAGCCCCTGGAGCGCAACGAGATGACTATCCATCTCCTTCAGTGCAGTAAGGCCGCTGCCAGGGGAGCACTCCATGGTCGTACGTATGGCATCAATGGCCCGGATAAAGGAACGTTCCGGATATTCGCCCTGGAAAAACGCGCCTCCCAGAAAACGATTGAGCGTCGCCCCCATGACCTGGGTTAGCCGCTCCAGATCACTGCTCTCAATCAGGGAGAAATTTCTCTGTAAACGGTCAATCACCCGGCAGAGCTCGGTTACCCGGTCATGATCCAGGGCTATATAGTCCCAGAGCACAAACTCCTGCTCAGCCAGCTCAAGCAACTCCCCGATTTCTTCGAAGAGCCCACAGTGCACCTCCAAGCGTGTCGCTGTCTGGGATGGCGGCTGCAGAGCTGCCTGCTGCGCCCCGGAAGAGGAAACCGTTTGCAGGATCGCTGTCGACAGGGCCCGGGCCTCTGTTTTCAGGGCCGCATCCCCCTGCTCCTCCCAGATCGAGCTCAGATGTTCCCTGATAAAACGACAACCATCAGCCAAGAGCTTGATCTGGATCGGCTCCAGGGGGATGATGGAGGAACGGACCATATCAAGAACATAGTCATAGGCCTCGGCAAGATAAACCAGCTGATCAAGTTTAAAATAACCTCCGGTTCCCTTGATGGAATGAAACAACCGATAACAGCCCTTGACAACCCGCTCTTCAATCTCAATCCGTTCAGGATCTTCAGCCAAGGCAAGGGTAAAGGGTTCGACCTCCCGTATCATCTCAAAAAGCTCTTTCAAAAAGCCCCTGAGCAGCCTCTGTTCTTCTCTTAAATCCATCACCATGGGTACACCAGTCTCTATCACAGGCCTTGGAAGAGACAGGGGTTGAGCAAGGCCCTGCACAGGGGCTCCACCCCCCGCTCTTCTTCAGCTTGAGTACGCATTCTTAAGGGCTCCGGCTTCACGGTGCCCGCCTGTCTAGAGGAATAGTATACCCACCCTGCAGAGAGATGTGCAAATGAATACCATTTTTTTGACTCAAAACCCTGGTTGCCAAAATTTTGACCCTCATCCTCCCTTCCTCCTGTCAACATATCTCAACGGCCACTGCAGTCGCCGAGTTGGACGGCAACCACCAGATTGCCTGCAAAGATCGAGCATCTCCGCCAGATCCACCTTTAGCCCCAGAGGGGCAGGCCCCTTACTATGGAATGCATATTGCTTACAGAGAGGGTAATTCTTCAACAGCCAAGACGAAATATGCACAAGACCACCTCCGCCTTCCTTGTTTTTACTTTTACCCTGCTCGCCCTGTTAGCGCGAAACTGCGAAGCTGCGCCCCTGCTGACCTCGATCAATCGAACCGATGAAACCAGCTCGACCCAGCTCTACCTCCGCTTTACGACCTTACCGAAATATGAGCTCACCAGTCATCATCGGCGAATCGACCTGCTCCTCCCCGGCACCAAAGCCGCAGACAACCTGGAGCAGCTGCAGCCAGACGACCGCATTGTCAAGATACTCCGTCGCCCCTTGGACAAGGGACTGCTCCTCTCCTTTTTCTTTCGCTACCCTCCCCAGAAGGTGGTGGAGTCCAGTCGCAGGGAGCCAGCCTCCCTCATGCTCGACATCTCGCTGGGCAACCCCTTTACCGCGATGCACCCGGATCTGTCGACAAAACTCAAAGGATTGACCCTGCTGAACCGTGATGCCATCGACTATACCAATCCAATCCACATTTCCGGATATGTCGACAGATGGGCCTCTTTTTTTAACGAATACGAAACACCGCTTACAATCCCCCTCCCCACAACCTTCACCCTGCCCCCCTTTCCCCTTGCCGCAGCTCTCCGGCCGCCCCTTCCCCTTGAGAGCTGGCTGCCCGAATCCATCCGCCAAGAGGCGGCCCAGGGCAACTGGCTGTTGACCGGTAAAGGGCTCCAGGAGCAGCTGGAGCAGGAGGAGGATGAACTGCTCCGCGACCGACTCCTGCTGAGCTACGCAGAAGCACTGGTTCGCGCAGGAGAGTACCGGGAACCCCATCGCCTCCTCCAGCAGATCAGCCATCGCTACGCTGACACCTCCCTGGCCGCCCTGGCCGACTACCTGTTTGTCTATCTGCGAACGGTCCATGAGCCTGACTTTCTCGGCTACTATGAACTGAAAAAGGCGATAGAGCGCATAGGACCTGTCCCCCGTTTCAACGCCTACTTTGCCCTGATCCTGGCCGAGGCAGCGATGGATATCGGTCGCCTGGATGATGCAGAAAAACAGCTCAAACGGGATGATATCGGCTTTGCCAAGGAGGCCAACACCCTTCGCCTGATGCGTCAGGCAGACCTCCACTACCTCCGCAAGCAGCGAATCAAGGCCCTGGTCTCCTACCTGCAGCTTAAGGAGAAGGGCGGAGGGATCAACCGTATCCCTGAATCCCTGGCCAGGTTTGCTGACCTCCTCTACAGCTTCAAACGCTACGAACAGGCAGGGCAAAGGTATTCCCGTCTCCGGGAACTGCTCAACGGCAAGGATCATCTCGATCTGGTTCTCTTCCGCCTGGCCATGAGCCAGTACCGCGCAACCACGGACAGGCGCCAGCTCTCCCAGGACCTTGCCCTGGTCCAGGAAATTTATCCAGGAATGCAGGGGGCCTACAGAGCCCGCCTCAAACAGATAGACCAGGATTTCACTGCCAAACGACTGACTCCAGAGCAGGCCCTCAGGGCCTATGCAGAGATGGCCCTGAAGGCCAATACCGTTGCCCTGCGCGAAGAGGCGACCTTCAAGCAGGCCCTGGTCCACCTGTTAAACGGCGACCCACTGGCGGCCATCCGGCAAAGCCTGCTCATGTTGCGTGAATTTCAATCGGCCGCACTCAAGGTGGATGCCAGGGCCCTGATCATAGAGCAGCTGCCCCAGGTCGTCAGCGAGCTGGTCGACAAACAACACTATATCGAGGCACTGGTCCTTGCCCAAAAGAACCGACAACTCTTTGCCCGTGGCTGGATCTCCAACAACCTGCTCTACGATCTCGCCGCGGCATACACCAACCTCGGTTTTTTTGATCGCGCCGCCCGAACCTATCAGTATCTCTTTGACACCTCCAGCGGTGACCAGCAGGAAAAGATTTACCTCCCCCTGATCGAGTCGCTCTACCAGGACGGCCAGTACCAGGCCATTGAGGACTACGCAGATCGCTTCACCTTTCGCTACCCCCAAAGCACCCTCCTGCCGGAGGTATTCCTGCTCCGGCTCAAGGCCCTACTCAAGAAAGACAAGCTGAAGCGGGTCCGCCAGCTGCTGGACAGTCAAGATCGACCCTCCTCTGCCCAGATCGAAAAACTGGCAGTACAGATCTATTACGACCAGAACCAGTGGCAGGAGGTGATAGCAGCCCTGACCACCGCGCCTTCCCTGCAGGGAGCAGACAGTCTCCCGGAGAGAGAGATGATGCTGGCTGAGTCCTACTTCCAGACCGGCATGATGGACAAGGCTGAACCCCTGTTTCTGAGCGTGATCGACCAGGAAACAGCCCCGGACCAGGCACAGTTCCGCCTCGCTCAGATCCGCCTACGAGAGAACAACCGTCAGCAGGCCCTTAAGCGGCTGCAACAACTAGCCGAGGAAGGAGTAGACCCGCTCTGGAAAAAACTGGCCCGGGAGGAGATCGCAATCCTCCAGCTTGAGGGTAGTTTGAAGAACTAGATCATTCGATCAAGATCTGCCAAGCGCAGATTCCGAGGATAAGATCTTCATCATAACGCAGAGATTGGAAGAAAAAGCAATTCTTCAAGGTAGCCTTGAGCTGCAATAACCCAAGGAGTAGAGAGATGTCCATCCCCCAACAGCTTGACACCACCATGCAGCTGCTGCAGAAGGTCCTTGATCTGCGTGCCAAAAATCAGCAGGTCATCAGCTCCAACATCGCCAACGCAGAGACCCCTGGGTATGCCGCAAAGTCCCTCCAGTTTGAAGACGCGCTGAAAGGTGCAATGGCCGACGGCAACCTTAAGCCGGTGGCCACCCATCCCCAACATATCCCCCTGGCGCCCTCTCACCTCTCCCAGGTGGAGGGCACCCTGAGCGAGACCGTGGACCGCACCGGCATCGGCGACGAAAACAGCGTCAGCGTTGACCAGGAGATGGTCAAACTCTCAGAGAACCAGATCCTCTACGAGGCAGCCGTCACCATGCTCAACAAAAAAATGTCACTCCTCAAATACACCATCAACGGTGGCGCATAAATTGCATGATTTATCAATACCAGCCAGACCCGGCCAGGGGCAGCCTGCTTTTCAACACAAGAGGCGGGCAGGTCGTCCCCTGTCCCGGGCCGACAAGATGAAAGGGTCGTTTGAAAGGATCATTTTTTCAAACTCGCCTGAAGCCGTCAGCCGTGTTCAAGGTGCTTCGCTGAACACGGGCGCAAACCAGTCAGACATCCGGGTACCAGAGAGATCACTTCATGGAGAGCCACTATGGATATTTTCACCACCTTTGACATCGCTGCCTCGGGCTTGAAGGCCCAGCGCACCAGGCTGAACACCATCAGTTCCAACCTGGCCAACGCAGAGACCACCTCCACGCCCGAGGGCGGTCCCTACAAAAAGAAATCCGTAGTCTTCCAATCCGAGCCGGTTTCGTTTAAGAACCAGCTGAACAAATCGATCAACAACCACGCAGAGGGCGTCAAGGTGGCCAAGATCATCGAAGACCAGGAGCCGCCCCAGAAGGTATACAACCCTGCACATCCCGATGCAGACGATGATGGCTATATCGCGCTCCCAAATGTCAGCGTCATCAAGGAGATGGTTGACCTGATGTCGGCCACCCGTTCCTACGAGGCCAACACCACCACCATCAAATCGGCCAAGAGAATGGCCCTCAAGGCCCTGGAAATAGGGAGGTAGATAGATGCTACCCTTGCAGAACATCCCCCCGATCGCCCTCACCCCGGTCAAGAACGAAGCCTCTGAGGTAGCCAACCTGAGCGACTCCTTCCAGGAGATCCTCAGCAATATGGTCGAAGGCGTCAGCGGTGAGCAGCAGCAGGCTGATCAGGCGATCCAGGAGCTCCATGCAGGCGGCGAAAAAAATCTTCACGAAGCCATGATCTCCATGGAGCAGGCAGACGTGAGCCTGCGCTACATGGTCCAGGTGCGCAACAAGGCCCTGGAGGCCTATCAGGAAATCATGCGGATGCAGGTCTAAGCCGAATCTGATCAGTTATGAAACCCTAGGCTCAGGAGACAGATTGAATTTCTTAATACAGAGACAGGGGACAGATCTTTTTTCATAAAAACCATGAAGATAGATCTGCCCCCCGGACTCAAAGGAGAAATAAAATCAGCCCCCTGTTTAGATGGATAGATAATTCTGCTGGGTATTGTACCTTATCAGAAAGCCGCGTGCAGGATCCGGCAACCATTACCCCGCTCATCACATGGGTACTCTGAAACATTCGATTTTTTGATTTTCAAGGTAGCCACAAGTTTTTGATTTACCCGGCAAGGATGCTTTATGGCTGAAGAAACTCCCCCTGTCCAAGCAGATAAAAGTGGTTGGCAAACCCTGATCGATACCCTCAGAGCTTGGCCGCTGTCGCGTAAAATCGCCCTGGGGGCGGTAACCGCCGGCGCGGCCATCCTCTTTGCCGTCATCATTCTCCAGGCACGGACGGCAGACTACCAACTGCTCTACGGCAACCTGGCCAAGTCAGATGCTGCGGCCATGGTTGAATGGCTCAAGGGCCAGAACATCCCCTATCGACTCAACAACAACGGTCGCAATATTCTGATCCCCAGCAGCGGCGTCCACGAGGCCAGATTAAGCCTGGCCTCGGCAGGCCTCCCCCAGGGGGGAGGGGTAGGGTTTGAGATCTTTGACAAACAATCCTTCGCCCTCACCGACTTCGTTCAAAAAGTCAACTACTCCAGAGCCTTACAGGGAGAGCTCGCTCGCACCATAGCCTCGCTGGGCCCGGTTGAAACGGCCAGGGTACACCTGGTTCTCCCGGAGAAGAGGCTCTTTAAGAATCAACAAAAGCCGGCCACCGCCTCGGTGATCATTAAACTTGCCCCAGGCAGGCGGCTGGCTGAATCACAGGTGGAGGGCATCACCCACCTGGTGGCAGGTTCCATCGAGGGGCTGAGCCAGGATGATGTTACCATCATCGATCAGAACGGGAATGTCCTTACCCAGACCGGTGATCGGAACATGATCGGCAACCTCTCGCCGGACATGCTCCAGTTCCAACTCCAGGTTGAACAGCACCTGGAAGAGCGTGCCCAGGCTTTACTGGACAAGGCCCTGGGCTCCAAGAATGCCATGGTCCGGGTAACGGCGGCCCTGGACTTTGCCCACACCGAAAAAACAGAGGAACTCTTTGACCCGGAAGAACCGGTCATCCGCAGCGAACAGCTCAGTGAGGAAAAATCAGGCTCTGAGATTGTCGGCGGTGTCCCGGGGGTCCAATCCAACCTCCAGGGCAATACCAACCCCATGGCCGGGGCCTCTCCCCCCTCTTCGCGCTCACAAAAAACCACCAACTACGAGATCAGCAAGGTGGTTTCCAAAACCGTCAACCCGGTTGGCACCATTAAAAGAATCTCCGTGGCCGTGCTGGTCGCAGACAAACTCCTGCCCGCAAGCGGGGAGCAGGAGGAGCGCTCGGAACCGCGCAGCGAGGAAGAACTCCTGGCCCTGGAGAAGATGATCAGTTCCGCCCTGGGACTGGATAAGACCAGGGGCGACAAGATCGAGGTCACCTCCATGCCCTTCAGCGAGGCGCCGCTCCTACCCGGGGATGAAGGCTTGACCGCCTCTGCCCTGAACCAGTATATGCCTATCATCCGCTACGGCCTGTTGCTGCTGGGCGGGTTGCTGGTCTACTTCCTGATGGTTCGGCCGGTGATCAAGATCCTGCGCGGCGAAACCACCCAGCACTTCAAGACCGTGGAGGAGCTGGAGGCCGAAGAGGCGGAAAAGAGCAAGGTAGCGGTGGAACAGGAACGGGAAGAGCTGATGCTCAAGGACCCAATCATGCGAATCCGGAAAAACGTTGATGCCAATCCGGTCTTTAGTGCCCATATTTTAAAGAGCTGGATCAAAGAGAGTTGAGAGAGAAGCTGTACCCGAAAAAAAGGCGACGGATTCACCCTCAAACCAAGGGATCCTGAGCCGGAGGTGAGCTTGCCCCCCCCTTACAAATCGAATCATTAACCAGATATTTATGGCTGCACCTGACAAACAACTCAACGGAATCAGTAAAGCTGCTATCCTGCTGATCTGCCTTGGCGAGGAGACCGCCACCAAGATCATGCGGGAACTTTCCGACGACGAAATATTTAAAGTCTCCAGATATATGTCCACCGTTGAACACATCCCGGAGAAGGTAAAGCAACGGGTCCTGGAGGACTTTGAGCTCGCCATCGAGAGCCAGGCAGGCCTGGTCGTTCGGGGTCAGGACTTTGCCAAAAAGACCATTGCCGGAGCCGGCAGTGAGGAACGGGTCTCCACCCTGATGCGCCAGTTCGTCTCCGGGACCGAAGGGAAACCGCTGGAGACGGTATCCAAGATGCAGCCGCCCATGGTTGCAGGACTGCTGGAGAGGGAGCATCCGCAGACCGTGGCCCTGGTTCTTTCCACCCAGACCCCGGAACACACCAGCGCCATCATCGCCAACCTTCCCGAGGAAAAACGTGCCGATGTGATCTATCGCATCGCCACCCTAGACGCTGTTTCTCCCAGTGTCATCAACCAGATAGAAGAGGCCTTGAACAAGGAGATCGGGGTGGTTGCCGGCGGCCAGGATCAGCGACAGGTCGGCGGCGTCCCCAAGGTGGTCGAGATCCTGGACAACATGACCGACAACCTTGACTCGGACATCCTGGATAATCTGGAAGAAATTGATCCGGACATGGTGGAAGATATCAGAAAGCTGATGTTTACCTTTGAAGATCTCAGCGCCCTGGATGGCCGCTCCATGCAGATGATCCTCCGGGAGATCAATAACGATTCCCTGACCCTGGCCTTAAAGACGGCCTCCGAAGAACTCAGGGAGAAGATCTTCTCCAACATGTCTGCCCGGGCAGCAGACATGATCAAAGACGACCTGGAAGCCCTTGGCCCGGTCCGGCTCTCAGAGGTGGAGGCCATGCAACAGACCATCGTCAAGATCGCCATGAAACTGGAAGAAGAGGGGAAGCTGGTCCTTGGCCGAGGAGGCGGAGATGAACTCGTCTAAGGTCTACAAACATGACGCGGCCTTCATGCCGACCCCTCTGGTCCAGGAGGAGATCACCCTCCCCCCGGTCAGGGAAGAGGAACAGGAGGAGAAGCAGGAAGAGGAGGCTGTAGAGGAACAGGCAGCGGCCCCCCCGCCCTCCCCGGAAATCGATCCGCCGGTCGAGGAGGCTGCGCCGGTCATCCCGGAAGAGGAGCAGGAAGCCATCCACCAGGAGGAGCTGATTGACATTGCACAGATCCAGGAAGAGGCCTACAATAAGGGGGTACATGACACCCGCGCTCACTACCAGGAGGAGCTCCTCTCAGGCGTTGAGGCCCTGGCCAAGGGCTGCCGCCAGCTCGACGAGCTCCACCGCTCACTCCTGGAAGAGCACCGGGTCGAGATCATCAACACCACCATCAGTCTCTGCCGGAAGATTATCGGTCAGGAACTGGAAACGCGGCGCGATATCATTGCCAACAGCCTTGAAGTTGCCCTGGAGCAGGCCATTGCCAGCGAGGAATTCATCGTCTCCATCCATCCTGATGATCTGGAGATCGCGCAACAGGCCAGCCCTGATCTGATCTCCCGTGTACGCGGACTCAAACAGCTCACCATCCGACCGGACCAGGAGATTGCCAGGGGCAGCTGCCGCCTTGACTCCAACACCTGCTCGGTTGACGCCACCCTGGAGATGCAACTGAACAATGCCAGAATCTTTCTCGAAGAGCATACCCCGCCCCTGGAGCAGCCCCCGGAGGATCGAGAGCAGGCCGCAACCGATCAGCTCTGAGCCGGTTTCAAACAGAGCGATCACTATCCGGGACCGCAGGCAGCCGCCCCACGGTATGGATCAGCGCCCAAGGAGCTTCTTTGCCCATGTTTCTACCTGAGCCCAGCATACTCGACAACTTCTCTCCCATCGGGGTTTACGGTAAGGTGCAGCGCATTGTCGGCCTGGTGGTGGAGGGCTCCTGTCCCCAGGCCTCCATCGGCTCGCTCTGCGAGATCATTCCCCTGGGGGGAGGGACGCCGGTGGCGGCGGAGATAGTAGGTTTCAATAACGACCGGGCCCAGCTTATGCCCCTGGGAGAGTTGCGCGGCCTGGGTCCGGGCGCGCTTATTCGAGTCCGCAACCAGCAGGCGGTGATCAAGGTGGGCAAGGAGCTGCTGGGCCGGGTCATTGACGGGATGGAACAGCCGGTGGACGACGGACCTGCCTTGAACCTGGACCGGCAGCAAGCGCTCTATGCCCTCCCACCGGGACCCATGCAACGCGATACCATCGACCAGCCCCTGGATCTGGGGATCCGCTCCATCAACGGGATGTTGACCTGCGGCGTGGGTCAGCGCATGGGGATCATGGCCGGTTCAGGGGTGGGAAAGAGCGTGCTCCTCGGCATGATGGCCAAATATGCCACGGCTGATGTCAATGTCATTGCCCTGATCGGTGAACGTGGTCGGGAGGTACGGGAATTCATCGAACGTGATCTGGGCAAAGAGGGGTTAGCCCGCTCAGTGATCATTGCGGTGACCTCGGACCATCCTCCCCTGCTCCGCATGAGGGGCGCCTACCTGGCAACGGCCATAGCCGAATATTTCTGCAGCCAGGGTAAAAATGTGCTCCTGATGATGGATTCCGTCACCCGCTTTGCCATGGCCATGCGGGAAATCGGCCTGGCCATCGGTGAACCCCCGACCACCAAGGGATATACCCCTTCAGTTTTTGCCACCCTTCCCAAGCTCCTTGAACGGGCGGGTAAGTTCCAAAACCAGGGCTCTATCACCGGCCTCTACACTGTGCTGGTCGACGGCGATGACCTGACCGAACCCGTTGCCGATGCGGTCCGCTCCATCCTTGACGGCCATATCGTCCTCTCCCGCAGTATTGCCGCCAAGAATCACTATCCGGCCATTGATGTGATGATGTCCACCAGCAGGGTCATGCGGGATATTGTCAGCCCCAGGCACCTGGAGTTGGCCGGCAAGATCCGCAGCGTCATGGCGGTCTACCAGGAGTCGGAGGACCTGATCAACATCGGCGCCTACTCCGGCGGCAGCAGCGCCAAAATCGACTACGCCATCTCCAGAATCGACGCGATCAACGATTTCCTCACCCAGGGCATGAACGAGGCCTTCAGCCTGGAAGAGACGACCGGTGTCATGGGTTCCCTGGTCAGTGAGCGAACTGGCAGTGACCGGAGACGCCCCAGCCGAAGAGGCAAAGACCGAAGAAAATCAGGGAGCGGCTGAGAACACCTTTGCCGTCCGCCCTGTGAGCAGGCGCTGCAGACAGACCCGGCCACCGTGAACCGGTGGCTGCAGCTATCAAGAATCCCTGAGCAGAGAGACAGAGAGAGCCGACCATGCAAGCCTTCCAACTCCACGCTGTCCTCAAATTTCGTCGTCGACTGGAAGGCAGCGCCAGGCAGGGCCTTGCCACAGCCCTTGAAGAGGAGGCCAAGGCCTCACAGATCCTTGCCCGTCATCAGCAGGAACTTGAAGGGCTCTACCACTCTAGCCAGCAGCACAAGACCGCAGGCACCACCATCAGCCAACTGATCATGATCGAGAACAGGGTATCCAGGGTCCAGGAGGAGCTCGCCCTGGCCAGGGAAACCATGGCAAAGGTGCAGGCCAGGGTCCACAAGCAACGTCAGGCCCTGCTCAAGGCGAGTCAAGATCGACAGATTATAGAAAAAATGGAAGCCCAGCAAAACCTCGCCTTCCGGAAATATCTCACCAAAAAGGAACAGGCCATGCTCGATGAGCTGGCCGTTCTCTATCACAACAGATAGGAACAGAGTTCCATCACCTTACTGCTTCAGGGTATCCCCATGAGACCACGCCGCCTTGTTTACCTGTTCCCCCTTCTCCTCTTCTCAAGCCTGGCCCTGGCTGAACCAGGGCCAGTTGACGATCGTCCTGCGGCAGGCAATGGCCAGGAATACGCCTCTGTGGAAGAGCGCCGCCTCCTGGTGGCCCTCAAGGAGGAACGCACAAGCCTTGAACAGGAGCGACAAGATCTCGCTGCTCAAAAAAAGGCGCTAAAGAGTTTACAGGAAGAAGTCGATAGAAAACTAAGCCAGCTCAAACAGCAACGTCTGCAGCTGGAAGAACTGCTCGCTGACAAGGATGCTCGGGAGCTGAAGCGGATTAAGGATTTAAGCAAGATGTACGAAAAAATGGCGGCAGAAAAAGCGGCTCGTGTTTTCACCAGCCTGGATCAAGGGCTGGCAGTTTCTATTTTGGAAAAGATGAAAACCAAAGCCGCAGCAAGAGTGCTCAACAACATGGATCGTGAGAGAGCCGCCGCACTGACAACTGCCTTCTCAAACCTGGAGACCCCTTAGACTAGATGCAGGCCTTCTCTTCTTCCCCAGCAGATTTTTTAGCCCCACCACCCTCCGGACGGCAAGGAGCGGCTGGCACAGCGGTGCCGGAGGAGCGATTCTCCATGCACCTGGCTGCAGCAGCCCCCCAAGCCTCCGCCGAGGCGGCAGACGGGCACGATCCAGCCCCGGAGATGCCAGCCGCAAGCAGCCAGCCGGAAGAGGCGGAACCCTTAGCTGCCGAGAACCAAAACCTGATCCTTCCCTTCCAGCTTGGCCCGGACAGGGAGCTCTCGCTCCAAATCCAGCCAAGGGAGCTGCCCCTGGCTGGAGGCAGCCTCCAGCCGATCGACGCACAACAGCCCCAACAACCTCAACAGCTTAATGCAGGGCAGGCGCTGGCGGCCCAGCTATCGCCCGGGCAACACACCCAGGAACAGACGATGGCCCAGCTGTCACCCGTACAGGAGCGCCAGGAGCAGGCGCTGGCAGGCCTCCTGAAAGAGATTATCCGCTCCACAGAGGGAACGAGGGCTTCGGGATCTCCGGAGACGCCGAACGTTCCGCCCGGCCCGGGTAGAGACAACGGGGCCGACCGGGGCTCCATTGCCCAGATCCATCTCAACGGACAACAGGAAACCGATAAGGGCACCAGGGCATCCCTCGCCCAGATCCATCCCAGCAGGCAACAGGGGACAGCGCAGGAGCTGACCCCCCAGCCAGCCCAGGCCACCGGCAGCAGCGGCAGAGAGCGGGATTACACCCTGAGCACGGCTCCGGGAAGCAGCATCAGTGAACTCCGCCTGCAACCGGCTGGAAAAACTGCCCAGACACCGATTCCGGAGCAACAGTCGTCGCTGCCCGCTGGGACCAGGCAACAGCCCCAGGCAGCTGTTGGAGCAGCTGGATCCGCTCAGGCGGCTCCGGAAAAAATCACCTCTTCCCCCCAGGGCCAGCTGATTACGGTCTACCAATCCAGTGACAACGAAGAGATAGCGGCAAAGATTGCCGCCTCCGGCCAGGCCGGCACCAGGGAGCAGAGCGGAATCCGCCAGGACGCCAACAGTAATTACATCCACTCCACTCTTCCCAGCAATTCGGTCAAGGCCATGCTGAATCAAGGTCAGGAGCAGGCAGCCAGCGGTGAGGGGAACCAGCAGCAGAACCCTGAAGCCCTGCTCCAGCAGGAGAACCTCAACATCTCCGAACAGCCGGCCAAGGATAACCTGGCTGCCTCCTCTTTTAGCCTCAACCCGGCCGGGAGCTCCCTCGGCCCGACAGCCGCAGCCCCTGTTCCTCCGGGCACCCCGCTCTTACAGCTGCCCTCCGGGATCACGGTTCCGGAAGCAGCGGTGATGGATCAGGTGATCAATCACTTCAGCGCCACGACCAAGCTGGAGTCCGGATCCATTCATCTCAGACTTCACCCCCAGGAACTGGGCGAACTACGGCTGGAGATAGAGGTCAAACAGGACAACATCAAGGCCCACATCACCACCCAGAACCCACAGGCCCAGGAGGCGCTGGATCGCCACCTGCCCAGACTCCGGGATGCACTGGAGCAACAGGGACTGCACCTGAGTGAGGTGGAGATCAGCGTGGCTCCCAGCGACCAGTATGACGGCCAACGCTTCCAGGAGAACGAAGCACGTCATCAACTGGCGCAAGCCTTCAGAACCGATACCCAAACCAGCGTCCCCAGCGAGACCGACGGAGCGGAAACAGAACCAGCACCTGCTGCAGAGCAGCGCCTGAGCCTACGGGTATAAGGAGAGGATAAGTATCATGGCAGAGATTCCTGGAATAACCAGTCCGCAGGCGACAACGACCCCTGCAACCACAGCAGACAAGAAGAAAGACGCCCTTGGCCAGGAGCAATTCTTAACCCTGCTGGTTGCCCAGCTCAAGAACCAGGACCCGCTCAATCCAACGGATGCCACCGAGTTCACGGCCCAACTGGCCCAGTACAGCCAACTGGAGCAGCTCTTTAGCCTCAACAGCTCCATGGAGCAGCTGGCAGACGCCCAGAATAACTCGCAACGGATCTCGGCCCTCTCCCTGATCGGTAAAGAGGTCCTGGTGGAGGGCTCCAAGCTCAACCTGGGGAGCAGCCCGGTGGAGATCGGTTACAAGGTCAAGGGCCAGGTGAGCGGGCTTGAGCTGCAGATCAAAAACAGCTCAGGCGCCACCGTGGCCACCCTTCAGGGAGAGAACCTCAAGGAGGGCAACCATTCCATCAGCTGGAACGGCCTGGACCGCGAGGGAAACCCCTTGCCCCCGGGCAGCTACACGGTAACGGCCCAGGTACAGACCGAGGACAAGGCCAGCAAGGCAACGGTCACTCCGCTGGTGCGTACCCAGGTCACCGGAGTCAACCTGGAGGGGGCCGCACCCATGCTGGTAACGGCCTCAGGCGAATTCAGCATCGACGCCATTCAAGGCGCCTTTGACACCAGCCAACAATCAGACAGTGCCAAGGACCAACCAACGGAAGGTGGGGACCAGGCAGATGGAGCAACAACAACAGACAAGGCAATCTCTGCAGCAAAGGATGGCGCGGGGATAATTGAGGGTACGAAAGAGGGAACTGAAGAGGAGACGGATACCGCCTGATCTTCGACCCTGTTTTCCACCCTGTATACAAACGACAATTATCCATCTTTTCTCACCACCCAGGAGGTTGCAATGGGCATCCAGAGTGCAATGTTCAGCGGAGTAAGCGGACTCAACACCAACTCCCAAGCCATGAGCGTCATCGGTAATAACCTTGCCAACACCAATACCCTCGGTTTTAAAGGCGCCCGTTCGGTCTTCTCAGACCTCTTATCCAGCAATGTCTTCGGCTCCGGCGGCACCTCCCAGGTCGGACGCGGGGTAGGCCTCTCCACCATTGATAACATCTTCAGCCAGGGCACCTTTGAAACCACCAACTCAGACACCGATGTGGCCATCGAGGGCGAAGGCTTCTTTGTGGTCAGCGAACTGGCCAACGAGTCCATGTACTACACCAGGGCCGGCGCCTTCCGCTTCAACGAGGAGGGCTACCTGGTCAATCCGGAGAACTTCATTGTCCAGGGCAAGGCCTTTGACGATGCCGGTGTCCTACTCCCGGGCGATCCCGGCAACATCCAGGTCACCAATGTCGGCCTGATCGAGGCCAAGCCCACCGGCGAGCTGACCTACACCACCAACCTGGACGCCAACTCCGACGAACTCGGCGTGGGCGCCATCGATGCCGCCCTCCCCGCTACCTACAACTACACCGCCTCCAGCCAGGTCTTTGATTCCCTGGGAGAGCCCCACCTGGTCTCGGTCTACTGGCGGCTGGAGGACACCGCGACCAACACCTGGGGAATGGCCTATGCCGTTGACGGGGGGGCCGCGGTCGCCCTCCCCGACAAGCTGGCCTTTGACGGCAAAGGCCTCCTGGACACCGACGGCGACGGCAACCCCACCGGCGAGGCCGACCCGCCCCTGGTCTCTGCCATAACCATCGCGGACTGGGGAAACGGTTCAGATCTCAACCAGGTGATCGACCTCACCTTTGACTGTACCCAGTTTGACTCGGCCTCGGTGGTGATCGGCCAGAACCAGGACGGCTATGGTGCCGGCGAGTTGACCAACGTGGCCATTGACGGCGACGGCATCGTGGTCGCCTCCTACTCCAACGGCGAAGAGGTCAAGATCGCCCAGCTGGTCCTGGCCAAGTTCCAGAATCCCGGAGGACTCTCCCTGGCCGGTTCCAACCAGTACGCTGCCACCGAAGAGTCCGGTACCATCCGGATAGGACTGCCCGGCCCGGAACTGGGGAAAATCTTTACCAACTCCCTGGAACAGTCCAACGTGGATATGGGCCAGGAGTTTGTCAAGATGATCACCACCCAGCGCGGATTTCAGGCCAACTCCAAGATCATCTCCACGGTGGACGAGATGTTGGGCGAGCTGATCAACCTCAAACGCTAAGTTGCTGTCAATTTTCTGACTTCACGCCGCCTGCCTCGGATCGGGACAGGCGGCCTCCTGGCTGAACCCCTGAAAGGAGCAGCTCCCAGCTCGCCTCCAAGCTGCCGGTCAAGAGAAGATATCAACCTGGTTTAATGAAAAAAAACACCCCTCAGCGCTGGACCGGATCGAACCGGGCAGAACCATCAGAAAGCAGAGCAGCTAAGCCCCTGATATAGTGTCCTGATCATCCCCCAGGACAGCTGCCTGTGGAGCCGCTCCCCTGGCTCGCCCCCCCCTCTCCCCTCTCGCCTGTTCCAATTCCCCTGGCGTCCTTTTTGCATCTTGTCATTATCCCTGAATTTAGGTACACTTTGAGCCAGGGTACCAACTCTTCAGCAAATTTCTCCTCTCAGGAATCAACACGTGGATATTGCAACCATAATAGGAATTGTAGCGGCATTTGGCCTGATGCTCATGGCCATCCTCCAGGGTGGCGGCCTGGGCATGTTTATCGATGTCGCTTCAATGCTTATTGTTTTTGGCGGGACCGCCGGGGTCGCCCTGATCAACTTTCCCCTGGGCGATGTGATCAGTGCCATCGGAGTGGCGAAAAAGACCGTCCTCATCAAGGAGGCCAACACCAACGAACTCATCGCCCAGTTGATGGAGTTTGCCAACAAGGCCCGAAAAGAGGGGATCCTCTCCCTCCAGGGCGCCATAGATACCGTAGAAGACCAATTTCTGGTCAAGGCGCTGCAGATGGCCGTGGACGGACAGGAGCCGGACGATCTGAAGGCCATGCTCAATACCGAGATTGACTACATCCAGGAACGTCATAGCGGCGGGGCTGAAATATTCACCTCCCTGGGAACCATCTCGCCGGCAATGGGAATGGTCGGCACCCTGATCGGTCTGGTCCAGATGCTCCAGAACATGAGCGACCCCTCCTCCATCGGTCCGGCCATGGCCGTGGCCCTGCTCACCACCTTTTACGGGGCGGTTCTGGCCAATATTTTATTCAATCCCATGGCAGGGAAGCTGAAGACACGTTCAAAAACCGAGCTGCTCCAAAAAACCGTTATCGTGGAAGGCATGGAATCGATCCTTTCCGGCGAAAACCCCCGGGTGATGGAACAAAAACTCCACGCCTATATTGCCCCGAAACTCAGAGAATCTGTCTTTCAATAGGATACCGGAAGCTCCATGGCAAAAAAACAAGAAGAATGCCCCCTGGGTGCTCCACTCTGGATGGTGACCTTCAGTGACCTGGTCACCCTTCTGCTGACCTTTTTTGTCTTGCTCCTCTCCATGGCCAGCATGGACCCGGTCAAGTTTGTCCAGGCCAAGACCTCCATCAAGGATACCTTTGGCTGGCGAACCACGGCAGCGCCCAAACAGTATACCATTCCGGTGATTCAATCACCGCCCAAGGCTGAATTCACCCCCATCCCCAGAGAAACCAAGATGACCTATTTCAAACGGGTGAAGAATGACCTGGAGATGACCAAACTCATGGATCAGGTGGAGGCCATTGAAAAGGATAATGATTCCATCGTGCTCCGCATCCACGACTCGATCCTCTTTGACAAGGGCAAGACCAGCTTAAACCCCTCTTCCTACCCAATGCTGCGGAAAATTGCCGACATCGTCCGTCCCCTGCCCATGACCATCCGGATTGAAGGCCACACCGACGATACCCCGATCGCGCGCCCCTCTATGACCAACTGGGACCTCTCGGTGGACCGGGCAGTCTCGGTGATGCGCTTTTACAATCGGGGCGAGATCTTTTCCATTGATCGCATGGCCGCAGTTGGCTATGGGGATACCCGGCCGGTGTCCCCCAACACCAGCGAAGAAAACCGGCAAAAAAACAGAAGGGTTGATTTTATTCTCAAGAGTAACCGTAAGGTCGATCAATTCAATCGACCGGTCAGCCCCATTCCCTTTTAACCTCGGTATACCGTCGTCAAGGATAGACATCGGGATAATATCGTCAAGGATAGGACATTATGGCACAAGACAACGCCGCAGAAGCCCCGGAAGAAAATGGCGGGGGAAAGAAGAAACTCATTATCATCATTGCAGCGGCCGTCATCCTGCTCATTGGAGCAGGAGCGGCTGCCTATTTTCTTTTTCTCAAAAAAGATCCGCCCCCGGAAGAGGAGGCCAACGAACAGGTTGAAATGATCCAACCGGCACTGGACGATGCCGAGATCGGCCCCATGGTCAACATCGAAGAGTTCATCGTCAACATCATCGGCAATGACTCGGCCCACTATGTAAAGGCCTCCCTCACCCTGGAGCTCAGCAACGAACAGGTCATGGAGGAGGCGAACAAACGGATGCCCCAGATCCGCGATGCGGTGCTGCTGCTGATCGGCAACAAGACCTTTGAAGAGCTCCAGGATCTCCAGGGCAAGAAGCAGGTCAAGGCCGAATTGAAGAGCAAGCTGAACTCCTTCCTACAGTCGGGCAAGGTGAAAAACATCTATCTCACCGATTTTGTGGTCCAGTAACGGTTATGGAGCCTATCCTCAGCAAAGATGAAATCGCTGATCTGCTTACAGCGATCAAAAGCGGAGAGATCTCCACAGATACCGTTGAAGGCGGCACCAGCCAGGCCCCGAGATTTCTTCAGGCAAAGGAGCTCGATCTCTTTCAAACCTATCAGCGCGCCGCTGCCAGCGGAGAAGCCCGGATACCGAACTTCGATATCATCATTGATATGTTCGCCAGGAACTTCGGCACCAGCCTGACCAACACCCTCCAGCGCTCCTTTACCGTGGAACGAGCCGAACTCAACTCCACCACCTTTCAGCAGAGCCTGCTGGATCTCAACAATCAGGGGGCCGTTGGTATCTTCAGCACCGACCCCCTCAAATACGGCTGTCTCTTTCACTTTGACACCTTCATGGCCTTTACCCTCCTGGAAATCATGTTGGGTTCATCGGTGTCCAGTGAATCCGTCACCTTAAACCGGAACCTGACCACCATTGAAATCAGTATCCTCAAGAACACCATGATGTCCATTGCCCAGGACCTGCGCAAGGCCTTCAACCCCATCACCCAGATGAACCCCAGCCTCACCAAGATCGAAAACAACTTCCGCCTGGTCAATATCGTCGATGCCGAGGCAGAGGTCCTGGTGGCCAGTTTTCAGGTCAGCGTCGGCGGCGAACAGGCCGGAGAGATGCGCTTCATCATCCCCTACCTCACCGTAGAACCCTTCCGCGAGGCCTTCAAGGAGATGGTCACCATCACCCAGGCAGCCTACAGCTGGAGCAAGGTCTTTATCCGCGAGGCCATGGAGATGGAGGCCACGGTCATTGCCAGATCCGGCCTGATCGAGATGACGATTCGAGAGATCCTCCAGCTGCAGGCGGGAGATATCCTTGATCTCGGTTACGATCCGGACCGGCCCGTGGACATCATTGTTGAAGATCAGCCCAAGTTCCTTGCCATTCCGGGAGAGAGGGACGGCAAGAAGGCCTTTCACATTACCAATCAATACAACAGCAGCACCTATGGAGAATCCCATGGCAACACCTGAGCACCCCTCTTCAGCGGCCCCCAACACCCTCAACCCGGAAGAGACCGCCGAACTGCTGGAGGAAACCCCCTCCAGGGCTGCTCAGCAGCCCTCCCCCGGAGGACAGCAGAGGGGCCTGGAGTTCCTCTTCGATGTACCGCTCCAGGTCTCTGTGGAGGTGGGAAGAACCAAAATCCTGCTCAAGGACCTGCTCCAGATGGGGGAAGGCTACGTGGTGGAGCTGGACAAACATGCCGGAGAACCTCTGGACCTCTATGTCAACTCCCGGCTCATTGCCCGGGGAGAGGCGGTGAAGGTGGGAGAAAAATTCGGCATTAAGCTCACCGAGGTGGTCAGTCAACTGGATCGGTTGGAAAAACTGGGTTAAGATCATGTCCCCTCGCCTCCCCCTCAGCCTTGGCCTGCTCCTGACCCCCTGTACAGCGCTCGCTGCCGATGCCCCCTCCATGGGGGCGATGCTGCTGAAGACCAGCTGGGCCCTGTTGCTGGTCATCGGCCTGATCCTGATCCTCTATGGGCTGGTTAAAAGGAAACTGCTCCCCGGTTCCCTCCAGGGCAAGGCGATCACCATCCTTGAGGTCAAGCCGGTGATGCATAGAAACAGCCTGGCCCTGATTGAGGTCCACGGTCGAGAACTGCTGGTGGCTGTCAGCAACAACGGTGTCCAGCTGCTCAGCCAGTGGGACCGAGCCGCGACCGAGCCTCGAAAAGACTTTCAGCAACACCTGGACGAGCAGCCATGAACGGCAAAGCCCTCCTAGCGATGGCAGCTCTGCTCCTGCTTGCCCAGAACGCGGCAGCGGTCAACCTGCCCACCCTGAGCCTGGGAGTCACCGAGGCTACCAGTCCGGAAGAGGTCTCCACCGGTCTGCAGGTCCTCTTTGTCCTCACCGTCCTCTCCGTTGCCCCGGCAATCCTGCTGATGACCACCGCCTTTACCAGGATTGTCATTGTTCTGGGATTTGTCCGCCAGGCCATGGGCACCCAGAACACGCCGCCCAATCAGGTCATCCTCGGCATGGCCCTCTTTTTGACCCTGTTCGTGATGGCACCGGTCTTGAACACCATCAACAACACCGCCCTGCAGCCCTATATGGAGCAGCAAATCAGCCAACAACAGGCCCTGAACCAGGCGGTGGAGACCATGCGTGACTTTATGTTCAGCCAGGTACAGGAGGGGGAACTCCAACTCTTCATAGATCTCACCAAAGAACCGCAACCCGAAGACAGAGAAGATATCTCCACCATGATCCTGATCCCGGCCTTCATGCTCTCGGAGCTGAAGCGGGCCTTTCAGATGGGATTTCTCATCTATGTTCCCTTCCTGGTGATCGACATGCTGGTGGCCTCGGTGCTGATGTCCATGGGAATGATGATGCTGCCCCCGATTATTATCTCCCTCCCCTTCAAGCTCCTCCTCTTTGTGCTGGTGGATGGCTGGCAACTGGTGGTGGGATCCCTGATGAGCAGTTTCGGCTGACCGCCGGGCTGAAAAAACACGAGAAGACCATGACCCCTGAGTCTGTGATCCACATCGGTCGAAAGGCCGTTGAAACCATCCTGCTTGCCGCAGCCCCCATGCTCATTATAGCGATGGTGGTCGGCCTGGTGATCTCCATCTTTCAGGCTGCCACCCAGATCAATGAGCAGACCATGACCTTTATCCCCAAGATCGTTGCCGTCTTCATCGCCCTGTTGATCTTTGGCCCCTGGATCATGAACCTGCTGATCACCTTTACCACCGGCGTGATCACCGGCATCGCCACGGTCGGCCGCTAAGTTCTCAGGCCCTGGGACGCCCGGTCACGCATGGACCTTCAACTCATTCCCCTTGGGCAGTTTCAGGACTTTCTGATCTGTCTCTCCAGGGTCATTGCCCTGATAGCCGCGATCCCGGTTTTCGGTGGCAGCCAGCTGGCCGGGCGGATCAAGGTGGGAATCGCCGTGATCACCGCCCTGCTCCTCTTTCCCCTGATGGCTCCCTATACGCCAAAACCCGTCGGTTCCATCCTGGAATTAGGACTCCTTTTGGTGAACGAGGTCCTCCTGGGGGCACTTCTGGGCCTGGTCGCCCAGCTCATCTTTGCCGGAGTGGGCCTGGGCGGAAGCATCATCGGCTACCAGATGGGTTTTGCCGCAGCCAACATCTTCGATCCCCAGACCACCCAACAGCTCTCCTTGATGAGCCAATTTATCAATATTCTCTCCCTGTTGATCTTTCTCTCCCTGGATATCCACTACTTTTTCTTCCATGCCATCCTGGAGTCCTACATACTCCTCCCTCCCGGGGGCCTCAATCTCTCTGGGGAGGCCATCCCCAGGCTGATGGAACTGGCCAGCGAGATGTTTATCCTGGGGGTTAAGTTCAGTGCCCCCATCCTCTCCCTGCTGCTGATCTCCAACCTGGTCCTGGGTATCCTGGCCAGGGTCTTTCCCCAGCTCAACGTCTTCATGCTCTCCTTTCCCATGAACATCGGCATCGCCTTCCTGGTCATTGGTTTGACTCTCAACATCGTGCTGCTGATCCTGCGTCGTGAATTTGACACCATGATGAACAACATCATCCAGCTCTTCACCCTCCTGCGTCTACCCTAGGGACAACTGGCGGCCCCAAGCTTGAGCCGGAAGGCGACAAGATCCGCTCCAACGCTCTGCCAGAAAAAAAAGTACAAGCCGGTGCATTGTTTGCATGAAAGAAGGCGAGACATCGACGAAGCTATCCCCCCATAATCACGCAGAGATTTCATGGCAGAGGACACCTCCAGCGGCGAACGCACAGAATCGCCTTCGGCAAAAAGACGCGAAGATTTCCGGAAAAAGGGGCAGGTAGCCCAGAGTAGGGAGGTGCAGACCGCTGCCCTGTTCACCATCCTGCTCCTCTTCTGGCTCTTTTATGCCCCGATTTTTTTCTCCCGGATCGAGGAGGTGATCATCGCGGTCTGGAAAAACAGCGGAAGCTACGCCATCACCCCGCCATCGATCATGCAACTCTCCTACTTTCTGGCCAAAAACCTGGGCCTGCTGCTGAGCCCGCTCTTTCTCCTGGCCATGGTGATCGGCTTCTTCTCGACCTTCCTCCAGATCGGCTGGCTCTTCACCGGCCAGCCGCTGACCCCTGACCTGAGCAAGCTTGATCCCATCAAGGGAATGGGACGTTTTTTCTCGAAGAAGTCCCTGGTTGAGCTGATCAAGTCCCTGAGCAAGGTCCTCCTCATCGGCTGGGTCGCGTACCAGACCGTGAGGGGTGAGTTTGAGAAGGCACTGGTCCTCGGTCAAATGGAGCTCAGTGCAACCCTCAGCTACCTGGGCACCACCGCTGCCCTGGTCATGGCCAAGGCCGTGGCGATCATGATCTTTCTGGCAGCACTGGATTTTGGCTTTGTCCGCTGGGAGATGGAAGAGAAGATGAAGATGACCAAACAGGAACAGAAGGAGGAGATGAAGGAGACCGAGGGTGACCCCCACATCAAGTCAAAAATCCGTGCCATCCAACAGCAGCTGGCCCGGAGCAGGATGATGGAGGCCGTACCCGAGGCCGACGTGGTGATCACCAATCCCACCCGGATTGCGGTGGCCATTAAGTATGATCCCAGCGCCATGGAGGCCCCGGAGGTGGTCGCCAAAGGCCAGGAGATCGTTGCCGGCAAGATCCGGGAGCTGGCTCGGGAACACGAGATCCCCCTGGTGGAGAACCCGCCAGTGGCAAGATTATTGCATAAAAAAGTTGAGATCGGCCAGGCCATCCCGGAAGAAATGTTCAAGGCGGTGGCAGAAATCCTTGCCTATGTCTATTCTTTAAAAAAGACCTCGAGATAAATGGAAACAGCCAAGCCCCGAAACCTCATCAGCGCCACGAACCTGGAGGCAATCCTCCAACGGAGTGACATCTTCGCCTCCCTGGGACTGGTGGGTATTCTGGCCTTGATGATCATCCCCCTGCCGCCGCTGGTCCTGGATCTCTGCCTCTCCTTTAATATCACCCTGGCCATGCTGATCCTGATCATCAGCCTCTACACCCAGCGGGCGGTGGAGTTTTCCATCTTCCCCTCCATCCTCCTGGCCACCACCCTGTTTCGGCTCTCCCTGAACGTGGCCTCAACCCGTCTGATCCTGCTCCACGGCCACGAGGGCATGGGGGCAGCAGGTTCGGTGATCCAGGCCTTTGGCCAGTTCGTGGTCGGCGGCTCCTATGTGGTGGGTCTGGTCATCTTCATCATCCTGGTGATCATCAACTTCATCGTCATCACCAAGGGTGCCGGCCGGATTGCCGAGGTTGCCGCCCGCTTCACCCTGGACGCCATGCCCGGCAAGCAGATGGCCATCGATGCGGACCTCAATGCCGGTCTGATCGATGAGGCCACGGCCAAACAACGGCGCGAAGATATCTCCAACGAGGCCAACTTCCACGGGGCCATGGACGGTGCCTCCAAGTTTGTCCGCGGAGATGCCATTGCCGGGATCATCATTACCCTGATCAACATCGGCGCCGGTTTCATCATCGGGGTGCTCCAAAAGGGGATGCCCATGGCTGAAGCGGCGCAGAACTATACCATCCTCACCATCGGTGACGGCCTGGTTGGGCAGGTCCCGGCCCTGATCATCTCCACTGCCGCCGGTATGCTGGTCACCCGCTCTGCCGGTCGGGATGATTTCGGTTCAGAGCTGAAGACCCAGTTCACCAGATACTCCAAGGCCCTCTGGGTGGTGGCAGCGATCCTGCTGGGCTTTGCCCTGATCCCCGGCCTGCCCTTTTTTCCCTTTCTGGTCATTGCCTCCGGCCTGGCCTTCACCGCCTACCGGATCGACAAGGCAGAGCGTGAGAAGCAACTGGCCGAGACCCTGATCGAACAGCCTGAACCCACGGTCCAACCTGATGAAGATTACGAACAGATGCTCAATGTGGACCTGATCGAATTTGAGGTCGGCTACGGCCTGATCCCCTTTGTCGACGCTGCCCAGGACGGTGAGCTGCTCCAGCGGATCCAATCCATCCGGAAACAGTTTGCCAT
The DNA here is from genome assembly GCF_000429965.1 of Desulfogranum mediterraneum DSM 13871. GTDB lineage: Bacteria > Desulfobacterota > Desulfobulbia > Desulfobulbales > Desulfobulbaceae > Desulfogranum > Desulfogranum mediterraneum. The sequence goes on from NZ_KE387005.1 coordinate 109,370, forward strand.
CACCTCGGGTTTCATTGTCCCGCCGGTACATATCAAGGATAACCTCCAGCTCAACCCCAATCAGTACACCATCAGTCTCAAGGGGGTCCAGATCGCCAGCGCCGAGATGATGCCCGGCTACTTCATGGCCATGGATCCGGGCATGGTGACCGAGACCATCAAGGGGATCCCCACCCAGGAGCCTGCCTTCCAGCTGCCGGCCATCTGGATCACCGAAGACAAGCGGGAACAGGCCCAGATCGCCGGCTACACCGTGGTGGACTGCACCACGGTGATCGCCACCCATATCAGCGAGGTCATCAAGCAGCATGCCCACGAGCTCCTGGGACGCCAGGAGTCCCAGAACCTGATCGACAACCTGGCCAGGACCTATCCCAAACTGGTGGAAGAGCTGGTGCCCAACATCCTCAACCTGGGCTCTATCATGCGGGTCCTCCAGAACCTGCTGCGTGAAGGGGTCTCCATCCGGGACCTGCGCTCCATCCTCGAGACCATGGCCGACTATGCACCCATGACCCAGGATACTGACGTGCTCACCGAATATGTCCGCCATGCCCTGTCCCGCTCCATCTCCGCCGCCCATACCCAGGGTGACGGCACCATGGCGGTGATCACCATGGACCGGCAGGTGGAGGAGACCATCCAGTCCGCGGTCCAGCATCGGGAACATGGCAGCTACCTGGCCCTGGATCCCGCTGTCGGTCAACAGATCCTGGACAGCCTCAGCAACCTGATCAGCAACTACCCCGGCGGACAGCAGCCCGCATTACTGGTTATCCCCCAGATCCGACCCCATGTGCGCCGTCTGACTGAACGGTACTTTCCCAATCTGGCCGTACTCTCACACAATGAAATCACCACCAATGTCAACATTCAGTCCGTGGGAACGGTAAACATCAATGCAAGTTAAGGTTTTTGAAGCGACAGACATGGCCAGCGGTCTCAAGCAGGTCAAGGAGACCTTTGGCCCGGATGCCCTGATCCTCTCCACCCGGACCATCCGCAAGGGCAAGCTTGGCCTGATGAGTAAACCGGTGCTGGAAATTACCGCTGCCATCGACAAGGGCTTCCAGGAAGAGCCCGTCTCCCCAGCCACCTCAATGCCTCAACACGCTTCACCGCTCCCTGCCCCAGCCAGGAGACAGTTCGCCTCTGCTGCGCTCACAGGCAGGAGCGAACCGGCCGCAGCCAGAGACGAACTGAGCTACGAGACCCTCTGGGAGCCACCGGCAGCCCGGGATGAAGCCAGCAACGAACGGAGCTCCGGAGAAACGGCCCAGCTCAAGAGCGAAATTGCAGGCCTCAAGGATACCCTGAACGGACTCACCCGCCAGATCTCTTCGCTCCAGCCCCAGGCTGCGCCGGCCAAGGCCTCGGTCAAGCCCGACTTTACCGTTCCCGGCAGGCCGGCTCAAGGCAACCATCCCCTGCTGGGGATGCTGGAGGAGTACGGTCTCAACCAGGCCACCCAGGCCGCCGTTGCCGCCCAGGCGGATGAGATCCTCTATTCAGCCGGCAGCGGCAAGGAGCTTGACCTCCACTCCGTGGTCAAGGGGGTCATTGCCAGGATGATCACCACCCAGAAGCTTCTCCACACCAAGATCCGAGAGCAGCAACGGATCAGCCTGGTGGGCCCCACCGGGGTTGGCAAGACCACCACCATAGCCAAGATGGCGGCCAACTACCTCAGCCGCTTTGGCGGCAGGATCGCCCTGATCACCATCGATACCTATCGGATTGCCGCCGTGGAGCAGCTCAAGGTCTATGGAGAGATCATGCGTCTGCCGGTGGAGGTGGTGATCAAACCAGAAGACCTGGACCAGGCGCTGGAAAGATTCCAGGACTATGACCTGATCCTGGTGGATACGGCAGGCAGAAGCCCCAGGAACCGAGGCGATCTGGAAGAGATGGCCGCCTTCCTCCGCCCCCAGCACAACATCTCCAACCATCTGCTGCTCTCCGCCACCACAAGGGAACGAGAACTTCATGATACCATTAACAATTTCAGCATACTACCAATCAGCACCTTTCTTTTCAGCAAGCTTGACGAGTGTGAGCAACTGGGAGTCATCTTAAATATTCACAGCGCCCACCACACCCCTATTTCCTATCTCACCAACGGCCAAAGGGTTCCGGAGGACATCATCGCCCCCAACCCGGCTGTTGTCGCAGATTTTATCGCAAACGATCACAGGAACCCGAATAATGGCTGATCACCCAGCGCGCCCTTTAGACCAGGCTGATACCCTGAGGGCAATGAATCCACCACCTGCCCCCCCCCCTCATCCCGGGCCACCCGCGTCTTTGCCGTTACCAGCGGCAAGGGAGGCGTGGGCAAGACCGCTGTGGTCGCCAATGTGGCCGTCCTCCTTGCCCGGATGGGCAAGCGGGTCCTGATCCTGGACGCAGATCTCGGTCTGGCCAACATAGATGTGGTCTTTGGTCTGGCACCGGGCTACAATCTCAACCATTTCTTTGCCGAAGAACAGGAACTGGACGACATCCTGGTCGAAGGTCCCATGGGCATCAAGATCCTGCCTGCAGGTTCAGGGGTACAGCGCTTTACCCGGCTGAGTGCCAACGAAAAGATGCGGCTGTTGGAGGCACTGGATGCCATGCACAATGACTTTGACTTTGTGCTCATCGATACCGAGGCGGGCATCTCTGAAAATGTCACCTACTTCAACACCGCAGCCCACGAGATTCTGGTGGTAACCACCCCCGAGCCCACGGCCATCACCGATGCCTATGCCCTGATGAAGCTGCTCTCCACCCAGTACCATGAGAAGCATTTCAACCTGATCGTCAACTTTATCAAAAACGAAGAAGAGGCCCTGGATGTCTACCGTAAACTGACCATGGTGGCCAACCGCTATCTGGACATCTCCATTGACTATATCGGCTCCATCCCCCGGGACAAGATGATGATCGACGCCATCCGCAAACAGCAGGTGATGGTCGAACTCTACCCGGACTCAAAAACCAGCAGTGCCTTTGCAGCCCTGGCCCGGAGCATCATGCAGGAGCCCCAGTCCATCGAGCCCAAGGGCTCTATCCAGTTTTTCTGGAAACGGCTGCTTGATTTCGGCTCCAAATAAACAACCAGAGGGACCCTTATCTCCATGTATCCACCGGTACCGCCACTCGATGATCGCTCCCAGATGATCAGGGACCACCTCTCCCTGGTTGAACTGGTGGTCCAACGTATGGTTTCCCAGGTGCCCTCCTTCATGACCAGGGAGGACATGACCAGTGCCGCCATGGTAGGACTCACCGATGCGGCCAACCGCTTTGACCACGCCAAGGGTGTCAAATTCCGGACCTTTGCCGAATATCGGATGCGGGGCGCCATCCTGGATGAAATGCGGAAGATGGACTGGTTCTCCAGGTCCATGCGCGACAAACAGAGCCGTCTCACTCAGACCATGCTCCGCCTGGAGCGGCAACTGGGCCGTTCTCCGGAGGAGGATGAGATGGCCGCTGCCATGAACATCAGCCTGGAGGAGTATCACACCATGCTCAATCAAGTCAGTCATCTCGGTTGCGTCAGCCTCCACGAGACCCTGGATCACAGTCCGGAGGGACGGAACTTTCTCGATTCCCTGGAAGACATGGCCGGACCAGCCCCCATGGAGCGGATAGAAAAGGAGGAGTTGAGCTATCTCCTGGCCGACATCCTGGAAGAGCTCTCGGAAAAAGAACGACTGGTGATCGCCCTCTACTACTACGAGGAGCTGACCCAGAAAGAAATCGCAGAGGTGATCAGTGTGTCCGAGGGCCGGGTTTCCCAACTCCATAGCCAGGCCCTGCTCAAACTGAAGGTAAAGCTCCTCAACTCGGCGGCCTGGGCATAAAAAATGCATAGAAAAAGCTGGGAGGGATATTATTTTTGCCCTCTGCCCCACTCGTACCAGGAGAGACCATGACCACCCACATCGCCGTTGTTCTCTGCTCCACCCTGCTCGGCTTCTGCCTCAGCCTGATCGTCATGATCCTCTTAGGCAAGGCCCGGCCCCACAGCAGACAGGGTGAAGACGAGCGGATCAAACAACTCCAGGCCAAGCTGGACCGCGCCCTCGGCGGGCAGCCGGCCGCCCCTGAGCACCACTCCTTTGCAAAATCACTGGCCCAGGCCAGCCTGACCACCGAGCTGCAGTTCCCCCGCTTACAGCGACAGACCCGTGCCCATCAACCGCCACCGGAGAAATATACCATTCTCAACAAGCTGATCTCCCGGGGCCTGGACAAGGAGGAGATCGCCTCCATCCTCGGAATCTCCAGGATTGAGGCCTCCCAACTCATGACCCTCCGCTCCATGGCCGAGGCCGAGCGGTCCGGCAACTGAACCGTCACCCAGGCCGGGAAAGAGTGTTTAAGAAACCGGCAGCAGACACCGAAAGAGATAGAGAGCTACCCCTTACTCAACCCAAGGCAACCATGGTTTCAGGAAAATACAGCGCCCTCAGCGGGGCAGTGGCACGGGAGCAGGCCTTAGACAACATCGCCGCCAACCTGGCCAATGTCAACAGCAGCGGATTCAAGAAAAACAAGGTCAGCTTTGAGGCCATTCTCCGCGGCACCCGCCAGGTCGGCGAGGCAGGGGGCCTCAACTACTCCCGGATCCGGACCATTGGCACCAACTTCGACCAGGGAGGTCTCCAGGAAACCGGTCGCGATCTTGACCTGGCCATCAACGGTGAGGGCTTTTTCAAGATCCAGGCCGGCGCAGAGACCCTCTACAGCCGCGCCGGCCACTTCAAGCTCGACGAAAACGGGATGATCAAGACCCCTGAAGGCTACCAGCTGCTCGGTGCCGGCAACCAACCCCTGCAACTCCTTGAGGCCCAGGGGAAACAGATCTCCATCGATGACAACGGCCTGGTCTCAATCGATGGGGTCGATGCCGGGGTGCGCTTCCAGGTGTTCACCGTCGCCGACCAGAGCCAGCTGAAGCCGGCCGGGCAGAGCCGTTTCCGCCTTGCCCCGGAGGCAGCATCCCAGGCCAAGGAAGAGTTCAGGCTGGTCCAGGGCAGCCTGGAGACCTCCAATGTCAACATGATGGAGGAGATGGCCTTGATGATCAATACCCAGCGAAAATTTGAGGCCCATCTCAAGGCCCTGGAAAATTATTCACGACTGAGTGACAAACAGGATGAACTCGGCTCCCTGGGCTGATTGCTCTTGCTGAGAACCTTTCAACGCCCACGAGGTAAAACATGCGATCTCTTTGGACAGCAACCACCGGTATGTCGGCCCAAAATCTGAACATGGATGTCATTGCCAACAACCTGGCCAATGTCTCCACCTCCGGTTTCAAGCGAAGCCGCGCCGACTTCCAGGATCTGCTCTACCAGATCATGAAGGTCCCGGGCAGCCCCACCTCGGACGACACCAAATCACCCACCGGCATCCAGGTGGGCCTGGGGGTGAAGACCGCTGCCGTGGCAAAGGTCTTTACCGAGGGCGATCTGATTCAGACCGACAACGAGTTGGATGTGGCCATTGAAGGGAAGGGATTCTTCCAGGTCGACCTGCCCAACGGCAACACCGCCTATACCCGGGCCGGCAACTTCAAGCTGGACGGCGACGGCCGGATGACCACCTCGGACGGCTATCCGCTCCAGCCGGAGATCGTCATCCCGGAAGGTGCCAATCAGATCACCATCAGCGAAACCGGGGTGGTCAGCGCCATCCTCGACGATGATACCGAATCAACGGAGCTGGGCAACATCGATCTGGCCACCTTTATCAACGACGCCGGCCTGGTGGCCATCGGCCGTAACCTCTTTCGAGAGACCGAATCCTCGGGAACCGCCACCATCGGCACCCCGGGCTCCGATGGCTATGGTCAGCTGCTCCAGGGCTTTGTCGAAAACTCCAACGTCAACCTGGTGGAGGAACTGGCCCACATGATCACGGCCCAGCGTGCCTTTGAGGTCAACTCCAAGGTCGTCTCCACCGCAGATCAGATGATGCAGACGGTAACCAACTTATAGATGGCTCCCTTGAAGAGTAGGATCTTTTGTTCAAGCTCCCTCCAGGGACAGGCCAAGGGGGCGATAGGGGCATTACTCTTGCTGTTGAGCGCACTGAGCCTCAGCCTCTGGCCGGGCGCCATGCCCTCCCAGGCTGCAGCTGCATCATCCACGGCGACCAGCGTTACCTTCCAGGAGCAGGCCCCGGTAATCGCAGCAAAAATCACCCTGGCCGATATTGCCGTCATCACCCCGGATGATGAAACCACCCTGGCGCTGGGGCAAATGGTGGTTGCCGCTGCTCCGCCCCCTGGCGGCAGCAAACAGCTGCGCACGCCCTCGATCATTGCTGCCCTGAGGAATGCACCCCAAACTGCCGGGGTACACTGGCAGGGCAGTACAACGGTGGAGGTCCGACGACAGGGCATCAGGGTCAGCCGGGCTCAGCTGCAAGAACTTATTCTCGGCTACCTGGAGGAACACCGCCGGGAACTGCCCCCTGGCGAGATCCGCTTCACCTCCCTGCGTGCTCCGGAGAAGCTGCTCCTGCCCTATGGTGAGCTGAGCTGGAAGATCACCCCTTCCCGGCCAAGGATAGAGGACAGCTCCAGCTTTTCGATCTTCTTCAAGGTCAACGGCGAGCCGGCCCATAACTGTACGGTCCGTGGCCGGGTCGAGGCCCTGAGCGAGGTGGTGGTGGCACGGGAATCCATCCAGCGGGGCGCCATCATTCAGGCCGGACAGCTCAGCCTGGTGAAGAAGAATACCTTGAAACTCAGCCATCCGCTCTTTGCCCTGGACCAGGCTGTCGGCAGACAGGCTGGGCGGACCCTGAGCGCGGGCCGTCCACTCAGGGCCGATGAGCTGCTGCTGCCGCCGGTCATCCGGGAGGGAGAGCTGGTCAAGATCCTGGCCGGCAAGGGGGCCCTGCGGATCACCACCAGGGGCATCGCCAAGGCCGACGGCAAACAGGGCCAGGTCATCCGGGTGAAAAATATCAGCTCGAACAAACTGATTTACGCCCGGGTCATGGCACCTGGCATGGTCTCTGTGGAGTTTTGATATGCATCATCGTTTAGCTCGTTTAATTCGCTTAGCTCGTTTAGTTCGTTTAAGCCACCCCTTTCAGCCGTTGGCCACCCCCTGCCGGTCGCTCGTGATCCCCATGCTGCTCCTGGCCCTGGTGGCCCAAGCAGGCTGCAGCAAACCAGACCAGAAGGTGGTGGAGATACCAGAGCCCCTGGAAAAACCCATGGTCGCGACCCCCCGGCCCCAGTCTCCAGGTACCCTCTGGACCGGTGACGAGGGCAACTGGCTGGCCGACATCAAGGCCCGCAATGTGGGCGATATCGTCACCGTCATCATCCAGGAAAAGGCCAGCGCCTCCAAGGAGGCCACCACCGAATCTGACCGTGACACCAGCATGACCGCCGGCATCCCCAAGCTCTTTGGCTACGAGAAGGTCTTTGAGGCCAACAACCCCAACCTGGATATGGCCTCCCTGGTATCTGCCAACTTTTCCAACGAGTTCAAGGGCAGCGGCAAGACCACCCGCTCCGAAGACCTGGTGGCCACCCTGACCACCCAGGTGATCGAGGTCTATCCCAACGGCAACATGAAGATCCGGGGCGGTAAATCGGTGATGGTCAACAACGAGAGCCAGATCATCTACCTCACCGGCATTGTCCGGGGCTATGACATCACCGCAGCCAACACCGTTGATTCGGGAAATATCCTCAACGCCCAGATCGCCTATACCGGCAAGGGCGCGATCTCGGACAAGCAGAAACCCGGCTGGCTGATGCGGATCCTTGACAATGCCTGGCCATTCTAGCCGAACAGAGGAGAAGACCATGACCAGAACCGTGGGGATCACCCGCACCCTCATCCTGAGCCTGCTGCTCTTCCTCTGCTGCTCCTTTACAGCAGAGGCTGCCCGGATCAAGGATATCGCCAATATCCAGGGGGTGCGGGAAAACCAACTGATGGGCTACGGCATCGTCATCGGCCTCAACGGTACAGGCGATGATATCAAGAAGTCGGTCTTTACCCGCCAGGCCATGATCAACATGATCAAGCGGATGGGCATGGCCCTGACTCCGGATGTCTTCAACCAGATGAAGACCAAGAATGTGGCCGCGGTCATGGTCACGGCCCAACTGCCGCCCTTTGCCAAGCCCGGATCCACCATCGATATCCACGTCTCCTCCATCGGTGATGCCTCCAGCCTTTCCGGCGGCAACCTGCTGATGACCCCCCTCAAGGGACCCGATGGCCGAACCTATGCGGTCGCCCAGGGGCCCATGGCCGTGGGTGGTCTTTCCTTTGGCGGCAAGGCGGCCAAGGTGCAGAAGAACTTTCCCACGGCCGGTCGTGTTGCCGGAGGCGCTATTGTTGAGCGAAGCGTCAACTTCAGCCTGCCGAAAAACGGGGAGCTCCTCTTCCAGCTCAAGGAGATCGACTTCACCACAGCCGCCAGAATGGTGACAGCGGTGAACCAGCGCTTTGGTCCGTCTACGGCCAGCTCCCAGGACGCGGCCTCGGTCCGGGTGAACAGGCCCCCGGACTACCCGGGCAGCCTGGTCCAGTTTATCGCCGAGTTGGAAAGCATCGATATCGAGCCCGACACCCCGGCACGGATCGTGGTCAACGAGCGCACCGGCACCATTGTCATGGGCCAGGATGTGCGCATCTCCACGGTGGCCGTCTCCCACGGCAACCTCAACCTGATCATCTCCGAATCCATCGAGGTCTCCCAACCCAACCCCCTGGCAGGGGGCGACACCGTGGCCGCCCCCCAGACCACCATCGAGACCATCGAAGAGGAGGGCAACCTGGTGGTGATGGAGATGGGGGTAAATATCGGGGAAATCGCCAAGGCCCTCAACGCCATCGGCGCCACCCCCAGGGACCTGATCGCCATCTTTCAGGCCATCAAGGCTGCCGGCGCCCTCCAGGGCGAACTGGTCATCCTTTAACCTCTACCCGGACATGACTATGAGAACACAACTGGACCCTGCGACCATCATCCAGACGACCATGGAACCGAAAACACCCTCGGCCCTCTCCACCCGGGATCATGAGTCACTGAAAAAATCCAGCCAGGATTTTGAAGCCATCTTTATCCAGTCCATGATCAAGGCCATGCGCAAAACCGTGCCCGAAGGCACCCTCTTCCCCAAATCCAATGGCGAGAAGCTGTACGAGGAGATGCTGGACAGCGAGCTGGCCTCACATATGGCCAGCCAGCAGAGCCTGGGCCTGGCAGAGCAAATCTATCAAAGCATGGAGAGGCAACTGGCTCCAGAAGATAAAAAAGCGTAGCTCTGATCTTTTTTTAAAAAAAACGTTTTTTTCTATTAAGATTTTTCTGCTCCCCACCGAAAAGAAAGATAACAGAAAGAAATATATTCTGTACCAGCAACCACGGACCGGTTGCCCACGCTGCAGGGAGGCAGGACAATGTTACATAATATCAGCCACAACCAGATCAACGGCTCGATGTACAGCCAGCATAGCGCTCGCCTTGAAATCAACCATGCTGTTGGCAGGATTGAAGAGGGCCGGCCAAGCGATGTTACTGAATCGCTGAGCATAGAAGGCACATCGACCTCTGCGCTTACCTACTCCAGCGACATGCAGCTTGTCGGCGGAGAAGGCAAAAAGTATGGTCTGCTGCAGAACCTGGTAGCCAACCTGCTGAAAGAACAGGGTATTAACACTAAGATCATGGTGGCCGAGACTCCCTTGGATATCGCCGCCATCAGTCCGGAAGAGGCAGAAGAACTCGTTGCCGACGACGGATACTTTGGTGTAGAACAGACATCTGATCGTATTTTCCAATTCGCGGTTGGAGTTGCCGGTGGAGACACCTCCCGTCTTGATGCCATCAAAGAGGGCATCGATCAAGGCTTCAACGAGGCCCTTGAGGCCTTTGGCGGCTGGTTGCCGGATATCTCCTACGCAACCTATGACGCAGTAATGGAAAAACTGGACAGTTGGGTGTCTGAATCTGAGATGGTTGTCTGAAAATAGAACCTACAGGTGGATGAGATGACTGTGGAATTTTTTGGAATCAACAACATGGGTCAGGTCGGCGGGATCAACAAGACCAACCGTCCTGGTGAAGCCCAGAAGAGCGGCAAGAGCGGCGAAACCCAGGGAGCCTCTTTTTCCTCGACACTCAAGGGTGCCAGCGAGGTTCAGGCCAGCAGTGTTGAGGCCAGCCAGCGTGCCGATCGGGTAGCGGAACTCAAAGCCCAGGTCGCCAACGGCAGCTATAAGCCGGATCTGGACAAGGTGGCCTCCAGCCTGTTGAAATTTTTAGTGGAAGGGTGATCATCATGACCCGCGAGACCGTTCGGGAACTCCTAACCCAGTTGCGCGATACCATCCGCAACGAACGTGAACATGCCAGGCAACTCGACCTCCAGGCCATGGCCAACGATATGGCCCAAAAAGAGGCCCTTATCCAGACCCTCCAGGTGATCAAGACCCTTGATCCGGAAGAGCAGGCGCTGGCCCGGGAGATCCATGAAGAAAACCGTCGGAATGCCTTTCTCTTCAGGGCGACCCTGAACTGGATTCAGTCCACCATGGAATTTTTCGGCCGCAAGACCGTACCCACCACCTATGGCCAGACAGGTGCCGTCAGCAACACCCCTGTCAACGGTCGCCTCCTCTCGGGCAGGATTTAAGCCCTGCCCTCCCCCTGCCTGCCCATCTCCGCCAGCTTCGGCGCCTCCGCCGGATAAGGCCCCAGCTTCTCCTGCAGCCAGGCCCTCATCCTGACCGAGCTGTACCCCCTGACCAAGCTGTACCCCTGACCCCAAAAAGGGCGGCAGCCGAGAGACCTCTGCCTGTCAAGCTCCCCCTGCCTTCGCCACGATCGTCACTCGCCTTCCCTGTCAGCTCCGCCCGCCGCCATCCCGATGGCCCGGGGACCTAAGGGCCTGCATCTAGCGGCCACAGGATCCGTCTTAAATTCAAGCTAAATTCCCCCCCCTCTCCAGCCGATAAGAAGAGCAGATCAACAGTACAAGGCAGATTGCCTTGAGTGCTCTTTGGGAGCCGCTCTTTTCACTCTTTACCAGGAACGTATTATGGCAGGACTTCTTGATGCCCTGAACGCCGGCAAAACCAGCCTGAGTACCAACCAGAAATCCATCGAGATCGTCGGCAACAATGTTGCCAACGTCAACACTGCGGGGTACTCACGGCAGCGGGCAGAGCTCATCCAGATCCCGGCGGTGAACTTCGGGGACTTTTTCATTGGCCAGGGGGTCAGTGTCTCGGATGTGAGTCGCGATTACAGTTCCTTTGTCAGCCGTCAGCTCCAGGAATCCTTTATTGCCTACGGCGAAGAACAGGGACGCTCCAACCCCCTGGCTGAACTGGAGCGCCTCTTCAACGTCTCTGAGGACAACCTGGCCACAGAGGTCGATAAATTCTTTGACGCCTGGCAGGAGTTAACCACCAATCCCAGCGGCCAGGTGGAGCGGGATATCGTGATGCAGCGCGGTCAGCTGCTGGGCGACAACTTCCGCCAGCTCTCCGATGAACTCAACACCATCACCGAAAATATCAATACCGAGATCATCGGCGGCGTCTCTGCCTTGAACGAGAAGATCGCCGAGGTGGCCCGACTCAACGACCGGATCCGCCAGGTGGAGATCTCCGGCCAGAGCGCCAACGCCGCCCGTGACCAGCGGGACCTGATCGTCCAGGACCTCTCCGAGACCCTGGGGGTGCAGACCTATACCGACAACCGCGGCATGCTGGCGGTTCAGCTCCCCGGAGGCCTGCCCCTGGTCCAGGGGGATACGGCCATGACCATCAAGACCGTCACCACCGGCACCGATGTGGACCTGCAGTTGGAGATCGCCGGGGTTACCCGGGATATCAGCAGAGAGGAGTTGGGCGGCTCCTTCCGCGGAATGTATGAGATCCGCGATGTCTTCATCGACGGCCTCCACAACGACCTGGACACCCTGGCCGTGGATCTGACCTCATCGGTCAACGACCTCCACGACGACGGATATTTCATCGATCCGGGCACCGGCCTGCCGGCCACCGGCCAACTCTTCTTCAACGATATCACCGCCCTTCCTCCGGGGATACGCCCGAGCCGCTCCATTGAGGTCGCCTTCAGCGACAGCCGCTATGTGGCGGCGGCGAAACTCGACACAGCCGCTGCCGGAGATAACGGTATCGCCCTGGAGATCGCCGCCCTGGAGACCAGCCACCAGGTGAGCGGTACCACCGACAATTACGATGCCTTCTTTTCCAAGATGGTCTCCAGAGTCGGCATCGAGGCCAACCGCAACAATCTGGCCCTCAAGGGGGCCGAGGATGCCAAGGTCCAGCTCCAGAATCTCCGTGACGGCTTTTCCGGGGTCTCCCTGGAAGAAGAGATGATCGATCTTATCCAGTACCAGCGGGGCTTTGAATCCTCTGCTAAATTTCTCTCCACCGTGGACGAGATGATGAACGCACTCCTCCAGTTGAAAGGATAAGCCATGAAAGCGACCCAAGGCACCACCTACCGAATGCTCGGCACCCGCCTCAACGATGTGGCCAATGAGCTTGAAAACCTGCGCAAGATGGGGGCAACCGGTAAAAAGCTGCTCAAACCCTCGGATGACCCGGCTGCGATCCGACCGGTGCTCAACACCCGCAAACAGCTGAGCAACGTGGACCGCTACCTGGAGACCATGGGCCAGTCCCTGGATGTGATGCAGGCCACCGACGGCCACCTGGAGCATGTGGAAAACATCATGCAGCGGGCCCAGGAGATCATGGTCAACGTGGTCAACGGCTCCCTCAACTCCGAAGACCGGACCGTGCTGGCCGATGAACTGGTCCAGCTCAAGAAAGAAATGCTCGATGCGGCCAACGGCAACGTGGACGGCAAGTATATCTTTGCCGGCTATGCCGAGGATACGAAGCCCTTCAGCGAAAATCCGAGCTACGACCCTACCCTCTACGATGCCAACGATCACCGTACCTGGCCGGTGCTCTACGCAGGCGATGAAAATGCCACCTCCCTGGAGATCACCCCGGGCGAACAACTCCAGGTCAACCTGACCGGCAACGACCTCTTCCTGGGCACCAGCAGTTGGAACCAAGGCCCCTATAACCCACCCGACCCCGCAGGCAACCCGCCCAACGCGGTCAGTGGCGGACGCTTTGACCTCTTTGCCGAGCTGACCCAGGCGGAGGAGGCCATTCGCAACAATGATCCGGCGGCCATGCAGACCAGCATCGAGGAGCTCCAGGGGGCTGCTGACCAGAACCGCAGACTCCGCTCCCAACTGGGCAACCGGGCCAGTCGGGTGGAGACGGCCAAGCTCCATCAGGAGGCGGTCCGGGTCGACCTCAAGCAGGTCCTCTCCCGCTATGAGGATGCCGATGCCATCGAGGTCTTCAACGACATTGTCCAGCAGGAAACCGCCTTCCAGGCAGCCCTCAACATCACCTCCAAGGTGTCGCAGCTCTCTATCCTCGACTTTATCTGATCCTGGAACCGTTTAAAAACACTTGCGTTCTCCTTAAAATTGCACGATACTGGGCGATAAAGATGAGCGCTGTCCAGACGACGGGATGCCGAAATCTGTCCCTGTCCCGCCACTGATTGCAGCGGATATGTTCTTATCGTTTTTACTTCTTCGGGCAGCGACCGGCTCCCGGATACATTACAGGTGTTGCTATGCTGGTGTTGACCAGGAAAGTCGGTGAAGGAATCATCATCGGCGATAATATTACCATAAAGATCATCGAGATGAAGAGCGGCGGCATCCGGATCGGGATCGATGCCCCCCGGGAGACCAAGATCCACCGCCAAGAGGTCTATGACCGGATTCGCCAGGAAAATATCGAAGCCGCCAGTTGGGATATCGCTGATCTGGATATCCTCAGTGATGCACTTGCAAGCAGGAAAGTGAAAAAATGAAGACTATAGAGACTCGATTTGGAGAGATTGAATTTGATCCTGCCAATGTCATCCATTTCCCGGAGGGACTGGTCGGGTTGGAGCAGCTGAAAGACTTCCTGGTCATCCCCAACGAGAAGGAAGGCCCGCTCTTCTGGATCCAGTCGGTGGATGACCCGGTTTTTGCCTTTGTGGTGACCGATCCCACCAACTTTTTTCTGGACTATGTGGTCGCCCCTGATCAGGAGGAGCGCAAAAAACTGCAGCTCAAGGAGAGCGACCCCTGCTTCACCCTGACCATTGTCAGTGTGGCTGAGAACAAAAAAATCACCCTCAACCTTGCCGGCCCCATCCTCTACTCGCCTTCAACCAACCGGGCCCTGCAGGTTATCCTGGAAGACGGACGCTACGACACCCAAACCCCCCTGCCTGAAATCAAAAAATAGCCTATATTTTCAAATAATTAATCAAAAGCCATCATTCCCCCTCGGGAATGATGGCTTTTTTTTGTTCCGTCCTAAAATTTCCTTAACTGTTCTTCCGCTCCAACCGAAGAGAGTATTGAGAGAGAGAGTAGAGCAGTATTGAGAGAGTTGTTACGTTTGTATCGTTAGCCGCAGGATCAGTCAATGGACGACCGATGGCTAAAAAATTCATGGAGGATACCATGGCTTTAACGATCAATACAAACGTAGGATCTCTGAATGCCCAGCGCAACCTGGAAAAATCCCAGCTGGATCTGAACACCTCGATGCAGCGGCTCTCCTCGGGTCTGCGCATCAACTCTGCCAAGGACGATGCCGCCGGCCTGGCCATCTCCGACCGGATGACCGCCCAGATCCGCGGCCTCAATCAGGCAGCCCGCAACGCCAACGACGGCATCTCCCTGGCCCAGACCGCTGAAGGGGCCATGCAGGAGTCCACCAACATTCTCCAACGAATCCGGGAGCTTTCCGTCCAGGCCGCCAATGCCACCAACTCGGCTCCCGACCGGGCCGCCCTCCAGGCCGAGGTCAACCAGCTCAAGACCGAGATGAACCGGATCGCCCAGTCCACCACCTTTAACGGGCTCAAGGTCCTTGACGGCACCTTTGTCTCCCAGCAGTTCCAGGTCGGTCCCAATGCCAACGAGACCATCGGCTTTTCCATCCAGTCCATGGCCGCAGATGACCTGGGCCGCTACTTCATCGATGCCGAGAACACCACCGCCCGCCAGGGGACCGGCTCCTCGGTGCAGGCGGCAGCAACGGCACCTGCCACCAACACCATCGGGGGCCAGGATGTGACCATCACCGGCTCCAAAGGCCCGGATACCATCACCATCGGTGCCGGGGCCACGGCCTGGGATATCGCCAACCAGGTGACCAGCTCGGCGGACAAGACCGGGGTCACGGCCACGGCCCGCAGCGAGGCCAGCCTCTCCGGACTCGGTGCCTCCGGGGTGGTCACCCTGACCATCGGCTCCGGCGGCAACACCGCCACGGTCAACGCCTCGGTAACCACCACCGACCTGAGCGAGCTGGCCACGGTGATCAATGACCAGAGCGGTACCACCGGGGTCACCGCCACCGTGGACGCCGGGACCCTCAACCTGGTCCAGCCCGAAGGAAAGGATATTGTCGTGGCTGACTTCACCCACTCCACCGCATTGACCGCCATCAATGTCACCGGGGCCGACGGTAACGCGGAAGCCTTGACCTCCGGGCCGCCTGCCACTTCCACCGACTCCACCAGGGTGGCCGGGGTGATCGAATTCTCCTCCCAGGACTCCTACACCATCGCCTCGGATGCCAACCCCACCACCGGCGGCAGTATCGTCGATGCCGCGGCCGACACCACGGTGATCTCGGGCTTTGAAGAGGTCACGGCCATCGACATCAGCAACGTGCTCGGCGCCACCGATGCCCTCAAGATCGTGGACGCGGCCCTGAACAAGATCGACTCCCAGCGGGCCGACCTGGGTGCCATCCAGAACCGCTTTGAGTCCACCATCTCCAACCTGAAGAATGTCTCGGAGAACCTGACCGCAGCCCGCTCCCGAATCCGGGATGCCGACATCGCCCAGGAGACCTCGGAGATGACCAAGGCCAACATCCTCCAACAGGCCGGGGTCTCCATCCTCACCCAGGCCAACCAGACCCCCCAGCTGGCCCTCAGCCTCCTCCAGGGCTAAGGACGACAAGCATTTCAACTCCACGCAAACTCCACTCCCGGGGCCGAACTCGGCCCCGGGGTGCATTCCAGAGGGCACCCAGATGAAGATGATCAGCTTTCGCTACCAGAAACATGTCTCCACACTCCTTGAGCCCAAGGAGCGCAGTGGGATAAACCGGCCGCACTTTCCCTTTGCCAGCCTCAACTCCCCTGCTTCTCCCCCTGCCGCAGACGAGGAGAACAAAAAAAATATGGAGCAAATTCAGCATATTGGCCAGAGCAACGGCATAATCCTCGGTTCCTGGCAATAAAAAGTCAAAATAAAACTAAAGAATCATCACCCCAAGGGCGATAGAGTACATAAGGGAACATGACGTCCCTCAAACGTACCTACCAAGACAACGAAAGATACTTGAACAGCAACAGGGAGGCGCTAACCAGCGAACAACAAAAAACCTGAGCAGGACCCAACGGCAAGGATGCCGATAAGCAGGACAACATAAGCCAAACACATATTCACGGAGGAATATCATGGCATTATCAATCAACACAAACGTAGCATCTCTCAACGCTCAACGTAACCTGGGTGCAACCCAGAACAACTTGAACAAGTCCATGCAGCGTCTCTCCTCTGGTCTTCGGATCAACTCTGCAAAGGACGATGCAGCCGGTCTGGCCATTTCCGACCGGATGACCTCTCAAATCCGCGGCCTCAATCAGGCCGCCCGTAACGCCAATGACGGTATTTCCCTGGCCCAGACCGCTGAAGGCGCCATGCAGGAGAGTACCAACATCCTGCAACGGATGCGTGAGTTGTCGGTGCAATCTGCCAACGCATCCAACTCTGCCGATGATCGCTCCGCCCTCCAAGCTGAGGTCAACCAGCTGCAGCAGGAGATGGATCGTATCTCCAGTGCCACCACCTTCAACGGCCTCAATATTCTTGACGGAACCTTTTCTAATCAGGAATTTCAGGTTGGTGCCAATGCCAACCAAACCATCAGTGTTTCCATTGGTTCCATGAACTCTACTGATCTTGGTCGACATGCACTTGAAGGCTCATCTTCAGCTGATGCTACTGGTGCGGGTGCCGCAACGGCCATTGCAGCAAATGTTAGCGGAGGAAACGGAATCAAGGCTCAAACCCTGGACGTTGCAGGATATAAAGGATCAGTACAAATTGCATCCGGAGCCACTGGTATAGCCGACGGTTCTACAGCTAAAGATGTGGCAGATCTCGTCAACGCCCAGACTGCCAACACAGGTGTATCTGCTACTGCACGATCAGAGGCAACGGTTGTTGCAAGTCACGCAGGAACAATATCTTTTGACATCGGCAGTGACACCAACATGCAGACCGTCTCTGCCAGCATCACCGATAAGACCGACTTGAAAGATCTGGTTGCCGCCATCAATGATGTCAGCGGCAAGACCGGTATCACGGCAGAGCTTTCCACAGGCGGCATGACCCTGACCCAGGCTGAGGGTAAAGACATTATGATTGAAGATGCTGTCAATTCTGCCGGCGCAGGCAGCACCTTGACAGTAACTGGTCAGAGTGGCGCAGCAGCAGCCCTGGATACTGATTCAGGTGGAACCGGTAACGACTCCACAGTGGTCGCGGGTAATGTTGAATTTTCATCCCGGAGTTCCTTTTCGGTAGCTTCTGGTGTAACTAGTGCCCTTGGCGCGGTCGTAGATGATGGTGCAGCAGGTGCAGCAGGTGATATCCTGGCCTCAACCAGTGAAAGCGTCAATGAAGTAGATATCTCTGACGTAGCTGGAGCCCAGGACGCCATCGATGTCATTGACAAGGCTCTAAGTACTATCGACTCCGAGCGAGGTGATCTTGGTGCGATCCAGAACCGTTTTGAATCCACCATCGCCAACCTCCAGAACATCTCTGAAAATATCTCTGCAGCCCGTTCCCGAATCCTGGACGCGGACATTGCCCAGGAAACCTCCAACATGACCAAGCAGAATATCCTCCAACAGGCTGGAGTCTCCATCCTGGCCCAGGCCAACCAGGCGCCCCAGCTGGCCCTGAGTCTGCTCGGTTAACAGCCAATATCCCTGGAGGAGCCCTTTGCGGCTCCTTCAGAACCTGATATACTTTAGCTAGGAGGTGAATATCATGATGATCGAAGCCATCGGCGCAGCCACCGCCGCACCGTCCCGGGTCAAGGAAGGGGTAGAGCAGGTGGAGCAGAACCGCCAGAAAGCAGAAGAACAACCCCAGGTCGAATCCACGGAAAACAGTCCCCAGCAGGCCCCACCAGAGGAGCTGCTCAACAAGATTAAGGCGCTCACCGAAGACGGTGTCTACTCGGTCCGCTTCGAACAGGACGACACAGTCAACGAGTTGGTGGTAAAGATTGTCGACAACGAGACCGAAGAGGTTATTAGACAGATTCCCCCGGAAGAACTGTTGAACCTCACCAAACAGCTGCAGGAACTCAGCGGCAACATCGTCAACACGGTGAGCTGAGCAGCGTCTACAGGGCATACGGAACACAGGGAGCACTAGCATGGCTATTCAATTCAGCGGTCTCGCCTCGGGCATGGATACCGGCGCCATCATCGAACAGTTGATGAACCTCGAACGGCTTCCCCTCGCCCGCCTGGAGACGGACAAGACCTGGATGAACAACCGGCTCTCCGCCTTTTCCGAGCTCAACACCAAGCTGACCTCCTTCAAGGATAATATCAAGACCCTGGGTGACCAGGACGCACTCCAGCAGCGCTCCATCAAGCAGAGCTCAGACGACTTCCTCACGGCCTCGGTTTCCAGCGAGGCCCTGGCCGGCACCAACTACCAGGTGGAGGTGGTGGCCCTGGCCCAGGCCCAGAAATCGGTCTCTGCCGCCGGCTTCAGCAGTAAGGAGAGCAGTAATTTTGGTACCGGCAGCCTCAACCTCACGGTGGACGGCAGCAGCCACGCCATTGAGATCAGCAGCGAGAACAACTCACTGGAGGGCATCATGGCGGCCATCAACGAGGCGGATATCGGCGTCTCTGCGGCCATCATCAACGACGGCAGCGACACGCCCTACCGTCTGCTCCTCACCGGTGAGACCGTGGGCCAGTCCTTTTCTTTGGACCCCAGCGGCCTCACGGGCGGCAGTGACAGCCTGGGAGTGATCGAGGATGAGACCGGCACCGTCAATCCCCCGGTGCAGGAGGCGACCCGGGCCCATATCCGGGTGGATACCATCGATATCTATGGAGACTCCAACACCCTCAAGGAGGCGATCCCGGGCGTCACCCTGGACCTGCTCCAGGCCGAGGCCGACACTACCACCAACCTCTCGGTCAGCCTGGACAAGAACGCCATCAAGGACAACATCAAGGCCTTTGCCAAGGGCTACAACGAGGTGGTCAGCTTTATCACCGGCCAGTCGGTAATCAACGGCGAGGGTGGCGGACTCTTAGGCGGCGACTCGGGGATCAACTCCATCAAGCGCCACCTCCAGTCCATGCTGACCACGCCGCTGAAAAACTCAGGAACCCTCAACACCATGTCTGAACTGGGCTTTGAAACCCAGAAAGACGGCACCCTGAAGGTCAATGACAAGATCCTGGACAAGGCCGTGGACGAGAACCTGGACAGCGTGGTCACGTTGCTCTCCGGTGAAGGGGAAAAAGAGGGCCTGGCAGCCCAGTTCCAGGATTACCTGGACTCCATGACCAACGCCACCACCGGGATGCTGGCCGGCCGCAAGCAGAGCATCACCAGCAATGTCAAGCGGATCGACAAGCGCATCGAGATAAGCGAGATGCGTCTGGAACAACGTAAGAAGACCCTGGAAGCCCAGTTCTCGGCCATGGAGACCCTGGTCAGCGGCTTTAACGCCCAGTCAAGCTATCTCAGCCAGCAGATGGCCAGTATCACCAATATCATGAACTACGGGAGCAGAAACTGATGAACGGCTATACCAACCAATACCTGGCCAACACGGTCAATGCCGCCTCGCCGGAACAGCTGATGCTCATGCTCTATGACGGAGCCATCCGCTTTCTCGGCCAGGCCATCCTGGCCATTGAAAACCAGATGATCGACAAGCGAGCCCACTTCATCAACAAGGCCTCGGCCATCATCTCCGAATTTGCCGCCACCCTGGACCACGACCAGAATGCCCAGCTGGCCGAGGACCTGGACGCCCTCTACAGCTACATGCTGGGACGTCTCCAGGACGGCAACCTGCATAACGATGCCGAGCCCCTGGAAGAGGTGAAGAAGATGCTCAGGGAGCTGCGCCAGACCTGGGCCCAGGCCATCGAAATCAACAAACAGAACAGCCAACAGGGCGTGGAATCCACGGCCCCGCCGCTCCATAGCACCCAGGCCTATAAATCCATTGCCACGGCCATGTGAGGGGACAGATCATGAGCATCCAACGAGCACTGGAAACATACCGATCCATTCAAAAGATCATGGCCGAGATCGAAGAGCTGCTGCCTGCCCAGGATACAGAGCAGCTCATCGAGCGATACCAGGCCCTGGAGCAGCAGCAGACTCTTGCCCGGGAAGGTGACCGGGAGCTCCTCGGCCTGCTTCGCCAGGGAAGCGAGGAAACGGCCTCGCCCCTGGTCAGGGACCTGCTGGAGCTGATGACCGAGATCCAGGAAAGCAACCAGCGTCTGACTCCCCAGATTCGCGGCTATATGGCGGTCCACCAGCATGAGCTCAGCAAGTTACAGACCGGGACCAAGGTGATGCGCCACTATCACAGCCATACTGACCGGAGCGGTCAGTTAATCTCCAGCACCGGTTAAAGGTGGACTGCCCCCTCTGTCCTCTTTGCCCTGCCCCCTCTGAAAAAAGCTCCTGCCACGACTTTTAAGCGCTATCCTTGAAACCACAAAGTGCTTTCCTTATCACGGCGCCTATGGCAAGTTATAGCCTGGAAAACTGGCAAGGTACCCTTTATTCAACAGAGGACTAGTGTGCAGCAGCTCAATCCATTTTTCTCCCAGATAGACGACCAAAAGGCGGTTCGAGTCGCGCTCCCCATGACAGATCGCCCTGAAAAAGAGCGAATCAACTGCATCTACGAGGCAGTCAGGCCACCATCTTTTCGGCTGCTCTTCCCAGAGGGGATGCTACCGGCTTCCCGGATCGACCTGGAGCAAAGCGCTGTGGTTACCGTTGACCTTGGCGGCCAGACCCTCTCTGTTGCCGCTGATATCACCGGGATCAGCAGCACTCAATCCCTGGAGTTCAAGGCCACAGAGGTGATCAGCCATGAGCAGCTGCGCAGCTATTTTCGGGTCGATGCCGCCACCCCGGTAAGCGCCGGTCCCCTGCCCGGCCAGACAAGCCTTGCCGGGGAGGAGGAGTGGCGCCTCCAGGGAGAGACCATTGACCTCAGCGGCAGCGGAGCCCTGTGCAGTTTCAGCCAGGGGCTGAAAAAGGGAAAAAAGGTGCGCATCGAGCTGGCCCTGCCCACGGGACAGATGGAGCTGATCCAAATCATCGGCCATGTGGTCCGCTGCAGCAGGGCAGGCGAAGAGACCTTCCATGTGGGGCTCCACTTTGACACCCTCTCCAGTGAAGACAGAGACCGGATCATGGCCAGTTGTTTTCAACTCCAGCGCCAACACCTCCGGATGAAGGTGCAGGTGAAAGATATCCTCTAAACAGCGACAGGGGGAGATCCAGTCATCAGGGGCGCGTTGCCAACACTCCAGTGCCCCTGTTTTTCCTGTTGAACTTGGCAGCTCATCTGCTATAACAGGAACAGATAACAACCTTTTTTCGGACCTCAACCAGGCAGGCAGCTGAGTACGCCATCCCTCTGCACTCGGAAAGAGAGCGAGGCTCCCCGTCAACCCAAACCATGACCAGCCTTGTGAGCAAAATCGAAGACATTATCCATAAACTCCAAGATGGTGCAGAGTCTGTGATCGACCTCCCGGATAAGCATAACGAGGAGCATCGATACAATGCCGCCTTTGTGGGACTTGAACCACCGCACTTTCAGCTGGTTTTTCCCCCAAAGTCCTGGGAGAGCGACTCGCTCTTGATGGGCGTCAACTGTCAATTAACCGTCAAGCATAAACACAACACCGTCAACCTGATTGCCGAGTTGGACAGTGTTGCCAGCGATCGCCGCCTGAACTTCATCGGCAGGGAACCGATCAAACCCGAAGAGCTGCGTGAATACTTCCGGGTTGCCATCAATACCTCCATAGAGATCGGCTACACCGCCGGTGCCAGCGAAGTCAAGCTCCGCTCCTGGAAGATGATCGGGACCACGGTTGACCTGAGCGGCAGCGGGGTGCTGGGCCTCTTTGCCGAGAAGCCGGCCAGCAACAGCCGGCTCTATATCCAGATAGGCATCCCCCAATCCGAAGATATGCTCTCCTGGATCGGCCATGTGGTCCGTACCTACCGGATGCGCAGGAACCGCTACCAGGTTGCGCTTCATTTTGATGATATCACCCCAAAAAAACGCGACCAGATCATCGCCTGTTGTCTCCAGGAACAACGTCGTCAACTGCGCGAGCGGGTACAGACCGAATAAAGGGTTGTCCCCTACCCCTGTTGAGCAACCTCGACCAGCGAGGCTCCCATGGATTTTCCTGTTACCCCGGCCTCAACCCTTCGCATCCAGCAACTCTACCGGCAACAGGATCAGCTCCGTGAACACCACAGGACCCCTTTTAGTCCGGGCCAACTCCTCCAGGCAGTGGTAGAGCATAAGATCGACCCCAGCAACTACCTGCTGACCATTGCCGGCAGGCAACTCCAGGCCCAATCTGCACTTCCCCTCCAGGTTGGGCAGCAACTCGATCTCCAGGTAACCACCGCCGGTCCCAAAATCGAATTACGGGTCATCACCGATCCCCTGACCCGACAACTCGGCAGCAGGCTTCATCTTTTAGGGGGCCAACAGGGTTTGCTCCCCAACCTGGCTCAGCTCGGTGAAGGCCCGCACCTCAAGCTGCTCAGTGAAAACTCACGAAACACCCTTACCCTGCTCTCCCAAACCATCCCCACCCTCCCTGGCAGCCCCCCGGCAGCAACAGCCGTTCAGGGCAGCACGGAACTCCTGGGCGCCATCCTCCACACCCTGCAAACCAACCCGACCACGCCCCTTAAGAGCGACGGTGCACTGCCCGGCCTGATCCAAACCATAGCCCCAGGGCTGGGCAGTGAACAGGCGAGCACGTCCCAGGCAGCACCCTCCTCCCAGCCAGGGATAATCGTTGCCCTGGCCACGACCGTGGCAGGGAATGGTCCTTCCCTGCACCTGCTCCAGGAGGCCGTCAAGGCAGCGCCACCAGGCACGCCCCACCTCCTTGAGCTGGGCAGCCAGATCCTGGACTTTTTCACCACCAACCCCAAACTCTTCCCCACCAGGGAACTGTTCTCCATCCTCTCCCAGGCCCTGGGAACCACCACAGCAGATGCCCCCTTGAGCCGGCCGGAACAATCTCCCCAGGGGGGACAGCTGCAGCAGCTGCTCGATCACCTGGGCCTGAGGATGGAACAGCTCTTTGCCGCCGGCAGGGGCGAGGAAGCCAGCCACACCTTAAAATTTGCCCTGCTCGAACTCAGCCAGTCTGGGAAAGCGCTCCCCCCGGCAGTGGAACAGGGCAGCCAACTCCTCCAGACCCTGGAGCTCTACCAGATGCTCCAGGTCCGTCTTGCCGGCGAGTCGCTGTTCTTTCTCCCCATGCCGCTGCCCTTCCTCCAACAGGGCTTTCTCCTGATTGATGAGGCCCCGGAGCACGATCCTTCCGGAGAGCAGCAGGAGAGGCAAAGCCGCAACTACTCCCTTCACCTCGAGCTTACCGGACTGGGTACGCTCCAGATCGAGCTGCACCAGGAAGGCGAGCGGCTGGATATTCGCTTTCACCTGGAAGATCGGGAAAAGATGACCTTCATGGGGGGGTACCGGGAAGAACTCGAGCAATGGTTGACCCGCATGGAACTCCACTCGGTGCAGTTCCTCACCGGCGCTAAAGATCCAACCAAGACCCTCTTGGATCTCCTGCTCCACGACACCACAGGGATGGTCAACACCAAGGCATAGGATCATGGAAAAAAAGGAAAAACAGGATAAGGCCGTTGCCCTGCGCTATGATGAACAGAAAAGAAATGCCCCTGAGGTGGTGGCCAGCGGCTCAGGGATCGTTGCCCAAAAGATTATTGAATCGGCCCAGGTGGCCGGGGTATTCATCAAGGAAGATCCTGACCTGGTAGAACTCCTGGCCAAGGTCCCGGTTGGCGAAGAGATACCGGCAGAACTCTACCAGACCGTTGCCGAAGTCCTGGCCTTTGTCTACTCGGTAAACAGCAAGTTTAAGGAAAAGGTGCCGCCCCCTCGATCGGAAAATTCGCAACCCACTCCAGAGAATTAAGGCCACCTTGAAAAAAAGTTTTTTCCTCCAATCTTGGCGTTGCGCTCAAAATTTTATCCTCGGAATATCAAATATATGCCTACGGTAAAATTTATCGCGCGCCTTAACCTTGATCGAAAAATCTCATTTTTCAAGGTACCCTTAATATTTTATACGCGAAAGGAACGACTGATCGTTGAAAAAATCACCAAAAAAAACCACTTCATATATCTGATATTCTCGCGTATAGTTGTTGTAATCAAACCGCACCAGCATCAGATTAAATATTAGCCACAGCTTTGATGGACACGAGGTAGCAATATGAACTATGGGGTTGTTAGCCAAGAACAACTTGAAAAAATTGATGAAATCCTCACAGAGAAACTCATCAAAATCGGGGTGGACTGCGTCATTATCATCGATATGGCAGGCAACATCATCACCGCCAAAGACAATGGTACCTCGAAGTATGATGTGTACTCCTTTGCCGCTCTTGCTGCAGGTAACTTTGCCACGGTGGATGCCATGGCGAAACTGGTCGGTGAGCAGGAGTTCTCGCTGCTCTTTCACAAGGGAACAGACTGTAATATCCACTTTTCCAAGATCGACGACGAGCTGCTCCTCATCTCCATGTTCGGCAAAGACATCTCCCTTGGGTTCCTCCGGCTCAATGTGGTGGAAACCATTGAACGGATCAAAACCCTCTGGGAACGCGGCTAAGCCCTCTTCTTCCCAGCAGGGTCAGACATCGCCGTTTTCAGATCTGAGCAGAGAGGCAGCAGGAGACTATTTTGAGCTTTATTAATCTCAGAGAAAAAATCGTCCAGGTAAAAATCGTTTATTACGGACCCGGACGTGGTGGCAAGACAACCAACCTGGAATATATCAACCGGAAATTTTCCAAACAGATCCATTCTGAAATGGTCAGCCTCAAGACCCATGGTGACCGTACCCTGTTCTTCGATTTTCTGCCCTTTAACATGGGACAGATCAAGGGCTATGAGTTGAAGATTCAACTCTATACCGTTCCTGGACAGGTCAAATACAATGCCACCAGAAAACTGGTTTTAAAGGGGGTCGACGGAATCGTCTTTGTAGCCGATGCCCAGGAGCAGATGCGGGAGAAAAATATCCGCTCCCTGAATCAACTCCACGAGAACCTGCAGGATTACAAGGAGTCCATCTTCAAAATCCCTTTAGTCCTCCAGTA
This sequence comes from Desulfogranum mediterraneum DSM 13871, assembly GCF_000429965.1. Classification (GTDB taxonomy): domain Bacteria; phylum Desulfobacterota; class Desulfobulbia; order Desulfobulbales; family Desulfobulbaceae; genus Desulfogranum; species Desulfogranum mediterraneum. Next base: position 134,988 of record NZ_KE387005.1, read on the forward strand.
CAACAAGGTGGATTTGCGCAACCAGGGTATCCCGATTTTACCGACGCCCCTGCTGGAGAATGACCTCAACAGTAAACTCAAAGTACCGGCCTTTGAGGGAAGCGCCCTCACTGGATATAATGTTCCGGAGACCTTGAAGAAAATAATATCCTCAACCGTCATTTCCATTCAACAGAAGCTTCAATAGTATAAGGGTATCTTGGATAAAGAGCTCTTTTGTTCAAGATCAAGGCATGCGAGACAAATTACCACAGGTATGGAAACGATATTCCGAGGATATTTTTTGAGCATAACCAGAAATTGGGCGAAATAACAGGTACTCAAGGTGGTCTACAGATGCTGCCGGCAGCGCACAGGATCAAACTCACCAGCTGGCTCTGAGGATTGATTTTTCCCAAACGCCGGGACTGGGAAAAACAGATAGCTAAGACAGCCCTGCGCTTTACTCTTCTCTACACATGATCAGGCTATGAAAAACCCCCAGGAAGAAGCAACCACAAGCTACGATGAGTATGAAGATCTCACCCTCTTTGCCGACGAATCTTTTGATACCGGTGATGTTGATCTCTTTGAATTTTCCAGTGAAGATGACTCGCCCCTGACCCGACTCAAGGCGATTATCCTCTCCCTGGACTGGGAGATTAACGACGAGATCCTTCAGGAACTCATTGATGAGGTGCAGGAACTCAAAACCAGTTGGCAGGGGGATAAGGTCGCAGCGGTCTATCTCCAGGGACTGGGCAAACTGGGCAGCTACATCCGTAGCAAGGGGGCCTATGCCCACCCGAATTCCATCAAGCTCCTCCTGACCTTCTATTATAACTTTGAAAAAATCATTTCCACTGAGGAGATCAGCGAAGAGGCCGTCACCCTCCTCCTGAAGGGGGATATCCGCAAATTTAAGATCCTGCAGTACCAGGTCAACCAGAGCGAAGAGGGGCCCCCTTCCGGTGGCCTGGAGAGCAGCGCACCTCTGCTCTCCACGGAGCCGGACCAGGAGCCTGGTGCAGCCCCGGAAGAGGACCACCTCAGGATGTTGAAGGCCGCCATCCTCAGTCTTGACTGGGAGGTTACCCCTGCCAACCTGCAACAGTTCAACGACCATCTCAACCAGTTGCACCAAACTCTCAGCCACGACAAACCGGCCCTGGTGCTGACCCAGGGATTACGGGCCCTGGGCGACTATATCGACGAGGCCGGATCTCAGGCGCACCCAGACTCGTTCAGCCTGCTCCACGCCTTTGCAGAGGGGCTGGATCAGACGCTCCAGAGGGAGCCGGATCAACGGGATCAGGATCAGCTCCAGGCCCTGCTGGTGGATCGGGTCAGCCGTTTAAACACCCTGAAGGCCCTGATAGCCGAGCAACCGCTGACTCCCCCTGGGGAGGCGATGGTTGATCATCTGGTGGAAGAGATCACCGCTCCAGCACCGGAGCCGGAGCCTGAGGCAGCGCCCCTGCCCCTGGAAGCTGCTGAGCAAGAGGAAGCTGAACCGGCACCCCTGGACAGTGATCATCAGCAGGGCAGTGAGATCGAAATGGAGCTGGACGAACTCTTTCCACTGGAATCCGTCGCTGCCATGGAGACCGCAGACAGCAAATATCCCGATGAGATCCTGCCGGCTGAGGCCATTCAGCCGGTTGACGACGAGGTTGCCGACGATTTTATTGAAGCCCAGGTCAGAGACAAGGATAAACTCGCCCCTGCACTCTCCTCCAGTGATGAATTCTTTGGTTTCAGCGAAGAGAGTGAACCCCTGGACCTCCCGGCTCAAAGCGACCTGACCGCCCAGCTGGATATGCTCTTCTCCACGGAAGAGGATAAGGAGAGCCCGGAGGGCCTGCAAGAGGCGCCTCCTGCCGATGACGCCGCTGCCAGGGAGAAGGCCGAGCCGCAAGCACCCCTTGAGGCCGCGCTGGCCGATGTCATCCTCCCCCAAGAGGGCAGCCCGGCTGGAGAGCCCGCTCCTGCCAGCGATCCCCTCTCCCTGGACATAGAGAGTAAGCTGGACGATTTTTTCTCTGAACAGGAACCAGAGAGCCAGGAGAGCCTCTTCCCGCAAGCTCCGGCCGAAGCAGAGGATGCAGAAGCGAGCCTGACCCCTGCCCTGGCGGACAGCGATGAGGAACAGGGATTTTCCCTGGAGCAATCCATGGAAAATCTGGAAGACGCCCCCCTGGGAGACATCGAGGAAAAACTGAACTTCTTCTTTGACGGCGATGAAGAGGAGGCTCCGCTGCTGGAAGAAGAGTTCCCGCCAGGCGCAGAGGATGACCTGGGAGATACCCTGGAATTCCTTGCCCAGGACCAGGAGGAACAGATTCCGATAGAACAAGCCCTGGGAGAAACGGAAGAGGACGAGCAGTTCCCCGACTTTTTTAGCCTGGAAGAGGAGGAGGCTGCCGGTCCCGAGGAGGAGCTCGACTTCTTCGCCGATGCAAGCGATGATGACGAGGAGGAGCCGGAGCTGGGCCTGGCCGAAGAACTGCCGGGCATCGAGCCGGCCGCCGCTTCCCTGGCCGCAGGTCTCGCTGAGGCACCCCTGGAGGCAGGGGAGGAAGAGAGAACGGTCTCCCTGGCTGCCCTGGGCGCCCTGCTTCCAGGCACCGTACGCGCTCCTTCGGATGACAACATCGCCGAGAGCGCTGAGCAGATCGAACGGCTGCAGCAACTGGAGCTGACCCCGGAGGAACGGGTGGTGGTCCAACTCATGGGCTCGGCGGTGAGCCAGCTGGTTCATAGCCGCTCAATCGACCTCCAGGCGACAGAGCAGCTGATCAACACCCTCTTCGAGTGCCTCCACCGGGCCGGGCTCACCCCGGCCGAGCTTCCCGGAATCGTCTCCGAATTCGTCTCCTGGCAGCGTGGAGTGACCACCGGCATCGCCGCTGGCTCCCAGCCAGATCTGCTGCCCATGGCCGGCGGGGGCCAGCTCGCCCCGGTTCCTGCTGCATCCGGAGAGACAGCTCCCCAGCTGGACCTGGGTACCTTGCGCGAGATCATCAAGGATGAGTTCAAACAGCTGCGCAAGGACTTGAAAAAGGAGCACTGAGCTGCACAAAGCGCAGTCCCCTACCCCAAACCACAGCAAGGGAACAGGCCCAAGGCCTGTTCCCTTGATTCATCTCTTTCCAGAGTACTCCCAACCGACTCGATCCACGCCCATCTACTCCCATCGACTCCCTCGAGCCGCACCGCTCCAGGCTGGACATCCCCAGCTGCAAGGCTCAGCGTCCCTGGCTACTGTTTCCTGGGGTCAAAGGCCTCCCGCAGGGCCTCGCCGATGAAGATCAGCAGGATCAGAGTGCCCACCAGCACCACAAAGGTGGACAGGGAGAGCCACCAGGCATCGATATTAGCCTTGCCCTGGGCCAGCAGTTCCCCCAGACTGGGAGTGGACGGCGGTACCCCCAGGCCGAGAAAATCCAGGCTGGTCAGCGCCAGGATAGCCCCGGACATCCGGAAGGGCAGAAAGGTGATCACCGGGGTCATCCCGTTGGGCAGGAGGTGGCGGTACATGATGGTCAGATTGCCTACCCCCAGGGCCCTGGCCGCCTTGACATATTCCATATTCCGACCCTTGAGAAACTCGGCCCGCACATAGTCGGAGAGCCCCATCCAACCGAAGAGGGAGAGCAGTACCAGCAGAAGGGCAACGCTGGGCTTGAAGATGGAGGCAAAGATGATCAAGAGATAGAGCTCTGGCATGGAGCCCCAGATCTCGATGAAACGCTGGACAAAGAGATCGGTTTTTCCGCCGAAATAACCCTGGATGGCACCGGCCAGGATACCGATCAGGGTGCCGATGGTGGTCAGACTCAGGCCAAAGAGCACGCTCAGCCGAAAGCCATAGAGCAGTCGGGCCAGGACATCCCGGCCCCGATCATCGGTGCCCAACCAGTTTTCCCGGGTGGGAGGTGAGGGCACCGGTCGATCCAGGGTCAGGGTGATGGAGTTATAGCTGTGGGGATTGGGAGGGAAAAAAACCCGGTTGCCCGCTGCCTGGAGTTTTTCCAGGATATAGGGATCGCGATAGTCGGCCTCGGTATCAAAATCGCCGCCAAAGACGGTTTCGGGATACTCATTCCAGAGCGGGGTATACCACTCTCCCTGGTAGTGGATCAACAAGGGGGTATCATTGCTGAGCAACTCAGCCCCGAGGCTCAACCCGAAAAGGAGAACAAAGATGCACAGCGAGATGAAGCCCCGCCGATTGGCCCGGAAGAGCTGCCAGCGACGTCGGGCCAGGCTCTTTGGTCTGCTGCTCCTGCTCATCGCTCCCCCATTCCGTCAAAACTGATCCTGGGATCAACCAGGACATAACTCAAATCAGACAAGAGCCTGGAAACCAGGCCGATGATGGTAAAGAAGTAGAGGGTCCCTAAAACCACCGGATAATCGCGGTTGAGGACCGACTCATAGGCCAGCAGGCCCATGCCGTCCAGGGAAAATATCGTCTCTATCAGCAGGCTGCCGGTAAAGAAGGCGGTGATAAAGGAGCCTGGAAAGCCGGTGATGATCGGAATAATGGCATTGCGAAAGACATGCCTGTAGAGGACCTGACCCTCGCTGAGCCCCTTGGCCCAGGCCGTGATCACATACTGTTTGCGAATCTCTTCAAGAAAGGAATTTTTGGTCAGCAGGGTCATCACCGCCAGGCTGCCCACCGTGGAGGCGGTGATGGGCAGAACCATGTGCCAGAGGTAGTCGAGGATCCTGCTGAGCCAGGAGAGTTCCTGCCAGTTATCGGAAACCAAGCCCCGCAGTGGAAAGATATTCCAGAAACTGCCCCCGCCAAAGAGGACGATCAGAACGATGCCCAGGACAAAGCCGGGGATGGCATAGCCCACCAGGATCACCGAACTGCTCAGGACATCAAAGCTGGAACCGTCACGTACCGCCTTGCGGATGCCCAGGGGAATGCAGACCGAGTAGACGATCACAAAGCTCCACAGCCCCAGGGACATGGAGACCGGCAGTTTGGAGATCACCAGCTGGGCCACACTCCTATGGTGGTAGTAGGATTGGCCAAAGTCAAAGAGCAGATAATTTTTCATCATCTCGACAAAGCGCTCGGCTGCCGGTTTGTCAAAACCGTAGAGCTGTCTGAGTTGCTCGATCCGCTCCTGATCAAGGCCCTGATCCGCCTGGTAGAGGGAAGCCGCAGCCCCGACCTCTGCCCCGTTGCCGTGCCCTTCCAGCTCAGCCATCATCCGCTCCACCGGCCCGCCCGGGACAAACTGGGTGACCGTAAAGGTGATCAGCATCACCCCGAACAGGGTCGGGATCATCAAGAGCAGACGTTTCCCTATATACCAGCTCATGACTCCACCACCATGGCCGCTCCGCCCCGCCTGGGGTCCCCAGCCCCGGCTCCTCCCGGGATCACGGCATGGACGCCGCCGAAATAGACACTCTGCTCCTGCCAACAGTTGACCGCCACCTGGCGGCTGAGTTCTGCGATCACCTCGCCTCCAAACCCAGGCTCAAGCTGGAGCTGGCTGCCGTCCCAGTAGGAACGGGGCGCAGCAACGGCCTCCGCAAGGGGCCGCCCCTGATCAATCACCTGGGTCAGGACCTGGGTGATGGCGGTCCTGATCCGCTTGGAGCCGCCGCTGCCGATGACCAGCTGCACCCTGCCGGCTGCATCCAGGACCAGGGAGGGCGACATCATCGACCCCACCCGCTGGCCGGCCGGGCCGGCATGAAAGCCATCGGGATGGAGATCATCCTCGCCCATCATATTGTTGAGCATGATCCCGCTGGCAGGGGCAAAATAGCCGGAGCCTTCGCCGTTGGAACAGGTCATGGAGGCCACATTACCCTGGCCGTCGGCAATGCTTACCTGGGTGGTGCCCCGGGTAAAGAGCCGAACCGTGGCTGCTGCCTGGGCAAGCTGCTCGGAGTTGAGAAAGGCCTGCAGGGTCTTGGGACTGACCATGCCCTGGAGGCGCAACCGCTCCACCTCCTGCATGATGGCCGTAGCCCGACGCAGGTTGGCCAGAGAGCCGTAGGGTGCGCTGGAGGGATGCTCCTGGTGCAGGGCCAGGGAGAGCCCGATCAGGGAGCCGCCAAAGGAGGGCGGCGGACTGGTCAGAATCCGATGACGGCCATAGGTGAGTTCCAGAGGCTTGCGCTCAATCACCTCATAGGCGGCCAGATCTTCCCGGGTAAGCAGGCCATCACCCCCGGCCATATCCCGGGCCATGGCCCGGGCAATCTCACCACAGTAGAACTCCCGGCCATGATCCCGGGGCAGCTCTTCCAAAAATCCAGCCAGGTCCTGGTTGACCAGGGTATCACCCTGGCCGAGGAAACGTCCCTGGGGCTGATACAGTTCCCTGCCCGTGGGAGTCATGGTCAGGATGGGCCGGAGTAGCTCCATGAACACCCCTTGAAAGTCATTGAGCTGGTGGCCCCTGGCCAGCTGGAGTGCCGGTGCAAGGACCTCTGCCAGATCCATCCGGCCAAGCCGGTCGTGAACATGCAACAGTCCCTTCAAGGTACCGGGTACGGCCACCGATCCCAGACCGATGTTGAACTCCTGATCTGAACCGCCAAAGGCCACATTCACCGGAAAAAAATGGGGACAGGGTATCTCAGCCAACCCCCGCCCCGGGCTATCCACAAAAAAATCAAAAAAGATTTCCCGGGCCGGTTCCCTCTGCTCAGCTGTACGGGCCAGGAGGAACCCTCCGCCCCCCAGGCTGGTGAGACAGGGTTCGACCACGGCACTGGCAAAACCAGCAGCCACGGCGCCATCAAAGGCATTGCCTCCCTCACCAAGGACGGTTGCCGCTGCTTGACTGACCAGGGGGTGACCGCTGGCCACCACTGCTTTTGAAGAGTTACTCATAGCCAAAATTCACCATGGAGCTGTGCAATCATTTCATGAAAATTGAGCCCTGAGGCCACCAGTTGCCGCTGCCGGCCGGCGCCGGTGCCGTCTGTAAAGAGCGGCTCCAGGGCATCGATATACAAACGGCTGCCCAGGCGGCGCAGCTGAGGTTCCAGGACCGCAATCATCTGGCGGGCGGCCCTGACCATGGACATGGCCCCGCTGCCCACCAGACCCAGGGGATCGACAAAGCGGCCTGCCAGACCATGACGGGCGGCCTGCCACTTGTTACAGCTGAGGATCTGATGACTCACCGGCCGATGGACGACCAGCTGCTCAGCCAGCCCTGCCGCCAGGGCCTGGGCCAGGGCGACCAGCCCAAGCATCTGGCTGAAGCGCAGGGGCAGGTCACAGATCCGAATCTCAACCGTACCAAAGGTGGGACTCGGCCGCACATCCCACCAAAGATCGCGGGGCTCGCTGATCACCTGATACTCCCGCAGCATGGCCAGCTCCTGCTCAAACCCGCTCCAGGAACCGTGAAACCCGGTGATCCCAGCCAGGGGCAGCGCTTCAAAGAGCTTGGTCCGGTAGGAGTGGAAGCCGGTATCATCCCCACGAAAGAAGGGCGAAGAACAACTCAGGGCCAGGAGCACCGGCAGATAGGGTTGGATGGTATCACAGACCCGGATGGCGGTCTCCCCATCCCTCATCCCCAGGTGAATATGCAAGCCCTGACAGATAAACTGACGGCCCACATACTGGAGTTCCTTCATGATCCGCCAGTAACGCTCGCCAAAGCCCAGGACCTGATCCTCCGGGCAGGCAAAGGGGTGCAGACTGGCACCAAAGAGCAGCCCGTGTTCCAATGCCGGCAAGCCTTCCACCAGCTCGATGGTGGCCAGCAGGTCTGCGGCCACCTCCCCAACCCCGCTGCAGATACCGCTGCGGATCTCCAGGATGGACTGGAGAAACTCAGGCGCCACCCTCCCCTGACTGGCCTCCGGGACCTGGGCAAGCACCTCCCGGGCCATAGGAACCAGGTTATAGGAACCTGCGTCAAGGAGTTGAAACTCCAGTTCCACCCCCAGGGTAGATGGAGGACTGGGGCTAAACGGGATAGCGCCTCTCTCTGCAGCCATTGGCTTACCTCCTCTCAGTACTTCCCTCCAGGTGGAGCAGCCCCTGCCTGGCGACCTGCGCCAGCCATGCTGCCCCCTGCTCCAGGACCTGTTCATCAAAATCGTATCGCCCGGAGTGGGCCGGGCCTGCGGGATCGCCGCTGAGCCGGGCACCGAAACGGACCAGGCAACCTGGAACCTCCTGCTGGTAGAGGGCAAAATCTTCACTGCCCAGACTGGGGGCCTCCTGCCGGCGGACCCCTTCCCTGCCAACCAGCCGGAGGGCAGCGCTACGGGCGATGGCTGCCGCACGCTCATCATTGATCACCGCCGGCAGCCCTGGCAGATACTCCAGCTCAATCCCGGCGCACCCCATGGCCTCAACCCCCTGGATCAAGCGCTCCAGGCCCTGTCGCAGGGCTGTCCTGGCCTGGGGATGAGCACTGCGGATGGTGCCCTCAAGCAGGGCCTCTTCGGCAATGGCATTGAGTACGGTCCCGGCCCGGAGACGCCCCACCGTGACCACGGCGGCATGGGAGGGGTTGATTGCCCTGGAGACCAGGGTCTGGATCTGCACCACCAGGGTACTGGCCAGAACCACCGCATCTATCGCCTCGTGGGGCCTGGAGGCGTGCGCGCCCCGGCCGCGGATACGGATCGCAAAGGGATCGGCAGAGGAACAGATCAGGCCGGAATCCACCGTAAAGGTCCGGGTGGGGATATGGGTGTCGATGTGACCGGCAAAGATCAGCTCCACCTGGTCCAGTCCCCCCTCCTCCACCATTCGACCGGCACCGTTTCCCGCCTCCTCGGCCGGCTGAAAGAGCAGCACCACCTTGCCGCTGAAATCACGCGCCCAAAGGAGATGGGCCGCACCCAGCAGCATGGCGGTGTGACCGTCATGACCACAGGCGTGCATGAGCCCGGGATGTTCTGAGGCAAAGGAGAGACCGGTCTGCTCTTGGATAGGCAGGCCATCCATATCGGCACGCAGGGCCAGGCAGGGCCGGCCTGCTCCCGGCTCGGCCGGAGCCTGCCGTCCATGGAGCTCTGCGCGGATGCCGGTGCCGGCCAAGGGGCGATGGGGGATCTGCAACCGGTCCAGCTCCCGGCGTACCAGGGCAGCGGTCTTTTCCTCCCGGAAGGCCAGCTCAGGATGACGATGGAGCCTCCGCCTGATCTCCACAAGATAGGGAGACAGGGGGGTACCCTGAACCGTTTGTAACTTCATGGCCGCCTCCCTGGCTGAGCTTGAGCCCTGCTCAGAAGATCCTGATCCCGCCGACCTGATCCTCTGGCGGTGCCTCTTCCTGTGCCTCTGGCTGTTCCTCTTCCTGCGCCTGCTCCTGCTCCTGCATGGCCCTGCGACGCTGCTCCTCCAGGGCCTGGATATGACGGAGTTCCTCCCGCCCGATCGCCTCGGCCGTCACCCTCGGGGCTGGAGACTCCTTTTGGCCCGAGCTCAGGGGAGCCTGAGACTGCCCCGCTTGCTGCTCGGCCCCGGGAGCGCTTCGCTTATCCGAGCGCTTGAGCACGGCCAGCAGCCCCTCCTGAATCATCACCACATTGACCAGTTCCCAGCCCATGCCCCCCTGCTCGTTGAGGGTCTTTTCCATGGACTCATCATCAAGGTAACGATCTCCCAGGAGACCGTCCTTGGCAAACTCAAAAACTATGGTCCGATACTGCCATATCATCCTGTCACCTTACTTCGTACTCGTCACCAGCTGATCATCTGCAAAGACACCGCTGAGGATACGGCCATCGGCAAGACTCAGGGTCCCCCTGCCGTTGCGCCGGCCCTGCTTGAACCCGCCCTCATAGACCGTGCCATCGGGCGAGGTCAGGGTGCCGCTTCCCTGGGGCAGGTCATTGACAAAGCTGCCCACATAGGTCTTGCCGTCCTTATACTCCAAGGTCCCCTGGCCATGGAAGCTCCCCTGCCGGAAGGTGCCGGAATAGCGGGTGGTATCGGCAAAGAGGTAGCTCCCCTCTCCGTCAAAGAGCCCATCTTTAAAGCTGCCGCTGTAGGAAGAGCCGTCCGGATAGCTCAGTTTCCCCTGGCCATGACGTCTGCCGTTCACCAGGCTGCCCTCATATCGCCTGCCGTCGGCGTGGAGGTAGAGCCCGCTGCCGTTGATCCGGTTGTCTGCAAAGGTGCCGACATAGCGGTCTCCGTTGACAAAGGTCAACTCACCCTCTCCTTCCATCCGGCCCTCCTTGAAGTAGCCATGGTAGCGGGCTCCATCCTGGAGGGTGACCCTGCCCAGGCCGCTGAAGCGTTGCCGCTGCTGGGAATCGCGATAGAGGACGCCGTTGATGAGATAGCGTCCCTCCTCGGTCCGGCTGTCCTCCGGAACCCGGGCCGTGATGGTCAGCGAGCCGTAACGGTCGGCCCCTGCCTCCTCGCCGGGATCCTCCTCCTGACCCGGTTCGCCCCTGTCCCGGATCCCTCCGCCTTCCCCTGCGGCCTCGATCAGGGGGGCCGTAAAGACGCCTTGGACAAACTCACCGGTGCTGGTGGTCCCGTCCGCGCTGACCAATACACCTGCGCCATGGGGGAGATCGGCCTGGAACATGCCCTGATAGCGGTCACCGCCAGCGTTCACCCAGGTACCTTCCCCCTCGCGGACACCGGCCAGCCAGCTCCCCTCATAGTGCCCACCGGCAGCGTAGGACATGCTCCCCTGGCCATGGGGAATACCCCTGACCAGCTCGCCGCTGTACTCCCGACCATCGGGCCAGCGAACGGTCCCCTGGCCGGTCATCTCCCCCTGTTCAAAGAGACCGCTGTAGACGGTGCCGTCGCTGCTGCTCAGACGCCCCTGGCCATGATAGCGATCATCCACAAACTCGCCTTCATAGAGGGTGCCGTCGGGAAACTCCAACCGTCCTCTGCCCTGACGTTGCTCGGCCCGAAAATCCCCCTGGTAGCGAACCCCGTTCAGATAACGTCGGATACCGATCCCCTCGGGTACCCCCTCCCGAAACTCGCCCTCATAGGTAGAACCATCCTGATAGATCAGTTTCCCCTGACCATGGATGGTATGATTGCGAAAGTCTCCGGAATAGTGACGGCCATCGGTAAAGAAGAGGCTGCCGCTACCGTTATAGCGTCCCAGGGAGAATTCACCGATATACTCTTCCCCGTCAGGGTAGCTCAGGGTACCGCTGCCGTCGATCACCCCATCGACAAAGGAACCCTGGTAGCGCCGCCCGTCGGAACTGAGCAGGGAACCCTGACCGTGAAAGCGCCCCTTCTCAAAGGCCCCCTCATAGACCGAGCCGTCAGGCAGGAGCAGCCGGCCCTGTCCCCAGAGAAAGCCGCGCCGAAAGGATCCCTGGTAGAGGCGACCATCGCCGCCCTCATAGCTACCGACCCCATTCCTGCAATCCCCCTGGAGACAGGCCGAGTGGCCCGAACTCCAGCTCAGCAGGAGCAGGGCCAGGGAGGCCGCCCCCTGTCGCCAGCCAATGATACGCATGTTATCCCTGTTCTGCATAGATGGTCCGGATCTCCTCGGCAATCAAACGGATGCCCTGGTGGACTTCAGCCTCATCCTGGGAATAATTTACCCGGATACATTCATCGATATGGCGCCAGCCCGGCTCCAGGCCAGGAAAAAAGTAGTCCCCGGCCACCACCAGTACCTTGCGCCCCTTCAAACGCTCATACAGCTCCCTGCTGGTGATCGGCAGATCAGGAAACCAGAACCAGAGGAACATGGCCCCTTCCGGGATATGGACCTTGTAGGGACAACCGCTGAAGGCCTCGTTGATAACGGCCATGACCCGCTCCATCTTCTCCTGGTAATAGGGTTTGATCACCTCCCTGCTGAGGCGGAGGATCTCGCCCGAGCGAAGCAGGGGGGTGGTCAGCATGGCCCCGAAGCTGCCCGGCGCCAGGCTGACCACGGCGTTCATCCCGGAGAGCATGGAGATGACCGGTTCGGCTGCGATCACGATCCCGGTCCGTACCGCTGGCAGCCCGAACTTGGAGAGGCTCATGGTGAGGACCAGATCCTGGTTCCAGATGGGCCGGGCCTCGGTGAAGATCATGTTGGGAAAGGGTACCCCATAGGCCGAATCAACGATCAGCGGAATCTGATGTTCACGGGCCAGGGCCGCCAGGCCCTGGATCTCATCATCGGTCAGTACATTGCCGGTGGGGTTGGTGGGCCGGGAGACACAGATGGCGCCGATCTCATCGGTGATGGTGATGTTGCTGAAGTCCACCCGGTACTTAAAGAGATTTTCACCCACACATTCGATCCTGGGACGCACGGCCACAAAGAGATCATCGTCGATGCCCAAGTCGGCGTAGCCGATATATTCCGGGGCCATGGGCAGGAGAATCTTCTTCTGGCTGCCGTCGGCATACCTGCCGCCAAAGAGGTTGAAGAGCAGGAAGAAGGCGGTCTGGCTGCCGTTGGTCAGGCAGATGTTGGCCGGACTGATATCCCAGTCATACTCCCTGCGAAGCAACTCGGCCAGGGCCGCGATAAACTCCTTCTCGCCACCAGGGGGGTCATAGACCCCCACCAGCCGGTTCAGGGCCTCTTCATCGTGGAGCAGCTCACTCAGCTGCTCCCGAATCACCTCCTGGATGGCCGGAATCTGGCCGGGGTTGCCCCCGCCCATCATGATCATGTTCCCTTCGGCCATGGCATTGCCCAGGTCATCCATCAGGGAGAGGATACCGGCATCGCCTGAAATTTTTTCTCCAAATCTAGAAATCTTCATTCCACCTTTACTCCACAAACCAATCCTCTCCCCTCCAGGCCATCGCTCCCGGCCAGCGGCTCCACTGAAACTCCGGCAAGGATGCTCAGCCACTGCCGCCGGCAGGCGCGGCACTGAAAATACAAGAAATCTACAAGGCGTAGCCAAGCCCTCGGATGATGACGGTCAACGACTCCGAAAGAGGCGGCATTCCGCCCCTGAGCTGGCTAATACCACCATCGAGGGCAGTTGCCGGCTCTTGAAGCCATAGGCCCGGCATCCCCGGGGTTGTTGAGGATCATAGGTCACATAGTAGTGTTTACATTTTAAACAGTTTGGCCGTTGTGGCCCCTTCTTTTCCATGGCATCAATACGATTCGTTGGCTTGACCACTCAACTGCCGTCGGGCCAGATCCACGGCTTCTTTACGGACAAAGAGGGTGACAATGTCACCGCTGGCAAACCTGGAGCTGCCCCGTGGGATCTGCAGCACCCCGTCACGTTCTATGGAGACCACATTGACGGCCTCACTCAACTCCAACTCCTTGAGCATGACCCCCACGGCCCTGTCCTCCTGCTGCAGCCGCACCTCTATGAAGATGTTGCGCTCTTCCCGACGGAGAGTGAGCTGGTCCTCCAGGAGTTGCCCACGCTGTTTACGAATAATTCCGACATCATATGCGCGGAGGATATTACTCCTGCTGATCAGGCCGATCAAGGTTTTTTCATTGCTTCTGCTCACCACCGGCAGACGAGCCAGGTCCCTGGGGGCCATTTTCTGGATAGCCGTCCAGATGGGTTCATCGGCATGGACCGTCACCGGATCGACAATGGCCACATCCTCCACCCTCAGGCTGCGCAGGGGCAGGTCATCTTCCACCAGCACCTTTTCCAGATCCTGGAGGGTGACGATCCCCCACAACAGGCCCTGCTCATCCACCACCGGAAAGCCCAGGTAGTTGGTCTCCTGAAACATCTGATAGAGTTCGGCCAGGGGCGCATCTTTAGCTATGACCACCGGATCATCGGTCATCACCTCGCGCACCGCCACCGCCTGCATGATATCCAGATCCCGTCCCTGGACAAAACGAATGCCCCGGCGGGTCAGCTTGGTGGTATACATGGATTCCTGATAGAGGTACTGGGCCAGGTTGGAGGCAGTAACCGCTGCGATCATCAGGGGGAGAATCAGGCCGTAATCACTGCTCATCTCAAAGACGATCAGGATGGCGGTCAGGGGGGCATGGGCACAGGCGGCAAAGACGGCAGCCATGCCCACCAGGGCGTAGGCACCTGTGGGACCGGCATATTCGGGCAGCCAGCTGGCGTAGAGGGCCCCCATGGCCCCGCCCAGCATGGCACCGGTAAACAGGGAGGGGGCAAAGACCCCGCCCGAGTTGCCGGAGCCCAGGGTAAAGGAGGTGGCCAGGGGTTTGAGCAGGACCAGGAACAGAAAGGGCAGAAAGCTGGCCTCCCCCCGGATGGCCCGTTCAATGAACGCAAACCCGGAGCCGAAGATGCTGGGCTTGGCTGCGGCGAGCTGCTCCGCTCCATAGCCCGACAGGCTGGCCACCGAGCTGCCGCTTACCAGCAGATAGCCCATCCCCAGGACGCCCAGCAGGATCGCGCCCACCACCGGTTTGAGGGCCAGGGGAAAATCCCAGCCGTCAAAGCGTCGTTCAAAATAATCCAGGGTACGGATAAAAAAGATCCCCACCACGGCCGCAGCCAGTCCCAGGCCCAGGTAGAGCAGGATCTCCACTGGCGAGCTCATTGCATAGGCCGGCACCAGGAAGGCGGGCTGATCGCCCAAAAAAACCTGACTGACGATGGATGCAGAGACCGCGGCAATCACCACGTTACCGAACATCCGGACCTGGAGGCCGCTCATCAGGACCTCGATGGCAAAGGCGACCCCGGCGATGGGGGCATTGAAGGTGGCGGCGATCCCGGCGGCCGCACCGCAGGCCACCAGATTCTTGATCCGTTCATCGGAGAGATGAAGAATCTGGCCGGTCACCGAGCCCAGGGCCGAACCGACCTGGACAATGGGCCCCTCCCGCCCGGCTGAACCGCCTGAGCCGATGCAAAGGGCCGAGGCAAAGATCTTGGCCACGGCCACCCGGGCCCTGATCCGTCCGCCGCGTTGCACCAGGGCCTGCATCACCTCCGGGACCCCATGCCCCTTGGCCTCCCTGGCAAACCAGGCAATCAGCGGCCCGGCCAGGAGAGCCCCGATGACCGGGACAGCCAGATAAGTCCAGATCCCCAGCATGGGCAGCAGGGCGTGGACCAGGGTATAGAACGACTCCTGGATGAGAGCGATCAGGCGGATAAAAAAGACCGCGGCCAGGCCGGTCACTCCGCCGATGAGGATGGCCAGGAGCATCAGCAGCAAGCCCTGGGGAGGCGAGAAACGATCCAGGAACAGGCCTACAGGGTTTCTCTTCACGACACGCCCCCCCTCACCTCGGCGCTCTCTTCTTGGGATATTCAAAAAAGAGCAGCCGGCCGCTGCCCTGCTCCAGCTGCTGCCAGTCACTGCAGGGGAACTCCAGGGCCACAACCCCGGAGGTGGGCAGGTGGGGAAGCTGGATACCTCCCAGGAAGGCTGCCCCCAGGGCAAACTCCGGATTATGGCCCACCAGCAGCACCGTCTCCCAGTTGTTGTCCAGGTGGTGGACAATCCGGACCAGGGTAGCGACCGAGGCCCCGTAAAGCCCAGGCAGCAGGCTGATCTCCCCCTTGGGATAGGCCAGCTCCCGCGCCAGCAGCCGGGCGGTTTTCCTGGCGCGCACCGCCGGGCTGGAGAGGAGCGCATCCACCGCTATCCCCAGATCGGCCAGCCGCCGACCCATGAGCGGGGCATCGCGCTTGCCTCGCCTGTTCAGGGGACGCTCAACATCGCTGAGATCCGGGTCTTTCCAGCTCGACTTGGCATGACGGCAGAGCAGCAGGCGCTTCATCGTGACAACAGCAGGGGCTGAATCTCCTGCCACAGCTCCATATAGGCCTGGGCAGCAAGGGAACGGGGCAGAGCAGCAGTGACCGGCTGCCGGTAGAGTCCCATCCGTTCGATATCGGCC
Organism: Desulfogranum mediterraneum DSM 13871; assembly: GCF_000429965.1. Lineage (GTDB taxonomy): Bacteria > Desulfobacterota > Desulfobulbia > Desulfobulbales > Desulfobulbaceae > Desulfogranum > Desulfogranum mediterraneum. The sequence continues at coordinate 150,755 of NZ_KE387005.1, forward strand.
AGAAAGGGAATGGGACTCTTCAACACCCCCTGACGCTTGACCATGGTGGCCATCAGCTCCTGGTGCATTTTTTTGCGCTTCTCCACCATGGAGAAGAAGACCAGGGCCTTTTTCCTGCTCTGTCCGATCTTGTCCATGAACTTAAACAGCTGTTTCAGGGAGAGCAGGGAGAGGGTGGAGGGAATGATGGGCACCAGGATGGTGTCGGCGGCATGGAAAATATTCTCTGCCAGCAGGGTCAGGTTGGGCGGGCAGTCCAGAAAGATCCGGTCATACTCCTGGAGCAGGGGACGGAGGACCGCATCCAGGTGGCTGGTGGACTGTTGGAGCTCATCCAGGGCAATATCGATGTTGCGGTAGGAAAAATCCGCCGGCAGGAGGTCCAGGCCCCGGTAGTCGGTCCCCCGAATGTTTTTGTCCACATGGGAACCACCCTTGAGCAACTTCTTGGTATTGTACTTCTTGGGTGAACGAATTCTGAAGTAGTAGGAGGCCGAGCCCTGGGGATCCAGGTCACAGAGCAGGGTTTTCTGGCCCTGACGGGCAGAGAGGTAGGCCAGATTCACGGAAGTGGCGGTCTTGCCCACGCCGCCCTTGATATTGTAGACTGCTGCAATACTCATTTCAACCCCCGATTATCAGCTGAAAAGCCGGGTAAAGAGTGCCTCGTTCCTGCCGCCGCTGAAGCGCTCAAAGACCGCGCCAAAGTTGCCCCGGGCCTTGAGCTGCTCCTGGTGGAGGGTGCTCACCAAGCCTCCCAGGGCCGCCCCCAACTCCAGGTTTCGTCGAGATCCCGGCCGGATCCCCTGGAGATGGTGATGGAGCATCTCCTGCTGCACCGAAAGGTCGTTGAAGTCTCCCAGGTAATTCTGCAGTTTCTTCAAACGCTTGATAACGAGGGCGATCTCTTCTTCCGGGAAGAGGGAGCCAAAAAACTCGATGGTATAGCGCAGCTTTTTCCCCTGGATGCGGAGACGATGGATGTCCTGGTCCGGACTCTTGGGGGTGATGGCCCGACCATCCTTGAGGACCCGTTGGTATCTTTTGGAGATGACCCTTCGGGCAACATCCACCACCGGCACCTCTGCCAGGGGTGCGGAGGAGATATCACCCTCCTTGAGGTAGTTCCCCCAGGAGGCGAAGATCTCTTCCACCCTGGGCCCCCTGAGCGCCCTGGCCATCTTCTTCTGCTCTCCGGCCCGGAGGAGGGCGAGGTCTTCAAAAAAGGCATGAAAGCCCTGGTGAAGGAACTCGGGCAGGCGGGAGCGGTAGAGCTCCTCGTAGAGCAGGTAGACATCCAGATCGCGGGTGGGGCCGGTGATCTGGCCCAGGTAGGCAAAGGCCTGTTGATAGTGGCGGACGACCTCAGCCGGAAAGACCTTTTTGATCAGGGCCAGCCCTGAGCGGGTCCTGCGGATGGCCACCCGGAAGTCATGGAGAAACTCGGAGTCCAGGTCCGCCAGGGTGCCGGGGAGATTGACCTGCATGGAGGCCAGCAAGCGGAGATAGATCTGGATGAGTGCAGAGCCGGCGGTCTGATCCGGATCCAGCTGGAGCTCAAACCTGGAAGAGTAATCGTCAAGGCTCCGCCCCTGACGGGCAAGGCCCTGCTCCAGGTCCAGGAGGGACAGGGGGCGTTTCAGGGGATCGAGCTTGGCAAAAAATTTCCTGAGCGCCTCGAGTTCACTGGTATAGCCGCGTACCGGCTCCAGGTGCACGCCCTGGAGCGGCTCCCCTCCCTCCTCGGGCAGATGCTGTTCCAGGGCAAGCCGGACCACGGTCTTGTCATCCCTGTTGAGGATCCGGGTCTCCTGGGTCGTGACCGTGCTCATCACCAGGGGCAGGACACTGCGCATCTCCAACAGCGGCGCCAGCAGATCCTGGAGGCGGCCGGGGGGAAGCTCCCAGGAAAAACAGCGCTTCCCCAGCCTGGGTCCCCGTTCCTGAGCCAGGGGGGCACCGCTGGCTCGATCAAACAGGGTCCAGCTGGTGCCGTTACAGCCCAGGAGATAACCGCCCCGCAACAGGCGCCAGTCAAAGGAGTCGCAGTAGGTGAGATTGACCTGGCGCTGGGCCTGGTGAAGCAGTCTGAATTTTTTGCCCAGACGGGTATAGAGGGCCTCCGGGGTCACCCCTGGGGGAAGGCACCAGCTGTCCGTCAGCTCGTCTGCCATGGCTGTCTCCTTCTAGCTTCTGTAATCTGCGTTGATTTTCACATAATCATAGGAAAAGTCACAGGTATAGACCTCTGCCGACTCCATGCCGTCATGGAGGTCCACGGTCACGCTGAACTTCTTGTTGGCCAGGACCTTGCTGGCCAACGCCTCCTGCTCCGCCCCGAGAGCCAGGCCGTTTTCCACCAGGACTACATCGTCAAAGGCGATGGAGACCTTGTTGGGGTCAAAGAGACATTCCGAACGTCCCAGGGCGGCGATGATCCGACCCCAGTTGGCGTCTTCGCCGAAGAAGGCGGTCTTGACCAGAGCCGAGTTGGCAATGGTCTGGGCCGCGCTCATGGCCTCCTCACTCTCCCGGGCACCGTTGACGCGGATGGTAACGGTCTTGGTGGCCCCCTCACCGTCCTCAACGATCATCAGGGCCAGTTCCAGGAGGATCTTCTCCAGGGCTGCTGCAAAGATCCGGGTCCCCTCGGGGTTGTCTTCATCGATCCAGGTATTGCCGGCCGCACCATTGGCCATCACCAGGACCATGTCATTGGTGGAGGTATCGCCGTCCACGGTGATCCGGTTAAAACTGCGGTCCACCCCGCTCCTGAGCATGGAGTTAAGCACCGGAAAGACGATCTGGGCATCGGTGACTACAAAACAGAGCATGGTGGCCATATCGGGCATGATCATCCCGGAGCCCTTGGCCACCCCCAGCAGAGAGACCGTGGTCCCATCCAGATCCACACTGGTAAAGGCGGTCTTGGCCATGGTATCGGTGGTCATCATGGCCTGGGCCAGTTTGGGGAAATTTTCCGGGGCCAACCCTGCCACCAACTCGGCCACATGCTCCTGAAACGGCGCCAGGGGCAGCTGCTCACCGATCACCCCGGTGGAGGCCAGCTGGACCAGTTCCTCCTGGATCTCCAGCTGCCGGGCGACCAGGCTGGAGGTGGCCAGGGCGGTCTCCATACCCTCCTCGCCGGTACAGGCATTGGCGTTGCCGCTGTTGATGAGCACGGCCTGAACCTGACCGTTACGGAGACGGTCCATATCGATCAGGACCGGCGCCGCCTTAACGGTGTTGGTGGTAAAAACTCCGGCGGTCACCGCCGGTACATCTGAGGTGATCAGACCGAGATCCAGGCGATCGGCATAGCGGATGCCGGCCTGAACTGCTGAAGCATTGAACCCTTTAACCTGCATAACAGCCCTATGTAATTATCTGTTTATTAAGAATGGATTTGCTTGTAATCTAACAGATACCCTGTAAAAGAAAAGAACGAAGATCGTCCCTGCCGGTCATTTTTGCGACCGCAGGATTCCCGCCAATTCCCTCCACCGACGGTACAACCGCCTTTTTCAGCGGAACAAACAGACATGGACAAGCTCTACTGGGTGCTGACCACCTCCGTCTTCATCGCCGACCTTGCCATCCGGATCGGCCTCTCCCTGCGGGTGATCATGCAGAAACGGGCGGCTTCCGTTTCCCTGGCCTGGTTGGTCATCATCCTGCTCCTTCCCTTTGTCGGGGCAGGGATTTATCTCCTCTTCGGGGAGACCAGGCTGGGAGAGCGGCGGGCCTCCAAACTGATCCTCAACCAACCCCTGATCCAGCAGTGGACCCAGGCCCTCTACCAGCGGGTCCAGGTCAACTGGGAGCGGATCAATCCGGAATGTCTCCCCATCGATCGCCAGATCAACGCCACCATCGGGGTGCCGACCATGCCGGACAATGACCTGGAGTTCATCCCCCACTCAGACCCCTTCTTCCAGGCCCTTATCAAGGACATCCGGGCGGCCCGCTCCAGCTGTTTCCTGGAATTCTACATCTGGGAACCGGGCGGCTGGGCCGATCAGGTCGCCGAGGCGCTCCTGGAAGCCCGCGGGCGGGGGGTGAACTGCAGAATCCTGCTGGACAGCATCGGCAGCAAGACCTTCCTCAACAGCCCCATGTCGGAGTCCATGCGGGCTGCGGGGATCGAGGTCATCGAGGCCCTGCCGGCAGGAATATTCCGGGTCCTCTTTGTCCGGATCGACCTGCGCAACCACCGCAAACTGGCCATCATCGACGGCACCATCGCCTATACCGGCAGCCAGAATCTGGTTGACCCCAGATATTTCAAGCAGGAACAGGGGGTGGGAGAGTGGGTGGACACCATGGTCCGGATCACCGGACCGGTGGTGGAGGTAATGACGGCCTCCTTTATCTATGACTGGATGCTGGAGACCCACCAGACCATCGAAGAACTCTTTGCCACTGCAGACATCCATCCCAATCGGGCCACCGGCAACGCGCTGGTCCAGGTCGTCCCCTCTGGTCCGGGCATGGCCGAGGATACCCTCCATAACCTCTTTCTGACCACCATCTATGCCGCCCGTGAGGAGATCATCCTGACCACCCCCTACTTTGTTCCGGACACGGCCATCCTGGCGGCCCTGCAATCAGCGGCCCAACGGGGGGTTGAGGTGATCATCATTGTCCCGGAGAAGAATGATTCCAAACTGGTCCACTATGCCTCCAGGGCCAGATACGATGCCCTGGTCCGGGCAGGGGTACGGATCATGGCCTTCTCAGGCGGCCTGCTCCATGCCAAGACCATAACCATTGACAGCGATTTCTGCCTCTTTGGCTCGGTAAACCTGGATATGCGCAGCTTCTGGCTCAACTTTGAGATGACCCTCCTGATCTATGACCAAGAATCTGCCTGCCGGCTGCGGGAGCTGCAACAGAGCTACCTCAAAGGGGCCAGACAGATTGACTGTGAACGATTTGCCAAGCGTTGCTGGGCAGAACGGTTCAAGGAAAACGCAGCGCTGCTGGTAGGACCGCTGCTCTGAGCGGACAGGGAGAAGAGGCGCTAAGCCGGACGCCGGCTGAAGCGCCCAGGCAGCTGCAGAGACCAGAGAGAAGAGATGATGAAGATTCTGCTCCTCAGTGATATCCACGGCAACTATCCGGCCCTGGAGGCCATCGGCAGACGACACCGACTCACGGAGTTTGCCCATATCTGCAACAGCGGCGATTCCACGGTCTACTGCCCCTTTCCCAACGAGACCCTGGACTGGCTCCGCCGCCACCGGGTTCACTCCATCCGCGGCAACACCGATGACAAGGTGATCAGACTCCTCAAGGGCAAGAGCTTCAAGAAACCCGCCAAGGCGGACAAGCGGATCATGTACACGACCACGGCCGAGGTCCTCACAGCTCTCAACCAAAACTACCTGCTGCAGCTGAAGAAAAGATACCGCCTCGACCTGGGGCAGCACCGCCTCGGCCTCTTCCACGGCAGCCCGGCCAGCCACCAGGAGTTTCTCTTTGCCCATACCCCGGAAGAGCGATTTGCGGAACTGGCCGCCGACTCCTCCCGGAGCATCATCGTCACCGGCCACTCCCACTCCCCCTATCATAAGCTGATTGGAGGGGTCCACTTCATCAACCCCGGGGCTGCGGGCCGGATGTTTGACGGCAACCCCGAGGCAGCCTATGCCATCCTGACCATCCGGGGAAGCGAGGTCGAGGTGGTCCACCATCGCTGCCCCTACGAGATCGAGGCCGTGGTCAGGCGGATCCGGCGCCTGGGCCTGCCGGAGATCTACAGCGAGATGTTCCGCAGGGGCCAAAAACTCAACTGACCCCCGGCCCGGAGCTATCCCGAAGAGAGCGGCTCAGGCCTGGCTGTAGGCCTCGACGATCCTGGCCTCCACATAGGCCAGCGCTTCGGCATCAAATCGATCCAGATCAAAACAGACCGCATCCTCCCCCAGCAGACCTCCGGGAACGGCGTCGCCCCTGGCCTGGGGATCGCTGATCAGCTCACCGTAGAAACAGACCGACAGCCAGCGGGGAGCATCCTCAATCACATCCACCATCACATAGAGGGGCTTCCTGCCCTGCTCGTCACAGACCCCGCGCAGCGAGTAGGTCACCCCTGGTCTGGGGTGGAACTCGAGATGTCCCTTGCCCTGCTCCTCCAAGAGTTTGAGCAGCTGCTCAAATGTCTTTTTATTGCCTTCAACACTCTCCTCCCAGCCCTGGAGAAAGCTCTCCACCTCCTGTTTCCATGCCTGCATTTCAGACTCCCTTTGTGATATACTGGTTCTTAAGAAAACCCCTGACAGCCGGAATCAGCCCTTGCCAAGGGTGGTGGTCCCGAATACACTACGGGGAAAGACTCCGCGCCCGCTTCAGATGCACCTTCCCCTATTTACCTCGAATTCTGAAGCCGGCAAGCAAATTATACCGGGCGACAGCCAAACTTCTTCCTGTACAATCAAGATACTATCTTCATCATTCCCGAGCTGGGAAAAAAACGTGGAGGAGAGCATGGGTGAGAAAAAAAAGAAATCGGCAGACTCCTGCCCCATTGACCAGAGGCTCCTTGAAGGCACGGCCTTAAAAAATATGGAGGCTCAAGAAAGTGACAAGCGGTGTGCGGTCTGGGTAAAGCACTCCCACCTGATCTATGAGGCAGAACTGAAGAAGCTCCAGATCGAGCTGATGAAACTCCAGCTCCATATCAAGAAGACAGGGATGCGGGTCCTGGCCCTGTTTGAGGGCAGAGATGCCGCCGGCAAGGGGGGGACCATCAAACGGATCACCGCCTTTCTCAATCCGCGTAATGCCCGGGTGGTGGCCCTGGCCGCCCCCAACGACAAGGAGGTCAGCCAGTGGTACTTTCAGCGCTATGCCACCCATCTGCCCGCCGGCGGAGAGCTGGTCCTCTTTGACCGCTCCTGGTACAACCGGGCCATGGTGGAGCCGGTCATGGACTTCTGCAGCGACGAGCAGCACAAGCGTTTTTTAAAAGATGTACCCCTGTTTGAAGAGATGCTGGTCAAAGACGGCATCAAACTCTTCAAGTTCTACTTTTCGGTCTCCAAAGAGGAACAGGCCAAACGGTTCGAGGCCAGGAAGGAGGACATCCTCAAACAGTACAAACTCTCCCCGGTGGACAACCTGGCCCAGAAGCTCTGGGATGAGTACTCGGTGAAGAAGTTTCAGATGCTCAACGAGTCCAACCGCACCAATGCCCCCTGGACCATCGTCAAATCAGACGTCAAGAAGAAGGCCCGGATCAACTGCATCAAACACATCCTCTCCTCGCTGGAGTATGAGGACAAGATCAGCAACAGGGAGCTCAGGCCGGACCCCGAGATCATCATCTCAGGGATCGACGAGATCCGACACATGGAGCAGAACCTGCTCACTCCCGGGGGACTGCGCGGCTAGCCCCCCGGAGCCCTCGGGCCGGCCTTCTCAGGCGGCCTTACCGCAGCATTTCTTATACTTCTTACCCGACCCGCAGGGACAGGGGGCGTTTCTGCCGACCTTCTCTTCCCTGCGCTGCTGGGGCTGCGCAGAGGCCTGGGTCTCAACCTGGGGCGCAGAGAGCTTCTTTGCCTGCTCCAGTTCCAGTTCCCGCTGGCGACGCCGCTCCTCTTCCAGACGCTCCAGTTCATCGTCCCGGACGATCTGGACCCGCATCAGGGTGGCCACGGTCTGGGTCTTGACGGTCTCGATCATCCGCATGAACAGGTTGAAGCCCTCACGCTTGTACTCGTTGAGCGGGTTCTTCTGGCCATAGCCACGCAGGCCGATGCCCTCCTTGAGGTGATCCATATGGAGCAGGTGTTCCTTCCAGAGGGTGTCCACCATCTGGAGCAGCACCATCCGCTCCAGCTGCCGCATCTGCTCCACCCCGTTGTACTCCTCCTGGCGCCCGTAGCTGGCCTTGAATTCAACACTGAGCTTCTCTACCAGGGCCTCGTAGTTCAGCTCCTCACGTTCCTCTGCCGGCCACTCCAGCTTGAGGTTGAACTGCTCGCCCACCCGCTCTCCAAAGCCATCCCAGTCCCAATCCTCGGAAGGGGTACGCTCCACGGCAAAGTCGGCGCAGACCTCCCCGATTAGGTCATCTACCATATCCTGGATGATGGGCTGCACCTCCTTCCGCTCCAGCACCTCCCGGCGCTGCTTGTAGATCACCTCACGCTGCTTGTTCATGACGTCGTCATACTCCAGCAGGTGCTTACGGATATCAAAGTTATGACCCTCCACCTTGCGCTGGGCGTTCTCGATGGCCTTGGAGACCATGGAGTGCTCGATGGGCTCATCATCATCCATGCCCAGCTTATCCATGATCCCGCTCAAGCGGCCGGAGCCGAAGATCCGAAGCAGATCATCCTCCAGGGAGAGGAAGAAGCGGGAAGAACCGGGATCCCCCTGCCGACCGGCCCGGCCCCGGAGCTGGTTGTCGATCCGGCGACTCTCGTGGCGGCTGGTACCCAGGATATGGAGGCCGCCCAGTTCACGCACCCCCTCCCCCAGCTTGATATCCGTACCACGGCCCGCCATGTTGGTGGCGATGGTGACCTTGCCCTGCTGGCCGGCCTCGGCGATGATCTCCGCCTCACGCTCATGATGCTTGGCGTTGAGGACCTCGTGCCTGATCCCCTCCTTCTTGAGCAGGCCGGAGATCAGCTCAGAGATATCGATGGAGATGGTCCCCACCAGGATGGGTTGGCCCTTCTCATGCAGCTCTTTGATCTCCCGGACAATGTTACGGTACTTGGCAGCCTGATTCTTATAGATGGCATCGGCAAAATCGTCCCGGATCATGTTCATGTGGGTGGGGATGACCACCACATCCAGGTTGTAGATCTTCTTGAACTCCACGGCCTCGGTATCGGCGGTACCGGTCATCCCGGCGAGCTTGTCATACATCCGGAAGTAGTTCTGAAAGGTCACCGAGGCCAGGGTCTGGTTTTCCTTCTCAATGGTCACCCCCTCCTTGGCCTCCAGGGCCTGATGGAGCCCATCGGAGTAGCGGCGCCCCTCCATGGTCCTGCCGGTGAATTCATCGACAATCACCACCTGACCGTTGTTGACGATATAGTCCACGTCCCGCTGGAAGATGAAGTGGGCCTTGAGGGCCTGGTTGATGTGATGGAGCTGGTTGATGTTGCGCGGATCATAGAGGTTTTCCACCTTCAGCAGTTCCTCCCCCAGGGCAACCCCCTCATCGGTGAGCATGATCTGCCGGGATTTTTCCTCCTTGGTGTAATGGGCCTCCTCCTGGAAATGGTGCATGATCGCGTTGACCTCCAGGTAGAGGTCGGTGGACTGTTCTGCAGGGCCGGAGATGATCAGGGGGGTCCTGGCCTCATCGATGAGGATGGAGTCCACCTCGTCGACGATGGCATAGCTGAAGCCCCGCTGGCAGTAATCCTGGATGTCGAACTTCATGTTATCCCGGAGATAGTCGAAGCCGAACTCATTGTTGGTGCCATAGGTCACATCGGCGCTGTAGGCCTGGCGGCGTTCATCGTCATCCATATCATGGATGATGTAGCCGGTGGTCAGGCCGAGAAAACGGTAGACCTGGCCCATCCACTCCACGTCGCGCTTGGCCAGGTAATCGTTGACCGTGACCACGTGCACCCCCTTGCCGCTCAGGGCATTGAGATAGACCGGCGCCGTGGAGGTCAGGGTCTTGCCCTCACCGGTTTTCATCTCCGCGATCCTGCCGGAGTGGAGGATCATGCCGCCGATCAGCTGGACATCGTAATGACGTTCCCCCAGGATACGTCTGGCTGCCTCCCGGACCACGGCAAAGGCCTCGGGCAGGAGTTCATCCAGGCTTGCTCCCTGCTCAAGCCGGCTGCGAAATTCGTCGGTTTTCCCGGCCAACTCCTCATCGGTCAACACCTCGACCGTGGGTTCCAGCTCATTGATCTGGTTGACGGTTTGCCGCAGCTGTTTGATGATTCGATCGTTTTTACTGCCGAAAATCTTGGTGAGAACTTTACCGACCATGTACTTTCTCCAAAATCGGAGCCACAGCTCCGCTGAATCTGAATCTGAATCTTTAGGTAAAAGCTAAGAGAGCTGAACACGCCCCTCCGGCCACCGGCCTCTGCCCTTACCCCGGGATCAGGGGCCTCCGCTTAAGGGGCGCTGTAATAGGGGTGCTTGGAAAGGATACGGATCAGGGCATCTTCATCACAGTCCGGAAACTTGGAACAGTTGAGGCAATCGCTCCAGATCTTGTGGGGCAGTTCCTGCTTATCCTTATCCACGAAACCGAGTTTTCTAAAAAAATCTGCTTGATAGGTAAGAACAAAGACCTTACCAATCTCCAGGCTGACCGCCTCATCCAGACAGGATTCCACCAGCTGCCGCCCGATGCCGCTGCCCTGGAGTTCCTCCACCAGGGCCAGGGAGCGGATCTCGGCCAGATCGTCCCAGCAGATGTGGAGCGAACAGATCCCCCTGATCTCGCCTGCCTCCTCATAGACGATGAAGTCACGGAGGTTATCGTAGAGGGCGCTGATGGATTTGGGCAGCATCAGGTCTCTGCTGGCAAAGGTCATCAACAGGGTATGGATGGCTCGGACATCTCCCATCCGGGCCGGTCGAATCCTCCCTCTGGTGTTGTTCGTTGTTGTCTCCATGCGTATTCTTCCTGTCAGCTCAGCACCCCTGACCGCCGGGGTTCAGTTCGCCGGGGTTCAGTTGTGAGGTACCGCTCTCTTTTTGCCGTCCGGCAGAACAGGGCCCTGGATCGAACCGCCGGCGGCTGAGGAGAGGTTCCGCTCCTGCCTAGCCTGCTTAGCGGACACACCCCTGTCCGGGCCTATCTGGGGAAACAGGATGGTCTGCCCTGCCCATACCCCCAGCATGAACATCCAGAGTAGGAGGCAGAGACTCACCACCACCACCCCGCCCAGGCCGGGCCAACTCAACTGAAAGTTGAAGCGGGGTCCTGTTTTTTTTCGAGAACCAGTGGTCTTCTTCCGAGCCATGGGGACCCTGTTACATCCGCTCCGGAGCGGTGATCCCCAGCAGGGTCAAGCCGTTCTTGAGCACAGTCTTGACGCAGTGACAGAGATAGAGACGGGCGGCACTCAGCTCTCGATCATCGCTGAGCACCTTATGTTTGTTGTAATAACTATGAAAATTCCCAGCCAGCTCCATCAGAAAGAAGATCAGCCGGTGAGGGGCCAGGTCGGTGGCGGCATCGGCCACCAGCCCGGGATAGTCGGCCATGGTCTTCAAGAGGTGATACTCCTCTTCCTGGTCCAGCAGGCCCAACTCCACCTCCCGGGAAAAGTCCAGGCTCACCCCCTGCTCCGCAGCCTGACGCTGGATACTGCAGAGCCTGGCATGACCGTATTGGACATAGTAAACCGGGTTTTCCTGACTCTGCTTCTTGGCCAGGTCCAGATCAAATTCCAGCTGACTGTCGGGCTTGCGCATCAAAAAGAAGAAGCGCAGGGCATCGACGCCCACCTCATCAACCAACTCATCGATGGTCACAAAGGTGGCCTTGCGGGTGGACATCTTCACCTGTTTGCCGCCACGCAGCAGGGTGACAAACTGGTAGAGGATAACGGTGATCAACTCGTCATCATAGCCCAGGGCCCGGACCCCGGCCAGGACATCGGGGACCGTGGCAATATGATCAGAACCAAAGACGTTGATCATCCAGTCAAAGCCACGTTTAAACTTTTCCCGATGATAGGCGATATCCGGCAGCCTGTAGGTGGGCTCACCACTGCTCTTGATGATCACCCGGTCCTGCTCCAATCCCAGGGCACTGGTCTTGAACCAGACCGCACCCTCCTGCTCATAGACCAGGTCCTGATCTTTCAGGCTCTGGACCACATCGTCAATCAGGCCATCCTCATAGAGGGTATGCTCGTTGAAATAACTGTCAAAGGCGATCCCGATCCGTTTGAGGGTGGCATCGATGTCGGCAAAGATGGCCTCCTTGGCCTTTTCCTTGAAAAACTCCACCGGCGCATCCTTGAGCTCGGCCCCGGACTCCTGGACCAGCTGATCTGCAATATCGGTGATGTAGCTCCCCTGATAGCCGTCTTCCGGGAACTGGTGTTCCAGTTCCAGCTCCTCCAGGTAGCGGGCCCGGGTGGACTCTCCCAGCACCCGCATCTGCCGACCGGCGTCATTGAAGTAGTATTCCCGATGGACCTGGAAGCCGGTGGCCTCCAGCAGCCGGGCAACCGAGTCGCCGATGATGGCATTACGCCCATGGCCCACGGAGAGCGGGCCTGTGGGGTTGGCGCTGACAAACTCCACCAGTACCCTCTTGCCCTGCCCCTGCCGGCTCAGGCCGAAACCCTCACCCTGGCGATTGATCTCGGCCAGGATCGTGGTCCAAATCGATTTTTTCAAGAAGATATTGATAAAGCCCGGGCCGGCGATCTCCCAGCGCTCGATAACGGGATGGTCCTCTCCTGCCAGCTCGATAAAGCGGGCAGCGAGTTCCCGGGGATTACACTTCTCTATACCGGCGCCGACCATGGCCAGGTTGGTGGCAAAATCGCCCTGCCCCTGGTGCTTGGGCACCTCCACGCTGTAGCGGTCCCGGAGACGATCGCTCCACAAGGAGCTGCTGACACCCTCTTCAAAGAAGCGATCTACAATTGCCTTTACCTGTGATTTAATCATTGCTTACTGCGCCCCATCCTTACGCACTGCTTTTGCTAACATTATCGTTGTTCCTCCCCTGCCCTTGGCCGATTGCCACCAGGGCCGGCCAAGGATCCGGCCCAAAGGTGTGAGCGCTTGAAACGCTCAACTCCTTCCTCTCTCGCCCCTGCTGCCTGGCGGAGAGCTGATCGATCCGCTGGATTCCCGGCGGCTCCATCCTCAGCCTACTCCAGAAAGCTGCGCCGGTTAAGGCCGCCAAAGAGGCAGAGCACCTCATAGCTGATGGTTTCCATCCAGGCCCCAATCTCATCGGCGCTGATCGCCTCTCCCTGCTGAGTTCCCAGGAGCACGGCCTCGTCGCCCACCTCGACCTGCTCAAGATCGGTGGCATCCACCATGGTCAGATTCATGGAGACCCGACCGACCACCGGCACTCTCCGGCCCCTGATCAAGACCGAGGCCCGGTTGGAGAGCCTCCGCAGGTAGCCATTGCTATAGCCGACAGGCAGGACCGCAATCGTGGTCGGTCGCGCGCTGGTCCAGCTGTGGCCGTAGCCCAGGCCGGTTCCGGCCGGGAGCTGCCGCACCTGGATCACCTGGCTGCTGAAGCGCATGGCAGGCTGCAGCTGCAGGGCCGGTGTCACCTCTGGAGTGGCGTGAGCGTCGGGATAAGAGCCATAGAGCATTATCCCGGGCCGAACCATATCAAAGCGCGCCCCGCTGACATACAACAATCCACCGGAATTTGCCAGATGCAAACACCAGCGCCGGCCAAACTGCTGCTCCAACTGTCGGCTGGTGACCCTAAAGGTCTCCACCACCTGGCTTGAACTTGCAGCACCCGGCTCATCGGCCTCAGGAAAGTGGGCCAGGATGCCGTCGATCGCAAGCCCGGGTCGATCCAGAACGCCCTGGATCAGGGCCGACATCTCCCCTGGCAGGGTCCCCTGACGCCCCATGCCGGCATCCATCTTCAGGTGGAGCCTGACCGTACGACCTACTCTCCTGGCCTGGAAGGCCAGCTCATCCAGGCTGGAGCCGTCGCCGATCACCGGGGTCAAACCGTGCTCAACGGCCACGGCTGCGCTCTGGGGGGTGATCCCGGCAAGCACAAAGATCGGCGCCGTTATGCCGGCCTGGCGGAGGGTTACCCCTTCTCCCACCTGGGCAACCCCCAGGCTGGCGGCCCCCTCTGCAACAAAGAGTCGGGCGCAATCCACCATGCCGTGACCATAGGCCTCACCCTTGACCATGGCCAGGATAGCGGCGTCAGCGGCGTAATGGCGACAGACGCCAAAGTTATGCCGCAGGGCCCGAGCACTGATCTCCACGCGATTAAGTGCGTTCATCTCTACGGCCTACCTTGAAACCGTGTTTTTTCTGCCAATCTCTGGGTTATGGAAAAAATTCTATCCCCGGAATATCGATTATATGCCTGCGCTAAAATTTTCCCCATGCCTTCAGCTTGATCGAAAAATCGTACTCTTCAAGGTACCCTGGGATGTACCGCCCTGAACCAGGCCCGCCAACCGAGCCGGCTGGAAAGGCATAGGGCCCAACCAATGGCACAGTAGACCGCCCCGATCAGTGGTCCGGGAGTTACGAATGCGCGCATCAGGATACCGCAGCTCATCATCACCCCTACCAGTAACCAGGTTTTCCAGGAGTAGACCGCCCCCAGGCAGGTGCCGTCCTGAAAGGCGACTATTCGTCCCAGTGATTTCCCAGCGGTTTTGTCGAGGATGAGCAGCGACTTGGCAGACCCGAGCAGCAGGGCGATACTGAGGTATGACAGCCGATGCCCAGGCTCCAGCCAGCCATAGCCCCGCACCATCAGCATGGCGCCGATCCCTGTCCACAGGAATGGAGCCGCAAACAGATGGACCGATCGTTTCACCCCGGGTTTAAACACGGCTCGCCCCTCCGGACACAACAAGGGGACCCTGCAGCAACGCTCCTGTAAAGTCCCCTAAAACACGATAAGCCCACCCCGTAGCGGGATGGGCTTATCGATAACCGATTGATCGAAGGGTAAGATTACACTTCGGTAACGGTGATGGCTTCTTCTGGGCAAACCTCTACACAGGTTTCACAACCCAGACACTCGTCGGCTTCGACAGGCTCGGCCTTACCGTCGACCATCTCGAAAACCTGAGCAGGGCATGCTGCTACACACTCTTCATCACCGGTACATTTGTCTTTATCTACAACTATTTCCCACATGGCACTACCTCCAAAATTTTGATTAAATGATACAGTCGTAACGTTTATTACTTTCAGCCTTGGTTGACAAGGTTAAAAACATCACTCTGAAGAGGTTTTCCTCTACCGAACCGCTCACACTTTGTCAAGATAAAACGCACAGAACCTCTGGAGCGCTGGCCTGAAAGGATGGTGTAAACCGGCCAATAAGCTCTTCAGGACCTTGCTTTTTTTATTGACCCGGACAGAGACCTGGGAATAGAATGACCGCAACATACTTATTCAAACAGGTACCCCATACTATGGCAAAAAAAATAACACCAAAAAAACGCTCCCCGCTCCCTGAGCAGGGCGAGCAGGCAATGATAGAGGCCATCCTGGAGGGCAGCCCCGAAGGGATCGGCGTTGCCGTGATCCGCCTGGACTGCGGCTGCAAGAAGATGGCAGCCGTGGACAAGGCCGGCGACCCGGCCAGCAAGGTCGTGATGTACCGGGATAAGGCCGAGTCGATCTGCGACCAGTGCCAGGCCGACAACGGTGACTTCATGCGGGTCATCAGCCAGTTCATCAGCTGGAAGACGCCGGAACCCGACGTGCACACCAAGAAGATGATTATCAGCAAGGTTCTGGGCAGCGAATCCTAGGCCAACGAATTCTTCCCTGAAGCCAACCACCCCGGAAAAACCGGGGGTGGTCCTCTGGCTTCAGGGCTTATCTCACCCTGCAACCCCAGCTTGAGGGAAAAACAACATGGCAGACAAAATCTATCGAATCAACATGTCCACCCTGAGTACCGCCGTCGAAGAGGTGCCTGCCCAGTGGCAGGGCCATGGCGGCCGTGGGCTGACCTCCACCATCATTGCCGCCGAGGTGGAGCCCAGCTGTCACCCCCTGGGCCCGGGCAACAAACTGGTCTTTGCCCCGGGTCTGCTCTCCGGGACCACGGCCGCCAACTCGGGACGCCTCTCCTGCGGGGCCAAGAGTCCGCTTACCGGCACCATCAAGGAGGCCAACGCCGGCGGCACCTCGGCCCAGCTCCTGGCCAGACTGGGGATCAAGGCCCTGATCATCGAAGGACTCCCCCAGGAGGAGCGCTGGTACAGCCTGGCCATCGACGAGCAGGGGATCACCATCAATGAAGAGACCGAGCTGATCGGCAAGGGCAACTATGCCGTGATCGAGGCCATGGGCCAGCGGATCGGCGCCAAGACCGGGGTGATCTCCATCGGCCAGGCCGGTGAGCTGAAGATGAGCGGTGCCAATATCTCGATCAAGGATCCTGATGCCAGGATCCGTTCCTGCGGCCGTGGCGGCCTGGGTGCGGTCATGGGCTCCAAGCGGATCAAGTACATCTCCATCGTCCCCACCGACAAGAAGGTGGCCATTGCCGATCCCGAGGCCTTCAAGGCCGCCAACCGCACCTTTGCCAAGGCCCTGGTGGACAACCCCATCAGCCAGGCCCTGGGTCAGTACGGCACCAATGTCCTGGTCAACATCATCAACGAGGCCGGTGCCCTGCCCACCCGCAACTTCACCACTGGTCAGTTTGAAGGCCACGAGGAGATCAGTGGCGAGACCATGTATGACACCATTGTCGAGCGGGGCGGCAAGCCCAAGCACAACTGCCATGCCGGCTGTGTGATCAACTGCTCCCAGGTCTACAACGGTCCGGACAAGGAGTACCGCACCTCGGGCTTTGAGTATGAGTCCATCTGGGCCATGGGTGCCGACTGCTGTGTGGACAACCTGGATTATATCGCCCAGGCCGACAACCTGATGGATGACATCGGCCTGGATACCATTGAGACCTCGGTGGCCTTTGGGGTGGCCATGGAGGCCGGCGTGCTGGAATTCGGCGACGGCGCCGGGATCTGCCGGATGCTGAGCGAAGAGATCGCCCAGGGCACCCCCCTGGGACGGATCATCGGCAACGGTGCCGGCTCGGTGGGCCGGGCCTTTGGGGTCACCCGGGTACCGGTGGTCAAGAACCAGGCCATTCCGGCCTATGATCCCCGGGCCATCAAGGGCATCGGCATCACCTATGCCACCTCCACCCAGGGCGCGGATCACACCATGGGCTACACCATTGCCACCAACATCCTGGGCGTGGGCGGCTCTGTGGATCCCCTCAGCCACGAGGGTCAGGTGGAGCTCTCCCGTAACCTTCAGATCGCCACCGCCGCCATCGACTCCACCGGCATGTGCCTCTTTATCGCCTTTGCCGCCCTGGACGATGCCAACTGCCTGCCGGCCCTGATAGAGATGATCAACGCCCGCTTCGGCATCAACCTGACCGCCGACGATGTCACCAACCTGGGCAAGACCATCCTCAAGACCGAGCGGGCCTTCAACCAGGCAGCCGGTTTCACCAACCTGGATGACCGGCTCCCGGAATTCTTCAGCCAGGAGCCCATTGCCCCCCACAACGTGGTCTGGGACATCCCCGGTGAGAAGATCGACACCTTCTGGGATTTCTAGATTCCCACAACGCAGGGGGTACCGCTCAAGCCGCCCCCCCTGTTCCCTCCAAGGTTGGTTTTCGTCCTAATCGGGCGAAAACCAACGATATTATTCATTGACAGCCATGAAAATAACAGTCAAACTCTTTGCCTACTTTCGGGAAAATCGTTTTCTCCGCGAAGATCAGGACCTGCCGGCGGGAACCACGGTGGGAGATATCATTTCCTCCCTTGGGATTGATCCTGAAGAAGTCGGCGTCACCATGATCAACTCCCGGCACTGCGCCCTGGATCAGGCGGTGCAGGAAAACGATCAGGTCGCTATTTTCCCGGTTATCGGCGGAGGCTAGGTGCAACCGGCCTGAAGAGTGCGCTGCTCGGCTTCAAGCAGGCCGGACCAGCCGCTACCCGCCGATCATCGCTCCTTCAACCTGAGGCGGACACCTCCCATGAAACACCTCCAGCTGACCCTCTCCCTTGTCCTGGTCCTGCTCTTTGGCCAGCTCTCCCTGGCTGCCCAAGAAATCAAACTCGGCGTGGTCACCAAGCCCGGCTCGGCCCAGAACATCGCGGCCGAAAAGTTCAAACAGCTCCTGGAACAGGCCTCCGAAGGGAGGTATACCGTGCGGATCTACCACTCCAAGGCCCTGGGCAACGAGACCGAGATCCTCCAGCAGATCCAGATGGGCACCGTCCAGCTGGGAATCATCACGGTCGGCCCCTTTGACACCTTTGCCCCCATTGTCCGGGTGATCAACTACCCCTTCCTGTTCAAGGACAACCAACAGGCAGACGCCATCCTGGACGGCCCCCTGGGACAGCAGATCCTCACCGAGCTGGAACAGGTCGGCTTCAAGGGGCTGGCCTTTTCTGAAAACGGCTTTCGCAACCTGACCAACAACAGGAGGCCGGTACAGGCGGCAGCAGATGTCTCCGGCCTGAAGATCCGGGTCATGGCCTCTCCCCTGCACAAGTCCATCTGGCAGGCCCTGGGCGCCAACCCCACCCCCATGCCCTGGCCCATCTACTCTGAACTGGAGCAGGGGGTGATCGATGGCCAGGAGAACCCCCTCTGGGTGATGGAGGTCTACAAGTTCTACGAGGTCCAGAACTACATGAGCATGACCCGCCACGTCTACTCTGCCCACATCGATGTGGCCTCCCTGCTCTGGTGGCAGGGTCTGACCACAGCTGACCAGGAGATGATCCGCAGCGCCATGCAGCAGGCCGCCCTCTTTCAGCGCCAGGATAACCGGGACAGGGATCTGGCCCGCCTGGCCCTGCTCAGAGAAAAGGGGATGGAGATTGTTGAGCAGCCGGACATCGATTCCTTCCGGGACAGGGTCAGCACGCTCAAAGAGATGAAGATCTACCAGCACCCCAAGGTACAGGCGCTGCTCCGGCAACTGCTGGCCGCCACCAGATAGCGGCTGCCAGGGAACCATGGTTCCCGTCCCCTCTGGCCCGGACCCCATCCAACCACCCTTCCCCGACAACGACCGTGCTCCATACCCTCCAATCCGGCTGTCGCCGACTCAACACCTGGATCGAGTACCTGCTGGCCTCCCTGGGCATGACCATGGCCTTGGTGGTGATCGCCCAGGTCTTTTGCCGCTATGTCCTCAACAGCTCCCTGTTCTGGTCAGAGGAGTTGGCCCGCTATCTGCTGGTCTGGCTCAGTTTTCTCGGCGCCACCACGGCCTACTACCGGGGAGCCCACCCGGGAGTGGACCTGGTCAGCCGGCGCCTGCCTGCCGCCGGCAGATGGTTCTGCCGGCTGCTGACCCACCTGATCAGCCTGGCCCTCTTTGGGATCATCATCCTGGCAGGGGTGCAGTTCGCCTACTTTATCCGCCTCCAGATCTCCCCGGCCCTGGGCCTGCCCAAGTGGATCGTCCTGGCGGTCATCCCCATCAGCGGCATCATCCTCCTGGCCCATGGCGCGGCCTTTCTCCTCGAGACCATCCTGGAGCCTGACCATGACCAGTGAAATCCTGCTCGTCTCCCTGCTGCTCCTCTTTGCCATCAACGTCCCCATCGCCCTCTCCATCGGGGCCGCCTCGGTGCTGGCCATCCTGGTGCAGGGAGACTTTCCCCTGATGATGCTGGCCCAACGGCTCTTTTCCGGCACCAACTCCTTCCACCTGATGGCTGTACCGCTGTTCATGTTTGCCGGGGTACTGATGGAGGCCGGCGGGATCAGCCAGCGGCTGATCGACCTGGCCAACGCCCTGGTGGGCTGGCTGCCCGGAGGGCTGGCAGCGGTGACCATAGTCTCTGCCATGTTCTTTGCAGGGATCTCCGGCTCTGCCGCTGCCGATGCCGCTGCCGTGGGGGCCATCCTTATTCCGGCCATGAAACGCTCCGGCTATGACTCGGATTTTGCCGCGGCGGTCCAGGCCTCGGGCGGCGCCATCGGGGTGATCATTCCACCCTCGATCCCGATGATCATCTTCGGCTTTCTCACCGGGGCCTCCATCGGCCGCCTCTTTGCCGCCGGCCTCCTGCCAGGCCTCCTGATCGGCCTCTCCCTGATCACGGTTGCCACCCTTATCTCCCTCCGCCGAGGCTACTCGGCCACCACCCCCTTTTCCCTGCCCCGACTCCGCCGGGCCTTCAGGCGCTCCCTCCTGGCCCTGGGCGCACCGCTGATCATCCTGGGCGGCATTCTCAGCGGGATCTTCACGGCCACGGAATCCGCGGCCATGGCCGTGCTCTATGCCCTGATCGTCGGCATGGGGATCCATCGGCAGCTCTCGTTCAGGGAGTTGTTTCCCCTGTTTCGGGACGCCGCGGTCACCTCCTCCATCGTGATGTTCATCATTGCCATGGCCTCGATCTTCAGCTGGATTGCCGCCATAGAAAATATCCCCGAACAACTGGCCCAGGGCCTGTTGGGGCTGAGCCACGACCCGACCCTGCTGCTGGCGGCCATCAACCTGATCCTCCTGATCGCGGGCACCTTTGTCGAGACCACCGCTGCCCTGATCCTGCTGGTACCCACCATTACAGCCATGCAACCCATGTTGGGGATCGACCTGATCCAACTGGGCGTGATCGTGGTGACCAACCTGGCCATCGGCATGCTGACGCCCCCCATGGGCATCTGCCTGATCGTCTCAGCCTCCCTCTCCGGCGATCGCCTGGGGGCGGTGAGCAGACGGATTCTGCCCTTTCTGGCTATCCTGATCCTGGACCTGCTGCTGATCACCTTTTACCCTCCCCTCACCATGTGGCTGGCCACCCTGGTCGGCCCCTGATCCAGTGCAGACTCCCCCTCCACACCCTACGCCGACAGCTCAGCCCCTGACCAGGGGCGACGGGCCTGGCGCGGAGCCGCTTTCAGGAAATCTTGGAGCCAGCGATGGCTGCGCTCTCCCCCCTGCTCCCCATCCCTGCGACCCGCCGGATCTCCTGGAGCAGTTGTTTTTTGGAGTACGGCTTGGCAATACAGCCGTCAAAGCCGTAGCTCCCATAATCGGCCAGCACCGGATCTTTGGCATAGCCGCTGGAAACGATCAGGCGTATTCCTGGATCCAGGGCCCGCAGTTGCTCGGCAGCCTCCAATCCCCCCATCCCGCCGGGAACGGTCAGATCGAGAATCGCCATGGTCAAGGGGCGACCGGCCTCAAGCCCCTGCCGCAGGCATTCCACAGCCTCCTGACCGTCGCTACTGGTGACCACCTGGCAGCCCGCTTGCTCCAAGACCCTCTGGATAAATACCAGGATGGCCGGCTCATCGTCCATGACCAGGAGAGGAGCTGTCGGCAGGCCGCTCTCTTCTTCGGACTCGGAAGGTGCTGACGCCCTGGTAAAGCGATGCTCGGAGGCGGGCAGAAAGAGAGTGAAAAGCGCCCCCTCTCCTGGCCTGGAATCGACCAGGACATGGCCGTGGTGTTTACTGATGATGGAGTAGACCGCTGCCAACCCCAAGCCGTTGCCGGCCCGCTTGGTGGTGAAGTAGGGGTCAAAGATCCGCCCCAGATGTTCCTGGGCAATCCCGACACCGCTATCCCTGACCCTGACCCTGATATACCTGCCGGCAGCCAGGGGCAGGCCGGAGGACTCGTTGAGGGTCACGTTTTCCAGGGTACACTCCAGAACGCCGCCCTCGGGCATGGCCTGGTCACCGTTGATAAAGATATTGGAGAGGACCTGTTGAATCTGGCCGCGGTCTGCATGGGCCGACCAGAGGTCCGGGGAACAGTGGATCGCTGCCCGGACATTGCTGCCGGCAAGATCAAGCTCGACAATCTCCTCCACCGCCCGGCAGAGATCCAGCTCTCCCCGAACCGGATCGCCCCCCTTGGAGAAGGTGAGCAGCTGCTGGCTGAGCCGGGTTGCCCTACCCATGGAATTCTCGGCATTCTCCAGATAGGCTGCAGCAGGATGATCGGCGTTAAGCAGCCCCCGGGCCAGGGAAATATTTCCGTAGATTGCCATGATAAAATTATTGAAATCATGGGCGATGCCGCCGGCAAGGGTACCGATGCTCTTGAGTTTATCGATCTGGAGCAGTTCCTGTTCCGCACGTTTCTGTTCGGTGACATCATTGAAAAAAAACAACAGCCCTGCATCCTCCAGGTGGAGCAGGGCAATGGTACAGATGCGTTTTTCCCCGCTGTGATGAATATATTCACTGGTCAACGAAGAGGTCGCCTCTGCCTGAAACTCTGTGATGGCCCTGGTCAGCAAGCGCTGCCCCTCAGGGGCAAGGATTCCGGTCAGGGTCTTCTTCTCCAACTCCTCCCGGCTATATCCGCTGAGTCGGCACATTCGCTGATTCACCTCCACCAGCCTGCCGTCACCATCAACCACGCCTGAGCCCAGAGGGGCCTGATCAAAGTAGCCCCTGATCGTCCTTTCACTTCGCTCCAACTGCGCCCGTACCGCATAGGCCTCGCTGATATCCTGGAAGGCGAGCACCGTGCCGTAACAGCTCTCCCCTGCATCCATGATGGGAGCGGTTGAGACAGAGACCTGATACTCCTGACCATGCCTGCCCACCAGGGTGGCAGGATCACTCAGGCCGACGACCTCCCGCCCCCCGCATACCGTGCCAAGCAACTCCCTGAACGGCTCCCTGGTACTGCTGTGGACCAGCTGAAAAACCTCGGTCAGGGGGCGACCTACCGCCTCCTCACCGCTCCAACCGGTAAGCTCGACTGCAACCCGGTTCATGCCGCTGATCACCCCCTGGGCGTTGGTGGTGACCACCCCGTCGCCGATGGAGTGCAGGGTGGTCTCCAGGTTCTGCCGACTCTTGATGATCTCGCGGGTACGCCGTTCCACCTCTCGCTTCAGCTTGCGGTTCCATCCCCAGAAAAGCCCGGCAACCAGCAGGGCCAAGGTCAGCACCCCCATCAGGCCATACAAGAGGGGAGCAAAGGGGAACGCCTCCTCCTGCCCCAGCCATTTCCGATAGAGCCTTCGTCTCAACTGCTGGGGGATATGATCTACACCCTTGTCGATGATGCTAAAGAGAACAGGATCTTCCCGGGATACGGCTGCACCAAGGCGGTTGAGATAGCCTGACTCCCCGGCAATCTTCAGGTTGGCAAGCCCCTGGTCTTCTATCAGATACGAGGCATACATCTGGTTAATAATCATGGCTGAACAGCGACCGGTGGAAACAGCCCGCAGGCCTTCGAGGTTATCGCTAACAGGCTGGGGCTGCAGCTGGGGATAGTGCTGAGCCAGAAACTCATTGATCGCATACCCAGCCACGGTACAGACCTTGGCCCCGGCAAGCTGCGCCATGGAGCCTGCCGCTACCGATTCCTGGCTGACAACCACGTAGGGCACCTTGAGGACGGCATCGGTAAACGACAGGTAGGCGCGTCGCTCCACGCTGTCGGCAATCCCCACGATGATGAAACGACGTCCGGTCCGAGCATAGGCCATGAGCTCGCGCCAGGTTGCAAAGTTGCGATAGCGAAAACGCAGCCCGCTCTGGCGCTGGATCTCTTCCAGAAAATCCACCAACAGCCCCTGGTAACGACCACCACGGCCGTGAAAGGCATTGGGTGGAGCCTCGTAGCCAAAGAGCACCTCCAGCTGGTCTCCATGTTCGGCCACCCACTGCTCTTCCAGAGGAGTCAGGCTAAGGGCTGGAGAGCGACTGCAGGAGAGCAGCAGCGGCAAGAGCAGCAGACCGATCAGCAGCAGAACAAGCGCAGCCAGGCTCCGCCAGGCAGAGATATCCTGCCCGGCTCTCATTAAGGTATCCTTTCCCAGAAATGACCTCATCACTCCGCGCCCCTCCCCTTGCCTCTATTCCAGGGTCCCCTTTCCCAAACACACCTCTTCCACTATAGCGTACCTTGACTGCGCCGAAGAACAAAAAAATCGCCGCTCCGGAATCGGTGGAGATCCGGGGCCTCTCCAGGGACAGAAACCTTCGCATCCGTGAACAAAGGCAACATCCTGCCAATGTTTTTTTCTGATTGCGCATCCTACTCAGCCAAACGTTCCTCCAAACAAAGAATGAACTGATTTTATGTGTTTTTTTCAAACAAGAAATACAGACGTATGTTCATACGTAGCCATGATATGCCATCTGCCCCCTAGCTCTGGAGCGAGAAATTCAACCTCTCTCCCAAGGGTTAGCTGAGCCCGGTCGAACCTGCCCCAATAACAACAGGTTCAAGGTCCTCCACCTCCATTGCCCCGGTCTCGCGATCAAGGCCAGGCCGCGGCCCCTCCTTTGCCGCCGCTCTGCCCCGCCACTTTAGGCTTGCAGAAAACCACCATTTTATGTGATACTGGGACCAATGCACATTTTGCACAAACCAGCCCCCAGCCGGCCTGAGCAACAACCGGCAGATCAGTTGGAAACAGGGTCACTTCACAGAAATTAACAACAGTTCTGGCGCACTACGCAGATGTTCACCACCAGCCATACGGCTTGCCCTTGACCAGGAGTAGCGCCCTGCTCAACGCCGGCTTCAGGTTGTACAACCGCAAACCAACCACACTGCAGCATGGTCTACGAAGTTAAAGTCAATGAGCTGGCCGAAGAATTCGGGGTTCACCGCAACACGATCAGAAACTGGATCAACTCCGGCACCCTGCCCGCCCAGGAAGGGCCGGGGCGGCGTTACCTGATCCAGGCCGAAGACTACCACCGACTCTGCGACAAGTTCGGTCGCAAGCCCAAGGCCTTTCCCGCTGCCCAGGCCATCAATGCACCGGCCCAGGAACAACCGACGCCCCAGGCACCCCCTGTCCCGATCCGGCTCAGCCTCAGCTCTATCCACCTCTTCCCGGACCCGGCACTGGCAGACTGCTGTGTCACCTGCGGAAGCTGTGCCGGAGCCTGCCCCATCGCCGGCGTGGATGACCTTGACCCCCGTAAGATTATCCGCATGGCCCTCTTAGGCCTGGAAGAAGAGATTCTGGCCAGCGACTGGCCCTGGAAATGCACCCTCTGCGGTCGCTGTGAAGAGTCCTGCCCCGCAAACGTCAAGATCCTTGAGCTGATGCGCTCCATCCGGGGCCAGCGGGACCGGGCCAAGGTGCCTCACCCCATTCAGAAGGGGGTCACCACCTGCCTGGAGAAGGGCAACAACCTGGGAATACCCAAGGACGACTTCCTCCAACTGGTCAAGGGACTGGGCACAGAACTCGGCGAGACCATCTGCCCCGGTTTCACCACCCCGGTGGATGTGCGAGGGGCCAGACTGCTGGTCACGGTCAACTCCAAGGAACCCTTTGTCCAGCCCCGCCAACTGATGTGGTGGTGGCGGATCTTTTACGCGGCCCAGGAGTCATGGACCCTCTCCTCGGAAAACTGGGAGGGAGTGAACTGGGGATTCTACTCCGGAGACGACTCCTCCATGAAAACCATTGTCGAACGGATCGTGGATAACATGGAGCGACTCAACTGCCAGGCCCTGCTGCTTCCGGAATGCGGCCATGCCTACTATGCCACCCGCTATGGCCTGGAAAAATGGTTCCCGGAATCGGCCCGCAAGTTCAAGATCTACTCAATCTTTGACCTGCTCCTGGAGTATTTGACAGCGGGACGGATCAACCTGGACCCGACCATCCACAACAAGCTGACCACCCTCCACGACTCCTGCAACTATGGCCGCAAATCGCTCAAGGCCTTTGGTCACGGTTACTTTAGCGAGGGACGAACCATTGTCCAGGCCTGCTGCACCAAGTTCAGGGAGATGATCCCCAACAGCGGAGACAGCTACTGCTGCGGCGCCGGCGGCGGTGCCTGGGCAAGCCCCTATGCGGCAGAACGGGTCTTTCATGGCCGGGAAAAGGCCAGACAGATCAAGGCCTCGGGAGCCAAGCTGGTGGTGACCTCCTGCCATAACTGCAAAGACCAGATTGCACACTCCCTGGCCCCGGAATTCAACCTGGAGATCGAGGTCAAGTCCCTCTGGGAACTGGTGGCCCAGGCCCTGGTTCCCGCCAGCTGACCATGGACGCACCCTGCAGTCAAGGGCCGCGACCGCCATACCGGCCAGGGAATCGACCACAACAAGGAATGATACTCATGAACAATCACCACAGGCATTGGAGCTATGACAGAGGCTGCACAGGCAGAGGCTGAAAAAATCGGAGCCATCATGGTGGTCGGCGGCGGCGTCTCCGGGATGCAGGCCGCCCTGGACCTGGCCAACTCAGGATTCTATGTCCACCTGGTGGAACGCAGCGGGGCCATCGGCGGAACCATGGCCCAGCTGGACAAGACCTTTCCCACCAATGACTGCTCCATGTGCATCATCGCACCCAAGCTGGTGGAGTGCGGCCGCCACCCCAACATCAAGATACTCACCCTGGCCAAGATCCTCGATGTGGAGGGCCAGGAGGGAAACTTCACGGTCAGGGTCAAAGAGTATCCCAGGTGGGTCGATCCCGACAAGTGCATCGCCTGCGGCCAGTGCGCAGACCAATGCCCCCAGGCCGTGGAGGACCGCTTCAACGGCGACCTGGCCCAGCGCAAGGCGATCTATATCAAGTACCCCCAGGCCGTTCCCCTGAAGTACCAGATCGACCCGGACGCCTGCCTCTGGCTCAACAATCCCGGTCAATGCGGCCTCTGTGCCCGGATCTGTCCTGCCGATGCCGTCAACTTTGCCGACCGGGAACAGAAACAGACCATCCAGGTCGGGGCCATCATCATGGCTCCTGGTTTTCAACCCTTTGACCCTGGCACCAGCCAGGCCTGGGGATTCGGCAGGTATCCCAACGTGATCACCTCCCTCCAGTTCGAGCGCCTCCTCGCCCCCACCGGGCCCACCGGCGGCGTGGTCACCCGCCCATCAGACGGTCGGCCGGTGCGAAAAATCGCCTTTCTCCAATGTGTGGGCAGCCGGGACAAGAATCGCTGCAACAACGAGTACTGCTCCTCGGTCTGCTGCATGGCGGCCATCAAGGAGGCCATGATCGCCAAGGAGCAGCTGGACCAGGTGGAGATCACCATCTTTCACAGCGACATGCGCACCCACGGCAAGGACTTTGAACGCTTTTTCATCCAGGCCAAGGTCGAGTATGACATCAACTTTGTCCGCACCAAGATCCATGGGGTCGAACCCCAGGGCAACAAGGGCAACCTGCGCCTCCACTACGTTAACCAGCAGGGCAAGCAGGTGGACCAGCTGGTCGACCTGGTGATCCTCTCGGTGGGACTCGAGACCCCGGACTCCACCCTCGGCCTTGCCGAACGGATGGGGATCCATATCACCCCGGATCGCTTCGCCTCAATCTCCGCCTTCATGCCGGTCTCCTCCTCAAAGAAGGGGATCTTCACCTGCGGCGCCTTTAACGGCCCCCGGGACATCCCCCAGTCGGTCATCGGCGGTTCTGCAGCAGCGGCAAGCGCCTCGCAGCTGCTGGCCCCTGCCCGCCACACCCGGACCCAGGCCAGCTGCACCCCCCATGAGGTCCCGCAGAAGGCCAACAGCCCGAGGACCGGGGTCTTTATCTGCCACTGCGGCTCCAACATCGCCGGAGTGGTCGACGTAGACGAGCTGGCCGCCTATGCCGCCACCCTGCCCGACGTCATCCATGTTGAGCAGAACCCCTTTACCTGTGCCCAGGATACCCAGGACTACATCACCCAGCAGATCCGGGAAAAACAACTCAACCGGATCGTGATCGCCGCCTGCACCCCCCAGACCCATGAACCGCTCTTTCGCAGGACCCTGCGGGCCGCCGGGATCAACGAGCACCTGATCGAGATGGCCAACATCCGTAACCAGAACGCCTGGGTCCATAAAAACGAACCCGCCCGGGCCACCATCAAGGCCAAGGACCTGATACGGATGGCGGTGGCCAAGATCGCCATCCAGGAGCCCCTCTATCCCCTGCGGATCCCGGTAATCCCCTCGGCTCTGATCATCGGCGGCGGCGTCTCCGGGATGACGGCGGCCCTCAACCTGGCCGGCCAGGGCTTCAAGGTGGATCTGGTGGAGAAAAGCACCACCCTGGGCGGCAATGCCCTCCATCTCTATCAGACCTGGAGCGGCGAGCATGTGCCCCGCTACCTCAAGGAGCTGCAGCAGCAGATCAGCCAAGAGCCCAGGGTCGCCATCCACTTCAACACCACCGTTGTGGCCTCCTCCGGCCAGGCCGGTCACTTCAAGACCACGCTCAGGGCCGGCAACGGCCGCAAGAAGAGCGTTGACCATGGCGCCACCATCATCACCACCGGCGGTAAACGCTACATCCCCAGCGAATTCGGCTACGGCCAGATCCCCAATGTGGTCGCCTCCATCGAGTTTGACAAACTCCACATGCACAACGAGATCCGGGTGACCCAGGGCAAGTCCTTTGTCTTTATCCAGTGTGTCGGCTCCCGCAACGAGAAGCGGCCCTACTGCTCCAAGTCCTGCTGCACCCACTCCATCCAGAGCGCCATCAAACTGAAGCAGGAGGCCCCTGAACGACGGATCTACATCCTCTACCGTGAAATCAGGACCTACGGCCAACGGGAACGGATCTACAACCAGGCCCGTGAGCTGGGGATCATCTTCATCAACTACGAGCTCAAGGGGCCGCCGATCATCGGCGAAGAGGGAGGCCGGCTGCTGGTCAGCAGCCGTGACCACGTGCTCCACCGGCCCCTGGAGATCGAGGCGGATATGGTCATCCTGGCCACAGCCACCCTGGCCGACCCCGGCAGTGCGGAGCTGGCCAAGCTGTTTAAACTGCCCCTGAACCAGGATGGTTTTTTCCAGGAGGCCCACGCCAAACTCCGGCCGGTGGAGTTCAACACCGACGGCGTCTTTGTCGCCGGCCTGGCCCACTATCCCAAGCCGGTGGAGGAGTCCATCTCCCAGGCCCTGGCCGCCGCCTCCAAGGCCACCACCCTCCTGGCCCGGGAGAGCGTGGAGCTGGACGCCATCACCGCCCACGTGGACCCGGAGTTCTGCGACGGCTGCGGGATCTGCCTGGAGGTCTGCCCCTACCAGGCCATCACCCTGCTGGCCACCATCGACGAGCAGGGAGAGGAACACAAGATCATCGAAATCGACCCCGCCCTCTGCAAGGGCTGCGGTATCTGCCAGGGGGCCTGCCCCAAACGGGGCGTCTATATCACCGGCTTCAGTTACGAACAGCTCCTCGCCCAGATCGATGCCGCCCTGGAACCCCCGAAACCATGACCCCGTGAGATGAGTCTTCTATGAAGCAGGACCTGAAAATCATCACCTTCTGCTGCAACTGGTGCTCCTACGCCGCTGCAGACCTTGCCGGAATATCCCGACTGCAATACCCCTGTGCGATTCGGATCATCAGGGTGATGTGCTCGGGCATGGTGCACCCGGAGATGGTGCTCCATGCCCTCAACCAGGGGGCCGACGGGGTCATGGTTACCGGCTGCAAGCTGGGAGAGTGCCACTACCAGGAGGGCAACCACGCCATGCTCTCCCGCTCCGAGGTCCTGGAGGAGATCCTGGCTGATTTTGGCTACGAGAAGGAGCGCTTTCAGCTGGTCTGGCTCTCCGCAGCCGAACCGGAGCGGCTGGTTGAAGCCATCTACGAGATGCATAACCGTCTGCTTGCCCTGGAGACCGATCCCGGCGATTGAGCCTGCCCAGAGTTCCGGCTGCCGAGACCCTTTCCCCCATAACCGCCTCCAAAGGACAATGCCCGTGATGACAAAGAAGAGAACAGAACAGTACAGCCCGGTCCGGGTGGAATGCCCCAGCTGCGCCTGTGGCTACGTTGGCCACATGACCGCCGATGAACTCAAGGAACGTGCTGCCCATGATGACGTTGAGCTGGCCTGTCCGGTCTGCGGCCTGATCCACCTGAGCCGGGAGGAGATTGATGAGCAGGTCCAGCATCGGGTGGTGGATTCCCAGCGCTACCGTACCATCCAGCAACAGGCCCAGGCGAACAGCTGAGAGCGGTCCAGACTCAACCAGAGCCCCAAATTATGCAAACTGGGCAAACTGTTCCGCATAAAAAAAATCAGTGGTGAAAAACAACGGAACTTGATATAGGGAGGAGAGATTCACCCTATCCTGGCCCCTCCATCGACTGGAAACACCGCGATGACTCCCAGATCCTCCGCTGCCCCAACCAAGATGCCGCCTGCCACAGAGACCCTCCAATCCCGTGCCATCCAGATCAAGGGCATGGTCCAGGGAGTGGGCTTTCGCCCCTATGTCTATCGACTGGCCCATGCCCTTGGCCTGAGCGGCACCGTAGCCAACTCGGGCGACGGGGTAGAGATCATGGCCACCGGCAGGGCAGCGGCCATGGCGAGCTTTATCCAGCGACTCCCCCGGGAGGCCCCTCCCATGGCCCGGATCAGCTCCCTGAGCGTGACAGAGCGACCGCAGCAAGACGCCCAGCCACGATTTACCATCATCGCCAGCGCCCACAACCATAAGGCCACGGTCCAGATCACTCCTGATACGGCCACCTGCCCGGATTGCCTGCGAGAGATCCTTGACCCCTCTGATCGACGCCACGGCTACCCCTTTACCAACTGCACCAACTGCGGCCCCAGGTTTACCATCATCAAAGAGGTCCCCTACGACCGCCCCCTGACTTCCATGGCCGCCTTCAGGCAGTGCCGACGCTGTGCAGCAGAGTACAACGACCCCCTGGACCGGCGCTTCCACGCCCAGCCAAACGCTTGCCCCGAGTGCGGTCCCCAGTTGAGCTGGCACGACCAGCAGGGCCGACTCATCCCTGAAGAGAAGAGTCTCGATGCGGCGGCCCGGGCCCTGGCTGCCGGCCGGATCCTGGCCATCAAGGGACTGGGCGGCTTCCACCTGGCCGTTGACGCCACCTCCACCGAGGCGGTAGAGCGCCTGCGCCGGGCAAAAAAACGACCTGACAAGCCCCTGGCCATCATGGTGGCCTCAACAGAGCTCGCCGCCCGCTACTGCCGGATTTCAGCTACGGAACAGACCCTGCTCAACTCGGCCCAGCGCCCCATCGTCCTCCTGGAAAAAAAAGTACGGTACCCGACGACCGTTCCCCTGGCCGACAACCTGGCCCGAGGACTGGGGGTTCTCGGGGTGATGCTTCCCTACACTCCGCTGCACGCCCTGCTGCTGAACAACCCGGCCGCCCCTCCCGCCCTGGTCATGACCAGCGGCAACCTCGGCGGGGAGCCGATCTGTACCGGCAACCAGGAGGCCCTGGAGCGCCTCTCCGGTCTGGCCGACCACTTCCTCCTCCACAACCGGGATATCATCACCCGGGTAGACGATTCGGTGGCCCGGGTCATGAACCAGCGTCCCCGTCTCCTCCGCAGGGCCCGGGGCTATGCACCGGCCCCCCTGCCCCTGGCTGCTGCCACCGGCGACATCCTGGCCTGCGGCGGCGCGATGAAAAACAGCTTCTGCATTGTCCGGGACAACCAGGCCTATCTCAGCCAGCATATCGGCGAGTTGACCTCTCCGGCCTGCCTTGACTTCTACACCCAGAGCATCGCTCACCTCCAGGCGGTGCTGGAATGCACCCCGCCGGCCGTGGCCTGCGATCTCCACCCCGACTATGCAAGCAGCCGCCACGCCGCCACCCTCCAACTCAAGCCCCACCTTATCCAGCACCACCATGCCCACACCGCAGCAGTGATGGCCGAACATGGCCTCGACAGCCGGGTATTCAGCATCATCCTCGACGGCACCGGCCTGGGCCACGACCAGACCATCTTCGGCGGAGAACTGTACCTGGCTGACCGGAGACACTACCAACGTCAGGGACACCTCTCCCTGTTCAGGCTCCCCGGGGGCGACAAGGCGGCCCAGGAGCCCTGGCGCATGGGCCTGGCACTGCTCCACAGCGCAAACAAACTGAGCTTCGACGCAGAGGAGGAGCTGCCCACACCACTGCGGGGCATCCCCAGGGAACATCGCAGAATCCTCGGCCAGATGCTGGAGCGGCGAATCAACAGCCCCCTTTCCTCCAGCTGCGGCCGCCTCTTTGACGGCGTGGCCGCAATGCTTGGGCTCTGCCTGGAGGCAAGCTACGAAGGACAGGCAGCCATGACCATGGAGGCACGAGCCGCGCGCTTTGCCGCCGGGCAGCCCCGGCGGACCGAACAGGCCGATCGCGCCTACCCAGTCGAAATCTCCCCCGGCCCGCCCCCCCTGATGCTGGAAACCGGCTCACTGGTCAACCAGATCCTGGCCGACCTCGAGGCCTCCCTTTCCCTGGACGAGATCTGTTACCGTTTCCACGGCTGGCTGATCCGCGGATTCTGCCGCCTGCTGGAGCAGGCAAGCCGGGAGACGGACCCCGAGAGCCCTCGCCAGGTCGTCCTGAGCGGCGGCTGCCTGCAGAACAAGATCCTGCTGGAGGGGTTCACCGCCCGGCTCGGCAGACTTGGTTTTACGGTGTACAGCGGTGAAGCAGTGCCGGTCAACGACGGCGGCCTCTCCCTGGGGCAGGCCTACATTGCGGCTGCCCCCTAAAAGTATAGACAGACCAGCACAACCATGTGTACCATACAGTCCTGCGCCCTTAGCAGGCGCCCCACAACAAAGGATAAGCCCCATGTGTCTCGCAATACCCATGCAAGTAACCGCCCTCAAGGGCAGTGAAACAGATCCCCTTGCCCCCCTGGTCGCCCTGGTGGAAGCCGACGGCATCCACAGGGAGATCCGCCTGGAGATGGTCGACCGGCTGCCGGAGATCGGCGAATACGTCATCATCCATGCCGGCTTTGCCATCCACACCCTGAGCGAGGAGGAGGCCCAGATCAACCTCAAGCTGATGCGCAAGATGGCGGAGGCCCTGGAGGAGGAGGGGCGGCTGCCGGAGCCGAAGCCATGAAGTGTGCGGACGAATTCAAGAGCCGGGATATCACCACCCCCCTGCTCCGCGAACTGGCCCACAGCCTACGCAGGCCGGTGCGCATCATGGAGGTCTGCGGCACCCATACCATGTCCATCTTCCGCCATGGCATCCGCTCCCTGCTGCCCGAGGGTATCACCCTGCTCTCCGGACCAGGCTGCCCGGTCTGCGTTACCCCGGCCAGCCAGATCGACGCCTTTATCGCTGCAGCCGGACTCCCGGATGTGACCGTTGCCACCTTTGGCGACCTGATCCGGGTTCCCGGAAGCAGAGGCTCACTGGCCACGGCCAGGGCCGAAGGTGCCCGGGTAGAGATCGTCTACTCCCCCATGGACGCCCTGAACCTGGCCCAACAGGAACCAGAGAGGAAGGTGGTTTTTCCGGCCATCGGCTTTGAAACCACAGCCCCGGCCATTGCCGCCACCATCCTCCAGGCAGAGCGACTCGGACTGGACAACTTCTTCATCATCGCTGCCGCCAAGACCATGCCCAGTCCCCTGGAAGTACTGATGTCTGACCCGGAACTCAAGGTAGACGGCCTGCTCTGCCCCGGCCATGTCAGCGCCATCATCGGCGCCCGGGCCTACCAGCCACTGGCCGACCGCTACCAGCTGAGCTGCGCGGTCGCCGGCTTTGAACCGGCCGACATCCTGGCCGGCCTGCTCAGCCTGGTCAGGCAGATCAACCAGAAAACCCCCGGGGTGGACAACTGCTATACCCGAGCGGTTCCCGAGCAGGGTAACCCCAGGGCCCTGCAACTGATCGAGACGGTCTTTGCCCAGGAAGACAGCGAATGGCGGGGATTGGGAGTGATCCCAGAAAGCGGCCTCCGCCTCAGGGCGGACTACCGCCGCTTCGACGCCATGACAGCGCTGCCCATCACGGTAAAACCGGTAACAGAACCCAAGGGCTGCAGATGCGGTGAGATCCTCAAAGGTCAACTCCTGCCCCCTGCCTGCCCCCTGTACAAGAAAAGGTGCACCCCCCTGCACCCCATCGGCCCGTGCATGGTCTCCACCGAGGGCACCTGCGCAGCCTACTATCGCTACAGCGAATAACCTAAAGAGCCCCCGTACATGACCAACAACAGCGTAACCCTTGATCACGGCAGCGGCGGCCTGGCCAGCCAGAACCTGATCAGCGACCTCTTTCTCAAGTACCTGACCAGCCCGGCCCTGAGCCAGCTGGAAGACTGTGCCGTGCTTGACGAATGCACCTGCCGAATCGCCCTCTCCACAGACAGCTACGTGGTGGATCCGCTCTTTTTCCCGGGGGGCGACATCGGCGAACTGGCCATCAACGGCACCATCAATGACCTGGCCATGCGTGGTGCCCGGCCCATAGCCCTGAGCCTGGCCCTGATCATCGAAGAGGGATTTTCCCTGGAGCTGCTGGAAGATATCATCCGATCCATTGCCCGGGCCTCCACAGCCGCGGACGTAGCTGTGGTGACCGGCGATACCAAGGTGGTGCCCAAGGGCAAGGCAGACGGCATCTTTATCAACACCTCGGGTATCGGCACGGTCTCACACCTGCACAACATCTCCGGAACCCAGGCCAAGCCAGGGGATGCTGTCATCTCCTCCGGCACCCTGGCGGATCACGGCATCACCATCATGGCTCGCCAGGCCGGAATCGACATCAGCGGAGACATCCAGAGCGACACCCAACCCCTCCACCAGCTGGTGGCAGCCATCCTGGAACAGGCCCAGGACGGCGTCCATGTGATGCGGGACCCCACCAGGGGCGGAGTGGCCAGCACCCTCTGCGAGATTGCCCAGGCCTCCAAGGTGGATATTATTCTGGAAGAGGAACTGCTGCCCATCAGGCCGGCGGTCCGTGTGGCCTGCGAACTGGTCGGCCTGGACCCGCTCTACCTGGCCAACGAGGGAAAATGCCTCGTCATCTGCGACCCCCAACAGGCCGAGACGATCGTTAGCACCATGCGCCGACTGGATGCCGGCCGGGATGCCGCCATCATCGGCCGGGTCGCAGCTGGAGACCGCGGCAGGGTCAGCCTGACCACCACCATCGGCGGCACCAGACTGCTGGAACCCCTGACCGGGGAGCCCCTGCCCCGAATCTGCTGAGCAAAATCCGGCCAACCTTTACCAGGTACAGAAACCGACCATCATGCACGAACTCTCCCTGGCCCAGAGCCTTATCGACCAGCTCCTGGAACTGAGCGACCAGCACCAGATGAAACGGATCAACCGACTGACCGTTATCCTGGGACCCTTCTCCGGTGTGGTTGCCGACTCCTTTGCCTTTGGCTTCGATGTCCTCAAGAAGGAACAGGCGGCCACCGCCGATGCCCAGCTCATCCTGGAGACCCCGGACCCGCAGTACCGCTGCCTCAACTGCGAGACCGTCAACACCAGGACCAGGGCAGCGGCCATCGGTCACCCGCAGACCACCAACCTGGCCGGCAACGACTTTACCTGCAGCCACTGCGGCGAGAGTCGACTCTCGCCCCAGGGCGGGACTGAACTTATCTTACAACAACTTGAAATGGAGTAGCACCATGTGTGACGTATGCGGCTGTCAGCTACACGACCACCACCAGAGCGATCCAACCATCGTCGAGGTCAACCAGAACCTGCTCAACGCCAACCAGAAGCAGGCAGATTCCAACAGGCGCCACATCGAGAAGATGGGAGCCATCGCCATCAACCTGATCTCCAGCCCGGGATCAGGCAAGACCACCCTCCTGGAACGGACCATCGATGCCCTGGGCGACCAGGTACGGATCGGGGTGATCGAGGGGGACATCGAGACCGAACGTGATGCCGACCGTATCCGCGCCAAGGGCGTGCCTGCGGTCCAGCTCACCACCGGAGGTGCCTGTCATCTGGACGCCCCCATGGTCCACGGCGGACTCCATGTACTGGAACACCTGACCAAGAACAGCCCCCTGGACCTGATCTTCATCGAAAACGTCGGCAACCTGGTCTGCCCGGCCACCTTTGACCTGGGAGAGCATTGCCGGATCATCCTCCTCTCCGTACCTGAAGGCTCGGACAAGCCGGTAAAATATCCCACCACCTTCAAGGGCGCGGACTGCTTCATGATCACCAAGACCGACCTCCAGGCCCACTTTGACTTCTCTGCCCGGGAGGCCAGGGAAGAGGCCCTGAAGATCCAGCCTGACCTGGATATCATCGAGCTTTCCGCCACTTCAGGGGACAACTTTGAGCAGTGGATCGACTACCTGCAGCAGCTGCTGGCCGGCAGATAAGCCCCAGCAGGGGCAGCTCCCTGCTGCTCAGCCCACGAAGACCATCCCCACCAGGGCAGCCATCGCCACCGGCTCGCCCTGGTCAGCAGGAACCTTCCACGTCAGTTCCCAGCCAAGCCGGGCAAATAGGGCCCGGACATCCACCCCCAGAGCCGAGAGAGAGGCTCGAGCCTGGCCGGGAAACCTGCAATCCACCCCCTGTTCCAACACCACACAGACCGGATCCTGCGGACAAAACAACTCCTTACAGGAACCAGCGGCCACCGCCTTGAGCCGGGAGAAGCCCAGAACCGCAGCCCGACGCTCCAACTGCGCCGCCAGCTGATGGCTCTTGCGGGTCTCCTCCAGGCGGCCCTCTCCCTGCAATCCGGCCGCCTCCACATCCAGGCGGAAGACCAGCACTGCCTGATAAGCGGCCAGGCCGGCCTTAAAGACCTCGGGCTTGGGGGCATGGGGCGGACAGCCCGGGGCCAGGCCATAACTGGGACAACCCGGCGTTCTGCACATCTCGGCAAAGCGCGCCTCTATCTTCAGCTCGGACGGGGACACCACCACCGCAGCCGCTGCCCCCAGTTTGAGCGCCTCCTGCCTCAGCCCCTCCAGATCCGCCCCACTCACCACTGTATCACCTCATAGTTATTGATCATACGGAACAAAACGCCCCCCAACCTTCCGCCATGGTCAGAACAGGGTTTGATAAAGGCCAGTCCACCCCCTGTCCATTTAATCT
Organism: Desulfogranum mediterraneum DSM 13871; assembly: GCF_000429965.1. Classification (GTDB taxonomy): domain Bacteria; phylum Desulfobacterota; class Desulfobulbia; order Desulfobulbales; family Desulfobulbaceae; genus Desulfogranum; species Desulfogranum mediterraneum. The sequence continues at coordinate 187,284 of NZ_KE387005.1, forward strand.
GGCCCCAGGAATATTTATCTATGCATACTGTGCATGTTATGCTATATACACAGAGACAGTCAACGAGATCCGGAACGATTACCAGGGCAGGGTCGATACCTCTTGGACCAGAGCCGTTATTTCCAGTGACGCTTCTCCAAAATTATCACTCAAAACTCCTTACACCCCCTACCCCCTGCCCTGGTGGTCACCGGTGTTCCTCTCCCCCCTCCCCACATTACTCCCAGAGAACACCTCCAGAGACCAGCACAAAAGTCGGTTTCAGCCACAGAGAGATACAGACCATACCCAGGTAGAAGATTTCGTGCCCTCCTCATCGAGACCTATCCACAGAGACGAGTCACAGCCAAGGGAAAATGGGCAAAAAAAAAGCTCGCAACAGAGAAGGGGGTAAATCCCCCTCCATCCTTGCGAGCCCCTGCACACCGCACCTGCCACTACACCGGCACAGCTAGCTGCAAACGTCCTGAACTGCATTCAAGATTAAGGGTAGCTTGAAAAATGAGATTTTTCGATCAAGGTCAAGGCGCGCGATAAATTTTCCTGCAGGCATATATCTGATATTCCGAGGATAAAATTTTGAGTGCAACGCCGAGATTGGAAGAAAAAGCAATTTTTCAAGGTGGCCTTAATACATCATCCCCCCCACATAGATACCGGCCCCCACGAGCAGGTCTTTTGACGGAACCCTGTAGACATAGGTAATTTTCTTAGAGGGTGATTTCTTTCCCGGCTTTGGCCACCTGTAATCCACCCAGCCCTGACCAGGATCCTTGGCCATATTAACGAAGTGCACGAATATCGCCTTGCCGATGGCATCGGTCTCCAACAGCACATGCTGCCGCTGGACAAGTTCCGGTTGCATGGGATGCGCCAAGACCTTCCCCTCCAGATTCATCAAAAACACGTAAGAATCTTTCCAGACAAAGGGACCATGGGGGTCACGGATCACTTTAATCGCCTCCTCCACCCCCCGGGCATTGATCAATGCGGCTGCTTCATGGGTCTTGGCAACACACTCTTCGGTGGTTGCTCTCTCCACGGCACCTGCCTGGGAAGACAAGAGAACCAAGACTGAGACGGCAAGAACGATAAGGGATTTTTTCATTGTACCTCTCCTAGTAATGTTTCTTTTCATAGCATCAGATCCTAGCATACGGTTTAACGGAGCCATGCCTTTCCCACCGGCAGCACGTCCCGACCAAAGACCTGGGCAAAGATGATATGGGCCATCATATACCAGGCTGACGCGGAACAGAGCAGCAATTCGTAGCCGGCAACCTTGGTCATCTGTGGAAAGCCAAAGTGGGCAAGGTCAAGGAGAATAAAGCCGATGAGGAGCAGGGTAAAGGTCAGACCCATGGCCCCATGCACCTTCATGGCAGGAATCCACATGATAAAGGTGTAGATGGTCCAGGCCACCAGAAACCAGCCCACGTCGCTGGTGCTGGAATGATAAATGTTAAAATGATTGAGGATGAAAATAATACCAAGGCCTATCCAGAAGGCGCCATAGGAGACAAAGGCGCTGTAACCGAAGTTATTACCGCATTTAAACTCCTGAAAGCCTGCAAACATCTGGGCAAATCCGCCATAGATAAAGGCCAGGGCCACAATCGGCCCGATGTCACACAGGCCGATATTGTGCACCTGCAAAAGCATGGTGGTAAGAGCAAATCCTGCAAGCCCGACAACCGCCGGGTTTCCTTGAACTGTTTCTCCATTCGACATGAAATGTACCTCCTGGCTAAAGATAAGGATACTTTGAAAAACGAGATTTTTCGCTCAAGATCACGGCATGGGGAAAATTGTAACGCAGGCATAGAGATGCTATTCCGGGGATAAAATTTTCACCATAACAAAGAGATTGGCAGAAAAAGCAACTTTTCAAGGTAGCCATAAGAAGCCCCCCACCCCCACCACGGGGATGGCATTGGCTTGGCAGTTCACAGGAAAGAAGTGGAGCCGTACGCTGGAACGTGAAAGATTTGCCTCCGGGCAGTTGCCCAACCAGGGCAATGGTCCGCTTTCAGATAACCTCCCCTTGAGGGCAAGTGGCCGGGCCTTTCCCAGACCAGCTCAGCCGCCTTCCCTTGCTCCCTCCCGCAGAGCCCGAAGCAGAATCTGCTCCCTGGAACCTCCACTCGCTCCAGCAAGAAGACGAACAATAATCTGAAATAAATAGATACAACTTCAGTTCCATCAACCAGCAAAGGGCAACGCTTCCCCCAACTGCTTACTCTGGCACCCATACCACAATTATTAAAAATAAATCTATATATTTCTGATATTTAATAATAATAGCCACTGTCATCAGCTCTCCATCCGAACGCCTGCAGCCACCGCCTCAAGCCAAGATCGAATGAGCTGCCCTCCAGCAAGAGGCTCTTTTCCGAGATCGACACAACAAAAAAATTGGCATCATAAATATACCATTAATGGGGCTTAAACAAATTAGCATTTTCCCTCAAGGTCAAGGCGCACGATACACCGTACCGCAGCCATATATTTGATATTCCGAGGGTAAAATTTTGAGTGCTAGGCTGAAGTTGGAAGGAAAAACAATGTTTCAAGGGGGCCTTAACAGCCAACTCACCTCTCCAGCCGGCCTGCCCCGGGACAGATCCCCTGGGTGACAACACCGAGAGAACGAGCGGGCCTGCTGTGAGCAGCGGCTGCGGAACACTGGTGGCGGGCGGGACAGCCTGAATGTCCTGACAGGATCTGAGATTCGGTCCCGGGCTGGCGCCCCTCGGGCAGAAAAGCCCTGCACCCAGACTCTCGGTAAGCGGGCTGCTGGCTGCTGCCCCCATCATAGCTCTGGGCAACCGTTCCCCGCTCAAGGCATGTACTCGGGCCGTATCCCATGCCCGGCCGCCCTTACCCATACTGCATTCCAGCCAGCCACTGATCAACAACCCTGCCATTGAACAGCTTTGACTTGACTTTTGGGTATACAGCTGTAATATGCCACGTTTTTTTCTGAACCTACCCTCAAGAGTTGGTGCCAGTTGGCTGAAGACGAAAGTAGTGTCTGTTGCCCAAACCGGTGCTGCTTCAGGCCAGGGTTCAACTCTTACAGGGTCAGCGTTACTCCTTAAAAAACGAGCGATGTAACGGGACCTTCTCCAACCCGTCCTTTTTTAAAATTTGACCTGCAGGGAATGATCATGCGTAACCATTGGAGCGGCAGACTCGGCTTTATCCTGGCTGCAGTAGGATCTGCAGTCGGCCTGGGAAACATCTGGAAATTTCCCTATATTACCGGCATGAATGGGGGAGGAGCCTTTGTCCTGGTCTACCTGGTAGCCATCCTGGCCTGCGGCCTGCCCATCCTCATGGCTGAGTTCATCGTTGGCCGTCATGCCCAGAAAGATGTGGTCGGCTCCTTCAGGGAGTTGACTCCGCAATCCGCTTTCTGGAAACATCTCGGCTGGCTCAACCTTGCCGCCTCCTTCATCATCCTCTCCTACTACGGGGTGGTGGCGGGCTGGACCCTTGACTATCTCTTCAAAGCCCTGTGCGGCGCCTTTGCCGGTCAGGAGCCGGAGGCCATAGCCGGGATGTTCGGCGCCCTGGTCTCCGACCCGGTCCGCCAGCTGATCTCGCTGACCCTGTTCATGGGCCTCTGCCTGTTGGCGGTTATCGGCGGTATCAAGGATGGAATCGAACGCTGGAACAAGGTTCTGATGCCGACCCTGTTCGTGCTGCTGATCGTCATGGCCGGCTACGCCCTGACCACCAGCGGCGCCACGGCAGGGTTGAAGTTCATGCTCTACCCAGACTTTTCCAAGCTGACCATCAACGGCGTACTTGAGGCGATTGGTCACTCCTTCTTCACCTTGAGCCTGGCCATGGGGGCGATGATAACCTATGCCAGCTACATGGATAAGAAGGAGCCGATCTACCCGGTCTCCATCCGGATTGCCTTCCTGGATACCCTGGTGGCCATCATTGCCGGGCTGGCCATCTTTCCCATCGTCTTTTCCGTGGGCATGGAGCCTGGGGCAGGTCCTGGCTTGATCTTCAAGACCCTGCCCCAGGTCTTTGCCACCATCCCCATGGGCTCTATCCTGGCTGTGCTCTTCTTTATCCTGCTTGCCTTTGCAGCACTTTCCTCGGCCATCTCTCTGCTGGAGGTGTTGACCGCCTTCATGATCGACGAGAAAAAGTTCAACCGCAGGAAGGCCACCATCTGGATGACCATTGCCGTCTACCTGACCGGCATTCCCTCGGCCCTCTCCTACTCCCTGCTGGCCCAGGTCAAACCCATCAAGAACATGGAGATCCTGGATTCACTGGATTATCTTGCCAGCAACTTCATGCTCCCCATCGGCGGTCTCCTGATCGCCATCTATGCAGGCCACATCCTGGAAAAAAAAATATCCAGAGCCGAGATCTGCGAAGATGGCCGCTCCTTTCTGCTCATCTTCAATATCTGGTACTTCACCATCCGCTACATCGCCCCTGTCGCCGTGCTGCTGGTTTTTTTGACCAAGATCGGGATTATCAAGCTCTAGGAGAAAGCAGCGGGAAAAAGTCCCCCTGCCAAGAGAGGCGGACCTACTCCTCGCCCTGGAAGATCATCTTTCCGGCCAGACTGAGATCATAGCCCCGATATCCGGCCGCAAGCTCGGCGACCCCCTGATGCTCCAGGATGCCTAAAAAGTGCTGGATGGTCCGCTCAAAGAACATCGCTCTGGAGATCAACAGGTCAAAGCGCTCCCAGTGCAGGGGCAGAAAACCCAAATCCAGGATCCCGGCAATGGCCTCGATACCGGGACCGACATCGGCACGATTGGCCAGGATCTCCAGCCCCACATCCAGGTGTCTGCCCACCTCCAGGCCATAGCCCTTAATCTTCTCTCCGCTCAGCCCCTGCTCTTGGAGCAGGTTGTCCAGAAGGAGGCGGGTACCTGTGCCCAGAGGCCGGTTCACTAGGCGCAGTCCGGGCTTTCCCAGGTCCGCAATCCCGCTGATGCCCAGGGGATTATCTTTGCGATAGAGCAAGCCCTGCCTGCGCCGACAGAAGTTCACCACCACAGGCATACTCTTCAGCTCCTGCCAGGCAAAGTGAAAGTTATACTCCATCTTCCCCTTTTCCTGACCGCTCCCGCCCTCCTCCAAGAGATGACTGGGGGCGATATGGCAGAGATTTCGGCGCAGGGCATGGATCCCACCCATGCTGCCCACGTTGGCAAACACCGCCATCCTGCCCTGATACTCGCGGTTATAGAGGGCCATGGTCTGCTCCAGGAGGACATCATTACTCCCGGCCAGGACCACCGTTCCCTTGGTCGCCGACACCTGGCCCACAGGCTCGGGGAAGTTGATGGTACTGTTCTCCACCCACTGCTGGACCAGGTGCCTGGGGAACAACCACTTGCCGGTCACCTTGGTGGCCGGCAGTTCCTTCTCCGCAACCAGGGTATAGATCATCTTCTGGTTCACCTTGAGATAATCGGCCACTTCCCTGGTGCTCATTAAAATACTCATCATCACTCCTGCTGATATACTCAAAAAATCTCGTTTAGGTGACGCCTAGGTGACATTGAGGTAATGTTGTCACTTCTCAACCCTCAGGTCAAGATTAATACTCAAAACACCTCATTCTTGACCCATACAGACCATAAATTACCCCTTACCAATTAAATCAGTCCCCTGCCTACATAGAGTATTCTTTTCAGCTGAGCCGTATACCTGATCAGATATTTAAAACAATCCCGGGCAGCAGGATCGGGCCTGCCTCTCCTGAATCTCGACAGGCCGCTACGGACCGCTGCTGACAGACCGTCTGTCAGGAGGTGAAACGAGCGCTGATTTTATAATAATAATTTTCACTTACTCTACTTTATTAATTTAAGATAAAAGCGACAATAATATTGACAGGAAGAACCAAGTGCTCTATGCAATAGTGAGTACAACGACATACAGAGTATCGGAGCCCACCATATAACCACCGGGCTTAAAAGGGAAAACGGTGCAAATCCGTTGCGGTCCCGCCGCTGTAACCGGGGACGAACGCTGCAGGATGTCACTGACCATTCGGGTTGGGAAGACGCAGCAAGTAGACAGAACCGGAAGCCAGAAGACCTGCCGATGACTCTCTATCAGCACAGACGGCGTGGACACCGTCTTGTCGCATGATATAAACTGCAGCCCCTTCATCTCGGCGGCAGTTTATCTGGGGTGATGAAGCAAACTGGGTGCAATCCCCCAGTCCTTATTCAAGGACTGGGGGATTTTTTTTTGTTTTTTTCAACGCCACCACAACACTGGAAAAGGAGACAGAAATGAGTGATGCGCTAGACATCCTGAAGGTTTTCCCGGCTCATACCCATGAGGATTGGCTCGAAGCTGTTGACAAACAGCTCAAAGGCAAACCCTTTGACAAGGTACTGGTCAAGAAAACCTATGAAGGGATCGATATCCAACCCATGTATTTTCAACATGACCTGGATAAACTGGACCACGTCAACACCCTGCCAGGTCAACTTCCCTATGTCCGAGGAACCACGGCCTCGGGCAGCAAGATCAACCCCTGGGGTATTGCCCAGGAGATCACCGATCCTGATCCCGAAGAGTTCAACCAGGCTGCTGTCCATGATTTGGGCCGCGGCCAGAACACCCTCAACGTGGTCTTTGACAAGGCCAGCTGTTACGGCCTCAACTCCGAGCAGGCACCGGCGGAACTGGTTGGCCAGGGCGGGGTTTGCCTGGCCAACCTGGCCGACGTCGAGACCGCCTTCAAGGATCTGGACCTCACCACCCTGCCTGTCCAGCTTCGCTGCGGCTACTCCGGGGTTGGGGCCATGGCCCTGATCGGGGCTGCCCTGCACAAACAGGAGAAAAAGACCGAGGACCTCTGCGGCTGCGTGGCTGCAGATCCCCTGGGCTTCCTGGCAAGCGAAGGGAGCCTGCCGGTCAGCCTGGATCAGGCCTATGACCAGATGGCCCAGCTGACCTACTGGGCCGTTGCCAAGGCCCCCTCTCTCCAGACCATCGGCGTCCAGGTCCACCCCTACCAAAACAGCGGCGGTAATGCGGTCCAGGAGATAGCCTTTGCCCTGGCCACCGGGGTCGCCTATATCCGGGCCATGCAGGAACGTGGCCTGGGGATTGACCAGATCGCCCCCAAGATCACCTTCTCCTTCTCCATTGGCGCAGACTTCTTCATGGAGATTGCCAAATTCCGGGCAGCCCGCATGGTCTGGTGCCAGGTGGTGGAATCCTTTGGCGGCAGCGAAGAGGCGCGCAAGATGCGGATCCACGCCCGCACCTCCAGCTGGAACAAGACCCATGTCGATCCCTGGGTGAACATGCTCCGGGTCTCCACCGAGGCCTTCTCCGGGGTGGCCGGCGGGGTGGACTCCATGCATGTCAGCCCCTTTGATGAGATCTTCAGACAACCCAATGATTTTTCCAGGAGGATTGCCCGAAACGTCCACATCGTGCTCAAGGATGAGGGCCACTTCAACAAGGTGATCGATCCTGCAGGTGGCTGCTGGTACGTGGAGAGCATCACCGCTGAGTTGGCTGAAAAAAGCTGGCAACAGTTCCAGGAGATCGAGAGCCAGGGAGGGATGTTCGCCCTGCTCCAGCAGGGAGCACCCCAAAAACAGGTGGCCGAGATCGCTGCCCAGCGTGCCAAAAACGTGGCCAGCCGCAAGGACCGTTTTGTCGGCACCAACATGTACCCCAACCTCCTGGAAAAGCCGGAACCTGCCGATGAGCTGGATCACCATGCCTTCCAGGCCCATCGGGCCGAGCAGGCCGAACACCATGCTGCCACGGTGGACCGGGCCCTGGCGGAAGACGTGCTCTCTGCCATGACCCACCTCCAGGGTGAATGCAGCGAGGCCATGATGGATCATGCCATCAAGGCGGTCCTGGCAGGAGCCACCCTGGGTCAACTCAGCCAGGCCCTGGGAGCCCATCAGGATAAACAGGAAAACGTTCCCACCCTGCACCAGCACCGCGGGGCTGAACCCTTTGAACAGCTCCGTCGAACCACCGAGGCCTTCACCGCCAGAACCGGAGCCGCCCCCAAGCTCTTCCTGGCCAACATGGGCCCGATTCCCCAACACAAGGCCCGAGCCGACTTTTCCACCGCCTTCTTCAATGTGGGCGCCCTGGAAACCATCGGCAACAACGGCTTTGCCACGGCCGAAGAAGCTGCGGCAGCAGCCCTGGAGTCGGGGGCCCGCGCCATGGTGATCTGTTCAACCGACGCCGACTATCCCGAGGTGGTGCCACCGCTGATTACGGCCGTCAAGGCAGAGCGACCGGATATGCTGATCATCCTGGCCGGCTATCCCAAGGCGCACATCGAGGCCTTTAAGGAGGCCGGAGTGGATGCATTCCTCTACATGGGGTGCAATGCTTTAGAATTACTTGCAACCGTGCAACAACATTTGGGGGTGACCGCATGAAAAATCCTGATTTCAGCAAGATGAACTTAAATCCCGGCAAGGCGCCGATGGATTACCAGAGTTGGGCAGCGGCCGTTCAACAGGAAACCGGGATGAGCGCTGAAGAGCTGGCCTGGAAAACCGTGGAACAGATCGACGTCAAGCCGCTCTACCGCCGCGACGACTACCAGGGGCTGGACCATCTCTCCTATATGGCCGGCATCGCGCCCTACCTGCGGGGCCCCTATGCCACCATGTTTGTGATGCGGCCCTGGACCGTGCGCCAGTATGCCGGCTTTTCCACGGCCGAGGAGAGTAATGCCTTCTACCGCCGCAACCTGGCTGCCGGCCAGAAGGGTCTCTCCATTGCCTTTGACCTGGCCACCCACCGTGGTTATGACTCAGACCACCCCAGGGTGGTCGGCGATGTGGGCAAGGCCGGGGTGGCCGTGGACTCCATCCTGGACATGAACATCCTCTTTGACGGCATCCCCTTAGACGAGATGACGGTCTCCATGACCATGAACGGGGCGGTGCTGCCCATCATCTCCTTCTATATCGTGGCAGCCGAGGAGCAGGGGGTCAAGCAGAGCCAGCTCGGGGGGACGATCCAGAACGATATCCTCAAAGAGTATATGGTGCGTAACACCTACATCTATCCCCCGGCCCAGTCGATGAAGATCATCTCCGACATCTTTGCCTATACCTCGGAGCACATGCCCAAGTACAACTCCATCAGTATCTCGGGCTACCACATGGAAGAGGCCGGCGCCACCTCGGACATCGAGATGGCCTATACCCTGGCCGATGGCTGGGACTATGCCCGGGCCGGGGTCAATGCCGGCATGGACATCGACACCTTTGCCCCCCGGCTCTCCTTCTTCTGGGCCCAGGGGATGAACTACTATATGGAGATCGCCAAGATGCGTGCCGCCCGGGTACTCTGGGCCCGGATCATCAAAACCTTCAACCCCAAGAACGTCAAATCCCTGGCCCTGCGGACCCACAGCCAGACCTCGGGCTGGAGCCTGACCGAGGGCGACCCCTTCAACAACGTCTGCCGCACCGTGATCGAGGGCATGGCAGCAGCCCTGGGCCACACCCAGTCCATGCACACCAACTCCCTGGATGAGGCCATTGCCCTGCCCACCGAGTTCTCTGCCCGAATCGCCCGGAACACCCAGCTCTATCTCCAGGACGAGACCAACATCCTGCGCCCTGCCGATCCCTGGGCCGGTTCCTACTACCTGGAAGCACTCACCGGGGCCATCATGGAGCGGGGCTGGTCCCTGATCCAGGAGGTGGAACAGCTGGGCGGCATGGCCAAGGCCATCGAGACCGGTCTGCCCAAGATGCGGATCGAAGAGGCCGCGGCCCGCAGACAGGCCGGGATCGATTCGGGCCGGGAGAAGATCATCGGGGTCAACTCCTACTGTCTGGAACAGGAGGATGCCCTGGATACCCTGGAGGTGGATAACACCGCGGTCCGCGAGGCCCAGCTGGAACGGCTGGCCAAGCTCAAGGCCATGCGTGACGAGACCAAGTGTCAGGAAACCCTCAACGCCCTGACCCGCTCTGCAGAATCAGGCGAGGGCAACCTGCTGGCGCTCTCCATCGAGGCGGCCAGGGCCAGGGCCTCTCTGGGAGAGATCTCCTTTGCCCTGGAAAAGAGCTGGGGTCGTCATACCGCAGTCATCCGCTCCATCGCCGGAGTCTACAAGGCCGAGTTCAGCGAAAAGGAAGAGGTGGAGAAGGTGGTCCGGCTGACCAAGGAATTTGAGGAGAAAGAGGGGCGCCGTCCCAGGATCATGGTGGCCAAGCTTGGCCAGGACGGTCATGACCGCGGCGCCAAGGTCATCTCCACCGCCTTTGCCGACCTGGGCTTTGACGTGGATATCGGTCCCCTGTTCCAGACACCGGAGGAGGCGGCCCGTCAGGCCGTGGAAAACGATGCCCATATCATCGGCTTCAGCTCCCTGGCAGCAGGCCACAAGACCCTGCTGCCGGCCCTGGTGGAAGAGCTGGAAAAACTGGGTCGGCCCGACATCATGTGCGTCATCGGCGGGGTCATTCCGGCCCCGGATTATGATTACCTTCGCGAACGTGGTGCTGCAGCCATCTTTGGCCCGGGTACCGTTATCCCGGTAGCTGCACAGAAGGTTCTTGAAGAACTCAACATCCGCCTGCACGGTTAATCTCTAGCCCTCGATCCGGACCCGGGGGTGACGCCCCCGAGGTCCGGACCGGAAATTTTTTGGATGAGGAGAGTGAGATGGGAAAAACAGAGAAACGCCCGGAGTGGGCACCTGAGGAGGGCGGCAAGGGTTTTGCCTGCCGGGTCATGGACGGGGTTGCCGCCGGCCACGACGGTATCAGTTCCTATGCCGGCACCAGCAGCAACAAACCGGTCAGTCAGTACCGTCGGACCAAGCTGACGGCCCAGGGCTATGCCGAAGGGGTACTCAAGGGCGATCGGGGTATCCTCGGTCGCACCATTACCATGGTGGAGAGCAACCTGCCCGCCCATATGGACCAGGCCCAGGAGATCCTCAAGATCCTCCTGCCCCATACCGGCAACTCCCTGCGCTTGGGCATCACCGGAGTACCCGGAGTGGGCAAGTCGACCTTTATCGAGGCCCTGGGCTGTTACCTCCTGGAGCAGGGCCATAAGGTGGCGGTGCTGGCGGTGGATCCCAGCAGCTCCATCTCCGGGGGCAGTATTCTCGGCGACAAGACCAGAATGGAAAAACTGGGCAGGGATGCACGCTGTTTCATCCGACCCTCGCCCTCGGGAGGAACCCTGGGCGGCGTGGCCCGCAAGACCAGGGAGACCATCCTGGTCTGCGAGGCAGCCGGCTTTGATGTCCTCCTGATCGAGACCGTGGGCGTGGGCCAGAGCGAGATCACGGTCCGCTCCATGGTGGATTTCTTTCTCCTCCTGATGCTGGCCGGGGCAGGAGACGAACTCCAGGGTATCAAGAAGGGGATCATGGAACTGGCCGATGCCCTCCTGATCAACAAGGCCGACGGCGACAACAAACTCTACGCAGAGACCGCAAGAAACGAGTATGAACGGGCCATGCACTATCTCCAACCCTCCACCGAGGGTTGGGTCTCCCATGCCTTTACCTGTTCCGCGGTCACCAACGACGGCATCGATAACATCTGGAAGGTGATCTCCAGGTTCAAGGAAATCACCTCCAAATCCGGGATCTTTGAGCAACATCGCAAGGAACAGAACATCAGATGGGTGCATGAGATGGTGGATGAACACCTCCGCTCCCTCTTTGCCCAGCACCCCGAGGTGACCAAGATCCTGGGCACCATTGAAGAGCAGGTAGCAGAGGGTACCTTGCCTGCGGTGGCAGCGGTGCAACTGCTGCTCGCTGTATTTGGAGGGAAGCAGGCCTCCGAAATGGAGCCGCTGCGGACCTGAACCAGGCTGTGGTGGCTTGCTGAACGGCAGCACGCCTGTATTCCCTATTCATAGACCAGAAAACGGAGGACAGTATGCACAAACGATTCTACGTCTCAAGCGTTGGTAATCTCTACCAAATATCCCTGGAGATGTTTGCCGACCGGCTGGTTGATCAGGACGGCAGGGAGATCTCCGCCGATGCGATGGCCATAGACCAGACCGTCTTTGCCGAATTTCAAGGACCCACCACCACCACCAGAACCTCGGTCACCCGCATAGAGTAGCCTGTTCCAGGTTGGGCAGAGCACTTCCTGATAGGCCCTGCTTTGCCCAACTCAACCGTGGTCTTCTCCCCGCCCTCATAAAGAGCCGTAACCCTGCCGCAAGAGCTGCGGCACCCCGCCATCCATGACTCTAAAAAAAGTACGCCCCCCTGACCAGGAAAACCACCCCTCTGAAAGCACTGCAAACAAAGGCTTTTTCCAGACCTCACCCCGCAAGCCCTTCTCTTTGATTTTACATCAAAAAATTACTCACCATTTATCATCATCCGTGCTAGGATGAGAGGATATGAGACCCGAGCGTAGACCATCTCTTTTCCACAATCAGGTAGCCGGATATGCCCGTACTCGAAACCACCAGCAACAGCAGCTGCCGAGACGCAGCACACCACCAGGGGCTGACCCTGATCCCCCTGTTTGAGCACCTCCCCTGTCCGGCGCTGATCCTCGACCCTCAACTCCTTATCAGAAACAGTAACGCCCAGGCCGACGAGCTGATGGCCGCTGCCCCCTCGGACCTCAAGGACACCTCCTTCCTGAAGACCATCACCCGCTGGCAGCGGCAGGCCGTCACCACCGCCCTCAGCGAAGTCAATGGCCGCCCCCTCCGGCTCCTGGTGCGCCTGAGCAGAGCCTACACTGCCAGGCGCCAGGAAATCGACCTTACCATCAAGGCCTCACGCCTTCCGGACAACGCCCTGCTCCTGCTGCTGGAACGCCAGGATGCGACCACCAAGGCCTGTACCGTCCCCTGTAGCAAGCGTCTCATCCTGGAAGCCCAGTACGCCCATAACCCTGCCGGAATCTTACTGGTCAGTGAGGAGATGGAGATGCTCTCCTTTAACGACGAGTTCCTCCAGATGTGGTCCATACCCGAGCAGGTCTCTGCGAGTCGGGATGATGGGGAGTGCCTGCAGACGATCCTGGAACAGGTCAGGAAGCCGGAACAGTTTCTGGAAAAGGTCCATGCCCTCTACAAGGCCCCCCACGAGAGCTCCACCGACGAGATTGAGCTTGTGGATGGCCGCACCTTTTTCCGCCACTCCTACCCCCTCTACAACGGCAACAACTACCTGGCCAGGGTCTGGTACTTCTTTGATATCACCTCGCTGCGGCAGGCCGAACGGGCGGTCCAGGTCCAGCAGAAATTTCAGGAGGCGGTACTGGAACACATCCAGGACGGCATTGTCGCCTGTGACGCCCAGGGACAACTGACCCTGTTCAACCGCACCAGCAAAGAGATCCATGGCCAGGATATCAGCCAGGTCCCCATGGCAGAGTGGGCAACCCACTATAAACTCTACCAGTCCGATGGGGCGACCCTGCTTGCCACCGGGGAGATCCCCCTGGTCAAGGCCTTCCATGAAGAGCAGGTCAAAAACCAGGAGATTATCATCAAGAGCGCGAAACACGGTACCCCGCGCACCCTGCGCGTCAGTGGCCAGGCCATGTTTGACCGTAAGGGTGAAAAATTCGGGGCCGTGATCTCGCTCCATGACATCACCGACCTCAACCGGGTCAAGGAGCAGCTCCAGCACCTGGCCTACCACGACCAGCTGACCAGCCTGCCCAACCGACGCCTCTTCCATGACCTGATCGACCAGTGCCTGCGTCAGGCCCTGCGCGAGGGCAAGATGGTGGGTTTTCTCTTCCTTGATCTGGACAACTTCAAAAAAATCAATGATCGTCACGGCCATGAACAGGGCGACCTCCTGCTCCAGAAACTGGCCAACCTGCTCCGCCGTTGCCTGCGCGACTCGGACCTGCTCTGCCGCTGGGGAGGCGATGAGTTCGTGATCGCCCTGCATAACCTGAGCTCTGAAGAGGATGCCATGCTGGTAGCTCGGAAGATCTGCGGCCTGATCGATGACGCCTTCGGCCAAAAACAGGACTATCAGGGCATCAGCGTCAGCATCGGGGTCAGCCTCTACCCCAGAGACGGCCTGGTGGCCGACAACCTCATCCGTCAGGCCGACATGGCCATGTATGGGGTAAAAAGAGACGGCAAGAACGGCTTTGCCTGCGTGGCCTGCCCCTGAGGCCTCCTGCCCCCTATTCCTGATCAACACGCCCCTTCCCCATCCTTCGGCTCCAGACCTCCAGCCGAGCAGAACCAGCACTCAAGGGGCAGGTTCTGCCTTATCTTCAGCAACCTCTTTTCAAAACCGAGCTGCAATAGCGGCAGCTCGCATCAGCCGAAAAGGCGTACTAAAAACAGGCTCAGCAGGGGCAGGTAGGTGATGATGACCAGGGTACACATCAACAGGGCAAGGAAGGGCAGGCTGGCACCATAGAGCTGGATCACCGGTCGTTCAAAGCGGTAGCTGGCCAGAAAGAGGTTAAGGCCCACCGGCGGTGTGCAGTAGCCGATCTGCAGGTTGGTCAGAAAGATGATTCCAAGGTGGATCAGGTCAACCTCGTAGCCCCTGGCAATGGGAACGATCAGCGGCACCACCAGGATCAGGGCGGAAAAGATATCCAGCATGGAGCCGACAATCAGCAGGAAGATATTCAGCAGGAGGAGAAAGGTGTACTTGCTGGAGATATAGTGGCGGATGAACTCAAACAGGCGCATGGGCACCTCCTGATCCACCAGGAAGTTGGTTGCCGCCATGGATGCGGCCAGGATCACCAGGATCCCGCCAAAGAGCATCATCGACTTGACCATCAGCCGGGGCAGCTGCCCCAGGCTGATGTCCCGATAGAGAAAGACCTCGACCACCAGGACATAGAGGGCGGTAACGGCAGCCGCCTCCGAGGCCACCAGGAAACCGCCGTAAATGCCGCCAAGGACAATAAAGGGCAGGGGCAGTTCCCAGCCAGCCTCTTTCAGACCGGCAAAGATGGTCCGGCTGCTGACCCGTTCGCCTGGATCCCTTTTGGGAGGGCTCCTGTACATGGAGTAGGCCACCAGCAGGCTGAGCATCAAGGCCCCGGGAAGGATACCGGCCAGAAAGAGCTGATCGATTCGGACCTCGGCAATGACGCCGTAGAGGATCAGCGGCAGGCTGGGTGGAAAGAGGAGGCCGAGGCTGCCGGAGGAGGTAATCAGGCCAAGGGCAAAGTTCTCCGGGTAACGGTCCTTGATCAGCGCAGGGAAGAGCAGGCCGCCCAGGGCAAAGATGGTCACCCCGGAGGCACCGGTAAAGGCGGTGAACACCGCACAGACCAGCAGAGAGACAACGGCCAGACCGCCGGGGAGCCACCCCAAAAGAAGCCGGGAGAGGTGAAGGAGCCGTTTGGGCGTGCCGCTCTCCGAGAGCACGGTTCCGGCAAAGATGAACAGGGGCAGGGCCAGCAGCAGCGGGGTATCAGCCAGGCGGGACATCTCAATGATCACCACCGAGAGATCGATCCCCACACCTGCAAAGGAGAGCAGGGCCACGGCTGCGATGACGATGAATAAGGGAGAACCCAGCAGGGCCAGGAGAAGGGTGAGCAGCTTGAGACTGTTCATCCACCCGTTCCTGTTGCACTATCCCGGACCAGGGAGGAGGCTATGGTCTTGATCCCGGCCATGGCGGCCTGGAAAAAGTAGAGGGTGATCAGGCCAAAGGCCAGGGGGAAGACAAGGTTCCAGCACCAGGAGGGGATTCCCAGCAGGGCGGGGCCGGCAAAGAGGCGTTCGTTGCCGACGAAGTGGAGCGCCGCCCAGGCAAGGACGGCGGCAACAAGGGTGGAGAAGAGATCGATAACCACCCCTATCCAGGGCTTAAGCGGTTCCGGCGCCAGGTAGCCGACCACGTCGATACAGATGTGTTTTCCCTCCCTGGTTGCCACCACGGCACCCAGCATACCGGACCAGAGGACCAGGTAGCGCAGCAACGGGTCGACCCAGAGCAGACCGCCGGAAAAGAAGGTGCGCAGGCCGATCTGCAGGCAGGCAAGGATGATCATCGCCAGCAGCAGCAGGCAGAGCAGGCCGTCTATCAGCCGCCCTGCAAAGACTGCAAGCTGCGTGATAATCTGTCTGCGGTCCGCGGGCTGGCTCATCTGGTGGATTACTCCTTACCCGGTTCGGCTTGTTCGGTCCGGGCCTGTTGCCGATACTCACGGAGCAGCTGCATGGTGGTCTGGTAGACCTGCAGGCTAAAGGCGGTGTCCTGCAGCCGCTCCACCGTTCTATCGCGCATCCTGGTCAGTTCTTCCACCTCTCCCGCTTCAGGGGCGACCATGGAGACCCCGTTATCCCTGAGTACCTGCCTGGAGTCGCGGTTACTCTCTCTGGTATCACTGACCAGCAGACTGAAATGTTTGTTGGCCGTCTCCTTGATCATCGCCTGGTCGGCCTGGGGCAGGCTGGCGAATCTTTTCCGATCCAGGAGCAGGGCGCCATAGGCGTAACCAAAGGGAATGTCGGAGATATAGTTCGTCTTGGTGAACCATTGCATCACAATGGCACCATAGAGGGAGTTGAAGACCGTTTCCAGCATACCGGTCTGGAGCGAGGTCAGCACATCGGGGATGGCCAGGGGCAGCGGCGTTATGCCCAGGGTTTCAAGGTAGGCGATGCTGACGGGATCATTCTCCGGAGCCCAGATTTTGCTCTTTCGTAACTGCTTGAGCGTGGAGAGCGGCGAGGTGGACATGGAGTAGACAAATCCCACCTCGGTCATGGCAATGAGCTCCAGCCCCTGGGCAGCGAAGGCGCTGCTGAAGAAGGGCCACAACCCCTTTCTCACGTGATCGACCTCTTGATAGGAGTGAAAGAGAAAGGGGATCCCCATGACCCGGAAATCGGGTACCACACTGCCGATGCCTGTCATGGTAAAGCCGCCGCCCTGGAGCTGGCCTATCCGCATCTTACGGTACACCGCGCGATCATCTCCCATGATACCGCCGGGATACACCTTGAAGCCTATCGCATTATCACTCCTCCGGCCGACCTCTGCGGCGAAATCGTGAAAGCGCTTGATCCAGATGCTGCCCTCAGGGGCGATGGAGGCAACCTTGAACAGGTACCTGGGTTTGGCCTGAACCTGGTTGCAGCTGAGCAGCAAGGCGAAGAAGAGGGTCAGCAGGAGTGGGTTGCGCCTGTAAAGATCCATGGGGCCTCTTAGAAAAATTGATCGGTCTGTTCCAGCAGCCTGGCTGCCTGCCGCCTGGCCAGCTGATTGGCAAGGCCGAGGTCTGGCCGGCTCTCCAGAGGAAAGTCAAGCACCTCCTCCAGCAGCTTGACAAAGAGCTCACGGTCAAAGGCCATTCGGGCATAGCTCCGGGCATAGAGGACAAGGGCCGGCAGAAACTGCCTCTTGCCCAGGGCAAGGGCCCGTTCAAAATGAGCGCGGCTGGTCATCGGTTTTCCGCCAAGAAGTTTCGGTTTGGAACCATAGTAGCTGCCGAGAAAGAGGTGTGCGCCTCCGTGGTAGTAGGACTCGTCCAGCTCAAGCACCCGCAACATGATCTGTTCCACCCGTACCAGCTGGGCCAGGGATGCCGGTGATCCCTGCTGGTGGCGAATCCATGTCGACCAACCGTTGCCGGCCCAAAAGAGGTGGTCGACCCTACTCCTGTCCAACTCGGCCAGGGTCTGCTCCAGATCGGCCAGGGGCAGGGTCGACACCTCCTGGGGATCAGCACCGTTCCAGAGCAGGGACATGCCGTAGAGCCTGGCCTTGTTGCTTACCGTGACGGCACGCTCCGGCCGGTTGCATTCATCCAGGGCGGCGGCATAGCCGCTGAAGGCCTGGGTGGCGGTGAGCAGCAGTTGTTTATCCCTGGGGGACGAGGCAAGCATACTGTCCATCATCAGCAGGAAGGAGGGGGTTCCTTCGCAGACCAGCTCGATGTCGGTCTGGCGCTGCAGGTTGGCCAGGGTCGGTCGGATGAAGCTGCCCGCGACCATCCTGGCACAGCCGCTGAGGACGGTCAAAAGAGTAAGCAGCAGGGTTATTGCTCCATATTTCATGGTCATGCTAAACTTTAGCAGTCACAGAGAGTGACTGTCAAGCTAAGCCTCAGGGGACGCCCGACCAATAGATCGGCTCCACCTTTGACTCTTGATCTATGGCCCGAGCGTATGCTACGATACAGTATCCGTGGAATATTGGACAGATGCCCCCCACCCCTCTTGCAGCTTCACCTTGAGCAGCTTCAGTTTGAGCACCTTGGTCCAAGCGGCTCGTTATTCAAGATGGCTGCTACTCCAATATGGAGGGGCCCAAATCTCTTCCCCCGGAGCACAGGCCGTTCAGGCAAGGCAAAATGATCCTTTCATATCCAACAGAGGAAAAGGAGAGACTGCCATGAAAGATCAACTCATTACCGCCATGGTTCTTGCAGTTCTCAGCCTGGCAGCCTTTGGCTGTGCCCCCCAAAAAAACATCTTGCTTGGTGGAGAGGGGAAA
Source organism: Desulfogranum mediterraneum DSM 13871 (assembly GCF_000429965.1). GTDB lineage: Bacteria > Desulfobacterota > Desulfobulbia > Desulfobulbales > Desulfobulbaceae > Desulfogranum > Desulfogranum mediterraneum. Next base: position 205,741 of record NZ_KE387005.1, read on the forward strand.
GGCTTCTGTCAGGAACTCACCTCAGGAAAGATGTGGCAGCTGGAGAGAGGGGGCCCATTCTCTTCCCTGCAGGAGGCTGAACAGTATGCAGCCCAATTACAACTGGGCGGTTACGATGATTGGCGCCTACCTGCCAACGAAGAACTGTTACAGCTGTTCCGCCTCTCTTTCTGGAAAAAGAACCAGGGCTGTGAGCTCAAGCAAAGCGGTGAATTCTGGTCTGTTTCAAGAGCTGGAAAGGCGAGTCTTGGCCATTGGGAAAGCTACATCCTCTGTGACCCTGAGTTCCGTTATGTCAACGCACTGAAAACAAGCGGCTACGTCCGGGCAATACGTCCGTAGCGTATATTGGGGAGCTTGAATGATGAGCCTGTTCAAGCGAGAGCAGACCATGTATAGAGCTGTGCTGGAGGGATGACACGGATATTCCGCGGATAAGAGTATACCCAAAAGTGTACCTCCAAGAATGTAGTCAGAGTGCCGAGCCAGGAAGAACAGGCAACTCTTCAAGCTAACCATCACCTGGACAGCAATCGAGATTCCCTGCCAGGGCTTAACCGGGATCAGCCCACCAACCAGCAAGCCGTCCAAACCGGCAGCTCTGCAATGGACCGGATGGCTTGGACAGGCAACCATCTCTGGCCACGGTCACACCGAAACGGTGGCTTCCGGCTCCCTGTTTTGTCTTGACAGGAGTCGCCCTGCATATTATCGATAATTGATAATCAACCAAGGGGGTACGATGCAGCATAAGCGGGTCAGACGTGAGAGCCTCACGGAACAGATACAATCCATTCTCATCGACAGGATCGTTGAGGGGACCCTCTCACCTGGTGACCGACTCAAGGAACTCCAGATCGCCGCAGAGTTTGGTACCAGCCAGGCCCCTGTGCGGGAGGCAATTCGCAGCCTCCAGGCCCTCGGCTATGTGGAGCACAAGGCTCACGTGGGAGCCCTGGTAAAAACATTCAGCAAGAAAGAGATAGAAGAGGCATACCAGATCCGCGAAGCCCTTGAAGGCCATTGCCTGATTGTGGCGGAACCGGAAATAAGCCGACTTAGCGGCCAACTGAAGGAGCAACTCTACAGGATGCACCAGGCCTTGGCGAGCCATGATCTCAACTCGTTTACCCAGGCCGACAACATGTTTCACCGGCTGATCATCGAATCCTCCCATAATCGGCGGATGCTGGAGATGTGGGAGTCCCTCAAGATCCAGTTACAAATTTTCTCCACCCATATAGAGGCGGCCATGCCCCTGGGTGAGCTCTACGCCCTGCATCCACCCATAGTGGCCGCACTTGAGCAACAGCAGCGCCAGGATGCTGCCCGCCATCTGGCAAATCACTACCGCGAACTCGGCAGACACTGGCAGGACAAACGCTAAGGCGAACAGTACGGCAGGGGATACGAATACCCAGGGAAGAGTAAAAAATAACCGTAACTCACATTATCGATAATCGATAGAAAGGAGGTGTCATGAATCACATCAACCAAAACCCCCACAGTCACTTTGCAGATCTGGAGTCCAAGACCCTAAGCCTTGAGCAGGTGGATAAGATCGCCCGAAAATGCCATCATCTCCATGATGAGGAGATCCTACTGATCATATCCCGCTTCCTGACAAGACTGAAAAAACGTTTTTCCAAGAAGATCTCTGTGGAGCAGGGGGGAGCAGCGACCAAACCCTAGGAACGTCGCCGGATAAGGGGTCGCAGCCCCGCGGCCAGCTCAGAGGGAACCGACTTATTGTTGTTGAACAGAACAAGAGTGACCGGTTCCCTCTTGATCGCAAATCACCACCCTGCTCAAGTAGCCGACCGATCAAGAGGACAAGTTGGTCGCCGGCAAGAGTCGGATACTGCTCAGGACACCAGCACCGAATGAAACAGTTGTCCCCTGCCCTCTTCTCCACCTAGCCACTCAACTGGCGCAATTGCATAAAAATCGCTTCCTCTCATCTATCCTGACCGCGCTTGCCCCTCGATCAATAGGTTGTTACCTCGACTGGGCAACAACCTATTGAGAGATTTTACCTTCTCACCGGCTTGGAAACATGCCATACTACCCGGTAGGACTAGTACCGACTTACACCGGAGAGACTGGATGAAACTGATTAAATGGCATGACTCATTTTCCGTTGGCATAGACTTACTCGACCAACAGCACAAGCAACTGTTTTCCCTTGTCAACAAGCTGATCATTGCCCTTGAGCACAACAACAGCCGGGAAGAGTTTGAAAAAATACTCAGCGGGGTAGTAGCGCATACAGAATTACACTTCCGAACAGAAGAAAAGATGCTCGCAATTCATCCGCAGTATCAGACACACCACAGATCGCATCAAACATTCACAGAGAAATTACAAAAAATACGTTTTACCGGGGACGAAAGCGATTCGGCACGAGCCGGTCAACTCCTGGAAGAGCTCAAAGTCTGGCTGGCCAACCACGTCCTCAAAACCGACCTAGGATTCTTCACAGATCTTGGCTACCGTCAAAATCAGGATCAAGGCGAGCTACACCAGAGACTCCAACTCCTCAACCAAAAGGACAAGGTCCTGGTGGTCGAAAATGATCCCAGCCAGCGTCACCTGATCAAGAGGCACCTGGAAAAGGGAGGGTTTGCCGTCTTTGAAGCGACCAACGGTATCGAAGCCCTGCGGATCATAGAAGAAAATTTCGACTTACACCTGGTTATTACCGATCTGATCATGCCGGAGATGGATGGTTTTGAACTCATCCGCGAGATACGACAAACCCAGCTGACCCAGATCTACATAATCGTGATCACCGTCTCTTCGGATCGTGATTCGCTGATACAATCCTTTGAGTACGGTGCAAACGACTACCTGCACAAGCCGATCTTTCACAGGGAGCTGAACCTGCGGCTCAAAAACGGCAAACGATTACTGCGGCTGGAGAGCCAGGATGATCTTATCTTTTCCATGGCCAAGCTTGCAGACTGCAGAAGCCCGGAAACGGGAAAGCACCTGGAGCGCGTCAAGGAGTTCACCCTGCTGCTCAGTCTTCAGCTTATTAAAGGAAATCGGGGAGTAGGAATAACCGAGAGTATTGCCCGTGATATTTCCAGGATGAGCCCGCTGCATGATATCGGCAAGGTTGGGGTTGCAGATGGAATCCTGAACAAACCTGGAAGATTGACAACTGCTGAATTCAACCTGATGCAGGCACACTGCAAGATTGGCGGAGATCTGATCAGCAGCATCCTGAGAAAATCGTCCTCAAGGAGACTTCGCCTGGCATATGAGATCACCATGTATCACCATGAGCGCTGGGACGGCACTGGTTACCCCTTAGGCCTTGCAGGAAAGGATATACCCGTTGCCGCACGAATCATGGCCCTGGCAGACGTGTATGATGCCTTGACCACAAAACGGATCTATAAGGAGGCCTTCAACAGGGAAAAGGCCAGGGAGGTGATCGTCGGTTGTTCCGGTTCCCATTTTGATCCAGTTCTTGTCGCGGCCTTTGAAGAGGTAGAGGAAGAATTTCATATGCTGAGGGAACAACTCTCGGATTAACGAAGAGACAGGGAGAAGCAGTCTCGGCATGCCGGGGAGCAGTTGTCTGTTATTTTTCCGAGGTTGTTTTCCTTTACCCTCCCCCCTTAAGGAGATTCCTCCATCGCTGCAATCGTTGCAGGAAAAAACGAGCGACGGCCCGCGAGAATGTTCGTCCCCCTGCCGGCAGAAAACTTCTTGATTTACCAGCCCAGACATCAACAGCTTACAGATTAGGGCAACCTCAGCGTGAGGCGAACTACTCCGCTGGATTTTCGTCCCTGATTTCAAATGTACAAACTATAGGGATGAAAACTATAGTATCCTACATCAAGCAGGATAGACCCTTTTTCTTTGAGTGTACAAAAAGGAGCAGACGAATCTGAGAGCTTATAGACGACAACAGCTGGAAAGTTTCCCCCTGCCCGACTTCAAGTCAGGTCAGATCTTAAAAAGGAGAAGCAACATGTCTACAGCAACATATCCGATTGCCGGAAACTGGTATTGCCATCTGGATAAGGGGCAACGTTTTTTCGTGGTCGTGGTGGATGAAGACACCCGGACCGTCGAGATACAACACTTTGACGGCGATGTGGAAGAGTTAGACTTTGCGACCTGGTATCAATTGGAGATAGAGCCATGTGAAGCCCCGGAAAACTGGTCAGGTCCGTTCGATATCGACAATCCGGATGATCTTGGTACGGAAATTACCGATACCAAGCCCTCGGACTGGAATGCCCCCCTCAGCGAGTTTGAGTCAAAGAAGAACACCTCAAAGGAATGACACGCCCGAAGACGATATCCGTATCTGTAGCTCAGGCTGGTGTACAATCAAAAAAAGGTGTTTTGTATCCGGAAGGTATTGGAGCAGACTGGATAAGGGAGGCAGAGGCCGGCCATTTCAGGTTGCCTTGATAACGATGAAAAAGGCTCTAGCGCGCGCAATCTCCAGATGCTGCAGCAGCTGGTGAGCGGTGTGCAGCCCTCTCAGCACTGATAGGTGCCCATCAGTTCCGTTTCCGCAAGGACATGGCCACGCATGGCCTTTTCCAATGCCGTCTTGGTCGGCCTGCCCAGATCGGGCAAGACCACACCCAGGGCGTAGAGTCTGAAGAAATAGCGATGCCGGCCAATGGGCGGACACGGGCCGCCGTAACCGGTACGGTGCCAGTCATTCAAGCCCTCCCTGGTACCGGCAGGGAGGGCTGCACCAACGTCCTGGGGCAGGCCGGTGGCATCGCCGGGCAGATTATAGACCACCCAGTGGACCCAGGTCATTTTGGGTGCAGCCGGATCCGGGGCATCGGGATCAGAGACAATAAGAGCCAGACTTTTCGTCCCCGGCGGCACCCCGGTCCAGCTCAAAGGCGGTGACAGATCACGGCCGTCACAGGTATGCACTACAGGAATTGGGGAAAGATGGAAAAATGCGCTGGAGCTCAGTTTCAGTGTCATATCCAATACTCCCTGCAGGTTGTCCGCCTCAGCGGCTTCGCTCAAACATGGCCCCTTGCCGATGACCGGCAGCCACATGGTGACGGATGATGGAGCGAGCCCCGTCATCAGCCCTGACCTTGAGGTAACAATGGTCAGGAACCTGCCAGCGGTCAAGGCATTCGACCACTCTGAGGTCTCTACTCTTCATAAAAAATGGCAGGGGGCTCCTGGTCCCGCTATCCGCCATACCATTCCTGGCGGACAGTTCCTGCATCGCTGCAATCGTTCCGGCCTGGAAGCGACCATTTTCCTGGAAGCAATTTGCCCGGAAGCATGTGCCCCGCCCTGCTGGCAAAAACCTCCCAGGTATCAGCTCCTCAGCTGATGGTTTTAGAAAACATAGCCACATCGGCTGATGCTGCCTGTCGTGCAGCATACTCCGGCAGACTGCCCTGTTGGTAGTTGAGTTGGAGATAGAGGGCATGCAGACGGGGGTTGTTGGTGAGCGAGATGATACGCTTAAAGCCCAGCCGCCTTGCCTCGGCTTCAAAGGCGCGAACCGTAAAGACGCCTATCCGCTGATTCCGGAATCGGGTGGAGATGGCCAGGGCTCCGAGTTCAACGGTACGGGAATCAATCCTGATCATCTCCACACAGCCAACCCCGATCCCGTCGATCATGGTAAGGTGGAACTGCCCCCGATGTGCATAGAGATATTTCCTGTTTCGCGGTTTAAGAAATCCCTTTTTACTATAGAGCTCAAGGATGCCGGCCACCATCTCTACCTCCTGATCGCTGAGAGCGGGGAGAAACTGCTCTTCAAAGTTATTGGCGATCAGGGTTCCGGTGCCTTCAACCGTGAACAGCTCATGCTTGATGGTGTTTTTCCCTGCCGGCAGAATATGGACTCGATCATAGGCCCCGGCGATGATGCGACTGCAGATCTGGTTCAAGACCCCGGTAATGTTGACATTGGCAAAGATTTCGGTGGTTTTCTCGATGGTATCTCTGGTGGTGAGGGTGTTGATCCGATGCCCCTTGCGATCACAGAGATATTTTCGTTCCAAAAAAATAAGTTTGAAGACCGACTGCTCCCGGTCAAGCACATAGCTATAAAAATCCTGCTCCGCCGGTACACGCCGAATTTCCGTTTCAGGGAGACGCTCGGCAAGCAGACGAAAATGCTTCTGGTTGGCAAAACGGTTGGCCATGTTGTGATAGATCGTCGTCCGGATACCGTGACGGACCAAAAACTTCACATCCGCCAGGATGTGGGGCAGGTTATCCCGTAAGATACCTTCCCGACAGGCGATGGTGATATGTTTGCCTGTTAAGGCCTGGTGATACTCTTCGAGATATAATCTTGGCATTGCTTTTCCATCTCAGCTGCGGTGATCTTCCAACTCCTGATTCGGATGCCGGGCTGTGCTCCGGTTTATGGAACGCTTGCACCTGGCAGGCAAGAACCTCCAGAATCTGGGCCCACTGTCCTGACCACGGACCTGAATCATGGTCCGCAAAAAAGAGCTCAAAGCCCTGATCTTCCCAAGTGGGTACTCCTGCTGGCTGCTCCTGTCAAGGGAGATCCGGCCAGCCCCATCCACCAGCCATTCTCCCCATGTTCAAAAGCCGTTCATTGTGATTAAATAGATCATAAGGTACCTTGAAAAATTAGATTTTTCGATCAAGGTCAAGGCGCGCGATAAATTTTACCGCAGGCATATATCTGATATTCCGAGGATAAAACTTTGAGTGCAACGCCGAGATTGGGAGAAAAAGCAATTTTTCAAGGTGGCCCATAATCACTTAAACGAGCTGCTCTGGGGGAAAGAGAAACCCGGCATATCAGTTTTTTTAGGGAGGAGAAACCGTGACCAGGATACTGGTGATCAATGGCTCATACCGGGACAGGGGTATTACCGACCAGATTATCACGACGATGACAGAGGAACTTGAGAGCGCCGGGGCAGAGATCCAAACGATCCTGCTGCGCAACTACCCCATCGAGTTCTGCTGTAACTGCCGGGAGTGCTGCCAACAGCCCGGCGAACTGCCGGGCAGGTGCATCCGGAATGATGCCATGGGGGAGCTGATCAAGACCATAGAACAGAGTGATGGCTTTATCCTGGCCTCACCCACCAACTTCGGCACGGTCACGGCGCTCTTCAAGCGCTTTCTGGAACGACTGATGGTCTATGGCTATTGGCCATGGGAGATGAATGCGCCCAAGCTGCGCAAGGCCAATGCGGCCAAGAAGAAGGCCCTGCTTGTCTCCTCGTGCGCAGCTCCCGGTTTTTTTGGCCGCTGGCTCTACGGGACCCGCAAGCAACTCAAGACCACCGCTCAGATGATCGGCGCCACCCCGGTCGGTACCCTTTTTACAGGCCTGGTTGGCAAAGAGCCGGATCAGCAGCTCTCGGCAAAGCAGGAGGCAAAGGCCAGGTCCCTGGTCAAAAAATTACTCTAGACCAGCCTGAATAGTGAACGATCTTGTTCAAGGGTACCTTGAAAAATTAGATTTTTCGATCAAGGTCAAGGCACGTGATAAATTGTACCATAGTCATTTATTTGATATTCCGAGGATAACATTTTGAACGCAAGGCCGAGATTGGAAGAAAAAGGATTTTTTCAAGGTGGCCTCAAGAGCAAGGCCTGGAAAAAAAAGGGGTCTATCCGGATCTCCCAAGGCATGAACTCCGGGGGCTCCCCCCTCCCAGTCATCCATTTTTGGGCTGTCATTCCCGCGCAGGCAGGGACCCTCTTTATGGTATGAGTGAACAACAGAGCTCCCACACGCTCAAACCTTCCATCAGCACAGCTTTACCATCAGGAGCTGCGACATCCGGATGCAATCAGCAATCCTGTCCGTAGAGGGGAATGATGCAAGCGATCGTCTTTAGCAGATACGGAACTCCGGACGCCCTGCAGCTGACAGAGGTTCCCAAGCCTTTAGCAGATGACCATGACGTACTCGTAAAAGTGTACGCCTCATCGGTCAACTCCTGGGACTGGGAGTTTATGAGCGGCAGACCACTCCTCAATCGACTCCTTTACGGCCTCTTCAGACCAAAAACGAGAAAACAGGTACTGGGCGCTGACATTGCAGGGAGAGTCGAATCGGTGGGCAGAAAGGTGTCGCGTTTCCGGCCTGGGGACGAGGTCTTCGGGGACCTCTGGGATAACTGGGGCGGCTTTGCCCAATATGCCTGCGCCCACGAAACGGCCCTTGAAGCAAAGCCGGTGAACCTGAGCTTTGAGCAGGCAGCAGCCGTACCCCAGGCAGGGGTCTTGGCCCTGCAGGGACTTCGCAAGGCCGGACAGATACAGCCGGGAGAGCAGGTCTTGATCAATGGGGCCGGAGGCGGCGTGGGTACCTTTGCCCTGCAGCTTGCCAGGCTCTGTGGAGCAGAAGTAACGGCCGTGGATGCCGCAGCTAAACTCAGGCTCCTTCGCTCTGTTGGCGCAGACCATATAGTTGATTACACCCGGGAAGATTTCAGCCAAACCGGGAAAACGTACGACCTGATCATCGATTGCCGGAATGTTCGTTCCATGTTCGCCAATAGGCGTGCCTTAAAACCTGGAGGCACCTATGCCATGGTCGGCGGTTCCATGACAGGAGTCTACCAACTGTGGTTGTTAAGCCTCCTTGGGCGACTGACCCACGATGACCGGAAACTTTGTCTCGTGGCAGAGGGGCCAAATCAGGGGTTGGCAGAGCTGAGGGAGCTGATCGAATCCGGCAAGATTCTCCCTGTGGTCGATAGGATCTATCCCCTGAGCCAGGTGCCCCAGGCATTGGCTTACTTCGGAAGAGGGCAGCACAGGGGAAAGATCGTCATCAGCATAAGGCAATAAGGCAATAATCTCAGCGGAGCAGCTGCAATGAAAGCCGTGGTTAATGAAGCGTATGGCTCGCCGGACCGCCTCGATATCCGAGAACTGCCTACACCGCAACCAGAGGCCGGGGAAATCCTGATCAGGGTCCATGCAACAACGGTGAGCCGCACCGACAGTTGTGCCCTGCGGGCCCATCCCTTTTTCGTGAGAGCGGCCACAGGGCTGCTCCGTCCAAGGCGAACCATACTCGGCCTCGACTTCGCCGGTACGGTGGAGGCGCTCGGCAGGGGGGTGGTAAAATTCCACGAGGGAGACCGCGTTTTCGGTTTGACCCCGGACGGATACGGTGCACACGCAGAGTACCTCTGTCTGCCGGCAGAAGGTGCGGTCAGCCCCATGCCGCCCGGCAAACGATTTCAAGAGCTGGTCGTCTGCGAGGGCGCCTGGTACGCCAACACCTACCTGGAGAGGTTCAGGCTTGGCCCCGGCCACAGGATCCTGATTTACGGGGCATCCGGAGCGATCGGCACCTCGGCCCTCCAGCTTGCAAAAATCCATGGGGCCGAGGTGACCGCAGTGGTCTCGCCCCCCCATCTCAGCCTGGCCAGAGAGCTCGGGGCGGACCGGGTCATCGACTACACGGCCGAAGACTTTACAGCGCTTGGGAATTGCTTTGATTTCGTGCTCGACGCGGTCGGCAAGAGCTCCTACCTGCAATGTCGCCCTCTGCTGAAAAGAGACGGCGTCTTTGCTGCGACAGATCTTGGCCCCTGCTGGCAAAATCTCCTCTTGGCGACCTGGTCGGCACTCACCGGCACCGGCCGGGTGGTGTTCCCCATCCCCCGTCAGGACCCGTCCTTTCTCGCCTTTCTCAGGGAGCGTATCCAGGCGGGTGAGTTCCGCGCCGTCATAGACAGAGAGTATCCCCTGGAAAAGATCGCTGCTGCCTATCGTTATGTGGAGACAGAGCAAAAGGCTGGAATCGTCGTTATCGCAGTGGTCGAGGAAGATAACGATAATGGCACCGATAAAGGCAGCTGAGAGAAGGCATCAAGCCAGACCAATTAGGATGGTCCGGCAATGGACTGTAGCCTTCAGCCTGGAGCAGGGGCGCAGCTGCCGGCTTGTTTTTCCAGAAAAAAACTGCTTGCCTGCAGCCGGGCTGTTGCTGGCGATAGTCCCGGTGAGCAGCGCCGCTGATCCGTCGGAATTGCCGGCCTTGCCCGAAGCGCCGGCAAGTGAAGCCCTGGCCTTGGGAGCTGTGGCCGCCTCCCATGGTTCCCGCTCTGAGCCAGTCAGTATAAACTACCCAGGAGTTGGGTATTAATCAGTCAAGGAGAAGGTATATGAAGAGCAAGAAGCTGTTGATGCTTGTCGGCGATTACGTGGAAGACTATGAGGTGATGGTCCCCTTTCAGGCCCTGTCCATGCTGGGCTACCAGGTGGATGCCGTCTGTCCGGAGAAGAAGGGTGGCGAAATCGTCCGCACCTCGATCCATGACTTTGAGGGCGACCAGACCTACAGTGAGAAACGGGGGCACAACTTTACCCTGAATGCGGACTTTTCAGCGGTCTCGGCAAAAGACTACCTGGGACTGATCGTCCCCGGCGGTCGCGCCCCGGAATACCTGCGCCTCAACCCGGAGGTGCTGGAGCTGGTCCGGGCCTTTGCCCAGGCGGGCAAGCCCATGGCCGCCATCTGCCATGGCGCCCAGCTGCTCTCCGCAGCAGGCGTACTCCAGGGACGTGAGTGCTCGGCCTACCCTGCCTGTGCTCCGGAAGTGGCCCTGGCCGGAGGCAGCTACGTGGCCGTGGAGATGGATGCGGCCCATGTGGAGGGCAACCTGGTGACCGCCCCTGCCTGGCCGGCCCATCCTAGCTGGCTGGCCAAGTTTATCCACCTCCTGGGTGCCAAGATCGAAATCTAGTCGGCCAAGATCGTCACCAGGGAGCGCAGTCCTGCTGCGCCCCTGGTGACGATCCTGGCACCCAGCTTCGCCCACCCCCCCTGTGGCTGCCGACAAAGGGCCTTTGCCGGTACGCCTCAAGGGAGGAGTCGTTCGGGGAGCCTCTCCACCCTCATCCGAGCCGGCCTGCTTCGAGGCTGGCGCCCGAACGGCCCTCAGCCCGGCTGCACAGCAGGCGCCTCCGAGGCAGCTACTCCTGAGCCTTTTCGATGGCCATCTTGAATCGGGTCGAGGAGAAGGGACGACAGCAAGCGGTGCAGGATTTGCCCGGTGTCTTGAAGTGGCTGAGCTTCTCGGTGATCTTGCTGCCGCACTTGGGGCAGCTAACGGTGATGGTCTTGTCCTCTTGCATAAGATTTCTCCATGGAAAGATGAGTAAACAACCTACCAAATTGAAGCATAGCAACTCCACTCGGGTCAACAGAAAATTGACTGTTGAGTCAAGATCATATCCCCAGGGGCAGCGCTCACAGGGTGCAGACTCCACACCCTGCCGCCGCCCCGCCCCCCAGTTCCAGAGAAGGAACGGGCGTCTCATGAACGAATACTGCTGTCTCATAACCATTGACATATTCCGATCGCACACCAGATCCCGGGATCTATTCCCCACGAAAGGCTCTCATCATTTGAGCCGGGCTCTGACCGAAATAGCGTTTAAACTCACGACTGAACTGGGAAACGCTTTCATAGCCCACCTTATCGGCCGCAATATATACTTTCATCTTTTCGTGCTGGATAAGATCTCGGGCCTTGGTCAAGCGTACCTTTTTCAAATAGCGGCCAGGTGATTCGGAGGTCACCTCCTTGAAGGTTCTGTGAAAGGTGGACAAACTCATATTTGCCAGCCGGGCCAGTTGCTCCACCTCAAGCTTCGCGGAATAGTCACTGTGAATCAATCTCAATGTATTTGAAACCCGTGCAAAATTCCCATTGTGCATGGCGAGCGCATACAGTGACGGAGCCTGGGTCCCGCAAAGGGCTCGATAGAGTATCTCCTTGACACATCCCGGAGCCAGTATCCTGGCTTCAGTTTCAGACTGAAGGCTCTTCAACAACCTGCAAACAGCGTCATACATCTCCTCGTCCAGCATAGCCGGGCCTACCCCTTTGGGAATCTCACTCGGTTTAGCGCTTTCTCCCCCGCTGTGCTGTCCCACCAGTCCTATCAGTTCATGGAGGATGACCATTTCGATGTCAATATACAGCCCCAAAAACGGCGCACTCCCACTGGTAAAGGTCTCACATTGGAATGGGATGGGAACAGAAGCGACCAGGTAATTATTGGCATCATACTGGAAGGTCCGGTCCCCCAGGTAACCTATCTTTCGCCCCTGAGCGACTATAAAAATTCCAGAATCATAGATAAGCGGGGTTCTTGGAATATGGTTACAGGATTTGAAGAATCGAACCCCTTTCAATCGTGACTCTGTGAACAGTTCCTGCAGACAAAACTGCTCAAGCAGCCCTATCATCCCGAACATGGACGACCTCCTTGCACCCCATTCTTTACCAGGCCTCTCGGCGACAGCAAAAGATATGAATTGAACCAATTAACGACCTCAGAGTATCCCGAATGACATAAAAAGGCAATATTTAGAGAGAAACAGATATTCCCTTCTGCCGCAGATGCACCTATATTTCCAGCCGAGCTCAACAAAGCAGTGCATCCACAAGATCAGAAAGTTCACCCAACAACAAGGAGTAATTCATGTCCTCATTTATAGTTCCACGACACACCTATCACGGCCCCGGCTCCCTGGAGAACCTGAAGGAAGTTCGAGCGAAAAAGGCAGTTATCGTCACCGGCGGCAGCTCAATGAAACGGTTCGGTTTTTTGGAAAAAACCATCGCCCTTTTAGAGGAAGCGGACATAGCCTCGGTGGTCTTTGAAGGCGTGGAGAGCGACCCTTCTGTTACAACCGTCATGAAGGGCGTTGATCTCTTCAACCGTGAAAACCCTGACCTCATCATCGGCCTGGGTGGTTGTTCAGCCATTGATGCAGCCAAAGCCATGTGGGTATTCTATGAATATCCTGAAGTAACATTTGATGAGATAACAGCCCCCTTCACCATCAAGCCATTGCGGAACAAGGCCCGCTTCGTGGCGATCCCATCCACCAGCGGAACAGGAACCGAGGCTACCTGCGTGGCGGTTATCACGGACACCGCCAAGGGAATTAAACATCCGCTGGTTTCCTATGAGATCTGCCCGGACATCGCAATTGTTGACGGTGAGCTGGCCAAGAGCATGCCTCCCAACGTCACTGCAAACACCGGCATGGATGCCCTATCCCACGATGTTGAAGCCGTTGTCGCAGCTCTGGCAAGCCCTCACACCGACGCCCTGGCTGTCGATTCAGTCCGGATGATTTTTAAGAACCTTCCCCGTGCCTGCGAGAATGGAGAAGAGATAGAGGCTCGTCAGGCCATGCATGATGCCTCCTGCCTGGCGGGAATGGCCTTTTCCAACGCCATTCTTGGAATTGTTCACTCCATATCTCACCAGATAGGTGGAATGTTCGGAGTTCCCCACGGCCGTGCCAATGCCATCCTGATGCCCAACGTCATTCGCTACAACAGCCAGGAAACCGATAAGTACTCCCTGCTGGCCCAGGCCCTTGGCAAGAAAACTGTTGAAGAGTTCGTCATCGAGATCGAAAAACTCCGTGAAAGGGTAGGAATAGAAGACAGCTTCCAGGCATACGGCATTGATCCGAAGGCATGGGAAGAAAAACTGGAGGCAATGGTGGAAAACGCCATGGCAGACCCCTGCACCGGTACAAATCCCAGAAAGCCGACTCCGGAGGAGATGAGAATGCTCTTCCAGTGCTGCTACAGCGGTGAAACGGTCCATCTCTCAAAAATAAAAAAGGCCGGGTGAAAGTAATCGGCATTTTTTTTAGAAGCGCGGCAGGAGTTCCCTGCCGCGCTTCATGGTGGATCAAGTCGAGCTGATAAGCCCTACCCCGCGTTACTCCTGAACCTGGTCTGAGAGGGGGTGAACGGTGCAAGCGCAGCGAGTTCTCAAACTCTCGCCCCCATCTTCGGCGATCAGGAGTAGAGCATGGCGCAGGGACCCCACAGGTAGAGGAAAGGAGGCAGAACGCACTTTTGAGAGACGAAAACAGAGGTGACCTCAAGGTCAATTGAGCCCTGGAATAAAGAGCCCCCCTTTCTGTCATAGATCTGCCTGAAGCGGCCACTTTTGTTATGCAATTACGTATAATACTCAGCCAAGATATATCTATCTATGTAGACAGTTCGCTGATTCTATTTCCCTTTTTCTTCTTTTACCGTCATGCCATTGCCCCTACCGTCATGCCCGCGCAGGCAGGCATCCGGGTCTGTTATGGGTGTCTTGAATAATGATATTTTTCGATCAAGATATAGTCTTGCCTGATATAATGCGATGCACTGGGGGGCATTTCATCACTGCTTCTTTTTTTGATAAGGGTTTCTATTTGAATGTTTTTCTGTTCCCAGAAAGGCCTTAGCTGATCGCTGCTCACACCGGTGTAGAGTGTCCCCTTCGGTCTGCTCGCCAAGATGGAGACGCTGGAGCGCTGCCTGGTCCCTCAAAGATGGGCTTCCCGCCTGCGTGGCAATGACAGAAAAAAACTGCCCCCTACCTCAGTACCAAAAAATTCAATCTGTCCCCCGAGATAGAAGAAAAATGGCTGCGTTTCATGGCTAAGCAGTTTTTTCCCGCCGATAAGTGCAGGAAAACCACTCCCGGGTGGAGTATGCTATACTTATCTCAAGAAACCACTTTCCCGTTCGTCAGCTAGAGGAATCTGGCAGCTCCACCGCGCACCATTGATCGGTCACATACAAAGAGGGCATGCACCGATGACACCGGAAATCACCATGGTATTCAGCATCCTGGCGGTGGTGCTCCTTGTCCTGATCACCGAGTGGATGCCGCTTGAGGTCCTGGCCCTCCTCGTTCTGGGCGCCTTGGCACTGACCGGCCTGGTGAGTCCGGTTGAAGCGCTGGCCGGATTCAGCAACCCGGCGGTGGTCACCATCTGGGCCGTTTTTATCCTCAGCGGCGGTCTGACCAGGACCGGGATCGCCAACATCCTCGGCAGGTTTCTCCTCAGGGTGGTCGGCAGGAGGAGATCCCGGTTGGTGATCGTGATCATGCTGATCGCCGGGGTTCTCTCAGCCTTTATGAACAATGTTGCCGTGGCCGCCCTGATGTTGCCGGTGGTCATGGATGTTGCCCGAAAGACCCGGAGCTCCCCCTCGCTGTTGCTGATGCCCCTCGCCTATGGAACGCTGCTGGGCGGGGTGACCACCATGATCGGGACCCCACCCAATATCCTGGTGAGTGAGGCATTACGCGCCAACGGGCTTGAACCGTTCAGACTCTTTGACTTTTCACCGATCGGCTTACTGGTCATGGCGAGCGGCATCCTCTTTGTCACCTATATCGGTACGCGCCTGCTTCCCCGGAAAACCAGCGTCGTCAGCCCGACAGGAACGGAAAACAAGGGGGTACTGGCCCACTATCGATTGCAGGAACGGCTTTTTCGTATCAAGATCCCCGAACATTCCGCCCTGATCGGCAAAACCCTGGCAGACAGCCACCTTGGCTCACGCCTGGGTCTGAATGTGATAGGCATTAATCGTGGAGGGATCTCGGATCTTGCCCCGGAGATAACCAAAACCATCCTGCCGGGAGATGAGCTGGTTGTCGAAGGGCGGCTTGACCGGATCCAGGAGATGAATAACTGGGGCCAGCTCTTAAGCGAGGCCCGGGATCCCGACAAATCAAGCCTCCATGAGTACGGCATCCAGGTGGCGGAGGTCCGGCTTGGTACAGGATCCGAGTTCCAGGCAAAGACCATTTCCAAGATTGGTTTTCGCAACCAGTATGGGCTCAATGTCCTCTTTATCCAGCGAGATGAGGAGAAGATCATCGAGAATGTCAAGACCGTGCCGCTCCAGGATGGGGATACCTTGGTGGTATGCGGGCCAATTGCCCGGATTGACGCCTTGGCTACGATCGCCGGAGTGCTGCCGCCGAGAGTCCTGGAGAAAGCAGTGATCCGGAGTCACTATGCCTTTGGCAGGAAGATGCGCCTGTTCAGCGTGCCCAGGGACTCCAAACTCCTGGGCCAGACGGTCAGTGAAAGTTGCCTTGGAGATGCCCTGGACATGCAGATTCTCTCCATCGTCCGGGAAGACGGCACTGCCATGATACCTTCCTCTGATATGCACTTTGAGCCGGGCGACAGGTTGATCATCTCCGGACTCTCGGATATGATCGCCGTCCTCCTGATGCGCGGACTTGAGGGAGTTTTTGTGAAAGATGAGGAGAGCAGCGAGGATATCTCAATCCTGGAGAACGAGAAGGTGGGCCTGGTGGAGGTTGCGCTCTCCCCCTACTCCACCCATCTGGGCCAGAGCCTGCGGGAACTCCGTTTCCGGGAGAAATATGGTCTGACGGTGCTGGCCGTCTGGCGCAATGGCCAGGTCACCCGTTCAGGACTTCGGGACCTGCGGCTGCAGTTGGGGGACGCCCTGCTGCTCTTTGGCGACTGGAAACGGCTGTCCTTTCTCGGCCAGGAGGCGGATTTCCTGGTGTTAACGGAAAATATGCAGGAACCTGCCCGGGAAGATAAGGCCACGACCGCCCTGGCGATCATGGTTGCGGTCCTCCTGCCGGTGATTCTTGGCTGGGTGCCGATCTATATCGCCGTGGTGATCGGGGCTGCCCTGATGGTGCTGAGCAAATGTCTGACCATGGATGAGGCCTACCGCTACATCGACTGGAAGGCGGTTTTTCTTATTGCCGGCATGCTTCCCCTGGGAACGGCTCTGGAAAGATCCGGGGCCGCAGCCCTGGTGGCCGGAAATGTGATTGACGTCCTCGGGCCCTACGGCCCCGAGGCGATCCTCTTCGGGATGCTTGTCATAACCTTTACCGCCACCAGCATCATTCCCACCGCAGCCCTGGTGGTACTGATGGTTCCCATTGCCCTGAAGACCTCTGCCGGGCTTGGAATCTCCCCCTACCCTCTGATGATGGGCATTGCCATGGCAGCCTCCTCCAGTTTCACCTCACCCATCTCCCATCCGGCCAATGTCCTGGTCATGGGGCCGGGCGGATATCGCTTTATGGATTACGTCAAGGTCGGGGTGCCGCTGAGCCTGCTGATTCTTGTCATCCTGATGGTGACGATCCCCCTATTCTGGCCACTCGCCCCCTGACCCGGAGTTATCAGAAATCAGGAACCATCTGCCCTGAAGCCCTGCAGCTGTCACCCGGATCCGGAAAAACCGGCTGCTGTCACCCGGCTGATTGCGCCTTGACTCCCCCCACACCATCCTCCAGCAAGCCCCTGGTAATCACCCCAGGACCAGACGGGCTCGCCCCTCCCACGCTGCCTGCCCCTGCCTCTCCACAGCATGGACAGCACCCTTCAAACGACAGACTAACATCCTCTTGATTTCATAGACTTTTTGAGATCTATCCGAATCTGCCAACGCCCTGAGCCCGGATCGAAAACCCAAAGAAGCTGCGATACTGTTTCAGCCAGACTTCGCCTGGCGCACCCGAAGGTTGAGGTATAATCAGGAAACATCTTTACACTTGTCCAATTCCGAAAATTTACCCCTGCCAGCTCAAATATTCATTTATCATTAATGATAAAAACCTCTTTGAATAGCTGCTGAAATAGCTTCCTCGGCTCGTGTGGTCATTACAAAAAAAAGAGCTTAAATTTTCCGTCTATGCCGATTAATTCCAGAAGTCCAAACCGTTATTCGGGAATTTCCATCTTTGCCGTCCCCTCTCAAGATAACACCTCGACGTATTAACCTCATGATTCAAAACTGTTAAGTGCCATGTTAATCTTTAGGTGCGGAAATTGCATTTTTACAAGTCAGCACCTTGCCATTTTCAAAAATACCAAAATATCGTTTATTAAAACATCGACCATGACACACCTTAAAAGTCCGAAGTTATTAACTTTAAAGTCTATACAGAGTTTCATCTCTACAGTAGAGGCTTTTTTATGAGATCCGCATAGGAGTAATTCCAAAAGAGGAGACTGTATAGACAGAAAACAAACAATGAGATAATTGATTTCCTTAAAAAAGTAAAAGTCAGGCAAAGGGCGGCGGTTTATCCTGCCCGATTCCCTGACTGGACAGACCCAATTCAATTGAAAGGAGTCTTAGCTAAGTTGGCAGGTGTGAAAAACTAAACTCAATAGAAAGAGGAGGTGAAGTGCATGAATGATCGTCTTTATAACAGACTGGAAAGATTTGCCATCCTCTTCTTCCTGAACATCACGGCAGCGTTGGTGCTCACGCTCCCCGCCAGCGCAGCATTAGAATTAATCTCCATCCAGGATATCAACCCTGACAACTCAAATCTCGATCCCAGCGTGGGTTCATCCGGTCGTATTAACGGGCTTGCGAGAGCCCCTGGCAATGATGATGTCTTCTATGCAGCCAGCGAATGGGGCGGGCTTTACAAGACAACGAATAAGGGGCGAAAATGGTTTAGGTTGGATCGACACCTTCCGACCGCCATGTGGGATGTGGAGGTTGACCCGACTAACGCAGAAAAAATATACGCGACATCTTTCTACGATGGCCGATCATTTCCCCTCTCAGGCATCCAGGTGAGCTTAAACGGTGGCGAATCCTGGGTGCATCCCACCACGGCCATCCCGCCGAAAAATTTCTGTGAATTAGACCCTGCTAAAGACAGGAACATTGATGCGCGAGACGAGCCTTCAGCCTTTGGGATAAGTATCGATCCAGACAATACTCGGAACGTCTACATCGGTACGAACTGTGGTCTTGCAATCAGCAACGATTCCGGTTTTAGCTGGAGATTTGTGGACCCCACACCTAGTCCTTCCAACTCTGCCAATAACATCTGGGATGTCGTCGTGCACGATAACGGGATAATTGACATCTGTGGTGATGACGGCCATCTCCGCTCAATCGATGATGGGAACACATGGACCGGAGGCGGCGGAGTACCAAAGGGGCGCTGCTCTATCGCTGTTTCTCCCCACGAGGCGGATGTGCTCTTCATTGCCGCCAATGACGAGCATGCCTATGAATCGGACGATGGGGGCATAACCTGGAACAATCTGGGAACCCCCGAAACAACCGGGACGGCTCATCGAATCGCATTCGTGGAAACGAATGCGCGGACAGGAGATGCCTTTGACCTCTGGTTTGGTGACGTCTATCTGTATCGGGTCGGCTGCCAAAGCAATCCAGTTGGTGGCGGGCTACGATGTCCCTTGGCATCGGCAACGCCTCCCCTGCCGGCCTGGGAGTACGCATCAAGCGGCGCTCACGTCGATGTTGGGAGCATTGTATTCGAAGATTCGAGGGTGGTCCAGAACGCGTGCCCGCTGATGTTTTCCAACGACGGTGGGGTTTACTACAACACCGACGTCAGCGCAAGTTGTCAAAATCCACAGTGGGAACAGCCAGATGTTTCCCCGCACGTGCTGTGGGTGTACGGGATGGGAGGCGCCGATCAGCCAGGCGACGCCGAGGAAGATCTCTATTTCGGCACGCAGGATAATGCCATCTGGGGCACCACGAATGCCGGGCAGAGCCCAAAACCCGACTGGCAAGCCGGACATTGTTGCGATGTCTATGACGTGGCTACGGATGGGAACAGTGTGTTGTATACCAGCAATGCTGGAGGCCTCCTTCTGACCGATCGACATTTGGCTGGAAATACAAATATTAATCCCGGTCATGGTGCGATCGATAATAGTCATTTCGCACAGGGAGTGGCCACTTGGGAGCGGAATCACTTTGTTGTATTGACGCAGGACTGCGATCAAGACTCCACTACGCATACCCTGTCTCCCTGCCCTAGCGGAGCCATGAGTGAAGACGGCGGCGTCTTCATTACCGATGATATTACTGCCAATACAATCACCTGGACAGAGCTTGGGAAGACAACCAAACCACCCACTGACATTAGCGAAATCGATCTGCTTGGTGAAGTTCAGGTTGCCGTCGATGACAGCGGCACACCGACATTTTATGTTCTGGTAGGAGCCTTCCCTGGCGACAAATCACGCGTGGCTCATAGGCTCTGGAAGTTCGAGGGAATAGACGGGACAGGTAACTGGGAGCGCATTGACACCAACATCCCCGGCGGTCTTGATAGCGGAAGCGTTGGAATCTTCGCAGTAGCTCCGAGTGATCCCAATCGGTTGTATGCTTCGTACTTTGATGAGGTGGGGGTATTTCGGGGGATGCTCTTCTCGAATGACGGTGGCACAACCTGGCAGAGAGATCGCGATCTACCCAGATCTGAGGAGATGGTAGGGCTAGACAGCCGAATGACAGGCAAAGGGATTTTTAAGTACCAGAACTTTATGGGTCCCAACACGTTCCTTGGCTCAAGCGCCTTTGGTGGCCTTGCGGGCTATACCCAGCCCACATTGATCGCCTTCGACCCGGAGGACCCAAACCTCATCGTGGCGGCTGGCCATGACTCGGGGATATTTCTCAGCCAAGACGGAGGATTTCACTGGGACCTGCTGACCGATCCCTTCGATTCCGGCATCTCCGGTGTCCCGCACTTGCCGAATCCCTGGTTTGCCTACTTTGACCATGAGCCGGCCGGGATAGTGAACGACAAGTTGGTTGGCAGGCTAAACATCTACATCGGCACGCTTGGTCGAGGCGTGTGGAGGATTGTGCTTACTGATACCGACCTCAACGCCGATAACTGCGTGGATCGATTGGATTTAAACCTTCTCCTGAATGTTATCCGAGGGCGTTCCGAGGTGGACCCGGGCCTGGAGTTTGATATCAATGGAGACGGGGCAGTGAACATCGCTGATGCGCGTAAGTTGGTCACCTACTTCACCAATCCTCGAGGAGCACGCTGTCAGGAATGATTTGACTTATGGGTACCTTGAAAAATTAGATTTTTCGATCAAGGTCAAGGCGTGCGATAAATTTTACCGCAGGCATATATCTGATATTCCGAGGATAAAATTTTGAGTGCAACGCCGAGATTGGAAGAAAAAGCAATTTTTCAAGGTGGCCTTATAACTTCCACTTCTTCTGCTAGATGGGAAGATAGTTGAATCACTATCCTTTAACAATTAAATAAGGAGAGAGAAAATGAGAAGGCTCCTGGTTCTATTCATCCTGCTTTCTTCCACAACCATGGTTGCCGGGCAGGCCATGGCGATCACGCTGTCCCTCTCGGCCTCATCGCCGCATCTTATTACACCAGGCGCGCCGGTAGTGGTTAGTGCTGGTATCTCTGACCTGGCCTCTGGAGGGCCTGAGTCCCTGGGCGCCTTCGAATTTGACATCACATATGACAGCACGATCCTGGACTTCGAGTTTGTGCATTTTTTTCCCTTCTTGGGGGATCCGGATCCTTTTGCCTTCGAGACCAGTACATTTGTGGATGCAAGCATACCCGGGGTAGTCCATGTGGAGGAGGTTTCCCTGCTTTTCGATAGTGAGTTAGACCTCCTCCAACCGGAGAGCTTCCTCCTCGTGAGTGTAACTTTTACGGCGGCGGACCTAGGGGGTAGCGGTCTCATTTTTGATAACGTCGTTCTGAGCGATGCTCTTGGGCTTGTCCTAGCGGATCCCACGCTGGAAAACACAAGTGTAAATGTGCTCCCCGTCCCCGAACCCACCACTCTACTCTTATTGGGCTTCGGTTTAGCTGGGCTGTTTGGCTGGCGGCGGAAGGCGATCCAAACCAACTAATACTTGAAAATAGGACAATTATTACATCATAGGAGAGGTGGCTTCGTTTGTTTGGACAAGATTTACTGCTTTTAAGGTGGAATCTCCTGCCAAGTTACGCTGCCTGTTCGACCGTCGGCAACATTACGGCATACGCCTCATCGGGCGTCTTCTTCTCTAATTTTGAATGGGGTCTATTGCGATTGTACCAATCAAGATAGCGCATGATCGATTTGCGGGCCTCGGCGATTGAGTCATAGGCGAACAGGGAGATTTTCTCATATTTCCTGAATTCGTATAATAAGCGCATAACCTCTGTAGGTAGCTGAAGAGAAACGCATCTTTGAGAAAAGCAAGACTTAGGTGTATTTTGGAAAAAGCTACCAAACTATTTCCAGAGGGCACAAATGAGCTACCAACACCTAAGCCTTGCAGAAAGGCACTATATCGAGACAAGCCGAAAAAAGGGAGTATCTCGCAACCAGATCGCAAAAGATATCGGCCGTTCTCAAAGTACGATTTCTCGTGAAATACTCGGTAATACTGGTCTAAAATAAATGGGGTCAGAGTAAAATTAAACTGTATCAATACGATCTCAGGAATGGTAAGTCGACGTTCATAACTATCACCACTCCCGTAAAGAAGCAATGGCCAGATCTGTTTTGCTTCAGAAGAAGACTTTGGCGCATATGCTGGTTGGCTCAAAGAGTACTCCAGCAGATTATCCGGTCAATGGACTCGGTGTTGCTTCTGATCTGTGTACACCGCACCCTGAATACCTTGGATTGGGTACCGATTCCGTGGAACGGCGGAATAGGTATCGTGCTCTGTTTGCCCAGCAGGTAGAAGGGAGATTGTTGACAAAAGTACGAGCGAATACCAACAAAGGGCTGGCTGTCGGAACTCATCGATTTAAAAAAGAAATTGAGAAGTTAAACGGCAGGAGGGTAAAGGCAAGAAAAAGGGGACGGCCGCTGGGGTGACGAAAAAAAACAATTTAATTTTACTCTGACCCTATTTAAGGTACGCCAGGTCGCCCTTGCTTTCGGCTAGTATTTATGCTCCTGTCATCACGACAGTAACAGGGTTTACATAGAGGGGACTTGCACCCCATAAGATCACGCCCATGCCGGGCGTACACAATTTGCTGCACTCGAGCAGTACGTTATATTTCGAGGTAAAATTGAATAATAATTTCAAAATTTCAGTTGCTCAGATTTCTTCAGTAAAAGGCGATGTTTCTACCAATATCAAAATGCACCTTAATGCAGTGAGAAAAGCTGTCGATTCTGGCATTTCATATATTGTATTTCCCGAATTATCATTGACAGGCTATGAACCGCAATTGTCAGCGGAACTGGCTTTTTCTAAAAATGATCCCCGGTTAAAGCCATTAACAGAAGCAGCAGTTGATTATAAAATTCATATCGTTGCAGGAGCTCCGCTGCAAAACGACAGCCTCCCTTGTATCGGTGAGTTTATTATAACGCCTAACGGACAGATCGAAACATATTCTAAAATGAATTTACATCCGGGAGAAGAAAAATATTTTTCTGTCGGCAAAAGCTACCATTCCGTCAGTTTCGGTAAATTAAATATATTCAATGCGATCTGTGCTGATACAAACAATCCGAACCATGTTGAAGCCTGCGTTAATATGGGCGCATCGATATATATTGCTGGAGTTCTCGTTAGCGCTGACGGATATGAAACTGATACGCAAAAGTTAGAGAGCTATGCCAGAAAATTTAGTTTGCTCGTTGCAATGGCAAATTACAACAAACCTACCGGCGCCTGGGTTCCGACAGGCAAAAGCGCTATCTGGGGACCATCTGGATTAATTGCAGCCGCAGATCGGACCCAAAATACCTTAGTTGTTGCAGAGAATTCATATTCGGGTTGGAAAGGGGCAACAGTCGAAATATAGCCCGGCGCTGAACTAGGACGCAAAAGGGTTCCGGCCGCTATTGCTCCCTTCACTCTTTTGCGCCGGTTAGCATAACGTTGTGCTCTTCAAGAAATGAAGTGATGGCCCCCTCTATTAGGATAGATGTCGTCTCTTCTTGGAAAGGTGTGTGTGTAAAGAGGGGGCGTAATCGGCTAGGGAATAAAACCTCCAGTTGGGTGCTAACAGGAAGGAGCGTATAGGGCGACTGGATATGGCTCCTCGACCTTTGGTGTGATTTTGATCTTTTAAATGAAATTCACGCCAAACGTCGAGGAACCGTATGAAGCGAGAGTTTCACATACGGTTCTGTGAGGGCCTAGGGATAACCTCGGGCTACTCGACCGGTGAACTTAACTTAACGTTAGGTGTAAAGGAAAAACAGAATAAATGGAATTAAAAATCGGAAACAATACTGATATAATTAAAAAATCACAGATCATTCGTCACAAAGTTTTCGTAGGCGAACAAGGTATTCCCCCTGAATTGGATCTTGATGGACTTGACGAGAAATCAAGTCACGCTCTTGTAACTGATAACGGTTCACCAATAGCAACTGCACGTCTATATTCATCGGACGGAAAGCATTCTGTAATGGCAAGAGTGGCTGTAACCGAAGAGTATAGAGGTAACAAAATCGCAGTAAAAATAATAAATGTCCTAATATCTCATGCTAAAAAATCAGGTTATTCTACTATTGAAATTCATGCGCATGAACACTTAAAAAAATATTATGAAAAATTTGGTTTTTACTTTATCCAAAACGTTGAAGTCGTCGGCAAGCACCAACTAATAGAAATGCAGTTACAATTAAATATCAGATAATCGGGTAGCCGGGGGAATTTCTCCCCCAGCCCCCACAACACACTGCATGCGGGTCCGTACAGGGCGTTTCCGGTCAATCCGGGATCGGACCAAATCAACCCTTTGCATTCACGACAACAAACACCACAACCAGCACACGGCGAGCCCCTCCCTTAAAACAGGCGAGAGGCCTCGTGCTTGAGGCTGACTTCACCCTTGATGGCCTTGCGGATCAACTCCAGGGTGGCCTCCTTGTCTTCGGGCAGTCGGGCCTTGATGGGCAAGTAGTTGGAGGCATGGTTGGCGTGAAAGTAGCCGCTGCTGAGCTCGGTATGTTCGATCATCTCCCCCAGTTCCCTGAGCAGCCCCAGGGGGCCCGGAGGATCAAAGCTGCCCTTGCGGTGGTCGTCGTGCAGTGGCGTGCCCGGGGTGAGCATCAGGCTGAGCGCCCCCACATACTCGGGGTCCATGGCAGTGAGCACCGCACCGGTGGCCCGGGCGTGCTCCAGGGAGCGCTCCCGACCGGCTAGGCCTAAGAGCACGGTGACCGAGAGCTTGATCCCGGCCCGGCGCAGCCGCTGGCCGGCCTGGATCATGGCCCGGGCATCGGCGCCCTTGTTGACGGCGGCCAGGGTCTGGTCATCGCCGGACTCCAGCCCCAGGTAGGCCAGGGCCAGGCCATGCTCGCGCAGTTCCACCAGCTGGGCCTCGCTCTTGCGGAGGATGGAACGGGCGTTGGCATAGATCGAGACCCGCTCCACCCAGGGCAGCTGCTCGGCGATCCTGTCCAGGGTGGTCAGGATCCTTTGCTGGGGCATAATCAGGGCGTCGCCGTCGCAGAGGAAGAGGCGGCTCTGACGACGGCAGTGGAGGGCGGCAAACGCGATATCCGCCATCACCGTGGCCTCGGGCTTGATGGTGAAGGGGCTTTGGCTGTACATATCGCAGAAGGTACAGCGGTTATGGGAGCAACCGGTGGTCACCTGGAGCAAGATGGAGTGGGCCTCGCTGGGGGGTCTGAAGATATCTCCCCGATAATCCATGGCCATGGCAGTGCACCTCCTCATCTGGCCCGGGGACAGGACTGCCTCCCGGGCGGGGGCAGTGGCAGCGCACCGGCAAAGAGGCATCCTCTCTGCCGGATGCGCTGGGGAATGGGGGTATCAGCCGACTGATACCCTGCCTGGGAAAAGGGGGGACTAGTCCAGATGCTCCAGGACGATCTTGAGCATCCGCCGCAGGGGTTCGGCCGCACCCCAGAGGAGCTGGTCGCCCACGCTGAAGGCGCTGATATACTCGGGTCCCAGGTTCATCTTGCGCACCCGGCCCACCGGGATATCCAGGGTACCGGTGACCCGGGCAGGGGTCAGTTCCCGCAGGGTCTCCTCCTTGGTGTTGGCCACCAGGTAGGCCCAGTCGTTCTGCTGGGCCAGGGCCTGTTCCACCTCGGCCAGGGGCACATCCTGCTTCAGCTTGATGGTATAGGCCTGGCTGTGACAGCGCATGGCTCCCACCCGCACACAACAGCCATCCACCGGGATCAGGCTGGCGCCGGTTCCGAGGATCTTGTTGGTCTCG
Source organism: Desulfogranum mediterraneum DSM 13871 (assembly GCF_000429965.1). GTDB lineage: Bacteria > Desulfobacterota > Desulfobulbia > Desulfobulbales > Desulfobulbaceae > Desulfogranum > Desulfogranum mediterraneum. Next base: position 231,553 of record NZ_KE387005.1, read on the forward strand.
CTACAGCCCTTCCACTCCTCACGGGTCTGGCCGTTCTCCATGGGGCTGTCGATCCAGGGGATCAGGCTGGCGGCCAGGGGTGCGCCGAAGTTGGCCGCTGGAAAGAGCTCACTGCGCAGGGTGGAGGTGATGTTGCGGTCCAGCTCCAGGATAGCCGAGGAGGGGGTATCCAGAAGATTGCCGGCATTCTCGCCGATGATCCGCATCTGCTCCACCAGCTCGCGCATGTTCTTGGCACCGGCGCCCGAGGCAGCCTGGTAGGTCTGGGAGGTGACCCACTCGACCCAGCCCTGCTCAAAGAGACCGCCCAGGGCCATCAGCATCAGGGAGACCGTACAGTTACCGCCGATGTATTTTTTCACCCCAGCGGCCAGTCCCTGGTCGATCACCTTGCGGTTCACCGGATCCAGGACGATGATCGAGTCTGCGTCCATCCGGAACTTGGAGGCCGCATCGATCCAGTAGCCCTGCCAGCCCAGCTCCATCAGCTGGGGATAGACCCGGCCGGAATAGTCGCCGCCCTGGCAGGAGACGATCACATCCAGCTCGGCCAGTTGGGCGGCATCCAGGGCGTCCAGCAACTGGTAGGTCGTGCCCTTGATCTCCGGCCCGGCCTGGCCGGCCTGGGAGGTGGAAAAAAACCGTGGCTCATAGCCTTGAAAATCATCTTCCGCCCGCATCCGATCCATCAGGACCGAACCGACCATTCCTCGCCAACCGACAATCCCTACTTTTTTCATGCTTGTTCTCAACTGATATGGTGATAGTTTGATGTTATTTCTTCAGACGTAGATAGGAGCACAGTTCCCGGGCAATCAGGGGTGCTGCCGAGTAGGTCTCCACCAGTTCATCGCTTCTGCTCCCCGGATAGGTATCTGCCCCGATGATGCAGTTGATCCCCTTTTCCCGAAAACGTTTGCGCGCCTCGCCGGCCAGGACCAGGTGGGTCGCCATCACGGCCACGTCCACGGCCCCGGCCTCATAGCAACGCTCCACGGTCTGGAGCATGGAACCGCCGGTACGGATCATATCGTCACAGATAATGGCGGTCTTGCCCCGGACCACCCCGGAGAGCTGACTGACGATGGTCTGATCCACATCATAGCGGTCCTTGTTGGCCGCGGTATGGGGGCAGTCCAGGAGCCCGGCCAGCCGGGAGACCCGCTTGGAGAAACCGTAATCCGGGCTGACCAGGACATAGTCGCTCAGCCCCAGGTCGCGGATCTTTTCCGCGGCATAGCGCTCGGTCCAGAGATGACGGGTCCGGACCTCGCCGCTATGGGCATGGAGCACCGCCTCGGAGTGGAGATCGACAAAGGCCACGTAGTTGGGGCGGGCCCGAAAGATCTGCCGGGTGCGGGTGACCCCCTTGGGGATCTCACCGGATTCGGGCCGGGCCCGTTCCATGGTGGAGTAACCCAGGTAGGGGATCACCACGTTCACCGAGATGGCGTTCCAGTACCGGGCCCCGGCGATCAGGTCCAAGAGCTCCTGGTGGGCAGAGTCATCCGGGGTGGAGGCAATGATCACCACATGTCTGGCCGCCAGATCCACGGGAAAGGCATGGTAGATCTCGCCGTCGGCAAACTTCTGCCGCTTCATCTCGGTGCGGGGCAGGTCCAGTTCCTGGGCCACCGCCCCGGCCAGGTCCCTGGCGGCCTGGTTGTTGATCAGAAGAATACTCTTTCGTTTTGCCATGGTCTGCCTCTCTCTTGGGCTGCTCTTTGTTCCGCTCCTTATTCCGCTCCGTATTCCGCTCCTTATCGTTTCCTAGGAGAGGGCAGCGACCACGGCGTCGCCCATGGCGGCGGTGGAGACCGGACTACATCCCGGGGTGGCGATATCCTGGGTCATGATCCCCTGCTCCAGGGTGGTGGAGACGGCCTGCTCGATGGCAGCGGCCGCATCCTCCAGGCCCAGGCTGTAACGCAGCAGCATGGCAGCGGAGAGGATCTGGGCAACGGGGTTGGCCTTGCCCTGACCGGCGATATCCGGGGCAGAACCGCCGGCAGGCTCGTAGAGGCCGAACTTATCGCTGTTGAGGCTGGCTGAGGCCAGCATGCCCATGGAGCCGGTGATCATCGCAGCCTCATCGGAGATGATATCCCCGAACATGTTGCCGCAGAGCATCACATCGAACTGCTGGGGGTCGCGGACCAGCTGCATGGTGGCGTTATCCACATAGATATGGTTGCACTCCACCTCGGGATACTCCTGGGCGATCTGGTTGACCACCTCCCGCCAGAGCACCATCACGGTGAGGACGTTGGCCTTGTCCACCGAGGTCAGCCGTTTGTTGCGGACCATGGCCGCCTCAAAGGCCATCCGGGTGATCCGCTCGATCTCGGAACGGGTGTAGACCATGGTGTCCCAGGCCCGCTCCTCGGGACCGCTGCCCTCTCGCCCCTTGGGCTGTCCAAAGTAGATCCCGCTGGTCAGCTCACGGACCACCAGGATATCAAAGCCGTTGCCAACGATATCGGGCCGCAGGGGACAGGCCGCAGCCAGGGAGGGAAAGACCCGGGCAGGCCGGAGGTTGCAGAAGAGGTCAAAATGCTTGCGCAGCGGCAGGAGCGCGGCCCGCTCGGGCTGCTCTTCCGGAGGCAGGCCTTCCCACTTGGGTCCGCCCACAGAGCCGAAGAGGACCGCATCACTCTGTTCGCAGACCGCCAGGGTTTCAGGGGGCAGGGCCTGGCCGTGGTTATCGATGGCAATGCCGCCCACATCCGCGGTGGTGAACTCGAAGCTGCAATCAAATTTCTGTTCAACCACCCCAAGAACCTTCAGTGCCTCTGCCATTACCTCAGGTCCGATGCCATCACCGGCCAGTACCGCGATTTTGCTGTTCATACGACTCCTCTTAATATAATGAATAACCTGGCCCCGCTGCAGCCTGGGGCAGGAAAAAACCAGTCTCGTCTGCCGAGCGCCAGGGTTGCAGGGGAAAATACCCCCTGCATTCGGTGGCTGTGCCCGCGCGAACCTTTTTACCTACCAGAAAATCGGGCAAGTTACCAGTGCGAACTCTCAGCTAGCCTCAGCAGGCTGGCCTTGGCAAGCACTCACCAGGGCCACCAGCCGGGGTGCCCGGGATACGGGCAGTCTGATCTCCTTGACCTGCTCCAGCCGAAAGTGCCCTTCCCCGGTGGGGATCTCGGCCAACCGCTCCCTGTGGGCCGCCATCACCAGGGCCCGGGAGCCCTGGCGGAGAAAGCGCTCCACCAGGGGAAGAAACAGCTCCGGGCTGGCAACGGCCCGGCTGGTGACAAAGCTGTAGGGCCCTGCGGCCGGTTCGGCCAGGGTCTCCACCCGGTCGGCCACCACCCGGACGTTGCCCAGACCCAGGGTGCGGATGATATGGTTGAGAAAGGAGACCCGCTTCTTGCGGGGTTCCACCAGGGTGCACTCCAGGGCAGGCAGCACCGCGGCCAGGACCAGGCCCGGAAAGCCGGCCCCGCTGCCCACGTCCAGGAGGGTCAGCCCGGGGCGGTCCACCAGGGAGACCAGGGTCAGGGAGTCGAGGAAATGGTTCTCGATGATGGTGGCCGGGTCGCTGTCCCGGGCGATCAGGTTGATCCGCCGGCTCCACTTGATCAGTTCCCCTAGGTAGATCAGCAGCCGCTCCAGCTCCTCGTCGCCCAGCTCCACCCCCAGGCTGGCAGCGCCCGAACGGAGCAGTTCTCTACTCTCCACGCTTCACCCTGATGGCCACGGAGTTGCCGTGGGCGGTGAGCCCTTCCAGGGCGGCCAGCCGCTGGATGTGTTCTGCGTCCTGCTGCAGGGCCTGGGCAGAGTAGGAGATGATCGAACTCTTCTTGAGAAAGGTCTCCACCCCCAGGGCCGAGGAGATCCGGGCCGTGCCCATGGTGGGCAGGACATGGTTGGGGCCGGCCACATAGTCGCCGGCCGCCTCCGGGGTGTGGGAGCCGAGGAAGATCGCTCCGGCATGACGAATTTTTGGCAGCCAGGCCCAGGGATCACGGATCTGCAGCTCCAGGTGCTCGATGGCGATCTCGTTGGCCAGGGCCACGGCCTGATCCAGGCTGTCCACCAGGAGGATAGCGCCATGATCCCGGAGCGCTGTACGGGCGATCTCGGCCCTGGAGAGCTGCTCCAGCTGGCTCTCGAGTTCCTTGCCCACCTCTTTACCGACCTCGGCTGAGGTGGTGATCAGCAGGGCTGCGGCCTGGGGATCATGCTCGGCCTGGGCCAGCATGTCGGCGGCAATAAAGGCGGGCTCGGCGCTGTCGTCGGCCAGGATCAGGACCTCGCTGGGCCCGGCGATCATATCGATGCGCACCCTGCCCATGACCTGACGTTTGGCCTCGGCCACATACTGGTTGCCCGGACCGACGATCACGTCCACCCTGGGAATGGTGGGGGTGCCGTAGGCCAGGGCTGCGATGGCCCAGGCAGAGCCGGTCTTGTAGACCTCGCTGATGCCTATCTCCCGGGCAGCGACCAAGAGGGCAGGATTGACCAGGCCCTCTTGATTGGGCGGGGTGACCATCACCCGCCGCTCAACCCCGGCAATGGCTGCCGGGATCCCGTTCATCAGCACCGAAGAGACCAGGGGGGTGGAGCCGCCCTGGCCGCCGGGAACGTAGAGGCCGGCAGAATCCACCGGTCGCACCAACCGGCCGGTGATGGTGCCGTCCTCTCGGGTCAGCATCCAGGAATCCTCCATCTCCCGCTCATGGAAGGTCCGAATCCGCTGGACAGCCAGGCCCAGGGTCTCCAGGAAGGCGGGGTCCACCTCTTCCCGGGCCCGCTCAAACTCCTCCGGGGCCACCCGCAGCCCGCCAAGCTCCATCTCCGGGGCATCGTAGCGGCGGGTATACTCCAGCACCGCCTGATCTCCGTCCTGGCGGACCTGCTGGAGGATTTCGCTGACCGCATCCCGGCAGCCGCTGTCTGCCTCGACAAAACGATTTCTCAGCCGCTCGAGCCGCTCCTGGCCCTCTTTACCGGCTGCACGCACTACTTCAACCATTCCAACTCCTTTTTAGTACAGATCTTTTCTTATCTTCAGTTCTCGTTTCCGCCACCCTCAGCCGCTCTTTAGCCACTCTCTGCTGCTCTTTAGCCACCGTGGCGGTGAAACCATTTCTCCAGGTCGGTCCGGGAGAAGAGCTTGATCACCGGCCGACCATGGGGACAGTGGGAGAAGACCCCGCTGGCCTCCATCTGCTCCAGCAGGCCCATCATCTCCTCCGGTGCCAGGCGGTTGCCGGCCTTGATCGCGGCCTTGCAGGCCATGGAGGCCAGGAGCTCATCCACGACCCCGGCCACAAAGCCCTGGGGTCTGCCGCCCTGCCCTGCCAGTGCCTCCAGCAGCTCGTGGAGGGTGGCGGCCGGTTCCTGAAAACCGATCATGGCCGGCACACTCTTGATCACCCAGGTGGTGTCGCCGAAATAATCCACCTCCAGGCCGAACTGGACCAGCTCGTCCTGGTAGCGTTCCAGGGTCTCCATCTGATCCGGGCCCAGCTCCACGCTGGCCGGATAGAGCAGCCGCTGCCTGGGAATGGTGCGCTCCAGGTAGTCCTGTTTCAACTGACCGTAGAGGATCCGTTCATGGGCGGCATGCTGATCGATGACGATAAAGTGGCCATCCTTCTCGCAGAGCAGGTAGAGGGAGAAGAGCTGCCCGATCAGCCTCAGACCGCCAAAAGCCTGGCCCGGTTCCCCCAGCTGCTCTGGCTCCAGTTGCTGTTGTTCTGCCGGGGTCGGCGATCCTGGCGGAGACGGTTCCCTGGTCAGGAGATCGGCCGCCGCCGATAAGGGCTCCGCCTCCTGCTGCTCTGCCCCTGCCACCTTGGAGGGGCGCCCAGGTTCGCGGGCTTGGCGCGGTTCTGCCTGCTCTGCTGCTGCAGACCTGGACCAGCCAGAGGGCGAGGCCCCTGTCGGCTGCCGCCCAGGCGCAGGGCCGGGAAGCGGCATCTGCTCGAGCGCCTCCGCGACAGGGCCGGCCCCTTCCTGCTCCCGGACCCGCTCCACCGCCCTCTCCCCTGCCCCGGTGGCGGCAGGGGTAAAGAGTTGCTCCCGGGTATGTTCCTGGTGGGCCTGGATGGCCGCAGCCACCACCCTGGAGACCAGGCCGTGGATCTGCTGGGCGTTACGGAAACGGATCTCCCGTTTGGCAGGGTGGACATTGACATCCACCTGCTCCGGCGGCAACTGGATGGTCACCACCCCGGCCGGCTGATAGCCCTTCATCAGAAAGCCCTGCAGCCCTTCGATGACGCTGTGGCGGAGCATCCGGTCCTGGACCGCCCGGCCGTTGACCAGGAAACGCAGCTTGGCCCTCCGCCCGGAGATGGCCTCGGGCAGGAGCAGGTAGCCTCCCACCTGGAGGGTCTCGTCCGCGCCGGCCCCGCAGTGCTCCAGGCTGAGCAGGGGCCCGTCGTAGCGAAAGACCTGGCGCACCCGACGCTCCAGGTCGCCGCCCGGTGGATAGTCCAGCACCTTCCGCTGATCCAGCTGCAGGCTGAAGCCAAGCTCAGGCATGGCCATGGCCTGGTTCCTGACCGCCTCCTCGATATGGGAGGTCTCGGTGCGGGCAGATTTGAGAAACTTCTTACGGGCCGGGACATTGGCAAAGAGGTTCTGGATCTCGATGATGGTACCGGTGGAGCAGCCCGCCTCATGGACGGCGTGGAGCACCCCGTAGCGGATCTCGGCCCTGGTCCCGGTGTCCCGCTCGCGGGCCCGGGAGAGGATGGTCATCCGGGCCACCGAGCCTATACTGGGCAGGGCCTCGCCCCGAAAGCCCAGGGTGGCGATGGCAGCGAGCTGACTCTCATCCCGGATCTTGGAGGTGGCGTGACGCTCCAGGCAGAGCAGGACATCGTCTTCCACCATGCCGCAGCCGTCATCGGCCACCCGCATCCGGCGGACCCCGCTGCCCTCCACCTGGATATCGATCCGGCCGGCTCCGGCATCCACACTGTTTTCGATCAACTCCTTGATCACCGAGGCCGGACGCTCGACCACCTCACCGGCGGCGATCTGATTGGAGAGATGTTCTGAGAGAATACGAATCCGCGACACGTGCCCGCCTTATAGACCTGGTAGACCTGGTAGAAGAAGTGGTTTAATGATGCTCAAGCCGGACAATCATGGTAGAAACGATCCTACCAATATCCCAGGCCCAGCCGGCTGCCGGCCAATCAGTGGCCCCGGCTGTCCTGGCTGTTTTCCCCCTTAACACTACTGTTTCTCTGTTGCCTTGTCTACCAAACCAGCACAAAAAAAACGCAGCCCGGCTCGAAAAAAAAGCCGGCCAAAGAGGCGCTACAGCCATATACATCTCTGCCTGCTGCTGCTCGCCTGCGGAGGCCTGGTCACCCTGCTGATCGGCACCGGCCTGGCCTGGCTGCTGATGCTGAAGATCCCTGATATCCGCTCCATCGACGACTACCGGCCCCAAGTGGCCACTGTCATCCTGGACCGCCACGGCAAGCCCCTGGACGCCATCTACAACCAGTATCGCCTGCTGACCCCCTTAAACAAGATGCCCAGACACCTGGCCCAGGCCTTTGTCGCCGCCGAGGACAGTCGTTTCTGGGAGCATCCCGGGGTGGACCTCTGGTCCATCGGCCGGGCCGCGGTCAACAACCTGATCAGCGGCAGGCGGAGTCAGGGGGGCTCCACCATCACCCAGCAGGTCACCCGGGCCCTGATGCTCACCAGGGAAAAGAGCTATCGCCGTAAACTGACCGAATCCATCCTGGCCTATCGGCTCAACCGGACCCTGAGCAAGGAAGAGATCCTCTACATCTACCTCAACGAGATCTACCTGGGGGCCGGGGCCTACGGGGTGGCTGCCGCGGCCCAGGTCTACTTCGGCAAGCCGCTGAATCGACTGGACCTGGCCGAGTGCGCCATCCTGGCCGGCCTGCCCCAGGCACCCAGCCGCTACTCACCGCTGAAACATCCCCAGGCTGCCAAGGCCAGACAGCGCTATGTGCTCAACCGGATGGCCGAAGAGGGCTATATCCAGCCCGCCACAGCCCGCTGGGCCTACATCCAGCCGCTGCGCTACCGCAAGGCCGGAGAAGACAAGAGCCAGAACGGCTACTTCAGCGCCTATGTCCGCAGCCTGCTGGCCGCCCGCTACGGCAGAGAGGCGATCTTCCACCAGGGCCTGACCGTGTCCACCACCCTGGACAGCCGACTGCAGCGCCTGGCCCAGCGAGCCATCCTGGAGGGCAGCCGCCAGGTGGGCGAGCGCCAGCAAAAGACGCCGCCCCAGGGCGCCCTGGTGGCCATGGAGGCCGACAGCGGCCGTATTCGGGCCATGGTCGGCGGCACCAACTACAGCGCCAGTCCCTTTAACCGGGCGGTGGAGGCCAAGAGGCAGCCGGGCTCGGTCTTCAAGCCCCTGATCTATGCCGCGGCCCTGCAGCAGGGGATGAGCCTCAACCAGCAGATCAACGATGCCCCCCTGGCCATCCGCAACCGCAACGGCAGCACCTGGCGGCCCCATAACTATGACCGCAGCTTCAGGGGACCGACCAGCCTGGCCCAGGGGTTGATCCACTCGCGCAACATCGTGGCCATCAAGCTGCTGCGCAAGACCGGAATCAAGCCGGTCATCCGCCTGGCCCGCCAGGCCGGGATCAGTACGCCCCTGGAGCCTGACCTGACCCTGGCCCTGGGCACCTCACCGGTCTCTCTTCTGGAGATGACCGGGGCCTACAGCGCCTTTGCCGGCCAGGGGTACAGCATCCGGCCGGTCTGCATCACCTCGGTGCGCGACCATCGCGGCAGACGCCGGGCCTGGCCCCAACCCAAAGCCCGCCAGATCATCCGGCCCGAGTCTGCCCGCTCCATCAAGGGGCTGCTCAGCCAGGCTGTCAGCCGGGGCACCGGCAGGAAGGCGGCCGGCATCCCCGGGGCCGCGGGCAAGACCGGGACCTCCAACAACAACACCGATGCCTGGTTCATCGGCTTCAGCGGCCGGCTCCTGGCCGGCGTCTGGCTGGGCCATGACCGCAATCAGCCCCTGGGAAAGGGCGAAACCGGCGGCCGGGCAGCGGCACCCATCTGGAAAACCTTTATGCAGGAGGCCCGACCATGAACCCCAACACATCACCAGCCCACTCTCCCCCCCCTTCTCCCCTGAACCGCTACTACGAGGGCAGCATCGCCGAGAAACACGCCCTGGCCGGGGAACTGGACCATACCTGGAGCAAGGTCATCCACAGGGATCCGCAGATCCGGGAGGCCATGGCAGAACTCCAGCCAGCCATGGACCAGTTGGCCGAGATGATGGCTGCCATGGGCCTGGGCCTCCTCTGCAGCGGCTGCGCCGCCGATGAGGGAGGCGGCTGCTGCAGCGCCTTTATGGGAGGCAACACCGATGTGATCCAGCTGCTGATGAACCGCCTGCTGGGTTGTGCCCCGGACCACCGGGGAGGCAGCGAAGAGAGCTGCTGCTACCTGGGATCCAGGGGCTGCAGCTTTCTGCTCAAACCGATCTTCTGCCTCAACTACAGCTGCAGCCGGATCACGCAGGCCCTTGGCAAAGAAAAGGTGGAGAGCCTCGACCGGGCGGCCGGCCTCCTGCTCCAGCGCCAGCTTGGCCTGGAGGCCCTGTTACTCAAGGTTATCGACCGTGCCTGCCCAGAACACGACCTCCCCAGCCCAGCGCCCGAACAGCAGACCGGTGAAGGGCAGGCTTAAAAGCGCTGGTCTTTCAAGACGATACACTATATAGTACAAGGTATACTCAGCTCTACGCAGGTACAGCGGCACCAACCTTCAGGGAGGAAGCATCATGGTTGACATCATCATCGGCTCCATCCAGCCCACCGGAACAGAGGCAGGCAAACCCGCCACCCATGATGGCACCGTGGAGGCAGAGATCCTCAACGTCCGCCCTCCCCGCCAGTCCATCAAACGCCCCGAGGGAGAGGAGCGGCGCAGGCAGTTCCGCCAGGACCCCCATAACGGTCAGGTCCTGACCCTCCTGATCCCCAACGGCATGGCCCTGCCCAAGGATCTGGACGGTCGCCGCTATAAGGTCAAGCTGCGCTTCATGAAGAAGTAAGCCAAGGCACACGCCCAAAAAAAACCTCCCCTGCCGGCCGGCAGGGGAGGTTTTTTTTTGGTGGAGGGATGGGCTGCGGCCTAGAAGGGCTGCATCACCCAGATCGCGCAGGGACAGGTGTCGGCACAGAAGCCGCAGGCAATGCACTTATTGTCATCGGAGACATACTCATAGTCCACCCCATCGGCACCGATCACCGCCTTGTCCTGGCGGCTGATGGCGTTGGTGGGACAGATGGTCTCACAGAGATGACAGTCGCGGCAGGAGCCGCAGCTCAGGCAGCGGGCCGCCTGCTGGTCTTCGGTCAGGGCACGGTCCTTTTCCGGATCATAGTGGGCAATGGTCAGGTCCTCGTACTTGATCAGACGCTGACTGAAGGGGAGCCAGGGCTCTCCCTTGAACTGGGCCACCAGGTACTCGGCTGTGCGCTTGCCCGCTCCCAGGGCATTGGTAGCCAGGCCCGGACGTTCCACGTCGCCCACCGCAAAGATCTGCGGATCCGTGGTCCGGCCGGTCTCGTCGGTCTTGATCCAGGAACCGCCGGCCACCTCGACAACCTCAACCGAGGCTGGCAGAAAGGGCAGGTTGGGGATATCGCCGATGGAGATAATCACGGTCTGGGCCGGAATCAGCTCACCCTCGGCGGTTATCAGGCCCTCGGCCGTGACCTCCCTGGTCATCACCGGCCACTGGAAGGTGGCGCCCAGGGCCTCGGCTGCATCACGCTCCTTGCCGAATGCCAGGGGCTTCTGGATGTCAACCAGGGTGACCTGTTCCGCGCCTAAACGATAGGCCTCGGCCGCCACATCGCAGCCCACGTTACCGGCACCGATGACCACCACCTGCTTGCCGGTGACCATGGGGGTGTCGCTCTTTGCGGCCTTGAGGTAGTCCAGGGCCGGAATCACCCGTTCATGGCCGGGAAAGGAGAGGATCTTGGGCTGGTGGGCACCGACGCCGACCACCACATAATCATACTCGGCCTTGAGCTCCTCGACCTTCTCCGGAGTCAGGCTGACCCCCAGGTTGACCTGGATATTCTCGCTCTTCAGGAAACGCTCCACCTCCATCTCCCAGACCGCCTTGGAGAGGCGTTCCCAGGGAATGGTCTGGGCCAGCTTGCCGCCCAGGAAGCTGTCGCGCTCATAGATATGGGCCTCCACCCCGTGGAGGGCCAGGTGCCAGGCCACGGCCATACCCGCAGGACCGCCGCCGATCACCGCCACCCGCTTGCCGATGCCGGGCTCGGCCGCAGGAGGATCCACGGCCTGCACTGCCCGGCCCAGGACCGAAACATCGATGGAGTAGTCGACCTTTTCCCGGGAACAGTTCTGGATGCAGAGGTTGGGACAGATGGTGCCGCAGACCGAGGCCGGGAAGGGGGTGTAGCGGAGCAGCATCTCATAGGCCTCCTCATTGCGGCCCTCGCGGATCATCCGCAGCCTGTCAATGGTGGGGATATGGATGGGGCAGTAGAAGGTACAGGGGGCGGCGGAGCTGCGGTTGGCCCAGAAGGGCTTCTTGCGGCGGAACTCGCCGGTCTCCACCACGCCGATCACGCCCCGCTCCAGGGTGGGCGCCAGATCGCGGAGGGGGTCACCACCGCCAAAGCCAGCACTCCAGATCCGCCGGCTGAACTCTTCCATGGGCATGGGACCGGAGAACATCAGGGCCCGCTCCTGGGGAGTGATCGCCTCCAGGATGGACCACTCCGCCCGCACCGACAGGGACTCCAGCAGCTCTGGTCGCTCGATCCTCTCAAGAAACTCGGGCAGCTGAGCCATCAGCCAGGCCCAGTCCTCGTCACTGGGGGCCACCTCTTTGGCGTTGTTCCTGGAAAAGGAGTCGTCGGTCTTGCCCCGGTAGAAGATCCTGCCGCCCACCATGCCCACGCAGGGACGATAGCCCAGGACATTGTCCGGATTCTTGGCCTCCACCCCGCAAATAACCCCGAGGCCGCCACAGTTAAACTCGGCAAAGGTATCACCCACCGAACCCAGGACCCACATCTCGGGCTTGGCATAATCGGGATTCCACTTGGTCATGGTCAGGCCGCGGGAGCCGATGGAGCCGCCGATCATCACCCTACCGGCGGCCATGGCGTTACAGACCCCGTTGGTGGCATCGCCCTTGACCACGATGTCTGCGCCGATGTTGAGGTAGCCCACATCATCGGAGGCCGACCCTTCACAGACGATGGTGGCCCCGGGCAACCCCATACAGCCCAACCGCTGGCCCACCGGGCCGGTGACGGTGAGATGGATCGGACGGTCCAGGGAGCCGAGACGGATACCTATATTATGCTGGCCAAAGGATTCCAAGAGCAGGGTATCTGCAGCCGCACTGGCCCCACGCACCTCCTCCTCAAAGACCTTGGAGGAGACCCGCAGATTATTTTCATCCCTGCCGCGGACGGTGACCATCTTGTTTTTTTCTTGTGTCATAATATTCGCGATTAACAGATATAGTTAATTTTCAGCCGCTTGGCAGCATCGGCATCATCGATTCCCAGGGCATCGGACATGCCGATGGGCAGACTCTGCGAACGTCCCAGGGGAGCCATGACCTTCTTCATCTCGGTGCGGATGCCCATGAAGGTATCCACCACCCGCTGGGCGACATCATCGGGATCCAGTCGGCGGAACAGTTTCTCATTCTGGCTGGTGATCCCCTTGGGGCAGATCCCGGTGTTGCAGACATTACAGCGACCCAGCTCGTTGCCCAGGCAACCGGCGGCGGCCTGCATGATGTACTTGCCGATATGGACCCCGGAGGCGCCGAGCATGATCAGGGCCAGGCCGTTCTGGGTGACGTTGCCGTTCTTGCCGACACCGCCCGCCGCAAACAGGGGAATCTCGTTCTGCCTCCCCTGGGCCACCAGGTCCAGGTAACACTCCCGCAGGTTGGAGGCCACCGGATGACCGGTGGCCTGCATGGAGACGTCATAGGCAGCACCGGTGCCGCCGTCGATACCGTCGATGAGCAGGCCGCCGGCATAGGGATTGCGGACCAGGTTGTTCAAGACCGCCTTGGCCGAGGTGGAGCCGGAGATCTTGGGATAGACCGGTACCCGGAAGCCAAAGGCCATGGACATGGTCTGGATCATCTTCATCACACTCTCCTCAATGGAGTAGAGTGTCTGATGCACCGGCGGCGAGGGCAGGTCCACCCCTTCGGGCACCCCGCGCAGGCGGGCGATCAGCTTGCTGACCTTGAACCACATCAACAGACCGCCGTCACCGGGCTTGGCGCCCTGGCCGTATTTGATCTCAATGGCCGCAGGATCGCACTGCATCTCCGGGATGGCCCGGATGATCTCATCCCAGCCAAAGTAGCCTGAAGCGATCTGGAGGATGATGTACTTCAGGAAGGGCGAGCGCAGTACCCAGGGTGGACAGCCGCCCTCCCCTGTGGCCATGACCACCGGGATCCCCAGGACCTCGTTACAGTAGGCCACGCCCTGGAGCAGACCCAGCCACATGTTGGGCGAGAGCGCCCCAAAAGACATGGAACCGATGATAAAGGGGAAAACCTCCCGGGTGGGCGGTACCCATTCGCCGCTGGCGCTCTTCTGGAGGAACTCCTCGGGCGGCAGGACCCGTCCCAGCACGGTGTTGTAGTTGAACTCATGGCGGCCGGCATCCAGGGCCGGGTCGGTGAGCATGGAGATCCGGTCAAAGGAGATCCGGTCCAGGATAGTCGTTCCCGGCATGTTGCGCCGACCGCCCCGCTTATAGGCCTCGCCCTTCTGATTGTGGAGAAAGTGGGAACGATTCTCGTTCTGATTGGGTTCCGGGCCGATGGCCTCGTTGGGGCAGACCATGGAGCACATTCCACAACCGATGCAGCGGTGAGCAATATCGGTCTTCTGGCGGATGCCGACAAAATGGCGATACTCGTTGCCCCGCTTCTTCTTGAGCACATCGAGCTTGGGAACCCGCTGGCGACGATAAGTCAGATAGATGGCATTGACCGGACAGACCGCCGTACATTGGCCGCAGAGGGTACAGCGATCCTCCCGGTGATGGATCACCCAGGGAAGATCGTGGTAGGTTAAGCTGCCTGGGGAAGTGTAAAGGGATCGAACTGAGACCATATTAAGAGTTCCTTTCGTTCAGGTGGAATAATGACGGTGTGTTCCCGCATGGGCTGGAAATCGAGGGCCGGATCGCGATCAGGGACCAGGGCATCGACCCCGCACATCTCCGAGGCCATGGCCCAGGCTCCGGGACGACCGCCCACGGTGGCAGGACGCAGCTTCTTCTGGTCCATGGCCAGCATACAGGTCTCATCGGGAAGGGTAGCGATGACCGCATTGGGGCCATCGATGATCAGCCGGCGGCAGGCGGTCCTTAAGCCCTTGAGAAACTCGCCCTGGGGATGGACATCCAGTTCCTCGCTCTTTAAAGGGGTGATCACGTGTTTGTAGACTTCCAGGGGCAGCTTGAGGACCTTGGTCACGTAATGGAGGATATGGGTGAAGACCTCCGAGTCGGAGTGATAGCCCATATATCCGGGGATCTCGCGCCCTTCCAGGTACTCCTTGATGGGGATAAAGGCGGTATTCTCACCATTGGTCATGGTGGAGATGCCCTGGATAAAGAAGGGGTGACAGGCATAGAGATTGATGCCGTAGTTGGTGTTCTGCCGCCCCTGGGCCATGACCACCCTGGCCTTGATTCGGCCGTCATCCAACCCCAGGCCGTCGCCCACCTGCAGGGGCCAGCCCACCTCCTTGATGGTCACCACATCGGGCCAGAGGGAAAAGACGGTCAGGTCGCCGCCGTGATCTTCACCGTTTTTGCGCAGGGCCAGCCTGGTTTCGGTGAGGTTGAATTCTCTCTGCTCGGTGCTCAGATACTTCCAGTCCGGGGTCTTGTAGACCCGGACCACATACTTGTAGCGATCCCGGTCCCAGGTTTCAATCACCCCGGGCCGCATCTCAAAGTCATGCTGGTATTTTAATTCAAAACCATACTCGCCCATGAAGTCGGCCATACGCTGGAGAGCAGCCTCGGTATGGGCGATCCCGGAGAGGATCACATGGTTGGGTTTGAGCTTGAAATCTTCAAACTTCACCCCGCGCAGCAACAGCCCCAGACCACTCCCGTCATAGCCCTCCTGCATGGCCTCCATGGCAGTCAGGACTTCGTAGGGGGAAAAAGGGGTGTCTGCGCTTTTTAGAGCTAATCGGCACATGCATTACTCCTGAAAAGTCGTTCTTGAAAACGGATAAAAACCAGGAAACTGGTAACCTGAGTGCACAGTACAGGCAGAACTCATTTCGCCGGCAGGGCTGTGCGGTGCTGTCGGACGAGATGTTCGCTGAATTGCGGGACATTGAAGGTACTGAAACGGGGTCGCCCTGTCAAGAGCAAAGGAGATTTCTCTGGTTAACTCAACACGTTAGGCGATACTGATATCTAGTATCTGATATATCTGATGCAACCGGAAACTATCCCGGGCCTGCAGGGAAAGAGGCTGCCAAGGGGGGACAGCTGGAGCGATGAAGGCTGGGAAACAGAGAGGTGGGAACTTACTTGGTCAAGACCTTGGAGAGCTTTTTGGCGCTATCCACCTTGTCCCGGACAGCGCTCACCTCACGCACCCCGGGGAGCTGCTGGCTGAGATCAAGGCCCAGGTCTTCGGCCTCGCTGAGCCCCTTTTTAAAGGAGCCCATGGCCTTACCCAGGCCGCTGCCGAGCTCGGGCAGTTTTTTGCCCCCAAAGATCACCACGGCAAGGCCGAAGATAACGAGCAGCTCAGGGGTACCCAATCCAAACATGGTCAGTCTCCTGGGAATTCAAGTAATGATGGAGGAGAGCCTGGCTCAGCGCTCTCAGGCCTCTTTATCCTTATCGTCCTCGATGGACTTCTTCTCTTCCTCATGCTTGGTGGCATCTTTAAAATTTTTAATGCCTTTACCGATCCCGCTGCCGATTTCCGGCAGTTTACCAGCGCCAAAGATAATAACGATAATAACCAGAATGATAATCAGTTCCGGCATTCCGAGTCCGAACATGAGGATACCTCAGTAAAAATTAACTCAAGAAAATATAGACGGTCAATAATAGCACTATGGTCGGGGCCGTGTCAACCGCCATTCCCCTGGCTGCCGATCCCTGCTGCAATCTCGGCCATTTTGGCGACAATGGCCTCCTCGTCCAGGGTCAGGAGGCGACGATCCTGCATCACCAGCCGACCGTTGATCACCGAGTGGATGACGTCACCGGCCCCGGCGGCATAGACCAGGTGGGAGACCGGGTTATAGAGAGGGGTCAGGTGGGGCTGGTCCAGGTCCAGGACAATGCAGTCCGCCTGCCTGCCGACCTCCAGGCTGCCCAGCCGGTCGGCTGCGCCCAGCACGGCAGCGCCTCCCCTGGTGGCGGCAGCCAGGGTGGTGGCGGCATCCATCACCGTGGGGTCCATGGCCGTCACCTTGTGGACCTTGGCCACCGCGTTCATCTCGCCAAAGAGATCCAGGTCATTGTTGGAGGCGGGTCCGTCGGTCCCCAGGCCCACCGTGATGCCGGCGGCCAGCATGCCGGGCACCGGCGCAACCCCGGAGGCGAGCTTCATGTTGGATTCCAGGCAGTGGGCCACCTTGACCCCCCGCCTGGCCATAAGCTCGATCTCGCCTCTGCTGAGCTGGACACAGTGGGCGGCCACGGTCTGCTCACCCAAAAGACCCAGTCGTTCCAGGTGCTCCACCGGAGAACAGCCGTAGCGTTGCCGACAGGTCTCCACCTCTTCCAGGCTTTCCGAGAGATGGATGTGGTAGAGCCGCTGGTGATCGTGGGCCAGCTGCCCCAGCCGGGTCAGGAGCTCCGGTGAACAGGTGTAGACCGCATGGGGATCGATGGTCACCTGGATCAGGGGATGATCGCTGTAGTGGGCGAGGAGATCGCGGCTATAGCTGAAGCCGTTCTCCAGCTCCCCATAGTTGGGAGAGGGAAAGTCATAGAGCACCTCACCGATCCAGGCCCGCATCCCGGACTGTTCCACGGCCCGGGCCACATCGGCGGCAAAGAGGTACATGTCACAGAAGCTGGTGGTCCCGGAGCGGATCATCTCGGCCAGGGCCAGCAGGGTGGAGTGATAGACGATCTCGCCGCTGAGCTTGGCCTCCACCGGAAAGATATACTCCTGGAGCCACTGCATCAGGGGCAGGTCGTCGGCCAGACCACGGAAGCAGGTCATGGCTCCGTGGGTGTGGGTATTGATCAGACCCGGCATGAGCAGCCCATGGGGCTCGTCGATGACCTGGGCAGCGGTATAAGCACGGCTCAGTTCCTGGCGCGTGCCCACGGCCACGATCCTGTCCCCGGCAATGGCCAGACCGCCATGCTCCAGGATGGCCTGCTTCTCATCCATGGTAAGGAGGTAGCGGCCAAAGAGGAGCAGATCAACGGCAACAGGGCTAGACATCAGAACTCCTCCAGGAGGTGGGCGATCAGCTCCTGGAGACGGGGTCCGGCGGCCTGGGCCGCCTGGACGATCTCCTCCAGGAGGATCGGTTGAAAGTTATCCGGGTCATTGACATTGGCCACCACCGACAGGCCCAGCACCCTCATCCCGGCGTGGATGGCGACGATGACCTCGGGCACCGACGACATGCCCACGGCATCGGCGCCGATGATCTTCAGGTAGCGGGTCTCTGCCGGGGTCTCCAGGCTGGGACCGGGGATACAGGCATAGGTGCCGCTGCAGAGCCCGGTGATCCCCCTGGTCTTGGCCACAGCCAGGAGCTGTTCCCGCAGAACAGGGTCATAGGGGGTGGAGAGATCCGGAAAGCGCTCGCCCCAGGCCTCGACGTTGGCACCCCGCAGGGGGTTTTCCGGCAGCAGGTTGAGGTGGTCGTCGATCACCATGATCTCACCCGGGGCATGCTCACTGCGCAGGCCGCCGCTGGCATTGGTGATGATGGCAGTGGTGGCACCCAGGAGGGAGAGGACCCGAATGGGAAAGGTGACCTCCCGGGTGGAGTAGCCCTCATAGTAGTGGAACCGCCCCTGGAGCACGGCCACCTGGTGACGCCCCAGCCGGCCACAGACCAGGTTGCCCTGGTGGCTGGGCACCGTGGACAGGGGAAAGTGGGGCAGTTCACTGTAGGGAAGGCTGACCGCTCCCTCCAGTCGCTCCGCCAGGTCCCCCAGACCGGTGCCCAGCTGAATGACGATCTCGGGCAAGGGCTCCAGCCTGGTGCGGAGAAAGGCCACGCACTCCTCCACCTCTTGCCTGTAGCTTAACCCGGCCATCAGCGCAGGCCGTGCTCTTCGATGAAGGAGCGCACCAGGGCCGGGTCTGCCGCGATCAGCTCACAGCGGCTCTCCTTGTCCGCCAGCTCAGCCAGGGCCGGCGGCAGCTCGGGCTCCGAGCCGATGGCCCGGGCAACGGCCTCGCCGAACTTGGCCGGATGGGCCGTGGCCAGACAGACCACCGGTCGGCCATCAACCCTGCAGTCCAGGGCCGCCTTGACCCCTACCGCGGTGTGGGGATCCAGCAGATACTCCTCGGCCTGATAGAAATCACGGATCATGGCCTCGGTCTCTGCCTCTGAGACCGAACGGGATTTGAACTCCTGCTCCACCCGGGAACGCAGCCCACTGAGATCCAGGCTGCCGCTGGCAGCAAAGGATTCCATGTCTGCCCGCACCTGGGCGCCGTCTTCGTCCCTGAGGTAGTAGAGATAGCGCTCGAAGTTGGAGGCCACCTGGATGTCCATGGAGGGGCTGGAGGTGACCTTGACCTCGCCCTTGGCATACTGGCCCTGGTTGACAAAGCGGGTGAGCAGATCGTTGGCATTGGTGGCCAGGATCAGGGTCTCGATACAGCCGGCGGGCAGCAGTCGTTTGGCCACAAAACCGGCAAAGATATCCCCGAAGTTTCCGGTGGGCACCGAAAAGTCCACGGCCTCGGCCCCCTGCTTCTGCAGCTTGAGATAGGCATAGACATAGTAGACCACCTGGGCCAGGACCCTGGCCCAGTTGATGGAGTTGATGGCTCCGAGCTGGAAGGCATCCTTGAACTGAAGGTCGTTAAACAACTCCTTGACCATGGACTGGGCATCGTCAAAGGTACCCTCCACCGCCAGGTTGAAGACGTTCTCGTCCAGGACCGTGGTCATCTGCAGGGCCTGGATGGGGCTGGTCCGACCATGGGGATGGAGGATGAAGATGTTGATCCCCTTCTTGCCCCGCACCCCGGCAATGGCAGCACTGCCGGTATCCCCGGAGGTGGCGCCCAGGATGTTCATGTGGCCGCCGGTCAGGCCCAGCTGATACTCAAAGAGGTTGCCCAGGAGTTGAAGGGCCACGTCCTTGAAGGCCAGGGTCGGACCATGGAACAACTCCATGATATAGAGCCCGCCCCGCCTGGTGATCGGGGTCACCTGGGGATGATTGAACGAACCATAGGAGCGCTCGATCAGCTCCTCCAAGACCTGTCTGGGGATGTCATCCACAAAGAGGGAGATCACCTCGGCCGCCAGTTGCTGGTAGCTCAGGTTCTGCCATCCTGCCAGCTGGCCGGCAGTGATCGTGGGCAGGGTCTGGGGCAGGAGCAGGCCGCCATCTCTGGCAAGCCCCATCATCACGGCCTCTCTAAAGGGGATCGGATCAATCCCGCCCCGGGTACTAATATAGCGCATGGTAGTTTCCTGTATGGTACTCTCTTCAACGGTACTCACCATGGACGGCGAGCCAACGACGCAGGCCAGGCGGACTGCTTACTCCAGTCCCCTGATCAGCTCCTCCACCTCCAGCCTGGGGACATCGTGCCACAGGCCTTCCAGGTCGTAAAAACTTCTCTTCTCACTGTAAAAAATATGGGCAACCAGGTCACCGAAATCCAGCAACACCCACTGCCCCTCCCCAAGGCCCTCACTGTGCTTACTGCTCACCCGCTTGGAGCGCAGCTCACTCTCGATGGCCTCGGCCAGGCCCTGGACATGCCGGCTGGAACGGCCGCTCATGATAATGAAATAATCGGTAAACGAGGCAATGCCCCGCACATCGAGCACCACCAGATCTTCTGCCTTGGCATCCAGGGCGACCTTGGCGCTGATCGCGGCCAGTTCTTCACCTGTTTTCTCGCGGTACTCTTCTTTTAACTGTCTCATGGGTTCCTCATCGGGTCGCGGTCAGGCCACGCCCCGGGATAAATTCAATAACAAATAACCAGGATCTCTTCTTATATTCTCACCAGGACGCTTCGCGCACCCCCGGCATCTTCTCGGCCTGGGCCCAGGCAGGATGCCGCAGCCAGGGACAGACTCGAACGCCCCCATCCGCCTCCATCCGCCTCCATCCGCCTCTTCGGCTGACGGGACGGACAGACAGGGGGCCCCCGGCCAGCATCCCAGTCATCCCCCGGCTCACTCCTTGTTGCCTGCAGTAGCGCCCCGCTTCCGGCGGGGCGGGAATTCAAAGCTGATCTTGCCCTTGTTGTCCAGGAGCAGGAAGGCATCAAAGGGACGTTTTTTCTTGGAGATAAAACCGGTAATCAACTCTGTCTTGCCCTGGTTCAGGAGCTGTTCGATGTGGTCCCGGTCCAGGCGGCGGCCCAGGATCATCTTGGAGATCCGCAAGCCCTTCTTGCGGTCCCCCTCCAGGGCGGAATCCGAGAGGAAACCCACCGGCGTCTCAAAGACCCGGGTCTGATCCACCGGCGAGAGTCCCAGGGGTTCCTGCTGCCTGATCGCCTCCAGATCCAGTTCATCGGTGGAATCGGCAAAGAGGAACTCCACCTTGGAGTTGGCAATGCGTACCGCCGCGGTAAAGGGTTTTCCCTTCTTGGAACGGAAGTCGGCAAAGGGCCCCAGGGTCTTGCCGCTGATCAGCTCGACGATCTCCGCCTCGCTCATCACCCGACCACCCAGGACCTTGCGGATCACCAGTTTCTTATCCTCAGACTCAAAAGCGGTGGCGGTTTCAAAGAAACGCCGACCATCCAGGGGCGAGAAGGGCGCCTCCTTGGTGGAGGACTCTTCCCCGGATTTGACCTTGCCGACGATGGTGCTGGTCATCTTCCGGATCTCCTCCATGAACTGTTCACGGGTCAGGGATCCCTTGAGGATCTGGTTGAGCTTATACTCCCACTCACCGGTGAGCTCAGGCGAGGCCAGGACATCGATACTCCTGGCCTCCAGCAGGGCCAGGAGTTCGATGGCCTTACCCGTGGGAACCAGCTCCCGCTGTTCGCGAACAATATACTGCTCCTTGAGCAGTTTTTCGATGATCGAGGCCCTGGTGGCCGGAGTCCCCAGGCCCCGCTCTTTCATGGCATCGGCCAGTTCCTCATCATCCACCAGCTTACCGGAATGCTCCATGGCCGAGAGCAGGGTGGCCTCGGAGAAGCGGGGCGCAGGTTTGGTCTGCTGTTCCAGGAGTTCCACCGCGCTACAGTCCACGCCCTTGCCTGCAGGCAGGGGTTGGAGCTCGTTGTCCTCCTTGGAAGCACCACTGCCGGCACCATAGACCGCCTTCCAGCCGGCCTCTACCAGGATCTTGCCTTCGGTGAGGAAGGTCTCCTCCTCCACCAGGGAGATCCTCCTGGTGTTGTGGTAGACCGCCGGCGGGAAGAAGACCGCCAGGAAACGCTGGACCACCATCTGGTAGATCTTCAGCTCCGGTTCGCTCAGGGTGGTGGCGATCCCGGTGGTGGGAATGATGGCAAAGTGATCGCTGATCTTCTTGTTATTGAAGATCCGCTTATCCTTCTTCAGGTAGTTCTTCTCCAGGGCCTCGCGGGCAAAGGCGCCGTACTGCCACTGCTGCTGGGCGCTTACCACCTTCTTGACCGTGGGCAGGTAATCCTCGGGCAGACAACGGCTGTCGGTTCGGGGATAGGTGAGCAGCTTGTGCTTCTCGTAGAGGGCCTGGGCCAGGCCCAGGGTATTCTTGGCAGAGAAGCCGAAACGACTGTTGGCCTCACGCTGGAGCAGGGTCAGGTCATAGAGGGGCGGGGCCCCCTTGGTGGAGCGCTTGCTGGTCTCCTCCACCTGGGCCGGTTTAGCCGTGCAGCGGGCGATGATCTCCTCGGCCTTGGTCTGCTCCCAGATCCGATTTTGCCGGCCATGGGGCCGGGTCTCGTCTTTTTTGAAGTCAGGATCAATCCAGACCCCCTCATAGGCCACCTGCTCGCAGACAAAGCTGCCGCGCAGTTCCCAGTAGGTGGTGGGTTCAAAGGCCCGCCGCTCTGCCTCACGCTTGACCAGCAGGGAGAGGGTCGGGGTCTGCACCCGGCCACAGGGGGTCTTACGAAAACCGCCGAAGCGAGAGTTGTAGCAGGTCAGGGCCCGGGTGGCGTTAATCCCGATCAGCCAGTCTGCCTCCGAGCGACAGAGGGCGGTGTCTTCCAGGGGCAGCATCTCCTCGTTGGCCCGGAGATGGGCGATCCCCTCCCGGATGGCGTCCAGGGTCATGGACTGGAGCCAGAGGCGCCGGATCTGCTTGGACTGGACCGAGCGGGTAGAGGCCTGCTTGAGGATATATTTGAAGATCAGCTCCCCTTCCCGACCGGCATCACAGCCGTTGACGATCACGCCCACATCACGGCGCCGGATCAGTTTGGAGAGGGCGTTGTACTGGCTCTTGGTCCCGGGCAGAACCTTCAGGGGGAACTCCTCAGGGAGAATCGGCAGGTTGTCCAGGGACCACTTCTGAAAATCCGGGCTGATCTCCTCGGGATAGGCGATGGAAACCAGGTGACCAATGGCATAGGAAACGATATAGTCGTCGCCCTCAAAATGGGTTTTAGACTTGGTAAATTTGCCTGGCAGCGCCTTGACAATATCGGCAGCAACGCTTGGTTTCTCGGCAATGATCAGTGTTTTTTCCATGGGATCGCTGTGCGCAGGTAAGGGTTAGAGGCTGGAAAGAAATTCTTTCAGGGTTTCATGGAACTGATCGGTCTGCTCCAGGTAACAGGGATGGGGGGCACCGGGGAAAATCACCCGACGGGCAGCGACCACCTGCTCAACGAGCAACTCACTCAGCACCACGGGCGAGACCGCATCCTCTCCCCCCCAGATAGCCAGCAGGGGCACGGCGATCTCCGAGAGCCGCTCCTTATTTTCTGCCACCCCCACGGCTCCGACCAGCACCAGCCCCTGGAGGCGGCTCTGATCGGCCAGGGCATACTCCAGGGTAGTGCGCCCTCCCATGGATGGGCCGACCAGGGTCAGCTGGCTAAGCGACAGTGCTGCCAAAAACCGCTCAAGCACCTCCACCGGCGGCCGCTCTGCAGCCGGGCTGTTCCCGAAGCCGGGCATGTCCGCGGCGATCACCCGATAGCCCAGGCCGGCCAGGAACTCGATGGTTCCCAGTTCCTGCCAGGTCGCGGCGTTGAACTTCATACCATGGAGCAGTACCACCACAGGACCGGCAGGATCGCCTGCCTCAAGATAATGGACCGGACAGCCGTCACAGTCAAGATGTTGTTGAGCGATTTCAGTCATGAGTTGTAGATCTCCTTTTGATGGGAAGCTCGGTGGAGGTCTCCTTCAAGATACCGCCACGGGTCGACACCAGAAAGAAGTAAGCGAGATCAGCTCCTTTGTCAACGCTCAAGGGATAAGCCGGGAAGATGGCCTTGCTGCGGCCTGGTCCGGCCGCTCAGCCAGGGGCCTGCGTGCTCGTCCTGTCGTGCCATGGCTGCCCATAAAAAAAGGAGCGGCCAGAGGCCGCTCCCCGGTACATCTCGTTGGACAAAGAGAGAACAGGACGATTAATTCTGCAGAGGAGTCTGCAGCAACTGGTCTTGAAAATCGGCGAGCTGCTTATTCTTTTCGGTCAGGTCCTTGACCAGATCCATGTTTTCCTGCTCCAGCTCCTGGAGGGTGTCCTGCTGGTCGGAGATCTTGCCCAGGAGCACATCCATGTTGATCTTGATCCGATCGAGTTCCAGGCTGGTCTCTTCCAGGGCTGCATTTTTTTCTTCAACGATCTTTTCCAAGCCAATGACCTGGGCCCTGGCGGTCTCCAGATCCATCACGATCTTGAGAGAGAGCTCTTTTTCTTCTTCAACCGCCACAGCCTGCTCTTCCTGATAGGCGGCCACGGATTCCTGGGCAAGGTTCAACTCTTCCTGCAGCTGGCCAAGCTGCTTCTCCAGATCGGCCTTGGCCTCAGCCAGCTCTACGCCGGCAGCCTCTGCAGCCTGTTGAGCCTGGCGGCTGGAGGCCAGCTCCTGCTGGAGCGCCTTCTTCGCTTCACTGACCGCACTCCCCTGCTGCTGCTGGGCGCTGACCGCCTGCTTCAGCTTGGCAATAACCGCCTGCTGTTCGGCGGCCTGGGCCTCGAAGCGTTTGTTGGCCTTACGCAACACCACCAGCTCTTTGCGGGCCTTCTGCAGCTTGGGAACCACGGCCTGGACCTGATGTGCCTTGGACTTGAGGGCAGCGATCTCGGCCTGGAGGGCCTCAATCTCGCCGGCATCCTCCGTCACCACGATGGTTTCAACCACGGCCTCGGCCGGGGCCGCGGGCTGCTCGGCCTGGAGGGCCTCCATTTCGGTCTGGGCTGCCTTCAACTCCAGCTTAAGCGTCTTGGCAGCACGACTGTTAATAGAACCCCAGATTGAGCAGACCACTAACAGCGCCACCAACCCCCCAATGATCAAATTCCTGTTCTTCTCCATAATGTGCATACTCCTGTGATAAGTTACGGTCTTTGATGTAGATTCATCAATTATTCGCTTCATCTCCTGCCGAAGGTACGAGCTCGACCGGCAGGCCCCCCTCCAGGGAGGCATCGTTGCCGACGGTCAGAGGTGCCGTCAACAGCGTCGGGTCAAGCGACTCGATCTCCTCGTTAATCCGCACCAGGTTCCGCCTGACCTTTTCATCCAGGCCGGCCTGGGGATACTTGACCAGGATATCCTGGAGCAGTTTCCGGGAGGCAAAGAGGAGCTTGGCCTTGCCGGCGGGATCTCCGGTGCGGTTGGCCCGAACAAACAGTTCAGCTGCCCTGCCCCGATCTTCGACGGCTGCCAGCCGGGCCGCCTCATCGATCCGCACCCTGGCCTTGCCCTCATAGGGTGAGGCCAGGAGAGTAGTGAAGACCTCGATGGCCTGATCATACTCCCGCGCCTCGAGCAGGGTCATCCCCTGGTTCCAATCTTCCTGGAGTTCCTGCTCCTGAACCAGCCGATCGGTCTCGATGGCGATGGATTCAGAGGTCAGGAGTTGTTCACTCTTTCGGCGGAGCAGCTCCTGTTTATCCAGGGGCAGAATTCCACGGGGAACCCGCTCGATCATCAGCAGGGCCTCCTGATACTCCTTGCCACCGGCCAGGGTGTCGATCTTTGCCAGGAGCTTCTCCAGCCACTGATCAGCCTCCTTACGGGCCAGCTTCAGAAGAACATCGACATTGGAGGCAACCGGAGAGTAGGGATACTGCTCAATGTACTGCTGGGCCTGCTGTACCACCCCGTAGCCATCCCGGTCCGGATTATAGCCCAGGTAACTGCGCAACAGGGCTGCATAGCCCTTGACCTCCTCGCCCTGATAGCTCTGCCGTTCCAGGGCAGAGAGCTGCTGATCGGCCCAGCCATTCTTGACGGCCAGCCTGGAGTAGATCTCAGCCATCTCCCGATACCTCGCCCGGGCCGAGTCATAGATCTCCAGCCCGAACTCCAGATCGCCGATCAGTTGAATCAGGCGAAATTCCCATTGGGCCTGGTCCTGCTTGCGGATGGTGGCCAGCAGATTGCCAAAAACCGGGCGGGCCTCGGCCTCACGGCGACTCTTCAGCAGGGCCTGGCCATAGAGAAAGGTGGTCGTAAAGGCAGGGGATTGACCTTCTTCAAGGGGGAGTTGCTCGTAACGGCTGATGACCTGGGCATACTCCCCCTGGTCATAATGTTTCTTGAGCTGCTCTTCCTCGGCATGGAGGGTGGAGACCTGAACCCGTTCCAGGGACTGGGCAGGCGGAGCCGTGGTGAGGTCCTGATTACAGTCGCCCTCCAGATAGCGGAAATCCTGCTCACTGAGACTGAGCAGGGAGTCGGCAGCCAGCAGTTGGGCAGCCTGGAGCTCCTCCTTATCGAGCAATCGCCGATGGAGGGCGTTGTAGCCCACCAGGATCTCCTGAAGTTGCACCCGGCAGGCACTGAGGGTATTGAGCAACTCCTGGGACCGGGGACGGTTGGCGGCCTGCTGCTGAAGGGCCTGGAGCCTCTCCAAGCGCTGCTCATAGGCATAGATCCGGTCGTTGATCAGGGTCAGGGTGGGCATGAGCAGCTCCTGAACCGGCACCACCGCCCCAGGCTCCTTCTCCTCCACCCGGAGGGGGGCGATTTCGACACCTTCACGCTGGATAGCTGCCTGACGCTGCGCTCGGCCCTCATAGGGGCTGATGGACTGTTTCTGGGCGACACAGCCCCCCAGCAGGAGGAGACAACAGCCGCCCAGGCTGAGCCATCGCCCGGCAGCACCGACCACACTGGCCTGGATTACGTTTACCACAAAACCTCGCCTGTTTATTGAAACCACGTGACACCCAAGACTCGGCCTCTCAGCGGGGCGCAGAGCGCTGCTGACGGCTGAGCACAATCGCTCCGGCGGCTGCCGCGGACAGGGCCGGATCGATGCCCTCCCTGCAGCACCACACCGTCATCTGCGGAGAGGTTCGGATACAGGGGGGAAAATGGGCAGGGATAAGATAAAAATATGCGGAAAGATATCAAATAAAAGCGGGAGGGACAATCGCTTTCTTACCAAAAGCAGGAAAAACCAGGGAAAAGCAATCAGGGGCAGGAGCTGGCGGGGCGCATGGCCAGGGGGCCTCTTCACGCCCTCTGGCGAGACCGGCCTTCAGAATATCATACCCCGTTTTTCGAGAGGCCGGCGAATCAGGCAGAGCCCCCTCCAGGTACCTTGAAAAATAAGAGCTTTTGCTCTAGCTTAAGTCGCAAGATAGATTTCACCTGAGGCAGCGGTTTGATATTATGAGGATAAAATCTTCACCATAAAGCAGAGCAAAGTAGAGGTTGGAAGATAAGCCAACTTTTCAAGCTGGCCTTTATTCCAGCAGGCAGGTTAGGACTCCCCCTGCTCTTTAGCGGCCACGGCAGCGGCATGTTGCACTTCCAACTGGAGGAGCTGCTCCTTCTTGTGCGCTATCATCTCCTGTTGCTCCTCGTCATCCACAGCAGCAGCCTGCTCCAGGGCCTGGATCTCCTTTTTCAGCTCCTCAATCTGCTTTTCCATCTTTTTGAGAAGCTGTTCAACCGGAGACTGGGACTCCTCAGAACTGGCTGCTGTCTTTTCCTGACCCTGTTGGGACTTCACCAGCCCTTCTTCGGAAAGCTCCACCGTGTCGCTGCCAACCGTATCACCGCCTTTGACCGCCTCCCTCGATGCAGCAGCCTGGCGGCCGGACTCAACCTCCGGGCTCAGCAATGACCTCTGCAGTTGAACGCTCTCCCTGGCTACGCTTCCATCTATTTCCACGACGCTCCCCCTCTGGTTAAGCTAATGAAAAATCCTATACAGCGAGTGCAATCATAGGCCAAGGTCCCGGACCAGGCAAGAGACACAGCGTGGCACTAGCGGGAAAATCCAGTGGTTTGAGGGGCTCCGGCAGAAAAAATGCCCGAAAAAAAACAGCCTTGGCAGAAGGCTGAGCAGAAAGGATGAAGTCTGGCTTGAATGCAGCTCTCGGCTCAACAGCGGGGAGAATCCCTGACAGGGAACAGCGGGTACAGCAGGGGCGATCACTGCACCCGGGGTTTCAGCTACTGCTGGACAAAGAGGATCAGCTCACTGTGGCTGATTTTTCCATCCTTATCAATATCAAGCACCCCAAACTGTTCCAGCAGCTCAGGCACCCGCTCGGCCTCCTGGGCGGAAATGTAGCCGTCTCGATCGAGATCAAGCTCCAGGGGGACATTATCGGCAGAGCTGATCGTCGCCCCGGCCAACAGGGCTGCCATTGCCGTTATTGTCAGGATTACGCGTGTTCGTCCCATGGTTATTCTCCTCTACAGTGATGGTTGATCATTGGGCCAGCTTGAATCGTATCTTTCAAGCTGGTCATAGGAATGCCTGGACCTGCTGCAGCCCACTGCAGCCATCCAGGCACCGATCCCCCTCTGAAGCAATCACTGTGCCAGCAGCTAAAACCACCGATCAACAGAGAGTTACACTCCGTGCAGGTCCGACCGCCACGACTGTAAGCGGTCCACTGTAGCCCTGCGCCGACAGCTGCCTGTCCGGAGCGACCAGCCAACAACCAAAGATCAGCCAGTTACCCTGTCGTCTCCCTGCTACAGCAGCCGCCCCCCCTCCCCCGGGCTTCCCGGGAAAGGCAGCAATCAGGGCGCAGAAGACAGGGCTCCCTCCGGGCTGTTCCTCTCCGGGATGTTGGCCCAGTAGGGACGGAAGTAGCGCCTGGGCTCAAACTGGCCATCGCTGGCCATGGTTCCATAGCTCAGGCTGACCGGGGCACGACCCGGGGTTCGACGACGGACAAGGCTGCCGCGGGAAGGCAACAGCCCCCCCTGCTTGGGCTGCACCCGGACAAAGACCTGATCAACCGGAGGGTAGCGGAGCTGCAGACCGTTGAAGGTCAGATCCACCAGGTCAAGCCTCTCACCCACCCCGTCCCGGGCAAGCAGGGCCTCGGCCACCTCGCTCCAGATAGGCAAGGCACCCATGGCGCCGCTGACCCTGTTGGTACCCTTGACCATGGATTCGTTGGTGTCATAGCCGGTATAGACCCCCAGACTGTAGCCCTGATCGAGCTGCATCAGGGCCTCGTTCTCGCCCTGGAGCACCGGCACATAGCCGAGAAAGGAGGCATTACGGTAACCGTTGGCAGTGCCGGTCTTTCCCAGAAGCGGTACCGGCAGATCAAGCTCTGCCAAGCCCTGTTCCCGCTCAGGGTTGACGCTGTGCAGCCGCACTGCCCTCCGGGCGTACCTGCCGGTGCCGTGTTGAACCGTATTTTCCAGGATATGGCTGGTCGCAGCCGCGGTCTTGGCATCAAACACCGGCTCCGCACTCATCTGCTGTTGGTAGATGAGCTCGCCATCCGGGGCCTCTATCCGCTGGATAATGGCCAGGCCGGCAAGATCGGCAGCGGTTTCCTCCTGCTCCTCAGACGCTTCCCGGGGCATGATCGGCTGATAGCGTTTACCCGTAACCAGGGTCTCATACATCCGAACCGCCTCAACCAGGGTAATCACATTGGAGCCCAGGGGAAAGGAGAGCACCGGCTCAAGCTTGGAGCTCAGGCCGCAGCGTTCGCCCAGTCGCACCAGATAACGCAGCCCCAGCATGACCCGATAGTCACGGACATGCCCCAGGACCTCCAGAGAGTAGGGAAGCGACCCGGCCAGGGCCGCCTCTTCCCGTGCGACCTGCTCCTTCAGGCGTTGATAGGCCGAGAGCGTCACCACCCCCTCCAGCTGGAGTTCCTCCCAAAACTGGAGCTTTTGAGCGGAGTTGAGGGTCGCGACAAAGGAGACCACCTGCTCCATGGGCCAGACCATCCACCCCTCGGGCAGCTCTTTCTTGAAGGTATAGATAACCCGGCCCTGCCCATCCTGAACCAGGCTCCCGGGAAAGGGCTGCTGCCAGGCAGGGCTGCTGCCGCTGAAGTGCACGGCCTGCTCAACCTGACTGCGGAGGGTGGTCAAGCCCTGATATACCTCGGCCAGACTGAGATAACTCGACTCCAGGAGACGGAGGCGCAGCTTGAGCTCGGCCTTTTCCCTGGACCTAAGGCCTTTGGCCTTCTGTGCCGCTGCCAACTCTTCCTGGAAACGCCCAAAACCCAGCCCATAGTGGAGGCGCTTGAGCTGTTCATACCCCGCACTGTCATCGTCAAAGAGAAAGTCGGCCCGCAGGGCCTGTTTCGCCTTGGTAAAGGCCGCCTCCCTGAGTGTCTCCCTGCTCACCACCACCCCGAAGTCGTCCCGAATGCGCCGACGAAACTGCTGGTAGCCCTCCTCCTGCTCACCGTCCCGGCGTGGGGCCATATCCAGCTGTTGGGCCAGCTCGCGCAGCCGGGGCGGGGTAAGGTGATCGGCCAGATGATAGAGCAGCCAGACCGCGGCCACATTCTCTGAACTGACTCCGGCCCAACTCATGGAGACCCGTTCATGGGGACTGTGATGGTCGGGCCGGGGAAAATAGGGGTGGCCCATGAAGACAAAGACATCACGACGGTTATCCAGGATATCCACCGCACTCCAGCCCAACTGCATGGCTGCGGCAAAAACAAAGGGCTTAAAGGTGGAACCCATCAGCCTCCGGGCATCGACGGCCCGGTTGAAAAAACGATCCTGCATTCCTCCGGCCATGGCCCGGATGGCCCCCTTCTGGAGGGCCAGGACCCCGCCTTCCACCTGGGGATAGCGCTCAAGACGCGCCTGGAGCAAGGGTGCATCTTCCAGATCGCTGGCTGCTGTCTGCTCTTGCTCCTCCTTGAGGCTCAGGTAGACCTGATCTCCTGGCTGGAGTTGGCGCAGCAGGGCCTTGCGATCCTCGGGAGCGGCCGTGCTCCAGCGGTTGTTGCGGTTCTTGGCCAGGGCCTCGACCATGCGCTCCAGCCCGGCCTCATCGATCACGGCCCGGGCCCCATCCTCCCTGCCCAGGCTGACGGTGATCACGGCTCCCTGCTGCTTCTGGTCCGCAATCTCCAGGATGGTCCCAAAGACAAAGGCCCCGGGCAGCAGTTCACGGTCTCCCTTATAATCCAGGGCAGCGTACTCCTCTTGGACCGTCCGGCGGTCGTAGCCGCGCAGGCGTACATCCAGGCCGGAGAGGTGAGACCTGAGGGCGTACAGGGTCCGACGCTGGATCTCCTGATCCAGGGTGGTGATGACCCTGATCCCTGAGGTGGCCACATTATAGATGCCGTGCTCTTCCAGGGCCTGGGAGACCAGTTGGGTGCGGAGACCGTCACGGACCATGTCCATGGCCGTATTGAGTCGATAGGCCATCTTGCCCCGATCAAAGATCAGATCCCGTTCCTTTGCCGCTGCATACTGTTCTGGAGTGATGGTGCCGGCCTTGAGCATCTTGGCCAGGACGTAGCCCAGCCGCTGGTCGACCTTTTTTCTGGCAGCCGCAGGATGGGCCTGATTCCAGGTGGTAAAGGGGTTATAGTAGTTGGGCCGCTTGACGCTGCCGGCGATAAAGGCGCACTCCAGCAGATCCAGGGCCGCAGGTTCCTTGTTGAAGTAGTAGCGGGCCGCCACCCCCAGCCCGTGGCCGTTACCGCTGACAAAGAACTGATTACTATAGAATTCCAAGATTTTTTCTTTGGGATAGCGATACTCCAGGCGCAGGGCAAAGAGCAGCTCCTTGAGCTTAGCCTTATAGCTGCGGGACTCGCGCTTAAAGAGATTTTTGGCGGTCTGCTGGGTGAGGGTACTGCCCCCCTGGACCACCCGCCCTGCCTTGAGATTGGCCACCATGGCCCGGATAATCCCGGGAATATCCACTCCGAAATGGCTGAAGAACTCATCATCTTCGGCGGCAACGATGGCGTTGACAAAGTGGGGGGGGATATCCCGGTAGCCCAGGTACTGGCGATGAATCCCTTCAAAGAGCACCCCCAGCTTGGTGGTGTTGTCCTGAAAGTAGACCTGACTCTCGCGGCCGAGGATATCCTCGATGTAGGCGGTCTCAATCTCAGGTCCGGGATTGACCACCACCAGATAGTAGAGTCCGCCGGCCACCAGGGCCGCCCCTAAGAAGGCCAGAAAACAGCCGACCAGCATACAGTATTTCAACACCTTCCACATATCATCCAGGACCAAAGGTCAATTAGTGATTTCTCTAGTCTGCCCAGGCCAGCGCCGGCCCCTCCGGCCGCCGCCTGCTGCAGGACGCTCAGATCAAAAAAAAGAAAGAACTCAGGGCAAAAAAGGCGAGTTACCCTCAGAATTTATCCTGTACAATACCACCTGGTAGTGGTATTAAACTCGCAGAATAGTGATTTTTCACGATCATCATACTGCGGAGCCCAAAAAAAACAATATGATTCCAAGGCAATATCCGCGCAGCCCTATCTACCTATTTCTATGACTGTATCGTCCCGTCTACTCCTCTGCTGCGCCCTCTGCAGCTGCGCCGCCCTCTTCTCCGCCTGTGCTCCCCTCACCAGCCTCCAGCCCTCGACCCTGGGGGGAGGCATCGAGGCCGCCAACGAGGCCCTCGACCAGCCCACTCCAGAAGAGATCAGCTACCTGGACATAGAGAGCGAAGACCATCTGGATGAAGAGCTGGCTGCCCTGGAGCAGGCCGGAGCCTGGGAAGCCACGGCCCCGGAGGAGATATCCCAGGGGCCAGCTGCAGTCATCTATGACTTTCCCATCACCATCAACACCCAGGTCCAGTTTTACCTTGATCAGTTTCAGGGACCACAGCGGCGCCACTTTCAACGTTGGCTGGCCCGCTCCACCCAGTTTCAACCCTTTATCGAGGCAGAGCTGAACAAGGCCGGGCTGCCTCGGGACCTGGTCTTTCTGGCCATGATCGAATCGGGGTTTAACCCCTCCGCCTACTCCAAGGCCCATGCCGCCGGGCTGTGGCAGTTCATCCGGGGCACCGGTCGCAGCTACGGCCTACGGATCAACTCCTGGGTCGATGAACGCAGAAACCCGGAAAAGGCCACCCGGGCAGCGATCCAGTATCTCTCCTTCCTCTACCGGGAGTTTGGCGACTGGCACCTGGCCGTGGCAGCCTATAACGCCGGGGAAGGCAAGATCGGCCGTGGCCTGAAGCGCTACAAATCCAAAGATTTCTGGCATCTGGCCAGCCGCAGGTACCTCGCCCTGGAAACCAAACGTTACGTCCCCAAACTGATTGCCGCCATCATCATCGGCCGCGACCCGGAAAAATACGGCTTCAATGAGGTACCCTACCAGAGCCCGGCCACCTTTGACCGGATCAAGGTGCCGGCGGCCACCGACCTGGAGGCCGTGGCCGTCACCGCAGCCACAGATATCAAGACCCTGCGCAGGCTCAACAACGAACTGCGCCGCAATCAGACCCCGCCGGGCAAGAAGGAGTACCTGCTGCGCATCCCCGAGGGCACCCGCCAACTGGTGGCCGAGAACATGCACCGCCTCCACCCGGTGATCACCACCGCCTATACCACCCATACGGTCCGCAGGGGTGATACCCTCACCAAGGTCTGCAGGCAGTACAAGATCAACAAGACCATCCTGCTCAAGGCCAACAAGCTGCGCACCGCCTCGCTCCGCAAGGGCCAGCGACTACGGATCCCCTACCGGACCACCAAGTATATCCTGCTCAAGGAGGGGGAGACTCCGGCAAGTCGTTTTGCCTCAGCCGGCAAAGACGGGCGGATGATCCTCCACCAGCTGCAGAAGGGTGACACCCTCTCCAAGATCGGTAAACGCTACGATGTGCCGGTGGCCGTGATCATGCAGTGGAACGGAATCAGGGATGTCCGTAAGATCCGGGCCGGTGAGCAGATCGCCCTCTACATCGCCTCCCCTGAACCGGTCCGCCTGGCTGCAGCCGATCCTGCCGGAACCAGCGGGGTCGTCATCCTCAGGGCCCAGAAAAAGCAGCCGGCTACAGCCAGCCCGGCCGCAGAACGTCAGGTCTGGTATCAGGTCAGAAACGGCGATTCCCTCTGGACCATTGCCCGAAAGTTTCAGGTCTCTGCCCGGCAGTTACGTTCCTGGAACAACCTCCCCTCCAACCTGATCCATCCGGGAGTCAAACTGGTCATCAAGAAGGTATAAGGCTGCAGGTATATGGCTACCGCTCTTTCCAGCTTAATGGCCACAGAGCCGGCCCCCCGAGTGGTCTCCTCCCTGAAGAACGACGGCTCCGCAATCATTCTGCTCCTTAGCCGGGATTTTGCATCGACTTGGAGTTGCATTCTCTCTGAATCGGTTTATGGTATGAGCTGTCCTTGAACAGACAGGGGGGGTTGGGTTGTCCCCCTCAAACCTAGGCCGCCTGGGCCGCCTCAAAGACAAAGAGTCGTCGACCAGCTCTTCCCACCCTGTCCACCAACCCTTATCCAGCGACAAGGGGCAAAGCAGCCAGTCCCAGGATCCAACACCCTCAGGCAAAAACAGCTCTGATCACCTACCTCTATCCCATCTTCTCTACGGTTTTATGAATACAACCAACTTTCCCATTGGCGATTATCCCGAAGATGTCACCACGATCCGGCTTAACCAAAAAACCATTCTCCTGGTGGGTACCGCCCATATCTCCAGGCAGTCAGCGGATCTCGTCGAGGAGATCATCAACCGGGAAGATGCCGACATGGTCTGCATAGAGCTCGACGAGAAACGCTACGCCGCCCTGTCCAAGCCCCAGCGTTGGGAAAACCTTGACCTCAAGGAGGTGGTGCGCAAAAAACAGCTCTCCACCCTGATGGTCAACCTGATCCTCTCCTCCTACCAGAAAAAACTCGGCGGACAGCTCGGGGTGATGCCGGGAACCGAACTGCTCGCCGCCGCCCGGGCAGCAGAACGACAGGATATCCCCATAGAACTCTGTGACCGCAACATCCGGATCACCCTGCGCCGTGCCTGGCGAGCGACCTCACTCTTTAAAAAGGGCTACCTGCTCACCAGCCTGCTGGCCAGTCTCTTTGACAGCACCCAGCTCAACGAAGACAAGCTCAGCGAACTGCGGAGCAAGGATATGCTCTCCGAGTTGATGGAGGAACTGGGCGGCACCTTTCCCGACACCAAACGGGTCCTGATCGATGAACGGGATGTCTTTATGGCGGAGAAGATCAAACACTGCCCCGGAGAACGCACCGTTGCCGTGGTGGGAGCCGGTCATGTGGCCGGGATTATCCAGGCCCTGGAAAACGACAACCAGCACCTGATGGAAGAGATCAATACCATCCCGCCGGTGTCGCGGGCCTGGAAGATGCTGGGCTGGTCCATTCCGGTCCTGATCCTCTGCTCCATCCTCCTGATCGGCCTCAAACAGGGGGCAGGTGAGGCCGGCGCCAATGCCCTGTACTGGATTCTGGCCAACGGGATCCCCTCCTCCATCGGCGCCCTCTTTGCCCTGGCCCATCCGGCCACCATCTTTTCGGCCTTTGCCGCAGCACCGCTCACCAGCCTGACTCCGGTGATCGGCGCCGGCTATGTCTGCGCCTTTGTCCAGATCATGACCAAACCACCTGTGGTCAAAGAGTTTGACCGGGTGGGCCAGGATATTTCCTCGCTCACCGGCTGGTGGAAGAATAAGCTCCTCCGGGTCTTTCTGGTTTTTCTCCTCACCGGCCTGGGTTCCAGTATCGGTACCTGGCTGGGCGGCTACCGGATCGTCAGCAACCTGTTGAGCTGAACCTTAAGTACCGCACAGCAGCTGGCCGACAGTCCTTTTATTCACCTCTACCATTACAGCAACGCATGACAGAAGATCATACCCCGAGCCTGACCACCAGACAGAAAAAGAACCTCCGCGGCCATGGCCACCACCTGGAACCCACGGTGTACGTCGGCAAAGAGGGGGTCACCGCCAGTGTGGTCAAGGCGGCGGCAAGTTCCCTCAAGGCCCATGAACTCATCAAGATCAAACTCGGCTCCAACTGCCCCCTTGCCAAGAAGGAGGCGGCCGAACTCCTAGCCGAGCAGAGCGAAGCCACCCTGGTCCAGCTCATCGGCAAGATGGTCCTCCTCTACCGGGCCAACCCGGAACTGCCCAGGGACAAACAGCTCCGCCCCTGAGCCGGCAGGGCTGCCTTGTCCACGCTCTGCCCTGGGGCTTAAAACAAAAATAGCCGACCTCAAGAGAGGTCGGCTATGGAGGGGTCCAAAGATCTTGGCAGGGGTGTTCGGGAAGGATCGACCCGCTGTCCCCTGGAAGGATTTAGATATCACCCCGATCAAACAGATCCCGGCGATCCTCGACAAACCAGTTGATGAATCGTTCCAGGCCGTTTTGGAGAAAACGATCAAATTCCCAGGGATCGCCGGAGAGCAGTTTTGTATACTCCTCCTTGATGGCATAGGCCCAGGCCTCTTCAACGGATCCGTCAGGCAGGGTGATCGCAACCACCACCCGCTCATACTTGTCCCCTTCAAAGGCATCGAGTTTGGCAATGGCCTGCTCATCCATCCCCCAGTAGATCTTCCCGGAAACCGCTCCACCCTCTTCGACGATAATTCCGGGATACTCTGTTTTCTCTACCCGGTAGCGCGCCCAGTCATGCAGGGTCGCCTCCTGGCCGGAGTATGCCTTTCCAGTAACAGCTTTCATGACCAGCGGTGATTGTAACGTACCGTAGCAAAATAAAGATTTTTCTCCCATAGCGTTCCTTACCCGTTGTTTCATTCCATCTTTCATTCCCTCGACCCTCGACAAGAG
Organism: Desulfogranum mediterraneum DSM 13871; assembly: GCF_000429965.1. Taxonomy (GTDB): domain Bacteria; phylum Desulfobacterota; class Desulfobulbia; order Desulfobulbales; family Desulfobulbaceae; genus Desulfogranum; species Desulfogranum mediterraneum. The sequence goes on from NZ_KE387005.1 coordinate 267,945, forward strand.
CCGCAAGGCCGGACATACCCGACAATTACCTCCGCTGTCGTCTTCTGCCTGCTTCGCCTGAAGGCACTGCAATCACAACAACCGTGCCCTCCTCGGGCAGCGCACGGCCCTTGCCGTTACACACTCCCCAGCAGGGTTCTTCCAAAATCAAAGGGGTACCATACCGCATCGTATTTTATTTTCCAAGCCCCTAAAAAAAAAACAGGGCAGCTGCCCGGCAGGCATGGAGCGGCCACGCTCCTCCAGCCGGTAAGCCGCTGCATCTCCGCGATATTGAGATTTGCTGCCCCAGGGAAGAGCGGCTAATATTCCACCCCTCTCTGGGCCTTGATCCCCTGTTGGTAGGGGTGCTTCACCACCTGCATCTCGGTGACCAGATCGGCAAGCTCGATCAGCTCTCCGGCGGCATCCCGTCCGGTGATCACCACATGCAGTTCAGGGGGTTTACGGCCGAGCACGTCCAGGACCTCGGAGAGTTCGATCATCCGGTAGGAGAGCAGATAGGTGAACTCATCGAGCACCACCAGCTGATACTTGCCGGAAAAGATGGCTTCCTTGGCCTTGTCCCAGGCACCCTGGGCCAGGGCGCGATCATGCTCAGGATCATCGGACTTCCAGGTAAAGCCCCGTCCCATGACATGAAGATCGATGAGATCCTCAAAACGTGCCAGCCCATCTAGCTCGCCATATTTCCAGGCCCCCTTGATAAACTGGATAAAACAGACCGGCATGTCGTTGCCGGCGGCACGCATGCTCATGCCCAGGGCTGCGGTGGTTTTACCCTTACCATGGCCGGTAAACACCAGCAGTAATCCTTGAGTACTCGCCATACCTTCTCCTAGATCAGAGGGGAACCGTAGAGAAGGGCAGAGTTGCCCCCTTCTCCTGACTGTCATTCTGAAACGGTGCTATTGTTCCCCAAATCAGGGGCCCTGTCAATCCTCCCGCAGACAGTAAGGCTCCCCAACACCCTTTTGCACCAAGAGCATGATGGTGTGACGGCTGCTCAGTGAAGCACCTCCCTGAGAAAGAAGCGGAACCTTGCCCAGGATCGACGATCAGCAAGCGGGTGATAGCGTGGCGAGCCGAAGACCGTGAAGGCATGGGGAGCACCGCTGTAGGTTGTCATCTCATGTGGGATGGAGGCCGCTTCCAGGTCCTCGGCCAGCTCGGCAAACTCCTCCAGGCTGACTGCGGCATCACGACTGCCGTGGAAGACCAGCACCTCTCCTCTGACCCGGCTGTAGTCCTGATCTTCCGGGGTCCCCAATCCGCCATGGAAGCTGACAAATCCTTTGAGCTTGGCCCCGGAACGCGCCCACTCCAGGACCGCGGCCCCACCGAAGCAGTAGCCCACGGCAAGGCTGTTTGTCAGATCCGCCCCCTGGCCGCCGGCTGCCTTGAGTGCCGCATCCATCAGGAGTCGCATCCGGTGGCGATCTCCATAGAGCTCTTCGGCCAGACGTCGCATCTCCGCACGTTCTGTCGGCCGGACACCCTCTCCATAGAGATCAGCCACAAAGACATCATAGCCCTCTTCGACCAACATCCGGGCTCGTCTCTGTTCATAGGCTGTGGGCCCGTCCCAGTCATGGAGGATCACCACCAGGGGTGCGGCGGCTCCTGCTCTGTAAAAGGAACCGGCAAAAGTCTGGTCCTGAACGGTGTAGAGGACCTCTGTACCCTTGGCCTGGAGAGGGCCGAGCAGGACGAGGAGGCAGGAGAGTACTAGAGGATGCATAACATTCTCCCTTGGGTTCCTCACCTGAAACTAAGAGCGTCAGGCAGGAGGGGTGCGGATAAAATCTTGAACCTCTGTCTGAAAAAGAGTAATGCTCCTGGCGAAAAATGGCAATCGCAGCTTGCGGTTTGACCGCCGGACCAAGAGGGCAGCCTGACCGGCTGCAACTCCGGACCATGGCATGGGATTTTCTGCTGTGCAAGCACTGCAAGGTTGATTATGATAGCGATCAGCCAAAAACCCAGCCAGGGGCAAGGGGCCGCAAAAGGCGGCCTTGGCCCGGGTGAGGGAAGCCATAGCTGACCAACCAATCCCGCCAGAGAGCGGGACAATAGATAATGAAGGAGAACCCATGAACAACCTACAGCAGCAGGATCAGGAGATCTATGACCTGATCCAGCAGGAAGAACAACGCCAGGCCGACAAGATCCGCCTGATCGCCTCGGAAAACTACGTGTCCAGCGCCGTGATGGAGGCCACTGGCTCGGTCTTTACCAACAAGTATTCCGAAGGCTATGCCGGCAAGCGTTACTACGAAGGCCAGCAGTATGTGGATCAGGTTGAGCTCCTGGCCATCCAGCGGGCCAAGGACCTCTTTGGCGCCGACCATGTCAATGTCCAGCCCTACTCCGGTTCCCCGGCCAACCTGGCCGTATACCTGGCCTTCATCAAGCCCGGAGATACCATCCTGGGCATGGCCCTGCCCCACGGCGGTCACCTGACCCACGGTTCCAAGGTCTCCATCTCCGGCAAATACTTCAATGCCGAATCCTACTCCCTGGACCAGGAGACCGGCACCCTGGACTATGATGCCATCCGCGCCAAGGCCAAGGCCTGCAAGCCAAAGATCCTGATCGCCGGCCACTCCGCATTTTCCAGGGTGCTGGACTTTGCCGAGTTCCGCAAGATCGCCGACGAGGTCAATGCCCTGCTGCTGGTGGACATGGCCCACTTTGCCGGTCTGGTGGCCGGTGGCGCCCACCCCTCCCCCATCCCCTATGCCGATGTGGTCACCACCACCACCCACAAGTCACTGCGGGGACCACGGGGCGCCATGATCCTCTGTAAAGAAGAGCATGCCCAGGCCATCGACAAGGCGGTCTTCCCGGGGATCCAGGGTGGGCCGCACAACAGCACCACCGCAGCCATTGCCGTGGCCCTGAAAGAGGCGGCCAGCCCGGCATTCAAGGAGTACGCCGCCCAGATCGTGGCCAACGCCAAGACCCTGGCCACCACCCTGAATGAGCAGGGATTCCACCTGGTCACCGGCGGCACCGACAACCACCTGCTGCTCATTGACCTGACCAACAAGGGCGTTACCGGCAAGGTGGCGGCCAAGGCCCTGGATGCGGCCGGTATTGTCCTCAACTACAATGCCGTACCCTTTGACCCGAGAAAACCCTTTGACCCCAGCGGCGTCCGTCTGGGGACCTCGGCCGTCACCTCCAGGGGCTTCAAGGAGGCGGAGATGGTCAAGATCGGCAACTGGATCAACGCCATTGTCTCTGCTCCCGAGGACCAGGCCCTCCAGGCAGAGACGGCCCAGGCGGTCAAGGACCTCTGCGCTGCCTTTCCGGCACCCGGCCTGGAGCACCTGAGCAAGGGCTGATCAGCCGGTCTTACGCCCGGACCATTTGTTCCAACCCGGCTGCAGCGCTGCTGCAGCCGGGCATAAAAAAAGGAGGTTCATCCAGGGATGAACCTCCTTTTTTTGTGGGCAATGCCCTCTGGCTACATGATGGTCTGGACGATGTTGCCGGCCATGGCCACCAGCTTGGCAGGAAGAGCGCCCATGACCAGGATCAGGACAACCAGACTCACCCCGGTCATCCGGGTCAGGGGATCCAGTTGCAGCTCTCCACCAGCCCCTGCACCTTCAGCCTCATGGGCGTCATCGGCATCATCGGCATCATCGGCATCATCGGCATCATCGGTATAGGCAGCCTTGACCATGGAGAGATAGTAGAAGATGGCAATGGCGGTGTTGATGGCTGCCAGGATCACCAGAACCAGGTGCCCCTGCTCCAGGGTGGAGGTGAGCAGAAAGAACTTGGCCATGAAACCGACCATGGGCGGAATCCCGGCCAGGGCAAAGAGGCTGACCGCCAGGATGATCGCCAGGATGGGCTGGCGACGGTGGAGTCCGGCCAGGCTCTTGACGCTGAGATTTTCCCCCTCCCGGGAGACCTGACAGATCACCAGGAAACAGGCCAGGTTCATCACCACATAGCCGGCAATATAGTAGATGGCCAGCCCATAGCCCTCGGCCCCCAGGGTGAGCAGACCCAGCATCACGAAGCCGGCGTGGGAGATCCCGGAATAACCGAGGATCCGCTTGACATCGGTCTGCACCAGGGCGCTGAGGTTACCGTAAAACATCGAACAGACAGCCACCCCGCCGAGCAGCTCGCTCAGGAACTCGGGATAGCCGGTGGGCAGGGTCATGAAACGGATCAACAGGGCCACGGCCCCCAGCTTGGGAACGGTGGCGATGAAACCGGTGGTCTCGTTACTGGCTCCCTGGTAGATATCCGGAACCCAGAAGTGCATGGGAAAGACCGCCAGCTTGTAGAAGAAACCGGCAAGGATCATAACCACCGCGATCAGCACCGCCGGCTGATCACCCATGGCCGAGATGGCAGGAACAATCTCGCTGAGATAGGTGGAACCGGTGAGCCCGAAGAGGTAGCTCATCCCATAGAGCATCAGGCCGGTGGCCATGACCCCAAAGAGGATATACTTGATCCCGGCCTCCATCTGCATCCTGGTACCGTGGTGGTCGTCACGCAGGGGCACCAGCAGATAGAGGGCAAAGGAGGAGAGCTCCAGGGAGATGAAGATGGCGATCAGCTCAACCGAGCTGACCAGCAGCATCAGCCCCAGGACGCTGAGGAGCAGAAACATGGTGTATTCAGGACGGATCTCGCTGCGAATCCCCTTGAGGTGCTGGCCAAAGATGACCACCACCAGGAAGGCAAAGCTGATCAGGACCTTGAAGAGCTGGGAAAAGGTATCCACCTGGTAGGCCCCGTAGAACAGGGTGGCCTCCTGGCCCCCGGCCAGACAGGCGGTGGCAAAGGCAAGCAGGGCTATGGCAATGGCCCCGTTACGTTGCAGCCCGATATCGGGTGCCTTGAAGAGGCTGACAATGAAGTAGAGAAGTGCGCCAAAGGTCAGCACAAGTTCAGGTAAGAGAGCTATCATAAATACGCCTTAGGTGAGTGTTCATCAACTTTGCCGCAGATCAAATCTGCGGACAGGAGACAAAGTTCTCCACGGTGGACCGCTCCCCTGCCCTAGGGCAGGGTGAGGAGGGCCACCTGATGGTGTTGCCACTGCTGCAGCTGTTCAAGCAGGTTCGCCACAGAAGGATGGATCAGGTCGATAAAGGGTTGCGGTCCCAGGCCAATCCAGAAGACAAAGAGCAGGAAGGGGGTCAGGATGACGATCTCCCGTTTGCTCAAATCGCTTAAGTAGGATTGATCCGGATTATCGGTCCCGCCCCAGACGATCTTCTGCAGCATCCGCAGCATATAGGCTGCAGCCAGAACCGCTCCCGGGATGGCTGCCAGGGCCAGCGGGGTGCTGAACTCAAAGGTCCCGGCAAGCACCAGGAACTCACCGATAAAGGAGTTGGTGCCTGGAAAGCCGAAGGAAGAGAGACTGAAAAAGACCAGGAAGGTGGCATACCAGGGCATGTACCTGCCTACCCCGGCGGCCTTGCTGAGTTCCCTGCTGTGGGTCCGCTCATAGATCATCCCCACGCAGAGGAACAGGGCACCGGTGGTGACCCCGTGGTTGATCATCTGCATGATCGCCCCTTCCACCCCCTGGGTGTTGAGCACAAAGATTCCCAGGGTGACAAAACCCATGTGGCCCACCGAGGAGTAGGCGATCAGCTTCTTCATGTCATGCTGGGCCAGGGCGGTAAAGCCACCGTAGATGATCCCGGCAATGGAAAGCCAGAGGATATAGGGTGCCAGCAGCAGGGTGGCCTCCGGGGTGATCGGCAGGCAGAAGCGAAGCATGCCGTAGGTCCCCATCTTCAGGAGCACCGAGGCCAGGATAACCGAACCTGCGGTCGGGGCCTCCACATGGGCTGCAGGCAGCCAGGTGTGGAAGGGAAACATCGGCACCTTGATGGCAAAGGCCAGGAAAAAGGCCAGGAACACCAGGATCTGAAACAGGCTGGAGGTCTGCTGCCACATCATATCCGGGATAAAGAAGCTGCCGGTCTTGAGGTAGAGGGCGATGATGGCCACCAACAGCAGCACCGAGCCGGCCAGGGTGTAGAGAAAGAACTTGATCGAGGCATAGACCTTACGCGGCCCGCCCCAGATGGCAATCAGCAGGTACATGGGAATCAGCATGAATTCCCAGAGGATATAGAAGAGGACAAAGTCCAGGGCCACAAAGACCCCGATCATGGAGGCCTCCATGATCAACAGGCAGAACATGAAGGGCGTCACCCGCCGGGAGATGTAGTTCCAGCTCGCCAGCACGCAGAAGGGCATGATCAGGGTGGTCAGGATGACCAACAGGATGGAGATGCCGTCCACACCCAGGATATAGTTGATCTTGAACTGGGGGATCCAGTGGTGAAACTCGGCAAACTGGTACTTGGTGGTGGCCGGATCAAAGTCCATCAACAGCGGCAGCGAGGCCACCGCGGTGATGACCGTCACGGCCAGGGTCCACAGTTTGGCAAAGGATTCCTTGGGAAAGGCGAGCAGCACCAGAGCGCCGGCCAGTGGGAAAAAAATAAGGAAGCTGAGCAGAGGAAAGCCCTCTTTGATTAGTAGTACGTCCATTCCCCCCTACCCCTTATAAATATTGATATAATATGAATGTTATTAAGACCACTCCAGCCAGGCTGGAGGCGTAAAAGAGCATATATTGGAGCTGACCGGACTGGAGCGTCCGCACCCGACCGCCCAGGGCCCGAACCGAACGGGCAAAGCCGTCAACGACCCCGTCGATACCGTGCCAGTCAAACCAGGCCCAGAAACGGCTGAGGGTCATCAGGCTGCGCAGGCCCACGGCCCTGTAGGCCTCGCCCCAGGCAGTGTCAAACCACTGGATGGGATTGCGGACCAGCCAGAGGAAGACCCGGCCCAGGCTGCGGTAGAACCAGTCCAGATCCAGGCTGATACGGTCCTGGGGGGCAATCAGCCCTTTTAAGAGAAAGAAGACCACGCTGGCAGCACCCATCAACTGCAGGGTCTCCAGGAGGTGATAGCTGGTAAAGGGGTTGTAGTGGACCGGATAGGGCAGCATCTCATAGAGAAAGCTGGGGGCAGAGCCCACCACCACGCAGAGGGTGGCGCCCAGGGCCATGGCGATCATCATGTTCCAGGGTGGATCGCCGGCCGCCTCCCAGGTCTCATCGCTGCAGTTGTTTTTGCCGAAGAAGAGAAAGTAGGGCAGTTTGAGGCCGTTGTAGATGAAGGTTCCGGTGGCACCGAACATCAACAGCCAGGTGGCCCAGGTAAGGTGCTCTTCAAAGCCGGCGGTTATGATCATCGACTTGGAGACATAGGCGGCAAAGTAGGGAGCCGCCGAAATGGAGAGGCAACCGATCACGGTAAAGAAGAGGGTTGCCGGCATCTTCCGGTAGAGCCCGCCCAGTTCGGTGAACTTGGATTTGCCGGTCATGTAGAGTACCGAGCCGGTGCCCATGAAGAGCAGACTCTTGTAGAGGATGTGGACCACGGCATGGGCCGCAGCCCCGTTGATGGCCAGGTCGCTGCCGATGCCGACGCCTGCCACCATGTAGCCTACCTGGGAGACGATGGACCAGGCCAGCAGCCGGCGGATATCGTTCTCCAGCACCGCATAGACGACCCCGTAGAGGGCCATGGCCACACCCAGGACAATCAGGATGTCCATGCCTGCACAGCCTCGTGCCAGGGTATAGACGGCGGTCTTGGTGGTAAAGGCACACATGAAGACCGCGCCGTTGTAGGAGGCCTCACCATAGGCATCGGGCAGCCAGGAGTGAAGCGGTACCACCGCGGCGTTGAGGGCAAAGCCGATCATGATCAGCCAGGTGTAGAGTGCGGGATGGGTGACATCCATCAGCTCAAAGACGATGTTGCCCTCGGCCTGGTAGCGGAGCATGATTCCGGCCAGGAGGATGATCCCGCCCACGGTATGGACCAGCAGGTAGCGATAGCCCACGGCCAGGCTCTTTTTCCCCTTCCGAAACCAGATCAGAAAGACCGAGGAAAAGGCCATCATCTCCCAGAAGAAGAAGAGACTCAGGTAGTCACCCGAGTAGATGGTCCCCAGGGAGCCGGCCACATAGAACCAGGCGGCCATGTGTTCTCCGGCCCGATCGACCTGGAGGCCGTAGAGGGTGCCGATCACCGCCATCACTGCCATGATCAGGGCAAAGACCGAGGAGAGCTTGTCCACCCGGCCGAAGATCAGCTGCCAGTCCATGAACTGGAAGGTGGCAAAGGTATCGGAGAGGTTGGCATTCATCGCCACCGCGGCCAGGGCCAGGATGGGCACCAGAAAGAGGTAGGGTTTGCGCAGAGGCCCCCGGACAAAGGGCAGAATCAGGGCTCCGGCAATGAACAGGAACGATGGATGGATAAAACTACTGGTCATTATTCTTCCTCACTGGTCTTTGCTTCCGGGCAGCAGCCATAAAAGTCTGGTCGCACCTGCAGCCCGGCACGGCCCAGCCAGCTTGCGCCCACCATGATGATCGCAGCCGCAGCGGCAGCAAACAGGGACCAGAAGGCTGGAATGTGCTGTTCCACCCAGGAGTGGGCATGACTGGTATCCACCACCAGGGAAAAACCGATGATCACGGCAAGGATGCCGCAACATACCCAGATAAAGGGCTTGAGATGTTTGGTCAGGTATTCAATTATGGGTATCATCCTGTCACCATCTGAACAAATTGCATCATAAATCCGGGAAAGATGCCGATGATCACGGAGACCGTCACAGCGATGAGGATGGGAATCAGCATGCTGAGCGGTGCCTCCTTGATGCCGACAGCCGCTTCACCGGCAGGGGGCTTGCCAAAAAAGGCCTTGTAGGTAATCGGGGCAAAGTAGCCCACGTTGAGCACGGTGGAGGTGATCAGTATCAGGAGGATGCCGATCTGATGGGCCTCCATGGATCCGACCAGCAGATACCACTTGGAGACAAAACCGGCCACCGGCGGTGCTCCGATCATGGAGAGCGAGGCAACGGCAAAGGCGCCAAAGGTAAAGGGCATGGTCCGTCCCAGGCCGCTCATCTCCGAGATATACTTTTTATGGCTGGCGATGTAGATGGCGCCGGCACAGAAGAACAGGGTAATCTTGGCAAAGGCGTGGTTGACGATATGGATCAGGCCGCCGTCGATGGCGTGGGGGGTGAGCATGGCCACGCCCAGGATAATATAGGAGAGCTGGCTCACCGTGGAGTAGGCGAGCCGCGCCTTGAGGTTATCCTTGGACAGGGCGATCACCGAGGCCATGATGATGGTAAAACCGACAAAGTAGGCCGTAGGGATCCCCAGGTTGAGGGCATGCATGGTATCCACCCCAAAGACATAGAGCATGGTCCGGGTGGTGCAGAAGACCCCGACCTTGACCACGGCCACCGCATGGAGCAGGGCCGAGACCGGGGTGGGGGCAACCATGGCGCCGGGCAGCCAGTGGTGAAAGGGCATGATCCCGTTCTTGGCAAAGCCGAAGATGCAGAACACATAGAGCATCACCACCACCCAGCTCTTGGTGTCGGTGGGGATGATCCCGGTGAAGATGTTATGGGGAAAGTCCAGGTTACCCACCAGCACGTAGATCAGGATCAAAGCCGGGAGGAGAAAGAACTTGGCCGTGGTGGTCAGGTAGATGATGTACTTCCTGGCACCGTCATAGGATTCCTGATCCTGGTGATGCGCCACCAGGGGATAGGTGCAGACCGAGACGATCTCGTAGAAGAGATAGAGGGTAAAGAGGTTATCCGAGAAGGCCACCCCGATGGCCCCGAAGATGGCCAGGGCAAAGCAGGCATTAAACCTGGTCTGGCAGGGCTCGTCGTGGGCTCGCATGTAGCCCATGGAGTAGAAAACCGCGATCATCCACAGGGAAGAGGCTACCAGGGCAAAGATCATGGAAAAGCCATCGGCCCGCAGGGTGATGGAGAGCCCGGGCAGGAGCTGGAAGAGCGGGTAGATCAAGGTCTTACCTGCCTTGAGGGCAGGGATAAAGGACAGGACGATGAGAAAGAGCAGCACCGAGGCGCAGGAGGAGACTGCCTCCCGCAGGTTGGGGTTCTTTTTCAGCGTCATGACCACCAGGCTGCCGAACAGCGGGATGATCACTGCCAGCAGCAGGTTGGAATTTTCAACAATATTGGTGGTGGAAACAGCATCCATGGTGTGTATCTCCGGTTACCCCTGTAGATCGCCAAGATCTTCGACATCGATGGTTTTATAGTTGCGGTAGACCGCAATCACGATACTGATGGCAATGGCGGCTTCAGCCGCGGCAATGGCCATGATAAACAGTGTAAAAACCTGACCGATGGACGGGTCCGGGGCGAGAAAGCGGTTAAAGGCCATGAAGTTGGTGGAGGCAGCGGCCAGGATGAATTCGGAAGAGATCAGCATGCCGATGACCGTACGGTGGACCACCAGGCCATAGACTCCTAAGCCGAAGAGCAGGGCCCCCAGGGCCAGGTAGGTCTGGAGACAGTTATAGAGATTCAAGACAAGCATACCTTAGTTCCTCCCCCTCCGGGCAATGACCAGTGCGCCGATGATGGCCATCAGCAGCACGATGGAAATGAGTTCAAAGACCATGGAGTGGCTGGTCAGAAGGGTCTTACCGACCTGTTCGATATCCCCGCTCGCCTCCGCTGTGCGCGGAAAGACCTGCCATGGGGTCTTGAGTCCGAGGATGGTCAGGGCCGCAAAGAAGAGCCCGCCCACACTGGCGCCCAGGGGGCCGACCAGCCTGGATATCCAGGCGTTGCCGGGACCGATCTCCTGTTCCGGGGTGGCCATCATGATGCCGAAGGCGATCAGGATGGAGACCGCGCCCACATAGATCAACAGCTGCATCATGGCCACAAAGGGACTGAGCAGGAAGTAGTAGACCCCGGCCAGACCGGTGAAGCAGATGGCCAGCCCCGAGACGGCGCGGACCAGCCGCTGGGAGACCACGGCGATCAACCCGCCGGTGACCACCAGGGCGATGGTCAGCAGAAAAATTATGCCGACGGCCCCTTCCAGGCTGAAGAGGGTTGGGTTGGCCATCGGCGGCCAGACAAGTGGTTGCATCAGTTCTGATCCTCCAGTCGCTTGAGCAGGTCGATGATGAAGTCATCTTTATTGAAACTGGCCAGATTATACTCCTTGGAAAAACGAAGGGCATTGAAGTTACAGCTCTCCACACAGGAACCGCAGAGGCTGCACTTGGTGAAATCAAGGATATAGCTGTCCAATGATTTCTTCTTGTCCCCCTCCTTCTTGCTCCCCTTGAGCGAGATGCAATCCGACGGGCAGGCCCGCTGGCAGGCCATGCAGGCGATACAGTTGGGTTTGCCGCTCTCCTCGTTGGGGATGAGTTCGATATGACCGCGAAAGCGCTCGGTCATCACCGGGACCTCATAGGGGTAGTTCTCAGTTACCACGGGCCGGAAGAATTCCCGGGCCGTTATCATCATACCGGTGAGCAGCGATTTACTGCCCACCAGAATATCACTCCAGTATCCACTCATAATCAAAACACCTTGATGAATGCCGCCGTCACCAGCACGTTGACAAGGGAAAACGGAATTAAAATTTTCCAGGAAAGGTTGAGCAGGCGGTACACCTGGGTCCGGGGAAAGGTCCAGCGCACCCAGATCACGGTGAAGATCAGGATGTAGATCTTCAACAGGAACCACCAGACCCCGGGGGTCTGCCCAAAGGGGCAGTCCCAGCCACCGAGAAAGAGGGTGGCGGTCAGGCAGGCGCCTACCACGATGTTGAGGTACTCGCCCATCATGAAGAGGCCAAAGCCCATGGAGCTGTACTCGGTCATGAATCCGGCCACCAGCTCACTCTCGGCCTCGGCCATGTCAAAGGGGGCCCGGTTGGTCTCGGCAATGGAACAGATGAAGAAGATGATGAAGCCCACCCACATATAGAGGAAGTGGCCATTTTCAAAGCGGAAGATGTTCCAGTGCCAGAAGCCGCCCTGCTGATCTATGGCGATATCCCGCAGGTTCATGGAACCGGAGATCATGACGATGGCGATCACCGTCAGGAGCATGGGGATCTCGTAGGCCAGGTTCTGGGAGACCGCCCTGGCCGAGGAGATGATGGCATACTTGTTGCCCGAGGCCCAGCCGCCAAGGAGGATGGCAATCATGGCCAGGGAGGCCAGGGCAAAGAGCAGCAGTACCGAGAGCTCCATGGCCCGGGCCTGGATGTTGCCGGAAAAGGGGATCACCACCATGGAGGTGATGGCCGGGATCATGGCAATGACCGGGGCCACCCGGAAGATGATCCCGTCGACCCCCTGGGGGACCAGGAGCTGTTTGGTCATCAGCTTGATGCCGTCGGCCAGGGGTTGGAGCAGCCCGGCAGGGCCCACTTCCTTGGGACCGGGCCGGCGCTGGATGCGACCTGCGCCCTTGCGCTCACACCAGCCCAGGTAGGCGGCATTCACACCGGCAAAGGCCATGATACCCACCAGATAAATAATCGGACGCCAGATAGATGTTTCCATAACGTGTTGTCTCTAAATGCAGAACTTAGCGATCAATCTCAGGAATAACCAGGTCGAGACTCCCCATAAAGGCCAGGGCATCAGCCAGGAGCATGCCTTCGGCAACCTCGCCAAAAAGACTCAGATTGGAGAATGTCGGGGAACGAAGCTTGAGCTTGTAGGGATTCTTGCCGCCGTCACAAACCAAACGGTGGCCCAAGGAACCACGGGCGGTCTCTACGGCAGAGTAGTAGTAACCGGCCTCTGGCTTCAGGTTCTTGGGTACCTTGGCCTGGACCGGACCGTCGGGGAGCTTATCCAGGGCCTGCTCGATGATCCGCATGGACTGTTCCATCTCATCCACCCGGACCATGTAACGGGCCATGGAGTCGCACTCGTGGTAGACCGGTACATCGAAATCAAACTCCGGATAGACCGAGTAGGGTTCGTTCTTGCGGACATCGAAATCGATGCCTGAACCACGGGCCACCGGGCCGGTGGCCCCGTAGCGGCGACACTGCTCGGCAGAGATGAAGCCGATATCAGTGATCCGCTTGATCAGGATGATGTTGTGGGTGACCAGGTCATGGTAGAGACGGGGCATCCGGGAACGGAGCCGTCTGATGAAGTCCCTGGTACCGGCAATGAACTCATCGTCGATATCATTATAGACGCCGCCAAAACGCATATAGCAGTAGGTCAGACGGGAGCCGGTGATCCGCTCGAGCAGATCCAGGACCTTTTCCCGGTCATCAAAGGCGTAGAGCAGCGGGGTAAAGCCGCCCAGATCCAGGAGAAAGGCCGCCCACCAGAGCAGATGACTGGCAATCCGGTTCAGCTCCACCGTGATCACCCGGATATATTCGGCCCGCTCAGGCACCTCGATGCCTGCAGCCTTCTCCACCACCAGGGCATAGCCATGGTTAAAGGCCAGGGCATGGAGATAATCCATCCTGGCGGTGTTGGGCATGAACTGGGGAAAGCTGCCGGCCTCGGCAATCTTTTCGTGCATCCGGTGGATGTAGCCCAGGACCGGTTCGGCATGGACGATGTACTCCCCGTCCATGGTCAGCTTTACCCTGAGCACCCCATGGGTGGCGGGGTGCTGGGGACCGAGGTTGAGCACAAAGGTTTCATCATGCCGCAATTCAACAGGGAGCGTCATGGCATATAGTCCTTGAGAAGGGGATGGAAATCGGCATCTTCGGGAAGAAGAATGCGGCTCAGATCGGGATGGCCGTCAAAGATGATGCCGTAGAAGTCAAAGGTCTCCCGCTCGTGCCAGTCGGCACCGCTGAAGACCCCGGAGATAGTGGGCACCAGCGGCGCTGTCCGCGGCACCACGGTGCGGACCGCGACCCTGCAGGGTTCGGCCTCATAGGTGGTGAAATCGTAGACTACCTCCAGCTGTTCTTGCTTGGGCCAGTCAACCCCGGCGATGGACTCGATGAAAAATCGCTGGCGATCCAGGATCTCGGCCACTGCCACCAGTTGTCCGGGCTCGCAGAGCACCTCAAGATGGTAGCCCTGCCGGCTATATTCGGTCGTCGCCACTCCCGGCCTGCGTTCTGCAGGGGAAGTGGCCGCTTCGACGGGCTCCTCACCCTCCGGCTCGGCCGCGGCAGGCGGTTCCTCTTGGGCAGGGAACAGTGGGGCCAAAGCTGCTTGCGTTTGTTCTAAAATAGTCATCAGATTATTCCACTGGGGTCTCAGACTCTTGGCCACCGGCGCTTGCCGGTGATCTTCTCTTCCAGGCTCATAATGCCTTCCAGGAGGGCTTCGGGACGCGGCGGACAACCGGGGATATAGACATCCACCGGAAACAGTTGATCCGCACCCTCCACCACGTTGTAATTTTCCTTGACCTTGAACGGGCCGCCGGAGATGGCACAGTTGCCCATGGCAATCACCCACTTGGGCTCGGGCATCTGGTCATAGAGGGTCTTAACCGCCTCTTCCAGCTTCTTGTTGATGGTGCCGGCCACGATCATGACATCACTCTGGCGGGGAGAAGGACGAAAGACCTCTGCACCGAAACGGGCGATATCGTAACGGGAGCCGCCGGTGCACATCATCTCGATGGCGCAACAGGCCAGGCCGAAGGTCATGGGCCACAGCGAGTTGGCTCGTCCGAGACTGAGCAGCTTATCCAGCTGGCTGAATTGAACTATTGATGACGGTACGTTTTCCGGTTCCACTCGAACACTCCTTTAATCCAGGCATAGACAACGGCCAGCGACAGAATACCAACAAAGATAACCACCTCAACAAAATCGCGGATCACGAACTCAGGACTGTTATAGGCAACAGCCACAGGAAAGAGAAAGAGCACGTCCACATCAAAGGCGAGGAAGATCAAGGCATAGAGATAGTAGATGATCCCAAAACGGATCCAGGCGCTGCCGATGGGCTCCATGCCGCACTCGATCAACTGCCCGGTCTTGCCGGCGGTCTGCCGGGTATGGGAGGTAGGACTGAATAACTTGACGATTACGATAGGACCGACCCCAAAGAGTAAGGCTCCTATCAAAAAAATGGCAACATAGACAATGTTGGTTAAAACAACCGGCTCCATAGACACCACCTCTAAGCACCCCCTTCATAAGCTAAACTGATACTTCACATCAGCACATCTTAATATATATATCGAGATTTTTTTTCCCTGTCAAGCGCAAAACTTCCAACATATTAGGAGCGTACCACGCCAAGACCTCAAAGATACGGATAAAAAATCCACTAAAAATCATTGACCAATTTTACCGAAGTGGTAGTGTAGCACACTGACTTCAATTGCAATAATACTAACGTTCAATTATCTTGATATCAACCAACTATGGCCATCACATTCAGACAACTCGAAATCTTCATCGCCGTCGCCGAGACCCAGCAGGTAACCAGGGCCAGTAAGAAACTCTTCCTCACCCAGTCTGCCGTCTCCATGGCCCTGGGTGAGCTGGAAAACCAGCTGGGCGGGCCCCTGTTCGACCGTCACGGTCGCAGCCTGCTGCTCAACGACCGCGGCCGTTACCTGCTGCCACTTTCCAAGCAGATTCTCAGCCAGGTCGCCAACGTGGAGACCATGCTCACCGAGCAGCGGGATACCGTGGCCGGGGTACTGGAAATTGTGGCCAGCTCGACCATCGGCAACTATGTCCTGCCCCACCTGATCGGGGCCTTCATGCGCCTCCACCCCGATGCCCATATCAACATGCTGGTGGTCAACACCATGGCTGCCGAACATCTGGTGGCCAAGGGAGAGGCGGATCTCGGTTTTGTCGAAGGAGAGATCAATATCGACTCCCTGGTTGCCTCCGACTGGTTTGAAGATGAGCTGGGCATCATCGTCAACCCCAGCCATAAACTGGCCGAGCGCAGTCACTTTAAGATCCCGGAAGACCTTAAGGAAACCAGCTGGGTCATGCGCGAAGAGGGTTCGGGAACCGCGGAGATCTTTACCAAGAAGCTGGGAAAACACGCCTCCATGCTCAAGGTGGTGACCAAAACCGGCCACACCGAAGCCATCAAGAAGGCCGTGGAGTCGGGCGCCGGCGCGGCCTGCCTCTCCATGCTCACCGTCTGCCGCGAGACCGAACACGGCTGGCTCAACATCCTGCCCATCGAGGGCATCGATATGCGTCGTCAGCTCAGGATCATCCAGCACAAGGACAAGATCATCACCAGGCTGATGGCGGAATTTCTCACCTTCTGCGAGCTTGCCGCAGAGAGCATCCAGAGCAAGGAATGCCTCTCCTTCCCCTCCAAGCTCCAGTCGTTTTTGGAAAAATACCGGACAGAGAAAGAGCAGCAGGAGAGCTGAGCTCCTGCCCGTCGCCCCCGGCCGATCCGGCCAGAGCTGTAATCCGCCTTAATCCGCCTCCGAGTCCGAGGCTCCACCCCTCTCCCCGTGGTGCACCTCGCCGGGGGCGGGTTTTCCCGCCCCCTGAGTGTTCGGCCCCTCTTACTGCAGGGCCTCCAAAGCCTTCTTCAGCCTGGTCATCCCTTCACAGAGCACCTCCATGGAGGTGGCAAAGGAAAATCGTATAAAGTCATCTGCGCCAAAGGCTACTCCGGGCACCGTCGCGATCATGGCCTCGTCCAGGAGATAGTCGGCCAGGGAGAGCGAGTCGACGATGGCATGGTTGTAGAAGGCCTTGCCGTAATAGGCCGAAAAGTTCGGAAAGACATAGAAAGAGCCACCAGGGGAAACACAGCTTACCCCTGGGATGCTGTTTAGGGTCTCTACCATATAGGCTCGCCTGGGGGCAAAGGCCTCCTGCATGACCTTGGGAAAATCCTGGGGCCCGCTCAGGGCAGCCAGAGCGGCATACTGGGAAGGTGCGGCCGGATTGGAGGTGGACTGGCTCTGAATCTTGTTCATGGCCTTGATCAGATGGAGCGGACCAGCCGAGTAGCCGATCCGCCAGCCGGTCATGGAAAAGGACTTGGAAACCCCGTTGAGGATGATCAACTGCTCCTTGATGGCAGGCTCCACATCCAGGATGTGGGGCAGCACGCCCTGCTCATAGGTCAGGGTCTCATAGATGTCGTCGGAGACAACCAGCCAGTCGTTCTCCAGGGCCAGGGCGGCAACCGCCTCCAGGGCGCGACTGGAAAGAACTGCACCGGTAGGGTTGGAGGGACTGTTGAGGACGATGCCCCGGGTCTTGGGCGTGACATACTTTTCCAGGGTTGCCGGATCCAGGTCAAAACCCTTTTCTTCATCCAGGGGCACGATCACCGGCACCCCGCCAGCCAGTTGGACCATGGGGGGATAGGAGACCCAGTAGGGGGCAGGGATCAAGATCTCATCCCCGGGATTGAGGGCTGCCTGGAAGAGATTATAGAGTCCGTGTTTACCGCCGCAACAGACCTGAATCTGATCCGGATCATAATCCCAGCCATGGTCCTCTTTGAACCTCTGGCTGATGGCTTCCCGCAGCTCCAAAACACCCGGTACCGGAGTGTAGCGGGTATGCCCGTCATCAATGGCCTGTTTTCCCGCTGCACAGATGTGGGCAGGTGTGGGAAAGTCAGGCTCACCAACACTGAAGTTGAGAACATCAGCGCCTGTCGCCCGCAAGGCCTTGGCTTTGGCATTGACGGCAAGGGTAGGCGAAGGGGCAATCTGCAGCACCCGATCTGCAAGCGCTATGGGTTCTGACGACATACATTTCTCCTTTAAAAACGTTTTCCGGCTGAACAAGAGAACGGTAAGCTCTAACGTGTTCAGCCGCTTTTCACAACTGAATTTTTTCCAAAAAGGCTCAAAGCCGGCTTGAATATTGAGATATTTTGTCCAAGATCATCCCATTCAAAAAAAAAGACCACAGGGAGCTGCTCCCAATATTTTTTTTCAGCATAACGATGGGATCCGGCACCATGACCGTGAGCCCGTCACTCCTCAGGGCTCCTGGTAGACCGGGCAGGGTCGACGGGGATCATACTGTTGATAGGCCGGATCATCGTAGCTGCTGTGGCAATCCAGACAGAGGCCAACCCGCAGGATCCGCTGCAACTCGTCCCGGTTAAAGGGACGCAGGTCCGGCCGGGAGCCATACTGGAGCGGCTCCCCCTCTATGGTGACAAAGTTATCCAGGCCCACGCTGCGCCCGTCCAGGGTATCCACGCCCCGATCCACCGGCTGGAAGGTCCACTCTCCCCCTTTTTTCTGGACAGTCCCCTCCCCCAGCCCCACCGTCTTGGCAGAGGCATGGCACTCCTTACAGCTCCGGCCCTTGGCCTGGGTGGTATGGGGGTTGATCGCAGCCATGGTGAAACGGTTGAAGCTCTCTTCCACCTTGCCCTGATCATCGACCAGGGTGACGATATCCTGGCAACCAGGGGTAACGATGACCACCTCATCCTGCCACACCGCCAGCATGGGTTTTTCGTAACGGATGTAGGAACGCCCCTCTTCCCACCAACCCGGGGTCTCCTTGAGGCTGAGCTTATCCAGATGGGTCTCCCGCTGGTCACGCTTGGCATGACAGCCGTAGCACTGGGGTACCCAGGTGGAGTGGCAGGCCTCACAGCTCAGCCGCCTATGGCCGGGATAGCCGCAGGCCGAAGGCTTGGGCGGCCGTAAGGGGTGTTGGGCAGCATCGTTTTTCCCCACCAGCACCATCCCCTCGGCAGCGCGCACCACATTGGTCAGCTCATTTCCCTTCCTGGTCGTACCCGGCCTGTCCTGGTGACAACTGACACACTTGATCTCCAGCTGCTCTTCGTAGTGGGCATACTGGTTGCCATCGCCCATGATCTCCTCCCTGGTGTGGCAGTCGATACAGGACATCCCCTTGGCATGGTGAACGTCTTCACCGATCTCCAGGTAAAAGCGGTCTCCTGGTAATTTCTTGGACGAGGTTCCCCCCTGTTCATAGGGGGTACCGTACCCCTCTGCCTCAAACAGGCCGATATAGGAGAGGCCGATCCGACCTGAACGATTGTGACAACGGATACAGTTGTCGTCAGCGACTTTTTTAACGATGCGCGGATGGGGTTTGGTCACCACCTTGGCAGGATCAGCCCCCTGGGCGCCGCCAAAGGAGGTCACGGTGCTCCGCTCCCCCCCCTTCACCTCCTGATAGTGACAGGCCGAGCAGCCGCCGCCCTTTTCATTGAAAAAGGCAGGGGCGCCGGGCAGGTCATTCTTCTGTTTCCAGAGGTGGCAGGTGGCGCAGAGCTTACGGTAATAGTCCAGGGCCAGGGAGGTTTCACCACTGGCCAGGAGCTGCTCCACCGTAATCTCGGCGTCCTGGGTTTCCCGCTCCCCCCAGTAGTAGAGCAGGGTCGAGAGGATACCCCGGTTGGTCGCCATCAGGGAGTTCTTCACCTTGGCCAGGTCCGCAGGGTGGCAGCCTTCAATCGCGCAGGTCCGGGCGACCACCCGCAGGTCTCCGGGATTGAGGACCATGCCCTTGTGGGCCTGATCTTTATCTACGGCCAGGGCATCGCCCAGGTGGCAGGACGAACAGCCGACGATCAGGCTGTCGTGGGCTGGATCCAGTTTTTCCCTGGTATGGCAGGCCAGACACATCTCCACGTAGCCGGCCGTGGTCACGGTCAGTTCTTCCGGGCGCTCTGTGGTGGTCTCCCTAAAGAACAGGACCCCCAGCCCAACTAAGATACAGGGCACCACAACCAGGATCGCTCGCAACTTCCCCTGTAGACGATTCATAGCACTCCCGGCTCAGCGCCAAGGGGACTGATTTCCGGCGGGAAGATCTCGCCCCTGGCCGATATCCAGAGGCGACCCTGGTTCAGCCTCACTCCTGAAAACTCTGGACCACCGGATAACGGCGCCCGGGACCAAAGGCCTTGCTGGTCACCTTGATTCCCAGGGGTGCCTGTTTCCGCTTGTACTCATTGCGGTTCACCCGGCGGACGATATCCTCAACCGTGGCTCGCTCAAAGCCCTGCTCCACCATCTGCTCAACACTCTGGTGTCGCTCCAGATAGGCCTCCAGGATCGGATCAAGGATCTCATAGGGAGGCAGGTCATCCTGGTCACACTGCTCGGGCTTGAGCTCGGCCGTGGGCGGCCGGGTAATGATCCGCTCGGGGATGAGTTCCTGGTCTCGATTATAGAGTCGCGCCAACTGATAGACCATATCCTTGGGCACATCGGCCAGCACGGCCAGGCCGCCGCTCATGTCCCCGTAGAGGGTGCAGTAGCCCACCGCCATCTCCGACTTGTTGCCGGTGGAGAGCAACAGGCCGCCCATCTTGTTGGAGATGGCCATCAGCAGGTTGCCCCGGATTCGAGCCTGGACGTTCTGTTCGGTGACATCCTCTGCCAAACCGAGAAAGAGCGGCTCAAGGAGGTGCTGGTAGCCCTCCATCAGTCCGGCTATCTCCAGGCACTCAAAGCCGCAGCCGAAACGCTCGCTCAGGGCCCGGGCATCATCGACAGAGGCCTGGGAGGTATAGGGCGAGGGCATGGCCACGCAGAGCACGTTTTCAGGACCAAGGGCGGTGCAGGCAAGGGCCGCGGTCACTGCGGAGTCGATGCCCCCGGACAGCCCGACCACGGCCTTGCTGAAGCCGGTCTTGTGGAGATAATCACGCACTCCCAAGACCAGGGCATCACGGACCTGCTCGATACCATCCACAGGTGCGGCATCGCCTCCCTGGGCCAGCTGATCGCTTTCCACCACCACCATGTCCTCGACAAATCCCTGGCCGGCTCGGATCACCTCCCCCTGGGTATTCACCACCAGGGAGTGACCGTCAAAGACCAGGGTATCCTGCCCCCCGACCTGGTTGACATAGAGCAGGGGATAGTTATTCTGCCGGCAGAGCTGGGAAAAAACCGCCCTTCGCTCTTCCAGCTTGTGATGATAGTAGGGGGAGGCAGAGATGTTAATCAAACCGTCGGGCACCACCGAGCCGATCACAAAGGCATTCAGGGGGTTGACCGGGTAGGATTGGCACTCACTCCAGATATCCTCGCAGACCGAGAGGCCGAAGTGGAGCCCCTGGCAGCAGAAGACCGTGGACTCGGTACCTGGTTCAAAATAACGGGACTCGTCAAAGACATCGTAGGTGGGCAAGAGCTGCTTCCTGGCACGGTGGAGGACCTGACGCTGCTCAATCACAAAGGCGGAGTTGTAGAGCGCCTTGCCGACCCCGGTCCTGGGCTCCAGCACCCCGATGACACAGGTGATATCGGTGACCGCCTCTATCAGGCGCTCCAAAGCGCGCTCGTGGGCCCGAATAAAGCTCGGCCGTTCCAGCAGATCCTGGGGCGGATAGCCGCAGAGGGCCAGCTCGGGAAAGATGACAAGATCACAGGAGGCGGCGCGGGCCTTTCCCAGCCAGGAGAGGATCTTCTCCAGGTTACGATCAAAGGCACCAATAATCGGATTGGTTTGAACAAGGGCTATTTTCACGGCAATTGGAAGGTTGAGGAAAGGTTAATCTGGGAGTAACGGTGCTACAGGTGGGGAACAGGTTCGGCTCGAAGTTGGAATGGAGGAACCCCTCCGGGAAGAGCTCATGCAAGCCATGAGTAGAGGTCGGCAGCCATCACCAGGCGCAACAGCTGCCTGTAACAAGCGACTCTACAGCAGCCAGAGCGCCTGTCGGGTGGTCAATCTTGAAATTTATTGTTTCATCACATTGGCTGCGGCAGGCCCTTTGGGTCCATCAACAATTTCGAATTCGACCTTGTCGCCTTCGCTCAGAGTCTTGAACCCTGAACCATTGATCGCAGAATAGTGAACAAATACGTCTCGCCCTTCTTCCTGCTCGATAAAACCAAACCCTTTCGACTCGTTAAACCACTTGACAGTTCCTTTCAACATTGCCCTTAATATCTCCTTTATTAGGCTGCATGTTTTATCCCACCCCCTGTCTTTTTCCTGCATCGCAGCCTTACAAACATCACTAAAGATATCCGATACTAAGCTGCACAAAAAACAGGAAATGGGCTACTGAATAAGGCGACATTACCACTATTACCTGTAAAAACAAAGAAATTATTGACCACTTTCTGCTTTCCGTCGCTGAAATATCTTGACAGCACGATTATGGGCCTTCAGGGAAGAAGAAAAAACATGGGTACCGTCATTTTTGGAGACAAAGTAGAGGGCGTTGGAGCTTGCCGGCCGGAGCACAGCCAGGATGGCCTCCCTACCGGGATTACAGATCGGTCCCGGAGGTAATCCTTTGATGACATAGGTGTTGTAGGGGGTGGGACGCCGCAGATCCGCCCGGGTAAGGTTACCGTTAAAGGCCGGGATAGCGTAGATAACGGTGGGGTCGGACTGGAGGCGCATCTTCCGCTTTAGCCGGTTGAGGAAGACCCGGGCGATCAGGGGCCGTTCATGGGCAGCGCCGGTCTCCTTCTCGATGATGGAGGCCAGAGTCAGGAGTTGGTGCAGTTCAAGACCACTCTCCTCCAGAGCCGGCAAGGTGTCGGCGACCTGAAAAAACCGGTTCACCATCATCTTCAGCAGAGCCGCCTCATCGACCGTGCCCTTGGCCAGGAAGTAGGTGTCAGGAAAGAGATAGCCTTCCAGGCCCGCCTGAGCCACCCCAAGCGAACGGGCAAACAGAGGATCAGCGGCCAGGGCGACCAGCCGCTCGGGGTCGGCCCATCCCCCCTGGCCATAAATTTCGGCGAGCTGACGGACGGTCAAGCCCTCGGGAATGGTGACCGGATGGTAGACCACCCTGCCCTGCTCCAGCACCCGGAGCACCCCCAGGGGGGTCAAGCCGTGGGGAATGGCATACTCCCCGGCCCGCAACCTGGTGGTCAGGCCGGCAAAACGGACCAGGAGCAGAAAGCGGAGATCACCGTTGAGCAGGCCCTGCTCCTGGAGTATCTCACCGATCTCACGGACACCGGCCCCCTGGGGGATCTCCACCCGCACCACTCCTGAGCCGGCTGAACTGGAGAGCAGGTAACTCCCCAGCCAACCACCCAGCCCCAGGACCAGGATAAGGATGAGGGCGCTGAGCCAATAAAAAAAAGTGCGCATAGAGTATATCTCGTGGAAGCAACAGGAGTGGAGAGACGGCAGCGGAGCCTACAGACAACGACGCCTGGCGGAACAGAGCCCGCCAGGCGTAGAGTATCGACAGGGAGAGTCAGGGATGAAACTATTTCTTGGCCCCAGCTCCCTTCTTCTTGCGGCCGCCCTTACCGATCTTTCCCAGGGTCAGGGCGATGACCTCATCCATGTGCTGCACCGGATAGAAGGTGATCTTCTTACGCAACTCTTCGGGAATCTCCACCAGGTCTTTTTCATTCTCATGGGGGATGATCACCTTGGTGATCCCGGCCCGTAATGCAGCCAGGGCCTTATCCTTCAATCCGCCGATGGGCAGCACCCGCCCTCGAAGGGTGACCTCGCCGGTCATGGCGATGTTCTTCTGGACGGTCTTGGTGCTGATGGCAGAGAAGAGGGCCGTGGTCATGGTGATCCCGGCCGATGGCCCATCCTTGGGGATGGCACCTGCAGGGACATGGATATGGATATCGATGGCGTCAAAGTAGTCGGCATCCACCCCCAGCTCGTCCTTCCTGCCCCGGCAGTAACTCAGGGCAGCCTGGGCAGACTCCTTCATCACATCACCCAGCTGACCGGTGAGGATGAGTTTCCCCTTGCCGGGCAGGACAGCGGTCTCGATGTGGAGCAGTTCTCCACCGACCTCGGTCCAGGCCAGACCGGTGACCAGGCCAGGCTGGATACTGGTATCCAGCTCGGTTTCCGGCAGATACTTGGGCGGGCCGAGATACTTTTCCAGGGTATTTTCGGAGACCGCATAGGGTCCCTTGCCGCCTTCGGCCACCTTACGGGCAATCTTCCGGCAGACCTTACCCAGGGCCCGCTCCAGGTTGCGGACCCCGGCCTCATGGGTGTATTTGCTGATGATCGTCTCCAGCATGGCATCGTTGAGCTTGATCTGACGGGGCCGGATACCGTTCTCCTCGATCTGGCGAGGCAGGAGGTAACGACGGGCGATGACCTTCTTCTCCTCCAGGGTGTAGCCGGACAACTGGATGACCTCCATCCGATCCATCAGGGGTCCGGGGATGGTATCCCCCCGGTTGGCCGTGGTGATAAACATCACCTTGGAGAGATCAAAGGGCAGGTTCATGTAGTGATCGGAAAAGGTGGAGTTCTGTTCCGGATCAAGCACCTCCAGCAGGGCAGAGGAGGGATCGCCCCGATAATCATCGCCGATCTTATCGATCTCGTCCATCATGAACACCGGGTTGTTGGTCTCCACGGTCTTCAGGCCCTGGAGAATCCGGCCGGGCAGAGCCCCGATATAGGTACGACGATGGCCGCGGATCTCGGCCTCATCGCGCATCCCCCCCAGGGAGAGGCGGTAGAACTTCCGACCCATGGCCTTGGCAATGGCCTGGCCCAGCGAGGTCTTGCCCACCCCTGGAGGACCGACGAAACAGATGATCGGTCCCTTGGTATCCTTGTTGAGCTTGCGCACCGCCAGGTATTCCAGGATCCGCTCCTTGATCTTATCCAGGCCATAGTGGTCCTCATCCAGGACCTGGGTGGCAAGCTTCAGGTCCAGCCGATCCTTGGATTTCTCCTTCCAGGGGAGATCCAGAAACCAGTCCAGGTAGGTGCGGACAATGGTCGCCTCCGAGGCATCCGGATGCATCATCTCCAGCCGCTTCAGCTGCTTATACGCCTCCTTGCGGGCGTACTTGGGCATCTTTTTCTTCTTCAGGCTCTTCTGGAGGTCTTCGATCTCCTGGGAATAACTGTCCTCATCACCCAGTTCCCGTTTCAAGGCCTGCATCTGCTCACGGAGAAAATATTCCCGCTGGCTCTTGGACATCTCTTCCTTGGCATCGGACTGAATCTTGGCCTGGACCGTGGATACCTCCAGTTCCTTGCGGAGCAGTTCCGCCACCAGGCGAAGGCGCTCTTCCGGGTCCAGGGTCTCCAGGATCTGCTGGGATTCGGCGATCTTCAGGCGCAGGTTCGAGCCGACCAGATCGGCCAGTCGCCCCGGCTCCTCGATATTGTTGATGATCATCATCAAGTCCGAGGAGAGGATGCCGCGCAGGGACATGATCTTTTCGGTCTGTTCACGGACGGTGCGCATCAGGGCTTCCATCTCCACAGAGACCTCGGTGGTCTCGACCTCCTCCAGGAGATCAATCTCCACCTGGTAGTAGGGATCCTTCTGCTGGTAGGAACGGATCTTGGCCTTGGAGAGCGCCTGGACCAGGACCTTCAGCCGGCCATCGGGCAACTTCAGGGTTCGCATGATCATCGAAACCATGCCCACCTGATAGAGATCTTCACTTTCCGGCTGATCCTTGGTCGGGTCTTTCTGGGTGACCAACATCAGCAGTTTGTTGCCATTGACCGCCTCGTTGACGGCCTCGACCGAACCAGGACGGCCGACAAACAGTGGGATTATCATGTAGTTAAAAACAACCACATCCCGTACCGCCATCATGGGTACGGATTCCGGAATTTCAAGATCCTTTGGGCTTTCTCCGAAATCATCCATGCTGTGGGACAACGAATCATCGAATTCCACGTTTTTCCTCCTCTTCAAACGCCTGTGGCGAGTACTGGGTAATTAATGTCCACAGGAAGGTAAACACAACCGTAAGTGAAGTCAAGACACGGACAACGGTCTAAAGAACTTGATAATTTACTTGAATAAATATCAAGCTGCCAATATAGAGGATCTATTATCCATTTTGCCCTAAAGTTTCTCCAGCCAACAGGACACCATCATGCTCAGCCCAGCATCGTTTTTCGACTTGGAAACCTTTCCGGAAAAAGATATCTTCAGCAACTGCATCCATGTCTGGGATGTGCTCAAACAGCTCAAGGAGTATACCTCCAGGCGGACCAGACCGGAATTCAGCCACCGCTGCCTTGCCGACGGCGTCCCCCTGCTGAGCCCGTTCATCGTTCATAACGGTAAACTCCGCAACGCCTGTGAGTGCACCATCGAGTTCGGCGACGCCACCAAGGGGCAACTGAAGGTGAAGGAAAACGGTCAACCCCTGGAAGGGGCCTCGGTGATCATGGCCGGTGCAGTGCTGATCGGCAAGCAGATCAACATAGGCAAGGGGGTGCTGATCGAGTCCGGCAGCTACATCCAGGAGCCGGTGATCATCGGCGACCACTCGGTGGTCCGCCATGGGGCCTATATCCGCGGTCACTGCATCATCGGAGAACGCTGCGTGGTGGGACACGCCACCGAACTGAAGCACTCGATCTTTCTCAACGATGCCAAGGCAGGCCACTTCGCCTACCTGGGCGACTCGATCCTGGGCAACAACGTCAACCTGGGGGCAGGCACCAAGTTTGCCAACCTGCGCTTCTTCCCCGGCTCGGTCAGCATCAAGGGACCGGAAGGACTGATCGACAGCGGACTGCGCAAGATCGGCGCCATCCTGGGAGACAACAGCCAGACCGGATGTAACTCCGTGACCAACCCCGGCACCATCATGGCCAAAGACTGCGCCCTGATGCCCAACACCACGGCCCCCTCAGGTTACCACCCGCCCAGCAGTCTGCTCCGCTGACAGCCTGCGGCCCAGAACTTCAGCTGGCTGCTGCCCTCTCTCGGCGTACTCATAGAGGGCAAAAAAGAAGGCAAAGAGGATACCGATGGTACAGTAGATGCGCACCAGCCGATTCCAGGGTAAGGTAGCTGTACCGGAGAGCCTTTTGAAGACTATGGCCGTGATATAGGTAAACCCCAGAGCATAGGGTGCGGTCAGCATGACCTGGTAGAGGGTACCATTGCAGGTACTCCTCAGATCCGTACCCAGCCGCAGGTGGAAGAGAACATACACCACCACGGTCACCATAAACGTAATTTTTTCTCGCATATTTCCCATGTCAGATTGTACTGCCTATATATTTCCCCAAACCCTTGTCCAAGAGCCTCTGCTCTTCTCCCTTGCCGCCCTCTGTCCCTCACTGGTCTATCTCCAGGGGGTGGAGGATGATCCGGCCTGCAGCTTTGCACCCGGCTCCCTGAGCCAGGAGCTGAGCAAGAGGCAACAACTCCGCTTCCACGCCCCGGCGCCCCTGGGAAAGGAGCGTGATCGCTTCCTGGCCCTGGTCTCCGACCTGGAGCAACGCCGCGACGATTACCTCCATCAGCTCAGCGCCCTCTCCCTCTCCCACCTGGCCGACAGGCGCGAGGGAGAGTCCAGATCCTCGCTCATCAGTGAACTCAGTGCCCCGGGCAGCAGGCAGTCAGAACTGGAGCAGCTCCTCTGGCAGGCCAGGCTGGTGCTCAAGCTGGGAGAACTCTTTGACCGGGAACAGCAGGAGATCGCCGCTCGCTTGCAGAGACTGGCCGCGCAACAGGACCACCTCCTTGACGAGTTGCGCGAAGAGAGTGACAGCCTCTTCTCCCTGACCCGCGGCCTGAGCCAACCAATCAGCCAGGGCGACGGCATGGCACAGCTGCGTCTCAAGGCCTGGAGCCAACTGTTTTACCTGGGTTCGGCCTCCGCTGCAAAGGATATCAACTGTTTTATCACCAGCCAGGGGGATATCTTTGAAAAATGCCTGGATCTGGGCGTAAATGAGCCGTCCCAACCACCTTTCCCCTCGGTGAGCATCGAACTTCCAGCCGCCCCCTCTAGCCTCGGCACGCCTCCCCAGTCCCCTCCGCCTCTCCCCGGCGGCGGTATCTTCGAGAAGCTCTGCTGCCGACTCCTCGACCAAAGCTCCTCTCCCCAAGACCTGGCTCCACTGCTCAGCCAATGGGAACAGCAACTGGAGCGGCTGGCCACGGCCGGTGAAGAGGGCTCCAGATCGCGGCTGACCCTCCAGCCCTTTGCAGGCCAACCCCTGCAACTGCTCCTGGGCCCCCTCTCCCACTCCGAGGACAACAGGGGCCAGACCCCGGCTTGCCTCATCGGCCTCTGGGAACAGGAATAGGCCCAGAGACTCAAGGGGACTGCCGGCCTGGGCCCTGATCCTTAAAGCCAGGTGCCAGGGCTGCAGACCGGCTTCACCCTGAATCGGGACCTTATTCTGACAGCGAGCGAAGCGGGCAGGATCAGAGCAGCCTGTTGGCTGGCCGCCTCGAAGAGTACAGCGGGAAAGATCAGCCTCAACAGATACAATGGAAAAAGAGAAAGGGGAAGAGGCCTTCACAGAGAAGGCCTCTTCCCCCATGGGTATGCGGGGAGGGGCTCCCGTCGAACTCCGGAGAGGAGTTCGACGGGAAACAGGGAGAGGGAAAAACTAGAGGGTTACCAGCAGTAAATAACCCGCCACCTCTTTGGTATGTTGTACCTCTGGCTCCCGGGATTGTTCCTCTTCGACCAGGATATCCATGGAGGTGGAAGAGAAGGAGGCGATCTTCAGCTGGGAGGTATCTGGACCATCGCTGGTCTGCATCCCGGCAAAGAGGAAGGGGGCGGCATTGTTGGCCCCTTGGTCGAACTGAACCGTATAGGGGGCATGGCTAACCTTGTCCGGGGTCACCCCGGCCTGGAACTGCAGCCCGTCCACACTTCCTGCACCAGCGGACCAGGCCAGGTAGCCGACGGTCTCCTGCCCATGAGACTGGGCATTGGCTTCCTGCTCCTGCAGGTGATAGGCAAAACTGGTGGTGCTTACCTCAGCCACCCGTCCGATCACGGCATCCGGATCATTGCTGGACATGACCGTGGTCATCACCACCGGCGCCGCCGCAAACTGCTGGCTCAGTGTCTGCTGCTCGGCAGAGGTGGCGTTGGTGGAAAAGGTGCCTGCCTCGATCCTGGTGGAGTCGCTCAGGGTATACTCCCCCTGCTCGATGACCAGGTAGCTCACGATCTCTTCACCATGACTGTCGTCCTGGTATCCATACTCCTGGATCCGCAGGGAGAAACCCTTCTGGTCGACCTCGCTGATCCGTACCAGGCTGGGAGCTGCATCGTTGCGGCTAATGATGTTGGCTATCACCACCGGCTGAAGAAAAGATCGGCTAAAGGCAACCCTGACCAGCTCACTGCCTACGGCTACCTCACCGACTTCCATGGGCAGTTCGGAGGGTACTGATTGGGGATCGGCCGGGTCATAGCCTTCCAGGATCTCCAAGCCATCCAGGCTGCCATCGTTATCACTATCTGGGTCCACCAGGTTAGGCAGACCATCCTTATCGCTGTCGGCGCTCAGATCCAGGCCGTTATCCTGCCAGTAGGTCCGTTCTTCGCCATCACTCAGACCGTCCTGGTCGGTATCGTAACGACCGGGGTGGGTCGGCAGGGCCAGCTCTTCCCCGTTGCTCAGGCCATCGTTATCACTGTCGGCAAGGGGATCAAAAGAGCTCACCGCAAAATAGCCGCCGATCTCGGCTGCGTGGCTGGTTTCACTGTCCATGGAAGCCTCTTCCACAACCCTCAGCTCCCCACCGCTCAGATCGAGCTTGTCCAGGCCAAGCACTGCGGTGTCCGGCCCGTTGGCGGTCTGTTGAGCAGCCAGGACCAGGGGTACCTCGGTAAACTGCTGGCTAAAGGTCAGCACGCTTACCTGATCGGTGATGACCGGATCAGTGGCCTTGACCTCGACCATGAGGTTCCCCAGCAGACCTTGCCACTGTTGCAGGGCGATATAGCAGATTGCCTCTTCCACATGGCTGGTTCCATCCAACTCCTGCTCTTGGAGGCTCAGTTCAAACCCACTGGGCGTCAACTCCCTGGTTCGCAGGGTCACGGCATCACTGCCCTGGTCACTGACCACCGAGCTCATGACCACCGGTTGGCTGCCGAAGGGACTGTCAAAAGAGATCGTCTGATAGTTGTTCACTCCGCTTACGCTGCTGCATCCGGCAACGGCCTGCATCTCTTCGTTGAGCTGATGAACGCCCTCTTCCATGACCATGAAGGAGACGGTTTCTGCGGGATGGGTATCATCGAGGTAATTCCACTCCTGGATACGGATCTCAAACCCGGTTGAACTCAGGTTACGGATCCGGACCACGGCAGGCTCAGGATCGTTGGAGGAAGCCATCTTGGCGACCAGTACCGGTTGGCTGAAGGCATTCTCAAAGACTACCTGCTGCCAGGCAGAGCTGACCTCCAGCTCTCCGAGTTCAAGCTGAAATTCCGCAGCAAGCTCATTGATGACAATGGTGACCGAGGCAGGATTTGAGGCCGTGGCCCCATCACTGACCTGAAAGCTGAAGTGATCGCTCTCGGCTGCATCGGCATCAGCCGTGTAGGAAAAGGCCCCGCTGGGATCCAGCTGAAGCGTGCCGCTGGCAGGAGCCGACACCAGGGTATAGCTCAAGGGATCGCCATCCGGATCGCTTGCCGAGAGTTGCCCGGAATAACTCCGGCCCTGATCCACACTAAAGGAGCCGGCAACGGCAACAGGGGCCTTATTGACGGCATTGATCGTCACACTGACCACGGCGACAGCTGAGCTGAGTTTGGCATCACTGGCTTTAAAGCTGAAGCTATCGCTTCCCATTGCCGCAGCTGGACAGCTATAGCTAAAGGAGCCAGAGGCCCCGATGGTGACGCTGCCCTTGGCAGGGGGAGTGACCAGCTGATAGCTCAGGGTGTCGCCATCCGGATCACTGGCTCCAAGCTGACCGTTGTAGCTGGCGCCCTGATCCACACTAAAGGAGCTGGCTGACACCACAGGGGCATCGTTGACCGGATTAATGATGATGGTGATGACTGCCGCGGCTGAGGTAAGTGCACCGTCACTGACCCGGAAACTAAAGGAGTCGCTGCCGGAGACATTCTCCGCAGGGGTATAGTTGAAGGCCCCTGAAGTTGCTACCGTAACCGTCCCCTTGCTCGGGGTAGCGATCAACTGGTAACTGAGGGAGCCGCCGTCAGGGTCGCTGGCAGAAAGCTGGCCGCTGTAGCTCGCATCTTCGTTGACCGTAAAAGAGCCGGCTGCCGCTGTCGGAGCATCGTTGACCGGGTTGATGGTAAGGGTGATAACAGCCGTTTCTGAAGAGAGGAGACCGTCACTGGCCTGGAAGCTGAAGCTGTCTTCCCCAAAGGCATTCCCCATGGGGGTATAGCTAAAGGCTCCGTTGGCGCCAATGCTGACGGTGCCTCGGGTCGGTGCACTGACCAGCTGGAAGCTGAGGGCATCCCCGTCGGAATCGGTGGCAAGCAGTTGGCCGGCCACGGTGAGATCTTCAGCAATGACCAGGGTGTCATCCTGGGCAACCGGTGCATCGTTCGAGGCCTTGACAGTCAGGCTCACGTTGGCGATGTTGGATACGCCGACCTCGTTACTGACGGTATAGCTGAAACCATCTGCGCCGTTAAAGTCGGAGGCAGGGGTATAGGTAAAGGTCCCGGAGGGATCGTGGATGGTCAGCGTCCCATGAGCTGGGGCAGCAACGATCGTATAGTGGAGGGTGCCGCCCGAGGGATTGTCCACGCTAAACGCTCCGCCAACAGGGTTGTCTTCCATGGTGACGAGTTGAAGGTCCTGAGCAACCGGAGCCGCCGGCTGATCGCCACTGGGCACGGTGTAGGCTACCTCGGCGGAGTAATCGCTCTCTTCACCCAGACCATTGTAGGCAGTAGCGACGAAGTAGTAGGTGGTTCCTGGCTGCAACGCAGTCACCGTTGCCTGGACTCGACCATCGACGGTGGCAGGCAGCCCTACATCCAGCACCTGGGAATAGCTCAGGCTGGCCTCTCCGTAATGAATTTTATAACCGGCCAGATCAGCTTCATCGTTGGGCAACCAACTGAAATCAGCCTGCCCCTCTGTTGAGGAAGTTACCGCGACACTATGCACCACCTCTGCAGAATAGTCACTCTCTGCACCTTCACCGTTGTAGGCGGTGGCAGCAAAGAAATAGGTGACCCCTTCCTCAAGGCCATCGACAGAGGCACTGACCCTGCCATCGACTACAGTCGGTAACTGGACATCAATTACAGCCGTGTAATTACCAGAGGTTAGCCCGTAGTGAATTTTGTAACCAGCTAATTCCGGTTCCGTGTTGGGCAGCCAACTGAACTCAGCCTGGGCGGCCTGGGCTGCATGGGCGGTCATGCAGAGGATGAGGAGAGAGAAACAACTTGAAATAATACTCGAAACTTTCATAGGATACCTCTTTCGGTAACCCCGCTACCCTATTTCCTTTGCCTGGAAACGTAGGCCGGAGGCTTTGCGTCGCGCCCTTTCGGGACGCTTTGCTATTATCGGGAAATCTCCCTTATTCTACGATGTTAAACCAAGACAGCGATCAGGTTTACAGCCTAACCCGGATCACTCACATCGCAGGGGGCACTCAATGTCCCCAACTCTACTTAAGCAAACATCGTGCCCAGAAAATATCAGACCTGAACAATATTTCAAGCTGAACACCTTCCGGAGCGTTTCCTTACAACAGAACCGAGTCAGAGTCCAGTAACAATGCGCTCCTTTCTGCCCCAGAGGCCCACTGCACATTGCCAGGGCAGAACTCCCACCGCGATCAACACGCTCCGACACAGAACAGTCTCATCCCTGCAGCAAAGGGTAGCCGGGCGAATCCAAGGGCTGACTCTTAAAAGGGCCTTACCCCTGGGCAAGGACCGAGAGGACAGCAGAAAACGTAGCGGACGGACAGGACGGGAAGCGAAACAGGAGCAGATATGGTTGGAAAATATATCGAATAATTGTCAGCGGCCGATGCCAGGAGAGCAACCATGGGAGCGAAGGCTCAGGGGGGCTTCAAGAGAGAGGGGCAGAATCAATGGGGACTGAGATCGGAACGTTTGGCTCCACGAGCAAGGGTTGCCGGGAGGGAAAGTCCATCCCTCCTGCTACTGCGATTGGCCGTGGGCAACAACCGCAGTAGCAACCGAATCTAAGCGTGTAGAAGGGGAGGCAGAATCAGCTGGTCTTCTCTTCGCACTCCTTACGATAGGGGTTGATGGTCATCACCGGACAGCAGGCGGTCTTCACCACCTTGTCCGCCACGCTGCCGAACATGATCCGCTCCAGTCCCTTGTAGCCATGGGTGCCCATGATAATCAGTTGAACCTCCTTTTCAGCAGCATAACCCAGGATCTCCTCGGCCACATCGCCGGAGAGCACCTCGCTGGTCACCCCGGAGATCCCAAAGGTCTCAAAGGTCGCCTTGTGTTCCTCCAGAAACGAGACCATCCGCTGCTGGGCAGAGTCAAAGAGCTCCTCCTCCAGGTTGGGCAGGTTCACCGGCGGGACAAAGAAACCGCTGTAATCTTCAAAGTTCTGGGCCACAAAAACCAGGTGGAGCTCAGCATTGAAGGTGCCGGCAACATAGGCCGCAGCACTGGCGATCTTTCCGGCGTTGTCTGAAAAGTCAATAGGCGTGAGCACACGTTTAATTTCCTGCATACTTACCTCCTCTGATATCGTTGTCACAGATCGTTCTTCTTTACGGGATGCTAAAACGCTAGTCATTATTCACATTTTTCTACTGACATTGTCGCACAAGCGGCGCACCAACACAAGGGCAAAGGACAATGATTTCAGGAAAGAAGTTGACCGGTTCGACTTCAGGGCCTATATTTTAATACTTTCTCTGAAAATACCTTTGCCGGAGTTGAGCATGGAATTTATACCCAAATGGATCGCCTGGGAAATCACCCGCCGCTGCAACCTGAAATGTGTGCACTGCCGCTCCTCCTCCCAGTTGGAGGTCAACGACCATCCCGACTTCTCCCTGGAAGAGGCCAAGCGTATCCTTGACGACATCCACAGCTATGCGGACCCGGTGATGGTCCTCTCCGGAGGGGAGCCCCTCCTCCGCAACGATGTCTTCGAGATTGCCGCCTACGGCACAGGACTGGGCATGCGGATGTGCCTGGCTACCAACGGTACCCTGGTCAACGAAACGACCTGCCGCAAGATCAAGGAGACCGGGATCAAAATGGTCTCCCTCAGCCTGGACGGCTCAAGCGCTGCCGTCCATGACGATTTTCGCAATCAGCCAGGGGCCTTTGAGGGTACCATGAATGCCATCCGGCTGTTCAACGAGCATAAGATCGACTTTCTGGTCAACTCCAGCTTTACCCAACGCAACAAGGAGGAGGCCCCCAAGATCTACGAGTTGGTCAAGTCCCTGGGAGCCACGGCCTGGTACCTGTTCATGATCGTCCCCACCGGCCGTGGCGAGGAGGTCATGGCCGAGCTGATCCCGGAAGAGGAGTACGAGGATATGCTCAACTGGCACTATGAGATGGAACAGGATGAATCGGATATCCTGGTCCGCCCCACCTGTGCGCCCCAGTATTACCGGATCGTTCTCCAGCGCTCCAAGGAAGAGGGCAGCCGCTTCAAACGCCGCAACCTCAAGTTCTCCACCGGCGGCTCCAAGGGCTGCCTGGCCGGGCAGCTGATCTGCCTGATCGATGTGGACGGCAATGTCCTGCCCTGCAGCTACTTCCCCCTCTCCGGCGGCAACCTCCGCGAGCAGTCGTTTCAGGACATCTGGGAAAACTCCAAACTGCTCAAGGACATGCGGGACTTTAAGAGCTACAAGGACAACTGCGGCCGCTGCGAATACCTCAAGGTCTGCGGCGGCTGTCGGGCCCGTGCCTATGCCATGACCGGCGACTACCTGGCCCAGGAACCATTCTGTCATTACCAACCAGGCAGTTGAACGCCACCACTGCCTTCAGCCCAGAGGAGCTCGATGAACGATACCTTTCTTAAAGCATGTCGCGGTGAAAAGACCGCCTATACCCCGGTCTGGTTCATGCGCCAGGCCGGGAGATATCTCCCGGAATACCAAAAGGTGCGCGGCAAGGTCACCTTTCTGGAGCTCTGCAAGAACCCGGAGCTCTGCACCGAAGTCACCCTCCAGCCCATTGATATCTTCGACTTTGACGCCGCCATCCTCTTCTCCGACATCCTGATTCCCATGGAGGCCATGAACCTCCGGCTGGAGTTCCACGAGGGCCGCGGCCCGGTCTTTCCAGATCCGGTACGGAGCCGGCAGGAGGTGGACGAACTGATCATCCCGGATCCCGAGGAGACCATGCCCTTTGTCCTGGAGACCATCCGTCTGCTGCGCAACGAGCTGAAGGTCCCGCTGATCGGCTTTTCCGGGGCCCCCTTTACCCTGGCCACCTACCTGATCGAGGGCGGCTCCTCCAAGGTCTTTTATCAGACCAAGCGGATGATGTTTGAGGAGCCTGCACTCTACGATGCCCTGCTCCGGAAGATCACCCGCTGCACCAGCCTCTACCTCCAGGCCCAGGCCAGGGCCGGGGCCCAGGCCCTGCAGATTTTTGACTCCTGGGCCGGAATCCTGGCACCCGTCGACTATGCCCGCTTTGCCCTGCCCTACGTCCAGTCCATCATCACTGATCTGCGCAAGGTGACCGATGTGCCGATCATCTACTTTGCCAACAACGGCTCCACCCTGATCGAACATACCGTCACAGCCGGTGCCGATGTGCTGGGTCTGGACTGGCGGCTCAACATCAAGGAGGGTATTGCCCGCATCGGCGAGCACGCTGTCCAGGGCAACCTGGATCCCATGGCCCTGTTTCTGCCCAAAGAAGAGTTGGAGCAGCGGATCAAGCAGCTGCTGGAGGATGCCGCCGGCGCCCGTGGCCACATCTTCAACCTGGGCCACGGCATCCAGCCCCAGACCTCTCCAGACCAGGCCCGGATAGCCGTAGAAGCGGTCCACCGCTTCAGCGGCAGGTAAGGGCACGGAGGGCAGGAGATGGAACCCCGGATCCCAGGCCTTGCAGCATGTGCCGCGCTGATGGACCACTACGGGATGCTGAGCAATATCCGCCGCCACTCCCTGGTGGTGGCCCAGCTGGCCGACCAGATCATCACCACCCTGCTCCGCCGGGGCCTGCCGGCTCCCCCGGGGGGCCGGGAACTGATCATCGCCGGCGCCCTCCTCCACGACATCGCCAAGACCCCCTGCCTCAAGGGGGCCTGTGACCATGCCCGGGTGGGAGCGGAGATCTGTGCCGAGCACGGCTACCCTGAGGTGGCGATCATCGTGGCCGAACATGTCCTGCTGAAAGGCCATGAGCCCGAACGCTGCAGCCAGGGTCGATTCACTGCCCAGGAGATCGTCTACTATGCCGATAAACGTGTCCGCCATGACCGGGTGGTCAGCCTGGATGAGCGGCTGGAATATATCCTTGAGCACTATGGAGAGAACGACCCGGTCCGCCAAGAGTTGATTGCCCGGAACTTCAGCCGTTGCCAGGAGCTGGAAGAGCAGCTCTTTCAGTTCCTGGGGTTCCCGGCAGGAAGCCTGGGGCGAGCCTGATCACCGGCCCGCACCCATACGGCTCCCCCCGGCTGTCCACGCCCTGACAGCCGTGCCCCGGGAAAGGCTGGAGGGGAGTTTGAGCAAACCACCACTCCCTGAGCCCCTTCTGCGTCAGGGCTACCCCTTTGCACCGCAGTCTGAGATATCCACTTGCCACAGGAGTCCTTGCCCATGAATCCCTATTATCCTCGCCTTGCCACCCTCTGTCTTCTCCTCCTGCTGCCCCTGCTGATCAGCCCCAGGCCGCTGTCAGCCGCAGGGTCGACCGCCGGCCAGGTTCAGCCCCAGGTGAGCGCCACCGACCAGGGCCTGCTCAGGATGAGCGACAACTTCTTCATTCTCTACGACCCCTCCACCACCATGGATCGCCCCTACCGGGATACGGGCCTCAATCGGATCGCAGCCCAACGCAGAATCCTCACAGCCAGTAATGCCACCCTGCCTGAGCTGGGCTGGCAGGTCGGACTCTACCCCCACTGGAAGGGCGGACTCTGGCTCCACGGCTCTCCCCAGGCCTTCAAGCCCTATTACCCCCTCAAGCGCTACCAGCAAAGCGCCCTGGCAGCGGCCATCGCCGAGCTGCCCATCACCCCCCAGGGGCCGCCCATGCTCCAGGCCGGATTGATGAAGCTCGAGCACCTCCTGGGCCTGGGAGGCCGCACCGAAATTTTTATCTTCACCGACGGCAAGGCCTCAACCTTTCCTGAGCTGGAGCTCCCTCCCCTGGAACAGGCCAGGAAGCTGGCGACGCGCTTTGATCTCTGCTTCACGGTGATCGACTCCAGCTCTGATCCGGAAGGGAGAGAGCTGGTGGAGGCCCTTGGTGCGGTGAACAGCTGCTCCCAGGTGATGGCCTTTGATACGGTCTACGACCATCCGGAGCACCTCTTTGGCAAGCTCTTCATGAACACGACCTCTGCCCAGTTCAGCAACCTGCTCTTTGACTTTGACCGGGCAGAGATCCGCCCCCAGGAGGAGGAGGTCCTGGCCAGACTGGGGAGCTTCCTGGAGCACCATCCCCAGAGCTATGCCGTGCTCTCCGGCTTTACCGACAACATCGGCACCGAGGCCTACAATATCAGGCTCTCCAAACGCCGGGCAGAGCGGGTTCGCAGCTACCTCTTGAACAGATTTCAACTCAAGCCGGAGCGGATCCTGCTCTACTGGTACGGTTATGCCGAGCCGGTGGCCTCCAACAGCTCCACTGCGGGCAGGGCGCTCAATCGTCGGGTGACCATCTCCCTGCGCAGCAACTAGGCCGGGGCTCCGGCGAGCAACCATCAACTCCGGACGACAACCCATGGAACTGCAATTTCACGGTGCCGCCAAGAACGTCACCGGCTCCTGCCACCTGCTCAGGTGCGGTCAAAGCATGATTCTGATCGATTGCGGTCTCTACCAGGGAAGCAGGGAGCTGGCTGAAGAAAATCACAATGACTTCGGCTTTGATCCGGCCGCCATTGACCTGCTGCTGCTCACCCACGGTCACCTGGACCACTGCGGTCGCATCCCGCTGCTGGTAAAACGAGGCTTCACAGGCACCATCGTCACCACCGCAGCCAGCCGTGACCTGGCGCGACTGGTGATGCTCGACGCGGCCCGAATCCAGGAAGAGGAGGCCAGGTATCGAAACTACAAGAGCAACAGACACGACAGAGACCGGGAACCCCTACTCCCCCTCTACGACACCTTTGATGCCCTCAACAGTCTCGATTATTTTACCTGCACGGTCTCCCTTGAACGTCCCCATGAGTTGGCAGCGGGAATCCGCGCGACCTTCTACGATGCCGGCCATATTCTCGGCTCAGCCTCCATCCTGCTGGAACTGGAGGAGCAGGGCCAAAGCAAACGACTGCTCTTCTCCGGTGACCTGGGCTACTGTGACCGGGCTATTCTCCCAGACCCGACCCCTCCTCCCCAAGCCGACATCGTTGTCATGGAGACGACCTACGGCGATCGCCGCCATAAACAGCTGGAACCATCTGTGAGCGAGCTCTATCAGGCGATCACCACCACCGTGGCTCGAAAGGGCAACGTCCTGATCCCCAGTTTTGCCCTGGAACGGAGCCAGGAGATCCTCTATTATCTGCGCGAGGGTATTGAAAACGGGCTGCTCCCTCCGGACCTGGAGGTCTTTCTCGATTCACCCATGGCCATCTCGGCCACTCAGATTTTCCGGAGACATCCGGAATGTTTTGACGATGAGACCTGGCAGGTGATCGCCTCGGGACGGGACCCCTTTGAACTGCCCAGGCTTCACTTCTCCCGGGAGACCGAGGATTCCATAGCCCTTAAAGAGATGCAGGGGGTGGTGATTATAGCCGGTTCAGGGATGTGCACCGCCGGCAGGATCCGCCATCACCTCCGGCACAATCTCTGGCGCGAAGAGGCGGCTGTCATCTTTGTCGGCTATGCCGGGGTCGGCACCACGGCCCGGCAGATCATCGACGGTGCCCCCTCCATCACCATCTTCAGGGAAGAAGTCGAGGTCAGGGCCGACATCCATACCATTGGTGGTTTTTCCGCCCACGCCGATCAACAGGAACTCCTCAACTGGCACCGCCAGACCGGAAGTCCGGAGCTGACCTTCCTGGTCCACGGGGAGGAAGAGGCAATGACCACCTTTGGCGCCCTCCTGACCGGCACCAGGGTTATCCTCCCGGACAACCACCAGAGCTTTTCCCTGGAGCCGGGCTGAACAGCCCTGCTCCAGGGAAAGAAGGGCGACTACTCTTTGGGGGCAGGGGCCGTGGCCTCGTGCACCTTGGCCTTACTCTTTTCCCACATTTCCTTGCTCTTGGCCTTGGTCTTCTGCCAGCCGCTCTGGGTTGCCTCCTTGGTCGCCTCCACTGCCTCGGCAGACTCCTCCTTGGTCTTGTCCCAGGTCTCGCTGCTTACCTCTTTGGTCTTATCCCAGGTCTCGGCACTCACCTCCTTGGTCTTCTGCCAGCCCTTTTCCGCAGACTCGCCGGTGGCCTCGGCCACTGCGCCGGCCGCCTCCTTGACCTCCTTGCCGGCGGCATCCCAGGTGGCCGGCTTCTGCTGCCCCTCGGTGGCGCCGGCCGCGCCGGCCAGTACCAGGGTCGCCGATGTCATCACTGCCCAGATCAACTGCCGCCTGTTCCCTTGCTTACACTCCATAATGCCTCCTTGTTCAGCCAGGCCTGCCGGGAAACCATCTCCTCCTTCAAGGCCTGCATGGATTTGTTATTTTGAGGATATAGCCTGCCACCAACATACATGTTCCTGTATTCTATAGGTATTAAATTCGGCCTGACAGGATTTTTTTTCACAACCCTGCCACTCCTTTTATGGGTAGCCGGCCGCAGCCAAGCCCCAAAAAACACAAAGAGGGTCACAGCGTAGTACCCGGCTGCAATCACAGCCAATTTCCAGACGCCGGTTCTGCCGATTTTTTCAAATTTTGTATTGATCGCCCTGGGATAGTGTATAATGTAGCGAATGCACCCCGGCGTTGCAGCACCATCTGGGCCACCTCTGTTTTCACTCAAGCTGCAAGGACACAGGCCTGCAGGGGTGCAGATCCTGGTCACAGCCAGGCAGCAGGGGATTTTTGACCCTCTCGTTTCAACGGGCAGGATGCCGGGCCAGCTCGCAGCTCTCCGGACCCCCCTGTCTTCCACCACAAAGTTCTCACCATTCAACGAGAGGTACCATGTCCGCTCGCCCCACATTGATGACGCTTCTTTCCCTGGGTCTGCTGCTCTTCACCGCCCATCAGGCGACAGGGACAACAGCCGGGCCGTCCACCCTGCCAAGCCATTGGACCACCCAGGAGGCTGTCCGTTTTGCCCTGGACCACAGCCCCGACGCCAAGGCTGCCCTGCACCGGATCCAGGCGGCCCAGGCCGATATCCAGCGGGCCAGGGCCGCCTTCTACCCCCAGCTCAAGCTCCAGGGTGGGTACGGCTCCACCAACAACCCCATGTATTCCTTTGGCAACATCCTCAACCAGGGTGTCTTCAACAACCGCATGGACTTCAACGACCCGGGAGTCACCGATAATCTCCAGCTCAAGGCAGAGCTCAGCTACCGGCTCTATAACGGCGGCCGGGACCAGGCCGCCCTGGACCGGGCCACCGCCGGCCGCCAGGCTGCTGATTTCCGCAA
This sequence comes from Desulfogranum mediterraneum DSM 13871, assembly GCF_000429965.1. Classification (GTDB taxonomy): domain Bacteria; phylum Desulfobacterota; class Desulfobulbia; order Desulfobulbales; family Desulfobulbaceae; genus Desulfogranum; species Desulfogranum mediterraneum. The sequence continues at coordinate 308,232 of NZ_KE387005.1, forward strand.
ACAGGGTATCCGCTCCACCCTGAGCCTTGCCGTGATCCGCGCCTTCTTCACCATTATCCAGGCCGAAGAGACGGTCCAGGCCAGAACCGGTGCCGTCACCTCCCTGGCAGCAGCCATCAAGGCGGCCCAGGCCAGGTTTGAAGCGGGTGATCTGCTCAAGGAAGAGCTGCTCAACCTGGAGGTGCAACACGCCCTGACCCGGGAGGACCTGATCCAGGCACGGCATGGCCTGGCCCTGGCCAGACGCGGCTTCTTCAACCTGCTTGGTCTGAACGAAACCAGGGGAGAGCTGGACCTGGCCGGCAGCCGCCCCCAACCGGTCCCGGAACGTCCCGACTTTCACAACCGCGCTGAGATCAAACAGATGCAGGCGCGCTTAGAGGCGCTGGAGGCGGCTGTCCGTCAATTTCAAGCCGGCTATTACCCCACGGCAGATGCCTTTGGCAGCTATCAGCTGGATAAGGGTTTTGAACTGGACCAGGGCTCCGGCAACTCCTGGCTGGCCGGGATACAGATCAACTACGCCCTGTTTAACGGCCACCGCACCAGGGCAGAGGTGGAACAGGCCCAGGCCCAGCTTACCGAGGCCAGGGAGCAACTGCGCAAACTGGAACTGGCCTACAGTCTGGAGCTGGAACAGGCCCGACTCAGCCTGGAGCAGGCAGAGAAGCGGATCCAGGTCACCTCCAAGATGGTGGAATCCGCCCAGGAGAGTGCCCGCCTCTCCAGGGCCCGCTTCAAGGAGGGGCTCCTCCTCTCCTCAGAGCTGATTGACATTGAAAACCGGCTGACCGATGCCCGGGTCCGTCATGCCCTGGCCAATGCCGACCATAAGATAGCCATCGCCGATCTCCGCCGGGCCGGGGGGCTCAAACAGTTCCCCCAAACCCCCTGATCGATCCTGCTCACTCCTGCCTACAACTCATCATGCGAACCCCCTCTCATCTGCTCCTGCTCGTCAGCTCTCTGCTCCTCTCCCTGCCGCCACTGGTCGGCGCCACCTCTCCCCAGGCCGGCAGCCAGGCCGTCGGGGTAAGCACGACCCTGGTCCGCCTGGGCAAGGTACCGGTCCTGGTTGAAGTGGTGGGCACCCTCCAGGCCGTAAAGCGCGCCTCCCTTGCCGCCAAGGTCACCGGGGTGGTTACCCGGGTACCCGTGGTCTTGGGCTCCAAAGTTGCCCCGGGCGAGTTGCTGGTCAGTATCAGCGCCGAAGAGATCACAGCCCAGCTCAAACAGGCCGAAGCCCAACTCAAAGAGGCCCGGAGAAACCTGGAGCGGGAAAAGAAGCTGCTCAGGAAGGAGGCCACCACCGCACAGACGGTCAAGTCCATGGAGGACCGCTACTCGGTGGCCCGGGCAGCCTTTCAGGAGGCACAGACCATGCTGGGCTACACCAGGATCCACGCCCCCTTCTCCGGGGTGATCACCCAGAAGAAGATCCATGAGGGGGACCTGGCCAGCCCTGGGGTGGTACTGCTGCGCCTGGAAGATGACCAACAGCTCCAGGTGGTGGCCGCGGTACCGGAGAGCCTGGTGCTGGAGATCGAGATCGGCGACAGCCTGACCATCACCATACCTGCGGTCGGGGTCACCACCCGTGGGGTGGTCGCCGAGATCGCCCCGGCGGCAGACCCTGCCTCCCGCACCGCCCCGATCACCATCGACCTTCCCCGTGATGCCAAGCTGCGCACCGGCCAGTTTGCACGGGTACTGCTTCCGGGTGCTGCCGAGCAGACCCTGTTCATCCCCAGGGAGGCGGTTCGTTCCCGGGGCCAGCTGGACCGGGTCTTTGTGGTGGAAGAGGAGCGGGCCAGGCTCCGCCTGGTCCGCACCGGCCGGATCCACCAGGGGATGGTGGAGATCCTCAGCGGTCTTGACCCCGAAGAACGGGTAGTCACCAGCAGTGAAGCGCCCCTGGTCAACGGTCAACAGCTCAAGGTCCAGCCATGAAGCGGCAACAGCCCGGCTTTGCCGGCCGACTGGCGGCAGCCTTCATCGACTCCAAGCTGACGGTGATCACCATTGCCGCCTCCCTGCTCCTGGGGCTCTTGGCCCTGAACCTGCTGCCCAGGGAGGAGGAGCCCCAGATCAAGGTACCGATGATCGACGTCCTGGTCTCCATGCCCGGGGCAACGGCCAAGGAGGTGGAGCAGCGGGTCTCCATCCCCATGGAGAAACTGCTCTATGAACTGCCCGGGGTGGAGTATATCTACTCCACCTCCCTGCCCGGCCAGAGCCTGCTGGTGGCGCGCTTCTATGTGGGTGAGGACCTGGACAGCGCCATCGTCCGCCTCAACCAGAAGCTGCAGACCAACTTCGACCGGATCCCCCACGGGGTCTCGCCGCCCCTGGTCAAGCCCCACACCATCGACGATGTACCGATCCTGGCCCTGACCTTTCACTCCCGGAACTATGACCACTACACCCTGCGCCGGCTGGCAGCAGAGGTGGATGACTCCATCAAGAACATCTTTGAGGTGGCAGAGACCACCCTGATCGGCGGCAGCAGACGCCAGCTCCGGGTCCTCTTTGATCCCCTGAAACTGGCAGCCCGCAACCTGACCCCGGCCGAGCTGATCAGCCACCTCCGCCAGGCCAACCGCCAGACCTTCTCCGGCACCCTCCGCTCGCTCAATCGGGAGATCCTGGTCCAGACCGGGACCTTCCTGGATTCTGCCCAGAGCGTGGGCCGCATCGTGGTGGGCGTCTATGGGGGCAAACCGGTCTACCTGGACGAGGTCGCCCGGATCCTGGATGGCCCGGAAGAACCGCAATCCTACGTGCTCTACGGTCAACCGGGCCAGTCCGAAGTGGAGGCGGCGGTCACCCTGTCGGTGGCCAAGCGGCCCGGCGCCAACGCGGTCAAGGTGGTGGACACGGTCCTGGAAAAGGTGGAGAGCCTCAGGGGAGAGCTGATCCCGGACGACATCCAGGTCAGCGTGAGCCGCGACTATGGGGAGACCGCTGCGGAAAAATCAAACGAGCTGCTGCTCCATATGGGAATCGCGGTCTTTGGGGTGGCCCTGCTGATCCTGTTCTTCCTGGGCTGGCGGGAATCCATGATCGTGCTCCTGGCCATCCCCTCGACCCTCTCCCTGACCCTGCTGCTGTTCTACCTCTATGGCTACACCCTCAACCGGATCACCCTCTTTGCCCTGATCTTCTCCATCGGTATCCTGGTGGACGACGCCATCGTGGTGGTGGAGAACATCGTCCGTCACCTCCGCTTGCCCGGCCAGGAGCGGATGAGCTTCAAGGAGATCGCCATCGCCGCGGTTATCGAGGTGGGCAACCCCACCATCCTGGCCACCTGGGCGGTGATCGCCGCGATCCTGCCCATGGCCTTTGTGGGTGGGCTGATGGGGCCCTATATGCGCCCTATCCCCATCGGGGCCTCGGCAGCCATGCTCTTTTCCCTGGTGATCGCCTTCACCGTCACCCCCTGGGCCTCGGTGCGCATCCTTCGCCGCAAACCGGCCGCTGACGACAGAGGCCATGATCCCGACCATGCGCCGGACGACTTCTTCACCCGGTTCTATCACCGGATCATGGATCCCCTGCTGGCAAGTGCGCTCTGGCGCAGCCTGTTCTTCCTGGTCATCGTTATCCTGCTGCTGGGATCCTGCGCCATGGTCTACCTGGGGCTGGTCAAGGTCAAGATGCTGCCCTTTGACAACAAGTCCGAGTTCCAGATCATCCTGGACCTGCCCGAGGGCAGCACCCTGGAACAGACCAGCCGGGTGGCCCTGGAGATGGCCGAGGTGATCGCAGAGGTGGCCGAGGTCGTCAACTACCAGATCTATGCCGGCACGGCTGCACCCTACAACTTCAATGGCCTGGTCCGTCACTACTTCATGCGCTCCGGCCCTGCGGTGGCCGATATTCAGGTCAACCTGAGCCCCAAGCATGAACGGGACAGGCAGAGCCACGCCATTGCCAAGGGGATCCGCCCGGCCCTCAGCGCCATTGCCGAACGATACGGGGCCACGGTGGCCGTGGCCGAGGTCCCGCCCGGGCCGCCGGTGCTCCAGACCCTGGTGGCCGAGATCTATGGCCCCAGCGATGCGGCACGGCAGGCGCTGGCCCGGGAGGTCAAGGCGATCTTTGCCCAAACCCCTGGGGTGGTGGATATCGACTGGTACCGCCAGGAGGATCGAACCAAGACCCTGATCACGGTGGACAAGGAAAAGGCCGCCTTACATCAGATCTCCGAGGCCGACATCACCCAGGCCCTGCAACTGGGCCTGGCCGGACTCTCGGTGGACCTCTTTCATCAGCCACGGGACAAGGAGGAGATCAATATCGTCCTCCAGCTGCCCGCCGATCAGCGGGCCCGGGTGGACACCCTGCTCAACATCGCCCTGCGCCCGCCCCACAATCCCCAGGCCCCACTGGTGCCCCTGCGTGAGCTGGTCCGGGTCAGCAGCGCAGCGGTGGATCAACCCATCTACCGTAAGAACCTGCGGCCGCTGATCTACGTCACCGGTGATGTGGCCGGAGCGGCGGAGAGTCCGGTCTACCCCATCCTGGCGATGAACAGGCAGTTACAGACGCTCTCCGCCCAGGCCTACGGGGGAAGCCTTGGGGAAGAGACTGTCCGCGTCTATAACCTGAACCAGCCCTTTAACGAGCGACAGCCGGCCATCAAGTGGGACGGTGAATGGCACATCACCCTGGAGGTCTTCCGGGACCTGGGCCTGGCCTTCTGCGTGGTGATGGTCCTGATCTACATGCTGATGGTGGGCTGGTTTAAGAACTATACCACCCCCCTGGTGGTGATGGCGGCCATCCCCTTTTCCCTGATCGGCATCCTCCCGGCCCACTGGGGTATGGGGGCCTTTTTCACGGCCACCTCCATGATCGGCTTCATGGCCGGTGCCGGGATCGTGGTCCGCAACTCCATCATCCTGGTGGACTTCATCGAGCTGCGCCTCGGCCACGGCCTCTCCCTGGCCGAGGCCGTGGTGGAGGCCGGGGCCATCCGCTTCAGGCCCATGCTGCTCACCGCCCTGGCCGTGGTGGTGGGCGCCTCGGTGATCCTGGCGGACCCGATCTTCCAGGGACTGGCCATCTCCCTGATGTTCGGCGAGATTGCCTCGCTGCTTATCAGCCGAATGGCGGTACCGGTGCTCTACTACATGGTCCAGTCCAGGACCAGGAGCTGAGGCAGCTTTCCGCTATTCTTAAACCAGAGACCAAGCAAAGGGGCCCGGGGCGACAGCGCCTCGGCTACCCTGCCCCTCCCCTTTCAACCAAGGTAGAGCCATGCTCACGATTGAACCCATCGGCACAATCCACTCCCCCATCGACACCCCGGAAAATGCCCCTATTCAGCCCAGGGGCGCAGAGGGGCTCCAGGGCGAGATCGAGATATTTCCCCGCTTCAGTGCGGGTCTGGCCGACCTGGAGGGATTCAGCCATCTCTACCTGATCTACCACTTCCACCTGGCAAAACGCACCAGCCTGGAGGTCACCCCGTTCATGGACACCAGCCAGCGGGGGGTGTTTGCCACCCGCTCGCCCCTGCGCCCCAGCCATATCGGCCTCTCCATCGTCCGCCTGCTGGGGATCAGGGACAATATCCTCACCATCCAGGGCATCGATACGGTGGACCAGACCCCCTTGCTGGATATCAAACCCTATATCGAGAACTTTGATCTGGTAAAGGAGAGTCGCTCCGGTTGGATGCAGGCCGGCCCCGAAGAGGTGGCGGCCAGGCGCTCGGACGACCGTTTTCTTTAAACAGCCCCCTTAATGAAAGATACGCCCCAGTTAGCACATACCCAGCTCACTTGCTCGTGTTGGGGCGATACTTGAGCTGAAGACCGTGCAGGAAGTTGCGCAGGATCTGGTCCTTGCAGAGGCGGTAGTGTTTGTGGTCAGGCCTGCGAAAAAAGGCACTGAGTTCATGCTTGCTGATGGCCAGGTCGGCCAGATCCATGATGGCCAGGACCTCCTCTGCCTGCAGATCCAGGGCAATCTTCAACTTTTTGAAGATCAGATTGTTGGTCAAGCGCTTCTCCGCCTTTGGCTGCTCCCCTTGCCGACGGCCGCGTCGGTCGATAATCAGGCCATTGAGAAATCCGGCCAACCTGCGATCGCTGCAGTTGAGGTAGTCAGGGTCTTCCTCCCGCTGTAACCAGCAACGAACCTCCTCCCGGCTCACCTCCTGGTCCGCCAGCTGCAGCAGGGCCACCACCTTGGCATCGCTGAAGTCAAAGATATAGCGGATCCGTCGTAATACATCGTTGTTGGTCATGGTCTTGTCCTTTCTGCCCTGCTTCGCTTCAGGGAAGCCGGGTTGATTCTTTGGCCGGTACCCCGGCCGGGATCGTTGAGGTCTCGATTGTCTGCACAGCCGGAGCTGATGCGCCTTAAGCGTGACCATTGAGCCTGAACATAAAGGGTTCGGCCCTAAAAAGCCAGGCCCTCCCTGCCCTCTGCCCTCTCTGGTTCAGAAACAGAGCAGAAGCAAGGGGCCAAACCGGTAGCTCTCCCCATATCCTTGGGGAGGGATCCTGCGCTCCGGCCGCTCCTCCTCTTCCGCTTTTCCCTCCGGCAGCAGCCGGATCAGCCTGGTGATAGCCTGAAAACCCGTTGCTCTCCGCAGCCAAGGTGCCTACAATATAACATACTGAACTCTTGTTATAAGTATCAGACCATGGTGCTTGGCTCCCGCTGCCGACCAGGACCTGACCAGCCTGGAAAGCAGCTCACCACCCTCAGCAGCAAGAGACCATGGAGGCAGCCAGGCTCAAGCGAGAGTCACCAGGATCTGCAGTGGCTGGAAACAGAAGAACCTTCAGGATAGCCTTCAGACGGAGGAGAGGGATGAAGACCATACGACAGGAGATGCTCCTCCTGCTTGAACATAGCCCGCAGGGGGCCAGGGAGTTGTCCCAGGCCCTGCATATCAGTGAGAAAGATCTCTATGATCATCTGGAACACCTGAACCGATCGCTCAGGGCCAGTGGCAGGAGGCTGATCATCGAGCCGGCAAGGTGCCGTGACTGCGACTTTGTCTTTACAGAGAGGAAGCGGTTCAACCCGCCCGGTCATTGCCCGCGATGCAAGAAGAGTCATATACAACGACCGCTGTTCAGGCTTAAATAGACGGTTTGGTTCGCAGCACGCCATACGCTCTTTTTCTCCACGGCTTTCCACCACTCTTGTTTCCTGGATATACGTTCTTGGATACCAACGGATTATCGTGATACAATCCAGAGCAGAGGCCAGCCCCAGGCCCTGATGCAGAGCTGCGGCCCGCCTGAAACGCGCACAATGGAGGATGAGATGAACACAGTGGAACAGAATAATGGTGCAGGCCAGCAGGAGCAGATCGTCTTGTCTGAGATGCGGGAGCACGTCGGCATTATCACCATGAACCATAATAAAAAGCTGAATGCCCTGAGCTCGGAACTGGTTCAGGAGGTACTCGACGCCCTGAGCCGCCTGGAGGCGGCAGAGGCCCGGGTCATTATTTTACGCGCTGCTCCGGGCGCCAGAGTATGGTCTGCAGGACACAACATCAAAGAGGTCCCCCTGGATGGCCAGGACCCGGTTACCTGGAACGTACCCTTCGAGAAACTCCTCCATCGGGTACATGGCTGCCCCCTTCCGGTCATCGGGATGATCGAAGGCAGTGTTTGGGGCGGTGCCTGTGATCTGGCCATGACCTGCGACCTGCTCGTCGGTACGCCAACCACAACCTTTGCCATCACCCCCGCAAAACTTGGCCTTTCCTATAACACTGCCGGGGTCAATCACTTTCTCGGGGTGGTTCCTGTGCACATTGTGAAGCAGATGCTTTTCACGGCACAACCGCTCCCCGCCGAAGACGCCTATCGGCTTGGAATCTTGAACAGCCTGGTAGCAGCGGAGGATCTTGAAGCAGCAGCCCTACAGTTTGCAAACCAGATCGCAAGCAGGGCCCCGCTGGCGGTAAAGGTACTCAAGAAGGAAGTACAGAGCCTGACCGCAGGAGCCGGAATTCAGGCCGACGCCTTTGAAGAGATTCAAGACATGCGCAGAGAGGTCTACAGGAGCGAAGATTTCCAGGAAGGGATAAGGGCCTTTTTCGAGAGGCGGGATCCTCTCTTCAAGGGTAAATAAGCCATCGCGCTGGCGCGGTGCACGCCCCTGTGAACGGATTCAAAGGAAAAGAATCATCTGCATTCAAACTGGCTTGTTATCCCCTGATCAGCTGTTTTTCCCGACTCAAGGGTACGTTGAAAAGACAGCCCCCTTGGGTGCAATTTCCTGGGGCCCGGGGAGAAAGGCAGGCCGGCCGGCATTGGGCTCATCATGGCCCGGGTCATGATCATAACGGGCCAGAGGATCTATCCCCCGCATCGAATAGAGCGGATCATTATCCCTGGGATTAGGGTTATAGAGCGCCAACTCGCCGGTCTTCCCCTGCAGAGACGCGGGCGCTGCCCCCTCCGACCTGTCCCGATGCGGGGAACGGGAGAGCTTCAGGTGTAAGGGAGTCGTTTCCTGGCTCAGGCGTGAGTGAATGAAGATATCGGTGATCACCGCGACCTGCGCTGCATCGACCTCATAGGAGATGGCATGATTATAGCGCTGCAGCAGTAAGCCAAGCCCCTCTTTCAGGGGAACCTCATCCAGCTCGGCCGAGACCAGGTCGGCTGGTGAGAGAATAAACTGAATGGATATTCCGCTCTGTTGTTCAATCTCAAGCAGTACCTGCTCCAGCGGGTTGTCATCGGCCCTCAGGGTGAGCCTGTCGTTGACCACCTTGACCACCAGCTCCCGGGCGAGCAGGGAACCGCTGCCGCTACAAGCGCAGAGAGCAATGATCACCACCAGAGCAATCCGGACACGAAAACTCTTCATAATCTATCCCCATCAGCATCATCCCCGGGACAGGCGAAATTCATCCATGGGCCTGTCCCGGGAAGCGCTCTCTTATTTTTTCCTGCCACGTTTGATGATGGTCAGGTGATCATCGGCGACGAGCTCGAGTCCTTCGTAGCTTGTTCCGTTCAATTCAAGGGTGATGACCTCACCGTCACTCACCGCACCAAGAGCCGCAACAATGGCTTGGGATTTGAATTTGAGCACCAGGTCCTCATAGCCGTCAGCCTGATCGGTCCCACACCCGCCATCAGCGAGATACTCGGCTGCATCACCATAGGCATGCCTGAGCAAGCCGACGCCATGGAGGGTAAGGGAAGCGGGATCGATTTCCCGCACATCGAACTCGGCACTGCCCAACAGAACCACCGGCATCACCCCTTTTTCGGTCACATTAAAGGGATTCTTGCACGAGCCTGGCTTGATGTCCATCCTCGCCTGAACCACCTCTGCCACCGGGGGAACGTAGGTCACGGTTCGGCTGTCGGTTGATTCGTTGCCCGAAGCATCGCTTGCCACGGTGGTGATTTTGTTTTCCCCTTCACCCAGGGTGATTACGGTCGTAAAAGATACCTCATAGGGATCTTCAGGATTGTCGGTGGCGCTAAAGGCAACGGCCTCACCATTCACCAGGATGGCCTCGATGCCGGACTCGTCGGTGGCTGTACCGCTGAGCGTGAGGGTTTGCTCACTGAGGACGGCACCGGCTGCAGGTTCGCTGACGGTAAGTGTCGGACCGCCAAGATCAATCACTTTTTCCACACCGGAGATGATTTCCACCTCCACCTTGCCAAAGATCGTCCGTGAGCCGTCAACGTAGGCCCAGGCTTCAACCTCATAGGTCCCGGGAAAGCCAACCATGGTGACCCGATCCGCCGCAGAGAGGGTACGCGAGGTGGTGTAGGAGTAGGATTGGAGGACCTGATTCTCATCATAGGTATATGACTTGGCAGTGATGTAGGGTGCAGAAAAGGCACCACCATCCGCCCGCCTGAACTTGATGACAGCGGACCCGGTTTCATAGGCGACATCGTAGCCTTCGATCACTTCCTGGGAGTCGATGTAGAGGAGATCGTTTCTCTTGGAGTAATCATACATATAGAGCGAGGCGTTCAGATAGTCGTCACCCGCAGTCGGTCTATAGAACGCATAGACACTCACATAGGTACTGTATTCACCCTGGGGGAGTGCCAGGTTGAAGGTACCGTCTACATTGTTGGCAAGCGCTCTGGAATACACCTGATCAGAGGGATAGAGAGGGTTACGGCCATAGGCATAGATATGCGCATAACTGGTATCTTCGATGGTATGGGTGCCGCTGAGGGCGAGGGAGCCGCGTAAGAATCCGGGATACTGGTCAAAGCTCACCCCGGTGGTCTCCCCGGACAGTGTCTTGATATTGTTAAATCTCTTGGATATAAGGTTCTGATGGTTATTCCAGTAACTGTAGCTATAGAGATGCCAGTCACCAGGGGCCAGGTCAGCAAACAGGACGGACCCCTCATGCTTTTCAACCCGATAGGGAGAGCCGGAACCCTGGCGGTACAGATAGCTGAGGTGATAGTCCATGGGCAGATGATACTCTACATCATGCTGAATTTGGCTGAGCTGCCCGGCAACACAGTTCACCTCCCAACTCACGGGCGTCTCCTGACCGGGTGAGACGGTCACAGCCTGTTCCTCAAGCTGGAAGGTCGCGCCGGTGGAGAGCTGCACCTGACCATAGACCCGAATAGCGCTGTTCGGCTGGACAGGGAAACGATACTGCTGCTCCCCACCTCTTTTAGTCATCGCCTTGCTGTAGCCTCCCGGATCTTCACGTGTGGCCCACATTTCACTGTGGACAATGGTGCAACCATTGGTGAGCAGCTCTGCGGCGATATAGCCGGAGTTGACCCTATAGTCGAGTTGGCTGGTCTGGCCCTCCTCCACCGAGACGACCTGATCTTGAAAAAACATCCTGGTGGTATAGTTGTCCATCCAGGCGGTTGCCGAAACCGTATAGTCCAAGCTCTCGCCTGTCGGAACGTTGACCGTGAGGGTATAGGGCCCTTCGCTGGCGGGATAGCGGTTTGCGGCAAAGTCGCCGCCTCTGGCGGCAAGGTCAACCCTGGAGATATTCTGGCCGCCGAGATCTATGGTCCCGCCGATAAATCCCGGAGTAAGCTCTACGCTGCTGTCAACCTGCTCATCCGGAACGATGTCTATGGTGTTATCGACGGCCAAGGCCGGTGATAGGGGTAATAAGCTGATACTGCTGAAAGAAAATGCGAGCAACGCCGCGTGAAATATGGTTCGGTCCAACGGGATCATCTGCTTCCTCCTCTTGGAAAAACGATGGAATGGATGGCGCCTGGGCACCGGTAACAATGAAAGGGGGAAAGGGGCCCGGAACGGGCATCAGATGTCGTACATAGCGGTACCTCCTTCAGGCATTGTCCTGTAAATACCTCGCAGGAGTCAGCATCAGGAGATACTTTCTCTGCCAGGTAGCCCCGCTACCCTATCTTCAGCCGGAGCTGAAGACGTAGGCCGGTGGCTTTGCGTGACCTTCCTTTCGAAAGGCTTGCCTTTATCAAGCATGTCGTCTGGTTGCATTGAACAGCGCCGAAGATAATCGGCCTGATTGTCTGCTGAACGGACGAGTGAAGCTCTCAATGAGCTCTTTGTCAGTGAACAATACGCAAAGAGAAGCTGGAAAACAATAGGCCGTGGAGCTATATGCCACTAGTTCAGATGACTAGTGGAGAGGTCCGACTGTCGCCCATGGTCACTACTCTACGGTTATTACTGTGGAAGATGTTGAGGCAACTCCAGGAGCAGCTGGTGAATATTGTTGCAGCCGAGCTTATGGGAAAGAGTCGTAGGGCAAGATCCTGTCCGATCCGGACATGGTTTGCAGCTATCTGGGATTACTCTGCCTGGGCAAGAGTGATTAGGAGGCTATCACTGCCATGCGGAACCACGAACTCTTCAGGCACTCTCTCAAGATCAAGCAGATTCCTTCATCTGAAGGGTTGCGACGGCGACCTGACCAAAAAGCAGACCGTGAATAAGCAGCAGGAACATGAAGGAGAAAAATTTGTTTTTACCAAGGTGATAGGGGATATTGAGCGAATACCCGACAAACACGGGAAAGTATTAGAGGAGCCGGTAACCAAGCTGGACTCAGGACGCCTGGCAGGGGGAAGTTGAGCACCGATGCTGCGGTGATGGGCCATGGTGCATTTGGGTATACTATTCCCCGACTGATCGGCCAACGGGGTCTCCGGAAGAAGAGCTCGCCTGTCAAGCGACATCAGAAATTGCCCCCCTAGCGAGAGTCCAGGCCGCTGGCAACCTACCTGGTGTTTTTGTAGTCGTCATTCCCGCGCAGGCGGGAATCCAGTTTTGGAGAAGGCGTGATCTACCCCAGCGGCTCCATCTTAACGAGCAGAGCGAAGGTACACTCTATACCGGCCTGAGCAGGGATTAACTGCAGCATGTCTGAAATAAAAAAAGGTCAGGAGTTTCTGAATCGTTGAACAGACGAGGTCCCTCCCAATCATGTTGCCTGGGAAGGGTATCTGTTCAACCCTTTTGGGAAATTCGGGTAGACCCAGAAATAATGGTTTACCCGATCAGCACCGAAGTTGAGCCAGAGTGCAAACAGTGGCAAGCGGCGATTAAGAACAGGAAAGGGCGCTCCCCCAAGACAGGGGGGCGCCCTTAAAAGATACCACTTTATAATGACAAGCTATTCTTTGTTTTCTTTCTTCTGGTTACGCCGACAAATCCCGCCACACCCAGGCCGAAGAGCAGGGTTGTTGAGGGTTCAGGAACAGGAGCAGCGTTTGTAGTCAGTTTACCCCAGAGCTGGATGCTATTACTCCCCCGCTCTGATGAACGAAACGAAGATGAAAGGTTATCTGCACTCTCACCAAAACCTAGCAAAGAAAAGGTATATTCAACGCCGGCAATATGGAAGATTGAGTTGGATGACACATTTGAAAATGTAACAAAGTCATCGTTACGAGGATCCTCATAAGGTGTTACATAGTTTGGTGTCTCATCAATGAAAAACCTAAAACTAGAGGTATAGTCACCCTCTGCAGAATCAGCAAATGTTAACGAGAGGTCAAAATCAACACTGGAAGCACTGGATCCGGAATAAATAGGTTTATTGTAATGGGTGATGCTTCCCAGAGAAAAAACCTCATCCGGATTTAAAGATTGGGGAGAATTTCCGGTAAACCCTAAGCCACTTTGTTGGTTGTAATATGCAGGATTACCCCAGAATATTTCACTTGTACCTATACCGTTTACCCTGGACCCCCCATTCGCGCCAGTATAGATCCCACCCACAGATGTCAGGGATATTGCATTGGCGGTAACCGCCAGGCCGACACCAGTGAGAATGGTTAGCCCAAAGAGTAACACCTTATTCATTTCACTTCTCCTTTTAGTTGGTTAGCTGGTTTAAAATACATGGGCCGGTGGCTTTGGCTGCCCTTCCTTTGGAAAGGTTTGCCTTTATCCAGCATCTCGACGGGTTGCAGTAATCACCGTCGAAGATAATCGGCCTGATGGTTGCAGAGCGGAGGCGCGAAGCTCTCAACGAGCTCTTTGTCAACGCACAATACGCAAAGGGAAGATGGAGAACAATAGGCTGGGGAGCTATATCCCACTAGTTCGGATGACTAGTAGCAGGATTCCGGTGTCGCCTACGACCAACAATGAACTGTTATTACTGTGGAAAATGCTGACGAAGTTCCAGAAGCAGCTCGTGGATATTGCTGCAGCCGAGCTTATGCATGATCTTGGTCCGGTGCACCCGGACCGTTTTCGGACTGATAAAGAGGGCTTGCCCCACTTGATCGGGATTCTGTCCCTGGGCAATGAGGGATGCTATTTCATACTCCCGCGGAGTCAGCTCGGCAGTAGATTTTTCTGAAGAGGTGGTGCTGGCGAGCAGCTCTCCCAAGATGGCAGGCGGCAGGCCGGTGCTGAGATAGAGGGTTCTGTTCAGGGCGCTGTAGACGGCTGCAGTGACCTCGCCGATGGGATCACTTTTCAGGACATAGCCAAGGGCCCCGGCCTTAAGCGCCCGGCTGATATAGTTTTTGTTGCCATGCATGGTATACATGATAATGCTTGTCCCTGCTGACATCTCCTTGATACGCGAGATCAAACTGATGCCGTCAATCCCTTCCAGGGTGATATCGAGGATCACCACATCCGGTTGAACAGCTGTGATAACGGCTAGGGCACGCTCGCCATCCTCTGCCTGGCCGGCGATCACAAAATTATCTTCTTTGCTCAGAATACTACCCAGTCCATGCCTGATCACCGGGTGGTCGTCAACAATGACAATTGCTATGCTCATGAGAACCATAAAAATGGTTGATAGTTTGGCAGGTGAGCCGAGATGGCCCACCAGTCCACTACATTGTGACACAGATAGAGGAACTATGTCAATTATGGGGAGCCGATCCGGAACGCAGCCTGCTGGCCCCTGCTCCTGCTCCTGCTCCTGCTCCTGCTCCTGCTCCTGCTCCTGCTGAGAAAATGGTTGGAAATAACAAAGGAAAACAACATGCTCCCCATTGAAACCCAACTGACCTTTCTCCTCGCCTCGCTCCTGCTGGCCCTGGCACCGGGACCGGATAATATCTTTGTGTTAACCCAGTCGGCGCTCCACGGCCGTTCTGCCGGCATCGTGGTCGTGCTGGGGCTCTGTACCGGGCTGCTCTTCCATAGCTGCGCGGTTGCCTTTGGGATAGCAGTGATCTTCCAAAGCTCTGCCCTCGCCTTTTCGCTGCTCAAATTCGTTGGCGCCGCCTACCTCACCTACCTTGCCTGGCAGGCCTTCCGGACATCTGGCAGCACCATCCAGGGACAGGATACGGCAAAGATCAACCACTGGCAACTCTATCGACGCGGCATTATCATGAATATCACCAACCCCAAGGTTTCCATCTTCTTCCTGGCATTCTTGCCCCAATTTGCCGATCCACAGCAAGGAGCAATCTGGATCCAGATTCTACTCCTGGCCGGCCTGTTCGTCATGACCACGGTGCTGATCTTTGGCGGTATCGCCGTGCTGGCGGGAACCCTGGGCAGATGGTTGAGAGAATCCGCCCGGATCCAAACCATCCTCAACAGAAGCGCAGGAACGGTCTTCCTGGGCCTAGCGCTTAAGCTGGCGACCACAGAACGCTAGGACAAGCCATCCAATCCGCTGGGTTGATGATGCAGCCCCAGGGCGCCTGGGCTGTTCGGGCCTCTCCGGACCTGCCACCCCATGAGCCGGGGGGATCTCCGCTCTCAGTCATTCCCGCGCAGGCGGGAATCCAGTCTCAAAGGCGCGCATGAAGGGCCCTTGGATCCAGATCAGATCGTGAAGAACCTATAGGGCCAGGGACCTTGCCCTGCAGGGTGCAGCCAACCCTGCTCCGGGAAGCCCGTGGCAGAGATGAGGATATTCTTTGCTTTAATTTATTTTGCTGCTAAAATTCAATGAGCTCAAGGTGTTGACAGCTCCCATGGGGCAGGCCTCTGCCTGGGCAGAGCCCACCCAGGCTACAGGCGGCATCCAGGCCCGAAGTGCCAGCCGGCCTGCCGCCCGGCCGCCACCAGACCAGCCCGGATCAGGATAGATCTCAACCAGGAGCATCGTATGCAGTCCTTGCACTATCTCTATCGTTACGGCATGGGGCCCTCCTCGAGCCATACCATCGGCCCGCTGAATGCTGCCGAGACCTTCAGGGCGAGGACGGCTGGTGCTGCCTCCTATCGGGTCACCTTGTACGGCAGCCTGAGTCTGACCGGTAAGGGACACCTCACCGATCAGGCCATCCTGAGCGGCCTCTCCCCGCTTCCCTGCGAGATTATCTGGAGCAGTGAAGAGCTCGACTTTCACCCCAACGGCATGCGCTTTGAGGCCCTTGATCCCGGCGGAACCTGCAGAGAAGAGTGGACCACCTTCTCCGTGGGCGGCGGTGAACTCTGCCAGCCCGACGAGAACAGCCCCTGCAGGGCCGGGGAACATCCCCGTATCTATTCCCAGGCCTCCATGGAAGAGGTGCTGGCCTGGACCAGCTCCAGCGGCAAGCCGCTCTGGCAGTTGGTTGCAGAGAGCGAAGAGGCAGGTTTTATCGAAGGCTACCTTGGTGATATCTGGGTAAAGATGCAGGCTGCCATCGACCGCGGTCTCAACCGGGGCGGGGTACTCCAGGGCGGGCTGTACCTGCCCAGGAAGGCCCGCAGTGTGATGGTGCAGGCCAGAAGGCTGCGCGAAAGCGAGGCCCGCACCGGCCTGCTCTCCGGCTATGCCCTGGCCGTTGCCGAGGAGAATGCCGACGGCGGCCTGGTGGTCACGGCCCCCACCTGCGGCTCCTGCGGGGTGGTACCCAGTGTCCTCTACTACTACTCCTACGAGAAAAAACACTCCAGGCGATCCATCCTCAATGGCCTGGCCACCGCCGGCTTGATCGGCAACCTGGTTAAGGAGAACGCTTCCATCTCCGGGGCAGAGGTGGGCTGTCAGGGGGAAATCGGTACCGCCTGCGCCATGGCTGCTGCGGCTGCCGCCCAGTTGATCGGCGGCTCGCCCCGCCAGGTGGAATATGCCGCGGAGATGGCCCTGGAACATCACCTGGGACTTACCTGTGACCCTGTCCTCGGCCTGGTCCAGGTACCCTGCATCGAACGCAACGCCTTTGCAGCGGTACGGGCCATTGCCTGTGCCGAGTATGCCCTGCTCACCGACGGCCGTCACCTGATCAGCTTTGATCAGGTGGTGAAAACCATGCGCGCCACCGGCCACGATATCCTCTCCCTCTATCGGGAGACCTCACTGGGCGGCCTGGCCACCACCTTCTTTGATCATACCAATCCCAAGGAGCCGGAATGAAGAAACCGCGTCTGAACAGGTGGCAGCTGGCCACCTCTCTCCTCACCACGCTCTTGTTTACCGGCCAGACCCTGGCCTGTACCACCTTTATTATCACCCCAGGGGCCACGGCAAGCGGCGCCATGTATGTGGGCCACAGCGATGACGGTCACCTCAACGATCCCCGCCTGATCTATGTGCCGGCCGCCGACCATCCCCCCGGCTCCATGCGGCCCGTCCACTTTGATGCCACCTCCATCGGCGAGCTCCCCGAGTACGGCAGCTTTGTCTATCGCCGTTATACCGGCAGCGCTCGCGGTCCCGGCTACAAGAATCCCAATGAGCCGCAGTCTAAGCCCATCGGCTTTATCCCCCAGGTGGCCCACACCTACGGTTACTTTGACGGCAACTACGGGATCATGAACGAGCATCAGCTGATGTTTGGCGAATGCACCAACGGCACCAAGATGGGAAACGTCAAGCCTTCCCCCAAACATCTCTTTTACAGCGCCGAACTCGCCCGGGTGGCCCTGGAACGCTGCACCACCGCCAGGGAGGCGGTGGTGCTGATCGGTCACCTGATCGATACCTATGGCTTTCATGGTACCGGTGAGACCCTGCCCGTGGCTGATCCCAAGGAGGGCTGGCTGATCGAGATGATCCCCGGTGACGAGACCTTCGGAGGTCTCTGGGTGGCCCAGCGGATTCCCGACGGCGAGATGGTGGTGAGTGCCAATGAGTTGCGTATCCGGGAGATCGATCCCGACAACCCGGATCAGCTCTTCAGCCCCAGGCTGCACCAGGTCGCCCGGGCCAAGGGCTGGTGGAAGCCCGAAGATGGCAAGCTCGACTGGCTGCGGACCGTCAGCCTGGGTGAATACAACCATCCCTACTACTCCCTGCGCCGGGTCTGGCGGGTCATGGACAGGCTGGCCCCCTCACTCAAGCTCAGCCCCTGGGTAGAGGACGGCTACACCAGGGCCTACCCCTTGACCATCAAGCCGGATCAGCCGGTCAGCCGCCGGCAGGTGCTCAACCTGCTGCGTGATCACTATGAGGGCACCGAGTTTGACATGACCAAGGGCGTAGCCGCAGGCCCCTTTGGCCTGCCCTATCGCTACCTCGGGCCCTACGAGTCGGCAGGTGACGTGGCTGACCCCAAGGAGCACCATGACGGCGCCTGGCAGCGGCCGCTCTCGGTCTACTACTGCACCTACTCCTTTATCTGCGAAGGACGCTCCTGGCTGCCCGATCCCATTGGCGGCCTGCTCTGGTTTGGCCTGTCCAAGCCGGCCGAGACGGCCTATACCCCCATCTATGTGGGCTCTACCAGGCTGGCCGCACCCTACACCAGCGCTGACCCCAGGTATTACAGCCGCGACTCCGCCTTCTGGGCATTCAACTTTGTCGAGAACTGGGCAACCATCAACTACAGCGGGGTGCATCGGGATATTGTCGAGCTGAGGGATCCCCTGGAACAGGGCCACTTTGCAGCCATTGCCCAAGCCGACAAGGAGGCCCTGGCGCTCTACCAAAAGAATCCTGCTGCTGCCACCAGCTATCTCACCGAGTTCAGCGTCCATACTGCAGAACAGGTCTTTACAAGCTGGCAGGCCTTCGGAGACCGGCTGATCGTGAAGTATGCCGACGGCGGGATGAACTCTCCCGGAGAGCTCAACCACAAGGTGGGCTACCCCAAAGAGTGGCTGGAGAGCACCGACTGGAAGAACGGGCCGACCAGCTATGCACGACCCGCAGCACCCCAGACAGAGTGAGGGCTCGTTGACAGGATGGTCGTGATGACGGCTGAAGACGCTGCAGCCCCCAGGACAAGGGAGGGAGAAACGAGATGACAGAGAAGAGAGCAGACCTGGCTGGTCCGGGCATAGGTGATTACCACACCCTCGGACACGAGCTGCCCGATAACTACCATGCCCTGCTTGCCCCCATGGAGCGCATGAAGGCTGTCTTTGCCATCAAGAACTACCTGGAGAGCGGACTGTGCAGGGAACTGAACCTGAACATGGTCCAGGTCCCCCTGATCGTCGACAGGGAGAGCGGCGTCAACGATTACCTGGACCGTGACGGCTCACGCACACCGGTAGAGTTTCCCTGCGGCCTGGGACTCGATCCCCCCATCCGGGCCCAGATCGTCCAGGCCGCCACCAAGTGGAAACGGATGGCCCTGGAACAGTTCGGCTGCCAACCCGGGGAGGGTATTTGCACCGACATGAGGGCCGTGCGCAAGGATTACTTCCTTGACCATGACCACAGCGCCTACGTGGACCAGTGGGACTGGGAACAGGTCATCACCCGGGAGGAGCGGAGCATCGATTTCCTCAGGGAGTGCGTGAGCCGGATCTGGAAGGTTATCCGGGGCGCCGGCACCATGGTGCAGCAACGCTACCCCCAACTCAGGAGCAGCCAGTACCCCGATTTTCCGGAAGAGCTCACCTTTATCCATGCCGAGGAACTGCTCAAGCGCTATCCGGATCTGCCCCGGAAGGAGCGTGAGACCAGGTTTCTCAGGGAGCAGGCCCAGGCAATCTTCATCATCGGTATCGGCTGGCCCTTGAAAGATGGCTATCCCCATGAGCTGCGCGCCGCAGATTACGACGATTGGGCCGGCGAGAGTATCATCAAAAACGGCGAGCAGTATCACGGCCTCAACGGGGATATCCTGGTGTGGAACCCGGTCACCCAGAGACGCCACGAGCTGAGCTCCATGGGCATCCGGGTGACCCGGGAGACCCTGAAGCTCCAGCTGAAGATGGCAGCCCAGGAGGAGCTGCTTGCCCTCCCCTACCACCAGGCCATCCTCAAAGAGCGGATTCCGCTCAGCATCGGCGGCGGCATCGGCCAGGCCAGGACCTTCATGTACCTGCTGCGTACCGCGCACCTTGGGGAGGTGACCGTCTCGGTATGGCCCAAAAAGTTGAAGGAGATCTGTCTGGAAAAAAACATCCATTTACTCGGGTAGGCGGTCCTGCTGCAGAGCTCAGGCCAGCCTCAAGCCAACATCAAGGCAACATCAAGGCAGCCTCAGGGGATGAAGCCACCTCCACTGTGACGGGGCTCCTGCCCAGCCTCCTCCTCTCATTATCCAGCGGTGATCGATGAAGGTTCAGCACGCTCTAACAGATACGCTCTATCCCCTCCTGATTGCGGTGGTAATCGGTTTTTTGGCCGGTCTGGGGGCCGTGCTTTTTCGTTGGCTCATCGATTTTGAGATAGGGCTGTTCTGGGCCGGAGAAGGCGATTTTGTCGAGCGCTATCAGCAGGCGCACTGGGGCTGGCGCCTGACAGCGCCCATGCTGGCCGGCCTGCTGCTCAGCCCGCTGCTGTTGCGGCTTGCGCCTGAAGTGCGGGGCCCCGGAGTCCCGGAAGTGATGAGCGCCCTGACCCATCACGACGGAATCATTCGCCATCGGGTGACCCTCTTGAAGAGCCTCTCCACAGCCACCTTTATTGCCAGTGGCTGTTCGGTGGGCCGCGAGGGGCCGATCGTCCAGATCGGCTCATCCATCGGTTCCACCCTGACCCAGCTGTTGAGACTGGGTCCGGATCAACGTCGGCTGGCGATAGTCTGCGGTGCTGCCGCCGGTATTGCGGCCACCTTTCAGGCCCCCATGGCAGGCACCCTCTTTGCGGTGGAGATCCTGCTGTTTGACCTTGAAGTCGCCTCGCTCTCCAACATCGTGATTGCCTCGGTCACCGGCACGGTGGTCTCCAAGGCCATCTGGTCGGACGAGACCCTGTTTCAGATTCCCTTTTTTACCCTGTCCCACCCGGGAGAACTGCTGCTCTACGTCCTTATGGGAGTGGTTGCCGGTTTTTTCAGTTTGCTCTTCATGGCCTATGTCTTCACCCTGCCCAAGCTCTTTGCTGCCCTGCGCATCCCCAAATGGCTCGCCCCGGCCACGGCCGGGCTGGCAGTGGGGGCGATCGGCCTGCTCTACCCCCAGGCCCTGGGGGTCGGCTATGAAACCATCAATCAAGCCCTGCACGGCAACTCCACCCTGGCCATGGTCGCGGTCTTACTCGTGGCCAAACTGCTGACCACCGGGCTCTGCGTGGGATCCGGGATGAGCGGCGGCATCTTTGTGCCGTCCCTGTTTTTGGGGGCCATGCTCGGCTGTCTCTTCGGCCACCTTGCCGATCTGTTCTGGCAGGACCTGCCGCTGAGCGCCGCCCATTACGGCCTGGTCGGGATGGGCGCCATTGTAACCGGCACCACCCTTGCCCCTATCACCGCCATCCTGACCATCTTTGAGTTGACCTATAACTACCAGGTCATCCTGCCGCTGATGGCTGCCTGCATTCCCAGCCTGATCGTGGTCCGCCTCTTCCACGGTTTCTCTATCTACGAGACCAAACTGCTCCTGCAGGGGATCAGAATCGTACGCGGCCATGACGCCAACCGCTTGCGCGCCCTCCAGGTAAGGGAGACCATGTGCAGGGAGTACCAGGTGCTGCGGGAGCACACCCCCTTTGAGCAGCTGGTCAGCCAGATTATTGAGAGCCCCTTTCCCCACTTCATGGTTCTGGACGAGGAAGATGGCCTGGTCGGGGTGCTCAGTCTGCGGGACATCAGAAGCAGGCTGGCTGATCCAGCCTACAGGGGCGAGGGGGTGAGCGCGGCCCAGCTGATGACCCGGGAGGTGGTCACCGTCCGTGAGGATCAAAACCTGGAAGACGCCTTCCGCCTCTTTGCCAAGGGGAACTTTTCCTTCCTGCCGGTACTGGCCGGAGACAGAGCGGAAAAAGTCGTCGGTTACCTGAAGAAAGATGACCTCCTGGTCGCCTATGATCAGCATATCCTCCGGGCCCAGGTACACCCCATCAGTCCCTGGGTCTGTCCCTGGCCCCGGCCAAAAGATCCATAGAGCCACTCCTGCCTGATCAGGTATCGTGGTCAGCCCCTCAACAATACCCCAACAGTACAGCCAACAACAACATGAGTAAACGCCCTCTCCCGCATCCCGACAGCCCCCCAGCTCCAACGAACCGCCGCCGCTGGACGATCTTTGCCGTGGTCTCGTTCATCTACCTGTTGGTCTACTTCCATCGCCAGGCCCCGGCCGTGCTCGCCCTGGACCTGATGTCTGACCTGAGGCTCAAGGGCTCTTTCCTCGGCCTGTTGGGCGCGGCCTATTTCTTCCCCTACGCACTGCTCCAGCTCGTGGCCGGGCCGGTCACCAAGACGCTCGGCCCCCGCAGGACCCTTTGCATCTTCTTCGGACTGGCAGGCATCGGGACGATCGGCTTCTCCTTTGCCACCGACCTGCCCACGGCTCTCGGATGTCGTTTTCTGGTCGGAGTGGGCGCGGCCATGGTGCTGGTGCCTGTGCTCGAGATCGTGTCGGCCTGGTTCAGGCGGGAAGAGTTCACCACCATGGTCGGCCTGCTTATCGCCGTGGCAGGCATCGGCGTGTACGCCGGGGCCGCTCCCCTTGGTCAACTCGATCATCTCCTTGGCTGGCGCGGCAGCTTCATGGTTGTTGGCGGGCTCTCCCTCTGTCTTGTCGGCTGCGCCTGGCTGGTGGTGCGTGACCGGCCCCAGGGACCCGGGCCCCAACAGCCGAAGCCCCTCCAGGAAAACTCCGCTTGCGGCCGAACCGTGAAGGTGCTGTCCACTCCCGCGTTCTGGCCGCCGGTCATCTGGGCATTCCTGGCCCTGGGGGTGTTCATCTCCTTTGGCGGACTCTGGGGAGGCCCCTGGCTCATGCACGCTCACGGCCTGGACAAGATTCGGGCCGGCCACGTCCTGGCCATGCTGGCCCTGGGTATGATCCTGGGCGGGCCGCTGCTCGGCTTCCTTGCAGAGCGGGTCTTGAAATCCCGCAAAAAGGTGCTTGTTCTTGCCGCCTTCGGCCTGGTGCTGCTGACGGCCGCAACCGCCTTTGGCAATGCCATGACGCTGACCGGACTCTTCCTTTGGTTTGGACTGCTGGGAATGACCACCATGGCGGCATCGCCCCTGTCCCTGACCCTGGTCCGCACGGCCTTTGCAGACGATCTTGCCCCAACGGCCACCGGCCTGGCCAACTTCTTCTTTCTGGCAGGGGGAGCGCTCATGCAACAGGCAGGAGGATGGCTCCTGGAGACCCAGGGCCATACGGCCTCTACAGGCACAGCAGAGCACTATGCGCCGCTCTTTCAGGCCTACTTTGCCTGCGCTCTCGTCGCCCTGGTGGCAGCATTGCTGACGCGGGATAGATAGCCTCAGACACTATCCCCGGCGCAGAGGGAAGAGAGGGGCAGCAGGGTGCCCCGCTTCCCGGGGTCGATGGGCCGCATCAGGGCGTCCCGCTCAGCCGACGAAAAACAGGACTCAAGGTCCATCCGGTTGATACGGCAAGGGCGGCCGCACTCCCAGTTGCGGCAGAGTCCCCGCACAAGCTCCCCTACCATCGTTTTGACCGGCATGAAGGTCTTTTCGCCGATCAAGCGCACATCGTCGGTGCACTCCCCCTCTGCGAGCCGGACGTTGATGGGCGGCGAAACCCCGACCACCGGCCCGGAGTCGATCTCCTCACTCACCTGGTGGATGGTAAGCCTCGTGGTTTCAGCACGCCGCTCCACCAGATCCTCCCACGGCTTCGGTCCGGCCCCGTGTCCGTGGCGCAGGTCTGCGGGGTGAACGTTGTAGATGCCGCAGTCTGGATAGCGGATGATGGGGGCGTCTATGAGCTGGCCGAATCCCGCGACCACGACAGCCTCGGGCTTCCATTTGGCCAGCAGGGAACGGAACAGCCCGCTCTTCACCTCGCCGGTAAAGCAGGGCACGCCAAAATGCAAGGCCTCTTCCAGGATATGCAGCTCGTAGACTTCCTGGCGATGCTTGCCGTAGTAGTGCCAGAAGCGCTTATGCTCGGAGATCCTGGCTTGCGGATCAAGCGGGTCGTCGGTCACGAGCCCGACGATGTTCACCCTGTCCGGCCGCTCGCCCTCCAACGCCCTGATTGCCTCGAAGGCCAGCATGCCCAGGGTCCAACTGCCGATGACCAGCACCCTGAGCCCCTTGTCGGTTTTCTCAGGATTCTCGTCAGGAGCCGGTATCAGGCTGTGGCCCCAGCCGCATTCCGGCAGGGGCGAGATCTCCCTGCCCGGGTTGTCGAGCTTCAGCCTGGCCAGCAGGTCCTGTTCGTAGTCCTTGGGGTCTTGCATCATCTCTTCCTACGCTCCTTTTGTAGTCTTCTACTTTATAGTCTTCACCTTTTCCAGCGCCCCTGGGCGAGTCAAATGGTCCAGGATGCGGTGCTCCAGCCCGGGCAGGTCGGTGCGCTGTGCCAGCAGCAACTCCATGCCCGGCTCCCCGCATCTGCTGCCGCCCCTATCGGCATTGAACTACCTCCGCTACCTCCTGGTCCTGTCAGGGTGTTTGGACAGCAACATGGGGGGATAGCCATCCCTGCATTGTAACACCACCCCGAAAGCCATCTCAATGAAAGAGGGTGGCATCAGTATATCTAAGGTTGCGTCGTGCCGGCTGTTTTCCTTTTGCATCTTCCCTGACCCTGCACAATTCAGCCACCATCAGCTCTGAGCAGATTCGATTTTCGCAGATGCTGAAACTGTTTGAATTAAACCAAGGAGAGAAGTATCATATAACCTATTGAACTTGCAACATAAGTGACACAAAAGGCCACAATGTAGCAGCTCACCTGCCCAGCTCTTCAGGGACAACAGCTGGCACTGCAAGGGCTCCGGGCCAATAACAGATCTTCAGATCTCCAGGAAACATCCGGTCACAAGAGGGGGAGAGATGTTCCCTCGAAAAACAGGAGACAGCCACACGGTCAGCTGAATTCATGAGCTGTCCCCCAATATGCGTCCTCCAATATACGTCCCCAAATACGCGTCCCCTAACAGGCGCCCCCTAATACGGAAAAAGAGAAAGAGAGTATCAAGAGCATGGCTATTATCATTAAATCAAAACAACAGATAGATGGAATAAAAAAGAGCTCTCAACTTGCTGCCGCCACCTTGGATTTCATCGCCGAACATGTGGAGTCGGGTGTCTCCACCGAACATCTGGACAACCTGATTCATGAGTATATAACTGAACATGGCGGCATCCCTGCAACCCTGGGCTTTCATGGCTTCCCCAAGTCATCCTGCATTTCACTCAACAATGTCATCTGCCACGGCATCCCTTCCAGGGAGACCATCTTACAGGATG
Organism: Desulfogranum mediterraneum DSM 13871; assembly: GCF_000429965.1. GTDB lineage: Bacteria > Desulfobacterota > Desulfobulbia > Desulfobulbales > Desulfobulbaceae > Desulfogranum > Desulfogranum mediterraneum. Next base: position 333,167 of record NZ_KE387005.1, read on the forward strand.
GTGACATCCTCAACATCGATGTGACGACCATAGTAGATGGCTATTTCGGAGACACCAGCCGGATGTTCACCATAGGAGCGGTGTCAGCCGAAGCAGAAAACCTGATTCAGGTAACGAAGGAATGCCTGGACTTAGGGATCGAACAGGTACAGCCTAAAAAACGGTTTGGCAACATAGGCTTTGTCATCGGCAAACACGCTAAAGCCCATGGCTACAGTGTGGTCCATCAGTTCTGTGGCCATGGCGTGGGCGTACAATTCCACGAAGAGCCCCAGGTAAACCATGCCTCACCCAAAAAGAGTGGGGCGAGAATGAGACCTGGGATGATCTTCACCATCGAGCCCATGATTAACATCGGAAAGCCGGGCGCATCCATTGACAAAAAAGACGGCTGGACAGCCAGGACTGTGGACAACCAACTTTCTGCTCAGTTTGAGCATACGGTCTTGGTTACCGATTCAGGGGTTGAGGTCTTAACGGTTACCTAAGACAGGCAGCCAGTGGGCTCGAAGATAGGCCGTATGGGGTCCTCCCGGGTCCTCCCGGGTCCTCCCCATGGGGCGGTGAGCCGATGAGGACAGACTCGAAGGCACAGCCCCCCCACCAGGGTCGTCCGCCAGTTCCCAAAGGAGAGTGCAGCCTGCTTCCAGGCCGGGTTTCAGCTGCCACTGCATCCCCCCTACTCTCCCGAACCAGTAGGGGGCAGGTCAGGTTTATGGGATTCAAGGCAATACCCTTTTCATGGGCAGGGGCCTCACGCGCGGTACCGATAAAACAGATACAGGAGAACCACCATGTTACGTTCCAAGTGTTCCAAGCGTTCTAAGCGTTCTAAGCGTACCTTCTTTCTCAGCTGCAGCCTATCGCTGCTCGTTGTTCTCCACGTTCACCAGGCAGGGGCAGTCACCTACGAATATACGAGCAACCCGTACTACACCGTCTATGGCGATCTCGGTACCCATCTCACCGCTTCCGTCACCTTCGATGATTCCCTCTTTTCAGATAAGCCGGTCAACGCCTTCTTTCAGTCGACGCCCGCCTCTCTTACCAGTTGGTCCATCAGATCCGGGTCATACCGGATCGCCTCCACCGACCCTTCAGTGGAGGGGTTCTCCGCCGACTTCCAATTCTCCGGCAGTCAGATCGTATTTTGGTCATTAAGCGCCATGAAAGGATCGCTCTCCATGGACACACACTCGAGAAACTATTACCCACGCGAGGTCGTCAACCTGGGGCTGGGCTCATCCCCGGAGTATAATGTCGGCAACCCTCCGGCCCTGGCAGCGGTCACGAACGCGAGATCGATGTGTGGCTGGACTCGGTTGAAGTCCCCCTCCCCTGTCCCGGAACCAACGACCACGCTCCTGTTTGGCATCGGTTTAGCCGGACTCGCCGGCATCCGACGGCGGGAGAGGAACAAACGGGAAGGGTTCTAAAGCAGGGTCACGGACAACAAAAGGTTAAAGAATGTTCCCTGAGAGAGATCACATTTTTCGGACTCAAGGCAATTGAATCTTGGGGCTCTTCCGGAGTATCTGTGGGTAAAATGAGCTCCGAAAATGCTTCCCCAATCACCTCCCCCCTTATTTGTAAGGGGAGGTAATTGGGAAAACATTTTCTAGAAATGGAAAAAAGTGTGCATTCATTCCGACCGACGACTAATTTCGCGGTCTCCCGCCAAAGATCCTGAAAAGGAGGAATGAATGCACATAAAGACTTTGCTCAATCATGTGGTAAAATTCAAGGGATTTGTTTTCCAGACCCCTTGCTTAAACCGGGAAGAAAACTCGTTGCGGATACCAGTAGAGCCTCGCAAGAATAGTAAACCTATTTGCTCTCGCTGTGGCCGGCCT
>NZ_AUCW01000007.1 GCF_000429965.1 Desulfogranum mediterraneum DSM 13871
ATGAGATATCCCGTATCTTAAGATACCTCAAGGCTCGTTGGAGACTACAACGTTGATAGGTCGGGTGTGGAAGTGCAGTAATGCATGGAGCTAACCGATACTAATTAGCCGTGAGGCTTAACCATATCCTTTTTTAAACAAAGTATTTACCCTGCTACTTTAATTGTCACAGTTTTTTGATATATCGGTGACCATAGCGAAGAGGCTCCACCCGTTCCCATTCCGAACACGGAAGTTAAGCTCTTCAGCGCCGATGGTACTGCATGGGTGACTGTGTGGGAGAGTAGGTCGTTGCCGATTCTTTTATAGAAAAAGCTCCAATCATCATTGATGATTGGAGCTTTTTTTTTGGGGTTTTGAATCCGGTCCTTTTCCAGCTGCCGGGCAGACTCCCGGCCAAGGCCAAGCCCCACTGCCTATTTCACCGCAGTCACCGCAGTCACCGCAGGGTCAGCCGGATTCCCTATCCTGCCTATTCTGCCCTGCCCTGCCCGCCAGGCTCGCTACTCAGCTACAAGGTGGTCCACTTTAATGGTCCAACCTTGCCCAGCCTTTACCGTCCCCCTCTTTTTCCCCTTTTATCCCCGTGGCAGCAGCCAGCGGGCCACCCCTTCAGATCCGCCTAAAACAGCTGCTCCTGCCAGATCTCATCCGGAGGAAAGGTGAAGGTCAACTCTTCCTTGCTTGTGGGGTGGAGGCAGGAAAATGAGGCCGCATGGAGGGCAATCCCTCCCGGTGTAAACGACCGGCTGCCGCCATACCTGAAATCACCCAACAGGGGAAAGCCCCGGTCGGCAAACTGGAGACGAATCTGGTGGTGGCGGCCGGTGATCAGGGTAATGCGGACCAGGGAGGTTTGTGCCCCTGCAGCCTCTCTCTGAAAATGTAGCCTGGCCTCTTTGCCGGCCGGGTCCATCACGGCCTGGGGACCTCGACGTGACATCCGGTCCCGCCAGTCGCCCTGCTCCGGAACCACCCCTGCCACCAGGGCCAGATAATTCTTGGTCACCCGCCGTTCACGGATCTGGGCAGAGAGCCTGGCTGCAGCCTTGGAGGTCCTGGCCAACACGATCACCCCGGATACCGGGCGATCCAGCCGGTGGACCAGGCCGAGGAAGACCTTGCCCGGCTTACGGTAGCGCTCCTTGATATACTGTTTGCAGATGGTGAGGAGGTCCCGGTCCCCGGTCCGGTCGCCCTGGACCAGCATGCCCCTGGGTTTATTGACCACAAGAAGATGGTTGTCCTGGTAGAGAACTGGTATAGTGTTTTCGATGGTGTCGGTGATCAAGCAATTCCCTGTTGTCACTGTCTTCTCTCTCCCTCTGCCTCTACGCCTTGTCTCATCTTTGCTACCATGCGCCCACGACTCCTGATCATCAATGCAGCCAGCCCCTACTTCTTTTATATTCCCATGGGAGCCTTTGGGGTCTGCGACTTTCTGGAGCAACACCAGATCGCCAGTCAACTCTTCAACCCGGCCCTCTACCCCCAACCCCAGGTCGCAGAACGCCTCCTGGAGCGACTGTCCGCGTTTCAGCCCAGCCACGTGGCCCTGCTCTTTCACTGGCAGGAGACCGTCCATGGCATGGAGCAGGCCCTGGAGATCGTCCGTGGCTGGAGCCGGGAGACGGTCACCCTGGTGGGAGGTTTCAGCGCCAGCCACTTTGGCCACGAACTCCTCCTGGCCCGACCTGATATCGACTATCTGATCCATGGCGACCCGGAGCAACCGCTGCTCCAACTGCTTCAGGGGGCTGAACCTGCAACCATTGCCAACCTCAGCTATCGCCAAGGACCGGCTATCTGTCGCAGCAGCGGCCAGTGGCTGATCGACCGGGATACCCTGGACTCCATCTCCTTTGCCAGGCTCGATCTGCTCCACGACTGGCCGCTCTATCTGGAAAAGATCAACTCCAAGCTGGGATTTCCTCTCTTTATCGGTCGGGGCTGCGTCTTTAACTGCCGCTACTGCGGCGGCAGCCGCCAGGCCTTCCGTAACCACTCCAGCCGGCACCAGCCGGTTCAGCGTTCCCTGGGGGCCATCATCGCCGACCTGCAGCGCCTCAAGGAGTACACTGACAGTATCTACATCTGCTACGAAAATGACCTGGACTTCATCGTCCGCCTCTTTGAGCGGATCGCCGCAGAGGATGGGCTACGCCACCACTTTTGCCTGAACTACGGTGCCTGGCACCTGCTGGATGAGTCCTTCATGGCAGCCTATGGGGGGGCCTTCAAGTACAGTGCAAGCTCACGACCCGTTATCGAGTTCTCACCGGAGGTGATAGATGACAGCAACCGCAGCCTGATCAAGGGGCATGCCACCTACGGACTCGAGCCCCTGATCGCCAACTGCCGGCAGATCGCCAGGCAGCTCGATCAAGAGGTCAGAATCGAGTTGTTCTTCAGCCGCTATCACCCCACCGAAAAGAGCTATCCAGAGCTCCAGCAAGAGATCAGAGGGATCTACCGGCTCAAACATCGTCTCTTCCGAGAGGGAGAGCAGAGCATCAGAATCTGCTATGATCACCTCTCCACGGATGTGGGTTCTCTCTACTGGCAGGAACAGCTCCCCCATCCTTTTGGCTATGCAACCTTTCTGGAGCAGAAAACAGCCATCGATAACCAGACGCTCTATCCCTTTCCGGTGGATAACCTCTGTTTCTATATCCCGGAAGGGATCAGTGCCCAGCAACGGCTCTGCACCGAGGCCCTGCTCCAAAGCCTGGAGTTGATAGAGAGCCGTCACCACGAACTCTTCCAGCTGCTCTTTTTTAGCACCGACTGCCACTGGCTCACGGTATTGGAGCAGGTCATCAACGATCAGCTTGGAGGGACCAGCAATGAAGCCTTCGAGGCCCACTCCCCGGAACAGGCAGGGAGCCGGCAGGCTGCCTTCTTCAACCCCATCCCCCTCTCCTCCCTCCTGGAGGACGCGGTCCAGCGACTGCTCAAGGATCCTGCCTCCGCAGGGCTGACCTTCCTGCCGGACCTGCTGAGCTTCAGCCTGGCCAAGGAGCGGCTCCAGGCCCAGCCCTCTCCGCCGCCCGGCCGAGAGCCTGCCGGGAGTGCTCGCTACCAGCTTGCCCCCCAACGCTACCGTCTGCATCAGCATGACTACCTGGATATCCAGGGCCTCTTTCAGCGCCTGAACAGAGAGGGCGGCTGCCTCAAAGGCTACCAGAGAACGGTCTTCCTCTTCCTTGACCGGCAGATTATGGCCCTGCCCCATGCCAGCTATCGGGCCACACTCCGTTTTTTTGAGAGGGGCGGATCTGTGCACGACTACCTGGAGAGTCTCGGGCAGGAGGCTCCTCCGGAGGCACTCCGCCGACAACAGCAGCTGGTGGAACGCTTGATCTTTGCCCAGGTCCTGGTGCCCCTGAGCGCAGCCCAGGAAGAGGGCTGAGCTACTCTGCGCTCACACTGCCGGGAAAATCTGCCGCCACCTGGGCAAAGGGGATGGCAAAGCCGATCCCCTCGGTGTTGCTGATGATCATGGTATTGACTCCCAGGACCTGGCCCTGATCATTGATAAGGGGACCGCCCGAGTTTCCCGGGTTGATGGGAGCATCGATCTGGATCAGCGGCTGCTCTTTAAACCTACGAAAGCCGGAGATGATCCCGGAGGTGATGGTGTGGCGCAGCCCCGAGGGGCTACCGATGGTGTAGACGGTCTTGCCCTGCTCCAGGTACTCCCGGCTGGCTGCAGGCTGGAGAAAGGGAGAGTTATAGACGGAGATGGAGACCATGGCCAGATCCGAGCCCGGACTCAGCTGGACCGAGTCCACCTGGTAGGCACTGCCATCGATCAGTTCCACGCTTCCCTGCTGGAGGAAATCACCCTCCTGGATGGTGGCAATCTGCTCCTCCATTCCGGTGTAGCGCTGGAAGTACTCGGCATAGCGTTTTTCCCTCAGGCGCAGGTTGCGTTTGAGCTGGGCCCTGAACTCCTGCTCCCGAATCTGCCCCAACTGCCTCCGGACCAGGTCCAGGGAATGACGTTCGGTGTCCAGTTGCTGCTTCAGCTCCCTGGCCCTTGCTATCAACCGCTCCAGCGAGGCCGGATCATACTCCACCACATGGCGGTTGGTGATGATGGTCCCGTGGGGATCGATGAAAAAACCGGAACCACTGCCCCAGGGGGTGACGATGGAAACCGTTGCATTTCGAGCCGCCTCGATGGCGTTGCTCACCCCGAAGCTCGTGGCCAACTGTCCTGCCAGGCCATCGCCTGGCGCACTCTCCACCGGGCTCAGTTGCTCGCTGCTCCGGGTCGGCTGACCGCCAGGCCCCTGGTCTGCCCTCCCCCCTGCCTGGATCTTCTCCACCACAGCCAGCTCAGGGGCAACCTCCTGGGGCACGGGTGCAGTTCGGAGGCCGAGCAACCACCATCCGGCCGCAGCCACCACAGCAAGCAGACCGACCAGGCTCATGAGTGGAAAAGAACGGCCAACCGGCTGGTCAGCCGCTGCCTGACGCAGCTCTTCTTTCCTGGCCTGGGCCGCCAGATACTTATCGATGAAGATCCCGCACTGGCTGCACTCCGGGGATCTGGGCTGGACAAAACCGCATTTGGGACACTTCATAGCTTCCACCTTCTCGCCTGCGCGACTTCCCTGCGCGACTTCCCTGCCCGCCCCTGACCCTTCCTGCTAATCCAGGGGATCGAAGTCATCCCTGCTGGCATAACAGAGGGGACAGACCCAGGCCCGGGGCAGCTCCTCAAAGGAAATGCCCGGCGGGATCGAGTTCATCCCATCCCCCTGGCTCGGGTCATAGAGATAGCCGCAGTTGATGCAGATATACTGCTCCCTCACTTCACTGGATTTCATCATTATACCGCAAAATATTTGGCCTGGGGGTGGTGGACCACAATGGCCGAGGTGGTCTGCTCCGGCACCATCTGCATATTCTCGGTCAGGCTGACCCCGATCTTTTCCGGTTTAAGAAAGGAAAACAGAGGCTTATGTACCTCCATGTCCGGACAGGCCGGATAGCCGAAGCCATAGCGGGAGCCCTGATAATTCTGGCTGACCAGTGAGCCGCCGGCCGTGGGGTCGGCACCAGCGATCCCCAACTCGCTGCGCATCACCCCGTGCCAGTACTCGGCCAGGGCATCGGTCACCTCCACACTGAAGCCATGGAGCATCAGATAGTCATGGTAGCGGTCCGCCTCGTAGAGTCGGGCGGTTTCCTGGCCCATCCGCTCGCCAATGGTGACGATGAAGAAGCCGGCAATATCCCCCCCCTCCTCCCGGGTCTTGAAGTAATCGGCGATGCAGAGGTGGGGCTGTTCCTGCTGACGGGGGAAGGCAAAGGGATGGAGGCTCCCCTCCACCTCCACCATCACGGTCTCCTCCTGGGCATAGCAGGGAAAGTAGCCATAGGAGACCTTGGGCCGGATCAACCCCTCATCCAGACTGCGCCGGATCAGGCCCTGATAGATCGGCTCCACCTGCTCGCTGATCAGTTGGCGGTATTCCTCAGCCCCCATCTTGGCCCGGCGATAGCCCCAACGGCCCCGGAAGAGGGCCTGGGTGTTGACCAGGGGAAAGAGCAGCTCCGGATCCAGCTCCTCCACATAACGCTGTCCCAGGAAGGGGGGCTCCGGCACCGGGTTCGTCCGGCTGATGGAACGCTCTTTACGCCCGGGCTTAAGCGGTTCCCCCACCACGGCCGGATCAAAGACCGTGGACACGAGGGTGCCCTCCTCATGCTCCCGAACCGCCCTGAGCCCGGCAAAGGCGTCGCTGCAGTAGACCACCGGGCCGCCATAGTTGGGGACACAGGATTCGGCAACAAACTTCGGGGTCAGGGCCGCCCCCCCGAGGAGGATCGGAATATCCAGCCCTGCCTCACGGTACTGGGCCATGGATTCCTGCATGACAATGGCGGACTTGACCAGCAGGCCGCTTAGGCCGATCAGGTCCGGCTTAAGCTCCCTGGCCTTCTCGATGATGGTCTCTGCACCGACCTTGATGCCGATATTATAGACCGTATAGCCGTTGTTGGAAAGGATGATATCCACCAGGTTCTTACCGATATCATGGACATCCCCCTGGACCGTGGCCAAAAGGATCCTGGTGGTGTGCTCGTCCTCGATCCGCTCCATAAAGGGTTCAAGAAAGCTCACCGCCCTCTTCATGACCTCGGCGGACTGGAGGACAAAGGGGAGCAGGATCTCTCCCTTGCCAAAGAGCTCGCCCACGTGGCGCATGGCAGGGACCAGGATCTGATTGATGATATCCAGGGGGGCAAAGCGCTCCATCAGCACCGGCAGGACATCCCCCACCTCATCCTTGTTACCGTTGACCACCTGGAGAAAGAGCTGTTCTTCAGGGGTCCTCTTCACCGCCTCTGCCTCATCCTCTTCCCCGACATTTCGATCGGAGAAGTAGTCGATAAAACGCATCAGGGGCTTGCCCTCTCCCTCTCCATCCCGATCGTAGAGCAGATCCAGACAGACCTCCCGATCCTCCTGGGAGATTCGGGCCAGGGGCAGGATCTTGGCCGCATCCACGATGGCGGCATCCAGGCCCGCCTCCACTGCCTGATGGAGGAAGACCGAGTTCAGGATCCGCCGGGCCTTGGGCGCCAGGCCAAAGGAGATATTGCTCAGCCCCAGGACCGTCAGACAGCCGGGCAACTCCCTCTTGATCAGGCGGATGCCCTCCAGGGTCTGGATGGCGGCGTCTCGGAGCTTCTCGTCACCCGAACCCACGGTAAAGGTCAGGCAGTCGAAGAGCAGGTCTGAGGGACGCAGCTTAAACTCGTCCACGGCAATGGCATAGATGGCCTTGGCGATCCTCAGCTTGTCCTCGGCAGTCATGGCCATACCCTGCTCATCGATGGTCAGGGCAACCACCGCCGCCCCATAGCGCTTGGCCGCCTGACAGATCCGCCTGATGTTGTGGCCACCGTCCTCCAGGTTGATGGAGTTGATCACACAACGACCAGGGTAGAGCCTGAGGCAGGCCTCGATGCACTCGGGCGTGGTGGAGTCGATCATGATGGGCGCCTTGAGCGAACTGACGCACATCTTCACCAGCCTGGTCAGATCGGCCAGTTCATCCCGGCCGGCATAGGCGGTGCAAAGATCGATGATATGGGCCCCCTTGCTCTCCTGCTCCTGGGCGATCTTGAGGCAGGCCTCAAAATCATCGGCCAGAAGCAACTCCCGGAATTTTTTGGAACCGTTGGAGTTGGCCCGCTCGCCGATGAGCAGGGGCGGGATCTCCTGCTGCAGTTCCACGGCCTGATAGAGGCTGGATACCGATGGCTTCATGAGATCACCTCCCTGGCCCCGGGTGTGACCCCGTCAAGGGCCCGGACCAGCTCCCGGGTATGGGCCGGGGTGGTGCCGCAGCAACCCCCCACCACGCTGACCCCGAACTCGGTGACAAAGCGTTTCATATCCTGGCCATACTGCTCAGGCGTAAGGGGATAACAGGTCTTGCCGTCCACCACCTCGGGCAGCCCCTGGTTGGGCACACAGGAGATCCGTCCCGGCCAGTTGCGGCTGAGGTAGCGCAGATGCGACTCCATCTCCGCCGGTCCGGTGGCACAGTTGAGGCCAAAGGAGAAGAGGGGAAAGGGTTCAAAGGTCACGGCCGCAGCAGCAATGTCGGTCCCCACCAGCATGGTGCCGGTACGCTCTATGGTGACCGAGCCCATGACCGGGATATCGCGACCCAGCTCTTCCAGGATGGAGAAGCAGCTGGTCATGGCCACCTTGATCTGCAGCAGGTCCTGGCAGGTCTCGATGATGAGCAGATCCACCCCGGCCTCCACCAGGGAACGAATGTGCTGCTCCTGGGCCCGGGCCAGATCCTCTACCTCGATGTGGCCCAGGGAGGGCAGCTTGGTTCCCGGTCCCACCGAACCGCCGACATAGACATCGGCCTTGCCGTCAATGGCCGCGCGGGCACAGGCCACCCCGGCCTGGTTGAGTTCCTCTACCCGATCCTCCAGACCATACTCCTCCAGGACGATCCTGGAGGCCCCGAAGGTGTTGGTTTCGATCACCATGGCACCGGCCTCGACAAAGCCGCGATGCAACTGGATGATGGACTCGGGAGCGGTGCTGTTGAGCAGCTCGTTGCAGCCCTCGCTGCCCTCCCAGGCCTCCTCGGGGATCTCCATCTCCTGGAGGTTGGTGCCGCAGGCACCATCTAAAATAAGTAGGTCGTGATCCGTGGGTTTCATTACTTCCTTTCTCTACACTATGCTCTATGGTGATCACACCCGGCTGGGTGCGGCTAGTCTCCTCTTCCTGCCGGCTCTCCGGGGCGGGAAAAAACGATCCCTGCCCCAGGCCTGCCGAGCGGAACGCTGCCCAGGACAACAGCTGGCAACGCGAAAGCGCTGTTTATCATTTTTTCACCAAGAACACCAGCTCAACCCCGAAAAAACAGGCTGTTCGCAGCGATAAATCGCGCCCCTGGCCCTGGTGGCCGACAGTGGACCCTGGTCAAGGGAGAGCAAGCGGCCTGTTGGCGGCTTGCTGAGCGGGAGCCGGCGGAGTTCAGGAGCAGATCAACTCAGCCTCGCCCACCGCAGCCGGCGGCTCCATCTCCAGGGTATCGGCACCGAACCAGATGGGCAGGCTGCACCTGCTGCCCGGCAGATGGCCAAAGAATCGGGCAGCCGCGGCCAGACAGGTAAACTGGTCGGCAGAGACCCGGGCCACCGGCACCGAGCCGCTGAGAAAGAAATCCACGCTTCCCTGCTCCTTGACCAGAAGCACCGTGTTCTGCTCCTGCATCATGGTGTCACTGAGGAAGCGCACCGACTGCAACTGGGCCTTGCCATTGACGATACCTCCAAAGATAAACATTGCCCGCCTGATAATCACTTTAAACTGCATACCATACCTCCTGCTGGTCGTTTTTCTTGACTCTACCAGGGGAGGTTTGTCATATAGTGACTAACCCCTACTTTTTTTCAAAGGATCATGAGCCTGCTCGAACGCATTTACTTCTTTCACTCCCGGATACAGGAAGCCAGCTACCCCAATGCCAGCGACCTGGCTGCAGAGTTTGAGGTCTCGACCGCCACGGCCCACCGGGATATCAACTATCTCCGGGACCGGCTGCTCGCCCCCCTGGCCTACAGCCCGCAGCACACCGGCTACTATTATAGCCAGGAGAATTTCCGACTCCCCTTTGAGGAGAGCGCCGAGATCATGGTCTTTTTAGGTATCCTGAGCACCATTGCCGGCGAACTGGGCCTGGAACAGCTGCCGGAGCTTTCCCAGCTCCAGCAGAAACTGGGCGCCCTGGCCTTTCCGGGAAAAAAGAACCTGGAGCAGTATATCCACTGCGAGTGGATCGAGACCGAGCCTGTGGACAACACCGTCTTCCAGTCCGTGCTCACGGGCCTGCTGGACCGGCTGCAGCTGAGCATCAGCTATGCCGACGGCTCACCGGATACGCCCCAACGGACCCTGGACCCCTTGAAACTGCTCCACTATCAGGGCCGCTGGTATCTCTATGCCTGGTGTCATCTCCGGAGAGCAAGGCGGCTGTTTCAGCTCTCCCGGATCAACACGGCCCAGGCCCTCAAGGACCAGACCAGCCACGCCATGGCAGCAGACGACAGCTCCCTGACCGGCGTGTTCGGGATCTTCAAGGGCGCACCCATAGGAACCGTGACCCTGCGCTTCAGCGGCCATGCCGCCCGTACGGTCCGCCGCCAGCACTGGCACCCCGAGCAGGAGCTGATCGAGATCCCAGAAGGGGTGCAGCTCACCCTGCCGGTGGCCGATGAGCGGGAGGTGATGATGAAGGTCCTCCAGTTCGGCAGCCAGGCCGAGGTGATCCGGCCGGCCCGCTTCCGCCGAAAGATCAGTGCCGAGTTGGCCAAAATGAGCGAGCGCTATACCCTGGAGACCACACCCTGAAAAGATGGCCCCCACTGGGCCAAGACGCCCCCCTTACCCTAAAAAAATTTGAAGGAGAGAGTAATGCTCCCTGCGATTAGCGCCGTGGTCCTTGCCGCCGGCAAGGGCACCCGGATGAAATCCGACCGTGCCAAGGTACTCCATGAGGTCTTTTTCCAGCCCATGGTCCACCATGTACTCGATACCATCGACCAGCTGCCGGTCAGAGGCTGTGCCGTGATCATCGGCCATCAGGGGCAGCGGGTGCTCCACTCCCTGGAAGGCTATCAGATCACCCCGGTGATCCAGGAAGAGCAGCTGGGCACCGGCCATGCGGTCCTCTGTGCCGAGCAGGCCTGCCAGGGGGCGGAGCATGTCCTGATCCTCTGCGGAGATACCCCCCTGATCGGCCACCGGACGCTGGAGGCCATGATAGCGACCCATCTGCAGCAGAAGGCTGCCGTCACCCTGATGACCACCCGCCTGGCGGACCCCTTTGGCTACGGCCGAATCATCATGGATGGAGAGCAGCAGGTACTGCGTATCGTCGAACAGAAGGATGCCAGTCCGGCGGAACAGGAGATCCGGGACATCAATGCCGGCATCTACCTGGTGCGCAGGGAGTTTCTCTTCAGCGCCCTGCAACAGGTGGGCACGGAAAACAGCCAGGGCGAGGTCTACCTCACCGACATCATCGCCATTGCCGTCAACCAGGGGGCCCTGGTGCAGAACTTCAGCCACGACCGGGCCATCGATGTCCTGGGGGTGAACTCGCGGGTGGAACTTGCCCAGGCCCAAGAGGAGCTCCAGGCCCGTCATAACCGCAGGCTGATGCTCGATGGGATCACCATGCTCGATCCGGCAAGCACCCTGATTGCTCCCAGCTGCAGCTTTGCAGGCGAGGCCCTACTCCATGCCGGGGTCCAGCTCACGGGCTCCACCACCATCGGCCGCGGCTGCATCCTCTCCAGGGGAGCGGTGCTCCATGACTGTCACCTGGGAGACGACGCCGTTGTGGGGGCCTATGCGGTGCTGGAGAACTGTTCCCTGGGGGCCCGGGAACGGGTTCCTCCACTGATCCATCGGGTGAGCTGAACCAGCCAGCCCGCCAGGGGGGATCCGGGCCCACGCTTTTTCCTTTGTCAAAGGGCCCTGAACGGGTAGAGTCAGGCATCTTTTCAAGGGCCAGCCGCCATGGGCCGCCGCCAGGCCGCCACCGGCCAGGTCCTTTTCTTTTTCGGCAACATAAACGGAGTAGATCAACCATGAGTAACACCAAAAAAATATACTCTTCCATCCTGGGCGATTCGTTTCCCATGGAGATGACCATCAGCTTTGACGGCCAGACCCTGGTCTACCGCAAGAAGACCTGGGACATCCCCACCGCCGACGGCAGCAGTGAGGAGCGGGGCCTGCGCTACGGCGAAAACCCCAACCAGGAGGCAGCCATGTATGAGCTGACCAACGGCAACCTGGTCCTGGGGGAGTGTGCCTTCATCAACCCCGGCAACGGCCTGGTCAGCGGCATCACCGTGGAAGACATGGTCCAGGTGGGCAAGCACCCGGGCAAAATCAACCTCACCGATGTGGACAACGGCCTCAACATCATCAAGTATCTGGTGGATCAGCCGGCAGCGGTGATCCTCAAGCACACCAACCCCTGTGGCGCCGCCATCGGCGGTTCCCTGGCCGAGGCCTACACCAAGGCCAACCGGGCCGATCGCCTGGCTGCCTTTGGCGGGGCCGTGGTCACCAGCCGCCCCCTGGATCGGGAGACCGCCGCCCTGATGGCGGAGAACTACCTGGAGGTGGTCTGTGCCCCTGATTTTGAAGAGGGGGTCCTGGAGATCCTGGCTCGCCGGAAAAACCTGCGGGTCATTCGGATGGCCGGAATCGAGCGGCTGACGGATTTTGAGCAGTACCGCTTTCTGGACTTCAAGTCATTGATCGACGGCGGCATCATCGTCCAGCAGTCGGCCATCAACACCATCCGCAGCCGCGAAGATCTCCTCCCGGCCGAAACTGTACGCAAGGGTGTGAGCTATCGCTGTGAACGCCAGCCCAGCGAGGCGGAGATCGCAGACATGCTCTTTGGCTGGGCCATCGAACATGGGGTCACCTCCAACTCGGTTATCTATGTCAAGGACGGTTGTACGGTCAGCATCGGGACAGGAGAGCAGGACAGGGTAGGAGTGGCGGAGATCGCCGTGCACAAGGCCTACGCCAAGTATGGGGACATCACCTGTTTTGACCGACACGGGATTCCCTATCCCGAGCTGGCCCTGCAGGTGGCCCAGGGAAAACAGGCTCCACAGCTGCTTGAGGAGATTGATGCCAAGGTCGCGGCAGAGCGGGGCAACCTGCCGGGATCGGTGATGATCTCAGATGCCTTCTTCCCCTTCCGGGACGGGGTGGACGTGGGGATCAAGGAGGGGATCGGTGCCATCCTCCAGCCAGGAGGCTCCATGCGGGATTTTGAATCGATCGAGGCCTGCAACCAGGCCGATCCCCAGGTGGCGATGATGTTCACCGGTCAGCGCTCCTTCAAACACTGATGGGGCGGCCGGGGCGGCTTGAGAAGGCAGCCCCGGCCCACTTGCGGCAATAAGGGAGGCTCAGAGGGTGACCCAGGCGCCCTCCCGGGCGGATCTCAGGCAGGCGGTGCAGATCCGAACCGCTGCCAGCCCCTCGGGGCCGGGGACCGGATTGTTGCCGCCATGGCAGAGAAAGGCCTCCCAATCCCGAAGCAGCGGTACAATGGTGCTCACGGCCTGGGGAGGACTCAAGTCCGTGATCTCCTGGCCCTGGATCAGCTCACAGCTGTTGTAGATCTGCTCACCCCTGAGCTGGGCCTGCTCACCCACAAACTCAAACAGGCCGGAACGGGCCGCCCCCACCTTGGAGCAGTCCACGGTACCCACCACTCCGTACTCCATCTCCACCAGCACGGCCAGGAGATTCTCCAGCAGCGCCTCGCCATGGTTACGGCTCAGGGCCGAGACCCTGACCACCTCCAGACCGGTGATGGTACGCAGGGCATCGAAGACATGGACAGCGGTGTGAAAGCTGACCCCGGCCCCGGCCATGGCCGGATCTTCATGCCAGGCCAGGCTGGTGGGTTCCAGCCGCTGGTTGGCGGAAAAGCTGTAGAGACGACCGATCCGCCAGAGCTCTTCCTGGAGGGCCTGGATAACACTGTTGTAGCGCAGGGTCTGGCCCACGGTCAGCACCAGGTTCCGGTTGCTCAGGGCAACGATCTCCTGGGCATCGGCCAGGGAGCCGGCCAGGGGTTTTTCCACAAGCAGCGGTTTCCGCAACCCGGCACAGGCCCGGGCGATGGCAAGATTGAGGGTGGGCGGCACCACCGCAATCACCGCATCTATCCGGGGATCCGCCACCAGCTCCTGCCAGTTGGGGTAATAGCCGCACTGCCATTGCCTGGCCTGCTCGGCTCCGGACGGTGAGCGACGGCTGATGGCTGCCAGCTCCAGGCCGGGACAGTCCGCAAGGAGGTGACGTGCATAACGACTGCCGTGTTTGCCCGAACCGATGAGACCGACTCGTACCCTTTTTCCTGCTCTCCTTGCCATGATCTGCCCTCCCCTGCTGTGGCAGTAACTGCCCTGTTGGGATGATAGAGTTGTCCTGGTTTCAGCGATCCCGGCAGAGACGCCGCCAATCCGGCGGCAAGGCCTGCTCGCCAAGTCCCAGCTCCTCGATAAAGTGAAGCACCGCCTCCGGGTTACAGTTCATTCCCGGGGTGGTCTGGTCTATGCGACGCTCAGCCCACTCCTGCTCCACCAAGCCGACAAAGGCTTTGGCCACGGTGGGGATATGGGCCCTGGCATCTCCCTCCAGCCGCCTGGAAAAGAGCTGGAACCGATCCCAGTTGATGATGGCCCGCTCCACCCCCCGAAAGAGGGAGAGAGAGCGGTTGGCCGGAGTGAGATCACGCAGGATCATCTCCAGGTAGCGTTCCAGCACCGCCCCGTGCAAGGCATCCAGCTCTTCCCCGCTTAAGAGCATCTGCGGCCCTTCCGGATCCTGGCAGAGGTAGTGGAGGCTGGAGTGGAGGGCCACCTCCGGGATCTCCCCGGAGTGGCGAACGATGAGGTACTCCTCCTCCAGGATCAGGGGACGCTCATCGCTGAGCATCAGCGTTTCTCCGCCCTGTTGTCCAGCTCAAAGAGGGAACGCACCGTGGTGATCCGCTCGTTGCGGCTGAGGCAATGGTGGTCGGCCTTGAGGTACTGCATGGGATGGTGGAGAATCTTGTTGGCAATGGCGGCTCCCATCTTCTCGATGGCCTGGCACTCCTGTTCCGAGACCTCGGACAGCCGGCTGAGGGTCTTGTCGCACTCCATCCGCACCACCTGGTCCACCAGCTCGCGCAGCTCCCGGATGGTCGGGGTGGCCACCTGATTTGCCAGCCAGCGGTTAAACTTGAGCAGTTCCTCGTCAACGATCCGCTCGGCCTTGATCGCCTCCCGATCACGCTCGCTCTTGTTCATCTCCACCACATTCTTCAGATCATCGATGTCGTAGAGATAGACGTTGTCCAGCTCGTTGATGGCGCTGTCCAGGTCCCTGGGCACGGCGATATCGATGAAGAACAGGGGGCGGTTGCGTCGTTCCCGCATCACGGTGCGCACCTCCTCCTTATGGAGGATCAGATCGGCTGCTCCGGTGGAGCTGATCACGATATCCACCTGCTCCAGCTGCTCCAGCAGCTCCTCCAGGGCCACGGCATGACCGTTGAAGCAACGGGCCAGGGTGACCGCCCGGGACAGGGTCCGGTTGGCGACAATCACCTCGGCCACCTGGCCGACCAGATGTTCTGCAGCCAGCTCCGCCATCTCACCGGCACCGACCAGGAGCACCTTCTTGTCAGCCAGATCTCCAAAGATCTTCCTGGCCAGCTCCACGGCCGCATAGCTGATGGAGACCGCACTGGCACCGATCCTGGTCTCGGTTCGTACCCGTTTGGCCACGGAAAAGGCCTTGTGGAGCAGTTTGTTGAGGATAAAACCGCTGCAGCGGAGCTCGGCGGCATGACGATAGGCCTCCTTGAGCTGTCCAAGAATCTGGGCCTCGCCGACGATCATGGAGTCCAGGCTGGAGGCCACCAGAAAGAGATGCTCGATGGCGGCGTCATCCTGGTACTGGTAGATATACTGCTCCAGTTCCCGGGAGCCGACCGCACCGGCAAAGAGCAGTTCAAGTACCTGTTGGGCAGCCACTCCGGCATCCCTGCAGGTAAAGAGCACCTCCACCCGATTGCAGGTGGAGAGCAGATAAAACTCCTTCAGCGCCTCCAAACCTCCCAGGGCGGTCAAGGGTTCCTGATAGCCGCCGGAGAGGGCCATTTTTTCCCGTACAGCCAGCGGGGTGGTCTTATGATTGACCCCCAGAAGAACGATGGTATCACGAGGCATAGGTATGAACCCCTTTCATGAGAAAGGATACTCCCCAGAGGGTAAACATGGCAGAGACAAAGGCAATGATGCTGATCATGGCGGCCCGCCGACCACGCCAGCCGATGGTGAATCGTTGATGCATCACCCCGGCATAGAGAAACCAGGTCACCAGGGACCAGGTTTCCTTGGGATCCCAATGCCAGTAGGCCCCCCAGGCCTGCTTGGCCCAGAGGATACCGGTAACCAGCCCCAGAGTAAGCAGAGGAAAACCTGCACTGAGGCAGTGATGATTGAGTTTATCCAGGACCTCCAGCGAGGGCAGCCGCGAGTAGAACAGGCCGAAGCGTTTCTGTTTGATCTCCCGTTCCTGGAGCAGGTACATCAAGCCGCCGATACAGGAGAGGGCCAGGAAGGCGTAGGCCACCAGGGTTATGGAGGCATGCACCGGCAGCCACCAGGATTGGAGGACCGGGGAGAGGGGTATGATCTCCCGGGAGGAGAAGGCCGCGACCAGCATCAACAGCACCACCAGCATGCTGACAAAGGTACCGAGATTTTTTACGGTATAGCGCCAGCGGAAGGAGAGATAACTCCAGGCCGTTGCCCAGGCGAAAAAGGAGATGGTCTCGTGGTGGCTGGTGATGGGCGTGTGGCCGGCTTCCAGGTAGCGGAAGAGGATATTCAGGGTATGGAGGGCAGCAGCAACAAAAAAGACCTGCCTGGCCAGCTGCCGGATCTGTTTTTTCTCGGAAAAGAAATAGACCATGTAGGTGGCAGTGGACAGCAGGTAGACGATACAGCTGATCTGAAATAGTACAAAGCTCATGTTTTATCCTGCCTAAAGGTCGCCCAGTCAATCGCCGTCGTTTCTCCCAGGACCCTGGTAAAGTGGGCTTCCACCAGAGACCACCGGCCCTCTCTGATCCAGCTGATTATATCCCGATGAAGGAGTTTCTTAAATAAAATTCTTTTCTGCTGCTGCCGGGCATCGCCCTTGACCACCCCGGCGCGCACCAGGGCGACGAGTTCCAGGAGGATGCCATACTCCTCACCAACCACGCCTTCCAGTTCTTTTTTCAGCATGGCAGCCACTGCCGGGCTCTTGCCGTTGGTGGAGATGGCCAGGGTGAGATCACCGCGCCTGATGACGGCCGGGACGTGAAAGCCGCAGCCATTGGGGTCATCGGCGATGTTGAGCAGCAGGTTGTGCCGGACAGCGTCCCGCTGAACCGCCTCCTGGACCTCACGGCTTGCCGTGGCGGCAAAGACCAGCAGGGCCCCGGCAAGATCCTGAGCGGCATAGCCCCTCTTCAGCCACTGGATCCTGGCAAGGCCCGCCTGCTCCTGAAGATAGGGTGTGACCTGGGGGCTGACAAGCCGCACCCGGGCAGCGTGTTCAAGCAGACTGCGGACCTTGCGTTCGGCCACCGCACCACCGCCCACCACCACACAGAGCTTATCCTTGATATCGAGACAGAGGGGATACACGTGTCACCTGAGCTGAATATGGGGCCACCATGGAACGAAATCTACCCTGCCGAGGCAGGTCAGGAGAGCAGCCCGCCCCGCTGGCTAGTCTCGCCTCTTCAGGCGGGTCAGGAGGATGACCTTATCTTTGTCCAGACTCTTCAGCTTACGCCGGGTCATGCCGATGGAAAAGGTCTCTTCGGCCAGCCGAAGAAAGGGAGCCACATTCTGCCGCCCTTCATCATGGGCAAGAAAGATAACCCCGCCCGGCTTGAGGGCCTGTTGAAAGATCGCCAGCAGCGGCTCCAAAAAATCCTCCCGATAGAGGATCTCCGAACCGATGATCACATCATACTGCTCCAGGGCCGTGGGCTGCAACCAGTCCAAGAGCTTAAAACGGACCCCGGTGAGGCCGCTGGCGGCCGCATTGATCTGCTGGAACTCGAGGATGCGCTCCTCATAATCGCTCAGAGTCACCTCAAACCCTGCTGCAGCCGCCACCAGGCCGGTGGCCCCCAGGCCTGCGCCCAGTTCGAGCATGGTGGTCCCGGGCTTGGGCTGCTGGTCGGCCAGAAAATCGGCCAAGACGATCGCTGACTCCCAGAGACGAATCCAGACCGGAAACTCCGAAGGATTTTTAAACGGATCTTTACCGTCAAGGATCTCTTCCAGGTCGGTATACTTCAGCAGGTTTAAACGATGCTGTTGAACGGTGAGCGGCTCAAAGGCCACCTTGAACTGACTCTTGATCTTCTCGTATATGGCCAGCTCTTTAGCTGGCAGCGTTTGCGGATCCATAGCTTAGAACACGTTGTCTCTCAAAAAAAGAACAGGAAAAGAGTCCGGCCGATGACCGGACCAAAGGGCAGCTCAGGCGCCCCTGAAAAAATACCAGAGAAAGCCTGCTGCCGATAGGCAAAAACAGTAGTAACCGAACCAGTGCAGTCTGCCCCGGCGAACAACCTGCATTAATACAATAATGGCAAAATATCCAGAAATAACCGAGGCCGCAGTGCCCACCAGCAGCTGCCACGCCTGGCCCTGGCTGAGCGGCGAGGACAGGAGGTCACCCAGTTTCAACACCGCCGCTCCCAGAATGGCGGGGATGGACATGATAAAGGAAAAGCGGGCCGCGGTCTCCCGCTGCACCCCCAGGGCCATGCCGGTAAAGATGGTGGAACCGCTGCGCGACAGACCCGGCAGGATGGCCATGGCCTGGGCCGTGCCGATAAGCACGGCCCGTGAGCCGCTCAGACCACCTTTCCCCCTGGGCAGTTTGGTGGTAATGACCATGATCAGGCCGGTGAAGGCCAGCATGGTGAAGGTGACCAGGATATTATCAAAGATCCGTTCGATATGGTCCTTGAGAAAGAGGCCGACCACCACGGCGGGCAAGGTGGCCAGGATGATATAGCAGTTCCAGAGAAAGGCCCGGTTGAGTTCCGGATCCGCCTGCCGCTGGCGCCTGGAGGAAAAGAGGGCCGCGACCATGGCCTGCAGGTCGCTATGAAAGGCGATGACCACCGCAATCAGGGTACCCAGGTGAAGGAAGACCTCAAAGGAGATGCCCGGGTCATGAAAGTTCAACAACTCGGAGCCGATGACCAGGTGGCCGGAAGAGGAGATCGGCAGGAACTCGGTCAAGCCCTGAACAATACCCAGTACAATCGCTTTTATAAACTCCATGGGACCCTGTCACTCAAACTGGTGGACAAAAAAAGAGCGGGTCGATGAGACATCGGCCCGCTCGGAAAAGCAGCTGAACACGCAGGGGCTGTTAGCAACCTTCGATGGCTTTCTTCTTCTTGGCTTTTACAGATACCTTGTCGCCGGCTTTCAGCTTGTCGGCCTTCTTGCAGGTCATGGTGACCTTGTCGCCGTCTACAGCGTCTACAGTACAGGTAACTTTGGCAGCAAAAACAGCGCCGGCGCTCAGAACAAAGGCGGTAACCATCAGGGCAGATACAATTTTTTTCATCGAAACCTCCGTAGTAAATAAGATATATGTGGACTTCCCTACCTCTTGGCTGAGGAAAATACGGGAAAATGGCCGAACTGTCAACAAGAAAGCCACGGTCCAGGGCAAACAACAACGACTTAAAGGGCTGATTTAATATCTTTTTCCAAGAGAGATCGGGGCGCAAATTCTGAATATCTACGAATGATATGGCCGGCCCTGTTGACCAGAAAAGAGGTGGGAAAACCAACGACGCCGCCGAATGCCCTGGCAGTGGCCCGATCAGCCATCACCACGGGATAGCTCAGCTGTTCCGCTGCGATCAACTTGGCCACCAGCTGAGGCCCCCCTTCATCAAGGGAAAGACCGATCACGCTGAAGCCCTGCTCTTCATACTGTTGATGGAGCCGCTTCAGGATGGGAATCTCCCGCCGACAGGGAGCGCACCAGGTGGCAAAGAAGTTCACCAACAGGACCTTGCCTGCGTAGAGCTCACTGTTGAGCAGACGGCCATCAAGGGCCGAGGGCAGAGAGAAGGGTGGCATCGCATCTGCGGCAAACAGGGGTACGGCCGCGGAAGAACCGGTGGCCAGAAGCAGGATGGTCAGGAGGAGACAACGGAGGCGTTTCATAGCTTCTTCCTTGCAGGCTTGATGGGAGGAGAGGCTCACTTGAGGGGATTGTCAGGAGGGGGCGCATTCGCTCCAACTCGGGAAGGCCCGGTCTCCCAGCCAGCTGCGAGCCGGCCCCCAGACCTGCCAGCGCGGCCGACAGCAGGGCGACTGGGGGCCAACATGGGCCGAGGCTAGCCGATAATCCGCGATTCAGCCGGCTTTGGAGCCGGTTTCTTGCTTGACAGGGAGCAACAGTACCATATCAGGAGAGCAGGGCCAAGGGATTGCGTCGACAGGCGGAGAGCACTCCGGCAGGTCAAGCCCTTTGGGAAAGACCTTTCATGAAACTGCAATTACCAAGAGGTAATCACGACTACAATCACGATTACCATCACGATTACAAAGAGGGACCATCAGGCAAGGGGCTGGATTCAGCCCAGGGTATCGAGGAGATGGCCCGTCATTTCGTCGGCCGCCTGAAGGGTCTTCAGGTTGGCGCTATAGCTGTGGGTGTTGACCATCAGCTTGGGAATCTCCTCCACCAAATCAACGTTGGACTGTTCCACCAGCTCGACCCCGCGGGCCGTCTGCTCGGCCACAGCAGGCCCAGGGGTATCGACCCGCTGGCTGCTTGCCCGGACCCCGCCGGTCGGCTGTTCGCTGAAGAGGGTACGTCCTTTTTTAAAACCCGCGGTGTTGAGGTTGGCTGTATTATGAGCGTTCTGCTCCACTGCGGTGCTCACGGCCCGGAGCCCGGAAAGGGCACTGTGGGTGGCTGAAATCATCCGTTCTTCTCCCCAAAAAAATAGTTGGTTGCGATACCGGTAAACGAAGCAAATTTCATGCCGACATCGTGGCACCTCCCGGCTGAGTCGGCTCAGCCGACCATGATATGCTTTTCGCCAAAAAATATTGCGCCTTTACCCGGGAACGATTAGATAGTTATGGGGAGAATTGAGTCCTTTTACGATCTCAAGCAACCGCAACCACCCCTGTATTCAACTATCTGAACAACAGACAGCCACCCTCTGCCGATCCGCCAAAGGATCCCCCCTGTTCTGCTATGACTTTGCGTACTTTTTTTCTTTCCCTCTGCTGCCTGCTGCTCAGCCTGCCCCTGCTCTGCCGGGCAGAACTCGTTGATCGCAGTGTAGCCATTGTCAATCAAGATATCATCACCCTCTCCGAAGTCAATGAGATCGGTCAACAGCTGTTCCGCAAGGCGGCTGCAGAGGTGCCTCCTGAGCAGTTGGATCAAGTTCTGGCCCAAATCCGCTCATCGCTGATCAACAAGCTCGTCGACCAGAAGCTCCTTCTTCAGGAGGCGGAACGGTTAAAGATCACGGTCAGCGACCAGGAGGTGGACAGGGCCATAGAACGGATTCTTGCCAAGAACCGGATCTCCCGGGAGACCTTCCTGGGAGAGCTTGCGACCATCGGCATGGATGAAAAACAGTATCGCCAGGATCTTCACGGTCAGATTCTCCGCTCCAAACTGGTCAATTACGAGGTCCGTTTCAAGGTCATCATCCCGGAAGAAAAGATCATCGACTTCTACGACCAGAACTATACCCAGCAGGTCGGCAGCGGCGGCTACTATATCCTCCAGATCGGGACCTCCTGGAAACAGACGGCAGGTCCGGGTGCCAGGGAAGAGGCAGAGACCAGGATCCTGAAGGTCCGCAAGCTGGCGCTTGAAGGGGAGAATTTCAAAGAGTTGGCCCGCAACTATTCTGAACTGCCCTCTGCCGCCGACGGCGGTGACCTGGGAATCTTTCAGAAAAACGAGATGGCCCCCTTTATGCGCAACGCGGTGATCGAGCTGCAGCCCGGCGAGGTCAGCCAGGTGGTGGAGACCCCTTCCGGTTTTCAGATCTTCTCGCTCCTCTCCAGGCAGGAGGGGCAGATCATCACCAAGGTTCCCTACGAATCGGTTAAAGAAGAAATCCGGGAGACCCTCTATGAACAGGAGATGCAAAGCCGCTACCAGGAATGGATAAAAGGTATTAAGGACAAGGCCTACATCAAGATACTCTAAATCCAGATCAATCTGCAGAAACCATGCGCATCAACGAGAACAGCCCTCCAGCGGCGGAAGAGGAGAGTGTCGGCAGCCAACTCCGTAACCTTCGCCAGGCAAGGGGGATCTCCCTCCAAGAGGTCTCAGCGGCCACCAAGGTGTCGCTGAGCAACCTGACCGCCCTGGAAGAGCTTGATTACGAACAGCTTCCGGCCGACACCTTTATCCGGGGCCAGCTGAGCTTCTACGCAGAGTTCCTCGGACTTGACGCCCCCCAGGTGGTGGAACGTTTTTTCGCCGAACGCAACCGGCACCACAGGCCCGGCCGCTCCGCCAAAAAGATCTTCAGCGGCTACTCCCAGGCTCCAAAAAAATTTGCAGAACCGGCCCACATCCCCTCGGTGACCGCTGCAGCCCTCCTCTTTGCCGTCATCATCATCTCCCTGACCGGCTTCTGCATCTACACCTCCTGGAACCCCTTTGCCTATTTCACCGACAAGACCATCAGTCTCTCCTCGCAGGTGATGGAGGCCTTCAGCCAGGCCGGCCAGCCACGGATCCACAGGGTGGAGGCCGATCGGCTGCTGCTCCAGGCCCGCTTCAACGGAGATATCGAGGTGGAAATTACCGTCGATGGAGAAGAGAGCCGCCGCCGGGTCTTTCAGCGGGACCAACAGGCCCAGTGGCAGGCCAGCGAGCGGCTGCTGCTCAACCTCTCGCCGCCGGTCAATGCCGCGCTGACCCTCAACGGTCGCCCCCTCAACTACCCGGAGGACCTCAGGGACGGCCTGCTGCTGCAGTTGAACAAGGCTCAGCCCCCGGAATGAACAGCGCCTGGAGCAGCTGCCTGGTACTGACCACCACCGATCACGGCGAATCAGACCGACTGGTCACCCTCTACAGCGAGGAGTTGGGCAAGGTGACCGGGATAGCCAAGGGGGCCAAGCGCAGCCTGAAACGCTTTGTCAACAAGCTGGAACCCTTTTCCCGGATCCGGCTCCACTACAGACCATCACGAACCAGCAGCCTGCTCTTTATCTGCGGAGCTGAACTGGAACAGGCCTTCCTCTCTCTGCGCCACTCCTACCCGCGCTACCTCGGGGCCATCTACCTCTGCGAACTGGTCCTCCGTTTTAGCAAAGAAAAAGACCCTGAACAAAAACTCTATTGCCTGCTCCACTGGGCCCTGGCCGGCCTGGACAGCGGAGAACGACCGCTCAGGGTCTGCGCCCTGTTCCACCTCAGGCTGCTCCAGACCGTAGGCTATCAACCGGAACTGAGCCACTGCAGCCACTGCCTGCTGCCGGTGGGTCCGGGACACCGCTACAGCCTCCTGGCCGGTAACGGCACCCTGCTCTGCAACCGCTGTCACCAGGGGAGGGAGTCGTTCTTTGCCCGGCAGATATCCCTGCAGACCCTCAAGTTTTTGAACAAGGCCCAGCAGGACAGCCTGGAGCACCTCCACCGGCTCCAGTTACCCGACAATGCCGCCCGGGAGTCCCTGGCCGCGCTCTACCACTACAGCCGCTATCTGCTCCAGCAGGAGATCCACTCCTGGAAGCCCCTGCTGAACTCGACTGGCAGAACATCGGGACTCGTCCAGGGTTGAGCTAAATCCAGAGCCTGGCCAGAGCCTTGCCAGGGGAGTCGGGCCGGTTTTTCAAGGCATCCCCCTGCTCCAGCCCTCCGGAGACGGCTTGCCACGCCCCCCCTCCCCTGGCCGCTGGCTCTATTCGAGCCTGCCCTTCCCCCCTTCCCGGACTTGTGGTTGACATCGCTCACCTGCCTGACCTATCGTTAAACGAGAAGAGCAGACAGAGGCAGACCTGCTAGAAAGGCAGGAAGGAAAAGCCTCAGATCTCTCCGGGGATAGCCGTGCTCCCGTACGGGATAGCGGACTCCCGTTTTTTTTAGAGGCGGCTCGATTTTTTTTATGCAGATCCCACCGACTCTTAAGCCAAAAGGAGGCATAATCATGGCCAAGAAAGAAGAATCCACCGACTTGATCCGCAAGGAAGCAACCCACCCTGCCGGCCCCTTTGAGGAGATGGAACGCTATTTCGACCGTTTCTTTCGGCACCCCTTTGCCCTGTCCCCGGCCGTCTCCTGGCCTGGATTTGATCTGGCCGGGATGGACGGGATGTCACCTTCTGTGGATATCTTTGCAGAAAAAGATGAGCTGGTAATCAAGGCAGAGATGCCGGGCATCAAGAAGGAGGAGGTCCAGGTCTCCATCAGCGACAACACGGTGACCATCTCCGGAGAGAAGAAGCAGGAGGAGAAGGTGGAACGAAAGGATTATCACCGGCTGGAACGCCGCTACGGTTCCTTTTGCCGCAGATTTCGACTCCCGGAAGAAGTCAACAGTGAAAAGGCCAAGGCCTCGTTCAAGGACGGGGTCCTGGAAATTCGCCTTCCCAAGTCCAAGACAGGCAAACAGAAAAAGATCACCATCAGCTGAGGAGAAATCCCGGGGCCAGCCGCCCCCCTGACTGCGGCCAGGGGAGCAGCAGGGGAGTCATGCTGTCCCCGGCTCAGGAGGAGACGCTTTAAGCGCAGATCCGCCTGCATGGTCTGCGCTTAAAGAGCATCTCACCCCCCTTGCATCTCCCCCCCCCTAAGAGGTACGGATAAGCTCCAGTAACTCTTCGGCACTGATCCTGGCGCTGACATCAGAACCCTCCAAAAGGGAGTTGGCCAGGTCCCGTTTTTCCTGATGCAGGCGGACGATCTTCTCCTCGATGGTCTCGGCCGTGACCAGGCGATAGACCGTGACCGGTCGCTTCTGGCCGATACGATGGGCCCGGTCCGCGGCCTGATCCTCCACCGCCGGATTCCACCAGGGGTCCATGTGGATCACATAGTCGGCTGCGGTCAGGTTCAAGCCCAGACCGCCGGCCTTGAGACTGATCAGGAAGAGATCCCCATCGCCCTTCTGGAAGCTCTCCACCTGGCGCTGACGCTCCTTGGCAGGGGTGGTGCCGTCCAGATACTTGTAGGCGATCTTCTCCTCATCGAGAAAGGCACGAATCAGGGCCAGGTGGCCGGTGAACTGACTGAAGACCAGGGCCTTATGGCGGCCCCCCAGCAGTTCCTCCACCACCTCCTGGAAGACCTTGAGCTTGGTGGAGGCGATCTTGGTATTGGCATCGATCAGCTTGGGGTTACAGCAGGCCCTGCGCAAGCGCATGATCTCGGCCAGGATCCGGAGGTGACGGCCGTTCTTCTCGGCACTGCCCTCGATGTTCTCAATGGCCTGCTGGCGAAGCGCCTCGTAAAACTGCATCTCCTCGGGCTGCATCTCCACCCGCAGAGTGATCTCGGTACGGGGCGGCAGTTCATCCAGGACCTGGGACTTGATCCTGCGGAGCATGAAGGGACGGATCAACTTCTTCAGCGAACGGCGGGCATCCCGGTCATGGTACTTCTCGATGGGTATGCCGAAACGGCGATTGAACTGCTTATAGCTCCCCAAGAGGCCGGTGTTGATGAAGCTGAACAGGTTCCAGAGCTCACCCAGATGATTCTCGATGGGGGTACCGGTGGTGATCAACTTGAAACGGGCCTTGAGCTTCATCGCCGCCCGGGAGCGCTTGGTGGCCGCGTTCTTGATGGCCTGGGCCTCATCCAGGACCACCGACTGCCAGGGCACCTGCTCCAGGAGCTCGATCTCCTGCTGCAGGAGGGTATAACTGGTGATCAGCATATCAAACTTGCCCAGCCCTTCGATGATATCCTCCCGGTTCTGGCCGGAGAGCAGGTGCATCTTGAGGGTGGGGGCAAAACGGTTCACCTCGGTTTCCCAGTTCATGCAGACCGAGGTGGGCGCGACCACCAGGGTGGGCCCCCGATCGGCCAGGCTGAGGATCACGGCAATGGCCTGGAGGGTCTTGCCCAAGCCCATGTCATCGGCCAGGCAGGCGCCAACCCCCAGGTTGGCCAGGCGACTCATCCAGACAAAGCCGTCCTGCTGATAGTCGCGCAGCTCGGCCTTCAGGGTTGAGGGCACCTGGGGCACAAACTTCTGGGCATCAGCCACAGCCTGGAGCTGGCGCTGCCAGCCCTGATCAGCGGTGGTATTGGCCTGCTGGGTAAACTCGTCCAAGGCAATGGCAGCCAGGGGATGGATGGTCAGCTCCTCGCTTTCGCCGCCCTTGGGATTGCCGAAGAGAATCAACTCTTCCAGCCGATTGCGGAACTCCTGGGTAAGGGCGATGAACTGGCCGTCACCCATGGGGATGAAACGGCTCTTGGCCTCACTGACCTTGTCCAGCAGGGTCTTCAACTCGATGACCTGATCCTGATCCAGCTCCAACTGACCGGAGAGGGCGAACCAATCCTGCTGGCTGGTCCGGATATTCAGGTTGAGTTGATTGACCCCTATCTGGCGACGGACCGAAATCTTCTCCCCTTCCGGCCACTCCAGGACAATCTTCTCCCGAATCTCTTCCAGCTCCAGCAGGGCCTGAAGGCACTCTTCCGGATCAAAGAGGTGCCACTCCCGTTTATCTTCCTGCTCAAGATCGATGGCCAGGTCCAGGATCGGACAGCTCTCCTCCACCTCCCGGGCCCGCTGTTCCTCCAGCATCAGGTTGCGCCGGGTCTGCAGTCGCTTGCCCTGGATCTCGCTCATCAGGTTGGAGACCCCTACCCCGGGTTTGAGGTAGGGTCCGCCCTGGTGGAAGGGGCGGACAAACATCTCCAGCCGAAAGCCGCTGCCATAGGGGATAATATGGATGTGAACGGTGGAGTCACTCTCGACAAATTCCGCCTGTTCCCCCTCGCCCAGGACCTCTATGGAAGAATGCACCGTCATGAAGGAGGCAATGTTGCCGATGGCATCCAGCACCTGACGGCTGGCGGCGATCGGTACATAGAGGCCGTTCTTGCCGGTAATCTCGGCGACCTTACGGTGCTTCTCATTGATCTCAATCACCCGGTAACGGGTCGGGGTCTCGGGCCAGACCGCCAGCTTACCGTCGCCGATATCCTGGGCAAAATGAATAAAGAGATTTTCGTCCTTCTGCTCCACCACCAGTTCGGGCTCTCCGGCCACGATCTCCACCGGGGCATGGGGGGACTTCTCCTGAAAGACATGGGGATGCCCCACCAGAAGCGGCAGGGCGGCCTCATAGTCAAAATCACAGCCTCCGTTTTTGCCGGTGACCTCACCGACCTGCCGGATGGTGCCGCAGATCTGCCGATCCTGGCTGGTGAGGTAGTCAAAGTCCTTGGTCTGGAGCAGACGGTTCAAGGCCACGGATCGCCCCTTGGTCCAGCCGCCGCTGGCGGTTTTCTTCTGCTCCTTGGGCAGGATGCTCAACTGCTGTTCCCCATACGCCACAAACCAGGCCAAGCGGACATTGCTCTCGGCCGCTCCCACCTTGCGGGTCACCCGAATAAGCTCCTGGAGACTCTGCTTCCAGGCATCTTCCGGGGCTATGATATGGGTAAGGAACCGACACTGGAGCTGGTTTGCGAGCTCATCGGCCACGGCCTTCTTGTTGGCCTGATCGTTGCCCAGGGTGGCCAAAAGCTCGGCTGTTTCCATGGCCAGCCAGGAAAAGGAGTGGTTCTGGGCCTGATCATAGAGGGCGGTCAGGGCGGCTTGAAATTCAGGAGGAATCTCCACCCCGATCCAGTGAAGGGCCAGCACCGCCACCAGGGTGGTCAGGCTGCGTTCCTCGGCCTCCAGCCGCTCGGTCAGGGCCATCATATCCGGCAACTTGCCGTCAGGTGCCCGGACCACGGCATCCAGGAAGCGGAAGGGAACCTCTTCAGGACAGCCCTGGCAGCGAAGCAGCACCGTATTGACCGCCTGACGGATCTGCTGCCGGTCCCCCTCCTGATTACGGGCCAGGAGGGCAAAGATGCAGAACAGCCCGGTTATGCCGTAGAAGAAGATGGGATTGTCTCCGGCATACTCCTGCAAGCGTTGCTGGTCTTCTGCAAAGAGTTCCAGGGCCTCGTCGAGATCACCACAGAGAAAGGCGACGCTGCCGGCAAAGCCTGAACCCTGAAAGGAATCAGCGTGACGAGCCAACAGCTCACGCAGATCGCTGAAACGACCTTGGAGCAGATAATAGTTGGCCAGGAGCCGATGAAAGGGCACCAGTTCAATACTCGAAACCGAGAGGGCGACCTCATTTTCCAGGTAGGCCAGGACATCGGGAAAGTGCTGGAGGTTTTCCAGGGAATAGCGAACCACCTGCTCAAGCAGGTAAAACTGGAGCGAGCTGGGCAGGCTGCTCAACCACTCCTGATCAAAGGCCCGGGCCGTGACGGTCACCGCCGGGGGATCACAATCCAGGACCCCACTGCACTCCTCATCGAGAAAGGCCAGAGCCTGATCGATCCGCTCAAAATCCTGCAGATAGACCCCGATCCGAAACTGACGCAGGGCGCGCCAGCAGCGGGTCACCCGCTTGCCGTAAAGATAGGAGACCGGAGCCTCCCGCTCCACCAGGGCGGCATAGACCCCAAAGAGATTTTCCTCAACGCTCTGACGGGTCAGATACTCCGCCAGCACCGGTTCACACTGGTTCTTACCATTCAGGTACCCCTCTGCCCGCAGCCGTTTGATGGCCAGGTCGACCTCATCCTTAACCGGTCGCTTGCCCCCGGGAAACGAGAGCTCAACCCTGGCAACACATTTACAGAGAAAGGCCTTGGAAACCGGCTCATAGATAATGGAAACCAACTGCAGCAGCAGCTGTTCCAGAAATGGGAGATTATCCAGGACGTGAAGGGTGCTCTTTTCCTCTTTAACAGCAGACATGAATTCCGTAGTAGATAAAAGTTCAAGGGATGGTCAGGGCGCTGACCACGTGGAAGACGGGACCAGCGGAAAAGCAAAAAACCCCGGCACAGGATGGCCGGGGTTCAACGCTACAACAGATGGCCGCAGGCTGCGGCCGAAGCAGGCTGCCGCAAGCTACTGCAGCAACTGCTCATTGATCCAGATCTTGGCATCGCTGCGCAGGACCCCTATCCAGGCAGAGAGCAGCCGATTCTGCTGGTTGAGCAGGAGCTGTTTGGCCAGGCCCTGCTGCTGCTCCGCGCTCATCCCTGGACTGTTCTGCCGGCCATCGACCAGGGCAAAGACGTAAAAGCTGTCATTGGCGGCAATCACCTCTTCAGCCACGACCTGACTGTTGCTGAGAGCAAAGAGCGCCTGGACTAGCTCCCTGGGGATATCGGCCTGCACCGCGTCACGTTTGAGATAGTCCGACTCTTTGATCGCTGACCCGGCAGGCAGGCCGCCCTCTTCCCTGGCCTTGGCCAGTAACTGCTCGGCCGCCTCCCGGGCCAGATCAGCGGCCTGTTCGGCGCTATAATCGGACACAACCTGGGCACGGATATCAGCCAGGGGCGGTACCTGCGGCTCCTGGCGATCGGTGACAAAGGCGATGGCATAGCCCTGCCCGGTCTCCACCAGGGAACTCAGCTCCCCTGCCCGCAGACCAAAAACCGCCTCAAGCAGGGCCATGGCCTGCTCAAGATTTTTGGGCGGTTGGTTGCGGGAGAAAAAATCCGTCTCAAGGACATGGCTGCCGCCGGCGGCTACGTACTTATCCAGACTGCCGGCCCGGATGATCTCCTCATAGGCGGCAGAGGCCTTTTGGAAGGTGATCCCCCGGACCCGCTGTTGACGGAGGTCCTGCCTGACCTCTGCCTCCACTTCCGCCAGGGACCTGATCACGGCCGGCTTGACCTCCTCCACCATGATCAGGTGATAACCAAAGGGTGTTTCCACCGGCGCAGAGATCGCCCCCGGCTCCAGGGCAAAGACCGCCTGATCAAAGCTCGGTACCATCTGTCCCCGGCCGAAGAAACCGAGATCCCCGCCCTTGGACCGGGTCGGCCCCTCAGAGTATTGGCCGGCCAGGGTGGCAAAGTCCTTGCCCTGGCGGAGCTCTTCTTCAACCTGCTCGGCCCTCTTTTTGACCGCCTCTTTTTCTGCCGTGGTGGCGTCTTTGCCGACCTTAAAGAGGATATGACGGGCCCGCCGCTGTTCCGGCTGGCTAAAGGCCGCCAGATTATCCTGGTAATAGTGAGCAAGATCTTCCTCGGTCAGGGCAACCTGCTCCAGATCCTCGGCAAAGGGAAAGGAGAGATACTGCATCTTGACCCGGGGAGGGGTGACATACTGGGAGCCATGCTGTTCATACCAGGCTGCCAGGGCCTCATCGGCCACCTCAACCTGATCAAGGAAGTCTGCACCCTGAAAAGCCACATAGGCCAGCTTACGTTCAGCATCGGCAAACTCGACCCAGGCCTGCAGTTCCTGGGGCGGCACCTCGGCAAAGGCATTGATCTGCTCTATCATCCTGGTGGTGACCAGATCACTCTTCAACCCATCTTCAAAAGAGGTCGGGGTCAGACGGTTCTGGCTAAGGATCGCCTTGTACTGGTCCAGATCAAAGCTGCCGTTCTCCTGAAAGACCTGCATCTCCTGGATCATCCGCCGAGTCTCTTCGGCACTGATGACCACCCCGCTGGCCGCTGCCCCCTGGCGAAGCAGCTCAGCCTGGATCAGTTGATTAAGAACCTGGCTCTTCAGGCCCAGCCCCTCCAGGAAGCCGGCCGGCACCTGACCACCGAACTGCTGGCGATAGGTCTCCACCGAGCGATCATAACTCTGCTGGAACTCCTGAAAAGAAATTTCCTCATCATTCACCACTGCTGCCGCGTTTCTGTTATCATTGAGGTTGCTGCCCACTCCCCAAAATATAAAAACCACCGCAATCAACACGACCATGGCCTGAATAACGATAGACTGTGACCGCTTTCGCAAAATATTCAACATGATACAACCGCTCCTTCAACGATACCGACAAAAATAATCCCACCGGGAAAAGCCCCATTATGTTCAATTTTCCTACAACTTACCAGGGAAAAATGCATTCCTTTTCCTTCCCGGACTCTGATTGATCCGTCATTCAAAAAAATAGGGTGTATGCTTGACAAACCCATACCCCTATAGTAAGAATCTGGTGATTTTTTTCTAAACAGGACTGAAGTACGTACTCATATTAATACTAGGCCAAGGAGGAACACATGGCAACAATCGATCACAATGGTACAAGTTACGAGGTAGATGAAGACGGCTTCCTGTTGAAAGGTGCCGACGATTGGGATGAAAACTGGGTTGATTACGTAAAAGGCGTTGAGGGTATTGCGGAAATCACCGACGAACACCAGAAAGTCATCGATGCTCTTCAGGAATACTACAAGAAGAACGGCATCGCTCCCATGGTTCGGATCCTTTCCAAGACCACTGGTTTTCCCCTGAAGCGGATCTACGAACTGTTCCCCTCAGGACCAGGTAAAGGCGCCTGTAAGATGGCAGGTCTGCCCAAGCCCACCGGTTGTGTCTGATATAGCCGACTATATCAGCGTGTAGTTTTAGGGAAGGTTGCCTGCAACCTTCCCTTTTTTTATACCCACTGCCCTCCCCGCCCTCAGCAGCGGCCTAAAAGGACATCTCCAGGAAATGGGCATGATAACGGGTCAGGTCCTCACCGCATTGGCCGCAGATAAATTTCACCTCTCCGTAGACCTCGGTGTCATTCTCCTCTGGAGTGAATGAGCCGTCCACATTCTGCACATAGCGGGTCGTCACCAGAACATTCTCCGCGATCTCAACAAAGTCTGTTTTATTGCCGCAGCTGCTGCAGACCACTCGCCCTGCCGGTTCCCCTGCAGGTATCTGTACTGTATTTTTCATTATAAATGCATGCACTCCTTGGATTGGAGAAGATAATTAAGCTTTAGCGCAGCCCCCTCGGCTGGATTACCACGGCCGCCCCAGCAACCCCAGCGACCGAAAGCGCGCCTTCGCCCCCGCTCCCCAAAAGAGAGGGGAGGGATTCATTTGATAAAAAAGGTTGGCTCTCTGCCAGGCCCTGGGAGCTGACGAGTCACCACCCGGTCCACCCGTGCCAGCGGCGGCCCCCGGTGCAACCAGTTCACCATCCCGGCCAACTGCTGCTCATCCCCCTCAAGCAGGGCCTCCACCCTCCCATCCGGGCAGTTACGGACCCAGCCGCTCACCCCCAGCTGCAGAGCCTCCTGGCGACAGCTTTCCCGAAACCAGACGCCCTGAACCCGGCCCCAAACCTCGACCATCAGCCGTGTACGCCCCATCCCAGCCCTCCTGTTTTCAGCTTTGGAACAGCTCCAGGAACCCCTCCTCCGAGAGGATGGCGATCCCCTGGGCTGCTGCCTTTTCCCTCTTACTGCCGGCCTTGTCTCCGGCAACCAGATCGGTCACCCTCTTGCTTAATCCGGAAACCACCTGCCCCCCCTGGGCCTTGACCAGTTCCTTGGCCTCGTTACGGGAGAGCTGCTCCAACCTGCCGGTAAAGAGAAAGACCCTGCCGCTCAAGGCTTGTTGCTGCTGACGCACGGCCTGGATCGCCACTCCGGCCGCCTCCAGCCGGCTCAGGCTACGGGCAAACTCCGGGGAGTGGAGAAACTGCTCCAGGGAGGCGGCAGCCCGGAACCCGATCCCTTCTATGTCCAACAGCTGCTGCTGATCAGCCGCCAGCAGGGCGGAGAGATCGGCAAAACGTGCAGCCAGCAGGCTGGCGGTCACCTCACCCACATGGCGAATCCCCAGGGCGCGGATAAAAATATCCAGCCTGGGTTGGCGCGCCCGTTCCAGGGCCTCCAGGAGGGCCTGGGCCGATTTTTCTCCCCAACCCTCCAGCCCGGCCAGCTGTTTAGCCTCCAGATAAAAGAAATCAGCGATCTCCTCGACCAGGCCAACACCAACCAGCTGTTCCACGCTCTTCTTCCCCAGGCCATCGATATCCAGGCCGTTTTTGCCGGCAAAGTAGATCAATCGCTGGAGCTTCTGGGCCGGACAGAACACGTTCAGGCAACGGATGGCCACCTCCCCTTCCAGCTGCTCCAGAGGGGTCTCACAGGCCGGACAACGCTCGGGAAAGACGATGGCCTCTTCCCTGCCGTTCCGTTTCTCGACCACCACCTTGACCACCTCCGGGATCACATCACCGGCCCGCTGAATCAGGACCGTATCATGGATTCGGAGATCCTTGCGCCCGATTTCATCCTGATTGTGCAGGGTCGCCCGCCGAACCTGGGCCCCGTCCACCAGCACAGGCTCCAGCCAGGCAACCGGAGTGACCACCCCGGTCCGCCCGACCTGGAACTCGACCTGTTCGATGGTGGTGGTGGCCTGGATGGCCGGAAACTTCCAGGCAACGGCCCAACGCGGAGCCCGGGCGGTTGCCCCGAGCCGTTGCTGCAGTTCGAGCCGGTCCACCTTGATGACCATGCCGTCGATCTCATAGTCCAGACCGTGGCGAAGCTGCTCCAACCGCTCATACTGGGCCACCACCTGCTCCAGCCCGGCACATCCCCGGACCAGCGGATTAACCGGAAAGCCGAGCCTGGCCAGCGACTCCAGCAACTCCAGCTGACCGCCGCAGCCCAGGGGCTCGCTGACGCTCATGCTGTAGACAAAGAAATCCAGGGGCCTGGCCGCAGTGACCCGCGAGTCAAGCTGACGCAGCGAGCCGGCAGCGGCGTTGCGGGGGTTGGCAAAGAGGGGCAAGCCCTCTTCCAGGCGCTGCTCGTTGAGCTCCTTGAATCCCTGTTTGGGTAAAAAGACCTCGCCGCGGACAATCAACTGCTCCGGCCAGGCCGGCTCCGGACCGGACTGCAGCCTGAGCGGAATGGAGGCCACGGTCTTCAGCTGGAGGGTAATATCCTCTCCCACGATGCCGTCCCCTCGGGTTGAGCCCGTCACCAGGCGCCCCTGTTGGTAGACCAGCTCCACGGCCAGGCCATCCAGCTTGGGTTCAGTCACATAGCTGATTTCGCCCTCGAGTCGGAGGTAACGACGAACCTTGTCTTCAAACTCCCCCATGCCTTCAGCGGAAAAGACATTATCCAGGCTGAGCATGGGCACCAGGTGCTCCACGGTCTCAAAACCTGCCAGCGGAGCCCCGCCCACCCTGTGGGTTGGAGAGTCCTCGCTGATCAGCTCCGGATGACCGGCCTCCAGCTCCACCAGTTCCTGGAAGAGGAGGTCATATTCACCATCAGAGAGCAGAGGGGCATCGAGAACATAGTAGCGATGCCCATGATCATGGAGTTGACGACGCAACTCTTGAATACGTTGTTCTACCTGGCGGGACATCTGGCTTACATATCCTCAAGCAGGACACCGGCCTTGGCGATATTTTCCCGACTCTCCTCATCGATGAAGATCAGGATCGCCTCCTTGGGCTTATTGGCGATGTCGGAGATAACCTCGGTAACGCCCTTGGCGATCCCCTGCTTCTGCTCCTTGGTCAGGCTTCCTGCTACTCTGATGTTAACGTATGGCATGGTTGGCTGTACTCCTGTTCAAATTGAATAAAAAAATTCCATAGACTCCTCACCGCCTCTTACATATCAGAAATTTACTTTTTCGTCGATCAGGTTATGGTAAGCAGCGTAGACAAACAAGCACTGCGCAGGGTCGAAGCCGAGAGGAGTCGTCACTGCCTGCTGAACGGGATCAGCACAGGGGCGACTTCTCCCTGGCTGCTCTGTACAGGGAGGACAGCGCGCCCAGATCGTTGTCCCCCCATTTCACCTTGGCTGGGAGGACCCCATGCATATTATCGTTACCGGAGGGGCTGGCTATATCGGCAGCCACACCTGCGTTGAACTCTTGGAAAACGGCCATCAGGTCACCGTGATCGACAACCTCTCCAATGCCAGCCGGGTCTCGCTGAGCCGGGTTGAAGAACTCACCGCCAGGCAGCTGCGCTTTTTCCAGGTCGATCTCCTGGACCAGGCAGGACTGGGCGAGGTCTTTTCCCAGGTCACGCCGGTTGACGCGGTGATCCATTTTGCCGGACTCAAGGCGGTGGCTGAATCCGTTGAACAGCCCCTGCGCTACTACCACAACAACATCAGCGCCACCCTGAACCTCTGCCAGGTCATGGCCGAACACCAGGTCAAAAATATCGTCTTCAGCTCTTCGGCCACGGTCTACGGAGACCCGGCATCGGTGCCCATCAGGGAACACTTCCCGCTCTCCTGCACCAACCCCTACGGCCGGACCAAGTTGATGAGTGAAGAGATCCTCAGGGACCTCCATACGGCCGACAACAGCTGGAATGTCGCCCTGCTGCGGTACTTTAACCCCGTGGGCGCACACGAGTCGGGCCGTATCGGCGAAGACCCCAACGGCATCCCCAACAACCTGATGCCCTACATCGCCCAGGTCGCCGGCGGTAAACTGGAGCAACTCAGTGTCTTTGGCGATGATTATCCCACCGCGGACGGCACCGGGGTCCGGGACTTCATCCATGTGGTTGACCTGGCCCAGGGCCACCTCCTGGCCCTGGAAAAACTCAAACAACACCCTGGGGTGGTCACCTATAACCTGGGAACCGGCCAGGGCTATTCGGTGCTGGAGTTGGTCCGCGCCTTTGAACAGGCCTCCGGACGTGCGGTCAACTACCGGATCGCCCCCCGCCGCTCCGGTGACATTGCCCAGTGCTACGCCGATCCGGGCCTGGCCCTGAGCGAGCTTGGCTGGCAGGCCAAGCGTGATATCCAGCAGATGTGTGCCGATACCTGGCGCTGGCAGAGTGATAATCCCCAAGGCTACCCTGCCTCCGACGAACAGGACTAGATCCCTTAGGCATAGCCGTGACCCACATCACCGATAAGAAACGGATCACCATCCTCATTGGCCTGCTCCTCATCCTTGGCTTCATGACCACCAGCCTGGTCAGTTACACCACCACCACCCACGCGGTCCGGCGCGACCTCAGCGAAGACGTCCTGCCCCTCACCGGCGACAACATCTACTCTGAGATCCAAAAAGATCTCATCCGCCTGGTCTTCATCTCCTCGATGATGGCCACAGACACCTTTCTCAGGGACTGGATCCGGGACGGCGAACAGGACCCTGCAGCCATCACCAGATACCTGGCCGCCATCCAGGCGAAGTATGGTACGGTCACCTGCTTCCTGGTTTCAGAGGCCAGCCATACCTACTATCAATCAAAGGGGGTGCTCAAAACCGTGGACCGGGACGAGCCGCGCGACAACTGGTACTTCAGGGTACGTGAGCTGAACACCCCCTATGAGATCAATCTGGATGTCGACCTGGCCAACAGTGATGCCCTGACCATCTTCATCAACTACAGGGTCGAGGACGAGCAGGGGCGCTATCTGGGGGCCACGGGCTGCGGCCTCACGGTGACCAGTGTCAAGACCCTGCTGGAAGAGTATGCCCACCGCTATAACCGCCAGATCTACTTTGTCGACAGTGCAGGCCAGGTCGCCCTGGCCAGCAGCAGCAAACCTCCGCCCTTCGCCCGTCTGGCGGAGGTGCCCGGCCTGCGCGGCCTGGACCTCAGCCGCCAGGACCCCGCTTCAAGGTCCGTCTCCTACCAGCGAAACCAGCAGACCGTGCTCCTCAACAGCCGGTTCATCCCGGAGTTGGGCTGGCACCTCTTTGTCGAGCAGTCCATTGCCGACAAGATCCACCACAACCGGCTGACTCTTGGCAAAAACCTGCTCATCAGCCTGAGCATCGGCACCCTTATTCTGCTGGCAATCTACTCCACGGTCAGCTCCTACCAGCAGACCCTGGAGACCCTGGCCAGCACCGATACCCTGACCCAACTCAGCAACCGCAACGCCGGAGAGATCCTCTTTGCCCAGTCCATCCGGGAAGCAAGGAGGAGTGCCAAGCCCCTGACCGTGATTCTCCTTGACCTGGACCGGTTCAAACAGATCAATGACCGCTACGGCCATGCCGCCGGTGACGCTGCCCTGGTAAGCGTTGCAGCCACGGTGAAAGAGCGTATCCGCGAGGCAGACAGCTTCAGCCGCTGGGGGGGAGAGGAATTTTTACTGCTCCTCAAAGAGTGTTCTCTTGGTCATGGTCAGGAGATCGGCGAACAGATCAGGAAGGCGGTGGAGGAGACCACCATCTACTTTGAGGGCAAGCCCATCACGGTCCGGGTCAGCCTGGGGGTGGCGGAGCTCGCACCAGGGGAAGAGCAGGAGGCCTTTCTCAAGAGGGCGGATCAGGCCCTGTATCAGGCCAAAGATGAGGGCAGGAATCGGGTGGTGCTGGCTGGCTGAAACGGATCAACCAGCAAGCCGAGGCTGGAGCGGCTGGAATCGATCACGGCAGCACCCTCCCCTTTCGAGGTCGGGGAGGGTGCCGAACCGCACTCAAGCCGGCATCCCCCTGCAAGAGGGGGAGAGAGGGGGGAAATGCGCCTGGCTGCAGGCAGCCGGCGCAGGGACGGGCTGCTAGTAGCCGCTGGCAACGATCAGGTCGGTCTTGGTCTTCTTGGCATAGGTATGCTTTTCCTTGCCCTTCCACTGATAGTTAATCCAGACACCGTCAGCGGTGGCAGCCTGAAGTGCCTCATAGATGGGCATGGCCTTGGTCTTCAGATCCTGGCCGGCCAGAGAAGGATGAACGATGAGCAGCCCACCCTGCTCCATGATAAAGGCATAGGGAGTGTAGGCATCGGCAGCAAAAGCGGCTGCATCCTTACCGCCGTCGATGGCAAGCACAATCTCATCGACATGCTTGCTGATTGCAGCCTTATCTGGGGCATCGGCGGCATCGGTGGCCACAGCCTGACCTGCAAAAAGGGCGAGACTGACAACTGCGAGAACAACCATTACACGTTTCATCTTTTTCTCCATTCTGAATTTCAAGGAAACACCCTGCTCCGACAGGATACCATAGCTACTGACCAGGGGAGCCGAGGGCCTTGGCAAGGTACGGCCTCCCGTGTCACTGCGCCCTCTACAGCAGAGATCGTGCCAAACCTTGAGAAAAACAAACACTCCCCTGACACCCCCCTGTATTCACAGAATATTTACACCTCCACGCCCCCCCTGAAGACGGGGCTCAAGCCTCCACCCTCCCCGGACAGCTCAACCCATGGCCCCAGCTCCGGCCGGAGCCGTCTCTAAAAAGCAACACCAGCACGCCCTGTAAGCGCCTCTATTCAAGGTCTTAGCCCAGAGGAAGGGAAGAGCCAGCCCCCGCACCAGTGTCGCTTAAAAGTGACACTGGACCCTTCCGGCGAGAAGAGACGGCCAGAGTTCCCAGGCCGGCAACTGGAGACGAGCGGCCTGGTCGGCAAAGAGCGGTGCTCCACCGCCTGGCCCCCTAGCCCCCTGGTCATGGAACCGGTGTAGCCCTTGGCTGTGATCATTCCAAAAAGGGCCCCAGGACAGTTCCCCTCTGTTGCAGAGCTGTTGCTCACCCCGGCCATGGCCCCGAGTCGATGAGGCTTGCCAAGGGCAGGAAGCAGCCGGAAAACCAGGTTTGCTTTTTTTAATATCCATCTTACCCTCCGCTGTGGTAAGGAACAGATGCAGCGTCCTTGATTTGTCTCCAGCTCAAGGGTACCTTGAAAAACGTGATGGTTCAAAGTGGCCTCACATTCCAAACCCCTTACTGTAGCCCCCACAGCCCCGGCAGAGCCCCTCGACACACCCCATGGAACAGGACAGACTTTTTTCTTCCGGCACCATCCAGGAAGACTTCACCTTCAACGAACGGGTCGCCGATGTCTTTGACGACATGGTCAACCGCTCCATCCCCTACTATCAGACCGTGATCCAGGGGCTTGCCGCCCTCCTGAGGCAACGGCTGGAGCAGGGTACGACCATCTATGACCTCGGTTGCTCCACCGGTTCTACCCTGCTGGAACTCAGTCGCCAACTCCAGGACAGGGAGCTGCGCTACGTGGGCATAGACAATGCCCAACCCATGATCGACAAGGCCCGCCGCAAGAGCGAACTCTTTTCCAAGGAGGAGCTGCTTACGTTTTACCGGGATGATATCACCAGCTGTCCCCTGGATCATGCCGGTGCCGTGATCTGCAACTACACCCTCCAGTTCCTCCGGCCCATCACCCGTCAGCCCTTCCTCGACCGCATCTACCAGGCCCTTCCCCCGGGCGGGCTGCTCCTGATCAGCGAGAAAACCCTCTCCCATGCCCAGCGTCTGAACCGCGATTTTATCGCCCTCTACCACCAGTTCAAGAAGCGGCAGGGCTATTCGGAGTTGGAAATTGCCGCCAAGCGAGAGGCCCTGGAAAACGTCCTGATCCCCTTTTCAGTGGAAGAAAATCTGCAGCTGCTGCGGCGGGCCGGTTTCGAAGAGATCGAGATTTTTTTCAAATGGTTCAACTTTACCTCCTTCATTGCCCTGAAATAACCCTATGGATTACACCACCCTCTTTCCCCGGGCTGACCTGGCCGGACTCAACGCCCTGCTGGAGGAGAAATGCCAGTGGATCAGCCAGCCCAAAAAAGGATTCCAGCGCTACCGCGCTCCCCTGACCGCCCTTGACCATCTCCGCGCAGAGTGCTGCGACTTCAATCAGGATGTGGTCACCATCGGCCAGCGGGAGCAGCTCAGCAACAGGGAATATCGTCAGCTGAAGGGCTGCCTGGAAAACCTGATGCCCTGGCGCAAGGGTCCCTTTTCCGTGTTCGGCATCGAGATAGACGCAGAGTGGCGCAGCGAACGAAAGTGGAACCGGCTGGCTCCGCACCTGCCCGAGCTCAAGGACAAGGTCATCGCCGACATCGGCTGCAACAACGGCTACTACATGTTTCGGATGGCCGCGGCAGAGCCCCGCTTTGTCCTGGGCTTTGAACCCTATGTCCACCACTACTTCACCTTTCAGACCCTCAACACCTTTGCCGGCCAGGCCAACCTGGGAGTCGAGCTCCTGGGGATCGAACACCTGCCCCTCTTTGCCAACAGCTTTGACATCCTCTTCTGCCTGGGGATCCTCTATCACCGCCACTCTCCCATCATCTCCCTCCAGGATATGCATCAGGCCCTGGTCCCGGGGGGAAGCGTCTTGATCGAGTCCCAGGCGATTCCCGGGGCAGAATCCATGGCCCTGTTTCCGGAACGCACCTATGCCAAGGTTCCCGGGACCTGGTTTGTACCCACCGCCTCCTGCCTGGCCAACTGGCTCAAGCGAGTCGGCTTCCGGGAGATCAGCCTGTTTTGTCAACATCCCATGAGCAGCCTGGAGCAACGCCGGACCGAGTGGATGACTTTTGAATCCTATGAAGATTTTATTGACAAGCACAACCCTGAGTTTACTATAGAGGGGTATCCTGCACCGCACCGGGTATTTTTCAAGGCACAGAAATAATAAGATAATTCCCCTGCCACCAGTTGATGCCCAGGGAATTGTCACATCCCAGAATGACAGACATCAAGGTGATTACATGATCGCAAATGAATGCACATTGTACCATGGCGGCCTCAAAGGAGCTGAGACCGCATTTGGCGAACATGCCGAAAAGTACGGTATCAACGAGACCATCTTTACCTTTGACGGTCACCGCCTTAATCGGGAACGCAACGCGGTCGTCCTCACCGAAGCCGACCTCCAGCGTGGGGACATCAGCATGGAGATTGCCTCCAGGATGATGAACCGGACCTACTATGAGACCGAAAAGATCAGACGGGTCCTGCAGATCATCTTTCACATGGTCAACAAGGGGCACCAGGTCTTTGTTATCGGTACCATTCTTGAAGATGAATCTGTCAAGGGCGGCACCGGCTGGGCCGTTGAACTGGCCAAACTCTTCAACCGCCCCCTCCACGTCTATGACCAGGGCCGAAAGAGCTGGTTCAGCTGGCAGGATGGCGCCTGGCAGGAAGATAGCCCCACCATCTGCTATAACACCTTTGTCGGCTCCGGGACCAGATACCTCAGCGACGACGGCCACGCCGCCATAGCCAAGCTCTTTGCCGACAGTTACGAGAGCTGAGACCGTCAGACCAGGCCGCCAACCATTGCGCTGTGCTTTTCTGCCCGTTAGCCCGGCTGATCCCGGGGTATAATGCCCCGGGCAGAAAGGCCCTGCCG
This sequence comes from Desulfogranum mediterraneum DSM 13871, assembly GCF_000429965.1. Classification (GTDB taxonomy): domain Bacteria; phylum Desulfobacterota; class Desulfobulbia; order Desulfobulbales; family Desulfobulbaceae; genus Desulfogranum; species Desulfogranum mediterraneum. The sequence continues at coordinate 40,279 of NZ_AUCW01000007.1, forward strand.
CCTCTCTCCCTCCTCAAAAAAAGCCGTTCCAGGCGCCTTTATCTTGCAAAACCCCTCGGCTCCGGGTATACGAGAGACACCTTAGCCCAGCTGTTGTGCATGGCTCCCTGCCCCCCACAACCTGGACCCAGGCGCCCCCTGTCAGCAGATGCTGCAAGCCAGGCAGGGGCGGAACCGAGTCAAAACAGCCTGTTTCACACCTCCGGCGGCAAGAGAGGCCTCGCCCGCCAGCCGCCCGGGATAACCCGGACAACGATCACCCCATGGCCAACACACAAGTCCACATCCTCATCACCGGAGAAACCGGCTCAGCGCGTTCCTATGTGATCGAACGGCTCACCATCCGCAGAACACTCCTCTGCGGCGGCATCGCCCTCCTGGTCTTTGCGGTGGGAGCAGTGGCCGCTTTCGGCCTGATCTCAGCCAATCAGAACCTGGAGGAGAAGATCTCCGGTTTGAACCATGAACTGCAAACCACCCTGGGGTTGAAATCGGCAGGGATCGTCAGTCAGCAGGAGCTGGCAAGCGTGCTCCAGGAAAAAGAGGCCCTGCTCAGCCGGTACCAGAAGGAGATAGCCGCCCTCAAGGGAGAGCAGCAGGAGAAGATCGAGCAGAGTGTCAGCCGCCTGGATCAACGGACCAAGATCATCGAATCCATGATGAACACCATCGGGGTGAAGATCAAGGTGGAGGAAGATTCCGGCCATAGCGGCGGCCCGTTTATCCCCAGCAGCGAAGGCGATGGGTCCGAAAAGCTGCTGGCCCGGGTTGATCACTACCTCAAGGTCCTGGAAGCCACCCCCTTTGGCAGACCGCTGCCCACCAGAATCAGCTCACGATTCGGCCGCCGCAAGGACCCCTTGAACAAGAAGAAGGCCTTTCACCAGGGCCTGGATTTCCGCGGAAGAACCGGGGACAAGATCATCGCCACCGCCGACGGCACGGTCAAGCGATCGACCTACGCCAAGGGCTGGGGCAACCTGATCGTCATCAGGCATGGCAAGGGCTACGAGACCCTCTTTGCCCACCTCAATAAACGCTTGGTCAAACGGGGCGAGCAGATCCGGCGCGGCCAGGTTATCGGCAGGGTGGGCAACACCGGACGGAGCACCGGCTCCCACCTCCACTACGAGATCCACCTCAACGGCAAACCCATCGACCCCTTCAACTACATCAAGATGGCTGGCTTGAAAAAAACCGTAACCCAATAACAACCTCAACCCTCTGACAACAAAGATCATGGCCCTTTTCAGCAGCAAGGACAGCGCGTCCAGCAAAAACGCCGCCCCCAGCCCTCAAAAAACTGGCAGCCGCAACGGAGCAATCTCGTCCATTATTTCCCAGGAAATGAAGATTAGCGGAGAGCTGGCCTTCAAAGGCAAGGCCAGAATCGACGGCACTCTGGAGGGGAACCTGAAGGGGGAGTATCTTATCCTCAGCGAAAGCGCAAAGATAGAGGGGGATATCCAGACAGATACCCTGATCTGTCATGGTCGGGTCAAGGGGAATATCAACGCTGCCACGGTCACGGTCCACTCCACGGCAGCGATCCAGGGAAAACTGGTGGCAGCCAGTTTGACCGTTGAGCCAGGCGCCCTGATCAGCGGCGAGATCAGCGCCGCCGACAAGCAGACAGCAGCCCCAGGGGACGCCCTGGCGGCAGCCAAGAACGGGACAGCGACCTCGGCGCAGCAGGATCATCCTGCCCAGGCCAAGCCTTCCACCGCTAAAAAGAAGTAATCCGGCCTCCCCTCTTCGCGGCCAGGAATCGGCCTACTTGCCGATGCAGAACTCGGCAAAGATGGCCTCAAGCACATCATCGGGCGTGGTCAGGCCGATGATGTCGCCCAGATAGTCCAGGGCGGCCTGGGCCTCCACGGCCAGCAGATCACAGGAGGCGCCGCTGTCCAGGGCGGCCTCCAGTCCCCTGCAGGCCACGGCCGTCTTCTCCAGGGCGACCAGATGGCGGAGATTGGGGGCACAGCGCCCTACCTCCTGCACCCCCTGCTCCCCACAGACCGCCTGATAGACGGCCTCCTTGAGCTCATCCACGCCCCTGTTCTCCTGGGCGGAGATGGCCAGAACCTGCCTGGGGCCGAAGTGTTGGCGGATCTGTGCCAGTTGCTCCGGATCGGCCCTGTCCTCCTTATTGATCACCACCAGGTGCTCCCTCTCGGCGATGAAGGCATAGAGTTCCTCGTCCCTGTCGGTGAGTTCCACCGAACCATCCACCAGAAAGAGGACCAGATCTGCAGCCTTCATCTTCCTGCGGGCCCGTTCCATGCCCAACTCTTCCACCAGATCACTGTGGGCCCGAATACCTGCGGTATCGACCAGGTGGACCGGGATTCCCCGGATGGAGATCAGCTCTTCGATGGTATCCCTGGTGGTTCCGGCCACCGGGGTCACCAGGGCCCGATCTTCCTGGAGCAGGGTGTTGAGCAGGCTCGATTTGCCCACATTGGGGCGGCCGGCAATCACCACGCTGATGCCTTCACGGATAATCTTCCCGCCTGAGGCCAAACGAATCAGCGCCTCCAGCGGGGCAAGAATATTCTGGGCCAACTGAGTGCTGATCTGATTGACGTCCAGGAGTTCCACCTCGTCATCGGGAAAATCGATGGCCACTTCCAGCACCGCCAGGATAGCGATGAGTTCCCGGCGTACCGCCTCCAGCTCCTGACTCAGCTGTCCCTGGAGTTGATGCACGGCCAGGCTGATCCCCCGATCGGTTTCGGCCTGGAGCAACTCGATCACCGCCTCTGCCTGGGTGAGATCCAAGCGACCGGCCAGAAAGGCCCGTTTGGTAAACTCGCCCGGATCAGCAGGACGGGCCCCTGAGGCAAAGACCAGTTGGAGTACGCGCCGGAGCAGCAAGGGGGAACCGTGACAGTGGAACTCCACCACATCTTCGCGGGTGTAAGTGGCCGGTCCCTTCATGTAGACGGCCAGGATCTCGTCGACGACCTCTCCCTCCTGGTTACAGAGGGTGCCATAGCTGAGTTTATGACTCTCAAAGGCCGCCTGGGGATGATGCGGCCTGAAAAGGCGCTTTAAAATCGCCAGGGAACCGTCACCGGAGATACGGATGATACCGATGCCGCCTGTCCCCGGGGGAGTGGCAATGGCGGCAATGGTATCGGTTTTCTGCAGAGCGGCCATGGCTGCTAGTTTCTCTTCTTCTTGGCGCCTGAACGACGGCCTTTGCCAGGTTTATAGATCAGGACCTTCTTAAAGAGCCCTTCTCCCACGGAGCGGCTCCGCACCCCCTTGTCTTCCTGGAGCACCATGTGGACGATTCTTCGTTCCGAGGGGTTCAGGGCCGGGATGGCCTGGGTTTTACCGTCCTCCTTGACCTGGGCAGCCAGATCCTGGGCCCGCTGCTTCAACTCCTCGGCCCTCCGTTCCCTGAAGTCCCCGGCATTGAGGGAGAGCAGGAAACGATCGGGCAGATTCTGGAGCACCATCTTGCGCAGCAGATACTGGAGGCTGTCCAGGGTACGGCCTTCGGCTCCGATGATCCCCTCTTCGTGCTCACTGCTGATGTCACAGCTCACGGTGTTGCCCTTGGAAGTCACCGTCACCTCTGCCGGAAAGCCCATCAAGGCGAGCAGTTCTTCACTGGTGGACTTGATCATCTCCAGGGCCTCGGCCGAGGGCGGCTCCGCAGGGGCGGGCTCGGCGAGTCTGTCGCCGTTGTCGCGCCCCTCCTTGCTGCCCTCCTCTTTCAGGGTCTCTCTGGGGCTCTCCTCCCTGCCGAGCTCTGCCTCTCCAGGGGCAGCCGGGACGGCAGCGGTTGCAGCCGCTGCAGCCGCTGCAACCTGAGGAGCAGCCGGTTCCTGCTCCTGCTCCTCGGCAGGGGTTACGCTGGCCTCTTCAGGCTGGGCAGCGGCAGCCTCCCTTTCCGGAGGCGCGTCCTGACCCGGCTGCTCTTCAGGCTGGGCCGGAGCAGCCTTACGCTGCACCCGGATATGCGCCTGTTTGCGGCAGAGGCCGAAGATCCCGGCAGAGCCGGTTTCCAGGATGTCGATATCCAACTCGTCCTGGCTTGCACCGAAGGCCTTGCAGGCCTGTTCGATCACATCTGTGATATCTTTACCAAAAAAATCCTTTTCTTTCGTCATGGGACTCATCCTTAGGCCCTTGATCAGGCCTTACTCTGGCGATTAATGAGTTGCTGCTGGAGGATGGAGAGGAGATTATTCACAAACCAGTAGAGCACCAGCCCAGAGGCAAAGTTAATAAACATGAAGGTGAAGACAATGGGCAGAAACTGCATGATCCTGGCCTGGGTGGGATCGGCCGTGGTCGGAGTCATCTTTTGCTGGAGGTACATGGAGGCCCCCATGAACAGGGTCAGGACCGGCAGACCGTGGAGATAGGGGATATCAAAACCCAACCAGAGTCGATCCGGGGCCGAGAGGTCATTGATCCAGAGCATGAACGGGGCATGGCGCAGCTCGATGGCCGCCATCAAGACCCGGTAGAGGGCGAAGAAGAAGGGGATCTGAATCACCATGGGCAGACAACCTCCCAGGGGGTTGACCTTGTACGTCTTGTACATGGCCATCATCTCCTGATTCATCTTGGCCGGATCATCCTTGAACTTCTCCCGCAGCTTGGCCACCTTGGGCTGCAGCTTCTGCATATTCTTCATGGACTTCATCCCCCGCTGGGTGATGGGCCAGAACACGGCCTTGATCAAGACCGTTACCAGGATGATGGCAATCCCGTAGTTTTTGGTAAAGTCGTAGAAGAAGTTCAACAGCCAGAGCATGGGTTTGGCCAGGACATCAAACCAGCCGAAGTTAACGGCCTTATCCAGCGCATTGCCGGTGGCCTGCAGGATCTTCAGCTTCTTGGGGCCGAAGTAGAGGGCATAGGCATAGCTCTTTTCCGCCTGGGGCGCGAGGCTGGTGATCCCTGCGGAGAGCACGCTGCGAACCCGCTCTTCTCCGCCCTGGAGGGTCACCAGGGTGGCCTGATCGCTACGGGGGATGACGGCGGTCATGAAGTAGTTATCCACAAAGCCGGTCCAGCTCACCTGGCCCTGGAGGACGATGGGCCCGTCGCTGAGCTTCTTGGGTTTGGTTTCCACCAACTCCTGATTCAGATAGGCTGCAGGCCCTGAAAAGAGAAAGCGACTGGTGGCACTGGCGTGGGAAAAGGGCTCATTGACCAGGGTCAGTGCCGGCGAGATCTGCACAGGGATGGTGCCGCTGTTGCGCACCTGATAGCTGTCATCGATCAGGTAGGTGTCAGCATGGAAGGTCAGGGTACGGACAATAACAGTCCCATCGGCCAGGGCGGCCTCCATCTCCAGTTGGGCCTGCTGTTCTCCTTGGGCCAGGGAGAGCCGCTCCCGGGAAGCCTTGAACAGGGGAAGGGTCTGAGTTGCACCGTTGTCCAGGCTGAAGAGGACCGGCAGGCTCGAGGCCTGCTGGGAACGGACCAACTCCATGGGTCCGGAGGCCTCGTCCAGGTCCTGGCGATACTTCTTGAGGACAAAACTCTTAAAGCCGCCGCCCTGCTCATTGATCACTGCAGTATAGAGCGGGGTTTCGATGGTGATCTGACGCGCCTCAGGATCAACCGCCACGCTGGGCACCAGGGCGGCCGGGGGAGCGGCCTGAACCTGGGGAAGCGGTCCCTGTTCCGCGCTCGTGACAGGTGCCTGTACCGTAGAGGGAGCGGCCGGCTGCTCGGCAGCGGGCTTCATAAAAAAATACTGATATCCGACAAGGATCAGAAACGAGAGAACAATAGCCAGAAAGGCTCTAAATAAATCCATTTTTTTTTATACCTCGTAAGGAGAGCACCACGTATTCCCGGCAGGCAACACGGGTCATGGTTTTATTTCACGGGATCGTAGCCGCCCCGGGAGAAAGGATGACAGCGTAACAGTCGCCAGAGGGTCATGCCGCCCCCGCGAATAAGGCCATATTTTTGGACGGCATCAATTGCATACTGAGAACAGGTGGGAATAAAGCGGCAGGAGGGGGGGAAGAGTGGAGACACCACCAGCTGGTAGCCTTTAAAGAGCAGGATAAGCGCCTGCCCCGGCAGTCGATGCAGACGGGGCAGCAGCCGCCTGAAGGCTGTCGGCAGTGCCCGCTGGAACAGAGCCACCTTATTCACCACGGACCGGGGCGGATACGCCCTGTGGAGCCGCCGCAGCGGCCATCAGCCGAGAAAATTCAGCAGCGCTGTCCACCGCGAATCCGGGACGAATGGTTATAACGACATCCGTGTTCGACGGGAACAGATCACGATTGTTCCGAAACACCTCACGGACAAGGCGCTTGATGCGGTTTCGTCGGACAGCGTTCCCCACTTTCCGTTGCACACTGATACCTAACCGCTGCTGTTGCAGCCCGTTGCTCAGGTAAATGACAGCAAAAGCGTCACCGCGCAGGCGGCGACCGGATCGGTATACCCGGTTGAACTCCCTGGTTTTTCGCAACCGACAGTTTCTAGGGAGTCCATTGGGCTTCATCTCTGCCTACACTGCCAGCTGCTTACGCCCCCTGGCTCTTCTTCGATTGATAACGGCTCTACCGGCATGGGTTTTCATCCGGGCACGAAAGCCGTGGGTGCGGTGGCGTTTGGTGTTGCTGGGCTGAAAAGTTCTTTTACTCATAACTCGTTTCCTTTCATGGTAGAATATGTTTAATAGGAGCAGACCTGAGTTCGTGAGTCTACTCCAGGTAACAGTTTGTTGACCTGACCTGAGTGGTGGCCTGCATGCCGCTGGCAGCCGAAGAACGCCCCAAAAAAAAGAAAGACGGGGCAGAGCGGCTGCAGTGGCTTCACGAAACTGCGTATTTTAATCACAGCACATACTATCTGTCAAACCATTTCAGAGCGACATGGAAAAAGTATGCCGCAATTAAAATATCCCGCCATCGACTGGAACCAACTTCGCAGGGAGGCCTTCCCCTCCAGCGGCAGCAGGAGAAGAGATCCAAGCAGTTGGGACCAGCGGGCCAGATCCTTTGCCAAACGCAACTCCGGCTCCCTCTATGCCCGAAAATTCATTGCCCTGCTCCGCCCCCAGCCCCACTGGACAATCCTTGATGTGGGCTCAGGCCCGGGCACCCTGGCCCTGCCCCTGGCCCGCCTGGTGAGCAGCATCACCTGCCTTGATTTTTCCGCAGAGATGCTCGCCATCGTCCGGGAGCGCTGCCAGGAGGAAGGGCTCGACAACATCCGGACCTGCAGGATCTCCTGGAGCGAAGACTGGTCCAAAGAGCAGCTGCCCCGCCATCGGGTGGCCCTGGCCTCCCGCTCCCTTGGGGTGGCAGACCTCAAGGGAGCCATCAGCCGGCTCTCTGCCCATGCCAGCGACAGGGTGGTGGTCACCGACACCGTCCGTCACGGCCCCGCCGACCCTGCGGCCTTCCAGGCCATCGGCCGCCCCCTGCAGAGCAAGCCCGACTATATCTACACCCTCAACCTGCTCTACCAGCTGGGCTACCTGGCCCGGGTGGAGTTCATCCGCCTGGATGAACCCCTCTGCTACGGCTCCCTTGCAGAGGCGCTTGCCGGCTACGCCTGGATGTTCCCCCAGCTGGATCACCGGGAAGAGGGCCTCTTGAAAAAATACCTCCGAAGCATTGCCAGCCGGGACCAGGATGGTACAATCACCCTCCACCGTGCCCAGGTCCCGACCTGGGCCTTTATCAGCTGGAATCCGCACGAGCGCTGACCAGGGATCGAGCATCCTCCAGGACACGAGGATTCAAGCCTCGGCCTGCACCCTCAAGCTGAGCCTGCAAGAACACACAGAGACCGTATCATGTTTGGAAAGAAAAAGATTGCCCATGAAAATATCCTGATCCTGGGCCTGGGCGGGATCGGCTCCTACCTGGCCAAGCGACTCCTTCACGAGGGCTACGCCATCACCGTGATCGAGCCCAACGCTGAGCTGATCCGTTACGCCGACGGCACCCTGGATGCCCGCCTGGTCCAGGGCAATGCCATGTCCCTGGACTGCTGGAAAGAGGCCCATGCAAAGAGCATGGACTACCTGATCGCGGTGACCGACAACGATGCCATCAACATGCTCTCCTCCATGATCGCTGACCGCTTCGGGATCCCCACCAAGATCGCCAGGGTACGCTCCCAGGATTTCGGCCATGACGACTCGATGCTCCAGGGCGAAGACCTGAAAATCGACCTCTTCATCCACCCCGAGGAGCTGGCGGCCCAGGAGATCGTCCGAATGATCAAGCGAACCGCCGGCGACGAAATCATCGACATCGCCCTGGGCCAGATGCAGGTCATGGCCACCCGGATCACCGGCAGCTCGCCCTTTGCCCACAAGAACCTCATCGATATCTCCCGCACCTACCATGCCTTCCCCTTTCGGGTGGTGGCCATTTCCCGGGGCATCACCACCATCATCCCCTCCGGAGAGCAGGAGATCCTGCCCCAGGACCAGGTCCTGATCATGGCGGACAAGGCAGACCTGCCCAAGCTGATGGAGCTCACCGGCGTCAAACAGCAGCGGCGGCACCGGGTGATGATCCTGGGCGGCGGCCTGGCCGGGGCCCGGATCGCCGAGTTGCTGGGCAGAAACTTCAAGGTCACTCTCCTGGAAAAGAATGCCCAACGGGCCGAGGAGCTCTCCTTCCTGCTCAAGGACAGCGAGGTCCTCCACGGTGACGGTTCCGACAAGGAAGTCCTGGAGGAATCCGGCCTCAAGGATATCGACACCTTCATCGCCTCCACCGGGGAGAACGAGACCAACATCATGAGCTGCATCCTGGCCAAACACCTGATGGCCGTCCATGACGGTGACGCCCAGGGGGTGCAGCGGAAGACCATCTGCCTGGTGACCAAGGAGGAGTACCTGGTGCTGGCCTCCACCAGCGGCCTGGACATCGTCCTCAACAAGAAGCTTTTGGCCGGCAACGAGATCCTCACCTTTATCCGGGGCAGCGAGTTGCTCTCCATCTCCCACATGCACGGCTTTGACGCCGAGGTGATCGACCTGATCGCCGCCCCGGGCGCCCCCATCACCCGTAAGCCCCTGGCCAAACTGACCAAGGCCCTGGCCGGTCACATCATCGTGGGCAGTGTCTTCAGGGACGGGGAGTGGAAGACCGCAGTGGGCGATACCCACATCCATGGCGGCGACCGGGCCATCGTGATCAGCAACTCCTCCTACCTCAAGGAGGTCCGCAGGCTGTTTTCCGCCTGAACCCCAGATCCTCCGGAGCAGGGCTGGGGAGTCGGGGAGGGGGACGGCCCTTATTTTTTCCAGAACGAGGGGTAGAGGATCACCAGGGCGGAAAACATCTCCAGCCGGCCGACCAGCATGTTCCAGGAGAGAAACCACTTGCCCGGGGCAGAGATAAAGGCAAAGTTCTTACTGGGCCCGATCTCACCAAAGCCGGGGCCGATATTCATCAGGGCCGCGATCACCGAACTCATGGCCGAGACATAGTCGAAGCCCTCCAGGAGGACCATCACACAGCCCCCGGCCAGAATCATCATGATATTGACGATGAAGTAGCAGATGGCCAGATCCACCACCGAAGCCTCCACGGCCCGCTGATTCAGGCGGATGGAGACCACGGCCCGGGGCTGGAAGAAGATCTTGCGGATGGAGGCATACATATACTTGCAGATGATGACGTAATGGACCACCTTGATCCCGCTGGTGGTGGAGCCGGCACAGGCACCGAGGAAGCAGACCAGAAAGAGAAACATCTGGGCAGCCTGGGGCCAGAGCTCATAATCTGCGGTGGTATAGCCGGTGGTGGTCAGGATCGAGACCACCTGAAAGGTGCCGAAGCGGAAGGCATCGGCCAGGCTGTCGTAGCTCTGGTTGCTCCAAAGGATCAGGGAGACGCTGCTGCAGAAGAAGAGCATCAGCACCAGGTACCACTTGAACTCGGTGTTGCGGTAGGCCGCCTGCCAGTTGCCCCGGAGCAGCTGAAAAAACAGCATAAAGGTCACCCCGCCCAGGAACATGAAGACGATGATCACCCAGTCAAAGTAGGCGGAATCATAAGAGCCGATGCTCAGGTTCTTCGGGGAATAGCCCGAGGTGGAGACCGTGCCAAAGGCGGTACAGAGGGCATCGAAGATCGACATCCCCCCAAAACAGAGCAGCAGGGCCTGGATAAAATTCAAAAACAGGTAGATCCACCAGAGGCTGATCATGGTATCCCGGTTGCGGGGCTTGAATTTTTCCTTGGTGATCACCTGGCCCGGACTCGACTCGGCCCGGAACAGGCGCACCCCGCCCATGCCCTGGGGCAGGAGAATAATGGTCAGGGTGAGAAAGCCCATCCCCCCCAGGAGGTGGGTCTCACTGCGCCAGAAGAGCAGGCCATGGGGCAGGGCCTCGATATCGGTGAGGATGGTCGCACCGGTGGTGGTGTAACCGGAGATCATCTCAAAAAAGGCGTCGGTGAAGCCGGGGATGGCCCCATGGATCATGAAGGGCAGTGCGGAGAAGGAGGAAACCACCAGCCAGCCAAAGACCGCCACCACGATGCCGTCCTTGATGTTGAGCTCATACTGTTTGCGAAAAAACCACCAGGTCGGCAGACCGAGGAGGTAGGTCACCCCGGCGGAGAGCAGCAGCGGCAGGAGATCCCCCTCCCCGTAGTAGGCGGCACAGAGGGCCGGAAAGAGCATGGCCGTGCCGGTCACCAGCAGGAGGAGGCCGAACACATGGGTAATAGATGCAAAATGCATAGTTGGACGCCTGATGAAGAGCTAAAGAGCTGCGGTGAGAACAAAGGCAAGGCCGGATGCCGGTCAACTTGGAGCGATGCGGGCTCGGCAGGGACAGACGCTGGAGCCGGCGCCCCGCTTTCCCGGAGATGAGGCCCCTGATCAGCTGATTCCTGTCGCTTCCCGTTGCAAAATTGGACCGTGCTATCTATAATAAATTTTTTATTGCAGAGTCAACAGTTGTTCACCTTTACCCGTGTCCCCTTTGCTCCTCTGTAGTCCACCCCCACCTCCACTATTACCACCTGGATATATGACGGATTTTGATATTGCTGTAATCGGTGCCGGCCATGCCGGCTGTGAAGCGGCCCTGGCCGCAGCCCGAATGGGATGTCGCACCCTGGTCTGCGTGATGAACGCAGATACCATCGGCGCCATGTCGTGCAACCCTGCCATCGGCGGCCTGGCCAAGGGTCACCTGGTCAAGGAGATCGACGCCCTGGGAGGCGAGATGGCCAAGAACATCGATGCCACCGGGATCCAGTTCCGCCGCCTCAACACCAGCAAGGGACCGGCGGTCCGTTCTTCCCGGGCCCAGGCGGATCGGCTCCTCTACCGCTTGCGGATGAAGAAGATCATGGAACATCAGGAGAACCTGGAGATCCGCCAGACCGTGGTGGACGAGATCCTGGTGGAGGATGGGCGGGTCAGCGGCATCCGCACCTCCCTGGACGAGGTGCTCCGGGTCAAGGCGGTGGTGGTGACCACCGGGACCTTTCTCAACGGCCTGATCCACGTGGGGCTGAAAAACTTCCCTGCAGGCCGGATGGGGGATGTCCCCTCGCGCTCCCTGGCAGAGTGGTTCAAGCAGGCCGGCTTCACCGTGGGCCGGATGAAGACCGGCACCGTGCCCAGGATCGACGGCACCACCATCGACTACTCCCAGCTGGAGGCCCAGTATTCCGATGAGCCGCCCAGCCTGTTCTCCTTCTCCTCCGGCGCTACGCCGCCCCAGCCACAGTTTCCCTGCTACATCACCTACACCAACGAGACCACCCACCAGATCATCAGGGATTCCATCGACCAGTCACCCCTCTATGCCGGGGTGATCGAGGGGGTCGGTGCCCGCTACTGTCCCTCCATCGAGGACAAGGTCATGCGCTTTCCGGAAAAGATCCGCCACCAGATCTTTCTGGAACCCGAGGGGGTCGAGACCGTGGAGGTCTACCCCAACGGCATCCCCACCAGCCTGCCCCTGGCCACCCAGATTGCCATGGTCCACTCCATCCCGGGCATGGAAAACGCCCGGATCATCCGCCCGGGTTACGCCATCGAGTATGACTATGTGGACCCACGGGAACTCAGGCCCAACCTGGAGACCAAAAAGATCCAGGGGCTCTTTCTGGCCGGTCAGATCAACGGTACCTCGGGCTACGAGGAGGCTGCAGGCCAGGGACTGATCGCGGCCATCAACGGGGTCAAGTACACCAGGGAAGAGCCGCCCCTGATCCTGGACCGTTCCCAGGCCTACCTGGGGGTACTGATCGATGATCTGGTCACCCTGGGGACCAAGGAACCCTACCGCCTGTTCACCTCCCGGGCCGAGTACCGGTTGCTGCTGCGTGAGGACAACGCGGACATCCGCCTGCGCGCAATCGGCTACGAGCTGGGTCTGGTGGACCAGGCGACCTGGGAGGGGTTTGTCGAAAAACGGGCCGCCATCGAAGAGGCCGAAACACTGCTCCAGCAGATCCGGATCAAGCCAACGGCTGCGGTCAACAAACTGGCCTCGTCGCTGGGCACCACCCCCCTGACCCAGGCCCTGACCATGGCAGACCTGCTCCGCCGCCCGGAAATCCACCTGGCACAACTCATCCAGCTGGCCCAGGCCGCCGAGATCGAGCTAGCGTCGACCTTTCTTGAGTCCAGCTATCAGCAGGAGATCGAACTCAAGGTCAAGTATGCCGGCTACATCAGGCGGCAGGAGGAACAGGTACAGCGCTTTAAGAAGTTGGAGCAGATGGCTATCCCGGAAGAGATGGTCTATGAGGGGCTTCCCGGCCTCTCCAACGAGGTGGTGGAAAAGCTGACCACGGTGCAGCCGCGCTCCCTGGGACAGGCCTCCAGGATCTCAGGGGTCACCCCGGCGGCCCTCTCCGTGCTCCAGATCCAGCTGAGAAGAGAGGGCCTGCTCTAGGGCTGCGGACCATGATCAGCTATCCTCAGATCGACCCGATCATCGTCTCCCTCGGCCCCCTGGCGATCCGCTGGTACGGACTGATGTATGTCATCGGCTTTTCAGCGGCCTACCTGCTGGTCGCCTACCAGGCCGGCCGCTTTCAGTGGCAGCAGCTGCGCAATCAGCTGGACAACCTCAACCTGACCCTGATTGTCGGGGTGATCCTGGGGGGACGCCTGGGCTATGTCCTCTTCTACAACCTGGACTACTACCTGGCTCACCCGGCTGAGATCATGGCCGTCTGGGAGGGCGGGATGTCCTTTCATGGCGGTTGCCTGGGGGCCCTGGGAGCAGGAGTGCTCTTCTGCTCCCTGCAGCGGCTGGACTTCTGGAAGGGTGCAGACCTCTATGTGGCCACCGTACCGGTGGGCTTATTTTTCGGCCGGCTGGGAAATTTCATCAACGGTGAGCTCTTCGGCCGACCCAGCGACCTCCCCTGGGCCATGGTCTTCCCCGGGGGCGGCCCCCTGCCACGCCATCCCTCCCAGCTCTATGAAGCCCTGCTGGAAGGGGTGGTCCTCTTTGTCATCCTCTGGAGCTGTAAAGACAAACCCTGGAAAACACGGCCTGCCCCTGGCTGGCCCCACGGCTCCATCCTGGCCCTGTTTTTGATCCTCTATGGCGGCTTTCGTTTTCTGGTGGAATATCTGCGGGAACCTGATCCTCAGCTGGGACTCATGCTCAACAGCTTTTCCATGGGTCAGGTCTTGAGCGGGGCCATGTTCGGCCTGGGGGGGATACTCTGGCTGTGGCGAGCCAGGTCCGGCGGCTAGCTGGAAGAGACGGCCTGGCTCGCTCTGGAGGGCGGGGTCTGCTTAGAGCAGACTCCTGCAGACAGCGCCCTCCTGGTGGCTACTGCATCTTACGGGAAAGATGTTTCCCTGGACGGAACTTGACCGCCTTACGGGGAGGGATGGGCACCACCTCTCCGGTTTTCGGATTCCGACCGACACGGGGCGCCCGATCCACCACGGAAAAACTGCCAAATCCGGCCAGGGTGACCCGGTCGCCGTCTTCCATGGCCGAAGACATCATGCTCAGCATTTCATTGAGCCCCCGCTCAGCAGCGGCCTTACTGATCATTGCTGAACCGGCAATCGTTTCGATAAGATCATTCTTGTTCATCTTGCCCTCTCCGTTGACATTTCATCATCTGCGACTCAGCCGCTGTTTCTGATTGAACTGGAAGAAGTAAAACGTAGAACAGCGGAAAAGACAATTGAGGGAACTACGGACGCCCCCATAGGTATATTTACCTATGACCAGCAAAAAACTCTTTGAAAGAGAAGGGTTAGCGGGGAGGGTATGACGCAAAAAAAAGAGCCAAACGCTCATTTTTTCAGCCCTCATCCAAAAAGAGGTTATTCCTGACCACGTAGTTGACCAGGTCGATGGTATTCTTCATGTTGAACTTTTTCAAAAGACTGGCCCGATGATGATCCACGGTGCGGGGGCTCAGGCGGAGATGAGCGGCTATCTTTTTACTGGTATTGCCCTGGACCACCAGACGCAGCACCTGCCGTTCCCGCTCCGAGAGGGAGACCACAGGCACACTGGCCTGCTCACGAAAGGCAGCGATCATATCATCGCTGATATCCTGGCTCAGCTGGGGCGAGACATAGGACCTGTTGTTCCTGACGGCCTCGATGGCCTTCAGCAGTTCCGCATCAGATTCCTCCTTGAGCAGGTAACCATCCACGCCGGCGTCAATGGCCTTGTAGAAGTAGTGGTTGTTGCCATACATGGTGACAATCAGGATCTTGACCTCGGGATGCGTCTCTTTCACCTGACCCACCGCCTCGATGCCGTTCATGTTGGGCATGCAGATATCCAGGATCACCAGATGCGGCTCCTGCTCTGCCAGGATATCGAGGAGTTCGAGACCGTTAGCCGCCTCGCCGACAACCCGCATGGCCCCATCTTCGGCGATGATGCTCTTTATACCCTGACGGATGAGGCTATGGTCATCGGCAACGACAATCCGGTACGGTTCCATACTGCAGCCTTCATTTCTTGAGGTTAGATCCATAAAAGCTCTGGGGGTCTCCCAATCCTCTGGTTTTCTTCGCCATGAAGAAGCTCTTGTTCTCGTCTAGACAAAGGAAAAAATCACATCGAGTGCATCTCTGACAGCGATGGGCTTGGCCAAAAAACCATCCATACCAGCCGCCAGACAGACACCCCGGGGGTCTGCCATGCCTCCCCCTGAAAAACCAATAATCGGGGTATGTCTTCTCTGTTCGGCCTGTTCGCGCTGCCGGATGATGCGGGTAGCTGCCAGTCCGTCCATGACCGGCATCTCGATATCCATCAAAATGATTTGGAAATCGGTCTGTTGCCAGCTGGTGACGGCTTCCTGGCCGTTGCACGCAAAGGCCGCCTCAAACTCGTAGCTCTCCAGGAGACTCTTTAAAAAGGAGCGTATCAGTCGGGTGTCATCAACGACCAAGACGGTATGGGGGAGATCGTTTTCCATCGTAAGCAGCCTATTGCAGTTTGCAGTTGCATGTCCAGTTACCCATGCTACCCATTGAAGGATCAGGGACAGTATCTGCAGAGATTCTATGAAAGAATCATGCCGTTACCGCAGCCCAGGCTCCCCCTGTGCAAAAGAGCCGCAGCAGCAGCAAAAAAAGAGGGGGGGACGATTCGGCCCTGCCCCGATGATCCGGATCCAAGGCGGGGGGTGGCGGGAAAAGATACCTCGGCCAACCGCTGCTCTTTCCTCAGGTTTCACCCTCCTCTGCCGCCGGCGGAGCCGCTGGGGATCGACGGTCCCCCTCGGGCAAGCACCGTTGGCCAAACCAGGCTGCGGTCAGCCGCCAGGCCTGACCAGGCCCCGGGGTGAGACGACAACAAATATTGCGGAGAAGCCGTTTTACTCCAGGAGCCAAGGGCCACCCCCCCCAAAGAAGAGGGGATGGCAGACCAGGCAATCTTTGTTGACAAGAAAACTTTTATTGCGGGGTACCCCCGGGGGAGATTCCATGCCTCTGCACAAACTGGCTCAGGGCCTGACGGCTCATGCCGATCATCTTTGCCGCCAGACTGATACTCCCATCAGCCCTGGCCAAGGCCTCAACCACCAGACTTCGCCGCACCTCTCTCATGGTCGGCAGGGCAGCGCCAAAGGAAAGGAGCGGAACAGCAGCCCCAGCCAGGGGCTCACCTCCGCCTGTGGCCCCCTTCTTCCCCTCGACCATGGCTGCAACCGTGTCAACCCCCAGGCAGGGGCCGACCTGCCTCGTCAGGGCCCCCTGCACCACAGCCTGCAGCTCCCTGATATTTCCTTCAAAAGGTACATTTTTCAGATAGAGATAGACCTGGGGAGAGATCCTTGGGACCTGCAGCCCCAGTTCTGCCGCCGCCTGGGCGGCAAAATGGTCCACCAGCAGCGGCAGGTCGTCGAAGCGCTCACGCAGGGGCGGAAGAGCGAGATGATGGGCATAGAGCCTGTAGTAGAGATCCTTCCTAAAGATCCCCTGGGCAACGAGTTGATCAAGATCTCTGTTGGTGGCGGCGACGATCCGGGCATCACTCTGCAGGACCGTATCAGCACCCAGGGGAAGAAAGGTTTTTTCCTGAAGCAGACGCAGCAGTTTCACTTGAGATTTTGGACTGAGATCTCCTATCTCATCGAGGAACAGGGTTCCCCCGGCCGCCATCTTTATCTGACCGGCCCGGTTGGCATGTGCCCCGGAAAAAGCCCCCTTCACATGACCGAACAAGGTATCGGCAAAGACCTCGTCATCCACCCCGGCAACATTTACGGCCACAAACCTGCCTCTTCTCCCGCTGGCCCGATGGATCGCCTGGGCAACCAGCTCTTTGCCCACCCCTGTCTCGCCGTTGACCACCACCACCTGACTGCTGGGAGCAATGACCTCGATATACCTGAACAGGGAGAGCATCGCCGGATTCTGGCTAATGATATCGCTGAACAGTTCTGGATGCTTGGGTCCGCCTTGCTGCTCCTTGTGCCGCAGGGCCTCATTTTCACGGCGGAGTTCCCGCAGTTCAAGGGCTCCATGGATTGCTGCCAGCAACCTGCCGGTCCCCAGGGGCTTGCTGACAAAATCATAGGCCCCCTTTCTCATGCAACGCACCACGATCTCGGTGGCGTCGCAGGCCGTGGCCATCACCACCGGCAGGGCGGGATATCGGCGGGCGATCTCCCCAAGCAGTTCCTCGCCGCCCAGGTGGGGCATGGAGATATCAAGCAGTACCAGGGAGGCACCACGCTGTTCAAGCTCTGTCAGGACATCCCGGCTGTCTCCAATGGAGACCAGGTTATTATAGCCGCCGATCTGCAGGGTTCGGTTGATGGCCTGGGCCACATCGGGATCATCGTCAACGATAAAGAGCGGTTCATCGGGTCGCAAGCTGCTGTTCAAACCAGATCCTCCCTTGCCACCGGCAGAGAGATCCGGAACAGGGAGCCCCCCCCCCTGGCTGCTGCTGATATCAAGGTGAGCGTTCAGCTCCTGAATAATGGTGTAGCTGACGGAAAGTCCCAGGCCGGTACCGTCTCCCACCTCCTTGGTCGTGAAAAAAGGTTCCAGGCAGCGTTGCCGGGTATCCTCATCCATCCCTATACCGTTATCCTCCACCTCAACCCGCACCACCTGGCTGGAGGTGTTCTCGTCCTTCTTAAAGGCCAAGGCCGCCAACTCAGCGGCTGTCAGCTCCTCGTGGGCGAGGAGAACGGTGACCTTTTTCTGAAAGCCCCTCTGCTCGAGCGCACGCGCCTCCACGGCATATCTGGCGTTGGTCAGAAAGTTCACCAGTACCTGCTCAAACTTCTGGGCATCGGCGAGAACCAGAGGAAGTCTCTCCGCGCAACTCACCTCAAGCTCAATACCATGGGTTCGAAACTGCTCCTCAAAGAAGAGAAGCACGTTTGCCAATGGCTCGGAGAGAGCAATCTTCGCCAAGCTGCCTGCAGGAAATCTGGAAAAACGACGCATATTATCAATAAGACGCGTTATCTTCTCAACCTGCTTTGTGATCTCGGTGAGGCTGTCGCTCAGCAGGGTATCGCTTGGAGGGGGCATATCGGCCGCCAGACAAGTCAGGCAGTTCTCTGTGTTCAGGTTAATAACCGAAAGCGGTTGATGAATCTCATGCCCTATCCCGGAGGCCATCTCTCCCAAGGCCGCGAGCCGGCCGGCATGGGCGATCTGCGCACGCTGGTTGTCGAGGGCAGCCTCCATCTTCCTGCGAAGGATGGCCGTGCCGATCATGGTTGCCGAGGTCTTCAAGGCATCGAGCTCCGGCTTGGCCCATCTCCTCTCGGACTGACAATCCTCAAAGCAGAGAAAACCCCAGCAATGCTCCCCGGCGTTGATCGGTATGCAGGCTATGGACTTGAGCTGAAGCTCCTGGAGCAGACGGATTTCGGCCCGGGGAAAATCGACGACATTGCCGTGGATGAGCTCGCTCTTTTCAAAGGCAGTGAACCAGCGCTCAAGCTGGGACCTTGCATAGGAAAATTCCGGAAGGATCGCTGCAGCCAGCGGGGCAGGCAGATGTTCAGCGCTCCAGCCAACCAGCTGCCTGGCCAGGGGCAGCCCATCGCCATCATGATGGTGGCGGAATATCTGGACCCTGCTGACGGCCATAACCACGCCCAGCCGGGCGACAAGCTCCTTGACGTAGGCCTTCCAGTCGCTACTCAGGAGCAGCCGCAGAGCCATCTCAGCCACCTCTGCAAGCACCAGGTCACGCCGCACCAGGGTCGCCTCCAGCTGGTTTCGCTTGCGGATGTCCTGTTCCAGTTTTTGCAGCAGTTGCCTGTTCTCTCGAACGAGCAGGTACTTCTCACCCGCCCTGTCAAGCAGCTGGAGCAGGTCGGCCTCGACCCAGGGCTTGAGGACAAACTGATAGATATTGCCCTTATTGATGGAGTCGATAATGTCTGAGACCTCGGTATAGGCCGTCAGGATAATCCGAACCACCTCCTCATTTCGCTGCTTGACGGCATGGAGGAGCTCGACACCGCTCATCCCGGGCATGCGCTGATCGGCAACGACTATGGCAAGATCATCGTGGTGGTCAAAGATCTCCAAGGCCTCTCTCCCGGAAAGCGCCGTAATCACATCAAAATTACGCCTGAAGGCGATCTGGAAGTTGGTTAGATTTACCACTTCGTCATCAACATACAACAGCTTTAGTTTGGTCAACGCTCTTCTCCCAATCCTTGAGGCCACCTTGAGCCTGGCTTGAATCTTAGCACAACACCCACCTCCTGCTCGGTCTCTTTTCCAAGGGCTCGGCCAGCCCCTCCCCTGCAAACAGCGGACTCCATGGCTGCCTCAATGGCTGACTCAACGGCTGACCAGGCCGACTGACTACGCCTTCTTGAGCTGGCCTCTTGCCCGGGGACCCACCGGGAGGATGATCTCGAAGACCGTTCCTCTTCCCGGTTCACTCTCCACCTTGATATCTCCGCCATGCTGCCGGATGATGGTATAGGAGATGCCGAGCCCCAGGCCGGTTCCCTGGCCGATCTCCTTGGTGGTAAAAAAGGGATCAAAAATCTTCTGCAGGTCCTGCTCTGCTATGCCGCAGCCGCTATCTCTAAAGAAGAGGTGGACCTTTTCCTGGCGGCACTCGGTTCTGATCGACAAGCGCCCCTCCCCGCCCATGGCCTGGATGCCGTTGTTCATGATGTTGAGAAAGACCTGGCTCATTCGCTCCGGCAGACAGGGAACCGGGGGCAGCACCCCATAGTCACGATCAACGGTTACCTTCTCCATGAGCTGCCGGTCAAGGAAGGGGATGGTGGAATCGATCACCGCGTGCAGATCCAGGGGCAGCGAGGCTTCCCTATTACTCCTGGAAAAGGTCCTGAGGTCATGGACGATACGGCTGGTCCTCCTGGCTCCTTCATCTATGTTCGCCAGCAGCTGGTCAACCAGGGGAAAGAGCTCATCAAAAAAGAGTTCTTCTTTTACCGCCCTGAGCTGCGCCCTCTTCTCGGCCAGGGCATCGCTGCAGACGGCCTGTTCCAGTTCAGCGTAGCAGCCCAGGATCCTCTTGATGTCCTCCACCAGCCGATGGAGCGAGGGCAGTGCGGCAGAGATAAAGTTAACCGTATTGTTGACTTCATGGGCAACCCCGGCCACCAGCTGGCCCATGGCGGCCAGCTTCTCCTGCTGGATAAGCTGCTCCTGGGTCTGCTGCAGCTCGCCCAGGGCCTGGCTCAGCTCCCTGTTGGTCTGTTCAAGCTTCTCCTGTTTGCCGGCCAGTTCCTGATTGGCCTGGCTCAGCTGCAGGGTCCGCAGGTGCACCTTCTTTTCCAGGTTTTCATTCAGGAGAGCAATGGTTTGAAAGGAGTGTTCAAGATCAGTGACCATGCCCTCATAGGTCTCTGTCAGGACCCTGATATCGCTGGGCCTGCCCGGATCCGCTCTTCTCTTTCTGATGGTCGACAACAGCTCCTGAAGCGGTCGGCTCACCCTGGCGACAATGAAAAAGATGAGAAAAATGCCGACCCCTAAAAAGAGAACCACCGAAACCCCGGTCTGGATGAGGATATTGCGCACCCCGGCCTGGAGGATATCCTTGGAAAAACGCACAGCCACATAGCCGACGATCTCTCCCTGCCGACTGGTACCATTCTCCTCAAGGTACCACGATTCTCCCTCCAGGGAAGCACTGGCAAAGGAGACCTGGCCTCCGTAGATAAAGCTGTCCCCGGTTTCCCGGCCCAAGCGCGCACGCTTGTCATCTCCCTGCCCGGTCAGTTGCAGTTCTGCCGGGGTCGTGATCCTGCTCTCGGAGGGGGCGGCACCCTTCCTGGTTCTCTGGAGCAGCCGTCTCTGCTCCTTATTCCAGATCACCACCTCCTTGATGTGCTCCTGGAGCATCAGCCCTTCCACCGGGAGGGCCAGCTCCTCTTCACTCTCGGTAAAGACGGCAACGCGAATGGTATGGGCAAACATCCTCACCAGGCCGGCGCTCTGTGCCTGGACCAGGGAACGATAGGTCTTTTCCTGGATGTTGATCAGAATCAGATCAAAGATCGCGGCCATACAGATCATGGAGATAACCAGGGCCACGATAATCTTGGCCTGAAAGCTCTTGCGCAGGGCAACAAGACGACTAATCACGATCCTCTTCCTCGCTGACTATTGAGATGCCAAGCTTCTCGGCCATCCGCTGATTGACCAGTGTCTGCGCCTGCGGGGCGACAACAGCCCTATGGCCGGAGGCTTCTCCCCGGGACAACAGCTCCACGGCCAGGGTTGCTGCCTGCAGGGCGATGCCCTCCAGATCAAAGGTGATGGCAAGGGTGGCCCCCCGCCTGAGCAGCTTTGCAGAGAAGGTCAGGAGGGGAATCTTATTTTTGATGGAGAAGAGAAGATAACTCTCCATGGTTTTTCGGTTGGAGACCGTCAGGTCGGGCAACATCCAGAGCAGATCGACCTTGCCCTGGAGCGATTGGATCAGCTCAGGGACCTCACTGCTCCTGGCGGTGGAACGGGTGATGAAGTGGAGATCAGGGGCTGCAGCCACCAGTTGCTCGACAAGGCCCGAGCTTCGCTCCGGATCGTAGACCAGACCGACCCTCCGGACCCCGGGCAGAGCGCGCCGCAAGGCTGCCAGCTGTACCCGGGGGGGAACCGCCAGGCCAACCCCGCTGACCGCGGCTCTCCCGCCGATCATCCCGGCGGGATCAGCGACCAGCAGATGAACGATGGGCAGCTCCGGGACAGTGAGGGCCGCCTGCAGGGCCCGGCTGCCGATGGCCAGGAGAAGATCGGGACGGCTCTGGGCCAGCTGGTCGGCAAGCCCTGGCCGGTCGGAACCGGAGAGGACGATTTCCCGGACCTGGTGGGGCTGGATGGCCGTTACCCCCTGGTCGGCAGGGACCAGCCTGGTGAGTTCCTGGGCAAAGAGTACCTGCAGCCGCTCGCTCAACCTGCTCCTGCTGCCCTTGACCACCACTATCTCATAGGCCATGACCAAGGGGGCCAGGCTGAAATAGGTGAGCAGGAGCAGCAAGAGGATCTTTTTCATAGACGAGAGGTTCCGAGGTTCCCAGGGTTCTAAAAGATGCTGCCGGCGCAGCAACTCCGCTTGAGCTGCCCGGATCCCAGCCCCCTGATCAGACCGGAACCACCACCGGGAAGCAGCGATGGCCACCAAGACCACACCAGCAGACAGCAAACCCAATGCATAAAACTTGCCCAAAAAAATACAAACCCAGGGGGGTGGAGGAGGGCCGCAACTCCGCCTGAAAAACTGTCAGGGCCACAATCAGTTCACTTTTATCGATAAGCTCTTAAAAATCAAAGTATTTTCCTCGGGACTCCCTCCCTGGCAGAGAGCTTGATTCAGGGCTGGCCTCAAACCGGGAGCTGCTCAGGGGAAAACAGGCCAGCCCCCCTGGCCTGCCGATTTTCTTTGCAGCAGAGGAGCTTCAAGACTTTTGGCTCCATTTCTGCTATCCTGGCGAATCAGCCTGCTCTACTCCCTGCTCTACTCTCTGCTGCAGGCCCAGGAAAGGCAAAGATGTTCATCTCGGGCTCGATCTGCTATCCTGCGGAGAAGCGCCCCAGGGAACCGGGAGAAGGCTCTCTTAAGGATACCTAAGGATACTTAAGGATACCTTCAAACATGGGATTTTTCGTTCGGACTCAAGCCAGGCTCAAGCCAAGGGAAAAAAGGCTCAAGGCCTTTAGCCACCCTCAGCCACCTTCAATCACCTTCAATCACAACCTGCCACTAAAACTATGAACAGACCCTTTCTGGCGATACCCCTGCTCCTGCTGACAAGCCTTCTTGCCTGCCAGCCGCTCCTGGCCGAGACCGCCGCGCCCCCGTCTTCCCAGGAAGAGGAGCTGCTGAGCATGTACTTTGAGGAGGAACAGCTGGTGGAGAGCAGCTCCCGTTCCCTCAAGCCGCTCAGCCAGGTTGCCGAGAACGTCACCGTGGTCACGGCCAAAGAGATCGAGCAAATGCGGGCCCATACCCTGGCAGAGGTGCTGAGCCGCCAGCCCGGGGTGTTTGTCACCTTCTGGGGACAGGATTTCCTGGGCACCGCCAGTGTCTCCCTGCAGGGCTCCCAGCGGCATCATGTGCTCCTCCTCCTGGACGGGGTCCGCCTCAACCATAACTCAAACGGCTTTGCCCTGACCAGCTTCATCCCCCTGGGGATCATCAAGCGCATCGAGATCATCAAGGGCGCCGCCTCCTCCACCTGGGGCTCGGCCCTGGGCGGGGTGATCAACATCATCACCAAGGATACGGGCAAGACCATCCGTCCCAGCGGAACCATCCATGCCAGTTACGGCGAGGCCGACAGTTACGAGCTTGCCGCCGATGCCGCCGGCCGGGTCAAGGCCCTGGGCTACTACCTCTACGCAGGCAGCATGGACTCCGACGGCCTCCGCCTTGACCGCTACGCTAAACGGGACACCCTCTACGGCAAGGTCCAGCTCCAGCTGCCAGGCAGCTCCCAGCTGAGCGTGACCGGCGGCTACAGCGATCCCTCGTACAAGGGGCTCAACTGGAGTGATGCCTGGGATATCGAGGGCCTGGACCTCTATGAAGAGCTGGATCAGCAGGATAGCTGGGCCACCATCTTCCTTGACACCAGGCTCGGCTCCAGGACCAGCCTCCATCTTGCGGCCCAGCACTTTCACAACAGCTTTACCATTAACCGTAAGACCCGGGGCAGCGGGAGCGGCGGAACCCGGGGCAGCCTCCTCTTTGGCGAGGAGTGGGAGGACAGCTCAACCAACCTCTCCGCCCGCCTGACCTGGGCCGGGACAGCGCTGACCGCCAACCTGGGGCTGGAGTCCAACCACAGCAAGCTCCACTACCAGAGCAGGATGGGGCCCTTTTTCGGCGGCCCGTCCACCACCACAGATCCGCCTGTCAGCGAGGACCGCAACGGCGTCTACGCCAACCTCAGCTATGTCCACGGCAAATGGACCCTCAGCCCGGGCCTGCGCTACGACGCCCATTCCAACTCCGAGGAGTCCATCAGCCCCTCCCTGGGAGCCACCTACCAGCTTTCCCCGGAGACCCTGTTCCGGGGCCTGGTCGCCAGGGGCTTTTCCGCCCCCTACCTGGCCGCATCGACCCATTCACCGGAGCTGAACCCGGAAAACATCTGGACCTTCCAGCTGGGCCTGGAGACCGCCCGCATCCCCATGCTCCACCTCAAGGGGACCATCTTCCATCACCAGATCGAGGATGCCTGGGAGCCGAACAGCGTCCCCTGGAGCAACAGCGGCTCCCAACGGCTCAAGGGCTTTGAGCTCGAGGCCCGGACCGAGAGCTTTCACGGCCTCAGCCTGAACGCCAACTTCACCCTGGTCAGCGGTGACGGCGAGGTGGCAACAGACGAGGGCTTTGGTGATGACGAGACCTACAGCGGCAACCTTACTGTCAGCTATGACCATGCCCCCGCAGGCCTCAGGGCCGAACTGGCGGGCCGCTACCTCTGGCTCAACGAGCAAAATCTCATAGAAGAGCCGCGGCACGGCACCTGGCTCTGGGACCTGCTCCTTGCCAAGGAGCTTGAACTCCCCCAGCTCAAGGGCGAGCTCTATCTCAAGGCACACAACCTCTTTAACACCAGCCAGTACTGTGACTATGAGTATCCCAACCCTGATCGCTGGCTGGAAGTTGGACTGAGCGTTCGCTATTAACAGTCCAGTTGCATCTGCCCGGAGCTGCCCCCGGTCAAGCAGTCAAGCACTCAATAACTCTTGACATCAGTCGTCCCCCCTCTATAATGACTGTTGGAATAGTTTCAACGACAAGCAACACTCTGTGGAGGAGAGGATGAAGAAGAAAATGATTATTTTACGCAAGGGCAAAACCGTGAAACAGGTCGCCGCAGACGCCGGCTGCTGCGCCGGTGGACCGACGGCATCGAAATAAGCTTTTTCCCTTACCCTGTTTGCAAGGAGAGCCTCGGCTCTCCTTTTTTTATAGCCGCGGAGCATCCCATGCAGTTGAGCCCCTATCTCACCAGCCACCGTCACCCCTCCATCCCGGGCCAGGTCCTGCTCTTCTCCACCAAGACCGGCGCCCTGGTGCTCCTGCCGGAAGAGGACTTCCAGGCCCTGAACAGGGGCGATCAGACAAACGCCTATGGAGCAGAGCTCACCAAGCTGGAGTTTCTGGTGGCTGATCGCGAGGCCGAATATCGGGCCATGCAGGGCTATATGGAGGCGATCAACCGCGACAACCCCAACCTGACCCTGGCCATCGTCCCGGGGATGGAGTGCAACTTTCGCTGCAGCTACTGCTTTGAGGGGCAACAGAAGGGGGCAAAGGCGATGGATGACCCCACTTCCGAGCAGCTGGTCGCCTTTATCAAGAAACGGTTCCGCCCGGGCAAGAAGAAACTGATCCTCCAGTTCTACGGCGGCGAGCCCCTGCTCTATACCAGGCAGATCCTCGCCCTGGCCAGGCGGCTGAAACCCTTTGTCGAGGAGCAGGGGGCAGCGCTGGTGCTTGACCTGATCTCCAACGGTTCCCTGCTCAGCCCGGAGCTGGTGGCGGAGTTGACCCCCTGGGGCCTGGACGGGGTCAAGGTGACCCTGGACGGACCGCCGGCCAACCATGATCGCCTCCGCCCCTTCAAGTCAGGGGCCGGCAGCTTTGCAGTGATTGTCGATCGCCTGGCCAGGATCTGCACCCAGACCAAGATCCGGTTGGGCGGCAACTACACCAGGGAGAGCTACCAGGACTTTGCCACGGTCCTGGATCTGCTGGCCGAGCGGGGGATCAGCCCGGAGAGGGTGGAAGGGGTGAGCTTTAATATGGTCATGCAGGTGAGCGACCCCATCAGCGCCAGCGACTACCGCGGAGGGTGCAGCTCCATCAACGAGCCCTGGCTGGGCCAGGCCGCGCTCCATGTGCGCAGGGAGGTGCTGAAGCGGGGCTATCCCGTGGCCGAACTCCAACCAGAGCCCTGCGGGGTGGAGATGGACGATGCCTACACCGTCCATTACGACGGCAGCCTCTACAAGTGCATCACCTGGGTGGGCCATGAACAGTACAGGATCGGCGATATCTGGCAGGGTCTCGACAGGGCCTACCAGCGCTCACACCATCTCTTCCACTGGCAGCGGGAAGAAGAGTGCCAACGCTGCCGCTACCTCCCGCTCTGCTTTGGCGGCTGCCGTTACATGGCCTATCAGCGCGACGGCCATATGGGCCGGGTGGATTGCCGCAGGCCCTTTTTCGAGGCCAACCTGGAGACCATGCTCCTCCAGGACCTCTGTTACCGCTACGGCCAGATAGAGGAGCAGGATCTGGAGGCGTGATCACTGCTGCAGCTTTTTTTTCAGGCAGGGACGAGGGGGATTCCGGCAGTTCCGACAGTTCCGACAGTTCCGGAAAGGATGGGGGCTAGCGGTAGTTGATGCTCACCGGGCAGTGGTCGGAGCCGTAGATATCCTCATGGATGGCGGCATGGAGCAGTCGCCCTCTGCTCCTGGCGTCCACCAGGAAGTAATCGATCCGCCAGCCGATATTCTTTTCCCGGGCACGGGAACGGTAACTCCACCAGCTGTAGCGGCCGGGTTGGCGGTCAAACTCCCGGAAGGTGTCCACATAGCCGGCTCCGATCAGCTGGTCCATCCAGCTCCGTTCCGCCCTGGAGTAGCCGGGGTTTTCCTCGTTGGCCTGGGGGCGGGCCAGATCTATGGGCCTGTGGGCCACGTTGAGGTCGCCGCAGAGCACCACCGACTTGTCCGCTGCCAGCCCCTGGATAAAGGTGAGCAGGGCCCGGTTGAACCGCTCCTTAAAGGGTAGTCTGCGCAACTCGGGCTGGGCATTGGGGAAGTAGGTGTTGACCAGAAAGAAGTCTTCATACTCCAGAGTCAGCACCCTGCCCTCACGGTCGATCTCCTCCTCCCCCAGGCCATAGAGGACCCGGAGCGGCTCGATCCTGGTAAAGACCGCTGTACCGGCATAGCCCTTCTTCTCGGCCGGATGCCAGTAGCTGTGGTAGCCGGGAATATCCAGGACCTCCGGGGGGAGCTGCTCGGGCAGGGCCTTGATCTCCTGGAGGGCAAAGATATCTGCGGCCAGCGTGTGGAAGATGGAGAGGAAATCTTTTTTCAGCACCGCCCGCAGGCCGTTGACGTTCCAGGAGACAAAGGTCTGCCCCCCGGCCGCCTGCCGGGGGGCTGGTCCTGAGCTACGGGGGCTGACCCCAAGCTGGGGGCAATCGGCTGCGATCACGCAGCGATCACAGTGGGGCGCCTGGGGCCGGCAGGTCCCCTGGCCAAAGGCAACCAGGATGGAGTTGACTTCGATCCAGAGGTGCGGGGGCAACTTTTCCCTGAGGGCCATCTCCGTCTGCAGGGGGGTCGCGGTCCGGACGTAGCCCCAGATATTCATGATCCGATGGACATGGGTATCCACGCAGATCGCAGGCTGATGAAAGGCCAGGGCCAGCACCAGGTTGGCCGTTTTCCTTCCCACTCCCGGCAGCCTGAGCAGCCCCTCCATGGTCTCGGGGATGAGCCCGGCAAACTCCTCCGCCAGCACTGCCGGCAGCTTATAAAGGTAGCCGGCCTTGTTGCGGTAAAAGCCGACCGGATAGATCAGCTGCTCCAGCTCCGAGCGCGAGAGCCTGGCAAGCGCGGCCGCGGTTTCGGCCCGGGAAAAGAGGCGCTGGGCAGCGGCGGCGGTGACCTCGTCCTTGGTCCGGGCCGAGAGGATCGTGGCCACCAATATCTTGAACGGGTCCCGGGACTGGACGGCAATCAGGTCCACCAGCGGCACCTGGTACCCCTCCACCTCCCGCTTGAGCCGGGAGAGTATCTCTTCGATCTCCATGATCACCAACTGGGTTCCTCTCTGAAATTCCTACCTGCTCTCCCTCTATTAGCGGAGGGATCAGCCTAAAAAAAACAAACCAACGAAAAACGGCCAGCTCCCCCGGCAGGAGCCCCCGGTGGGGGGCTATGAGCGGTAATAGTCGTGCTGATAATCGTAGTAGCCGAAGACCTTGCTGTCCAACGCACTGGTGGTATAGGCATTGAAGACCACCCCCAGGATCTTTTCCCGGCCAATGGTCTCCACCAGCTGCCTGACATGTTCCCGCCGGGAGATGCCGTGGCGGACCACCAGGACCACCCCGTCCACATGCTGGGCCAGGACCGCGGTCTCGGCGGCCGCATGGAGCGGCGGGCTGTCCACCAGGACAAATCGATCCTCATAGCGGGAGCGGAGCTCATCCACCAGGCTGATCATGGAACCGGAGCCGGAGAGCTCGGCCGGATTGACCGGGGGCGGACCGGCCGGCAGGATGGAGAGCTTATCCAGGCCTGACTTGAGGATCAGCTCTCCCACAGGCACCCCCTGCTGGAGATGATCGACGATCCCCTGCCGATTCTGGAGCCCAAAGAGCGCATGTTGGCTAGGGCGGCGCAGGTCGCTATCCACGATCACACAGTAATTATCCACCCCCTGGGCCAGGGAGATGCCCAGGTTGGCACAGATAAAACTCTTGCCCTCTCCGGGCGAGGCACTGGTCACCAGCAGGGTGCGGGGCGGTGTGCCCATGATCGGGTAAAGGATCCGGGTACGCAGGGTGCGGATACTCTCCGCCACCATCCCGGTGGTGGCGGCAGAGAGCAGCAAACGCTCATCCCAGCGACCGCTTCCCTGGCGCTCAACCCGCTCACCACGCTCACCACGCCCGGTACCCTCGGCCCCGGCCTGGACCTTCTCCGGCTCCCGATGTTCTTCCCGGCTTGAATCGAGGGCCCTCTCCTTCACGCCCTCGGTCGCTGTTCCACCCTCTGCTGCGGCCTTGCGCAGTGCATTTGCAACTTTCCCCACAACCCACTCCCTTATTGGTCAAAGATCATTCGAATTTTTTCAAGCCACGGACCCGGAATCATATTCTCTAGCAAATCCCCGACCCGGTCAAGGTCCAAGAGTTCCATGCTTACCAGCAGACCGCAGCCGATTGCCAGCAGCCCCAGGACAAGCAGCACCATCCGGCCCGGCTGCAGCCCGCGCCTGCCGCTCTCAGCGATGGGCAAGGGATTGGCTTCCCCGGGGAAATGGAGGTCCTGCACACACTCTTTGATCAGGGGACCGGTGATCACCGGTTGACTGTCGGCAAAGCCCATCAACAGGGCATGATCACAGACGATGTTGATCAGACGCGGCGTCCCCCTGCTGACCTTATGGATGGCAGCAATGGCCTCGTCGCTGAAGAGATTAAGGTGACGGGCCCCGGCGTGGCGCAGCCGAAAGAGGATATACTGTTTGGTCGCCTGGAGATCAAAGGGCTGGAGATCAAAGCGGATCCCCACCCGTTGGCGCAGGGGCAGGAAACGATCGGCGCTCATCAGCTCGTTGAGCTCAGGTTGACCGACCAGAAAGATGGAGAGCACATCCTGGCCCCTGACATCCAGATTGGAGAGCAGCCGGATCTCCTCCAACAGCTCCACCGGCAGGACATGGGCCTCGTCAATGATGAGCAGGACCCGCTCGCCCCTGGCATAGGCGGACTTGAGCAGGACCTCAAAATCGACCAGAAACCTGGCCTTGTTCCCGTCCCAGGGCAGGCCCAGCTTATCCCCCAGGTAGGAAAAAAATTCATCCCGATAGAGCAGCGGATTATTGAGCAGGCAGAGCCTGACATCCACCCCCAGAGAGTCCACCAGGGCCTGGAGCAGGGTGGTCTTGCCCAAGCCCACATTGGCGGTCAGCACCAGAAAACCTTTCTTGCTGAGGATCCCGTACTTGAGGATGGCCAGGGCCTCCTGATGGCCCTCGCTCCTGAAAACCACCCGGGAGTCCGGGGTCAGCTGAAAGGGCTTGCAGGTGAGGCCGTAATATTTCTCATACATGATCGTTGGCCATGAGAGGCTGCTGCAGCTCTGGAGCGTTCACCCGAACTCCCTTAGAGGATCAGGATGCCACGCTGCCAGAGCAGAAACACGGCCCCGCAGCAGACGCTTATTCCGGAGAGCAGAAAGAGGACAAAACCGATACTCTGCCAGCGGCTGCGCCGTTGTTCCCGGGGCAGCTGCAGGTAGGGTAGGGAACAGGTCACCGACACCCCGAGGTACTCTTCCAGATCCAGGGGGTCCTTGAACGAGGTGTCGACCATATCAAGGCTCAGGGCGATGCCGCCGCCCAGTCCCAGTCCCAGCCCCAGGGCCAGGAGCATGATCCTGGCAAAATCCGGGCGGATCGGTTTTTCCGGCAGACGGGCCGGATCCATGATCTTGAACTGGCTGCCCTTCTGTTTCCTTTCCAGATTCTGGACCGAGACGGCCTGGAGGTTCTGGGCCACCAGAAAATCATAGTGGCTCTTGAACTCATCATAGTCCCGGGTCAGGGCCGTCCACTCCGCCTCCCGCACCGGAGCCGACTCGACCCACTGTTCCAGCTGTTTGATCTGCAGCCGCAGTCGATCCTCGTCCTTGCGCAACTCGACCAGGTGGAGTTCGATCCCCTTGCGCTGGATCGCGCTCTGCAGCAGCATGGGATCCTCTCCCACAGGCCGCGCTTCGGGATCCTGGCCGCTTCCACTGCCCTCCAGCTGGGCTTCCAGGGCCGCGATGGCCTTACGGACCCGCTTGACCTCGGGATGAGTCTCTTTATAACGTGCCAACAGACTCCTCAGGTAATTTTTGGCCTGGATGAGACGCTGGTAGGGATCACCGCCCTGGACGACCCCGCCCTTCCCATCCGGGCCGGTCTGCTCGGAGAAGCTGCTGGCCAGCTGACGTGAGCGGGCACTGGCCTTCTCCTGGAGCAACATCTTGGTCCGCTCCAGTTCCTGGATATTACTCTGCAACCCCTGCAGCGAACTCTGCAGGGTGTTCAACCTGGCCACATTGACATCCACCTGATGGGGCATCTCATTGTAGTACTTCAAGCGGTAATCACGCATGGCCTGCTCTTTCCGGTCCAGCCGCTCCTTGGCCTGGCCGAGCTCATCGGCGATATAGCTGGAGGTCTCGCTGGCCCGCTCCTCCCGGTAGCGCAGGTTTTCCTCAATGAATTTTGAGGAGAGGGCATTGGTGACCCGCAGCACCTTTCTGGGATCATTCCCCTGGTAACTGACCGAGAAGACATCGCCCCGGGTGGTTGCGATCAAGATGTTGGCGCGCATGGCCTCGATCACATCCTCGAGGGGCAGGGTCGCCCGCATCCCGGGATAGAGATCATACTCCTTGATGATTTTTTCCAGGCTGGTCCTGGAGGTGACCTGCTGCTTGAGGGTATTGACCACCTCACGGATCTTGTCTTTCATATCCGGGGCCATCTTCGAGGGGTTGACCTTCTGCTCTTCGTAGATCAGCAGGGCCTCGGCCTTATAGGTCTTGGGAGTCCGGTAATAGTTGGCCAGCCCTCCCAGGACGGCGAGAAAAACACAGCAGGAGATCAACATCTTCCTCAGCAGGAGGACATCCACATATTTTTTCAGCAACTGCTTGGTTTTTTCATTCATAGGAGATATCTAATACTTAAGGTGAACCTTGATTATTGCGGGCCCTGACACATCTGCCCTAAAGGGTAGCTTGAATCATGAGATTTTTCAACCGGCCTCTGGACCTACCGTTGGCATCCCCTTCAGCCTGCACCCCGCTCACGGCACGAGAGGCAGCTCTGCAAACCAACCGAACCACTCTCCCCAACCTTGAGCCTGCCCATGGAACCTAGCATCAATCGCACCATCGTTATCGGCGACATTCACGGCTGCCTGGAGTCGCTCAACACCCTCCTGGAGCAGCTGTCGGACCGAGCCGACACCTTCATCTTTCTTGGCGACTATGTGGACCGCGGCCCCTGCTCAAGGGAGGTGGTGGAGCGGATTCTCCGCCTCCGCCGGGAGCATCCCCGGGTCATCACCCTCCAGGGCAACCATGACCTGATGTTTCTCCACTTCCTGGAAGGCCGTGACCCGTCCATGTTTCTCCGCTTCGGCGGCAGCCAGACCCTGGCCAGCTATCAGCTCCAGGCCAGGACAGCGGGGCCGGCAGAGGCGATCCCGCCGGATCATCTCCATTTTTTCCGTTCCCTGCCCCTCTACTACGAAGATCAGCATGCACTCTATGTCCATGCCGGCCTGCAACCGGGCTGTCATCTCAGCCTGCAGCGGGCGGAGTGGTGTCTCTGGGCCAGAGAGGAGTTCCTGGCTACCAGCTTTGACTTTGGCAAGCCGGTGATCTTCGGTCACACGCCCTTTGACCGG
Source organism: Desulfogranum mediterraneum DSM 13871 (assembly GCF_000429965.1). GTDB lineage: Bacteria > Desulfobacterota > Desulfobulbia > Desulfobulbales > Desulfobulbaceae > Desulfogranum > Desulfogranum mediterraneum. The sequence continues at coordinate 72,414 of NZ_AUCW01000007.1, forward strand.
CCCCTGCTGGCAGCAAACAAGATCGGCATCGACACCGGCGCGGTCTACGGCGGTACACTCACGGCCCTGCTCCTTCCGGAGCGGCAGTTTATCTCGGTACCCGGCGAGCGCCGCGCGCCCTATGAGGAGAGGTGAAGGCGGCAATGAACATGGCTTATGATAGCTAACTCAAAGAGAAAAGACAACGAAGGCTTCACGAATAATCGCCAGCAAAGGGAATAACATCCTTCAACTGCTCGCGCCCCAGCAGAAGCATCAGCAAGCGATCCACCCCCAGGGCAATCCCGGCAGTCTCCCCAAGCTCCTCCAGGGACTCAAGAAATCCCTCAGGCATCTTTGCCGTTCTCCCCTGGGCCCGGATCGACTCCAGCTCCTGGAGAAAACGACGCCGCTGGAGCTGCGGCTCTACCAGCTCGGAAAAACCGTTGGCCAGCTCCAGGCCGCCGATGTAGAGTTCAAAACGCTCAGCCACCGCCGGATTCTCCGCCTTGGGCCGGGCCAGGGAGGCCAGCTCCAGGGGATAATCACAGAGAAAGACCGGTGTCTGCCAACCGAGTCGTGGCTCCACCGCCTCCACCAGCAGTTCCTCAAAACAGTCCTCTGCCAGGGCCTGCTCCAGGGAGAGCGGGGCATAACGGCCAAAGGCCTGGGCCACACTGAGCCGCTGCCAGGGGGGGGCCAGCAATATGCTCCTGCCCTGGTAGCTGAGCCGGTCACTGCCGACCACGCCGCTGAAGCCGCTCAGGCCGGCGGCAAGATAACGAAAGAGCTGTTCGCACTCGGCCATCAGGGAAGTGTAGTCCCAGCCCTGGTGGTACCACTCAAGCATGGTGAACTCGGTCTGATGATGCCGACCGCACTCCTCTTTGCGGAAGCAGTGGCAGAGCTGGAACAGCTGCCGGCAACCCTGGGCAAGCAGCATCTTCATGCACAGCTCCGGCGAGGTCTGCAGATACCAGGATTCACTTTCAAAAGGCTGGATATGGGCCTCGGGAATCAACACCGGCAGGCGGATGGGCGTGTCCACCTCCAGGTAGTCACGCCCGAGGAAAAACGAGCGAATGGCCTGCAGCAGGCGGCAACGCTGCCGCAGCCCCTCAGGGGAGAGCATGGTCTATTCTTTCACCCGGGTCATATAACTGCCGGTACGGGTGTCGATCTGGATCTTGTCGCCCTGCTCCACAAAGGGAGGGACCTGAAGTTGAAAGCCGGTCTCCACGGTCACCGGCTTGGTGTCGGTGCCTGAGGTATCCCCCTTGACCCAGGGGTCGGCCACGGTCACCTCCAGGTTGACAAAGGTGGGCAGGCTGATATCGATGGGGCGCTCACCAAAGAAGAGGACCTCGACCTCCATGTTGTCCACCAGATAGTTGAGGTTGTCCCCCAGCTGTTCGCGGCTGAGAAAGATCTGCTCGTAGGAGGAGGTGTCCATGAAATGGTATTCGTCGTCCTGACCATAGAGATACTGCATGGTCCGCTCTTCAAGGTCCGGCTTCTCAAATTTATCATTGGAGCGATAGGTCTGGGTAAACTGGTTTCCCGAGATCATGTTCCGCATTTTCGTCCGATAGAGTGCCTGCCCTTTTCCCGGCTTGGAAAACTCAAAATCAATGATGATATATGGGTCACCATCAATCTGAACCTTCAGTCCTTTACGCAGATCAGAGGCTGAATACATGTTTTTTTCCTTGTAGTTTATTGGTATGTTGGCATGAAAAAAAGAGAGAACAAAGCAGCTATCTTGACGCCGGCGGCGCCAGGCAAAAAGATCTTCCCTGCTTTCTTGGCTTGTCTTCGCCAGCTATCTTTAATACATTTACCCTCTCATCACAAATGAATATCGTAGAACTAAGACCATGACAATCCGTGCAGGTATTCTCTCCGACACCCACCTCAGCCGCCCTGACAGTCGATTTATACGCCAGACCAAGGCCTGTTTTCAAGACTGTGCAATCATTATCCACGCCGGAGACCTCACCGAATCGGCGGTTCTGGAGGTCTTCAGCGACAAGACCGTCTATGCGGTCCATGGCAACATGTGCAGCCCGGCCGTCCGCCAGGGCTTGCCCCGGAGCCGTACCTTTGCCCTGGGTGACTTTACCATCGGCCTTACCCACGGAGCCGGCCTGGGCCATGATATCGAATCCAGCCTCTGGGATCTCTTTCCCGAGGTCGACTGCATGATCTACGGTCACACCCACCGGCCGGTCTGTCACCGGATCGGAGGCAGCCTGATCATCAATCCGGGGAGTTTTCAGGCCACCGGCCGTTACGGGGCCCAGGGGACCTATGCCATCCTCAGCGCGGGCCCCACCCTGGAGGCTGCCATCCATACCCTGCCGGGCTCTCCATGAAGACCCTCTGGACCCCCTGGCGGATGGAGCATGTCCTGGGAAAAGCCGGAACCGTGTCAGGCTGTATCTTTGAGCCGCCCGGAGACGCAGCCCAGGATGGCGAGACGCTGCTGCTCTTTCGAGATCCCAGGGTGGTGGTCCTCTTAAACCGCTTTCCCTATGCCAACGGCCACCTACTGGTGGCCCCCAGCAGACACCTGGCTGAGCTGAGCGACCTCAGCCCCGGTGAACAGGCGGCCCTGATGGAGATGATCAGCCGCTGCTGCACCATCCTCCGCCGGGTACTCCAGCCCCAGGGCTTGAACGTGGGTCTGAACCTGGGCAAGGTTGCCGGGGCCGGGATCAGCGACCATCTCCACTTCCATATCGTCCCCCGCTGGGAGGGAGATCATAATTTCATGACCGTGTGTGCGGATATCCGCACCATCCCCCAGCACATTGTTGCCACCTTTGCGCTGCTCGCCCCCCACTTTTCAACCTGAGCCCTTACCAGTCGATGAGTACACCCTTGAAAATCACCCCCATGCTCCGCCAGTACCTTGAGATCAAAGAACAGCACCAGGACGCCATTCTCTTTTACCGAATGGGTGATTTTTATGAGATGTTCTTTGCAGACGCGGTGGCAGCCTCCAAGATTCTGGGCATCACCCTGACCTCTCGCAGCAGCAAGGAGGCGGAAAACAAGATTCCCATGTGCGGCATCCCCTTCCACGCCGCTGCCAACTACCTGGGCAAGCTGGTCAAGGCCGGCCACCGGGTGGCGATCTGTGAGCAGGTGGAAGATCCCAAACAGACCAAGGGCATCGTCAGGCGTGAGGTGGTCCGAATCGTCTCCCCTGGGGTGACCACCGACGAACAGATCCTGGACGCCAAAACCAACTGCTTTGTCTGCGCCCTGGTCTTCCCCCGGAAGAGCAAGGGGAGCAGCCCGGTGGGGCTCAGCTTTCTTGACGCCTCCACCGGTAACTTCCTGGTCAGCGAGGTCCCGGTCCGGGGCGATGACCACACCGCCCTGCTGGATATGATCAGCCGGATCAATCCGGCCGAGATCCTGCTCAGCGAAGAGCACTACCGGCAGCAACAGCCGCTGGTGGCTGACCTGAAGGGCCTCCAGGAGCAGCTCTGCTTCACCCTGCGCCCTGAGGAGCAGTTTCAGCAGGCCTCCGCCCGGATCACCCTGCTGGAGCATTTCCAAACCGTCAACCTCGACGGCTTCGGCTGTGCTGCCCTTTCCAGCGGGATCCGGGCAGCCGGCGGTCTGCTTGCCTATATCGAGGAGACCCAGAAGGCAGCCCTTGGACATGTCCGCAAACTCACCCCGATCAACCAGGAGGGGCACCTGGTCATCGATGAGTCCTCCCGCCGCAACCTGGAACTCACCGAGACCCTCATCGGCGGCAGGCGGGAGGGTTCCCTGCTCTCGGTCCTGGACCATACCATCACCCCCATGGGAGCGCGTCTGCTTCGTCAGCGGCTGCTCTTCCCGCTCCAGGAACAACAACGCATCGAACAGCGACTCGACGGGGTTGAGGAACTGGTCAACGACCCTGGGGGCCGGGAACAGCTACGCCGCCTCCTGGAAGAGGTCCATGATCTGGAACGCCTCTGCAGCCGGCTGGTCCTTGGCCAGGGGAATGCCCGTGATATGTGGGCCATGAAGGTTTCCCTGGCCCAGTTGCCGGCCATCCGCCAGGCCCTTGAACAGTGGCGTTGCCCGTTGCTCCGGGCCATCCACAGCCAACTCGACGAGCTGACAGACCTCCACCAGCTGATCGGAGAGGCCATTCGCGAAGACGCCCCCATCACCCTGCGGGAAGGCCGGCTGATCCGGGAAGGTTTTCACCAGGAACTCGACCGGCTGATTCACCTGCTGAGAAACGACCGGCAGCTGATCCTCAACCTGGAGGCCAAGGAGCGGGAGCGCACCAAGATTGCCAAGCTTAAGGTGGGCTACAACAAGGTCTTTGGCTACTTCTTTGAGGTCAGCCGCGCCCAGTCGGCCCAGATCCCGGAGGACTTCATCCGGAAGCAGACCCTGGTCAATGCCGAACGTTTTATCACCCCTGAACTCAAGGAGCTGGAACACTCCATCGCCACGGCCCAGGATAAACGACTGGAGCTGGAGTATGCCCTCTTCAGTGAGATCCGGGAGCGTATCGCCGCCCAGAGCAGCCGAATCCTGGATACGGCCCAGCAGATCGCCCGGATCGATGTCCTGGCCTGTCTGGCCGAACTTGCCTGCCAGTACCGCTACTGCAAACCCCGCTTAAACAGCAGGGCCGAGATCAGGATCAGCGAAGGCCGACACCCGGTGATCGAACGGACCATGGAGAGCGGCCGTTTTGTACCCAACGATGTCCGCCTGGACCAGGATTCCTGTCAGCTGATGATCATCACCGGCCCCAACATGGCCGGCAAGTCAACGGTCCTGCGCCAGACGGCCCTGATCGTCCTCCTCACCCATATCGGTTCCTTTGTGCCTGCAACCGAGGCCGACATCTGCACCGTGGACCGGATCTTTACCCGGGTGGGAGCCATGGACGACCTCCGCCGGGGTCAATCCACCTTCATGGTCGAGATGAACGAGACCGCCAATATCCTCAACAACGCCACCAGCCACAGCCTGGTTATCCTGGATGAGATCGGCCGGGGGACCTCCACCTATGACGGCTTGGCCATTGCCTGGGCCGTGGCCGAAGAACTGGTCACCAAGGACCAGACCGGGATCAAGACCATGTTTGCCACCCATTACCATGAACTCACCGAGCTGGCCGCCAGCCAGGAGCGGGTACTGAATGCCTCCATCGCGGTCCGGGAATGGAACGAGACCATTATCTTTCTCCACAAACTGATCCCAGAGGCCACCAATCGCAGCTATGGTATCCAGGTGGCAGCCCTGGCAGGGGTGCCGGAACATGTCACCAGACGTGCCTACGAGATCCTGGCCCAAGTCGAGCAGGGCGACTTCCATCACCACCCCTCCATTGCCCGGGAAAAGAGAGGTGCCAATCCCGGTCCCGAGCAGCCCTGCCAGCTCTCCCTCTTTCCCACCGGCAAACATCCGGTGATCGGCCTGCTTGAGGCCACGGATCCTGACGAGCTCACTCCCCGCCAGGCCCAGGAGATACTCTATGAAGCGCAGCGATTACTCCGGGCCGGGGACAGCTGAGGGGCAGGAGTACAAATTCTTTTACGACCGGGGTGGAATGTTGTATATTTAGTGCAGTATGTTCAGCTCTGCAGCAGAGTGCTGCAGCAAAGCCACCTCAACCCTAACCCCGCAAATCAGCCCAGAGATGCCCCTGTCATGTTGGTACCAAAACCCCTCTTCCCTACCCACACTATACCCAGCTCCGACACCCCCAGGGGGATCTGCTCCAGCCATGGCTGAGCAGTGCAGCCCAGGGAACCAGGGCCGTCGCCTGCTCGCTCTGCTGCTCCTGCTGGTGCTCTGGCTGTCCATTGGTGCCAGGGTCTCGGTGGCTGCTGTTGCTGCCCATGACCAGCAACAGCACGATGCAGCGTCCCTCTACGGTGCGGCCAAAGACTACTACTACCAGCTGGAGAGGGATCCCAGCCTGGGCCGGGAACGAAAAAACTGGCTCAACGGGGTGCGCAGGTTTCGCCGGATCTATCTGGCCCAGACCAAGGGCAGCCTGGCGCCCTCGGCCCTCTACATGATGGGACGGATGCAGTTCAAGATGTATCAGCAGTTCAAGCTGCCCATGGACCTGGATGAATCCATTGGCTATTACCAAGATGTTGCCGCCATCTTCCCCAACAACACCCTGGCAGACGATGCCCTCTTCACCACCGGGGAGATCTTTCTCAACATCAAGAATAATCGTCATCAGGCCGCAGAACTCTACCAGCGTATTGTCCGTCATTACGGCGAGGGTGACCGCTACACCCAGGCCCTCACCAGGCTCAACGAGCTGGAACGCAAACACCATATCCAGATCCCCCGCCCCCTGGCCGCCAAGCGGGATCTGAGCCAAAGGGTCAGCGTTCTGCCGGTGAAGTACTGGTCCTCAACAGACTATACCCGGGTGGTGATCCGAGCCTCGGCCGCGGTCCATTTCTCTTCCGGGCTACTGCCGGCCAGGCCAGGCCAGCCGCAACGGCTCTTTATCGATTTCAAACAGAGTTATATCCCCCCCCAATACCGTTCCCCTGTCCCCATTGAAGACGGGCTGCTCCAACAGATCCGCAGCGGTCAACATACCGACAACACGGTACGGGTGGTCCTGGACATGGCCTCCATCGCCGATTACAAGGTCTTCAGCCTCAACGATCCCTTCAGGGTGGTGGTGGATGTGCATGGCCGGCCGGATCAGAAAAAAATCCCGGCCAACCTCGCCTCAGCCAGCGCCTCCCGCAAGGCACGGTTGGCTGCAGCTGCTCGCAGGCAGGCTGTCCGGCCCCAGGCCGCTGCGGTGAAAAGACCAGCCAGCGCCCACCCCTTTATCAGCCTCCATGATCAGAAAAAGAGACGCCCTCTCCCCGGGAGCGGGCAGGGTAAAAACACCCTCTCCCTGGCCCAACAGCTCGGCCTGGGAGTGCGGAGAATAGTGATCGATCCCGGCCATGGCGGCAAGGACCCAGGGGCCATGGGCCATGGCCTGAAGGAAAAGAACCTGGTCCTGGCGATCTCCCGGAAAATCGGCGAGATCCTCCGCTCCAGCTACGGCTACGAGGTGATCCTTACCAGGGCCAGCGACATCTTTATCCCCCTGGAGGAGCGGACCGCCATCGCCAATACCCGCAATGGAGATCTCTTTATCTCGGTACACGTCAACGCCCACCCGGACAAGACCATCGGCGGGATTGAGACCTACTACCTTAACCTGGCCACCAATGCAGAGGCGATGCGGGTCGCGGCCCTGGAGAATGCCACCTCCACCCACAATATCAGCGAACTCCAGGATATCCTGGCCAGCCTGATGCAGAACTCCAAGATCAACGAGTCCTCCCGCCTGGCCCAGGCCGTACACGGCAAGGTTATTTCAGGGCTGGCGCCCCACTACCCGGTTCGTGATCTGGGGGTCAAACAGGCGCCCTTCTACGTACTCCTGGGAGCGGAGATGCCGGCTATCCTGGCAGAGATTTCCTTTATCAGCAACCCGGCCGAGGCCCGCCTGCTGCAAAGCAGCTCCTACCAGACCAGGGTTGCCCGGCAGATCGCCGCCGGAGTGGTCGCCTATATAGATCAGCACACCACCGCTGGCCTGCTCCCCTAAGAGGGGGCATAAGATTTAGGGGCTGGCTGCGGGCTCTACCAAGCCCGCAGCCAGGGTGCGCAGACCACACCATGCTCCCTTGGGCGGGTTGCCTTCCTCCTCCTGCCTGAACCGCGGAACGCTGCCCCAACCGCCCTTAGGCCCGATTCCCCACAGAGAGCCTCTCCCCAGGGCTACCACCTGAAAAACCCTGTTCTCCGGCACACTGTCAGCTGCAGTCCCATCAAGACCTGGATCGTGGCAGGATGGTGGCAAAAAAAAAGCCGCCTCAAAGAGGCGGCTTCTTCCGTACAGGTATTGAACTAACCTTCCATCAACTTCGTGCCATCTCTGCAGCCCTCAGTCGTGCCATGGCACGTTGGAGGGCCGCTTCGGCCCGGACGCGGTTGATCTTTTCAGTGGCCTGCTGGGCCTGGGCGAGTCGTTTTTCGGCCCGCTCCTTGGCGCGCATGGCCCGGTCGACATTGATGTCTTTGCCGTATTCGGCGCTCTCGACCAGGAAGGTGATCTTGTTGTTGGATACTTCGGAAAAGCCTCCACTGACCATGAGGTACTTGACCTGCTTATCCTTCCTAAAGCTTAGGGTACCGGTCTTAATGGTACTCAGAAAAGGTGCATGATTGGCGAGTACGCCAAACTCACCGCCTACACCCGGAGCCGTGACGATATCGACCTCGTCACTGACCACAGGCCCTGTGGGTGTAACAACTTCCAGATGAATCTGTGCCATCGGTATTACCTCTGTTCAGCTCTGCTACCCTAGGCTTCAGCTTTCTGGGCTGAAGCTTTTTCCACGGCCTCATCGATATCCCCGACCATGTAGAAGGCGGTCTCGGGCAGGTCATCGTGCTTGCCTTCGAGGATCTCTTTAAAGCTGCGTACGGTATCTTCAACCTTGACATACTTTCCAGGGAAGCCGGTGAAGACCTCGGCCACATGGAAGGGCTGGGACAGGAAGCGCTGTACCTTACGGGCCCGGGTGACGGTGAGCTGATCTTCCTCAGAGAGCTCGTCCATACCCAGAATGGCGATGATGTCCTGCAGTTCCTTGTACTTCTGGAGGGCAACCTGGACGCCGCGGGCAGTGGCATAGTGTTCTTCACCAACCACGTTGGGGTCAAGGATGCGGGAGGTGGAGTCCAGGGGATCCACCGCAGGGTAGATACCCAGCTCAGAGATCTGACGGGAGAGAACAACGGTACCGTCAAGGTGAGCAAAGGTGGTGGCCGGTGCAGGGTCGGTCAAGTCATCGGCAGGTACGTAAACGCACTGTACCGCGGTGATGGACCCCTTGGTGGTGGAGGTAATCCGCTCCTGGAGGGCACCGAGGTCGGTGGCCAGGGTGGGCTGATAACCAACCGCCGAGGGAATACGTCCCAAGAGGGCGGAAACCTCGGAACCGGCCTGGGTGAAGCGGAAGATGTTATCCACGAAGAAGAGAACGTCCTGGCCCTCTTCGTCACGGAAGTACTCGGCAGCGGTCAGACCGGTCAGGGCCACCCGTGAACGGGCTCCCGGAGGCTCGGTCATCTGACCGTATACCAGGGCGGCCTTGGGCAGTACGCCGGACTCTTTCATCTCGTGGTAGAGGTCGTTTCCTTCACGGGTACGCTCACCAACGCCGCAGAAGACGGAGATACCACCATGCTGCATGGCGATGTTGTTGACCATCTCCATCATGATAACGGTCTTACCGCAACCGGCACCACCGAACAGTCCCATCTTACCACCGCGGGGGAAGGGAACCAGCAGGTCGATAACCTTGATCCCGGTCTCCAGGACGTTTACCTCGGTATCCTGCTCGGTGAACTGGGGTGCAGGACGGTGAATGGACATGGTCTTTTCAGAGCTGATGTCACCCATCCCGTCCACCGGACGACCGACCACGTTCATGATCCGTCCCAGGGCCGGTGCGCCGACGGGAATGGTGATCGGCTCCCCACTGTCCACCGCGTCCATGCCGCGTACCAGACCATCGGTCTGATCCATGGCAACGGTACGCACCACGTTGTCTCCTAGGTGCTGGGCAACCTCACACACCAGGTTACCCTCCACATCACTGATGGCAGGGTTGCTGATGAACAAAGCGTTCATGATCTCGGGTAAATCACCCGGTTCAAACTCGACATCCACAACAGGTCCGATGACCTGAATAATTTTTCCTACTCGCGACTCACCCATTTGAAATGGCCTCCTCAATCTTAAAAAATACCCTACGGTATAGCGTTAGCCTTTAAGTGCCTCGGCACCACCGACAATATCCATTAACTCGCCGGTAACGGCAGCCTGACGAGCTTTGTTATACAGCTGTGTAAGTTCCTTGATCATGTCCTTACAGGCGTTGGTAGCGTTATCCATGGCGGTCATCCGGGCAGCGTGTTCACTGGCCCCGACCTCAAGCATGCTGTGGTAGACCTGGACATTGAGATACAGGGGCAAGAGTACTTCCATGATCTCATTCGGATCCGGCTCGTAGATGTAGGAACCGGAACCTCCGGCTGCCTCTTCCTGGGCCGCCTCGCTCTCCAGGGGCTTGATGGGCAGCAGTTCCCCACGTTCCGGTTTCTGCATGGCCACCGAGTAGAACTTACCGTAGACGATATCCACCTGATCGCTGTCGCCGTTTAAGAAGTTTTCGGTAATATCCTGGGAGATCTCCCTGGCATTGAACATCTGGAAACTACCCATGATGTCGTTATAGGAGACCCGGATCTTACCGGTCTTCTTAAAGGCCTGGCTGCCCTTCTTACCGACGGTGACAAGACTCACCGCCTTACCCTCACCACTGTACTGGGCAATCAGCTTTTCAACGGTCTTGACGATATGGGAGTTGAAACTTCCACAGAGACCACGATCAGAGGTGACCACCACGATCTCGACCGTCTTGACCTCCCGCACCTCCATCAGAGGCAGGTTGGCATCTTCCATCCCCTGGGAGAGTTCGCGCATGGTGTCGGCGAACTTCTCGGCATAGGGACGGAAGGACTCCATCTTATCCTGAGCACCTCTCAACTTTGCAGACGCGACCATGTTCATGGCCTTGGTGATCTGCGCCGTCTTCTTCACACCAACTATTTTATCTTTGACATCCTTTAATCCAGGCATGAGATAATATCCTTATGCTTAATTCAGGCCCTTTGTTGCCTTGAAGGTCTCGCCAAAGGACGTCAGTGTTTTCTTCATCTTCTCTTCGAGATCGCCGGAGATAGCTTCCTTCTCCTTCAGCTCCTGGAAGATGGAGGGTTCGTTGGCCTCGATGTAGTTGTACATCTCCTGCTCATAGTCAGCCAGGGTATTTACCGGGAACTGATCCAGGTAGCCCTTGGTACCGGCAAAGATGATGGTGACCTGCTTCTCCATGGGCAGCGGCTGATACTGGGGCTGCTTGAGGATCTCAACCAGACGCTCACCACGGGTCAACTGGGCCTGGGTAGCGGCATCCAGATCGGAGCCAAAACCGGCAAAGGCCGCCAGTTCGCGATACTGGGCCAGATCCAGACGCAGGGTACCTGCAACCTGCTTCATGGCCTTGACCTGGGCAGAACCACCAACCCGGGATACCGAGAGACCAACGTTAATGGCAGGACGGACACCGGCAAAGAAGAGGCTCGGCTCCAGGTAGACCTGACCATCGGTGATGGAGATAACGTTGGTGGGGATAAAGGCGGAAACGTCACCGGCCTGGGTCTCGATGATGGGCAGGGCTGTCAGGGAACCGGCACCCAGCTCGTCGCTCACCTTGGCGGCACGCTCCAGCAGACGGGAGTGGTTAAAGAAGATGTCCCCAGGGAAGGCCTCACGTCCAGGAGGACGACGAAGCAGCAGGGAGAGCTCACGATAGGAGACGGCCTGCTTGGAGAGATCATCATAGATGATCAGGGCATGCTGACCGTTATCACGGAAGTACTCGCCCATGGCACAACCGGCAAAGGCGGAGACATACTGCATCGGTGCAGGATCAGAGGCACAGGCGGCAACCACGGTGGTGTACTCCATGGCACCGTGCTTACGCAGGGCCTCCACCACCAGGGCCACGGTGGATTTCTTCTGACCGATGGCCACGTAGATGCAGTGAACGTCGGTCTCTTTCTGGGCGATGATGGCATCGACGCAGAGGGCGGTCTTGCCGATCTGACGGTCACCGATGACCAACTCTCGCTGTCCCTTGCCCACCGGGGTCATGGCGTCAACGGCCTTGGCACCGGTGTAGCAGGGCTCGTGCACACCCTTTCTGGCGATAACGCCAGGGGCCAGGACTTCCATCTTACTGAAGTTCTTGGCCTCGATGGGGCCCTTACCGTCGATGGGCTGGCCGATACCGTCGACCACCCGGCCTTCCATCTCAGGGCCTACCGGTACCTCGGCGATACGACCGGTACGCTTAACGATGTCGCCTTCCTTGATCTCGCGAACGTCACCCAGGACGGCACAACCGACATTATCTTCTTCAAGGTTCAGGGCAAGACCAAAAATGTTCCCCGGAAATTCAAGCAACTCCATGGCCTGGCAGTTTTCCACACCATAGACACGTGCAATACCGTCACCGACTGAAAGTACCGTTCCGGTTTCTTTTAAGTCGACCTCACTCTCATAGCCAGCTATTTGATCCTTGATAATCTGGCTGATTTCTTCGGCTTTGATCTGCATTTGACTAATCTCTCCCCTTGATAGATTCTTTTAATCCATTAAGTTGTGTCTTTATACTTCCGTCCAGTACCAAATCACCAACCTTTGCGATGATGCCGCCGATTATTGTCGGATCGACCTCGGTCTGAAGTATAACCTTATTTCCTGTAATTTTTTCCAATGAGGCCTGAATTTTTTTCTGGAGCCCACCATCCAGCTCCACTGCAGAGATCAGGGAGCCGTGACTGATGTTCTGGTCCAGATCGACCATCACCTGCATCTCCTGGGCGATATCAGGCAGGATGTCGGCCCGCTTCTTCTCCACCAGGAGGTTGAGGAAGCTGGTCATCACCTTATCCGCCTTGGCGGCCTTGGCGATCTGAGCCATCACCTTTTGCCGCGCTTCGAGGGGGTAGAGCGGATTGGTCAGGGCATCCCCTATTCCACCGGTACGCTCATCGTACAGTGCAGCCACCGCACCGAGCAGCTCACTGTAGGTCCCTGTCTTCTTCTGCTCTTTTCCCAGGGAAAAGAGGGCCTTTGCGTAACGACGTGCTAGAATAGTATTTCTCACTGGACTGCACCTACTCGTTCAAGGAACTGTTCTGTAATCGTAACCTGATCTGCCGGTGTGAGATTCTTGACGATTAACTCCTCTGCCATGGCTGCGGCCTGCTCTGCGACCTCATCGCGTAACTGCCGTTTCGCGTCCTCAAGTTCACCCTGGACAGCGGCCTGGGCCTGCAGCTTGATGTCGGCGGCAGCCTGTTCCGCCTCACTGAGGATCCGAGCCTTCTCGGTCTCGGCCTGGGCAATGGCTTTCTCCACCACCTTCTCCATCTCCTGCTCCATGCCGGCCAGCTTGGCCTCAAAGGCCGTGTACTCGCTCTGGGCCTGGTCGCGCTTGAAGGCAAGCTCATCGAGTTCTTCTCTGATCTCCTTCTGACGACCACCCAGTCCGGAGACGATGGGCTTACCTAAAAACTTGACCAGAAGGATGACCAGGGCAATGAAGTTGACGGTCCGCCAGAAGAGGTCCTTCAACTTCTCCGGCGAAAGGGATCCGGAAACCGCCCCATGACCAGCTGCCCCATGGGCATCTGCGGCAGCACCATGGGCCTCCGGGGCCGGGGCGCCGTGCGCGTCTTGGGGCTGAGCAGCCGTCTCGCCATGGCTTTCGGCAGCAGCCTCGACATGGGCAGCGGCTTGCTTGTGCCCTTCACTGCTCGCCGATGAGGCGACAACCGCGGTTGCACCTGCCAACAGCAGAAGCAGCAGAACTGGTCCAATTACTCCGATAATTCGAGACTTCATGCTTCCAGACTCCTCCCAAGTATCTTTCCGGCCATCTCTTTGGCAAAATCACCTGTTTTCGCCTGCAGTTCCTGACGTGCATCAGCGATCTGCGAGCGTATATCCGTCAGCTGCTTCTCTTTCTCTCCGTCGGATTCCTGACGGATGGCAGCAAGTTTCTCTGCTCCGGCAGCCTGAGCCCCGGCACGGGCCTGATCCAAGGCCTTCTTGGCCCGACCACTTGCCTCACGCATCTTTTTGTCCAGGTCTGCCTGTCGGTTTCTCGCCCGTTGCTCCAACTGCACCACCTCGTCGTGGAGGGCGTCGATCTTTTGTTTCCTTTTTTCAAGGATACCAAGTACCGGTTTGTAGAGAATTGCATTGAGGACCAACATCAACACGATCATGTTGACGATATGGATCACCATAGTAATATCAATCGAAATCATACCAACTACTCCTCATCACGAAAAAAAAGGCGAGTGACAACCATTCAAAGTGAATGGCGGTTCATATTACGACAGGATTTTTACTGAAAAATGGCCATACTGTCAAACCTTTTTAAATAAAACTTATATGTTTTTTCAGTTCGACTTCTCAATCGGCAGCCCCCCATAGCCCCTCTCCTCCATAGCCAGGAAGCCAACAGCCTGATCTATGGAGCTGATTCAGGGATTAGCCCTCCTGCTCCGAAAGCCAGGCCGTCAGGCGGCTGAGTCCCTCCTCGCTGGAAACCTGCTGCTCATATCCCAGGATGGCGCGGGCCTTGCCATGGTCAAACCAGTGGGAGTGGGCCAGCTGATGGGCCACAAATCGGGTCATTTTTGGTTCCCGACGCACCCTGCAGAGCCCATAGAGCAGCTCGCTTACGGCGCCGGCCAGGTAGGCCGCCTGAAAGGGCACCCTGGCAGTGACCGGCTCCACCCCGATCCGGGCAAAGAGGGAGTTGATCCACTCCCAGAGGAGCACCGGCTCATCCTGGCCGATAAAGAAGGCCTCTCCGCCTGCGCTGGCCTCGCCATGGAGGTTTTCCCCTGCCAGCAGGTGGGCGTGGACCACGTTATCAATATAGCTGATATCCACCCGATTGGTCCCCTGGCCCACGATCTTCAGCTGCCCCTTGCGGCCCCGTTCCACCAGCCTGGGAATCAGGTTGCGATCCCCCGGCCCCCAGACCAGGTGCGGCCGAATGGCGGTGGTCCGCAGCCGGGTTCCGTCTGCGGCCAGCAGCTCCTGCTCGGCAATAATCTTAGTGGCTGCATATGGGCAGAGGGGACGCCGGCTATAGGGCAGCTGCTCGTCTCCCCCCTCGATATCGGTCCGGTCAAAGACCACCGAGGGCGTGGAGGTGTAGACCAGGGCCCTGACCCCCTGGTCCAGGCAGGCGGCAAGGACGTTGCGGCTGCCCTGGACGTTGGTGGCGACATAGTCGCTGCGTTTTCCCCAGACCCCGGCCTTGGCAGCCACATGGAAGACCGTATCCTTACCGGCACAGACCTCTCTGAGAAAGGCGGCATCAGCGATGTCGCCCCGGCAACACTCCACCCCCAGGCTCTCCAGCTCTGGGTAGGGACGCCTCCCGACCACGGTGACCAGACAGCCCCTGGCCACCAGGGCCCTGACAATTCCCTGACCGATGAACCCGCCGCCGCCGGTTACCACTACCTGTTCCATCTGCTCTCTCCCTTGTCCTTCAACGGCCTGACCAGACCGAGAATGCTCATCAACAGCCGCTGCGCTGCAGCCTCCGCCGGGCCCAGACAGCCAGTTTTTCCCTAAAAATTTTGGCATTATGGCGGATGTCCACCGGAAAACTGCGATGGAGCAGAAAGGTCCGGATCTCGCAGGTCAGGGGATTGGCCCGGGCCAACTGCAAAAGCTCGGCAAAGAGTTGCTCCTGATCCCGGACCTTGCTCCTTGGCTCCACGATCAGCACCGGGGTCTGGCCGCTGTCCTCCCCCACCCCGACCAGGGCGGAACGATAGACCAGGGGATGCTGGTTGAAGATGGCCTCACAGGGGATGGTATACAGGACCCCCTGACGGGTAAAGACCCGGTGGGCCTTTCTGCCGCAGAACCAGAGCCGTCCCTGGGCGTCCAGGTAGCCCATATCACCCATGCGGTGCCAGTGGTCTGCACCGTCCCGGATCTTTGCGGCCCGGGTCTCCTCATCGTTGTGATCATAGGCCCGGGTGACCACCGGTCCCCTGACCACGATCTCACCGATCTCACCCGGATCCAACTCGCTCACCTGGTCCCAGGATGCCAGGGATCCGTCCACCGGGGCGATGATCCGGATGGAGATCCCGGGCAGTTCCCTTCCAACGCAGGTCCCCTTGCCCAGGCAGGTCTGCGCCCAGGTCTCCGCCACCACCTCGCGGCCCTCGATGGCGGCAATGGGCAGACTCTCGGTGGCCCCGTAGGGGGTATAGATCTCTCCCTCCCTGGGGATAACCTGTTGCAGCCGAGCGATCAGTTCGCCTGAGACCGGGGCACCGGCCATCAGGATCTTGCGTACAGGCAGGGTGATGTTCTGCTCCAGACAGTAGCGGCTGACCACGTTCCAGATGGCAGGAGAACCAAAGGAGTAGCTGACCCCAGACTCCAGGATCGAGTCGATAAATTTCCCGGGATCCACCCGGGCGGGCCTGGTCGGGTCCATATCCGGGATCACGGCGCTGGCGCCCAGGGCGATGGAAAAGAGGCCGAACAGGGGAAATCCCGGCTGATCGATGTCGCCCGGAGCAATACCGAAGTAGTCGCGAATCAGGGCCAGTTGGGCGTGGAAGATGCCGTGAGTGTACTGGACCCCCTTGGGCGGCCCGGTGGAACCGGTGGTAAAGATAATGGCAGCCAGGTCCTCCTGGGCAGCCTTATACGGGGGAAGGTCGGCCTGGCCACGGAGGATCTCCGGGGAGACCTCAAGCCAGGGGCCGCGCCAGCTCCAGGAACGGCCCAGGGAGATCCGCAGCCTCAGCGATCCAAAGGGTCTCCGAAACAGCCGGCTGAAGAGGATGGCCTTGGGAATACCGATCAGGATATCGGGACGAACCGAGCCGATACAGCGCAGCAGGTTGGCATAGCCCATGCCCGGATCGATGAGGATCACCACCGCACCCAGCTGAAACAGTCCAAAGCTCAAACAGATGAACTCCATGGAGGGACGGACCATCAGCATCACCCGGTCCCCCCGCCTGACCCCCAACTCGGAGAGGCGGGCGACCAGCCCCTGGGAGATCTGGCTCAACTCGCTGAAGCTCCAGCTCTGCCAGCCCCGATCGGTACGGGCCTTGAGGCCGAGTTTGTCCCCCCGTTCTGCAGCCACCGCAGCGAGGACGTTGCCGATATTATAATCTGTCATGATCCTGATTCCGCTGGCTGAGAAAGGTATCGATCAGGGGCACGATCTCCTCCAGGGCGTCCTCCAGGAGATAGTGACCGGCCCCTTTAAAGGAATGGGCCTCGGCCTGGGGAAAACGCAGCCGCCAGCCTTGAAAAAAATGGTCATTAAAACAAAAATCCTGGCCACCCCAGCAGAGCAGCATGGGCAGCTCCGCCAGCCTGGCCAGCGACTGCTCCACCTCGACCAGGGTAGACCAGGAGCGGTGACTGGCCCGCAGTGGGATATCCTGAACAAAACGCAGGATCGCCAGCCGGTTATGCCAGGAGTCGTAGGGCGCCAGGAACCCTGCAGCCACCTTAGGGGGCATGGGTTTGGCCACGGCCATGAAGACGGCGGCCCGGGCAAAGACATTCAGGCCGCGGACCAGCAGGGGCCCCAACAGCGGCCAACGACAGACACTGATCCGCAGGGGAATCCTGGTGGAACGGAAGGCGGCGGTGTTCATCACCACCATCCCCTGAACCCGCTCAGGGTGCCGTCCGGCCCAGCCCATGCCGATGGCCCCGCCCCAGTCATGGACCACCAGCACACAGCGCTCTATCTCCAGGCTGGCAAGCAGGGCTTCCAGGTTGTTGATATGCTGCTCCAGGGTATAGGGCTGGTCCTGGGGCTTGGCCGAGAAGCCGCAGCCGAGATGATCCGGAACGATGCAGCGATATCCCCCCTTAAGGTGGGACACCAGGTTGCGATAGAGGTAGGACCAGGAGGGGTTGCCATGGACCATGACCACCACCGGCCCCTGTCCCTCGTCCAGGTAGGCCATCTCCTGACCGTTGACCCGACAGCGCCTGGGGCTGAAGGGATACTCTGCCAGTTGGCTAGGTTCCATCACCAATCCACCCCCAACATCAGCGAGTTGATTCCTGAACCGATCCCCAGGAGGGCCGCCCGCTGACCATCCTCCAGGGCCCCCTGTTCAATCCCCATGGCCATGGTGATGGGGGCGGAGACCGAGCCGACGTTGCCCAGGATCGGCAGGGTTTCAAAGTTACGCCCAGGATCCAGTGCCAGTTGGCTGAAGAGCAGCTGGGCATGGGCCCGACCCACCTGGTGACAGAAGAAGCGGTCAACATCCTCTGCCTGCCAGCCCAGGTTCCGGCTAAATCCCTGCCAGCAGGCAGCCGCGGTTTCCACCCCGCGCTGGAGCAGCTCTTCGGAGGCCGTGGACATCAGGGTGCCCTGCTCGGCATTCTGGCCGCCCTGGCAGAGGTTGTTGTAGGCGGTGTTGGCCCGGCAGCTGCCGCCGACCAGGTAGTGGCCGCTGTCATGGAGCTCACGGTGGGACATCACCAGGGCCACGGCCCCGGAGCCGATGGTCAGGGAGGCAAAGAGCGGCTTGACCGTCTTTCTGGTCAGGCCCTGGTCTTCCTGGAGATGGCGGATGGTGGAGCTCACCAGATCCTCGGCAGTCTCACCGGCCACGATCAAGCCCGCCTGCACCTGGCCCAGCTCGATCATGTTGGCCAGGATGATCATCCCGTTGAGAAAGCCCAGGCAGGCGTTGGAGAGATCAAAGATCTGACACTCCGCAGCCAGGCCCAGCTGCTGGTGAACAAAGGAGGCCGTGGCCGGCTCCATCATGTCACGACTCACCGAGGTATGGATCAGGCAGCCCAGGTCGGCGGCGGCCAGACCCGAGCGCTTCAGCGCCTCCCTGCCCGCTGCCGCGGCACCCTGGCTGGGCAGGGTGCCCTCGTCCCAGAAGCGACGGCTGCTGATCCCGCTCATCAGCTCCAGCCGGCCCTTGGGGAGTTTCAGACGGCTGTAGAGCGGTTCGAGCTGATCCTCGATCGCCTCGGAGGTCAGTATATGGGGAGGGAGCACATAGCCGAAATCGTGCAAACAGACATGGGAAAAACGCATGGTATCGTGACCAAAGGTTGACCAGGGCGATCCGATCGCAGCACAACCGGCTGAGCCGTGGAAACAGGCTGAAATAACCCGGGAGGATGGCTCCCGGGCCTCAATCCAATAAGAAGGCAGCGGTCAACGCGGCCGCCACCCGATGTTTCGAACTTCCTGCATAGATCGTTTTTACGCTCCTGGCAAGCACGAACTCTGCCCGGAGAGAACAGAGGGCCGGTTTCCCCGGCCCATGCGGCTACTCCCTGGGCAGGGTAAAGCGGTTGGCCCAGGCGATCAGGAGGGCCACCAGGGCCAGATCATCCATGACCCCGAGCACTGGAATCCATTCCGGGATCAGATCATAGGGTGAGAGGGCGTAGAGGACGCCGGCAGCCAGGACCAACTTGACATAGAGGGGCGTCTCCGGGCTGGTAAAAACCGCAAGCGTATGGCGCAGGACCTCCCCCAGCCTGGCCCAGATGCCCCCCTCCTCTGCCATACCCGCCTCTAGCCCACGGTCCTGGCGACGATCTCGGCGTCAAAATAATTCAGGCCCATGCCCGCGTCCACCACCAGGCTCTGGCCGTTGATCCCGGAGGATCGGGGGGAGAGCAGAAAGGCCGCGGTATTGGCGGCCTCTTCGGTGAGCAGGGCCCGCTTGCGCAGGGTGGCCTTTTCGGCAAAGAGATAGGAGTCGATATAACCGGGAATCCCGGCCGAGGCCGAGGTCTTCAGCAGGCCGGGACAGACGGCGTTGAAGCGTACCTCGGAGAAGGCGGAAAAGCTCTTGGCCAGGAAACAGACCGATGACTCCAGGGCCGCCTTGACCGGGGCCATGTAGCCGTAGTTTTCGGCGGTCATCCGGGTGGTGGAGATGGAGATGGTCACCATGGAGCTCTGGGGGGCCAGCAGTTCCCGGAAGTGATTGGCAATGGAGATAAAGGAAAAGCAGCTGATATCCACGGCCTGGAGAAAGTCCTGTTTCAAGGTCCCGTGAAAGGGCTGGATGCCTTCGGAATAGTTGGCAAAGGCAATGGAGTGGACGATGCCGTGGATGGGCGTCCCCTCAAGCTGGCAGGCGATCTGGTCCCGGACCCGGATGATGTTGGCCTCTTCGGCCACATCGCAGATAAAGACCGGGCAGCGGGGAAAGAGTTTCCTGGCGGTCTCGGCCCGCTGCTCGCTGCGGACCACATGGATCACCTCGGCGCCGGCCTCCACCAGGACCCTGGCCACACTGCAGGCCACTGATTTCTTATTGGCCAGGCCAAAGACCACCACGCTCCGGCCTGCTACTCCCAGAAAATCCATCTACGCCCCCTTGTCTGCGCCGCTTTCTGCTCCCTTCAGGGCACAGGCGAACTCAACCTGCACCGCCACCTTGCCCTGAACCCGAACCGTGCCCTTCAAAAACCAGGCCGCTGCCAACCGCTCCTTGGGGCTGACCCTGATCTCGATCGCGTCACCGGGACGGACCTCACGCTTGAACCTGGCCCCCAGGATCCGGGTCAAGACCGGGACTGCGGTCGGGGCGGCTGGGCTGCCCTGCTCCTCGCCCTCCCGGGCCAGGAGCTCGCTGATATAGACGGCCCCGGCCTGAAAGACCGCCTCACAGAGCAGCACCCCCGGCATCAGGGGATAGTCCGGATAATGCCCCTGGAAGAGCTCCAGGTCTGCGGGAATGGTCTTGGCGGCCAGGATGCCCTGCTCGGACAACTCCAGGATCGTATCGATCCAGAGAAAGGGGGGCCGGTGGGGTATCCTGGAACAGATAAAGGCCTGGTCTGCGCTGCTCATCATAACCCTCCGGTGACCTCGAGCACGGCGCCGTTGATGTAGGCGGCCCGGTCACCGGCCAGAAAGAGGACCGCATCGGCCACCTCCTGGGGGGTGCCGAAGCGCCGCTGGGGCACCATCTTCCTGTAGCTCTTCACCTGGGCCTCGCTGAGGTCATCGATGAAGTCGGTGCTGATAAAGCCGGGAGAGACACAGTTGACCGTGATGTTGCGCTTGGCCACCTCCTGGGCAAGGGATTTCATCAGGCCGACCTGACCGGCCTTGGAGGCGGCATAGTTACTCTGGCCGCTAAAACCCATCCGGCCCATGGGCGAGGTGATAAAGATGATCCGCCCATAGCGCTGCTTGAGCATCAGGCCCACCCCGTGGCGACACATCCCATAGCCGCCGGTGAGATTGACATCGATCACCTGACGCCACTCCTCTTCCTTCATCAGGGCCAGGACCGCGTCGCGGCGGATACCGGCATTGTTGATCAGGATGTCGATGGTATCGTAGCGTTCCTCGACCCGCGCAAAGAACGCGGACACCGCAGCCAGATCGCTGACATCAAGCTGCTCCAGGACCAGCCGCTCTCCATATTCCGAGCAGCTCTCCTGAAAGCTGCGAGCCGCCTCCCGGTTACCGCCATAGACGCCGATCACCGTCGCCCCACCGGCGAGCAGCGCCTCGCTTATGGCCCTGCCGATCCCCCGGGTAGCACCGCTGACCACCGCCTTCTTTCCGCTAAATTCGCCCATCGCCTTATCGTGTTGTCGTATTGTCGAGTTAATGAGAAGAGTATCCCGCTGCCATGGTCATGCACCAGGCCTAGGAACTACTCCGCAGGTAGCCGTCCACATCGTTGGCCACAATCACCCCATAGTTAATCGCCCCCAACCAGCCGCTCATGATGATCCCCACGGAACCGACATGGAAGAGACCGGGCATCTGCCTGTGCAGGGCCCGTGAGACCTCCAGCCCTTCAAACTTGGTGCCGAACGAGCTCCCCCGGGTATGGAGGGTATAGCGGTTGAAGGTCACCGGGGTGGCGGACTCGATGGTGTCGATCTTGGCCCGAATCCCTGGCAGATAACGCTCCAGATCGAGCAGACAGCGTTCGACCATGGCCTCCTTTGCCTGCTGATAGGCGGCCTCGTCCAGGCCGGACCAATCCGCGTAGTTGGCGTTCATGGAGGCGACAATGGTATAGTCCTCGGGCTGGTCGGGCCTGGTCTTGGGATAGTAGACCGAAAAGGTACGACTGCCGGTCTCCATGGCCCGCATCTCTTCCGAGGAGAAGTCGCGGTTGGTGGAGGTAAAGAGCAGGTCACCGATGTCCGGGATGGACTCGCCCCGGCGGATCCCGAAGTAGACCTGACAGCTGGAGTTGTTGACCTCTACCTTATCAAAAGCGGCCAGAAAAGCAGCGGAGAAGTGCTCCCTGCCGGCGAGCTGATCGATGGTGTTGGTGATGCCGCTGTTGGAGACCACGGCTCCGGCAGCGATGAAGGTGCCGTTGACCACCACCCCCCTGGTTGCTCCCTCCTCCAGGAGGATCTGTTCCACCTTGGCCCGGGTACAGATGGTGACCCCGTTATTCTGCAGCTCCTCGGCCATCATGGCGATGAGCTTGTCGGTGCCCCCCTCAAAGGTGTAGACCCCGCGGTTCATGAAGTTGGAGAAGACGATCCCATAGGTGATGGCCGGTTCATCCAGGGTGGAGCCGTTGGCATAGGAGATGGGCTCCATCAAGAGACGATGGACATCGGTTCTGCCGGGGAAGAACTGTTCAAAGAGCTCCCTGGTGGTCATGGACTGATCGTCATAGAAGTTCATGGCGTCCACGCAGGCGAAGAAGCCGTGGACCGCCTCGCTAGCCACTCCGAACTCTTCCTGGAGCAGCCGGATGAAGTCCTCCTTACTGAAGGTGGTGGTCAGGGAGAACTGGGGGTTATCAAAGACGATCTTGGGCAGGGGGACGATACAGTCCCGGATGGCCTTGCCCCAGTACTTCTTGCAGGTTTTGACCATGCCATAGGGAAAACCATGGAGCGAGACATCAAAGATATGTCCCCCCCGCCTGAACCAGGTGGCCAGGCCACCCAGGCGGTGGTGATGCTCCAGGAGCAGGACCGAATGGCCCACCGAGGCCAGGCGATTGGCGCAGGTCAAACCGCCAAGTCCCGAGCCTACGACAACGACATCATACTGTTTCCTGAGACCATCGAGTGAGGAAAACTTCATAGCTGTGAACTGCTGCCCTGTGATAAGTGGTTACTGGAGGAGGTGTTGATTGACAACGGTTACCCCGCTGAGCATGGCGCCGACAATGCCCAGATAACCCTGGTCGGTACCGGCAATGAAAAGGTTGGGCCAGGGGGTGGTTCCGTCTTTGATTTTCAGGGGGCTGCCGTAGATGGCCCCCTCTGCCTTGCGGGTATAGCGCTCGATGGTCAGGGGGGTGAAGCTGTCCTGATAGACCACCTCCTGCCGGTACGCACCGATGACTGTCCCGGCATTGTCCACGGCTGCCCGGGTCCACGCTGCCTTCAACTCGCGATACTCCTCTGGGGCTGCGGCCTTCCAGAGGGCATAGTTGGCGGCATTGGTGTTCCTGATCTGGGCATAGGGCTCTGCCTCCACCCCGACAAAGTTGCTGGGAAAGCAGATCACCCCCCAGGAGAGATCCAGGAAGCTGTCGGTTCGCTGGTAGCAGAGGGTCGGCCTGGTATTATAAAAGAGGATGGTCCGCCTCGGTTCGATGGCAGCCGCCACCTCCCACGGGACCAGAGAGACCGTCTCCATGAAACTCATCTGACCGCCATAGGCCTTGGCCGGCAGGTCCCAGCCGGTGAGGGCGATGGTTCCCGGCATGCCCACGGTGGAGAGCACGGCATCGGCACTGATCAACTCACCACCGGCCAGACGCACCCCCTGGATCCGATCTCCGCTGCGGACGATCTCACTGACCAGGGCCCGGTAGCGCAACTCTCCGCCGAACTCCCGGTACTGGTTGGTGAGCAGGCTCAGAAACTCGCGGATGGTCCCGGCCGGCCGGAAGAAGCCCTCCATGAAGATGGAGCGGAACATGATCACAAACTGGCCCAGGTCCATGTCATGCTCTTCGGCATTGCCATAGACCATCAGGGGCAGGAGCAGCATCTCCTCCAGCAGGGGCTCGCCCAGGGTCTCTGCCAGGAAGTTCCGGGCCGAACGCCAGGGAGCCGGGGTAAAGGGATCGTAGGCCGCGACCAGTTCCTTGAGCCGGCTGAAGCGATCTACAGCAGCGGGAAAGCTGGTCCTGATCTCCTCTTCCAGCAGGAGCGGCTGGTTGGAGAAGCGCAGCGAGGCGTCAGGGAAACGGATCTCGGAGCAATACTGCTCATGGGTGGTAAACTGCTTGCGCGACAGCTTGAGTTGGCGGAAGAGTCGATTGAGCGGAGCCCGCTTATCACCGGGCTGGGCATAGTTGGTCATGGCATGCAAGCCGGTTTCCAACATCTGCCCCTGGCGATAGTAGTAGGAATTCAGGCCGCCGGGAATGGTGTGCTGCTCGAGAAGTAAGGTCTTCAGGCCAAAGCGGGCTGAACGGATACCGGCGGCAATTCCGGATAAACCACCGCCGATGATGATAAGCTGATAATCAGCCATAGAAAAGAATAGCGATGCATGGAGAGGGACAGGACTGGCAGACTACGGATATCGGCATATCGCTGCCCAGCTCGACTCAGGCGTCTTTGAGCTTGGGCTCCAGATAGTTGACGCAACTGGTCAGGCTTGCAAGCTCCGGGTACTCATCTTCGGGGATCTGCAGTTGATAGCGCTTGCGCAGTTCCATGACGATATCAAGAAAGTCCATGGAATCCAGGTCCAGCTGATCGCGCAGGGGTGCATCGGCATCCAGGTTGTCAAACTCAGCGTCCTCGTCGATATCTTCTATGATTTCAAGGATGACATCCTTGATTTCGTCCCTTGTCATACTCCTTCCCCTCTATATACAGACAGAGCCGACAGACTCCCGTCGTAAACGTTCATTATTTTCTTGATGGATCAGCCAAACAGGCGGGGCAAACACCCCTCTGCCACCAGGCCAGACTCCTTCAACGTGGTGGCTGGTGCCTGAGCTGGATGGCAAAAATCACAGACATACCACAGAAGGTCTCAGTTCGCCATAAAACTCTTGACAATGACCACTGAATTTATCCCCAGCATCCCAAAGGAGTTGTTGAGAATCGCCCCGACCCGATCCAACTGCCGCGGCTGACCGCTGACCAGCCCCTCCAGGGCGCAGTCAGGATCAAGTTGATCCAGGTTGATGGTGGGGTGGACCAGATGATCGCTGAACGAGGGCAGGTTAGCGGCCAGCTCCAACACCCCGGCCGCGCCCATGGCATGACCGATATGGGACTTGGTGTTGTTGACCCAGACCGGATGATCGCCAAAGGTCGCCCTGATCGCGGCACACTCTTCCACATCCCCCTGGCGGGTGCCGGTGGCATGGGTATTGATGATGGTGATCTCGGCAGGGGTCATACCCGCCCGCTTCAGGGCCAGCTCCATGCACTGCTGCTGACGGGGACCATGGGGCAGGACAAAGTCCTTGGCATCGGAATTCATGCCATAGCCTGCGATCTCGCCGTAGACCTTCGCCCCCCGAGCCAGGGCCCGATCCAGCCGCTCCAGGGTAAAGACGCAGCCCCCCTCGGAGATGACGATGCCGTTGCGCTCCATATCAAAGGGACGGCTGGCGCGGGTGGGATCCGGATGTTCCGCCAGGGCGCCCTGGGATTTGAAGCTGGCAAAGATGCCAAAGGAGCCGGTACACTCCGAGATCCCTCCACAGAGCGCCAGATCCACTTCTCCCAGACGGAGCATCTGCACCCCCTGAATCAGGGCGGCATTGCCGGCGGCGCAGGCCGCCCCGATGGAGTAGTGGGGTCCGGTGATGCCCAGATTCATGGTAATCTCACCGGCCGGATTGTTGAGCACGGTTCTGGGATTATGGTGATGGGTCCAGTAGTCGACATTATAGTCGAACTGACTGATATTATAGACCTCGTTTTCGGTTTCCACGGTGCCGTGTTCGGTCAGCCCCAGGTAGACCCCGGTGGCGGCACGATCATAGTCGTCTTCGCCGAGCCCTGCATCGGCCAGGGCCTCGTTGGCGCAGTATACGCCGATGCAGCCGGCCCTGGTTCCCCGTTTATTCTCGCGCTTCTTACGGTACTTGGTCTCATTAAAGCTGCAGAGTCCTGCGGGATGAACCCCCATGTAGCGAAGGTCCAGGGTGGAGACCCCGCTCTTCCCGGCTAGGAGGTTGGCCCGGAACTCTTGGAGGGAGGAGGCCCCGGGGGCGGCAAGCCCAACCCCGGTGATGACGATACGTTCTGAATCTGGTCGTTGCATGCTGAATCTATATCAAAGAAAAAGAGGGGAGGACACCAGCCAGGTGCACCCCCAGTTAGAGCTCATGGCAGACGTGAAAAAACGCAGCTACGATGAGGCCGCAACTGCGTCTTTCTGCTCCACAGGCTGCCGGCACCTGCGGCTGCCCTGGCTAGCTCAGGAGTTCCTCGATGATGGCGGGAACCCGGGCGATGGCCTCATCGAGCTTGTCCGGCATGGAGCCGCCGGCCTGGGCCATATCCGGTCGGCCGCCGCCCTTGCCGCCCACCAGGGCCGCCACCCTGTTCACCACCTCACCGGCCCTGATGGTCTTGGTCAGCTCCTTGCTGACCAGGGCCAGGAGAGCGGCCTTGCCGCCGAACTCGCCACCCAGGACCGCAACCCCTGCAGGCATCTTGTCACGGACCTTGTCCCCGATCTCCCGCAGGGTCTTGGCAGAGTCCAGCTGGACCCTGCGGGCCACCACCTGGATACCACGGATCTCCTGGGCATCGGCCAGGAGCTGATCCAGGTTGGCCAGACTCATGGAGGCGTTGAGGGCGCCGATCTCTTTTTCCAGCGCCTTCTGCCGCTTCTGGAGGACAAGCACCTTGTCGACTGCCCCCTCCAGGGGACAACCGATGGCCTGGGAGAGTTCTGCCGCCTGCTGCTCCAGGCTGTGAAGCCAGCTCATGGCCTGAACCCCGGTCACGGCCTCCAGCCGGCGGACCCCGGCGGCAATACCGGTTTCATGGACCACCTTGATCAACCCGATATCACCGGTGGCAGCCACATGGGTGCCGCCGCAGAGTTCCTTGCTGAAGTCGCCCATGGTGACCACCCGGACAGAGTCGCCGTACTTCTCGCCAAACAGGGCCGTGGCTCCGTCCTCTATGGCCTGCTCCCGGTCCAAGAGGGCGGTGGAGACGGCAATGTTCTGGCGCACCTTGGCGTTGACGATCTGTTCGACCCGACGGGTTTCCTCCGGGCTCAGGGGAGAGAAATGGGTAAAGTCAAAGCGCAGCCGCTGCTCATCGACCAGGGAACCTGCCTGTTTGACATGCTCTCCCAGCACCTCTTTCAGGGCCGCATGGAGCAGATGGGTGGCGCTGTGGTTGGCGGCAATATCGGCCCGCCGCGGGGCCACGGTCAGCCGCACCGCCTGACCCTGCTCCAGCACGCCCTCGACCACCTCCCCCTGATGGAGGATGATCCCCTCCACCGGGGCCATGGTCTGCTGCACCTGAAAGCGACCTCCGGGCCAACTCAGTTCACCCTGGTCTCCGACCTGGCCACCGGACTCGGCATAGAAGGGGGTCTGTTCACAGAAGATGCGCAGCTGCTCACCGACGGCTCCGCTGGTGACCAACTCTCCGGCCTGGTTCAGGAGGGCGGCCGCAATGGAGCTTTCCTCGGTTTGAAAGTAGCCACTGAAGGCAGCACTCCTGCCCTGATTGACCAACTCCAGGACGCCACCATCCAGGTGATCGACGTCACTCCCCTTCCACGACTTGCGTGACTGCTCGCGCTGCTCTTCCATGGCGGCATTGAAGCCGGCCTCATCAAAGGCTACCCCGCGCTCAATGGAGACATCGCGGACGATATCCACCGGAAAGCCGTAGGTATCGTAGAGTCTGAAGATAAAGGAGCCGGCAATGGTCGCCCCCTCCCCCTGTTCGGCCTGGAGGCGTTCGATCTCCTGATCCAGCTTGTGCAACCCCTTATCCAGGGTCTCCCCAAAACGACGTTCCTCATTGGTAACCACCTGGGCCAAGAGCTCTCTGGTCTCACAGATATGGGGATAGGCCTCACCCATGGTCTCGATCACCAGGGCACAGACCCCGGGAAAGAAGGACTCCAGGCCAAGGGTCCTGCCGTAACGGATGGCACGCCGCATGATCCGCCGGAGCACATAGCCGCGGCCCTCGTTGGAGGGCAACACCCCGTCGCCCACCAGGAAGGTGGTGGCCCGGGCATGGTCGGCAATGACCCGCAGACAGACATCGTCACCGTCATTGTCATGATACCGTTTGCCCGCCAGCTCGGCGATATGGTCGATCAGGGGGGTAAAGAGATCACAGTCAAAGTTGTTCTGCTTGCCCTGGAGCACGGCCGCCACCCGCTCCAGGCCCATGCCGGTATCGATGGAGGGCTTGGGCAGCGGGGTCATCTCACCGGACTCATCCCGATAGTACTGCATGAAGACCAGGTTCCAGAGCTCAAGGTAGCGGTCGCAGTCGCAGCCGAGCACACAGTCCTGGCCGCAGCCCACCTCAGGGCCCTGGTCGATATGGATCTCGGAGCAGGGACCGCAGGGACCGGTATCACCCATGGCCCAGAAGTTATCGGCCTCGCCCATGCGGATGATCCTGCCCGGCGGCAGATCTTCGATCTGCTCCCACAGCTCCTGGGCCTCATCATCGTCATCATAGATGGAGACCCAGAGCTTGTTGGGATCTATCCCCAGTTCAACGGTAAGGAACTCCCAGGCAAAGGCGATGGCCTCCTTCTTGAAGTAATCGCCAAAGGAGAAGTTGCCCAGCATCTCGAAGAAGGTGTGATGACGGGCGGTATAGCCGACATTTTCCAGGTCGTTATGCTTACCGCCTGCCCGCACACTGGCCTGGGCCGTGGTGGCCCGGACATAGGGTCGTTGGTCTTCCCCCATAAACACCTTTTTAAACTGCACCATCCCGGAGTTGACAAACAACAGGGTCGGATCGTCATGGGGGACCAAGGAGGCGGACTTCACCCGGGTGTGGCCATGACGCTCAAAATATTCCAAAAAACGCTTTCGAATTTCTTTACCGGTCATTGTGAGCATCAAAAGTTAGAGTAGAGGGGACAAAATTACCAACCAGCCTGTGGAACAAAGGCCCGGCTCCGGGTAATCTCTCGATAGTCAGAGCAGCATGATATACCTGAAACACGACAATGCCAATAAAAAAATCAGGCTCTCCCGGGGCTGCGACCTCCCCCTGGAGCCGCCTGAGGCTCTGCCTGCGGGCCGGCTCAGAGGAAGGGATCCTCGGTCGTGGAGCGCACCAGCCGTTCCAGCTCCTGGAGGGTGCGCACCCCCAGGCCCTGGAGTTTCTTGGCCAGAAAGATAAAGAGGTAGGCCGTCTGCAGGGCATCCTCCAGGGCATCATGGGGTTTAAAGCGGGGCAGCCGGAACTCCCTGGTCAGGTCATCGAGCACCAGCGAGCCCGCCTGATCGACAAAGCCGGACCGCTGCCTGCCGGCAAACTCCCGGTAGCCCCGGACCATCTGCATGGTATCAACGCTGGGGCTTGCCAGGGACCCGCCTAAGAGCCCCTTGGCAGCCTGGTTGAGGAAATGGAGATCAAGGCCCACAAAATGGCCCACCAGCACCCCCTGACCGCAAAATTCGATGAATCCGGGCAGCACCTCTGCCATCAGCGGCGCCTGCTTCAGCTGCTCCGGGGTGATCCGATGGACCAGAGTGGCCTGGTTGGCATCGATGTTGACCGGACGCACCAGGGAGTGGAAGGTGCGACTCAACTCGATCTGGAGGCTGCTGATCCGGACCGCGCCGATGGAGATGATTTCATCCCTGCGTTTATGCAGGCCGGTGAGCTCGGTGTCACAGACCACAAAATCGTAGGCAGCCAGGGGCTGACGTCGATCGAAGTTGCTGAAATACTCCCGATTTCTCACCAGGACCTGATCGGGTCTCCGCAACCAGGGAAAGATGCGTTCCAGCTTCATCCTCCCCCCTTTACCCTGCCAGCAGTTGCTGGAGCAGCCCCTTGAGGCGGCCCACCAGGGCAAAGCCGTCACGGAGCATCTTCTTCTCCACCTCGGAGAGTTCGCCCGGGGAAAGGGAGCTGTCGGGCAGGATCCCCTCCTCCATCTGGTGCAGCTGATGGATCAGGCGAAGATGCATCTGAATCTCGCAGGCCTCCTGGGCCTTGACCAGGAGCTCTTCTTCCAGGTACCCCTCTTTGGCCAGCACCGAAAACCGGGCCAGGGTATTGGTCTCTCTGATACCATGGCGCAGGGCCAGAATCCGGGCAAAATTGACAAAGGGGGCCAGGCCCTGATGCTTGATATCCAGGAGAGTGCCCTGCCGGCCATCCTCTTCCACCACCATGTCGCGAAAGACCGCCGGCGGTGTCTTAGCAGCGAGGCAATCCGCGACCAGGGGCGCCAGGTAGGCCTGGTGATTCCGGGTCAGGCGAACCACACTGTCCCGCAACTCCTCTGCCAGGGCGGCGTGGCCATGGCCGCTGCGAAAATCAAACAGGACCAGAGCCTTCACCAGCTCCTGCCGATCCCCGGACTGGATCCAGCCGGCAAAGTAGCCCTGCCACACGGCCAGGGGTTGACACCAGCGGGGATTGGCAGCCATGATCCGGTCCGCACAGGGAGGGTAGCCACAGTTCACCAGGTGATCCACCACCCGGGCTGCAAGGCGGCCGAAGTATTCCGCTGCCTGCTCCCGCTGTTCCGCCCCCTGGGGGTCGGCATAGAGCAGGCCGTTATCCTGATCCGTCTTAAAGGCCTGCTCCCGCCGGCCTTCGCTGCCAAAGAGCAGCCAGCAGTAGGGCAGCGGCGGCGGACCCAGCTCCCGCTCCACCAGTTGGAGTACCCGGGCCAGCATCTGATCGTTGAGCAGGGCGATCATCCGGACGATGTTGCCGGCCTTGGCCCCCTCGTTGATCAGGTTGCGGATGACCGCAGGAATCTTCTGGGCAAGGGCGTAGAGCGGGGGGAAATACTGCTGCCTGCCGATCTCCTTGAACAGGCTGTAGGGGGAGCTCCCCTGGAGGAGCATGATGTCGTGGGAGGTGATCACCCCGACAATCCGGCCATTCTCCTCCACCCCAAGGTGGTGGATCCCGGAGGACATCATGGTGATCAGGGCGTCGAAACAGACGGCCCGGGCATTGAGGGTGACCACCGGTGCGGTCATGATGGTCCCCACCGGGAGGGCGTAGGAGCCGCCGGCGGCAACCACCTTGTTGCGCAGGTCCTTGTCGGTAACAATGCCGACAATCTCCTCCGGGTTCCCTCCATGGAGCAGCAGGGATCCGACGCTGTACCGCATCATCACGGTGGCCGCCTCCTGGACCGAGGCAGTGACCGGCAGCGAACGCAGCCGGCGGCCGATGATATCCCCGACCGTGAGTGAAAAGAGGAAGAGGTCCTCGTCACTGCGCCGGGCTACCCGATGCTTCCGCAGCTCGGTGTAGGCCGTGGAGACGATCTTCTCGGAAAAACTCTTCAGGTAGTACTGGGCAAAGCCGGGCTGGGAGTTGATCAATTCCAGGAAGTAGTCCCTGGGCAGGAGAAAGCAGAAGGTATCTTCCACGGTCTCCACATTCATGTTGGCCACCGTGCCCCGGATGATTCCCAGGGCGCCGACGTATTCACCGTCCCCGCGATAGTCCTTGAGGGTGGTCTTGCCCTCCTCGTCGGTGAGAAAGGATTTCACCCCGCCCTGCTGGATGAGGTAGAGGTAGCGGACCTCGGACTCCCCCATGGTCAACAGCCAGGTTCCCTTGGGAAAAAAATCCACCCGTATCCGGCGGGCCACCTCATGGAGGAGCTCGTCATCCAGCTCCCTGAAGGGCATGATCCTGCTCAAAAACTCTACCACCACTTCCGGAGCCGGAGTGATCGCTCCCTGTTCGCGTGCCATGGGTTCCCTGGAAACAAAAACAGGCAGAACACCGGAGCGTCCTGCCTGGAAAGGTGCCGCCCGGGGCAAGACCACGGGCGGCTTAAAAAACGACTCGTATCTGGATATTTAGCCCAGTTTCTTCTTACCGTCAACGAGATGATCGACCACCGAAGGATCGGCCAGGGTGGAAGTATCGCCGAAGTCTTTAAAATCATTGGCAGCGATTTTCCTCAGGATCCGACGCATAATTTTACCGGAGCGGGTCTTGGGCAGGCCCGGCGCCCACTGGATGGCCTCGGGCGTGGCAATGGGACCGATCTCGGCCCGGACATGCTTGCGCAGCTCGGCCAGCAGTTCGTCACTCTCCTCGGCCCAGGACATCAGGGTGACATAGGCAAAGATGGCCTGTCCCTTGACCGGATGGGGCATGCCCACGGCAGCTGCCTCGGCCACGGCCTCGTGGGAGACCAGGGCAGACTCGATCTCTGCCGTGCCCAGGCGGTGACCGCTGACATTGATGACGTCGTCCAGACGGCCCATGATCCAGAAGTACCCATCTTCATCACAGCGGGCGCCATCCTCGGGATCATAGGTGTTCTCGTAGCGGCTGAAGTAGGTCTTCTTATAGCGGGCCGGATCACCGAAGACGCCACGGAGCATCCCTGGCCAGGGTTTCCGGATCACCAGATGGCCGCCCTCGTTGGCAGCGGCCTCTTCCCCCTCCTCGTTGTAGATGGCGGCATCGATGCCGGGCAGGGGATAACTGGCAGAGCCGGGTTTCAGCGGGGTGGCATAGGGCAGGGGCGAGATCATGATCCCACCGGTCTCGGTCTGCCACCAGGTATCTACGATGGGCAGCTTCTCCTTGCCGATATTGACATGGTACCACATCCAGGCCTCGGGATTGATGGGCTCGCCCACGGAACCAAGCACACGCAGGCTGGAGAGATCATAGCGCTGGGTATGGGCCTCACCTTCACGCATCAGGGCACGGATGGCGGTGGGCGCGGTATAGAAGATGTTCACCTTGAACTTGTCGACGATCTTCCAGAATCGATCCGCAGCCGGATAACTGGGTACCCCTTCAAACATCAGGGAGGTGGCGCCCAACCCCAGGGGACCGTAGAGGATATAGCTGTGGCCGGTTATCCAGCCGATATCGGCGGTACACCAGTAGACATCGTCATCCTTCATGTCAAAGACCCACTGGCAGGTATGCATGGCATAGGTCAGATAGCCGCCGGTGGTATGGACCACGCCCTTGGGCTTACCGGTGGAGCCGGAGGTGTAGAGGATGAAGAGCAGGTCTTCGGCATCCATGGGTTCGGGCGCACACTCGCTGGAGATGTCCGGGGCTGCCACCTCTTCATGCCACCAGCTGTCCCGTCCCGCCTCCATGGGAATCTCCACCCCGGCCCGCTGGACCACGATGCAACTCCCCACAGAATCGCACTCCTCCAGGGCCTGGTCGGCGTTGGTCTTCAGGGGGATGGCCTTGCCCCCGCGGAGAACGGCATCGGCGGTGACCAGTACCTTGGCCTCACAGTCCTGGATCCGGCTCTGGAGGGCGATGGCGGAAAAACCGGCAAAGACCACCGAATGGACGGCACCCAGACGGGTACAGGCGAGCAGGGCAATGGCCAGCTCCGGGATCATCGGCATATAGATGGCGACCCGATCACCCTTTTTCACGCCCTTCTTTTTCAAGACATTGGCAAAGCGACAGACCTCGGTATGGAGCATCTGGTAGGTATAGACCCGGACATCCTCTTCCGGCTCACCCTGCCAGATGATGGCGGCCTTGTTGCGACGGCCATTTTCCAGGTGACGGTCCAGGCAGTTATAAGAGACGTTGAGCTTGCCGCCCTGAAACCACTTGACCTCTGGTACACTCAGATCATACTCCAGGACTGAGTCCCACTTTTTCTCCCAGCTGACCAGCTCCTCGGCACGCTCGGCCCAGAAGCCCTCCATGTCATCGATGGATCGTTTGTAGAGTTCCCGGTACTGGTCCATATCCTTGATCCAGGCTTGATCCCGGCCGGCTTGGGGCGGCTCAAACACCTTACCTACACTCAACAAACTCGTAATCTTATCTTCCTGCTCCTTCGCACCCATGGGACCCCCCTTTGAATAGAATGAAATAGCATATCGAGCCAGCTCTTCCGGAACCCGGAAAAACCAGTTAAATCAGCCCTCAGCCTGCAGGGCTGCTGTATTTCATCGTTGAAAAAAAAGAAAAAAACAGAGCGTTATCAAACACCTTTCCATTATGACAACGTGCTATTACGATTAATAATCCCTCTTTCCTTTGTCAAGCGATAACACCAAGCCCCCGGGATAGGGTCAGCATCATCCGGTTTTTCAGCTACCAGACCCCTCTGTCCACTGGCTGAGACCCAAAACAATATGCCTTTTACAAACAACATATTACAGTAAAGATACAAAAAATTCTAAAAAAAAAGAACACAATATTGGTTCAATAAAAATACCAATCAACCAAGCTTTGCTTTTTCCTGATCCAACCCTTCACTAACACTGATACATCACCTCCCCTGGGCTCCATCAATGAGAGTTCCCAGGGCCTCTTCCCTGCCCTGGGGATAAACAGCTTGACAAGAGCGGGTCAATATTGAACACTTTTCTTAAAATAACAAGCCGTTCATTCTTTTCCCGGTCTGAAAAGCGCTCCCCTTGAGACCGGCATCCCCGACCAGGGGCAACCACCTGGCCAGGCGAACCAACCACTGCTGCTCAGCAAAGAGGTCTTCCGTGTCCACCATCAGCTCATCCTTCCAGCCAGCCCTGATGGCCCCCCCCTCCTATCTGCCCGCCGCAAACAGGCAGAGACGATCACGGCGCTGACCATGAAGACCACCGACTCCCCCCTCCTGCGCCCCAAGGCCATCCTGGGATTGACGACCCTCGCAAGCCTGCTCTGCACCCTCCTCTTCTGCCTCACTGCAGAGCAGGGGATAAACCGCTACCTGAGCCGAGGCTTCCCCTGGCAGCCCCAGGAGCAGCGGGGCAGGCCCCAGGCTCCCCAGAACCAGGAGTGGATGGTCGCAGCCCTGGTCAACAACAGCGATCCCCAGGGGATATTCTCTTCGGCCTCCCTGCGCAGGATGAGCCAGATCAGCGGCCAGGTACCGGCTGGTGGCAGGGCAGAGGGGGAGGAGGAGTTCCCTGTTGACGAAGATTTTCTGGGTCCGGAGACCAGGACCCCCCAGGGCGACGACCTGGGGAGCGTCCAGGCCGCAGCCTTCATGGCCGAGGTCCCGGATACCCCTGAGGCCGGACAACAACTCCACCAACAGGGCCTGAAAAAGCCGCTCTTGAACAGCACCCTGGTTGCCGTCGACGGTAAGGCCATGGCCCTGCGCCTGCCGCTCCGCCTGCCGGGCCGGACAGCTTGGATCAGGCGGCAACTCGAAGAGGCCCCTCCCGCCGCCGAGAAGGATAGAGACCGACTCCACTTTGGCGGGTTCACCCTGGCCTGGGAGAGTTTTTTCAGGGAGATGCAATGGCGCCCCCTGCTGCTGGCGGGCTGCTCCACCATGGCCATGCTGCTGGCCGGGCTCCTCTTCCTGCCCGCTCCGCGTTGCTGCTGGCTTCCCCTGGTTCCCGCGCTCAGCGCCGGGATGGTGATGCTGCCCCTGCTCTCCATCAGCGGTTTCCCTGCAGGGAGCTTCAGCTTACTGATCCCCTGGCTGAGCGGCGCTACGGCCCTGCTCTACTCCCTGGCGGCACTGACGACCTATCAGGGAGCTGCCGGCGCCGGCCAGGAGCTGCCGGCCAGGATCGCGCTGTTAAGATCAGCACTGCTGCCCCGCCTTCGCCCCCTCTCCCTGGCCCTGACAGCAGGCTTTCTGGTGATGCTCTGCTCCCCCCTCCCGGAGATCCGTTTTTTCGGCGGTTTCAGTGCAGTGGCAGTTCTGGCAGCCTGGGCGGCAAGCACTCTTCTCCTGCCGCCACTCCTCTCCATCCTGCCGCCGGCCTGGTTAGCCGCCCCCCCCCTCTGTTCGACCCTGAGCCCCCCCAGCTGGCTCCGCCTTGGCTGGTCGCCCGCCCCCCTGCTCGTCAGGATCTCTGCTCTGCATCGGAGTTTTCCCAAACTGGTTGTGGCGGGGCACCTGCTCCTCCTGCTGCTCTCCCTGGTGGGCCTCTCCCTGCTCAGCATCAACGACAATCCCCTGCACCGCTTCAGCCAGGATCACTCCCTGCGCCGTGATCAAGCCGTGATCAACCAGCATCTTGCCGGTCCCTACCAGCTCCGACTCGAACTCAGGGGCGCAGCCCCGGCCCCGGGTGCCGACGAAGCCGGCCGCTGGCTGGAGCGCCGCTTCCAGACCCTGCTCAGCGCCGACCCCTGGATCCGGAGAACGGCAACTGCAGATATTCGGGAATACCTCGCCGACGCGGTTACCAGTACGGAGCTCAGCACGGCCCTGGATCGTCGCTGGCAACGTCGGATCGCCGAGTTGAGCCTTGACCAGGACCTGGCCATTGATCTCTGGTCCAGGGCCCTGGAGAGCCTCTCCCAATTCCTGGACCATCAACAGCTCTTTCTTCGCCCCGAGCTCCTTGCCTGGATCCAGGAGCTCCAGGATTTTGTGGTCAAAGAGAGCAGTGCAGACAAAGGTCTCTCTGTCTGCGAGATCGTCAAGAGCACCCATCAGGCCCTGTTTGAGGGGGACCCCGGCCGCTACCGCTTGCCAGAGACCTCCGCAGGAGTGCGCCAGCTCCTGGCCGCATATGGCCAGAGCCAACCCCCGGACGCACTTGGCCGTTACCTCAACCAGGAGGCCACCAGGGCCACCATCTACTGGTATCTCCCCTCTGCAGACAAGGCCCAACGCCGAGAGCTCATCAGAGAGGCCACCACCTTTATGACCGCAAACCACCCGCCGCTCAGCCTGGAACTCCGTTGGCGCGGAGCCCTCCATGAACATGGTCTCTGGCAGGAGCGACTTCTTGGCCAGATGCTGCTCTGGACCGGCGCCGCCCTGCTCATAGGCTGCACCATCCTCGCCCTGATCAGCCGCTGCTGGCTCTGCGGACTCATTTCAGCAGGCCTGTTTCTCTCCTCCTCCCTGCTCTGCTACGGCTTACTCCCCCTTCCGGGCCAGGGCCTGAGCACCCTGGAGACGACCCTCCTGGCCCTGATCCTGATCATGAGCAGCGCAGGTATCTGGCTGTTCTTTGCCGCACTCCGTGCAGACGCGGAGAACCACGGCCACTGGCAGCATCCCGAGCAGGAGAGCCGCGGCCAGGAGCAAATCTTTCTGCTCCGTTTCGCCCTCTTGCTCGGCGCAGGCAGCGTACCGCTCTATTTTTCTTCACACCCCCCTCTGCAAAGGTTGGGAATCATGGTCAGCGGATTAGTTGCCATCTTCTGCTTGACCTTCCGGGCCATGATGCCAATTGTCCTGAATTGGCTGGGAAATACAATTTTCCAGCCAGAACTGAGCAGGATTGCAGACAAAGCGAGCCCAACAGCGGACAGCCCGCCTCAGACCCCGTCCAAAGAGGAGCAGGAGGAAACGACAAGCGTCGACCAGTCCGACGGCGAAGCAGCCGTGTCTGAGGGGAGTGAGAGCACGGAACCAGCCGATCTCTTGACAGAGAGCAGCCAGAGACCCGAATAACAGCGGCGCAGCAAAGGGAATCCCAAGCTGTTCAAACCAGGAGGCAAAGCACCCTCCTGGAATCCCGGCCTCCAGCCCGCCGGGACAGACCGCACCCCAGGGCTGATCACTCAACTCAGCAAACAAGGAGCACCCCCATGATTATCACCGACTGGATCCATGTGATTGCCGGTTGTATCATTCTACTCAGCCTGGCACTGGCTACCTGGGTCAGTGGCTACTGGCTCCTCCTGACCGCCCTTGTCGGTGCCAACCTCTTGCAGTTCGGCTTCAGCGGATTCTGCCCCATGGCCATGATCTTGAAAAAACTCGGTGTGCCTGAACATTAATAACCAGTGAGAAGAGAAGGAACCAAGATGAGACAACACGAAATGCATGATGTAGTTATTGTCGGCGGCGGCCCCGGGGGACTGACCGCAGGCATCTATGCCCAGAGGGCAGCCCTGAAAACCATCTTGATTGAAAAGGGTTTTCCCGGAGGCCAGATGGCAGCCACCGACATCGTGGAAAACTGGCCAGGCCACGAGAACATCACAGGTTCGGAACTGGCTGACAACTTCCTCAACCATGCCAAGGCCTACGACCTGCCCATTCTCCAAGAAGAGGTAAGCGCTGTGGAACCCGGCCTGGATCATCACCTGGTTCACCTGGCCAACGGAGAGATCTACCCTGCGCACACCGTCATCATTGCCGTGGGCGGCAGTCCTAAGAAGTTGGGCATCCCCGGGGAAGAGGAGTACTATGGCAAGGGGGTTTCCTACTGTGCGGTCTGTGATGGTTTTTTCTTCCGCAACAAGACCGTGGTGGTGGTAGGTGGAGGGGATTCGGCCACAGAAGAGGCCCTCTACCTGGCCAAAATCGCCAAGCAGGTCTACCTGGTCCACCGGCGGGACAGCTTCAGGGCCGGGATGATCCTCCAGAAACGGGTCATGAACGAGACCAAGATCAAGATCCTCTGGAACTCGGTGCTCACCTCCATTGAGGCGGATGACAGCGGGGTGAGCGGGGTAAACATCCAGGATGTTCAGAGTAAAGAGCAGCAGCGCCTGGCCACTGACGGGGTCTTTGTCTTTATCGGCTTTAAGCCCAACAATCAGCTGATCCCTGCCGGCACCCCCATGGACGCCGACGGCTTTGTGATGACCGACTGCAAGGGCGAGACCACCATGCCCGGCATCTATGTCATCGGTGATCTCCGCCAGAAGTATGCCAAACAGATCGTGGTTGCCGCCGGAGAGGGGGCCACCGCCGCCCTGGCTGCGGCCCACTTTGTCCATGCCAAGAAGGGCAGTTCCTGAACGAGTTCCTCAACCATCGGCTGCGCCGGATACCACTCCCGACGCAGCCGATCCTGCAGAGAGGGTACAGCCCTGGCCCGAGCTGCTGCCCCCAGCTCGGGGGCGTCGCCCTTAACCGTCGCCCCTAACCGGCAAGCTCTTTTTGCTGCAGTTCCGCAATCTTTTCCCCGATCCTCCGGGTCAGGCCACCAAAGGATTCCTTTCTCATAATCCCTTGAAATTGCTCCATATAATTGCGAACCAGACTCACACCTTCCACCACGATATCATAGACCATCCACTGCCCCTGTTTCAAGAGCATGATATAAGAGACCGGGATGGTGGTGTCGCCTCCAACCAACAGCGTCTCGACCTGGGCCCGCTTGCCCCGGATCCGTTCCTTGCCAAAGGTCACCTCTTGTTCACTATACTGATTCATCTTGGCGACATAGGCATACTGCAACAGCTCGGTAAACATAGCGACAAACTCATCCTGCTGGGCCGGGGAGAGTCGACGCCACTGCTTACCCAGGACCCGCCTGGACATCTCTCTAAAATCAAAGCCCTGCCTGGCGACCGCCATGATTCGCTCGATCCGCTCCTCGCCCTGAACCGTGGTTGTTTCCTCATCCAGGATAGTCAGGATCTCCTGGATAAAGGGCCGCAGTTGAGCTGTAGGCGCGGGTACGGTTCCCGCCTGGGCCCCCCCCCCCCCCCAGATCATCATCAATCCCAGCAACACCACTTTCCATCCTTGTATCTTCATAGACCCTCCTCGTAGATTATCCATGTACGATTCTCCGTGTACTCCGGCTGCTCAACTGCAGCCGGACTATCCTCGCCCACCCGGCCCGGAGGCTGTCACGGCCTCCACCGGCGCAGGAAACTTTGCAAATTTTGATCCAGTTCTAGCACAGTTATCCGGAGAAGAGCTTGCCTCCGGCCTGGCCACTGCCGCCACAACAGAGCTTCAGCAGCCAGCCTGACAACATCCGAGCCCGGCAACAGCGCCTGCAGAGTACGCTCCCGGGAAAAAAATGGACCTCTTCGGCAGCCAGTTTTTTCTGACAGCGCTCACAGCAGAGGCCCCCCTCGCTGCGCCCGTTCATCGCCCCTGCTCGACTGGTACAGCGGCGGGCCTGGCCAGAGGATCCACCTCCATGGCCGCCAGAAAGGGGGACCGGCACAGCGTCCCGCAGATCAGGAGCAGGGGGATCAGGGCAACAACATATCTTCGTCTCTTCATCATGGTTGCTCTCTTGGAGTTGTTATTGCAGATCCTTGGGCAGGGGCAGATCCAGGAAGGTGATCATGGCCCTGGAAACGGTCCGGGCGGCCTCGCGATAAAAGGCGACATCGCTGATTTCCTCCCCCCGAACCAGGTCAAGGACCTCTTCGATGGCGGAATAGAAAAAAATCTGGCCATGGAGGATGTCCATCCAGGTATTGATTTCCTTATCCCCTGCCCCGGGCTTGATCTTACGATAAAACTGACGGGTTGCCTCCATGTCCGGCTTAAAAAAACGTTCAACAATCAAGGGAATGGCCGATGAGGGGGTGACGAGTTCACGCACCAGGATCTGTCGTTCCCAGCGAGGTTTCTCTGCTCTGAAGTACTCATGGAAGTTGCGATAGACGGCGGTGCGGATAAGCTCGGCCTGGCCCGTCGGCTGCTCCACCAGCCTGGGGTTCT
The DNA here is from genome assembly GCF_000429965.1 of Desulfogranum mediterraneum DSM 13871. Classification (GTDB taxonomy): domain Bacteria; phylum Desulfobacterota; class Desulfobulbia; order Desulfobulbales; family Desulfobulbaceae; genus Desulfogranum; species Desulfogranum mediterraneum. Next base: position 112,604 of record NZ_AUCW01000007.1, read on the forward strand.
CCTCCAGGACCTCCAGGAAACCGTTGCACCGTTTCTCCTCCAGGGCATAACTGAAGGCCTCCAGGTAGAGGTTCTTCTTGCTGCCGAAATGATAGTGGATACTTCCCAGGGTGATGCCTGCCTTTTCAGCGATCATCCGGGTACTCACGCCGTCAAAGCCCAGCTCGGCAAAGAGTTCCCCTGCTGCATAGACCAGCTGCTCTCTGGTTGTCCGTGTTGTTTTTGCCATCTGTCCCACCTTAAGATATCATCTGACCCAGCCGTTGATCCTGGTGACCATTAATTTAGGTCAGTTGACCAAATGTGTCAACAGAAAAACCTTGCCCAGAGTAATCCCGGTCCGCCTCCCCCCAAAAAAAAAGCAGCCCCCCTCACAGGGAGGGAGAAGCCGTTCATTCAGCACACCGACAGGAGCGCCACCGCCACAACCGGCCGGAAGCCCTGCCCAGTGGTTATTTTTTCGGAATCTTCCTGGGATCGGTCATGTTTTCCGGCCGGAGCATTTCGTCGAGCTCTGCCTTGGTCAACAGCTCCTTCTCCAGAACCAGGTTATAGACACTGCCGCCGGTCTTCAGGGCCTCCTTGGCAATGGCTGCTGACTCTTCATAGCCGATCACCGGTACCAGGGCCGTAACCAGGCCGATACTGGTCTCCACATAGTTTCGGCAGACCTCACGGTTGGCCTCGATCCCGGTAACACAGCGGGCAGTCAGGGTGACACAGCCGTTCTTGAGGATCATCATCCCGTGGAGCAGGTCATAGGCAATGACCGGTTCCGCCATACAGAGTTCCAGTTCGCTGGCCTCGGCAGCCATGGAGACCACGGCATCATAGCCCATGACCTGGTAGCAGATCTGATTGACCACCTCGGGTATAACCGGATTGACCTTACCCGGCATGATGGAAGAGCCCGGTTGCATGGGGGGCAGGTTGATCTCATTGAGCCCGCAGCGGGGCCCGGAAGACATCCACCTGAGGTCATTGCATATCTTGGAAATCTGCACCGCCGCCCGCTTCAAGGTTGCCGACATCTGGACAAAGGTCCCCGCATTTTGAGTGGCCTCGACCAGGTTTCTGGCCCTGCGCAGGCCAAAGCCGCTGACCTCGGCCAGCTTCTCGGTCACCAGGTCGGCATAGCCCGGGGGACTGTTGATTCCGGTACCTATGGCCGTGGCCCCCATGTTCACATCCAGAAACTCATCATCTGCCCCTTCGATGGCCCGGATAGCGGTATCAATCATCACCCCATAGGCCTTGAACTCCTGGCCCAGGGTCATGGGCACGGCATCCTGATTTTCGGTCCGCCCCATCTTGAGGACATCGGCAAACTCGGCACCCTTTTCCTCCAGGGCCTGACGCAGTCCCTTCATGGCCCGAATCAGGTTGCGGCTGGAGAGCAGGACCGCGAGCTTGATGGCTGAGGGGTAGGCATCGTTGGTGGACTGGGAGCAATTGACATGGTCGTTGGGGTGGAGATGTTCATAGTCGCCCCGGGCCAGCCCCATCAACTCGAGGCCCCGGTTGGCAATGACCTCATTGGCATTCATGTTGGTCGAGGTCCCGGCCCCGCCCTGGAACATATCCACCGGAAAGTGTTGTTGATGCCTGCCGGCCAGCAACTCGTCGCAGGCAGCACAGATCGCCTTGGTCTTGACCTCGTCCAGTCGCCCCAACTCCATGTTGGTGAGGGCGGCAGCCTTCTTGACCATGGCCAGCCCTTCGATCAGGTGCTCGAAGTTACTGACCGAGACACCTGAGATCGGAAAGTTCTCCATGGCACGCTGGGTCTGGACCCCGTAGTAAACATGGTCCGAGAGCTCACGCTGGCCCAGGGAATCGTGCTCCAGGCGGAAACCGCTCACCACCTGCACCCCCTGTTTCTGGCGATAGAGCTGGCTGGAGAGCACCCGCAGACGACGATTGACCCCCACCGCCACCCTGGAGACGATCCGGTAAAACTGCTCGGGCTTTTCCTCCCGGAACTGCTCGATCTTCTCTTTGGAGATCTGCCAGATCACCGCCCCATTGCGGCTAAAGGCCCCGTTACTGTGGCTATCACCATCTAAAAAGGCCCCCTCACTGATCAGGGCCCCGGCGATCATGGTGGCAACGTGGCGCGAGCTGCCATGCAAGCCACGAACCAACTCCACATCGCCTTCCAGGATAATCCCGGCCCAGCGGCGGGGGGTCGACTCCTGAAAGAGCCACTCGTTGGCCTGGTAGTCCCGCTGCTTGCCCTCGGCAAAAAACAGGGCCAGATCCTCCTCATGGATACCAGAGGCCTTGGCAGCCTGCCTGATGACGCTTTCCTCAATAATCATATACACTTCCTTTGCTCGGTTTGATTGAATCAGAGAACCATCCCTGCGATGACAAAACCCAGGACAACGGCAAAAATAATCGTCAGGGTCCCGGGGACAATAAAGGGATGGTCAAAGACATACCTGCCGATTCTGGTGGAGCCGGTATCGTCAAACTCCACCGCGGCCAGCAGGGTGGGATAGGTGGGGAGAATAAAGAGTGCACTGACCGCACTGAAGGAGGCAATGGCGGCAACAGGACTTACCCCCAGGGCCAGGGCCGCCGGCATCAGCGCCTTGGTGGTGGCGGCCTGCGAATAGAGCAGCATGGCCGCAAAGAAGAGCACCACCGCCAGCAACCAGGGTCTGGATTCCAGCAGGTTACCAGCCAGGACATTGATCTGCTCCAGGTGAGCCGCCACAAAGGTGGTCCCCAGCCAGGCCACCCCCAGCACACAGATACAGGCACTCATCCCGGATTTAAAGGTCGAGGCATTGGGGATGTTTTTGGCATCGATCTTACAGGCCAGGGTAATCAGGGTGGCGGCCGCCAACATGAAGGTGATGATGGCCTGTTCCCGGTCCAGAACAGGATGCGTGATCAGGCCCACGGTGGGACTGATCACGGTGGCATAGAGGATGACACAGCCAATGGCCAGGGCAAAGATCAGCACCGAGCGTCCGGCGCCAGGGGGCAGGTCCTGGCGCTCTTCCTCTGCAGACGACTCCCTGACCAGGCCCTTGGCCAGCCGCTCCTGATAGACCGGATCATCCTTGAGTTCTTTGCCCAGAAAGTTGGTGACCACTGCAGCCAGCATCACCGCCAGAAAGGTACTGGGAATGACGATCAGCAGCAGCTGCAGATAGTCGATCCCCTTTTTTTCCAGTTCATTGGAGAAAAAAACCACTGCAGCGGAGATGGGCGAGGCGGTGATGGCAATCTGCGAGGCCACGGTGGCAATGGAGAGCGGCCGGGACGGCCTGATCCCTTCGCGCTTGGCAACCTCGGCAATCACAGGCAGGGTTGAGAAGGCGGTGTGGCCAGTGCCGGCAAACAGGGTCATGCCATAGGTGACCATGGGGGCCAGAAAGGTGATATATTTTGGATTCTTCTTTAACACCTTCTCAGCAAGCCGGACCAGATAATCCAGGCCGCCCGCCTCCTGCATGGCAGCGATTGCGGCAATAACCCCCATGATAATCAGGATGACATCCGTGGGGATACTTCCCGGCTTCAGGCCAAAAACCAAGCCAAGGAACAACACCCCGAAACCGCCGGCAAAACCGATGCCAATACTGCCCAATCGCGCTCCCAACCAGATAAAGACCAAAACCACCAACAGCTCAACAATCCACATGGATCCTCCTCGCCCTTAAAGGCTCCCAGCATCTGACCGCATCATCGGCCTCAAAATTCGGCTCATAACCCAGCTCGCAGCAGCACCACACCTTCTGCGGCCGGGACAACGGCCCGGGCCGGCAGGACTGTGCATCCAGTCCCTGCTGTTCACGCCTGCTCCGGGTCACCGTTGCGACACCAGCCCACCCTTTTCCCGCCGAGCAGCTCTCTCCGGGGATTCAGGGCAACTGATACGATCCGCTCAACTCCCTGGCATAACCGCCCACCGAAATTTTGTCGCCACGCCGTTGGATCATCAGGGTTGACCACTGAAACTCAAGGGTGCCGCTGATACCTGCAGCAGCCCCGCTCCCCCCGACCAACTCCCCATGCACCTGCACCTCCCGGGAGAGTTGCTCGGCCTGGAGGATCAAAAAAATCTCCTGGCCGTTGAGGCCCCGCCAGAGACAGCGAAACTCTCCACCCGTGGCCGTGTCCACCAGACCGATACAACGTGCCCAGTAATCGCTCTGGCCGGCGATGGATTCAGCCAGGTTGACATGGCCTGAGAGGTGCCAGATGGCGGCCTCCCGCGCATCTCCCATGGCCAGGATCTCCTTGTCGCCATTGGCACTCCAGCTGCCGCTAAAGGATCGTTCGGCAGCCATGGCCGTAGCATCACCCGAACCAGCTGGCGGACCAAAATTCAGCAGCCAACTACAGCCCATCACCATCATCACCATCACCAGCCGGCACCTCGTCCTGCCGACACCTCGCCCTCTCTGCCTCACAATGGACCTCCCTTCTTCAAGATACCCTCTACTCTATGGCGCTTAGACAAACGACCCTGTCCACAGCCGTCACAACCGGCCTTTCCTCTCCACCCCAGACACGGCTCACCCCGCCATGGAGAGCGCGGCGCGATCCAGCTGATAGGCGGAAAAAAAGGAAAAGACCGGCCACCATTCCAGGGGGCAGGAAAAACGCAGGGCAAGCCCATCCTGATCGACTCGGATCACCAAGGCGGTCGCCTGAATGGACAGCCGGCTCCCCCGGCCATAGAGATTGATGGTGGCTGCCACCTCCTCCTCGGGCTCAAAAAACGGCTCCACATAGGCATACATACTCTCCTGGCCGATATCCCGGACCGTACCGACAACCGCCCCCTTAAGGGCAGAACGAATGGTGACCTCTGCCAGATACTCGATCCTGGCTCGACTTCTCCTTTGCTCGTCCATAACCTCCAACGCCCTCCTCAACCCACAGTCCGGGGAAACAGTTGGCCGACAATGGTCAGATCCTTGATCTTGGTCAGGCAATCGTTGAGGGCCTCTTCCCGGCTCCCCCCTCTCCCCTGGTACTGCTCGTCGGCTTCAGCATGGCCCAGCAAAGGGACGGCCATATACTTACAGACACTCTCGCTCAGGGCCTCCAAAACCTTGATGGTCAGCGTTCCGTCGGAACGATAGAGTTCATAGAAACTCAGCTGGTACAACACATCCTCACTGTTCAGCTCCCACATAAAACCTCCCTTAACCTATAACAGTTTGATTTAAAAGAACAATTAAAAAAACAACCAGCACAAAAAAACCGACCGGGACAGATCCGACCCTGGTCGGGGTCGAATCCGTCTCCTGCCGGCAAAGGTTGCCCCGGAAACGGGGCATGACCGTGCTCACCCCGGGGCCGCTCAATCCTGGTTAAAGACCCTGGTCAGGTTATTATCGATGACATAACTGCAGATCCCCTTGGCCCCCTGGCGGGAATAGCCATACTTGCGTTGGAGATTATCAATCATAAAGGTCACATCGTTTTGAATCTTCCGATCATAGGTCTTGAAATCCTCCAGATCAAAATCCTTGACCGCCCGCCGGAAGTTCTCATTGTCGATAAAGGGTTCCAACACCTTGGTCTTGAGGGTGTGGATGTAACGGTCATGGAGCTGCTGAAAGAGGCTGGTCTCATCGATGGCCCGATTGTCGCGAATGATCTCCTGGGGCAGGGCCACGGTGGTATAGGATTTCTGGATGCTGTTCCTGAAATCCGCTGCCTCCGACTCACTCACCAGCAGACGCGACTCCACCTGCTGATAAAAGGCCTCGCCCACCTCCAGGCGATCACCGGTGTAGGTACAGACCGCAGAGCTGCCCGGCTCGAAGTTCACCGCAAAGATGTAGTTGCTGATATCTCTGGTGATCTGCTCCTTATTATAATAGTACAACGACTCTTTCACCTCCTGGAGCACCGTATAGTTGTACATCCGCAGCAGGGAATCGAGAAAGCCCTTGGGGAGAAAGTCTGGATCCTCCTTACAGTATTTGCGAAAAAAGACCCCGAGCATGGTCATATCGATCAGCTTGTCCTCCCGACCATAGAGGGTATAGAATTCATTAAACATCTTGATGGAATCGCGGCCGGAAAGTCCATCCCAGCCGTCTTTTTCAGAGTCCAGGATAATCTTTCGCCGTCGCTTGGCAGTAAAACGCTCCACATCCTTGCCATCCAGCCAGGGCGGGATATAGCCGGTGAAGATCTCCATCTTCAGGAGAAGCAGATCCTTGTCACAGTAGAGCTGATAGTGTTCCGGCTCCTTGATCCATTCCCGCATGGCCTCGGAATGCGGCGTCAGCCGGGTGGCGATGATTACCCGGGCAAAGTTATGGAGCACCCGGGGCAGGAAGCTCTCCTCGATATGGCGCCCAAAGACAGCCCGATAGATATCCACCTCGGTTTTCAAATCCAACACATAGGGTATGTTGATATACTCGATCCGATCGCTGAGGGCCTGCAGGTCGGTGAGCACCTTCTTATCCTCGGGGTTCATCAGGGCAAAGAGCAGCGAGTTGACCCGCTCTTCGATATCCCCGACCTTATGCACTCCGTCGCTGATGATGTTATGGAGTTCCATCAGCCTGCCGGTATTATGGGATTTGATATCCATCAGGGCGTGAATCCCGTTGTTGGTCTTGGCGTAGCGGGAATAGACATAATGTACCGGCCTGGAGCCGGTGAACAGGGCATCCAGACAGGGCTGAATATAGTCGTTGCGAATAACATTATCCCTGGCCGGCTTATCCCCGGGATTAAAGACCGACACCCCCTCTCCCTGACGGCGGTTGAAGATATAGGGACGGGCAAAGACACACTCCATCACCTTTTCCGGATCCTTATACTGACGGAGCAGGGCCTCGTAGAGCGAGGTGCAGATGGTACAGGGCTCGTCGCGGAAGAGCCACTCAAACTGCTTCTCCGCATGGAGCCGCCACTTGAAGGCATCGTTGCCAAAGAGCTCGTCAAAGAATTGAGGTCGCACATCCTTGGGGATCATCAGGATGGGATTATCATGACTGGGACAGGGAATATTGAGCCACCGCTCCTGGTCTGGTTCCACTATCCCCGGATTCATCCCCCCCTTGAGCACTGAGCGTTCTTCATCCTGGAGCAGCTGCATCACCTTTTCCACAAAGGAGGTCGGCAGGGGCAGGGTGCCCAGGGCGATATCCGGTTGAGGCAAACGCCAGATCACCTCATAGCGGGCCCCCTCCAGGGTATTGGCATAGGCCTCAAACTTCTGGAGCAGATTGTTGAGAAAGGTGGATTTACCGCTGCCATGGGGACCGTCAAAGATATAGATCTTATTCTGCTGGGCCCCCACCGCCAGAGACTCGACGTGGCGCATGAAACGGTTGGCAAAGAGACGATCAGCGAAAAAGGGGCGGTCAGATCCCTCGGCAAAGAGTCGGTTACAGTCGTAGCTCAGATAGTTGATCGACTCGGGGTCACCGTTGTACTCATCCACCCCCTCACAGATATGGGCCTGGACCATATCGGTATAGACCTGGTAGACATCCCTGATCACCCGTTCCGGATTCTGGACCACCTCCTGTAAAAACTCGCCAAAGGAGAGCAGCGGCCGCTGCTGCCAGCTGCTCTCATGCCTTTGGAGATGGGCCATGGCTTTGCTTAAATCTCGCATATCGTTACCCCTGGACAGCTCACCAGATAGTCAGGACTTCATTCATCGACTTACGGTTTAACCGCTTCTTGTTCATGGTGTAGAGTATCCGTTCCCACTCCACCTGCTCAGCCGCCTCATCGCTCTTTTTCTTGGCCTCCCCCTTCTTGATCACCACCTCCGAGGTGAACAACTCCACCGGGCCACCCCAGAGATACTCAATCCCCATCATGGTGGGGCCGATGAAATCCGTGACCAGGGGCTTCCCCTCAAAGAGGTGATCCAGGCGCAGGGTATTATCCTCTGTGGTTGAGATGGTGATCGAGGGCGGATGGTAGAGGGAGGAGAGCACCATATTCTTATAGTGTTCTGCCTTGCGGCTCTTGACGTAATACTGCCAGGTCATCCGCTCCTTGTTGAGCCGTTTGCCGGAGACAAAGAGCTTATGCAGATCCACAAAGTCCTGATCAATGAACTGGCTGATGAACATGGAGTCGGCATAGTTCTCCCGCACCGAGAAGATGAACTGTTTGCCCCTGGCCAGGTTGCTGTCAAAGCGACGCCGCTCTTCCCGGTCGGTGAGACGGAGGTAGTCAAAACTGAGTTTGCCCCTGTCAGCCATCTCCTCCAGGTAATAGAAGAGCCGCATCCCCAGGGCATAGGGATTGAGCCCCACCCTGGGCAGGGAGGTGACCTTGGCGTTGACCCGGGCGAAATCGACCTCGTGGCCGGAAATCCGATCATCACTCAGGAACAGGGTCTCGTGCCAGTAGCTGGCCCAGCCCTCGTTGAGGATCTTGGTCCGGATCTGGGGCTGAAAGTAGAGGGAGGTGGAGCGAATGACCTCCATGACGGTCAACATCCAGCGATTCTCGTTGCGGCGGAGAAACTCGGACTGTTCCATCAGAAACTGGAGCAGATCCAGACGCTGCGGCCCTCCCTCCTGCTCCTGGGATTTCTGGTGCAGGGTCTCCAGCTCCGGATACCTGACCTTGACCTCCTCCAGAAACAAGCGCCCCCCCCTTGCACGATCATCGCGGACATGCTGGTTATAGCGTTCAATCTCCTTGACATAGCTGACCACGGTAAACGAGCTCCTCTCCTGGAGGAAAACATCAAAGTAGTAATCGAGGAGGGACTGTTTTTGGGACCTGGAGTTACGCTCCAGCTCGCCCAGGGTGTTGAAGTAGCCCACCAGGTTATCGATGGCCAGAGAGAATTCGATCACATAGTCGACCCAGTGCCCCTTTTCAGAACGGAGCTTGGCGATCAGACGCTTATCCGAGAGGGCCTTGCTGGTGAAATCATAGTTCCAGGTATCCCGAAAAAAGAGGTTGTTCTGAAAAAAATCCATATGCCCCAGGACATGATAGAAGATCATCACGTTGAGCCAGTCGGGATTGTTATCGTTGTAGTAGGAGATGGGCGGACGGGTATTGATCACCGTCTCATAGGGATTGCTGGGGTAGAGCTCATAGCGCCCCTTTTCCTTGAGGATCTCCACATCCTGAACCCAGTAATCATAGAGGGTGGGAATCATCACCTTGGGCGAGAGCTCGACCAGGTCGCGGTTGGTGACGATATACTCCAGACTCTCATCCTGAAACGAGAGACCGGCCTCCCGGGCCCGCTCCTTGCACCCTTCCATGATTCTTTTTGCATGCTGGCTGATCAGTTCCATGACACTCCGGAGTCAAGAGATTACACGTCAAGAGATTAACTCTCTGATACCTTCAATCAATCGCGCCTCATTACTCTCCTGTCCTAAGACATCCAGACGGAGCAGATCCTTCTTCTCCTCCAGGAGACCGGACCTGCGCAGGTAGCGCTCCACCTCACTCTTGCCCGTGGCAATCAGGGTGTTTTCGGCGATGGTGATCCCGACCCGGCTGGCATACTTCAACATCTTTTCCAGCTCAGGCAGGGTCTTTTCTCCCCTGGTATCCCAATCATCGCCATCGGTGCCGTGGAAGATATAGATGTTGTAGTCCCTGGCCAGCTCTTCCTGCTCCACGATCTCGTTGACCATGGCATAGGCCGCAGCCACCTGGGTGCCGCCTGCGACCCGGAGGTTGTAGTAGGTGTAGAAGTTGTCCACCTCCCGGGCCTCGGTGTCATGGAGGATGAACCTGGTCTCAATCTGGTTCTCATACTGGTAGGTGAGCCAGGAGTAGAGCAGGATATGCTGGTTGACCACCAGTTCGGTGGGCAACCCGCCCATGGAGCCGGAATAATCCCGGACAAAGAAGATCACGGCCTGGGACTCAAAGTCCTTCTCCCTGGAGAGGATGCGGTAGACCCGGTCACGGGGGGAGATGAGCAGTTCTGCGGGATCAATGGTGCGGTCCACCTGAATCCGCCCCAGGGCCACATTGGACTGGACGATCCGCCGCAGGGTAGACTTCTTGTCCAGAAACTGACCAAAGCCCCGGTTCTTATCGGTGAGGTCATAGACATACTTGGTCAGGGAACGTTTCTTGCCCTTGTCCTTGAGGTTGGGCAGTTTGAACTGCTCGGTGAGGATCCGTCCCAGATCATAGGCATTGGAATCCACCTCATGACTGGCGCCCTCTCCCTGGCCGGGCCCGCTGCCGCTTCCCTGCTCTTCCCGAACCGGCTGTTCTCCGATGACCTCGCCCTCTTCCCCGTCACCGGCACCGCCCTCTCCCTGCTCCCCTCCCTCTCCTTCACCATCCTCCTGGCCCGGGGTCCGGACCCGATCATGGAGAAACTTTTCCTCCACCGTGGTCGGCACGATCACGATCTTATCACTGCCGTCCCTACTGGGCTTGACGATCTTACCCAGACGGATCTTACGGGGAAAACCATCCTTCTCCCGCAGGGCATCACGTTCCAGGAGATAATCAAGGGAGTGGAGCGAGGCAAAGGAGGGAACCATGGGCTCATTCTGGTCCTGGAGGGAGAGCAGATCCTGCTGGTCATAGATTCCGGGCAGACGGTTGGGGGCGAAGAGGTGCTCATGATGCCGAGCCTCGCCCCCATGAGCGGCAGCTGCCAACTCCTGATTGATCCGTTCTTCCTCTTGGGGGCTGACCCCCTCCTGCTTCAGCGCTGCATAGCGTTTCTGGAGGCTGTTCATTGGAGCTGCTCCTCTACGGCTGACTGGGTGTTCACAGGCGGGCTAGTTCTCGTCCACCTGGGTACAGAAGTACTCTATGGTCTTCTGGGCACAGGTGGTGCAGTAGCCCAGTTTATTGAGCATGGTCTCAATCATCCGGTCATAGAGTTTCTGGTTCTCCTCGTTGGTCCGGTTGGCCAGGGCCCCGATGAGACTGCCGGCCCCGGCGATATCCGACTTCAGCCGGACATCGGTCACCGCCTTGACCAGTTCCAGATTGTCCATGAAATCGTAATCCGGATTAACCGAGATCTTCTGACCATAGATCTTGCGGATCGAGGTCCGGAAGGACTCCTTCTGCTCCTTGGTCTTCAGGCCCAGATAATCTTCCACCGAATCGATGTAGCGCTCATCTATCTTCAGGGCCATGAGCTCGTCGGTCTGGGGATTCTTATACTTCCACATCTTATCGGCCCCCAGGTTCTCCGCATCGATGCCGATGATCATGTTGACGTAGTTGAGCACATCCTTGCGTACGGCCAGGGGTTCATCCATATAGGCATTGAACATCTCGGTCATGATCCGCTCCCGGTACATCCCCTTGGCGATCTTGAGATCGTCGAGGAACTTGGCGCGATCACTGGCCTCGCTCACATAGTCCAGGATGATCCGCTCGATGGCGGTGAAGACATCGTAGGCAAACATGCAGCGCCCCTCGTTGGTCTCCGAGCTCTCCAAAAGCAGCTGCATCGAACGCCCCAGGTTACGCTGGCCCAGACCCTTCTGGCCGAAACGTTTGGTGATGTCATGCTCCTGGTTGAGGGTATCAATCACCTCGGAGAGGGTCTTGATACTCTTCTCGCCAGCCACCTCGCCGGCAGCCAGCTTCATGGTCTCGATGGGAGTCAGTTTCTCCGAGCGCGGCAGACGGGTCAGGACCACGGCCACCGAGGCGCTGTAGTTGAGGTTGGGGTCCTGGTGCATGATATCACCGGTCAGGGTGGTTTTCGACTCGTTGCCGATGGCATAGTTGGTCAGGTCCCGCTGCAGGGTGTAGTTGGTGTTATGGGAGACATAACAGATTCGACAGCGATCGATGATCGGGGCCTCTTCCTTCTCGGAAAGGAAGCGGTTGAACTCCGAGTTGTTGCTGGTGGCGATGATCAGGGTATCGATGGGCCACTTGTAGCCATCGATCTCGATGGAACGGTTCTGGATGATTCCCAGGTAGACCTGAACCAGGTCCTTCTTATTCTTAAAGATCTCGTCGCTGAAGTGGATACCGCCGCCGGCCACCCTGGCCAGGGCCCCTCGACGGAGATCAAAACGATAGGGGTTGTTGGTGTCCGAGATATGGAGCAGGCGCTGGATCGACTCCTCACCCAAGAGGTCCACGGCCGAGGAGGTGATCTTATCCTTGGCCGGATACTTGCCGGTCACCGTGCCCAGGCTCTCCATCAGGGGCACCGGAACCACCTCGATAAACTTCAACATCTCATCGACATCACCGTTGGTATGTTCCCGGATATCATTCCAGATATAGGCGGAACAGGCACCCAGGGGACGATAATTCTCGCTCCACTCTTCCAGCTGCTTGCCCGAGGCTCGAAACTTCCTGGCTATAAACGCCATGGAGTCTTCCCGGCTCTCCTGGAGGTTCATGGCCAGGACCATGGGATCCTCATAGATCTGGGACTCGATGGTCCGGATATGACCGTAGTGGGCCAACTGGTCGAGATTGATGAAGCGAAAGGTATACTTCCGGTTCTGGGGCACACTCAAAAACTGCCGGTAGAGGGTGCAGAGGTACTCCACCAGAAAGGTCTTGCCGTTGCCGGGTTCCCCCACCAGGACAAAGGCCATCTCCTTGGAAGAGCCGCCCTCGGAGGCATCTTTGACAAAGGAGACAAAGGAGTTGATCTCATCGTACATGCCAACGATATGCTTCACGTCCTGACGAAATATTGTGAAGTCAAAGGTGTTCTTCCCGTTGACCAGAACCTTCTCAATGGGACTCTCAAGGATCATGCGGCTGACGGCCTGAAATGCATTTTCAAAAACGCGTTCACCCTTCTTTACAGCTGAAACATGGGTGCTGAGCGAAGAATTTCGTCGGGTTGCCATCTCATACCCCCCTATGGCGGAAAAAGTGAGAGATCAATCTTGAAATATAATTATATTATGGGCCCAACATCATTCAATGCCAAGGGATTAATTGAAAAAAAAGAAAGAGGCGACCCGAGAAGGCCTGGAAAAAAAGAGGGGGACCGACCGCTTATCCCCCGGGAGAACCCTGGGGATAAGCGGCCGTGAGGGCTAACGGCCGGGCTGCAGTTCAAGCCTCCAGGCAGAGCAGAGAGGGTTCAAAGTGAGCCGGTGGGGTCAGGCCCAGCAGGGTGCAGAGGGTGGCAGCCACGTTGGCCAGTCCCGGCTGCTCCACCGGAGCCAGGGCAAAGCCATTGGCCTGGTTATAATCCTGGATCACGCAGGGCACCGGATTCCTGGTATGGGCCACCATGGGCAGCCGCTGGCCGTTCTTCTCGGTCCACATGCAGTCGGCATTGCCATGGTCTGCGGTTACCAGCACGATTCCGCCGGCCTTTTTCACCGCCTCCAGCAGGCGTCCCAGACAGAGGTCCACGGTCTCCACCGCAATCCGGACGCTGGACTCCACCCCGGTATGCCCGACCATGTCGCCGTTGGCGTAGTTGAGACGGATGAACTTATGACGGCCCTCTGCAATGGCCTGGATCACGGCAACGGTGATCTCTTCGGCCTTCATCCAGGGCCGCTGATCAAAGGGGACCCGATCCGAGGGGATCTCCACATACCGCTCCAGCTGCTCATCGATATAACCGGAGCGGTTGCCGTTCCAGAAGTAGGTGACATGGCCGAACTTCTGGGTTTCTGAGATGGCATAGGAGCTGACCCCCTGTTCGCAGAGGTACTCGCCGAGGGTACCGCTGATGGCGGGCGGCTCCACCAGGTAATGGTTGGGGATCCGGGCATCACCATCATACTGCATCATCCCGGCATAGAAGACCCGGGGATAGCGGCGGCGGTCAAACTCCCTGAACTCGACCTCGTCAAAGGCCCGGGAAATCTCCACGGCCCGATCCCCCCGATAGTTGAAGAGGATCACCGCATCCCCGTCCTCGATGGTCCCCACGGGCTGCCCCTCTTCCGCGATCACAAAGCTGTCCATATACTGGTCGGTCTGCTCCGGATCTTCATCATAGTAGGTCTGGATGGCCGCAGTGGCAGAGGGGAAGAAACGGCCCTCTCCCAGGACATGGGCCTGCCAGCCCCGCTCGACGATGCGCCAGTCGGCGTTATAGCGGTCCATGGTGGTCACCATCCGGCCGCCGCCCGAGGCAATCCGGTAATCCCTGCCCTCCACCGAGGCCGCAGCGAGCTTCTCCTCCAGGGCCCGGAAGTAGTGGAGGCCGCTCTTGGCAGCCACATCCCTGCCGTCCAGCAGGCCATGGACCCTGACGGTCGTGATCCCCTCCAAGACGCAGCGATCGATCAGCTTAAAGAGCTGATCGATATGGCTATGGACATTGCCGTCGGAGACCATACCGATGAAGTGGACCACCCCGCCCTGCCTGGCCTGTTCCAGGACCCTGGCCCAGGTGGCCCCTTCAAAGATCCGACCACTGTCCAGGGCCTCGTTGACCAGCTTGGCGCCCTGGGAAAAGATCCGCCCGGCCCCCAGGGCGTTATGGCCCACCTCCGAGTTGCCCATGTCCCCGTCACTGGGCAGCCCCACGGCCAGGCCATGGGCCTTTAAGGGCGTAAACAATCCGGTTCCCAACAGGGAATCCAGGACCGGGGTATGGGCCACATGGACTCCGTCGCTGCCGTCTTTGGGTCCCATTCCCATCCCGTCGAGGATAACGGCTACCACCGGCCCGGGAAAGGGCACATAGCCGCTCGCGCGGTTGGTCTGCTCTGCTTTCATATCACTACTCCTCTTCTCAAGATCATGGCTCTTCACCTTCACAGGAACACTACTTCATCATCAGACTGGCCGCTGCCCTGGGGGAGTATTCCCGCAAAAGACATTGCTCACCACAGCACCGGCAGCTCCGCCCTCCCGGAGCGAGCAGCGCCCCCCAAAAAAAAACACCTCTCTGCAGCCTCCTGCTTGTCCGGGGGACTATTGGCTGCTAAGATACGGCTAGATATCGATAACTCGATCACCCTGGGGCACCCACTTGCCCGAGGGTCTCTCCCCATAAACAGCGGCGAGTTCCCCATGGAGAACATCGAAATTTGTTATCAGTTCATCCTTCCAGATACCACCATCACCCTGCCGGTTCAACTCAATCCAAAGACCCTGGCCCTGGTCACCCCCCGACCAAGAAACCTGCCCTCCTGGACCGGGCTTGAGTTCCACCGCTGCCCCAACTGCCCTGGAAGCTTTCAGGAGGAGCACTGCCCGGTGGCCACCAGTCTCTCCACCATGGTTCCCCACTTCGAGAGACTCCTCTCCCATGACCAGATAGAGATCTTGGTCTCTTCTGCGGAACGGGAGATCCGCCAGCAGACCACCGTCCAACGGGCCGTCGCCTCCTACATGGGGCTGGTCATGGCCAGCTGCGGCTGCCCGAACACCGTCTTTCTCCGGCCCATGGCCCGGTTTCACCTGCCCCTGGCCAGCGAGACAGAGACCATCTACCGTGCCTTTTCCATGTATGCCCTGGCCCAGTACTTTGTTCGCCAACACCAGGGCTGGGCCGATGACAGCTTCCAGCAGCTGGAAAAAAAATACCGTGAACTGCTGCTGGTGAACGGTTCTCTGGTCACCCGGCTGCGGGCGGCCTCCCAATCCGACTCCTCGGTCAACGCGCTGCTCAACCTGGATGTCTATGCCCGGGCCATGCCCTATGTGATCGACGATTCCCTGGAGGAGCTCAGCCACCTCTTTGCAGCCTATACCTGGCCCCAGGCTGCTTCCGAAAACGATCACCCCCAAGAAGCTGTTCCCCTCACAGAGAGACAAAGATGGCCAGGTAACTGATCAGGATCGCTGTGTAGAGCAGGGTGATCCCGGCCCCGGAGCGCATGTAGTCCCAGGTTCGATAACCGCCGGGCCGCATGATCAGGGCATTGACCTGGTGCGTGGGCAGAATAAAGGTGTTGGAGGCCGAAATCCCCACCACCATGGCCGCCACCACCGGATCGCCCCCCACCCCTGCGGCCATGTTCATGCCCAAAGGCACCATCAGCACGGCAGCCCCCACGTTGGAGGCCACCAGGGAGAAGAAGGCGGTGAGCAGCGAGACCACGGTCAAGAGCAGCAGCGGTCCCGGGCTGCCGATGGCCGTAAGGATGGTCTGGGCCAGGTAGGCGGCGGCCCCGCTGTTTTCAAAGGCCGTTCCCAGGGGGATCAGACCGGACAGGAGAAAGACCGTCCGCCAGTCCACCGCCTCATAGGCCCGGTCCGCCCGGATGACCCGACTGACAATCATCCCCAGGGCACCGGTGAGCAGGGCGATGGAGAGCTTCACCCCGAAAAAGAGGGCCATGACCAGGGAGAGCAGCAGAAAAAAGAGGGCAGAGCGAATCCGCTCGGGCCGGAGTTCCTCCCCTCGGATATCTTCGATAAAGGCGATGTCCATCTTCTCTTTCAAGAGCCGAAACTGCTGCCACCTGCCCTGGAGGAGGATGGTGTCGCCCTGGCGCAAGCTGGTGAGGTTGATCTCATCCATGATGATGGAGTCCCGCCGGACAATGGCCAGGGGATTGACCTGGTAGAGCCGTCTGAACTGAAGCTCCTCCATGGTGTGGTTGCTCAGGTTGGAGTGGGGAATGACCACCCCCTCAATCACCCCTGACTCCTCTGGTGAGTTCTCCGCCAGAAAGAGATCGTGCCCCTCCTTGACCTCCCAGGCCAGATCCTTGGCCGCCTGCTCGATGTTGTCCCGGGAGCCGATGATCCAGAGGCTATTGTCCGCCTCAACCCGGGAATCCCGCATGGGCGCCAGATTCTTCCGGCGCCCGCCATCTGCGGCGATCCCCACCACGGTCAGGTGATAGCGGGGGCGCAGTTCCAGATCTCCCAGGGAATGGCTGGTAAAATCGGCAGGGACCTGGACCTCATGACTCTGGCCCACCTCAGCACCGTAGATCTCCTCCAGCCGCTTATCCATGCACTCTTCATCAAGGCCGCAGATTTCCGCAGGCAGCAGCCGGTCGGCAAAGAGCAAAAAGTAGACCAACACCCCCAAGAGCAGGGCCAGGCCGATGGGGGTAATGGAGAGCAGGCCCAGAGGCTCAAAGGGTCTGTGATCCACCGCAGCCCCGTTGTTCTGCCACCAACCGGCCATCAGGTCGTTGAGCATGATCAGCGGGCTTGAGCCGAGCAGGGTCAGACAGCCCCCGGTAATGGCGGCAAAGCCCATGGGCATGAGGATCCGGCCCGGGGAGATATGGAGCTGACGGCTGATCCGCATGGTGGCCGGGAGAAACAGGGCAGCAGCCCCGATATTCTGCATGAAGCTGGAGATAACCGCCACCGTGGCGGAGACGAGCACCATGATCCGGGTCTCACTCTGCCCGGCCAGCTTGATAATCTGGGCAGCGAGACTGTTCATCACCCCGGTCTTGTTCAGGCCGGCCCCGATGATCATCACCGCTATGATGGAGACCACGGCATTGGAACTCAGACCGGCCACGGCCTGCTCAGGGCTGACCGCACCACTCAGGGGCAAGAGCACCATCATCAACAGGCCCACCAGGTCGACCCGAAGCAGCTCAAAGACAAAGAGTACTATGGCCAGTCCCAGCAGGCCAAAGACGACGATCATCTCAGGGGTAAGAACAGCCGCTGCCATTCTGTTTCCTCCTTGGCTCGAGTTGCACAGCTTGCCTGTTTTATTCTCTGCTCCCGGTCTCAGGGGGAGCGGAAAGGACTCCTGCCGGCACCAGGCCGACCTCGCCCCGACCGCACAAATCCAGACACCAGCCGCTGTACCAGACGCTGCCCGGAGCCAGAGGAGGAGAGCGATCGTAGCTGGGGGCCTCTTGCACACCGTTACATTTGGCATTCCCCCAGGAAGAGCATGGATGTCAAGCAGATATCACCTTGGCTGGAGCGCAGGGCTTGGCTGAAAGAGCACAGTTGGAGGTACAACTGGAGGTACGCCTGTCTTGATCAGCCGCTCGCCTCTTATCATAGACGCCTCCAGGAGATTTGTCATCCGGGTTCCTCTTTTTTTTGCTCCCAGCCAGCCGGGCAGTCTCCCCGCAGACAGGGACCACCCGGTTCATCGGAAGGGTAAAGATCTATTTATGGTTTGCATAATTCCCTGCTTGGTATATTTTTAATAGTATAGAGTCAACGTTCCAAAATACCTTCAACAGGCACCAGCGTGAGAGAAGCAGCAGTTGCAACCATCATAACCATTGACCCGATTCCCGAGGTCCTGGTCCTTAAACGGAGCAACAACCCCAGGGACCCCTGGTCCGGACAGTACGCCTTCCCTGGCGGTCGCCGGGATCATCAGGACCACAACCTGCTGGACACCTGTGTCAGGGAGACCTACGAGGAGTGCGGAATCGAGTTGCCGAGCACCACCCTGATCAAAGAGTACCCTGTCCGCAAGGCAGGCAGCCATATCGGCACCCCCACCCCGGTAACCACCTACCTGTTTGAACTCCCCCATCGGCCGCAGATCACCCTCCAGGAAAAGGAGATCAGCGCCCATGA
Organism: Desulfogranum mediterraneum DSM 13871; assembly: GCF_000429965.1. Taxonomy (GTDB): domain Bacteria; phylum Desulfobacterota; class Desulfobulbia; order Desulfobulbales; family Desulfobulbaceae; genus Desulfogranum; species Desulfogranum mediterraneum. Next base: position 130,994 of record NZ_AUCW01000007.1, read on the forward strand.
GTGGCTTCGACTCGACTATGTTGCCGACGATGCCAACATCGTCCGGCGTCCGATGAGTCCCCGTTGCCCCCAGACCCTGTTCCCCTGTATCCCTGCATCCTTGGGATTTGTCTGGGGCTTCACCTTTGAAGCCCTGATGATGGTCATCAGTGATCGTTACGCCTTGAACACCGCCGCCGCAACCCAACCGCCCCACTAGGACAGATGCGCATCTCCTGCCGGCAGCACCACCTCTGTCTGCCCAGGATAGCGGCTGCTCTGCCGCTCTGGCTCTGCATCCTGGTGAGCTGCCTCTGGCTGGCCTTCCCCCTGGCTCCTGTAGAGGCCGGAAGCGGGCACCCCCTGCTGAAACTGGAGACCGGGAGCAACCGCCTCAGCCTTCATGCCGCCCAGGTCCCCCTGCAACGGCTCCTCCGCGAGCTGGCTGCTGCAGGCGTCACCGTCCAGGCAGACCCGGCGATCAATCCGCTGATCTCCCTGCAGCTGGAGAACGCTCCCCTGACAGAGGGGATAGAGGCATTGCTGCGACCGGTGAATGCGGCCGTCAGCTGGGAAAAATCCCCCCAGGGCTGGTTTTACCCCCATACGATCCGGATCTTTGCCCCTGGGCAGGAGCAGAGGATGGAGGCGGTGCAACCGGGCCGAACCTTTCGCACCAGCCGCAATCCTCAAACAGGTGCCCTCCAGATCGCTGGAGAGCTGCTCCTCCGCCGCTCGCCGACAAGCTCTCCACAGCGCTTTGTCCAGCTTATCCGGGAACAGGGGGGCACCATCCTGGATTACCACCAAGCCACCGGAATCTACCGGATCACCTTTGCCAGCGAAACCGACAGCCAGACCAGCCTGCAACTGCTCCGGCAGCACCCCCTGGTGGCTGCGGCAGAACCTCATTTCGCCTTTCCCCTGGCCGCCCCTCCGGCCTCTCGCCTGATCAGCCTTCCTTCGCCTGCAGCAACAGCAGAGACGGGCTCGGCTCGGGTGGCTGTGCTGGATTCAGGGCTCAGCGCCGAGGCCGCCAGCCGCCCCTGGCTGGTGGCGAGCTACGATGCGGTATCCCCGGAAAACCCCAGCCCGGACCGGTTGGGTCACGGCACCCAGATGGCCCTGATCGCCTCGGGCACGGTCCCTCCGCTGGGCTCGCCGCCTGGCCAACGGCGGAGCACCCCGATCATCGCCATCCGGGTCTTTGACGACAACGGGATCACCTCCAGCTACAGCCTGCTCCGCGCCCTGGACTTTGCCCTGGAAAACCAGGCCAGGGTGATCAGTATGAGTTGGGGCACCGAGACCCCCAGTCCGCTCCTTGAACACAGCCTGGAGTGGGCTGCAGCCAGGCAACTCATCCTGGTGGCAGCCGCCGGCAACCGACCCACGGGCAAGCCGGTCTTCCCGGCCGCCTTTGCCCAGGTCATCGGCACCGGCGCCCTCCAGCCGGATCAGACTCCGTGGGCCTCCTCAAACTACGGCCCCTTTGTGGAAACCATGGCTCCCGGTTTTGCCGCCTTTGCCCTCGACAGACAGTCCGGACCGGCCCTCTTTGCCGGCACCTCCATAGCCGCGGCCCATACCGCCGGGGTGATCGCCAACTACCTGGCCAGCCACCCCGGAGCCACCCTGGAGCAGGTCCGCGCCATGCTCAGGCAGAGACCTTGAGGCCACCCTGGCTGGCAAAGTGTTGCCCGTGAGCGGCAGAGCCGGAAAAACATCCCCTCGAAAAACATCAGAACTTCAAGACGTTACCGCAGGCAACAAAGAGCGCTTGACTTTTTAACCGTTGACCTGTATCAATAACACCGGGTTATTATAGGGAGAAGTGGTAGGGAGTTTTCAGCTGTTGTGCTCCGATCGTTCGCGACCTGGAGCCGAGCTGTTGTCCGCCTGACGTGGTCAGCGTTTCCTGCAAGCGCCCCTCTTTCTTCACCGGTTCAACCATCCCCCTGTATTCCCTTGATCCAGGATGAGATCACTCCTCCTCAGGAGTTTTTTTCGTTGACTTCACAGTAGTTTCCATTTTTTGGTCTACTAATTGTTAAGATTAAAATGTAAGGAGAACCACATGAAAGCACCAGTACGTGTCGCCGTTACCGGCGCCGCCGGCCAGATCAGCTACTCCATCATCTTCCGGATCGCCAGCGGCAGCATGCTTGGCCCTGATCAGCCTGTTATTCTGCAGCTGCTGGAGATTCCACCTGCAATGGACGCCCTCAAGGGAGTGGTCATGGAGCTCAACGACTGCGCCTTCCCTCTGGTAGCCGGCGTTGTGGCCAGTGATGATGCCAATGTCGCCTTCAAGGATACCGATTACGCCATCCTGGTTGGCGCCCGTCCCCGTGGACCGGGAATGGAGCGTGCCGACCTGCTGGAAGCCAATGCCCAGATCTTCTCCGCCCAGGGTAAGGCGCTCAACGATAACGCCAGCCGCGACGTCAAGGTCCTGGTGGTAGGCAACCCTGCCAACACCAACGCCCTGATCACCCTGAAGAACGCCCCGGATCTCAACCCACGCAACATCACCGCCATGATGCGTCTGGACCACAACCGTGCCATGTCTCAGCTGGCTGAGAAGACCGAGGCCCACTCCACCGACATCGAGAAGATGGTTGTCTGGGGTAACCACTCCGCCACCCAGTACCCGGACATCAGCTATGCCACCGTTAAGGGTGCAGCTGCCAAGGGCCTGGTGGATGACGAGTGGAACGTCGATAACTTCATCCCCACCGTCCAGCAGCGTGGTGCCGCCATCATCAAGGCCCGTGGCGCCTCCTCTGCCGCCTCTGCCGCCTCTGCCGCAGTTGACCACATGAGAAGCTGGGCCCAGGGCAGCAACGGCCAGTGGGTAAGCATGGGTGTCTACAGCGCCGGTAACCCCTACGGTATCGACGAAGACATCATCTACTCCTTTGCCATCACCACCGAGAACGGCGAGTGGAAGATCGTTGAAGGTCTGGAGATCAGCGATTTCAGCCGTGAGCGGATGAAGGAAACCGAAGCCGAGCTGACCGGTGAGCGGGAAGCCATCAAGCACCTGCTGTAGGCCGCCGGCCGGACAGCGCTTCAGCCCGGCTTAGGGAGTGCTCAAAGAGCAGATTCCCAGCCGGACTGAACGCAAGATCGCTTGACCAGGGGATGCCTTTAAGGCATCCCCTTTTTTTATGCCCCCTCCTGTCGCGGCGACCGATCTAGCGGCAGGAGAGGCCGGCTGTCAGAGGCAATCCACCCTGAAGGGAGGTGGGGAAAAAAAACAGAGCGGCTCTTCACTCTCTGGATGAAGAAACTGGAGCCCGGCCGCGTGGAGCAGCAGCCGGTCGCCCTCCCTGCCGGTCCCGTAAAGCGGATCGCCGACAATGGGAGCGGCGAGCCCCAGGGGATGACTGGTATGGAGCCGGAGTTGATGGGTCCGACCGGTCTGGGGAAAGAGTTCCAGCACGGCCCGCTCTCCCTGAAGACCCAATAGCCGCCAGTGGCTGACCCCCAGCTTCCCCTGCTCCGGATCGTAGACCTGATGGGGTCGATTCTCCGGATCGAGCCGGAAACGAAGCCGAATAACACCTGCCTCGGTCCCAGGCTGTCCCTCGATCACCGCCAGATAGCGCTTGACCACCGAGCGGGCGGCAAACTGCATGGAGAGATGGCGGTGAACCGACTTGCTCAGCCCCAGCACCATCAGGCCGGAGGTGGCCATGTCCAGCCGATGAACCGAAGGCTGGGCAATGGCATGGGGAAAGAGGGTGCGCACCCGGCTGACCACGCAATCCTGCTTATCCGCTCCCCGACCGGGGACGGCCAGCAGCCCCCCTGGTTTACTCACCACCACAAAGCCCGGTTCCCGGTAGAGGATCTCCAACTCCCCCACAGCGCTCATGGCCCCTCTACCCCGCAGAGGAGAAAGCCCAGGATCGGTGCACACTTCTCCGGGCAGGGCGGATAAAAGATGCCCTGGCTGCGGGTCTGGGCCCGATTTTCCCGGCCCCAGTAGAATTCGGCCAGGCCGGTGGGCCGAATCTTGCGGATCGCGGCATGGTGGAGCAGCTTGGGGGCACAGCAGTCAGCGGTTCCTGCCGGAGGGGCGCCGGAGGAGCTGAAGACCTCGGTGAGCTGGGCGCTTACCCCGCGCAGGTTGGTCAGGCGATAGAGCTGGTGGATCTGGCTCATCAGCCGTTGGGAGTGTCTTTTTCGCCGGGCCCTGAGCCGACGATACGGGAGGCTGTCTGGCGCCAACTGGGCCAGTTCCCGGCCCATGGCCTTGATCTCCTGCTCCTGCACCCGGGTCAATGCCTGGAAGGCCTGGGGAGCAAAGACCGGCTCCACCCAGCCCTCCACGGACCAGAGGCCGTTGTACTGTCCGGAAAAGGCAGAGAGGCAGACCTCCCGGTCCTCACCATCCAGGCCAACCAGCACCCCGAACATCTTGCCCCGGGCAGGGCCAAGGAGATAGTCGGTACGGCACTGGGGCCGGCGCCGGGCCAGCGGCAGCTGCCAGTCCAGGCAACCGTGCTCCTCCAGCCGGGTCATCAGGAGCTGGGCCGCTGTTCGGGCCGGTCCCTGGGGCAGGCTGTGCACCTGGCCGCAGCGCGCGCAGTAGCCCCGGGTGGACAGCTTCGACCCCAGAGGACTCAACAGCCCTGCCCCCTGCCCTGCCGATGATGAGGGAGCAGAGGCGCTCCGGACTCTGCCCTTCATTACCTGTTCAGCAACCAGAGGATCAGACTCACCACCCCGCTGACCAGGATCGAGCTGGTCAGGGGCAGATAGAAACGCAGGTTTCCACGAACCACGGTGATGTCGCCGGGCAGGCGTCCCAGGGGAAACTCTTTGAGCCAGGGCCAGCCCATGCCGAGGACCAGGCAGAGCAGGCCCAGGCCTATCAACCATCTCTTCATTGTTATCCACCCCTTTTCGCGTTCAACCGGCTGCAGCCTGCGGCTGCCGATCCTGACTGAGGATAACCCCGCAGAAGACCAGAACCGAGGCCAGCAGCTGCCAGAAGCTCAAGCGCTCGCCCAGACAGAGGAAGCCGAGCACCACCGAGAAAACCGGTATCAGATTGATGAAGGAAGAGGCCTGGCTGGCCGGAATCCGACTGATCCCGAAGTTATAGAGCCCGTAGGCGCCCACACTGACAAAGGTACCCAGATAGAGGATGATCGTCAAGCCGCTCAGGGGCAGGGTGGAGGGCAGCTCCACCTGGGGGAGCAGCAACACGGGCAGGAAAAAGAGGGCCCCGACAAAACACTGGACTGCAGTCAGAAAAAAAGGAGGCAGATCTCTGCTTAAATATTTCATCAGAATAATGTATCCTGTGGCACAGACCATGGCCATAAACTCTAAGAAGTTGCCCAGCACCGGATTGGGCGCCTGCTCGGTGCTGGTGCCGGCAAAGGTGAGCCAGAGGGCACCCAAGGCGGCCAGGAAAAAGCCGAGGATGGTTTTCCCGGAAACATGTTCCCCCAGGAAGAGGCCGGCGGTCAGCGCCACCAAGAGGGGCAGCATGGTGGTGATCATCGAGGCCTGGGAGGCCGAGGTCTGCTGCAGGGCTGCGGCCTCAAAAAGAAAATAGAGGCAGGGCTCACACAGGGCCATCCCCAACATGGGCAAAAGATGGTGCCGCCTGAGCGGTACCTTGACAAATGCCCCCAGAAAGGGAAGAAAACAGAGTGAAGCAACCAGCAGACGCCCCAGGACCACCACCAGGGGATTGAGTTCAAAAAAGGAATATTTCATGGCCACAAAGGAACTCCCCCAGAGGGCCATGGCCGTCAACATGGCCAGGGTCGGGAGATATCGCCCCTGAGCAGAGATCATCGATTGTTCACTCCCTCTATGCCGCACCTTCATCGCAGATCCTATCTTGGTCGTTGTCTCTACCGGCACTGCCTGGCCGTGCTGGCCATCCTGATGCTGTGCAGTGCCTCTCCCGGGGCAGCAGCGGCTGCCCCCCTGAACCTGGAGCAGACCAGTCTGCACCAGACCGTCAGTCTATACCAGAGAAACAGCTGCCTGACCAGTGAGCAGATCGCCTATGGACAAGAAATATTAAAGGGGCTGAATTATACCAGCCAACGCGCTTTCCGCAGCCTCTGCCGCCTGCCTGCGCTCAGCTTCGCGCACTGTCAACGGGCCTGGTCCCTGCTGATCAACCACCCTCTCAGCTATGAACAGCTGCTCTCTTTTGAACAGTGGACCGCCCTGGAAGGCGTCGAGGTTGAGCAGGCCCTGGAGGGGTTGCCACGGATCCAGAGCCTCACCCCGGAAGCTGCCCAGGCCTTTCGCGCCACCCTCGGCTTGGCCGGGATCACCCCGGGGTATGCCCTGCACCTGGTCGACCTGCTCAACACCCTGGAGCCGGCGGTCAACCAGGCCGTCCAAGAGCTGGTCCTGCTTGAGGGGATGAGCGCCCGCAGCTTCACCGCCTCCCTGCTCACCATCAGCCGACTCCGTCCCGACCAGGCCCTCTGCGCCAAGGCCTTTGCCCGGATCCCGGCCATGGAAGCGGCAACCATGCTGGAGGCCCTGCCCCTGTTGGTCCGGCTGCGCCATGAGGATGCCTGGAACGGAGCCGCGCTCTTTGCCGCAGCCTCGAGCTCGCCTCAACAGGCCTGGGACTGGCTGGTCGCCTTCCTGACCCTGCCTCCGACGATCCAGGAAGAACAGCTCTCCCGCTTTGACCGATCCCAGAAGGGTGTACTGCTCCAGGCCTTCTCCGCCGCAGCCCCTGCCCTTATCCGCAAGATCAACGATCTCCATACGGTCACCGACCGCTTTGGCAGGGAACTCTCCAGCCGCAGTCTGCACAGCGCCTCGCCCCAGTCCCTGGGCCGGCGTTTAGAACGGCTCTCCCCCCAGACCAGGGACCGCTTCGCTCCGGCCTGGAGCGAGGCACTCCGGGCCGGGTCGTCCAGGGAGTTGGTTCGCCTGCTCCGCCAGGCCACGGCGGCTGAGCGCCACCAGCTGGCCGCGACCCTCAGCTCAGCCAACCTCTATGCCCTCCTGGCCCGGGGCAGTGAGCTCTATGACTCCTCGTTTCGTGATGTCCTGGTGCCGGTGCTGCTGGAGCGGATCAGCCAGCGCTTCGCCGGCGACCTGCTCTACTTTCTGCGTAGCGTGGACCCTGCTGAACTCCTGGTGGCCGACTTTATCACCAGCTGCGCCCAAAAGGGCAAGCTCCACAGCTTTTTCCCCAAGGAGCACCAGCGCCAGCAACAGGTCCTGGAGCTGGTGGCCTGTTCGGCCTTTCGCGACCAGGACGCCCTGCTGCTCTTCTCCGCGACCATGCTTCCCCTCTGGCAGGTGCTGGAGCCCCAGGCCCGCTCCTTTATGCTGGACAAGATGCTCGCTGCCGGCCGCCGGGCTCCGGCGGAAATCGGCCGGCTCATCGCGGTGATCGTCCAGTACTATCAACAGTATCACCCCGAACTGCTCAGCGCCAGCGACAGCCAGGCCATCAGGGGCCTGACAGCGACCACAAGGTTCTCAGGGATCACAGCCCTGGCCCCCTACTTCCGGACCCCCTTTGGCCAATGGAAGGTTGATGGCCGACTCTGCTCCCTGTCACTCTTCTACCCCGATGACGACGGCCGCCGCTCCTTTACCTCCTTTGTCAAGCTCCTCAGAGCCAATGGCTACAGCCTGCACACCGGGGAAGGTCCCCGACCAACAACCAAGGCCTACCGTTCAGCCCTGGACCTCGCCGCCTCGGACCGGCCTGGCGGGATCGGCGCCCTCTTTGAGCAGCTGCAGCGCCACCAGGGAACCCTTGTCTGCAGCCGCACCATCAACCAGGTCACTATCCACCATCTCCTCTCGGTCTACACCTCCCCCCAGGCCCAGCAGGCCCTGCTCCTGGACTACTTCCGCCAGGGCTATGAGATGCTGATCCAGCGTGGCCACAGCTACTGGCGCCAGGAACAGCTGATCGCTCCGATCACCGCCCTGAGGGAAGAGGGCAGGCTTCCCCAAGAGCTGATCCAGGCCAAGCAACGCTTCCTCAGCCTTGGTTCCTGCGGCGGGGTCCGGGCCTATACGGCCCTCAACCACCTCTTTGCCGGTTCGGTGGACATTCTGGCCACCATGGGCACCGGCCTGGCCGCCATCAACAACCCCTACAACATCTTCCTCCTGGAACTGGTCGCCCGGAGCAGTGAGGAGCTCTCCTGGGTGGAGGTGGCCCGACAGTCTGCACTCATCTTCCGGTCAGGCCGAGGCCGGGACTACCTCCAACCAGGCTCCCTGACCTCCCTGCTCCATAAAATCGTCAACCAGCAGAACCGGGAGGCCGCTCAGACGGCCCGACACCGGTCCCCGCACTCTCAGCAAGGATAAGCACCATGCCGGTCCATACCCGCGACTCCCTCGCCGCCCTCCTGGAAGGGACAGAGCCACTCCAGTCCCAGGTCTTTCTCGTCTTTGGCGAACGCTTTCTCTGTCAGGATGCGGTCAAGAAGCTGGAACAACGGCTGATCCAGCCCAGCGGAACCGTCCATCCCATCGATGGCGAGCAGGAGGAGATCACCACCCTGGTCAGTAAGTTGCAGAGCTACAGCCTGCTGCCCGGCAGACAGGTCTACCGGGTCAGCGACACCCGGATCTTTCACTCCAAGGCCATCGCCGAAAACATCTGGAACCGGGCAGTCAAGGCCCATGCCGCCAACAAGGCCAAACAGCTGAGCCAGGCCCTGCGCAACTTCCTGCAGATCGGCCAGTTGGAACAACCCGATCCCCCGAACCTGCTGGTGGAGCTCTCCGCCGCTGAATGGCAGCGTCTCTTCGCTTTTACCAAGCCCGGCGAGGATCTCTCCTGGACCACCCCGGTGCTGGCCGCCATGGGCAGCTTTGCCGCCAAGCCGCCCCAACAGGATCCGGTGGCCCTGCTGAGCGACTGCCTCCAGCACAAGCTGCCGGCCGCCACCACCCTGATCCTGGTGTGCGAAGAGGTGGATAAGCGCAAGAAATTCTACAAGTTCCTCAAAGAGCACCATACCATCATCGATCTCAGTGTGGAGGGCGGTGCCTCGGCCAAGGCCCAGAAAAGTCAGAAGGCGGTGCTCCTGGGGCTGATCAGAGAGACCTTGCAGACCCATGGCAAGAGCATGGCGCCCCAGGTTGGCGAGCGCTTGATGGAACGAGTCGGATTCCACCCGGTTGCCGTGGTCATGGAACTGGAGAAGGTGATCCTCTCCCTGGGTGAGCGTCGCCAGGTCGAAGCAGAAGACCTGGATGCCCTGGTGGGCAGGACCCGTCAGGAGGCCATCTTTGAGCTCACCACGGCCCTGACCCAGCAGAATCCAGGCCAACTCCTGGCCATTGCCGAACGGCTCCAGGCAGGCGGCATCCACCCCCTGGCCCTGATCGCCACCCTGCGCAACCTGACCCGCTCGCTGCTGCTCTTCCGGGCACTCCAGGATCAACCGCGCTACGGCTACAGCCCGTCCATGTCGGCCCAGGTCTTTCAACAGCAGTGTCTGCCCCTGCTCAAAGAGGAGGAAACCTGGAAAAAAGAGCTGGCCGGTCATCCCTATGCCCTCTACATGCAGTTCAAGACCGCGGCCCGCTACTCCTCCAGACAGCTCCAACAGTGGATGCGCCTCCTGCTCCAGGCGGAATTACGCCTCAAAGGTTCCCCGGTTAGCGCTCAGACAGTGCTCCAACACCTTCTGATCTCCATGCTTTCCCGACAGGAGTGAAGGAGCCAGCACCCCCAATGGCACCTTGAAAATTTACCAGGGAGCATTACAATACAGATAATAGTCAAGGGGGCCAAGACCACAGTAGCAGGGGGGTAGAGGGAGAGCACCTCCTGTGCCCATCCGCCAGCCACGCCCTTGAACGCGCCATCACCTTTCAACCCAATCCATAGAACACAGGCCTGACAGCAACCGATGACCAAGGAAGACAGCAACCTGCAGGAAGAGCTCCTCACCAGGGACAGGGACGCCTTAGAGGAACCACCTCTCTACAAGGTGCTCTTACACAACGACGACTATACCACCATGGATTTTGTGGTAATGATCCTGGAAACCATTTTTAACAAAGACAGCACCGAAGCCACCCAAATCATGCTCGATGTGCACCATCAGGGGATGGGCATTGCCGGCGTCTATACCCGCGAAATCGGAGAAACAAAGATCGCCCAGGTGCATCGCCTGGCCAAGAGTAATCAATACCCGCTGAAATGTTCTCTGGAAAAGAATTGCTAACACTCCAGGGAGGCCCGGGGAGCCTGGTCCGAGGCCACGCACCCCTTCCCCCTTGATAAGGATAGATATCATGTTAAGTAAAGAGTTGGAACAGGCCCTGATCAAGGCTATTAAAGAGGCCAAGAGCCACAGGCATGAATATGTCACTGTGGAACACATGCTCTACGGGCTGCTGCACGATGACCTTACCCGTCATATCATCGACAAGTGCGGCGGAAATAATGACAACATCAAAGACCGACTGGAACGTTTCTTCGAAACCGGCATGCCGGTGATCAAGGATAACGACGGCGATCCAGCCCAGACGGTGGCCTTTAACCGGGTGCTGCAACGGGCCGTCAGCCATGTCCAGAGTTGCGGCAAAAAGCAGGTGGATACCGGTGATGTCCTGGTTTCAATCCTGACCGAACCCGACTCCCACGCGGTCTACTTCCTCGGCTCCGAGGGTGTGGGACGGCTTGAGGTGGTGGAGTACATCTCCCATGAACTCCCGGAAAAGCTCCAGAACGAGCCGCGCAAGCAATCCGCCCCCCCCCATGGCGCCCCCAAGAAGAAAGCAGCCAACAGCAGCAGCGATGCCCTGGAAGAGTTCACCGTCAACTTTGCCAAACGGGCGGCTGAAGGCTCCATCGATCCCCTGATCGGCAGGGACGGGGAACTCCAACGGATGATGCAGGTCCTCTGCCGTCGCAAGAAAAACAACCCCCTGCTGGTGGGTGAGCCAGGGGTGGGCAAGACCGCCATGGCCGAAGGCTTGGCCCTGCGGATCCACGAAGATGCCCTCACCCGCCAAGAGGAGCAACCGGACCCGGCCAAGATGGTCCCGGATCTGCTCCGGGACCACGAGATCTATATGCTGGATCTGGGGACCCTGGTGGCAGGAACCAAGTACCGTGGTGACTTTGAAAAACGGCTCAAGGATGTGATCGCGGCCATCGAGAACAAGGAAAACTCCATCCTCTTCATCGACGAGATGCACACCATCATCGGTGCCGGCGCCACCAGCGGCGGCTCCATGGATGCCTCCAACCTGCTCAAACCGGCCCTCCAGGCGGGAACCATTCGCTGTATCGGTTCCACCACCTACGAGGAGTACAGGAACCATATCGAAAAGGACCGGGCCCTGTCACGCCGCTTCCAAAAGATCGACATCGAGGAACCATCGGTGGAAGACACCTGCAACATCCTCAAGGGTTTGCAGTCGCGCTACGAACAGCATCACAGCATCCGCTACTCCAAGAATGCCATTGGTGCCACCGCCGAGTTGGCCAACCGCTACCTCAACGATCGCTTCCTCCCGGACAAGGCCATCGATGTCATGGATGAGGTGGGCGCCTTCTTCCGGCTCCAGGGCAAGGTGGGCAAGACCGTAGGCGTCCGGGACATTGAACGGATCGTGGCCAAGATCGCCCGGGTTCCGGTGACCAGCAAGACCAGTGACGACACCAGGGAACTCCGCAGCCTGGACAAGAAACTCAAATCCACCATCTTTGGCCAGGACGAGGCCCTCCAGGCCGTGGTCCGGGCCGTCAAACGCTCCAGGGCCGGCCTGGGCAATCCCCAGTCGCCCACAGGCTCGTTCCTCTTTGCAGGCCCCACCGGGGTCGGTAAGACCGAGGTAGCCCGCCAACTGGCCCTGTCCCTCTCGGTCCACTTTGAGCGCTTTGACATGAGTGAATACATGGAGAAACACGCGGTGGCCCGTCTGATCGGCGCCCCTCCCGGCTATGTCGGCTTTGACCAGGGCGGCCTGCTCACCGATGCCATCCGCAAGCACCCCTACTCGGTGCTGCTCCTGGATGAGATCGAGAAGGCCCATCCCGACGTGTTTTCGATCCTGCTCCAGGTGATGGATCACTCCACCCTGACCGACAATTCGGGTCGCAGGGCCGACTTCCGCAACGTGATCCTGATCATGACCACCAATGCCGGGGCCCGGGAGATGAGTGAACAGCCCATCGGCTTCCTCGGTGACTCCAAGGGTAAGGAACAGAAGGCCATCAAGAACCTCTTTGCCCCGGAGTTTCGCAACCGGTTGGATGCCATGATCAGCTTTGCCCCTCTGGAGATGGAGACCGTGGAGCGGATCGTGGACAAGATGATCGTCGAACTCCAGGCCCAGCTCTCCCAGAAGAGCATCGGGATCTCCCTGACCCCCAGTGCCCGGCGCTGGCTGGCCGCCGAGGGCTATGAACCTGCCTATGGGGCCCGCCCCCTGCGGCGCCTGATCCTCAAGGAGATCGGTGACCCCCTGACCGAGGAGATCCTCTTTGGCGCCCTCAAGAAGGGCGGCAAGGTCAAGGTCGGGCGCAAAAACAAGGCCATGACCTTCAACTACAGCTAGCCTCCTCTTACCGCCGGCTGCGCAGGTCCTGGGACCTGGGCAACCGGCGGTCCCCCTTGTGCCTCTCCGTTCCTGAAGTACAATTTTTTAAACCCACCCCTCCTAGCTCGTTGACTTTCTAGCGGTTTAACGATACTATTCTCCTAAGAAGATAATCGTCCCCCGAGCTCTCAAAGCCTGTAAGCAGCTGCTTTGTAAGTATATAATGAGTTCGAGCTCACCTTGAAAACCCAGTGGAAGGAGAACAGAACCATGGTTAAAAAATTTTCAATGCTTGCTCTGGCCGGGCTGATGGCCTTGCCGGCCAGCGGCATTGCCGGTGCCGGCGCAGCGCCCCAGGACCTGGAACGAAAGATCGACGAACTGGCCCGCCAGCTCGATGCTCTCAAGGCCCAACTGGCGCAGCAGAATGAAGCCATGGTTCAATACGGCGATACGGTCGACGATATGGATGAACTGCTCTCTGAAAAATCTGAAGCCTGGGACCTGGCTGCCCGCTTCAAGTTTTACGGTGATTTCCGTGCCCGGGCCGATTACTACAGCGCCAGCAACCTCTTTGCCGCAGGCACCCCCCTGCAGATGACCGGGATGAACCCGGCCACCGGCCAGCCCATCTATGCCACCCAGTCCATGGGCAACCAGGAAAACGACACCATCCTGACCAACCGGCTGCGGCTCAACATGCGGGTCAAGGCCACGGAAAACCTGGAGTTCAAGGGACGGTTGGCCATGTACAAGGCCTGGGGCATGCAGTCCACCCCGGCCAACCTGGCCGGCGGCTACCCCATCTTTGACGGCAACACCACCCGCACCCCCAATGACTCGGCCCTCTATGTGGACCGGGCCTTTGTCAACTGGAACAACATCGGCGGCATGCCCATCTGGTTCTCCATCGGTCGCCGCCCCACCACCGACGGACCGCCGGCACATATCCGAATGGGCAACGACTCCAGGATGGCCACCCCTCCAGGCTACTTTGACTATCCCTTTGACGGTATTGCCCTGGGCTATGGTTGGGACTGGAACGTGGAGTCCATGGGGACCAGTCGGATCCGTTTCTGCTATGGCCGCGGCTTTGAAAACGGCCTCCAGTGGGACAAGGACACCAACCCCTATCCCCTGGATGACACCGACTTTGCCGGCCTCAGCTGGGATATACTCAAGAAGGGCTCCCGCTTCCTCAACCTGCAGGTCTTCGGGGTATACAACCTCTTCAACTACCCTGCCTTCAGCGATGACTTTGTCCGCTTCGGCGCCTCCTTTCCCCAGGAGGACGGCGGCTTCGGTCCGCAGATGGACCTGGGGCAGATGTACCATACCGCAGGGGTGTTCATGGACAAGGTCAGCAACCTGAACTACTTCATCGCCGGCGGCTGGAGTCACACCGACCCCAACGGCAACGGGATGTTCAACGACGTCTACGGTATGGCCATGGGCCAGGCCGGAGCCAACACCGGTTCAGAAGACGGGTACTCGGTCTACGCAGGTGTCCGCTACGACATGGACGATCTCGGTCTGAAGATCGGGGCCGAGTATAACTACGGTTCCCAATACTGGATCGCCTTTACTCCGGGGCACGACGACCTCTACATGTCCAAGCTGGCCACCCGCGGTAATGCCTACGAGCTCTACATGCTCTATGACCTGCCCACCGGCGAGGCGATCTCCAAGTATGCCCAGACCTTTATCCGCCTGGGCTGGCAGTACTATGACTACAACTATGCCGGCGGCTCCGACTACAACCTCAAGCCCTATGACCTGGACGACGAAAAGAGCGCGCTCCAGGCCCTGGGCCTCAACCCTGTGGAAAGCGCCCATCAGGTCTACCTGACCTTCGAGGCCTACTTCTAGCACAAAGCGATCTGTTTCCATTTTCTCCCGGAAAACGCCCGACAGGCGTTTTCCGGGAGACTGCCCAAGGTGCCCCGGTGCCCACTTCCAACCCCTCGATCCCCCTCCTGCAGAGCCCACTCCTGCCGACGCCCCATGGGATGTTCTGCCGCCACGGCGGGGTCAGTCCATCCCCCCATGCCAGCCTCAACCTCAGCTACCATGTCGCTGATCAGCCGGAACGGGTCCGCAGGAACCGGGCCCTGGTCAAGGCGCAACTGGACCTCCAGCTCCTGATCTCGGCCCAGCAGGTCCACGGCGATCAGATCCTGCGGATCTCTTCTCCCTTGGAACCTGCTGACAGGGTCGAACCCTACGGCTACGACGCCCTGATCACCGATCAGCCGGGGATCGGTCTGCTCATTCAACAGGCCGACTGTCAGGCGGTGCTGCTCTATGACCCCCACCACCAGGTGATCGGGGCCATCCACTGCGGCTGGAAGGGCAGCGTCTCTGGTATCATCGGCAAGACCGTGGAACGCTTGGCAAGAGAGTATCGGAGTGTCCCCCGGGAACTGAGGGCAGTGATCAGCCCCTCCCTGGGGCCATGCTGCGGGGAGTTCATCCACTACCGCGAGGAACTCCCCCGGTGGATGCACCGTTATCAGCCGACAGCCGACCATTTCGACTTCTGGGCCATCAGCCGGCACCAGCTTGCGCAGGCCGGCCTGCCGGCTGAGCAGATTCAAACCAGCGGCATCTGTACCCGCTGCAACCTGGACTACTTCTCCCACCGTCGCAGTGTGGCAGCAGGTCAGGCCTGTACCGGCCGCAACGGCTCGGTGATTGCCCTGGCGGCCAGGCAGACGCGACCCTAAACCGACAAACAGGGACGTCACTCGTCAGCTCGACCAGCAGGCCGCAGCCCGCGGGCTACCACTCAAAGTCGCAGATCAACGGCGCATGGTCGGAATAGGTGATGGTGGGGATTTGAAAGTTGACCACCTTCAACTCCGGGCTGTGCAGGATGAAGTCCAGTTCCCGTTTCGGGCTTCTGGAGGGATAGGAGGGTTTCTTCTCAGGATTGGCGCTCACCAGACCGGTGGCTCCCAGGAACAGTTCCAATTCACGTTTTCCCCAGAGGACATTGAAATCACCGGCCAGAATCACCGGTCGATCCACCTCCCGGATGAGCCGATAGAGGCGCTCCAGCTGGTACTGCCGATTCTTGTAGGTCAGGGAGAGGTGGACCAGGAAGACCGTGACCCGCTCCATGCAGGCCTGGATAATCAAACGCTTGACCCCTTCCTCGAAATAGTGAAAACGATGGCTGACGATCTCCATCTTGGAGAGGATGGCATTGCCCTGGGATTTGAACAGCGGCATCCGGGTGGCCATGGAGTCAAAGGCATACTTGGTCTCGATCACATGGTCAAAAGCAAGTTGCCTGGCAATGTTCTCGGCCTGACACTGTTGGGAGGTCCGAAACGAGCCGCCATCCACCTCGACCAGGCCGATGATGTCCGGTTGCACCGACTCCATGAAGGAGACGATCTTCTTGAGCTGACTGCCTGAGCGTTTCAGGTAGCCGGCAAAGGGAAAGGGCAGGTGAAAGCGGGTGCCGTGGCCGGTGGCATAACGAATATTATAGAGTAGGAATCGCAAATTCTGGTCCTTGCGGCTATCTTATTTTCAGGATGTTTCGATCACCCGCAGAGAGGTGCTGGCCCCGAGCATCTGCCCAGCCCACCGTTGTTGGAGCGCCGGGGGCAAGCTTGGACTATCGCCAAGAACGGCAGCGCAGGTCAGAGAAGAGGGCCTCTTGCAAGAGGTGGCTGCTCTCGCTTCGCGAAAAAACTCAAGGCGGACTCAAGAACTGCGCAGACCGAAGACCCCCTCTTTACTGCTGCTGAACGCCGGATTCATCCCCCCCCTGCGGCCGGAGCCGTTGCCCTTGGACTTGACACTCTTCTCTGGAAGGAGTTCTGGAGCCGGCCCGCCTGCCTGCTCCTGCTGAAACGACTCGGCCTTGACCTCAAAGCTGCCCAGGGACTCCCGATAGAGCCCGTAAAAGCGTGAGCAGTCGCGGAAGTAGCTTTTCCGGCGTAACCACTTGGGAAGATTCTGCTCTTTACCCAGGGCATGAAAGGTGGGCAGGTTGATCAGCAGGGTGGCCAGGGAATCCTTGGCCATGCGTTTGATATTGAACTGTTCACCGATATGAAGATCAAGCTCAGCCCGGATCTTCTTGGCTAGCTGCTGATAGGCCTGACCGCGCACCTGGGTCTCAAAGAGCTTGAAGTGCCGCAGGGCCCAGGGCAGAAGGAGCACGGCCAAAAGCATGAACTCCGGAATCTGCACCGCCTTGCCCTCTTTCCTGGCGCCCTGCAGCCGATCCAGAACCTGCAACAGGCGCTGCAATTCTCCCCAGACCTGCTCCCTGGAGGAGGGGTCCTGGAGATAGGGGAGATACATGGGAAAGAGGGTCTCCCAGAGGGTGGTCTGGAGACAGAGCTCGGCCCAGGGCAGACTGGCTCCGGACTGGAGGTCTTTGAGGATCTCATCGCGGAGGCGAGAGGGTGGGCAGAGGCTTAATTTCTCAGCATGTTTCTTGATGGCCTCCAGGGTCTGCGGATCAAGGAGAAAGCCGGTTCTGGCGGCATGGCGCACCGCCCGCATCATCCGTACCGGATCTCGGGTGAAACGCCGGTCAGGGTCACCCACCACCCGGACGATCCCCTGGTTGAGATCGTTGACCCCGCCGGTATAGTCTATGATGGTGTTGCTCTCGATCTCATAGAACAGGGAGTTGATGGTAAGATCACGGCGGAAGGCGTCCTCTTCCAGGGTACCAAAGGTGTTGTTATGGGGCAGGACCTGCTCCGGACCATTGAGATCAAACTCACTCTGGGAACGGAGGGTAGAGACCTCGATGATCTTGTTGCCGCGGAAAAAGACCTGGACCAGGCGGAAGCGCCTGCCGATGGTCCGCGAGTTGCGAAACAGTTTGCGCAGCTGTCCTGGTCGGGCATCGGTGGAGATATCAAAATCCTTGGGCTGCTTCCCCAGGTAGAGGTCACGCACCCCTCCCCCCACCAGGTAGCCCTTGAAACCGGCATCTCTGAGCCGGTAAAGGACCTTAAGGGCCTCCAGGTCAAGTTGAGCCTCGCGAATCGGGTGTTCCGACTCTGAGATGACCAACCGCTCTCCCTGCCCTTCTCCCGGGCCGGCTATGCCGGCTATACTACCTGGTGTTTCGTCCACGTCCATCCACTCATACTGATAATTCCCTCTATTGCCCCTGCCATCATCTCCACCGACTCAGGCCTGGACCCGTTTCTCTTTATAGACCGCTTCCGCAGCCTTGACAAAACGATCAAAGATCTCCCGCACCGGCAGGATTTCATTCATCTTATAGGTATTGGCTCCGGAAAAGAACAGGCCATTTTCCAGATCGCCCTCAAGGGCCGCAGTGAGCCGGTCATTGATACAGTACTTATAGCTGCACTTCTTCAGACACTTGAACTCGCACTTCTTGGCCGAGACATCTTCTCCCTGTTCCATCTTTTGGATAAAGGGGGTTTTCACGGCCCGACCGGGAAGCCCCACCGGGGAGGGCACCAGGACGATGTCTTCTTCCTGGGCCCCGAGATAGGCCTGTTTGAACTCGTCTGCAACCGCACACTCCTCACTGAGGACAAAACGGGAGGCTATCTGGACACCGTCGGCACCGTAGTTGTCCATCATCTCGGCCATCTCCACCCCATTGGTGATCCCGCCGGCGGCGATGAGGGGAACCTTGGAGACCACCTTGCGGATGGCAGGGAACATGTCGCGCAGACTCTTGTCCGTACCCAGGTGCCCCCCGGCCTCGGTGGCCTCGGCAATGATCGCGGCAGCGCCCAGCTTTTCCGCCAACTTGGCAAAGTTGGGGGAAGAGACGATGGAGACTATGGGAATATTATGCTTTTTCCCGATCTTGAAGATATCCCGGGAAAAACCGGCGCCGGTGATGATCATATCCGCACCCGCCTCGATGGAGCCCATGACCAACTCATAAAAGTCCTTCATGGCGTACATGATGTTCACGGCAATAACGCCATCGGTGGCATTCTTGGCCTTGCGGATATCCTCCTTCAACTCATCCACCGGAATCCCGGAGCCACCGATGGTGCCGATACCACCACATTCGGCCACAGGAATGGCCAGGGCCGAGGTGGACACCCGCACGGACATCCCCCCCTGGATAATAGGGATCTTGGCTATAAATGAGCCTATTTTCAGTTCTGGCAATTTCATGCAACACTCTTTGGTTTAAAATAATAAAATGCAACAATTTCCGGAGCCATGGCCATGGAGAACACTCCTCGACACGACCTGTTCCCCCCTTGGCCGGGTGGTTGCCCACCCTCCACCTTTGCCATCTCCGCCAGGAGCGGCCCTCTCTTTCCAGTCACAGGGTGGCACCGGTACAGCCGTACTATATCCTTTTTAGCAGAAATGCGCCACACCGGCTTGACTTTTCGCCCGTTTTGCAGTTAAATTTTTCGTTTTTCCCACAAGATTATCCTGCAATCCAAAACATACTACGGTATGTTTATTTGTATCCCACAACGGAGTACCCCTTTGAAAATTCAGGCTATTAATGGCTTTAAAGATATTCTGCCGGATCAGATGCTGCTCTGGCGACGGATTGAGCACACAGCGGCCGAGGTCTTCCAGCGATTCGGCATGCGGGAGATCCGAGTACCGCTGATGGAAAAAACCGAGCTCTTTGTCCGCTCCATCGGTGAGGCCACGGATGTGGTCGAAAAAGAGATGTACACCTTCAGCGAGAAGAAGACCACCATGCGTCCCGAGGCCACGGCCTCGATCATGCGGGCCTTTATCGAGCATGGTATGCATGTCCAGCAACCGGTGCAACGACTCTTCACCATCGGCCCCATGTTTCGCCACGAACGGCCGCAAAAGGGACGACTCCGCCAGTTCCACCAGCTGGATGCCGAGATCGTCGGCGCCACCGAACCCCAGGTCGACGCCGAGCTCATCGCCATGGGCCAGCTGATTTTAGACGAACTGGGTCTCTCCACCAGCCTGGAGATCAACTCCCTGGGCTGCCAGGAATGTCGCCCCCCCTACCGCCGGAAGCTGATCAGTTTCCTCGAGGAACAGCGCGAAGAGCTCTGTGAGGACTGCAGACGACGGACCCATAAAAATCCCCTGCGGGTGCTGGATTGCAAGAAGACTGCCTGCAAAACAATCGCCCACCAGGCGCCCTCCCTCCTGGAGGACCTCTGTGAGGGCTGCAGCAGCCACTTTGCCCAGGTACAAGAGGGCCTTGACGCCCTGGAGATCCCCTTTACCCTCAATCGCTTCATGGTCCGCGGCCTGGACTACTACACCCAGACCACCTTCGAGTTCCTCACCGCTGATCTGGGCGCCCAGGCAGCCGTGGGTGCCGGCGGCCGCTACGACGGCCTGATCGAACAGCTGGGTGGGCCTGCACTCCCCGGGATCGGCTTTGCCATGGGCATTGAACGGCTGGCCCTGTTGATGGAACAGAACGCAGAGGAGCCCCTGGAGCAGCAGACCGATATCTTCCTGGCTGCCCTGGGTGAGCAGGCGCCCCAGCCCTGCAGCCGCCTGATCCACCAGCTCCGCAAGGATGGCCTGAAGGCTGCCATGGACTACAGCGGCCGCAGTCTCAAGGCCCAGATGAAACAGGCCAACCGCTGCCATGCCCGCTTTGTCCTGATCATCGGGGACAGCGAACTGGAACAGCAGCAGGGCGTACTGCGCAACATGCAGAGCCAGGAGCAGCAATCCTTTCCCCTGACCGGGTCCCCCCAGGAGCAGAGCCAGTCTCTGCTCCGGCTGCTGCAACTATAACATCCGAACATTCCCCGCCCCTGCCCCGGATGCACAGCCGGGCCGGTGGGTTGATCACTTATCGAGCCCGCCTCTGGCGGGCAGTATACTTCTGGAGAGATAGAGCTATGGAACCAATGGGCGCGCTACAGCGTACACATAACTGCAACGAGCTGGACCAGAACTTTCTGGGCCAGGAGGTCACCCTCATGGGCTGGGTGCTCCGCCGTCGCGATCACGGTGGGGTCATCTTCATCGACCTGCGGGATCGCTGGGGCATCACCCAGGTGGTCTTCAACCCGGAGATCAACCCGGAGATCCACGCCAAGGCGCACCAGCTCCGCAGCGAGTGGGTCCTGGCTGTACGCGGCAGGGTGGAACGGCGGCCCGGTGAGATGGAAAATCCCAAGCTGAAGACCGGTGCCATCGAGATCCTGGTGGATCAACTGACCATCCTCAACACCAGCCAGACCCCCCCATTTCCCCTGGATGAGGACAGCGAGGTCTCCGACAATCTCCGCCTCCAGTACCGCTACCTGGACCTGCGACGGCCCGAGGTGGCAGCCAAGCTGGTCATGCGCCACAAGGCCCTGCAGACCGTACGCAACTATCTCAACGACCAGGAGTTCCTCGAGATCGAGACCCCCATGCTGACCCGCTCCACCCCGGAGGGCGCCCGCGACTACCTGGTGCCCAGCCGGGTGCATGCCGGCAAGTTCTTTGCCCTGCCCCAGTCACCCCAGCTCTTCAAGCAGATCCTGATGATCTCCGGCATGGACCGCTACTACCAGGTGGTCAAGTGTTTCCGGGATGAGGACCTGCGCGCCGATCGCCAGCCCGAGTTCACCCAGATCGATATGGAACTGAGCTTCGTCGATGAGCATCGGATCATCTCCATCATGGAGGGCATGGTCAAGACCCTCTTTGCCGCCACCATCGGGGTGGAGCTCAGCCTGCCCTTTGCCCAGATGCGCTACGAGGAGGCCATCCGCCGCTTTGGTACGGACCGGCCGGACACCCGCTTCGGCTTTGAACTGGTTGACCTGACCCAGGCCCTGACCGGCTGCGGCTTCAAGGTCTTCAACTCCATCATCGACAAGGGCGGAGTGGTCAAGGCCATCAATGCCAAGGGCTGTGGACACTTCTCCAGAAAAGACTTGGACGACCTCACCGAGTATGCCTCCCGCTTCGGGGCCCGGGGCATGGCCTGGATCAAGATCAAGGAAGAGGAGTGGCAGTCACCGATCACCAAGTTCTTCAACGATGAGGAGATCGCGGCCATGGGCCAGGCTCTGGATGCCCAACCCGGTGACCTGATCCTCTTTGGCGCCGACATGCCCTCCACGGTGCACCAGGTCCTGGCCGAGCTGCGGCTGGAGCTGGCCCGTCGCCTGGACTGCATCGACCAGGATCGCCACGACTTCCTCTGGATCACCGACTTCCCCATGTTTGAATATGATGAGGAGGAGAAGCGCTATACCGCCATCCACCACCCCTTTACCGCGCCCCACGAAGACCAGCTGGAGCTGCTGGACTCGGATCCGGCCGCCATGACCAGCCGGGCCTATGACCTGGTGCTCAACGGCAACGAGATCGGCGGCGGCTCCATCCGTATCCATGATCCCGAAATCCAGGAAAAGGTCTTCAAGGCCCTGGGGATCGAGGCCGAAGAGGCCCAGGAGAAGTTCGGCTTCCTGCTCAAGGCCCTCGCCTTTGGGGCCCCGCCCCATGGCGGCATCGCCTTTGGGGTGGACCGGCTGCTGATGCTCCTCACCGGCTCCAGCTCCATCCGCGAGGTGATCGCCTTTCCCAAGACCCAGAAGGCCACCTGCCTGCTGACCGAGGCCCCGGCCCCGGTGGCCAGGAAACAGCTCACCGAGCTCCACCTCCGCCCTGACTGGAAAGAGGAGTAGCATCGCCGGCTGCCTGCAGCCGCAGTGCCATTAAAAGCCCATCCACGACAGCACTGTCGGGATGGGCTTTTTTCTTGGCCGGGGCGATACAGCCTCTAACGGCAAGCGCCCCAGCAGGAAAGGCAGCTCAGGCGAGAAGACAGAGAGGCGATCCTGTTTACCCCTCCATGCCTGCCTTCTGTTCCCTGGTCGAGGCGGTTAAGGGCAGGGTAAGGGTAAAGGTCGTGCCAACCCCTGGTTCGGTTGTAACCTCCAGGCTGCCCCCATGTTTTTGGGTGATCACATCATGGCAGATTGCCAGCCCCTGACCGGTTCCCTGGCCGACATCCTTGGTGGTGAAGAAGGGATCAAAGATACGGGAACGAAGCTCTTCCGGGATGCCGCTGCCGTTGTCCTGGACAGAGAGGCTCACCGTCTCTGCAGTCGCCCTGGTGCTGATCCTGATCTCCCCCTTTTGCCCCTCTGGATTATCACCCAGTTTTTCTTTAATGGCATGCGCAGCATTCACCAGGAGGTTGAGGATCACCTGGCCCATCTCATCGGCGAGCACAGGTACCAGGGGCAGAGCAGGGTCAAATTTTCTATTGATCTCGGCCAGGTACTTCCATTCGCTGCTGGCAACGGTTATGGTCGTTTCAATGAGCTTGTTAAGGTTGCACTCTTGCTTTTCCCTTGTCCCTGGATGAGAAAAATTTTTCATGGCGCGGACGATATTCGTTACCCTGTCAACACCTTCCCGGGACTGATTGATGGCAGCCGGTACCTCCTCACTCAGATAGTCCCAGTCAGCTTCCTCAAGGACGGCAGCAATCTTCGCGGCGATCGCTGCAGGTGCAGCAGCCTTGATCTCTTCCAGGGACTGGATAATACCTTTGATGTCTTTATAGGCATCGTCGAGAAACTCCACATTGGTTCCGATAAACTGGGTCGGGGTATTGATTTCATGGGCGATTCCGGCTGCAAGCTGACCGACTGATTCCAATTTTTGAGCGTGGAGCAGCTGTGCCTGGATACGTTCTTTTTCCCGTTTTGCCTCCTGGCGTTCGCTGATATCACGGACAATGGCGATATACCTGGGATCGTTTCCAGGAGGGATGACGTACTTGAGGAGGACCTCAACAGGAACCTGCTCTCCGCTCTTTGCCTGATGGACCGTTGTAAAGAGCCGGGATTCAAGCTCCCTGTTTTTCAGAGAGTCAAGCAGTTCCCGAAACCCCTGGGGAGTGAAGTCGGGTTTCAGGTCCAGAGGCGTCATGGTCAGGAGCTCTTCCCTGCTATACCCTACCTGCAGACTGGCGCCCTGGTTGACATAGATGAAGCGCAGGCTCTCCGGTTCAAACACAAAGACACAGTCGATCACCTGGTCAAGGGTCTGGTTAAAGCTGTTCAGGGTCGCCTCCTGGAGTTTCACCAACTCGTCGGCCATGACATTGAGGGCAAGCCCCATCTCTCCCACCTCGTCATGTCCTTCGGGAAGCCGCTCGGAGAGGTCTCCCTTTGACATCTTCTCTGCAAAGGTGAGCACATTGGAGATGGGATCAGTGATGGTGCGGACAATGTAAAAACTGAGGGCAACGGCAAGGACGGTACTCAATGCCGTGATCAGGAGACTGAACAAGATGGTCTTACGGGAGGAACGTTGCAGGACCTCTTCAATCACCCCATTGGAGGCAGCGATGGTCTCATCTATCTTCCAGAGGGCCTCATCGGTCGTATGGTGAATCTCCCGGGCGACCTTGTTCCTGGTCTGCTCTGCAGCAGCCTTGGTCTCCAGGGATTGACTGGAGATATTCTTCCGGGCAATCTGCCCCTGCTCCTGAAGTATTGCCAAGAGACGCGCCTCCAGATTATTGATCGTCTCTCTCACCCGGGCAGAGGACTCACTGATGCTGTCGCTGATCTTCATCTTCTCCACCAGCAGATCCGTAATAACCTGTTCAATGTTTTCGTCCTGGATAATGGTGCTGCTCTCTATCTCCTGATTAATGGCAAAGTTGACCTTATTGGTCAGTAAACGCATCTCTTCGCCTATAACCTCTGACTGGAGCCGAAAATCCCTGATCACCGTGGTAAACAGGTTGCGTTGGCCGCTTTCAATCGCCGCACGCAGGGTAGCAAATTTGCTCTCAAGCTCCCTGGCCAGCTGTTTCTTCCTGGGGCTATCAAAGGGCCTGAGCCCCTGAAAGACCACTCCCCAGAGCTCATCAAGCTCATCCAGCAACTCTTCCTGCAGCTGCCAGAGCAAGGCATCCACCCGCTTCATGGTGCTTGCCAGTCTTTCCAGGCCATCCACACTGATTGTCTTGAAATTGTTGACATTGAAGATTGCCATACTGGCGAGGATCCCCAGGGAGGCGTTATCAAATTCCAGGATCCTGTTCATGGAATCTGTAGAAACCGCCAGGAGATTGTTCAGGGTCTCGTTGGTGGTGTGATGCTGTCTGTTCAGGGTGGTGCTCACGTTATCGGCAACCCCGCCGACTTCATCCCGAACAACCTGGTAATACCGCTCCTGGTGCTGCTGGGTTGTTGCCATCACATTTTCAATGGCTGTAATCCCACTGGCTTCCATGACCCCATCCGAGGCTATACCCATAACCTTCTGCATTTCCTCGCCAGTCAGCTGCTGAAGCTCCTCCAGATTTTTGGTAACGCCCCGTGAAGCCGTCTCCTTGCCCCGGTCTGAAAACAGAAAGGTGGTGGTCATGATCGATATGCCGATAAAGAGACTCATGAAGATGATATAGATGAGCAACTTGTGCTTAAACTTCAGATGGATCTTATTCACGTGCGTCTGCCTCGCTGATGATTTCCTGAAACAGATGGGGGGCGAGCAAAGATTCCAGGGCAATGGACCTATAGAGTATCTTGAGCTGAATGACCTGCTCCAGATAGGTATCGAGACGATCAATATCGGCCGGCAGCGGCAGGAAACGGATCCCCCCCATCTCCTCCTGCAGAGAATAGTTGACGATCTCCTGGTCAAAACCCAGAGAAGGCAGGGGGCCCGGCTCTGCCCGCTGTCCATGGTCCTGGAGAAAAACACAGGCGCTGACCAGGCTTGACAACCACTCCTTGAGCGCTGCTCTCCAGCCTGATTCAAGCAGATGGGATTTCACCACCAGAACGGAGAGCAAGTTGCCGGCCAAGTGCTCATCCTGGTAGAGAACGGCGGAGGCAATACCTCGACTGAAGGCCAGGGTGGCAAAGGGTTCGGGATAGTAGAGGGCATCGATTCTGCCGGATCTCAAATCATCAAGCGCCGAGTTGAAGGGGATATTGATCGTCTTGTAATCCAGGCCATAGCGGAAATTCCGCTCTCCAAGGGCCTCCTTCAAGAGAAGATTTTCCGTAGAATCAAGGCCTGGCAGACCGATCACCTTGCCTTTGAGAGAGGAGTAGTCGCCCGCTTGACGGGAGAAGAGGAGCGAACCGCCAAGGGTGAGCGAGCCAAGGATCTTGACCTCAACCTCATCGGCAGCCATGCTCAGGACAATCGGTACAGGGAGGAGCGCGGCATCAATGGCGCCGACCCGAATTGCCGCCTCAAGGGAGGTAAATGAGTTATACCTGAAGAGTGAGAGCTCGATGTTTTTAAATCGTAATCGGTCCTTGTGGTGGGAGACGATGAGGGGCAGTTGAGCGACGATAGGGAGATAGCCGACATTCAGCCTCCGAGGCGGCGACTGGCCGAAGCTGGAACTGAGCGGAACAAAGAGTATCGGCAGGCACACGGTTAACACCAGTCTGAGCAGCATAGTATGCATCCATCCTCCTTATCCTGTAGAAGTACGCAGCCTGACAGCCCCCTGATCTTGCCGGCCAAATCCATTGAAACACCTTTCAGCAGCAGTGGTACTCCCTAGGGCTCCCCCTGGGGGCGCTCATCAAAAGGCTCCAGGGCAACCGGGTTCTCTTCCCGGCTGCGGGCAAGTTCCTCACCCTGTTTGCTGCTTATAATCTCAAAGAGATCCCACTCATCCCTGCTTGCCGCAGGAGACTTCCCCACAGCTATATAGGTTGGATGAATTCCCTGATGATCCCAGGAACGCCAATACTCTTCTTCTCCCAGGAGTTGAAAACGGTGCCCTTCAAGGGCCTCTATAACCTTTTGAGCATCAAAAGAGCGGGCCCGCTCCACGGCAGCGGCATACTGAAAGATGTTGACCCAGGCGGTGGCGGCTGAACTGCCAGGCTTTTTCTGATAACGGGCCTCAAAGAGATCAACAAAGCGTCTGGAGCCCTCATACCTTTGCGCCATGCCGTGGTACCAGGGCATGGAGGTTATCACCCCCTGCATGACTTCCGCGCCAAGGGAGTGGGCCATGTTCAGTTCCATGAGAGGCACCACCACGGCCATCTCAGAGCGTAGATTGAGCAGGGTTACCTGCTTGAGACAGTTGATCATATCCTGGCCAAAGAGGACCAGGACCAGGACGTCGGGTCGGGCTTTTTGGGCACGCAGGAGCAGGGAGATGAAGCTCTTGGTCCCCAGCTTGGTGGGCATCTTGAGTATCGTCCTGGCACCGGCTCCTTCCACGACCTGCTGCAGGGATTGCTGGACCGTCTGACCCCAGGTGTAATCTGCATAGAGAAAGACATATCCGGCGCCGTCCCCGAACTTGTCAGCCAGGAGTCCTGCCATGGCCTTGGCCGTCTGGTGACCATTATTGAACCAGCGGAAGCTGTGCCTGTGGCCGTCTCTGCCGGTGGTGGCGTTGGAGTGGCTGAGCCCTGCCATGAAGACCACCCCCTCTTGCTGACAGACCTCAGCTTGGGCAATAGCCGAGGCAGAGCTGGAACCACCGGTTATCATCACCGCCTCATCCCGTATCAGATCAAGGGCGTTATTTCTCGCCACCCCTGCCTTGGTTTTGGTATCTCGTACGGAATAGACAACCTCTCTGCCAAGGATCCCTCCCTGGCTGTTGAGTATCTTGATGGCGAGCCTGTAGGCCCGTAACTGATCTTCTCCCTGCCTTGAGTAGGCGCCGCTCAGGGGCACATTGAGACCAATGAGAACGGGCTCCGAGGCCAAGGCGACCAGAGCAAGATGGGATGACGTGATCAGGAAAACTACAACAGAGCAGACAAGATATCGGACAAGCACCATTACCGCCTCCCTCCGGAAGATGGGTGAAGAAGCAGGAGACCACGGCTTTTCCAGATCGCCGCGACTCCGCTACTGCATATTATCGGTTGTTTTTGCGGTCAAGTCAACGCTGACAGGATCTTCCCGATGGCGTCGGCCTGGCCCCGCCCTCTGTGCCGACAGCTCTCGCCTCCCTGCCAGGGGCGGCGGGCGACTTGGCCCCTTTCCACCAAGACCATCTTGTTGCCAAAGAACAAAAATTCTGTATACTGCCGGCTACAGCTGCATCCATGGGATGGCAAGAGGGAAGACGGGACAAAGCCGTCACCCACCGGGCTGGCTTGAAAGATGATTCTTTTCGATCAGGCTCAAGGCGCACGATCCATTATTCCGCAGGCATATAACGGCTATTCCGCGGATAAGATCTTGAGCGTAAGGCCGAGCTCGGCAGAAAAAACAACTTTTCAAGCTGGCCACCGCCCATTGCAGTATCCGAAGCCTGCAGCGACTGTTGCCCGTGGACTACAGGTATGCATCCCCTACAGGGAGTCACTGGGTACTCTCCCGGGAAGGCCGTCGCTGTCAGGAAACTTCATACCTCAAAAGACCTGCCTGGAGACGCCGCTCAAGACGATCGGCCTCAAGGGCCAGGCGCTGCTCTCAACATACATCCAAACTATCCGCTCCACCGGCATCAGGCGTGATCCCGAGGGGGCATGCCACCCTGTTGCCGTCAAGCCTGAACGGCGCTGCGGCAAACAGAGGCGTATCCCAGGCCCCTTGTGCCTGCTGGAGCTATCCAAGGAGAGAAACAGGAATGGACCATAGCATCAACAGACAATTCGGACAGCTCATCAGCCGACTCATCGCCGGGGAGCACCTCTCTGCCGAGGAATCGTACCAGGCATTCTGCATGGTTGTGAACAACGAGGTGACCGAGATGCAGCAGGGCGCCTTTCTTGCGGCCTTGACCGGGAAAGGGGAAACCGCAGAGGAAGTAGCCGGTGGCTGGAAGGCCATCTATGAGCTGGACACGGCCAAGGTTGCCCTGAACAGGGACCTTGGGCTCGTCGACAACTGCGGCACAGGCATGGATAGCTTCAAGACCTTTAATATCAGCACCGCCGCCTCCATCCTGGCGGCAGCAGGTGGGGTCAGGGTCGCCCGTCATGGCGCCAGGGCGATCAGCTCGGTCTGCGGCACCGTGGATATGGCCGAGGCCCTGGGGGTGGACGTGGAGTGCGATGTCTCCTGTGTGGCCCGCTCCATTGAAGAGGCAGGGCTTGGCCTGTTCAACGGGATGAGCCCCAAGGTCCACCCCGTGGCCCTGGGCAGGATCCTCTCCCAGATCCACTTTGGCTCGCCGCTCAACATCGCCGCCTCCCTGGCCAATCCCGCTCTGCCCAGGATGGGTGTCCGAGGGGTCTATGCCAAGGAGTTGATCATGCCGGTTGCCCGGGTAATGCAGACCATCGGCTATACCGACGCCACGGTGATCTACGGCACCATCACAGACAGTGACCAGGGAATGGACGAGGCCTCGGTCTGCGGACCGACCTATGGGGCCAGGTTGAGAGGGGGAGAGATCCATGAATTTACCCTAAGGCCCGAGGCGTGCGGCCTGGTGAGCCATGCTCCCGATCCCCTTGCGGCTGACCCTGACCGCGAGCAGGCCGCACTACGGATGGTGGCCCTGCTCCATGGCCGGGATGATGCCGTCCGCAGGGATGCACTGCTGCTCAACACGGCCCTCCTGTTTGAACTGACCGGCAAGACGGCAAGCATTGAACAGGGAGTGGCCCTGGCAGAAGCCTGCCTTAACCAGGGAAAAGCGATCACCACCCTGAGCAGATGGGTCAGGCACCAGAACCGCGATCCAGAGCAGGGACTGGCCAGGCTGCAGGGACTGATCGGCCAGGTGCAGTGATGGAGCAGCTGCTTATCATCAAGGCAGGAGCCGATTATTTCCGTTTCCAGGGGTCGGGCCACAGCCGCTGCAGCCTGCAACAGGCGAGTGTCTATCCCCTGGCCGCGGCACAACAGGTGCGCACCCTCCTGGCCGGTTTGCATGACCAGGGTCTGACAGAGGCCGCGATCCATCTCCTGACCATTACAGAAGAGCCCTTTGCAGGGTTCAGGGAGTAAGGAATGCGACAACTTTCGCTCCTCGGCCCCGGCGAGTTACGGCTGGATCCTGCTGCCCCTGAGCCCCTTGCCGCAGGCGAGCATATCCGTCTGAAGGTACACTACTGTGCCATCTGTCGAACCGATGCCAAGATGTGGCAACAGGGACACCGTGATCTCGCCCTGCCCCGGGTGCCGGGGCACGAACTGGTCGGCATGGATGAGGCCGGCAGCAACTGGTATGCCCTCTGGCCGGGCCAGGTCTGCGGAGAGTGCTGGTACTGCCGTAATCAGCGGGAAAACCTCTGCGACCGGATGCGGATTACCGGATTTCACCGTGATGGCGGTTTTGCTGACTATCTGGTCGTTCCCCGCTCCAGCCTGCTGCCCCTGCCGCCCACAGAGCGGCCCTATCTCTTTTGCTTTGCCGAACCTCTGGGTTGTGTCTTCAACGCCTTTTCTGCCCTTTCCCTGGGCCAGGGCAGGAAGATCATCATCTACGGCGGTGGCGTTCTCGGGCTTCTGGCCGCCCTGGTTGCCGCCGCAGAGGGAGCAGAGGCGGTGGTGGTTGAGCAGAGTGCTGAAAAAATCGCCAAGGCAGAGCCGCTGCTGGCCGACACCCCCATCTCCATCTGTAAAGAGACGGTGGAGAGTGATTTTGATTGCGCCATCAACTGCTGCGACAGTGTTGCCGCCTTCAGCCTCTGCCTCAGCAAGCTGCGCAAGGGCGGACAGCTGGCCTATTTTTCAGGTGTCCGTAAAGACGATGAGCTCAACTTCAACCTCCTGAACCTGATCCACTACAGGGAACTGGAGGTCTTTGGTTCCTACGGGCCCAAGAGAGCAGACCTTGCCAGGGCCGTCGATTTCTGCGCCGCCCATCAGGGGCAACTCAGCCAGCTGGTTGAGGCCCTGGTCCCCCCTGAGCAGGCGCCCGAGCTGATGGCTGGGGTGCTGAGCAGCACACCTTTCAAGTATATTATTGATTTCAGCCAGGCAGCATCCCCGGACAGGGGGGTTGGACCAGTCGCCGTCAAGGGCGCGCCTGCCCGTGCAGGGAGCAAGACCCTGCCTCCCCTGCTGCAGGACCTGGTCAAAGAGATCCACCCTGTTGACCAAGAGCTGCGAACCGCGGCCCAGAGAAAGATCGATCTCAAGACCAAGCCACTCGGCGCCCTGGGAAAAATCGAAGACTTGGCAGTCTCCCTCAGTGTGATCCAGGGCTCCCTGCAGCCAGTGGTCAGCGCTAAAAAGATATTGGTCTTTGCCGGGGATCACGGTGTGGCAGAGGAGGGGGTCTCTGCCTATCCTGCCAAGGTGACCCTGCAGATGGTGGAGAACTTCCTTGCCGGGGGTGCCGCCATCAATGTCTTCTGTGGTCATTACGGGATCGAGCTGGCAGTGGTGGACATGGGGGTGAAGGGTGAACTCGCTCCCCACCCGCTGCTGGTGGAAAAGAAGGTGGCCAGGGGGACAAAAAACTTTGCCCTGGAGCGGGCGATGAGCCCTGAAGAGGCCCTGCGCTCCATCGAGTATGGCGCCCAGGTGGTGGGCCGGAGTGGGGATGGGGCCCGGAGCGAACTGCTCGGCCTGGGTGAAATGGGAATCGCTAACTCCTCTGCGGCCACGGCGGTGATCAGCGCAGTTACCGGCATCGATCCGGCTGAACTCACCGGCAGGGGGACCGGAATCGACAACCAGGGCTTGAAACGCAAGGTTGAGGCCGTACGCAAGGGGCTGGCCTATCACCGGCCAGACCCCTCCGATGGCCTGGATATCCTCTCCAAGGTAGGCGGATACGAACTTGGCGGTATCTGTGGGGCGGTGCTGGCAGCGGCAGGCAACGGCTCCTGCCTGGTCCTGGATGGCCTCATCTCAACGGCAGCCGGCCTGCTTGCCTACCTGCTCTGTCCGGAGATTGCAGGCTACCTGGTTTCCGCTCACAGATCCGTTGAACCAGGCCAGCAGGCAGCCCTTGAGTTCATGGGGCTGGAGCCGGTGGTGGACCTGGAGATGCGCCTGGGAGAAGGAACCGGGGCCGCCATCACCATCCATCTGCTCGAACTTGCCGCAGGGGTCATGTGCGAGATGGCCTCGTTTTCCGAGGCAGGGATCGCGGAGCCCTGCCAATCATCGCCCTCGTCTCGGCTCCAATCACCCTTATCAAAAAGATAAACTGCTGGTAAACGGAGTACACCTGGCCAGCGGTCAAGGGCTGCAGGATCGGGCTCGAGGCCCTGGACAGGATAATCCTCTTTAATAACAAGGGGAAACCGTTTCTCTCCACAGACTGATCTGGTCAAATCAAGTCGGCTTTTTTTCCAAGCCGCTTTTCCCACAACACACTGTGCATACAGAGCAGTCTCTCCGACCCCATAGAATCCCCAGGCCCCATACCGAACACAACTTCCCGGAAACAGGGCATCAAGATTACCAGGGCGGCACTGAAGAGGAGCCACCTCTCAGTACCCTTGCGCCTCTCCCCTCTCCCCTCTCCCCTCTCCCCCTGTCGCAAAACAGGAACGACAATTGCACAACCCACGGTATACATTAACTCTATTCAGGGTCGTAATAGGGTAATCCGGAATCGAACCTGCAATGCAGGTCGCTCAACATTAACTGCACAAAAGGAAGAGTGGCATGAGAAAAGCACTACGAACCATTCTGGTAAGTTCTACGGCTGTAGTTCTGGCGACATCGGCAGCTCAGGCCTTACCTGTTGAGCTCGTCACCAACGGCGAGTTCGAATCTTTTGACTTTTCAAGTAGTTGGACAGCTTCTGCCGACAGCCTCGTCCCTGGATGGTCAACCACGTCCGACAGGGTTGAACTCTGGAATCAAGGAAAAATAGCATCCCCGGCCATTGGTAGCGACGGTGCTGGTACAGGCAGGCATCATGAGATAGCATACAACAGCGACACCGAGATAACTATCCAGAAATTCGACATCTTAAGTCATGGAACCATTGATTTCAGCTTTGATACCTGGAAGCGAAGCGCCCAAGGAATCAGCTATTCTTTAACCGGCAGCCTCTCCGGTATGCTTGCCGGAGGCAACCACTACTATAGCACCAATGCATGGGAAGCAATTGTCCATAACGACCTTTCAGTATTGGCGGGTGAAACCATAACCATCAGTTTCAAGAGTATCGGCGGCGGGAGCTGCGGTGCTCATATCGATGATGTTTCAGCACGTTACAACTCAACACCAGTTCCTGAACCAAGCACAACGCTCCTCTTCGGTCTGGGAATTATCGGCTTGACAGGTGTAGTCAGAAAAAAGAAATTTTAAATCCAGCGAGTGCTGTTCAAACGGCGTCCGGCATCCCTGCCGGTCGCCGCTCACCTCCGCTCAAGACAGGTATCGGCAAGCTCATGTTCCGTTCCTCATTTTCGGACCTGAAAAGCGGCAACCGGCGAGCCATTATATCTACAGGGTAGCTTGAAAAATTAGATTTTTCGATCAAGGTCAAGGCGCGCGATAAATTTTACCGCAGGCATATATCTAATATTCCGAGGATAAAATTTTGAGCGCAACGCCGAGATTGGAAGAAGAAGCAATTTTTCAAGGTGGCCTACAATTATTCCCGACCATTCCCCGTAGGTCAGCACTTTCCGGCAGAGAACTTCTTACCAATTACCAATTACCAATTACCAATTTGAACAGAGGGATGAAAGGCTTATCCTGATGAAAAAACAGGTAGAGATGGAAAAGGCGATCGCCATCAACCATCAACATATATTACCGACAAGGTCTAGTACCTTAACAGCTTGGGAGGGGAGCGACTCCTTGACAAACGCCTTTTAAGGGATGCCCTTTTTCTGCTTGGATTTCGACTAGCATTACAAGCGCAGCAAGGGCAAGAATACAGCTGCCGGAGCCGATAAGAGTGTTTTCAGCATACCCACTATTCTTCCCTCGAATGGTGGGACCAGATCGCCCCGGATGGCAGGAGGCATGGAACGCTCTCCCTGAGTATGTGCCTGTTGCACCACCTTCAGCACCACCTTCAGCACCACCTTCAGCACCACCGGATCGGGATAGTTCATGACCTGCATCGCTCATTTTCCCGCCATATAATGGCTGCCTGAAACGAGACAGGGACGAACAGCTACTCCATGCGCCAGGTACTACTGTACTCTCCAACATCTGGAACCTCGGCAAGGAAGGTGAGGGACAGCTCGTTTCCTGAACAGGTTCCATCCCCCTCTTTCCAAGATCTGCCCCCCTCCGGATCTTTGGATCAGCTCTGTCAGGCGACATCAGCCCAATCGCCATCAAGACGGCTCCCCTGAGCCTCCCCGCCGTGCCACCGCCGACTCTCCACATTTCTTCCATACTCCTTGCACACCTGGATGCTATGCTGCTTTTCAACAGAGGCGACGATCCTGCTGTTGCACACCAGGGGGTGGCCCCTACTGGTCCTAGAGAAGGGGGCAAAAAACCTTGAATCGTATGGAGGGGAAGTTCAATGAGAGGACAACAATGGATCAAGACAGCAGTACTCACCATATTCTTACCGATAGCTATGGTGCCCAGGGCGAGTCAGGCCATACCTCTGCAACCATGGTCCCAAAGAAACCTCAGCCCCCCTCCCCTGCAGCAGCTCATGGCTGATGTCAGCCCAGAGGGGCGCAGGAAAATCGAAGCCATTTATCATGACTATGAACATCGAATTGCGGCATTCCAGAAATACCTCACCAAGGTGCAAAAGGACTTCAAAAAACATCTCAGAGAAGACTCTGATGAAGAGATCATCCGTAAGGCTTTTAACCCCATCGCCGCGGCCATGGAGGATTTAGCTGTTCACCAAATCATGATGATCCAGGAAATCAAACGGGTAATATCCAGCCAGCTGAAAGCAGGCAGAGAAGAGCAACAAGCACTGCTCTCCAGGAATGGTACGGACGATCCTCATCGCCCACCGCTACGCTCTGCAACACAGAGCCAAGAGAGGGGGAGATAAGTTACCATCTCGCAGCGCTGTCTCTGTCGCTCTGGACCTCTGCCCACCATGCTGTTCATCGTTACCTGCAAAGACGACAACCTCCCTGGGCTGCCGCAGGGCCCGGCTCACAACCGGCTGGAATAGATCCTCCCGCCCATCTCGAAGGTGGAGCGTATCTCCCTATGAAAGATAGTGTTCAGCGGACCAGAGGTAGCCTGCTCCTGCTCCAGCCATGCACCCCTCCCTGCAGGTTATAGATGCGCTTAAAGCCCCTATCGATCAATATCTTGGCAGCAACAGTGCTTCTGTTTCCGCTGGCACAGTAGATCAGGATGTTATCCCCCTGAAAGGCGGATAGTTCCCGGTACCGCTGTTGAAGCTGCTGTAGCGGTATATGGATGGAATTTTCCAGATGCCCCCCGAGATACTCCTTGCGGCTGCGAACATCCAGGATGAGCGGGTCAAGATTGGCAATAAGCTGCCCAGCCTCTTCAGCGCTCAGGACCTGGTACTGCGGCCGGTCATACTCGATGACCCTGAGCTGACCGCTCAGCAGACCTAAGGTAAAGGGGTAGATGCCGACCTTTTTCATCTTAAAAAACGGTGCCGACCGGTAATCGGACGGCACCTTCTGTTCAATGGCAAGGGCAGGAACGGAGAGCAGGGCCGCCTGCCCGTTCTGTTCAAGCTGAAACTTGATATAGTCGCCACGGTAAACGGTGAAGGTAAGCTGATCTGCCCTCCCGGGAATGGTGAGGACTCGGTAGCCTTGGCGAACCGCTCCCGAGACCTCGCCTAGCTTCGGCTCGGCAGCAGAGCTGCTCAGGGCAGCCGGCAAAGAGAGCATGAGCAACAGGAGCGGCAGGGCCAGGTGTAAGAATTTTTTTTTCATCTTTTTACTCCCTGTGTAAGGTTGGGATCAGCACGCTCCGGCTGACTATTATCGATCCGAGCCCTGTGCTTCAGGAGCTGCACTCTTTTCCCGGAACAAGCAGTCGCGCATCCTGCACAAATGAAAACAACAGCCAGAACTACGCCTTGAACTAAATACTGTTAATGAGTATGAATAGAAAATTACAATTCCTACACCCACCGCTCCTCCACCCTCAATGAGGATGAAGCCATGCACTATGTGATCAACAGAGAGCTCAAACCGGGCTGTGCCGTCATCACCCTGGAACTTCAAGGATTCGGTACGGTCAAGGTGGGCAACCTGGTCATCTCTGACCACCAACTTGCCCAGGCCTACCAGCAAGCCCTGGAAGGCTATGCCAGCCCGTCCCAGGGATACCCCCAGTACTATGCTGCCGAAAAACTCGTCAAGAAGTTCGGTGGGGAGATCGTCAGGATGGAGATCGGCGATGAGGCCTGGGCCTAGAGTCGCGAGCCGAGCAGCTGCTCGGCTTTGCACAAAACCGCCGCTCTTGATCCGAAGGTGAGCAGCTGCGGGAAGCAGTGAAGGCTCAGCTAAACGGCTGGGCATTTAGGCTCCTCGACGCTTCATGTGAATTTCAGCAAACTGTTCACCGCCGAGGCCAGCAGATATATCATAACTTCTCGTCTTGCCAAGAGCCCCGAGCTCGCCTTGTTTTCCTGAAAAATACCATTGAGTACTTCTATCCGGCGGCCACTCCATGGGACGCCACAGTAACCATATTCTATTGTGGAGGGGGGACGCTTGTCAAGTGTGCTCAGGAGAGAGGGTGCGATGAGCGGCCTGGTTCTCTGGGCAGAGCAGAGCTTGTCTGCAGGGGAAAATAGGAGTGCGCTGGCTGCAACAGCACGCTTACCAGCGGTCCCTGAGGGCGCGGAGGGCGGCAAAGACCAGCTCTGCTCCATGTTCCCCTGGTTCCAGGGCGCCTGCGGCGATGAGCAGAGGGCTCAGGTCCTGGCCATGGGCGCAGCGGAGGAATAAATTGAGTTCCAGTTCCTGGGCCAGGGTGGTGGGCTGCCAGCCTCTGCCCAGATCACGGGCCGTGCGCAGCTGGCTCAGTTGCCGGCCAATGGCCTGGTTGTCCGGCTCCAGGGCCAGGCCAAACTCCAGGTTGGTCTGAGCATAGTCGTGGCCGGGATAGAGGCGGGTGGATGCGCTGAAGCTCCGGCTGATCCGCTGGAGGGAGTGATACATCTCGCTGGCCGTGCCCTCGAAGAGACGGCCGCAGCCGGCTGTAAAGAGGGTGTCGCCGGTAAAGAGGGCCCCTGCAAAGCGGTAGAGACAGCTGCCCCTGGTGTGGCCGGGGCTGTGATGGATCTGCCCCCTGAGCCTGCCCACCCGGAGCGTATCCCCATCGGCCAGGGGCGTGGTCATCCCCGGGATCCGGTTTCGATCTGCCGGATGACCATAGACCAAAAGTCCCGGAAAATCGGCCAGCAGTTCCTCCAGGCCGTCGATGTGATCCCGGTGGTGATGGCTGCAGCAGACCCCGCGCAGCTTGAGTCCCTGCTCTCCCACCGCCCGGATGAGCGGATAGTATTCCCCGGGATCCACCAGCAGACACTCCCGGCTCTCCGGACAGATGATCAGGTAGGCCAGGTTATCAAAAAGACAGCCGACGGTGCACACCAGAGGCTCCGGAAAACGGCCCTGGTCGGTGCTGTTGCTATGGGATAGCACAACTCTCCTCCTGGAGATCAAATCGGCAGGCCTGGCCTACTCCTGAGAACGGCTCAGGAACTCTGGGGAAACCGGCCTTGGTAGGCAATGGCAGAGGAGCCGATCTCCTCACGGGACTTTCCCAGGGCGGCAAAGGTTCCCATCTCCTCGATCATCTTCAAGGAGGCCTCGATGATGTTAAAGGCCAGGGCACAGCCGGTACCCTCACCCAAGCGCATGTTCATATCCAGCATGGGCTCCAGGCCGGTGATCTCCTTCAACAACTTGGCCCCGGGCTCAAAGGAGATGTGGGAGGGGATCATATAGTCGATCACCTCGGGCTTAAGCTGGAGGGCGGCCAGGGCAGCCACATTGGAGATCAGGCCATCGGTGACCACCGGCACCCGTCGGGCCGCACAGGCCAGGTAGGTACCCACCATCCCGGCGATATCCAGGCTGCCCACCTTGGAGAGCACATCCAGGGGATCGTCCCGGTCCGGCTTATGGAGATGGACTGCGTCCTGGACCACCTGCTTCTTCTGGGCAAAGGCCTGGTCGGTCAGGCCGGCCCCGCGCCCCACCACCCGATCGAGGTTGGCGCCGGTAAAGGCGTAGAGCACCGCGCTGGATGCGGTGGTGTTGCCGATGCCGATCTCGCCGGTGCCGATCAGGTCATAGCCCTGGTCAATGGTCTGGTTGGTGACCTCGATGCCGGTTTCAATGGCCTGGATGGCCTGGTCGCGTTCCATGGCCGGTTCCTTGAGGAAGTTGGCCGTACCGTAGCGGATCTTGCGGTTGATCACCCGGGGCAGATCCACATCCACCTGGATGCCGATATCCACGGCCACGATCTCGGCACCCGCATGGTTGGCCAGGAAATTGATCCCCATCCTGCCGGAGGTGACAAAGTCGGCGCCTATCTTGGTCACATCCTGGGGATACATTGCGATCCCCTCGGCATAGACCCCGTTATCGGCCATCATGACGATGATCGCCTTCTTGTTGATACGATTATGAACCTGACCGGTGATCCCAGCGACCTGGCGGGCGATATCCTCCAGCTTGCCCAGGCTGCCCGGCGGCTTGAGGCAGTAGTCGATCTCCTTCTGGGCCCGGGCCATGACCTCCCGGTCAGTGGCCTGGATCCGGCCGATGGTTTCCTCTAAGAGCTGCATATCTTCCCCTTCCCTATCTATAGTTGAATCGGACCAGGATCGGCATCCCAGCCAGGAACTCGATCTCGGTCAGGGTGGCGTTATCCACCTTGAACTTCCAGTAGCCTGCTGAGACCGACTCGGAAAAGTAGTGGGCCAGCAGAGAACGGATACAGCCACCATGGGAGACCACGGCCAGCTGCTTGCCCGGGTTGGCAGCAACCAGTTCGTTGGTAAAGGAGACCACCCGCTGGGTAAAGCCGGCAAAGGTCTCTGCCCCGGGGATCTTGGTCTGATCCCAGTTGGTCAGCCACATCTGCCAGGCCTCGGGATAGTTCTGTTCGATCTCGGTGAAGTGGAGCCCCTCCCACTCACCAAAGTGGTACTCCTGGAGGCAGGAGTCGGTGATGATGGGCTGCTCCCGGCCAAATACCAGGGTGGCCGTCTCGGTGGCGCGCTGCAGGGGGCTGGAAAAGATGGTGTCCACCTCCAGGGCATTGACCCGTTCGCTGAGATAGCGGGCCTGCTGCCGGCCATGATCGTTAAGGGGGGTATCGGTACTGCCCATCAGCACCCCGGTCCGGTTCTGCTCGGTCTGGCCGTGACGGATGAGGTAGAGTCTGGTTGCGCTCATATCAGATGTTTCCATGCGAAGAGAAAGAGGAGAAAGGTTATCATTTCGGTGAGTTCAATGGTGGCCCCGATGGTGTCGCCGGTGATTCCGCCGATGCGGTGGTGGAGATAACGGCCAAAGCCCACGGCCACGATGATGGTGGCACCGTGACCCAACAGGGTCAGGAGGAGGACGAGCTGCCAGCCGAGCCCCGCTGCCAGGAGCAGCATCAGGACCAGAACCAGAGACATCAGGGTGGCTGGCAGGGCCTGGGAGAGGCCGACACGGCTGACAAAGGCGCCCATCCCTGACTGCTCACGGGCATAGCCGACAAAGGCCGCATGCCAGGTGGTGGAGGTCCGCCCCAGCACCGGTGCTGCCAACAGGGCTGCCAGGGCACCGCCCAGGGGCAGGCTGTTCAGGGCCACCAGCTTGATCAGGATGGTCATGACCACGGCCACCACCCCGTTGGTCCCCAGAGTGGAATCGCGCATGATCTCCAGGACCCGCTCCCTGGGACGATAGCAGAACAGACCATCGGCCGTGTCGCCGATCCCGTCCAGATGGAGACCACCGGTGACCGTGATCAGCACCACCAGGGCCAGAAGGGTCGCAAGCCCGTGACCAAAGAGGGGCTCGGCCAGTGAGAGCATCAAGGCCGCCGGCAGGCCCACCAGCAAGCCGACCAGCGGCATCCAGCGCATCCCGGCCACAAAATGCTCCGCCGTGAACTCGATCTCCAGCGGGATGGGGTAGCGGGTCAGAAACTGAATCATCAGCACCAGGCTAGACATGACCGCCAGCCCCCTTGATCTGGACCGGGATACCGGAAACCACCAGAAAGACCTGCTCTGCAGCGGCTGCCATCCGTTGATTGACCCGGCCGGCACAGTCTCTGAAACAGCGGGAAAGGGGCGACTCCGGAACAATGCCCAGGCCGACCTCATTGCTCACAACGATCAGGCGACCGGGAAAGGAGGAGAGCGCGGCAAGCAGGGCCTCAATCTCTGCCAGTACCTGGGCCTCGGCCCGGGCCATCTGTTCAGGGCCTGGATCGCTCCAGTCCACAGCCGGAGTGGCCAGGAGAATATTGGTGGTCAAGACCGTAAGGCAGTCCAGGAGCAGACCATCGTAGCCCTGACCATGATCAGCCACCACCCGAGAGGGCGCAAGGGGCTCCTCAAAGGTGTGCCAGCTGTCCGGACGCTGACGCCGGTGCCTGGCGATCCGGTCCTCCATCTCGGCGTCAAAGGGCTTGGCCGTGGCAAGATAGGCGATCCGCTCACAGTGCAGCGCCAGGTGTTGTTCGGCAAAACCGGACTTGCCGCTGCGGGCTCCGCCGGTGATCAAGGTTAATCTCCCCATAGCTCTTTCCACCTGTCCATCTCCCTGAAACAGGGAGCAGAGGTTTACACTCTTGCAGTATCGGCCGCGAACCTGTCCAGGCCGCCCTGCAGGGGAGACCCAGACAGCAATTTTCCGCCTGGACTATAGCAAATAGGGGGCAAAAAAAAAGGAGCAATATCAGGACAGAGCAAAAAAATGCTGTCACTACAATGATATTACTCCTAAAAACAATCAGCCGACCAGGGTAAAGCCCTTGGCCGTGATGGCTGCCTTGACCGTTTCCGGATCCACCTCACCGCTGTAGCGGACCTCTCCCTGGGCAAGATCCACCTCGACCTGCTCCACGCCGGCCAGGGCCTCCAGGGCCTTGGTCACCGTGGCCACGCAGTGCTGACAGTTCATTCCCTGTACCTTAAGCCTTGTCATTTCAACCTCCCTGATAATAGCATCTATTCGCGCATCTGATGGTGTACTGTTTACTCGCCCCCTGCCTGGATCAGGAACAGAGCTGCTGCTGAATCTTTTCGATCACCCCGGTGGTGGAGCGATCATAGCTAAAGGCGATCCGCTCGATCCTGCCGCCGGCGGCCTTGACCTCCGGCCCACCCACGATCTGATCCTCGGCCCAGTCCGCGCCCTTGACCAGGATATCGGGCAGCAGGGTGGTGATCAACTGGAGCGGGGTAGGCTCTGCAAAGAGCACCACATAGTCCACGCAACCCAGGGCCGCCAAGACCCTGGCCCGGTCCTCCTCCCGGTTCACCGGGCGGGAGGGCCCCTTGATCTCCCGGATGGAGCGGTCACTGTTGAGCCCCACCACCAGACAGTCTCCACAGGCACGGGCCTGCTCCAGGTAATGGACATGCCCGGCATGGAGGATATCAAAGCAGCCGTTGGTAAAGGCCACCCGGCTGCCCTGACGACGCAGGGCCTTCAAGTCCTGCTCCACCTGGGCAAGGGAACGGACCTTGGCCTGGTCCTGCCGCTGCCAGGGGCGCTCTCCGGGGGGACAGAAACGACGGCGCACGCGCTGCTGCCGCTCCCTGCTCAGCGCTGCCGCAACGAGCTGGGGCCCGCTGCCCCCCTCATCGAGGATGGTGCCGTCCGGGGCCACGATCATCGAATGGCCGGCCAGCTCCAGCTCACCGCTGGGGCCGCAGCCATTGGCGGCGATCACATAGAGCTGATTTTCCACCGCCCTGGCCTGGACCAGGATACGCCAGTGATCCAGCCTGAAGCCGGGCCACTGGGCAGAGACGATCAGGATCTCTGCCCCGGCCGCGGCCTGCTCCCGGGCCTGTTCAGGGAAGCGGAGGTCATGACAGACCAGCCCCCCCAACCGCCCCAGAGGAGTCTCCAGGGGGGTCGCCT
The DNA here is from genome assembly GCF_000429965.1 of Desulfogranum mediterraneum DSM 13871. Lineage (GTDB taxonomy): Bacteria > Desulfobacterota > Desulfobulbia > Desulfobulbales > Desulfobulbaceae > Desulfogranum > Desulfogranum mediterraneum. The sequence continues at coordinate 172,384 of NZ_AUCW01000007.1, forward strand.
GGAGACCTGGCTGATAATGGCGGTCCTCCTGCCAGGCGGCAAAGAGGTGCTGCTTGGCAAACCTGCCCACCAGCCCCTCCGGTCCCACCACCACCAGGTTGTTGTGGGGACGGCCGCCCGGTTCCATGACCTCACCCAGGGAGCCGGCCAGGTAGAGCTGCCGCTCCCGGGCGATCCGCTCAAGCGCGGCCAGGATGCGCGGAGCCTGCCGGGCAGCGGCCAGGGTCTGGGGATAGTCAAAACCGGTGGCCCAGAGCTCAGGAAGGACCAGCAGGGTATGGGGGGCCGGGGCAGCGGCCTCGAGCTGCCGCTCCAGGCTGCGGAGATTCTCTTCCAGCTGACCGGGACGGATGGCAAGCTGGACACAGGCAGCGGCCGGAAAGAGTTGAGCAGCCATCAGCACGCCTCCCCGGCAAGGGCTGCTTCGGCCAACCGGGCCACGCTCACCTCTTCCAGCTGCTGGTGATGATAGCGGTTAAAGCGAAACCGATCCTCCTGCAGGGCCTCCAGCTGGGAGCGGCAGCCTTCCAGGCCGAGAATGCCCACAGCCCAGGCGGCCAGGCCGCGGACCTCGCCGTCTTCGGAGTCGAGGAAGGACAGAAAGTCCTGCCCCTCTACCTGTCCTGCCAGCAGCCGGGGGTATGCTTCGGCCAGACGGGCGATCCCCCAGAGCAGGCCGCGCTGGAGCATGCTGTGCTCCAGAAAGTTGCCGTCCTGCCAGGGCTCGTCCCCGTCTTCCCGCATATAGGAAAGCAGCATATGGGCATACTCCCCGGCCAACTCAGGCTGACAACACATCACCTCGGCCATGGCCTCGGGCGCGCCCCAGCCGATACCGCCGGACTCGTCGTTGAGGCTCCAGAGCAGGCGCCGCATCACCACCCGGGCCTCCTCCATATCGCCTGCCGCCAGCCGGGCCACGCTGATCCCCATGGCAGTGATCGCCTGCCAGCGCAGCCGGGGCGATTCACGGCAGAGCAGGCCGAACAGGGCATTGATCACCTCCTTGGCAGGATAGGCTGCCAAGCGGGCCGTGATGGTCGCGAGATCCTCCTCTGCGCAGAGCCGAAGGACCTCCTCCTTGAGCCACCGACGGTTTGTTTTACCGCGCTCCATCGACCTGCCTCTACTCAGCGGCTGGGGTGAAGACCCGTTTCGCCAGCTCGGCATCCAGCATGAACAGACCCGAGGGGGTATCCTTGATCAGCTCCAGTCGATCGACAATGGCACCCACCGAAGCCTCCTCCTCGACCTGCTCGGAGACAAACCACTGGAGAAAGATATTGGTGGCATGGTCCCGCTCATCGATGGCCAGGTCAACCAGGTCATTGATCAGGGCCGTGACATGCTGCTCGTGCTTGAGGATGGCCTTAAAGGCGTCCAGGGGTGAGTCCCAGCTGGACTCGGGTCGGGCGATGGCATCCAGGGTCACCCGGCCGCCCCGCTCCACCACAAAGTCATAGAACTTCATGGAATGCATCAGCTCCTCCTGGACCTGACCCCGCATCCAGTTGGCAAACCCGGCCAGACTGATGGACTGAAAGTAGGACTCCATGGAAAGGTAGAGGTAGGATGAGTACATCTCTGCATTGATCTGTTGGTTCAGCGCCTTGAGCATTTTTTTCTTCACGATGGTGTCTCCCTGTGCAAGCTTTGCCCTGGATGCAGGGCGCAAAAAAAGAAACCCTGGCGGTATCCGGCCGCAAACGCAGCTGGAACAGCAGGATTTCACTGTTGTAATCGAGATATGTTTAACAGTAATGCCCGGGAGCGGATTTACAAGCGCAGCCAGGCGTTTTTCGAGGAGATTAGCGCGGAGGCCGCGGAGGCAAGGGTTGATAATCGGAAGGGATGGAGAAACCGTCGCCCTTCTCCGCCAGGGCAGGAGCAGGCTCCAGGAGATACTCGTTCACCCCTTTCTCTGCCTGCAGATGAAGGACCAGCGGTATCCCGGAGCAGTGCATGGCCAGGGCCAGGAGATCCAAACGCTGCAGCAGGGGGTGATCGACAAAGGCTGCCCTGCGTTCAAGGAGCAGACCGGCCACCCGGGCAAAGGCAGGATGCCCGTCGTCCACCCAGCAGCACAAGGACTGTTCCCCGAAGCGCTGACCATAGGCGATCAGCTCGGGTGCCTTGACCAGGCGATGGGGCAGCAGCTCGGCTCCGAAACGCAGCTCACAGCGCCGTCCCTCCCGACCTGCCCGCTCTTCAGGACTGGCTGCCAGACGAACGGCCACACTTCCCAGGGCCTGGAGCAGCCCCTGGGAGCTGTGGCTGCGATCATCTGAAAAGGGATAGGAGTGATAGCTTTTGGCCCGGTGGTCAAGCCGATGGACCAGCAGACGCCGATAATCGATCAGCAGGGAGTGCTCCCCCTGATCCACCCGGGTTGCTGTCGGACTCAAGCGATAGCGCAACCGGCACGTCTCGGTCCCTGTCCCGGCAACATAGACCAGGGTCAGGCCGGGCGGGCCGGCAGCCGACAGCGTTGCCCCACCCCCTGAGACTCCGACAACAAGGCAGGCGAGCAGGAGCATGCCGCCGCCCCAGCAGAGCGGTGACGACCAGAATCCCATGGCTGCGCCTTCACCCACCCCGGGTTAAAACGAGTAGGCCAGCGAGAGGGAGAGGAGCAGGGCCGTATTATCGGCTCCGGCAGCATCTCCATCGATGACCCAGCGCTGGCCGCTCACCAGATCCGTGATGGTGGTCGAGCCCTTGGCCTCCTGATAGTATTGATACTTGACCGCCCCGGTCAGCCCCCAGTTCTGGAGGAGATGATAGGTTGCGGCAAAATCCAGACTCCACATCGCACTGGAGTCAAAATCCTCCTCAAAACGAAGGTTGCGCTGATGATGGATATCCTCATCTTCCCCCTGGACAAAGGGCGAGGCAATCACCCGGCCGGAAAGATCCCAGTTGGTGAGCTTGGAGGTGAAGCCGACCCCGATATAGGGGACGGTCCACCACTGTTCATAGCTGATCCCCGGTTCCCCGGCCGGAAAGGTACCGCTCGCATCACGGTAGCCTGCCACAGAGTAGACATAGCTGCCCCCATAGGCGTCCCACTTCCAGTTGTCCCGCTTCACCCCGACAAAGCCACTGAAGGTGGTGCCCTGGTGACGATAAAAGGGGAGTTCAGCGTTGAGATCGAACATGATCCCCTTGTCCAGGGGCACATCTTCATGGTGCGACCAGTCGCTCCAGTCCGCTCCGCTGAAGCGCCAGTCATAGTCATCCATGGTGCCGTCGCCGTCGTTGAGCGCCACCCAGATGTCAGCGTTGAGTCGCAGCCAGGAGAGCGGCTGCACCGAGACGCCGCCGTTGAGCATATAGATATTGTCCAGCTTCCAGTTCAACTCACTGAGCTTTGCCCCTGTCTCGGTATAGACCAGCTCGTTGGACTCCCCGCTCAATCTCCCCAGCCCCAGGCGGCCACTGACTTCAACCTTGAGACTCTGGACCTCCACGCTGGTCGTTCCCTCGACACTCTTGCCCTCGGGCGCCACGCTGGCCGCCCCCAAGGCCGCCGAAGTAAAGCCCATCACCCCTGCCAGGGCGACAATCGCCACCTTTCCTCTACTCCCATTCACCACTCTCATATCTTCCCCTCTGCTTATTGATGGATTCTCGACTGATATTCTCTCACCCTCTCCCTGCCTGCCCTCCGGCAGGGCGATCTCGTTTACAATTAAATAAAAAAAAGCATTAAAAATCAAATAGATTCTTTCCTGACGGAAAAATGGTCCGCTCCCAGGGCCGCCAGCCGCCCCTGGGCTATACCACAGAAAAGGACATGGCATCCCGCCGAGTTTTTTGCTATAGTCGCAAAAAAAGAAGCAGCTCCCTAAAAAATCCAGGGTACCGGACAGGGGCGGCGGCCACCGGACCTGGCTCGTGGTCGACCCGGACAGGGCATGTTTTTTTTAAGCGACTGCCAGATATTTGAGCCGGCCGGATCCCCGTCCACCTGGGGCAGCCGACACTGCTCAGCCAATCCTCAGCCAATCCTCAGCCAATCATAAGGATGCTTTGAAAAATTTGATCTTTCAAGGTAGCCATAACAGAAGCACAGAAAGGTATGCGTAGAGTAGTTATTACAGGAATGGGTATCGTCTCTCCGCTGGGGGACACCCTGGCCGATGTCCTCTTCTCCCTGCAGGAGGGCAGATCCGGCATCCGCTTCCACCCAGCCTATCAGGAGATCGGTCTTCGCTCCCAGGTCGGCGGCTTCACCCAGGTGGACATCAAGAAGTGTATCGAGAAGAAGAAGCTGCGCTTCATGGGCAACGCCGCCGCCTATGCGGCCATTGCCATGGAACAGGCTGTCAACGATTCAGGCCTGGAGGAGGACGAGGTCTCCCATCCGCGCACCGGCCTGATCATCGGCTCCGGCGGGACCTCTGCCGAGAACGTGGTCGCGGCCGCCGACATCATGCGCCAAAAGGGGCTGAAGCGGCTGAGCCCCTTCATGGTCCCCCGGACCATGAGCAGCACGGTCTCGGCCTGCCTGACCAGCTCCTTCCGGATCAAGGGACTCTGCTACTCCATCTCCTCGGCCTGCGCCACCGGCTCCCACTGTATCGGTGCAGCCATGGAACAGATCCAGCTGGGAAAACAGGACATCGTCTTTGCCGGAGGCTCTGACGAGGAGCACTGGTCCCAGACCTCCATGTTCGACGCCATGGGAGCCCTGTCCACCAAGTTCAACCATACCCCTGGGCAGGCCTCCAGGCCCTACGATATCAACCGGGATGGTTTTGTGGTGGCCAACGGTGCCGGGGTGGTGGTCCTGGAAGAACTGGAACGAGCCAGACGGCGCGGCGCCACCATCTATGGAGAGATCATCGGCTACGGCGCCACTGCCGACGGCAGTGAGATGGTCACCCCTTCAGGCGAAGGGGCGGTACGCTGCATCAACCTGGCCCTGGAGTCGCAAGGCCCCACCATCGACTATATCAATGCCCACGGCACCTCCACTCCCATCGGCGACATGGTGGAGCTGCAGGCCATCACCCAGGTCTTTGGTGCAGACAGCCCCCTGATCAGCTCCACCAAGTCCCTTTCCGGCCACTCCCTGGGCGCGGCAGGGGTCCACGAGGCGATCTACTCACTGCTGATGCTGAACCACAACTTTCTCTGCGGTTCAGCCAACATCGAGAAGATGGAGCCGGAGGCGAAACAGATGAATATCCTCACCGAGTGTCGGCAGCAGGTGCTGCAGACCGTGATGAGTAACAGCTACGGCTTTGGCGGCACCAATGCCTGCCTGATCTTCACCAAGCCGTAGAAGATCCAGCTCATTGCCGGTCACGAGCAGGAGGACGCCCCTTTTAGCCCTCCTCCTGCTGCTCATCGATCCGGCGCATGCCCTCCATCACCAGCCCCATAAAGCCGCCTATCGCCGGTAACTCCTTGGCCTGCTCGCTGATCCCGGAGGTATAGGTGAACTCCCCCTCGCTCCTGGCCAATATCGCGAAAAAGGCCTCCTTGCCGGCATGGTTGTTATAGAGGGCCTGAACCAGCTCCCCCTCATGAAAGAGCACCTGCCCTCTGCCGTCGGCAAAGATCAGGTCAACCTGACCGGTCTTGGTGCTGGTATTAATCAGCTGGAACAGTTCCACCGCATGGATATCAGAGAGTTTGCCGCTCATTCCGGAACTGATGGTCCCTGAGCGCAGACTATTGGCCTGGGCCCGCTCCACCAGGAGACGGTAGAAGAAGACCTGGAGGACCGGATACTTATTGAGGACATGCTTGAAATCCTTGCTGGAGAGAGAGGCCAGCTTGGTGGGTTCACGGGAGTGAATCGAGGTGGTCACCGGTTCACCGGAGAGCAGGCTCATCTCGCCGAAGACATCTCCCACCCCCATCTCCGACAGGGTCTGGCCCTCAGTACCGACCACCGCAGCCCTCCCCTGAACCAGAATATAGAGGCTGGTCCCTGGTTCACCCTGCTTGAGGATGATCTTGTTAGCCCCATACTCTTTCAGCTCCAGCAGGGCCGAGAGGTCCCGGAGGCTGTCCTCATCAAGGGGTTCAAAGATATCCAGTCCCCTGAGCAGGTCATAGAACTTATCCACATGGCGCATCCGTTCCCGTTGCTCTGCGGCGGCCAAAAGCTTCATCTGGAGGGTGGCAAAGCCTTTTTCTTTTTTAAATTCAAAGTGGAGATCTCCGCTACAACCCCCGCAGTAAAAGCTGCTCTTCCGCACCCCCTGCTGGGTAAAGCGCTCAAAACTCTGGGTGGTCCCCACAGCCTTCATCAACTCGCGCACCATCTTCAGGCAGGCCGGCTTGGCCTCAGGCACGGTCAGGCCCATATCCTCGACCTTGAACTCCTCGCCCACATTATAGATGGGGCAGGATCGTTCCTCGGTGACCACAAAGATTGCGTCACGGAATTCTGTCTTCTTCTTCATATGCTTTTAGCTAACACCTCTGTGGGAAGCCCGGGGCTGCCGGTTCAACTGGAACGCCCGAACAGCAGGTAGATGATAATCCCCAGCACCGTAGCCCCGCCAAAGAGCACAGGCAGCACCTTATCCATCTGCAGCTCATCACCGACCACCAGGGACTGCATATAGGGAGTGCCCGAGGCATACCAGACGCCCAGGAGCAGGGCCATGATGGTCAGGTCGCGAAAGGCCTGCTTGTAGAGCATATAGCCGACCAGGGAGATAAAGGGCACCAGGAACCAGGGATTGGTTGCCAGGGCGCCAATATCGGTTGCAGCTATCTGCTCCGGAAGCTGGGTCTTTTCCAGCAAGACTCCAACCTTGTCCATGATCCCATCCACCTTGCCCGTAAAACTGTCCACCACGGTCCCAAACGCCACGATCCACCTCTCATTATCTGGATAATCTGCTCCCCCGATCCGGCCTGCCGAGCCCTGCTCGGCTCTTCGACCCTCACCTTGCATTATAGCAACCATCCTCCCTGAAGCAAAGCACCATATTTTTCTCCCAGGGGGAACACCCCTGCCGAAAACCGCCCCTGCTCCCTCTGCCTGACCGCCCGGGCTGGAAGTCTGCGCCTGACAACCCTGCTCCCCTGCCCCTGGGAGAGGTCCCCTCAATCCCCTCTGGCCACCTCCCTTTTTCTGGATCTGCCGGAAAACGGGTGAAACTTTGACCTTGACAGATGTCTGATGTATGATATATCATGGCCGTCCGATTCAGTATCCTCCAGAAGTGCACGCCAATTTCTAAACCACGAGGTTCACATGTCTTCTTCCAAGTTAGCTCTGAAGTTTCTCTCCCAAAAAGATATGATTGCTGCCGGTGTTACCGACATGAAACACTGCATCAACATGATGGACGAAGCCTTTACCCTCTTGGGTAAGGGAGACTATGTCATGGGCGGCTCCACCCGCAACTCCCATGGTCAGCGGGTCTGGTTCCCCAAGGAGCCGCAGTTTGCCGGCATGCCCAAGGGCGGGCCTGACCAGCGTTTCATGTCCCTGCCCGGCTACCTGGGTGGCCGTTTCCGGATCTGCGGCAACAAGTGGTATGGCTCAAACGTCAACAACCCCAAAAACCACGGTCTGCCCCGCTCCATCCTGATGATGACCCTGAACGACCCGGAAACCGCCCGGCCGCTGGCCATCATGGAGGCTAACATCCTCAGCGGCATGCGCACCGGGGCAACGGTCGGACTCAGCGCCCGCTACCTGGCCCGTGACGACTCCGAGAGCCTGGGAGTGATCGCCGCCGGCCCCATCTCCAAGTACTGCACCACCGCCATCGTCAACGAGCTGCCCTCCCTGAAAAAGGTGGTGGTCTTTGACATCAACGAAGAGGCTGCCAACAAGTTCTGCGCCGAAATGAGCGCCAAGCTCGACATCGAGGTGGTCCCGGTGAGCAGTTTTGCCGATGCGGTCAAGGGCCAGGATGTGATCACCTCGGCCATCTCCGGCGACCACACCCCCCTGTTTGAGGACAGCTGGCTCAAGGAAGGTTCCCTCCTGACCCTGCCGGGTCGTGCCAACGTGGAAGACGACTTCCTCCGCAAGGCCTATGTGGTCCCCGATGGCTGGGAGATGCAGAAGACCTACAAGATCGAAGGCTTGATGCTGCCTGAAGACGAGCGGACCATCCCCCATATCCAGCTCCACAACCTGGTGGACAGCGGAGAGATCAAGGAGAGCGACATCCACGATCTGGGCAAGGTTGCCGCCGGTCTGGCCAATATCGACAAGAATTCTGCACGCAAGAAGTACTTCATCTCCAACGGCATGATTCTCCAGGATATCGCCTGGGCAACGGCCATGTACGAGAGTGCCGTCGAAAAGGGACTTGGCCAGGATCTGGTCATGTGGGACGAACCCTATCTGGTCTGAGAGCGGCCAGCCAAAGGCCCCGGACCCAACAAAGAGTACGAGCAACGAGTGAGCTATGAACAGAGGGAACAGTACATTCACCAGGAGCGAGCCCCTCAGCGGGGACGACACCATTACCATCTTCTTTGAAGAGACCGCCTGTGAGGTTCCCGCCGGAGTTACCGTGGCAGCCGCCTTGCTGGGACATGACGACCACCACTTCTGCCGCTCTGCAGCAGATCAGGAAAAACGGGCCCCCCACTGTCTGATGGGGGTCTGTTTTGAATGCCTGGTGGAGATTGACGGTGTAAAAAATCGTCAGGCATGCCTTGAGCCTGTCCGGGAGGGGATGCAGGTTAAACGACAGCATGAACCGGTTGATGAGAGCAAATGAAAAACAGATATGATGCCATAATCATTGGCGCCGGACCCGCAGGTCTGGCCTGCAGCACCGAGCTGGCCGACAAGGGACTGGAGGTCGCCGTTCTCGATGAGCAGGCAGCCCCTGGCGGCCAGATCTACCGCAACATCAGCAAGACCTCTGCCCGGCAGCGCGCGATCCTGGGTCCGGATTATACCGCCGGCCTGGAGCTGATCAGGGCCTTTACAGAGGCAACAGTGGACTACCTGCCCCAGACCAGGGTCTGGCAGGCAGAGGCCGCAGGTGAGGTCTTTTTTTCCCACGACAACCGCTCCGGCCGGTTCCAGGCCCCCTTTCTGGCCCTGAACACCGGGGCCATGGAACGTCCGGTGCCCTTCCCCGGCTGGACCCTGCCCGGGGTCATGACCTGCGGCGGGATGTCCAACCTCTACAAGGATTCCACCCTGGTGCCCCGAGAACCGGTGGTCCTGGCAGGCAGCGGCCCCCTGCTCTGGCTGGTGGCTGAGCACCTCCTTGCCCTTGAGGCCCCCATAGCCGCTATTCTCGATACCACCCCGCTTAAGCAGATGCTCACCGCCATGCCCGAGCTGCCCGCCGCCCTCAGGCGCGCCGGCTACCTCTTCAAGGGGGTGAAGATGATCGCTGCTGTCCAACTGGCGGCCAGAAAGGCCAAGGTCCCCATGTATCGTCAGGTGAGCGGACTCCGGGCCGAAGGCGATGGCCGGGTGGAACGGGTCAAGGCCAGCTGCAGGGGCCGGGAGCTGAGCTTTGAGGCCTCCACCCTGCTGGTCCATGAGGGGATCATCCCCAACACCGCCCTGCTCCGCCAGGTCGGTTGTCGGCATAGCTGGAATCCGGTCCAGCGCTACTGGCACCCCCAGGTGGATGCCAGCGGCAAGACCAGTCTGGGTTCGGTCTATGTGGCCGGAGACGGCACCTTTGTCCATGGCGCCAAGGCTGCCGAGTTGAAGGGACGGCTCACCGGACTGACCATTGCCCGGGAGTTACGCCGGCTCACGGAGCCCGACTATCGGCGCCAGGCAGCTGAGGTCCAGGCCGAACTGCAGGAAGAGCTCCTGCCCCGCCCCTACATCGATGCCCTCTATGCCCCGAGAAAGGATCTGTTCACCATCTCCGATGAGACCACGGTCTGCCGCTGTGAGGGCGTCACAGCCGGTCGGATCCGCGAGTTGGTGGAACAGGGCTATACCGATCACAACGAAATCAAATCCATTATCCGCTGCGGCATGGGCCCCTGCCAGGGTCGGATGTGCGGCTCAGCCGTAATGGAGCTGGTTGCAGAGGGATCAGGCAGATCCCCTGAAGAGACGCGGCAGATGCGACTCAGGCCGCCGATCAAACCGGTGAGTCTGCAGGAACTGGCCAATGCTACCCTGGGAGAGCCCGATGAAAGCTGATGTATTGATCGTAGGCGGCGGCATTATGGGTTGCGCCACCGCCATTGAACTGGCACGGAAGAACAAGTCCGTCATTATCTTTGAAAAAGATGTGCCGGGCCGCCATGCCTCGGGCCACAACTCCGGCGGGGTACGCTGCCAGGGCCGTGATGTTCGGGAAATCCCCTTGGCCATCGAGGCACGCACCATGTGGGACCATCACCCCAACACGGTCAACTCGGACTGCGGCTTCTACGTCTCCCCCCGGCTGCGCCTGGCTGAGAGTGATGCGGACATGGAGGTGCTGGCCAAGCGTGAGGCCACCTTGAAGAGCCTGGGCTACGACCACGAGGTCCTGGTCGACCGGGCCGAGGTCCTTCGCCTCTCGCCCCATGTTGCCGATCACGTCGTCGGCGGCCTGGCCTGCTACACCGACGGCTTGGCCAATCCCCTGCTCACCTCCAAGGCCTACGCGGCCACGGCCAGGGCCGAGGGGGTCACCATCCTCTCCCATACCCGGGTGGTGGAGGCCGCGGCCACAGCCGGCGGCTTCCGGGTGAGGACCAGCTGCGGCAAGGTCTATGAGGGAGAGACCCTGGTCAACGGCACCGGGGCCTGGGCCGGACGATTTTCCGCCATGCTCGGCGACCCGCTGCCGGTCTATGCCGCCGCCCCCACCATGATGGTCACCGACCGCGTTCCCGGGATGATGAGCGGTACCTCCCTGGGACTCACCAGCCGTCTCTTGGGCCTGATGGCCGCCAGTAACGGCACCATCATCGTTGGCGGCGGCTATCGTTCGCCCCTGGACCTGGAGAAAGAGAAGATCTGGATCGACCCCATGCAGATGACCAAGGCTGCCCAGATCATGACCGAGATCCTTCCCGGCCTTGGCCAGGCCCAGATGATCCGCTGCTGGACCGCCTTTGAGGGATGCATCAAGGACAAGGTGCCGGTGGTGGGTGCCTCCACCAAGGTCCCCGGCCTGTTCCACGTCTGCGGCTTTTCCGCCCACGGCTTCCAGCTGGCTCCGATGATGGGGAGGGTGGTCTCCCAGTTGGTCCTCGGTCAACAGCCGGAGCTGCCCCTGGACGCATTTCGGCCGGACCGTTTTAGCGAGACCAAGGCCCAGGCCTAGGCCTAAAGGCACCCCAATACGGCACAACCATAAGCAAATCAGGGTCAGGGGAGCCAAAGCCTCCCTGAGCCCACAACAACAGATACAGCACAGGCACCATGCCCTGTGCAGGAGAACAACATGTCCCAAGGAAAGATCGTTACCCTGGAAAAATCAGATGTCATCAAGCACACCTCTGCCCCCAAGGTGAATCCCAAAACCGGCGAACCCCATGCCAACAACTGGACCTACTTTGAGCACAGCTCAGGAAACTTCAAGTCCGGCATCTGGGACTGCACCGCAGGCAGCTGGGAGCACAACCATCCCAAACTTGAGTTCTGCTACATCGTTGAGGGCAGTGTCAAGGTGGTTGAAAAGGACGGCCCTACCCATGTCTACAATGCCGGTGACTCCTTTGTGGTTCCCAAGGGAACCCCGGTAACCTGGATTGTGGAAGACTACGCCAAGAAGATCTTTGTTTCCGCAGCACATCTGGAAGGGCTCTAAGCTGACAGTACCTCCTTACACGGTGGTGTCATGGGACTGGAGGGCTTCGCGACCCTCTGGTCCCTTTTTTTTGCAAGGCCCCCTTCCTGCCCCTCTCAGCCGATGGACCCTCATGCCTTCCAGTAGGCCTTGCCTCCTCTGCATCTCCTGGATCCTGACCAAGCCCCAAACCGCGACGACTCTATCACTGCCTGCCAATCCCAAATCCCAACCTGCCGGCCAGCCGCCTCATTTTTCTGGTCAAGACCTCCTGGGTTGATTCCCCCTGCCTCCCCATCCCCCCTGGCGGTCCAGGCCACCAACCAGCAAAAACAGGAAATACCCCTCAGTACCCTGGAGAGCAGCGGCCATCACCTGCCTGCCTCCGACTCCAGCCGCCCCAATAATCAGACAGGCCGATCAGCCAGGCCGAAATCTGGAGGGAAAACCGCAGCCAAGCCGATGAATGGGCCTGTTTCAGCTCTCTTTCAGGCTCAAGCACCTCCGATTACTGCCAAAACATGCGAGGAACATCTTCCTGATAACTCGTAATTTATGCCAACTATCCCGAGAGGTGACCCCTGACTTTCAATAATAGTTACAGCAATCATCAAAAAAAGAACTTGTGCAGGAAAATTATCTTGACAGATATCTGATGTGTGATATATCAGAAGGCAGCAAGTAACAATTAACAGCCTGCTGCGTCAGGCAGGTATTTGCCCCTGAAAACACAGGGTACGATAAAATTTATGGAGGTTTACCATGGCTAAAATCAAAATGACCACCGAAGAGGCGTTCATCAAGGTACTGCAGATGCACGGTATCGAGCACGCCTTCGGCATCATCGGTTCTGCAATGATGCCTGTTTCCGACCTGTTCCCCAAGGCAGGGATCACCTTCTGGGACAACGCCCACGAGGGCAACGCCGGTATGATGGCTGACGGTTTCACCCGTGCTTCCGGTAAGATGTCCATGATGATCGCCCAGAACGGCCCCGGTATCACCAACTTTGTTACCCCGGTAAAGACCGCCTACTGGAACCACACCCCGCTGCTGCTGGTTACCCCCCAGGCTGCCAACATGGCCATGGGTCAGGGCGGTTTCCAGGAAGTACCGCAGATGGCTGCCTTCGAAGACATGGTTGCCTACCAGGAAGAGGTACTCCACCCTGCACGTATCGCCGAGGTTCTCAACCGGGTCATCATTCAGGCCAAGCGCGCCTCTGCTCCTGCCCAGATCAACGTACCCCGTGACTTCTGGACCCAGGAAATCGAAATCGAACTGCCGGTCATCGTTGACTTCGAACTGCCTGCCGGTGGTGCCGAAGCCATCGCCAAGGCAGCTGAGCTGCTCTCAAACGCCAAGTTCCCTGTCATCCTCAACGGTGGCGGTGTAGTTATCGGTGGTGCCATCGAAGACTCCAAGGCACTGGCTGAAAAGCTGGATGCTGCTGTCTGCTGCGGTTACCAGCACAACGATGCCTTCCCCGGAAGCCATCCCCTCCACACCGGTACCCTGGGCTACAACGGCTCCCGCGCTGCCATGGAACTGATCTCCAAGGCCGATGTTGTTCTGGCCCTGGGAACCCGCCTCAACCCCTTCTCCACCCTGCCCGGATACGGCATGGATTACTGGCCGGAAGATGCCGAGGTGATTCAGGTAGACATCAACGCCAACCGCATCGGCCTGACCAAGAAGCTGGCTGTGGGTATCGTTGGAGATGCCAAGAAGGTAGCCCAGTCTATCCTGGAGCAGCTTGCCGCCACCGCCGGTGATGCAAGCCGTGAAGAGCGTAAGGCAGTAATCGCTAAGGCCAAGGCTGACTGGGCTGCAGACCTGGCCACCATGGATCACGAGGCCGATGATGCAGGTACAGACTGGAACGCCCGTGCCCAGAAGGCTGATCCTGAGAAGATCACCGCTCGGATGGCCTGGCGTGCCATCGTTGAAGCACTGCCTGAAGATGCGATCATCTCCGGTGACATCGGTAACTCCTGTGCCCTGGGTGCCGCCTACCCCTCATTCGAGGAAGGCCGCAAGTACCTGGCTCCAGGTATGTTCGGACCCTGTGGTTACGGATTCCCCGCCATCTGCGGCGCCAAGGTTGCCAAGCCCGAAGTACCTGTTGTCGGCTTTGCCGGTGACGGTGCCTTTGGTATCTCCATGAACGAGATGGTTTCCTGTGGCCGTGATTCCTGGCCTGCAGTTACCATGGTTGTCTTCCGTAACTACCACTGGGGTGCAGAGAAGCGTAACACCACCCTCTGGTACGACGACAACTTCGTAGGCACCGAGCTGGACCGCAACGTTTCCTACGCCGGTATTGCCAAGGCCTGTGGAGTTGAAGGCGTCCAGGTTCGCAGCATGGAAGAGGTAACCGAGGCCCTCAAGGCCGCAGTCAAGGCCCAGATGGAAGAGGGTAAGACCACCTTCATCGAGATCCTGACCAACATGGAACTGGGCGAACCCTTCCGCCGTGACGCCATGAAGAAGCCTGTTGCCGTTGCCGGTATCGACAAGGCTGACATGTGCCCCCAGCAGGAAGCCTAAGGGGAAACCCACACCGTTAATGCGATCGTATTAGACGGAGAAGCAGTGGATACCCTGTTCCCCAAGGGGGGTATAGGGTATCCACCCTTTAACGCCAGATAAGATTCAACTGCATACCTTCTAGCAAACGATAACCTTCCGGAGCAGGACAGATAAAGCCTGTTGCGGGAATCGCACACAACGCATCCCTGAATCAGGGGGGAGAAACCCATGGAAACTACAAAAGATTGGTTGGAATACGATACCGAAGAGATGGTCAAGGCCGACAAAGATGCGCTCTGGCACCATCTCAAGCCGCACAAGGTCTTTGACAACGCAGAACAGATGATCATCGTCGAAGGCCAGGGCCTGATGGTCAAAGACATTCGCGGTAACGAGTACCTTGACGCCACCTCCGGCGGTGTCTGGAGTGTCATGGTCGGCTACGGCAGAGATTCCATTGCTGAGGCCGTCTGTGCCCAGCTCAAGAAGATGCCCTACTTTGCAGGGGTGTTCGGCAACGTTCCCTCCATCAAGTTCGCCCAGAAACTGCTGGAAAAACTGCCTCGGATGGACAAGGTTTACTTCTCCAACTCCGGCTCAGAAGCCAACGAGAAGGCCTTCAAGATCGTTCGCCAGGCCTCCCGGATCAGCCCGGAACGCAAGGGCAAGTACAAGATCATGTATCGTGACCGTGACTACCACGGTACCACCATCGGCGCCATGAGCGCCACCGGCCAGGCCCAGCGTAAGCAGGATTTCGGCCCCTTTGTTGAGGGTTTCGTCGAGTTCCCCCACTGCGCCTGCTACCGCTGTCCCCATGACAAGACCTACGGTGAGTGTAACATCGAGTGTGCCCGCAAGGTAGAAGACATCATCCTCAAGGAAGGTGCAGACACCATCGGCGCCATGATTGTCGAGCCCATCACCGCCGGCGGCGGTATCCTCAAGCCGGTTCCCGAATACTACCCCATCCTCCAGGAGATCTGTAAGAAGTATGACATCTGGATGATCATGGATGAGGTCGTCTGCGGCTTTGGTCGTACCGGTAAATTCTGGGGTCATGAGCACTTCGACGTTGATCCTGATATCGTGACCATGGCAAAAGGTCTGGCCAGCTCCTACGAGGCCCTGTCCGCCACCGTGGTTAAGCAGCATGTATACGATGTCTTCCTCAACGATCCGGCCAACGAAGATGATCGTTTGAACTACTTCCGCGACATCTCCACCTACGGTGGCTGTACCTCAGCCATGACCGCAGCGCTGGAGTCCACCCGGATCATCGAAGACGAAAACCTGGTCGAGAACAGCCGCGAGATCGGTGCCTACATGATCTCCAAGCTGGAAGAGCTCAAGAAGTTTGATTGCGTCGGCGACATTCGCGGCGAAGGCCTGTTCGGCGGCATCGAATTTGTCACCAACCGTGAAACCAAGGAGCCCATCACCGAAGGTCAGATGGCAGCCCTGATGGGCAATGTCATGGCCCAGGGCGTTATCGTCGGCCGGACCAACTCCAGTTTCCACGGACTGAACAACATCATGAACTTTGCTCCCTGTCTGATCATCACCAAGGAGCAGGTTGATACCGTAGTAGGCGCTGTTGCAGCTGCCATTGAAAAAACATTTAACTAAATAATATAATTGGAGATCGAACAATGATCGTCGGTATTTTAAAAGAAATCAAAGTTGCGGAGAAGCGGGTCAGCATGACCCCTGCAGGTGTCGTTACCATGGTCCGCAACGGTCACGAAGTACTGGTTGAAAAGGCTGCTGGTGAAGGCGCCGGTTACCCGGATGCCGAGTACGTTGCCGCCGGTGCCACCATCATCGAGACCCCGGCAGAGATCTATGCCAAGTCAGAGATGGTCATGCATGTCAAGGAGCCCCTGGCTTCTGAGTATGACATGATCCGTGAAGACCAGATCGTCTTCACCTACCTCCACCTGGCCGCCGATGAGCCGCAGACCAACGCCCTCGTCAAGTCCAAGTCCATTGCCATCGCCTACGAGACCATCGCCAAAGACAACGGTTCTCTGCCCCTGCTGGTACCCATGAGCGAGGTTGCCGGTCGTATGGCCACCCAGGAAGCTGCCAAGTACATCGAGATGCCCCAGGGCGGTCGTGGTATCCTCCTCGGCGGTGTAACCGGTGTTGAGCCTGCAACCGTGGTCGTCATCGGTGGTGGTGTGGTTGGTGTCAACGCTGCCAAGATGGCCTGTGGTCTGGGCGCCAAGGTCTACATCCTGGACATGAACCTGGAGCGTCTGGCCTACCTGGATGACATCATGCCTGCCAACTGTTTCCCGGTCATGTCCGATGCAGTAACCCTGCGCAAGCTGGTCAAGGAAGCTGACGTGGTTATCGGTGCCGTACTGGTAGCCGGTGCCAAGGCTCCCAAGCTGCTGACCCGCGACATGCTCAAGGAGATGAAAGACGGTTCTGTAATCGTCGACGTTGCCATCGATCAGGGCGGCTGTTTCGAGACCTCCAAGGCCACCACCCACGATGAGCCCACCTTTGAGGTGGACGGCGTCATCCACTACTGTGTTGCCAACATGCCAGGTGCCGTTGCCCGGACCTCCACCCGTGCACTGACCAACGCGACCCTCCCCTATGCAGTCGAGATTGCCAACAAGGGCTGGAAGCAGGCCATGCAGGACAACAAGGAGATCAAGCTGGGTGC
The DNA here is from genome assembly GCF_000429965.1 of Desulfogranum mediterraneum DSM 13871. Lineage (GTDB taxonomy): Bacteria > Desulfobacterota > Desulfobulbia > Desulfobulbales > Desulfobulbaceae > Desulfogranum > Desulfogranum mediterraneum. The sequence goes on from NZ_AUCW01000007.1 coordinate 189,298, forward strand.
CAACGTGGTCAAGGGTAACATTACCTTTAAGGCCGTTGCAGAGGCCTTTAACCTGGACTACACCCCGGTTGACAAGTTCCTCTAGGAAGGTATGCCAATGCTTTATACTTTCCTGTTTCTTGACAATTGCCCTCAGTTTTGTAGAGTGACAGATCTTGTTCACAGGGAAGTATAAAGCTTGAAGAACCTATCGAGGAATGTAGACATGGATGGCGCACTCAAATTTTCGTCGCTCAGCGAACAGGTGTACAGCTACCTCCGCAAGGAGATGCTCCAGGGAAAACTCACCCCTGGATCCACCATCAACATCGGCGAGATCGCTAAACACCTGGGCATCAGCAAGACGCCGCTTCGGGATGCGCTCATTCATTTGGAACTGGAGGGATTTGTCACCATCATCCCCAGACGGGGGGTGCTGGTCAATGAACTCCAGCTCCACGAGGTCAAGGATGCCTACGAGGCCATCGGTCTGATCGAGGCTTCCATGGTGGAGACCAATATCGAGCGGATCACCCCGGCCCACATCCGCACCCTGGAACAGCTCAACCAGACCATGATCCAGGATATCCAGGCCAACGATTTTTCCCGGCTCTTTGTCACCAACCTCAAGTTCCACAGTGTCTATGTGGATGTCTCGGAAAATGAGTTCCTCAAACAGTTCATCCTGCCGCTCAAACATCGGCTCTACGACTTTCCCCGCAAGAATTATATTGCCGAGTGGGAGTTGAGTAACTGCGAGGAACACCGTCAGTTCATCGAATTTCTCAGGCAGGGCAACGGCAAGGAGGCGGCCAGTGTACTCCGCGATAAACACTGGTCCTACGAGTATCAGAAGCAGTTCATCGATACCTTCTACGAGGCCAACAGGGACCAGGGGTAGTCCGACTCCCCGTTCCGTTCTCTCCCCTCTCTCCCCCCCTCAGCATCACCTGCCAGGCTCTTTTTTTCTTGGGCCCCCTCTTTTTCCGCCTTACCGTCTTACCGTCTTCCTGCCTGGTTACCCTATCTCGCCCTTTTCTGGCTGCTCCTCTGCTTTCACCCTGTAGTCACAAATTTATTGACAGGGTTACTGATGTCTGATATATGAAACATCAGATCAAAAAAACTGATCGACCGGACGCACTCGGTTGATGACGTCTTATCGAGCTTTCTATGGAAACGTATACTAGCCCACTCCTCTCTCCGCCGTATGACCTTCCCCCGCCGAATCATCCTCCGGCGAAGACCTCTTTGCTTTTTCCCGGCTGTACCTCTTCCTCCTCCTGTTCCATCCCTCCCCTGTTTGTTTCCATTTCCACCTATCCGCCATCAATGCAGCCCTTGCATTGTTTTGATGTAACCTACAACCCAATAAGGAGCAACTCATGAAAAAAACAGGTCTTATCTCAGCCCTGATGGCCGCAGCAGCACTGATGCTGATCACCACCGCCGGCCACGCCAAAACCTTTAAGATGGCCATCGGCGACGCCCAGGGCGGTACCCAGTGGGCACTGGCCCAGGAATTCACCAAACTGTTCACCGAGAAGGCAGGCAGTAAGTACAAGATTTCCCTCTTTCCCAACGGCCAGTTGGGCAGCGAGCAGGACACCATCAACGACGCCTCCATGGGCACCCTGGATTTCTCTCTGCTGGCAGTAAACAACATCACCCCCTTCTCCCCCACTGTGGGTGTTCTGACCATGCCCTACGTTATCCAGAGCCTGGATGATGCGGTGAAGCTGACCCACGGCGCCGTAGGTAAAGAGCTGGTAGAAAACACCATCCGTGACGCAGGAGTGCGGATCGTTGGCTGGGCCTACTCCGGATTCCGGGTCCTGACCAACTCCAAGCGTCCTGTGGAGACCCTGGAAGACCTGAAAGGTCTGGTTATCCGGGTGCCCAAGAATGAAATCATGATCGCCACCTACCAGGCCTGGGGCATCAACCCCTCTCCCATGGCATGGTCTGAGACCTTCACTGCCCTCCAGCAGAAGGTTGTAGACGGACAGGACAACCCCTTTATCACCGTCAGCGCCATGAAATTCTATGAGGTGCAGAAGTACATCACCACCATCCGTTACATCTTCTCCCTGGAGCCCCTGATCATCAGTGAGTCTGTCTTCCAGAGCCAGAAGCCTGAAATCAAGAAGGCCATCCTTGACGCCGGTATGGAGGCCACCCTCCACTCCGAGCAGTACCTGAGAAACACCGAAGACAGCATCAAGAAAGACCTGGTTGCCAAGGGTATGGTAATCTCCGCCCCTGCCGATGGTGAAAAAGAGTGGATCGAAAAGGCCACCTCAGCAGTTTGGCCCAAGTACTACGACAAGGTTGGCGGCAAGGCCAAAGTCGATGAAATCCTGAAAGTCCTTGGTCGTTAAGTAGTCCCCCGACACAGCCAACGGCTCCACAGGTAAAGGTGAATATCCCCCCTGCAGTACCACCGGGGATATTCACCTTGTCTCTTATGAGCCCTCCTGTCTCTCCTTCGCATCGTCCCCAGGAAGCAGGAACATGAAACTAAAACTCGCATCGCTTCAACCAGATACCTCCTTCACCCGGCTACGGCCCCTCTCTGCTACCTTCCACGGCTTCCTGGATAGATCTGTACTTGAGCCAATGCGAACACGGCCTAACCCAACCTGGAGATGGGAATGAACATCAAATCATTCTTCACCACACTACTCGACAACATAGAAAGCTATATCTGCCGCCTGCTCCTGATCGTCTTTGTGACCATGCTGTTGACGCAGATCATCTCACGCGAAATATTCGGCTACTCCTTTTCCTGGATCGAGGAACTCGCCACCTACCTGTTTGTCTGGTTTGCCTATTTCGGCGCCAGCCATGCCGCCAAGATGGCCGCCCACAACCGGGTAACCTTTCAATTTAAACCCTTTCCCAAGATCGTGGCCACCATCAGCGAGTTCATCGCCGATATGATCTGGCTGGCCTTTAACGCCTACTTTGTCTACCTGAGCTACGACTTTGTCTTCCACAAGATGAACCTGTTCTGGAAATCCCAAACCCTTGGGGTGCCCATGAAGTACTTTTACATCGTCCTGCCGATCTCCTTTGTCCTGATGTCCATCCGGGTCATCCAGGTCAACTACCTCAAGCTGGTCAAGGGAGTGGATATCCGCGATCCAGACTCCTCTGAACTGGAAGGTCTGGTTGATACGATGCAGCATGATAACGATAATAACGGCGATGCGCCGGAAACAATTAAATAATGATCCGGAGATAAATCATGGATACCGCAGTAGTTTGGGTATTATTTGGGTCCTTTCTGGGGCTTCTCTTGATAGGAGCGCCCATCACCGTGTCGCTGGGAGTGTCGGCCATGGCGGCCTTCATGTACCTCGATGAAAATCCGATTAAACTCGTTCAGATCGCCTTCCGCTCGGTTGGCTCCTTTCCATTAATGGCTCTGCCCTCCTTTATTCTTGCCGGGGCGCTGATGGAGGCAGCCGGCGTTTCCAGGCGACTAGTCAACGTAGCCGAGTCCTTTGCCGGGCCGATCACCGGCGGCTTGGGCGCGGCTACCGTGCTTGCATGTATCTTCTTTGGCGCCATCTCCGGCTCAGGGCCTGCCACCACCGCGGCCGTTGGCATGCTGATGATCCCTGCCATGGTCAATCGTGGCTATGATCGCGGCTATGCCTCTGCCATCACCGCCTCTTCCGGCGGCCTGGGGGTTATTGTTCCCCCCTCCATTCCCATGGTTATCTTCGGGATCTCAGGCATGGGCATGCAGGCTCCGGCCGAGGCGGTGGCCAGGTTCGGCGAGTTCCAGTCCCTCTCCATCCCCAAGCTCTTCATTGCCGGTTTTCTGCCGGCCCTGTTGATCGCCACCGGGGTCCTGATTGCCAACTATTTCCGCAGCAGGAAGCGCGGCTACACCGGGATCAGTGACAACTGGTCGGTTGGCGAGATGATCAAGACCATCAAGAGCGGGATTTGGTCCATTCTGGCGCCGCTGATTATCCTGGGCGGCATCTACTCCGGCTTCTTCACCCCCACCGAGTCGGCGGTGGTTGCGATCTTCTACACCCTCTTTGTCGGAATCTTCCTCCACAAGGAGCTCAAGCTCAAGGATTTCTTCCACTCCCTGGAAACCACCACCTGGATCACCGGCCGGGTACTGCTGATCCTCTTTACAGCCACGGTCTTTGGCCGCCTGCTGGTGGAAAACCAGATTCCTGCCATCGTTGCCGAGGCCCTGTTGGACTTTACCAGCAACATGTACCTGATCTGGGCCCTGATCATCGCCTTCCTGGTCTTTGTGGGGATGTTCATGGAGACCTTGGCCACCATCATGATCCTCACACCGGTGCTCTTGCCGATCATGTATTCCCTGGGTGTTGATCCGGTTCACTTCGGAGTCGTCATGGTCGCCACCCTGGCCATCGGCTTCCAGACCCCGCCCCTTGGTGAGAACCTCTTTGTGGCCTCCGGTATCGGCGGCTCCACCATCGAGGACATCTCGGTCAAGGCCATGCCCTTTTCCATCCTGGCGATCATTGCCATCTTTATCATCGCCTATGTGCCCCAGCTCTCCCTCTTTCTGCCGGGACTGTTGGGCTACTAGCACCAGCGCGCCATACGCACCTCACCCTAGAGGCGAGGACGGCGTCTTTACAAGAGCTGTTTGCGGATATCCTCCGCAAACAGCTCTTTTCCATTTTCAGCCCATCTCCACGGCCTGGTCATTCAAAACGACCCGGGTCGTTCAACCAAATCAACAAGGATCGCCCCCATGGAACTCAGCTGGACCTATGGTTATGCCATGGTGGTCATCTTCATTGCCAGTCTGGTTCGCGGCTACTCCGGTTTTGGCTTTGCCATGATCTCCACCCTTACCCTGGCCCTGGTCTTTCCCCCTGCCCAGGTGGTACCGGTGATCCTGATCCTGGATGTGGTGGCAAGCTTCTGGCTGATCTCTAAGGTCTGGCAATCGGTGGACTGGAAGAGTCTTGCCCTGATCATCAGCGGAGCGATCCTCACCCTGCCCCTGGGTTCCCTGGCCCTGACCCTGACCCCGATCAGGCCCATGCGCATCTTTCTCTCCCTCACCATTCTGCTCCTCTGCCTGGGTCTGCTTGCCAACCGCCGTCCCTGCAGGGAAACGCCGCGTCCCCTCACCCTGGTGGTGGGTATGGTCTCCGGATTTCTCACCGGGGTTGCCGCCATCGGCGGTCCACCGGTCATCCTCTTCTATTTTTCCTCGGGCCGGGCGGTCAGCGTCTCCAGGGCCTCGATGATCGTCTTCTTTTTCCTGGTGGATAGCCTGGCCGTGCTCTCCAGCCTCTGGTACGGACTCCTCAACCAGCAGACGCTCTCCCTTTCCCTGGGCCTCTTCATCCCGCTGGGTCTGGGCATCTGGAGCGGTAATTACCTCTTCAACCGACTGACCAACGAGGCCAGTTTCCGCCGACAGGTGCTGATCCTCTTGGCCACCATTGCCTGCCTCTCCCTGCTCAAGGCCCTGATCAACTGAGTCAGCCTGATCAGGAGTAAATGACAGCCACCCCTTTGCCAAAAAATTACTTTTACGTAAACAAATCTACCCAACAACTTACATTATTGTAAACTTTTAAACCATTCGCCAGCCCCGACCTACACAGACAAACAACTCTAACTACAACACAAATTAAAACAATCACAATCAGGCACACCTCTTGATACTCCCCTGGTATCGATGCGCACCACCTTACCCCCAAGGACCTTTGTTGGACCACAACCAGGAGGAACACAAGTGAAACCAAAAACAACCACCCACCGAAGCGCCATCCACCGAGGGGCCATCCTCTGCGCAGGCCTGCTCTTCTCCCCCCTGCCCGCCCTGGCTGCTGAGCCCACCACCGTGGCCAGTGTGGCCGACAACCTGACCCAGCTGGCCTACTCGGTGGACACCTTTTATTTTCTGATGTCAGGAGCCCTGGTCATGTGGATGGCCGCCGGCTTTGCCATGCTGGAGGCCGGCCTGGTCCGCTCCAAAAACACCGTTGAAATCCTGACCAAAAACGTGGCCCTCTATTCCATCGCCTGCATCATGTACCTGCTCTGCGGCTACAACATCATGTACGGAGACGGGATCAACAGTTTCATTCCCGGGCTCAGCTTCCTCCTGGGAGCAGACCACGAGGTGGCCGCAGTCCTGGCCTCTGGAGGGGAAACCTACTACTCCAAGATGAGCGACTTCTTCTTTCAGGTGGTCTTTGTGGCCACGGCCATGAGTATCGTCTCCGGGGCTGTGGCTGAACGAATGAAGCTCTGGGCCTTCCTCCTCTTTGCCGTGGTCATGACCGGCTTCATCTATCCGGTGGAAGGCTACTGGAAGTGGGGCGGCGGTTTCCTGGACGGTCTCGGCTTCCTCGACTTTGCCGGTTCCGGTATCGTTCACCTCAGCGGCGCCTCGGCAGCCCTGGCAGGAGTCCTGCTGCTGGGCGCCAGAAAAGGCAAGTACAGCAACAGTCGGATCAACCCGATCCCCGGCTCCAACCTGCCCCTGGCCACCCTGGGCACCTTTATCCTCTGGCTGGGCTGGTTCGGCTTCAACGGCGGCTCTGAACTGAAAATCTCCAACATCACCGAGGCAAACGCGGTAGCCATGATCTTTGTCAACACCAACACCGCGGCTGCCGGTGGCCTGGTGGCCGCCCTGCTGCTCTCCCGACTCTGGTTCGGCAAGGCTGATCTCACCATGAGCTTAAACGGCGCCCTGGCCGGCCTGGTGGCCATCACCGCCGAACCCCTCACCCCCAGCCCTGGGATCGCAACCCTGGTTGGGATCGTCGGCGGCCTGCTGGTGGTCCCGGCCATCGTCACCATCGACAAACTCAAGATCGATGATCCGGTTGGCGCCATCTCGGTCCATGGCGTAGTCGGCACCTGGGGTCTGCTGGCCGTGGCCTTTACCAACCCGGAAGGATCTCTCCTTGCCCAGCTCATCGGGATCGCAACTATCTTTTCCTGGGTTTTCGGGACCTCCCTGGTGGTCTGGTTGATCATCAAGTTCACCATGGGTATCCGGGTGGATGAAGAGGAAGAACTGGAAGGCGTGGACATCGCCGAGTGCGGCCTGGAGGCCTACCCGGAGTTCACCAGCAAATAAAGAAGAGGGGAAACCAGCACCAAAACCACGCCCGGAAAATCAAACAGAATAAACAATCCAGGAAAGAGAGGAGGACGTTACTGTGAAAAAGATAGAAGCCATCATCAAGCCCTTTAAACTCGATGAAGTCAAAGAGGCCCTCACCCATATCGGCATCACCGGGATGACGGTCAGCGAAGTCAAGGGCTACGGCCGCCAAAAGGGCCACAAGGAGATCTATCGGGGGGCAGAGTATCAGGTGGACTTCAACCCCAAGACCAAGATCGAGCTGGTCGTTGCCGACGACCTGGTCGAACCGGTGACCAGCGCCATCCGCGAGGCCGCCCTGACCGGCAAGATCGGAGACGGCAAGATCTTTATCCTGCCCGTGGAGGACATCCTCCGGGTCCGCACCGGCGAACGGGGGCCCGAGGCGATCTAAGAACAACACCACCAGCCAGCCCGGGACCAAAAGGTCCCGGGCTAGCGACCATACAGATCCTTTCTCGCCTCCACCCGTCGGCGTAACTGATCGCACTCCTCCTGGGCCTGGGCCAGCTCGCGGCGCAGGCGATCTGCCTCCAGCCCTTCGGCCTGATCCAGCTCATCGCGCAGGCGATGCACCTGCTGCTGGGCCCTATACAACTCCACTGCCAATAATCTGATCACCTCTGTTCTCCTCTCTCTGCTTGTGCCGCTACCAGCCGCAGCCGGCCCTCACCTCTGACAACTCGGCTATCCGGATGCCCATCCGACACAGATAGCACACCTTTCCCGCCAATGCTGCTCTTTGCCCAAAAAAATAAACGCCCGCTCCTGTCGCCCCTAAGACGGCTGAAACAGCCGGAGCAGAGCTGCCCCTGTTTTTCAGGCCGGCTTATCCATGGATTGCCCCTCCATGAGTACGGATCTCCCCTTGCTTCACCCCGGGAAAAAAGGTAGCCTGAAACAGGAATGACCCCACCCTCAAGCTACCCCAACGGAGGAGGCAAGGCATGAGCGGCTATTACCAAGATCCGGATCCAGCGGAAACCAGAGACTGGCTCCTCTCTCTCGACGGCCTCATTGCAGCAGAAGGCCCCAAAAAGGCAGATTACCTGCTGGCTGCCCTGACCGCCAGGGCCAGGGAGCAGGGGGTCGCCACCTCTCCCGGGCTGCTCACCCCCTACTGTAACACCATTCCCCCTGAAGAGGAGGAACCCATCCCCGGTAACTCCCTCACGGCCCGCAACCTGGCCGCCTACGTGCGCTGGAATGCCATGGCCATGGTGGCCAGAGCCAACAGGGACGGCCTGGCCCTGGGCGGCCACATCGCCACCTTCAGCTCCATCTCCGCCATCTTTGAAGTGGGCTTTAACTGGTTCTTCCGCGGTCCCGAGGCCTCCTCGGGTGCTGACCTGATCTACTTCCAGGGCCACGCCTCCCCCGGTATCTATGCCCGGGCCTTTGTGGAGGGACGGCTGAGCGAAGAGCAGCTGACCAACTTTCGCCGAGAGGTGGAAGGTCGCGGCCTCTCCTCCTACCCCCACCCCTGGCTGATGCCCGACTTCTGGCAGTTCCCCACGGTCTCCATGGGTCTGGGCCCCATGGCGGCCATCCACCAGGCCCGGTTCATGCGCTACCTGGACCAGCGTGGCCTCCATCCTGCCGGAGACCGCAAGGTCTGGGTCTTCATGGGCGACGGCGAATCCGACGAACCCGAGTCCCTGGCCGCCCTCTCCCTGGCCAGTCGCGAACAACTCGATAACCTGATCTTTGTGGTCAACTGCAACCTCCAGCGGTTGGACGGCCCGGTCCGCGGCAATGGCAAGATCATCCAGGAACTGGAGGGCAAGTTTCGGGGCGCGGGCTGGAACGTGATCAAGGTGCTCTGGGGCACGGAGTGGGACGAGATCCTCCGACGTGATCACCAGGGGCAGCTCCAGCAGAAGCTGGAGGCCATGGTGGATGGTGACTTCCAGACCATCGCGGCCCGGGGCCCGGCCTACCTTCGGGAGAAGATCTTTGGCGATGATCCCGGGCTCAGGGAGCTGATCCAGGGGATGAGCGATAGCCAACTCTGGCAGATGAGCCGGGGTGGCCATGACCCCCGCAAGATCTACGCCGCCTTTGCCGCTGCCCGCAAACACCGCGCTCAACCCACGGTGATCCTGGTGAAGACCATCAAGGGCTTCGGCATGGGCCAGGCCGGGGAATCGGTGATGGTGGCCCACAATGTCAAGAAGATGGATCCCGGCTCCCTCCAGGAGTTTCGTGACCGTTTCCACGTGCCCCTGGCAGACGAGCAGTTGCAAGGACTGCCCTTTATCCGTCCCCCCCAGGGCAGTGCCGAGGAGCAGTTCCTCCGGGAACAGCGCCGCATCCTGGGCGGCCCGGTGCCCCAGAGGTCGGCCAGCCACGCCCCCCTGGAAATCCCGGCCCTGGAGCAGTTCAAGGGCCTGCTGGAGGACTCGGGCAGGCGCAGCCTCTCCACCACCATGGCCTTTGTCCGCCTGCTGGGCACCCTGGTCAGGGACCCCAAGCTGGGCAAACAGATCGTGCCCATCATCCCGGACGAGGCCCGCACCTTTGGCATGGAAGGCTTATTCCGCCAGCTGGGAATCTATGCCCCCAGCGGTCAGCTCTACGAACCCCAGGACGCCGAGAGCGTGGCCTGGTACCGGGAAGATCCCCAGGGCCAGATCTTTGAAGAGGGCATCAGCGAGGCAGGGGCGATCTCCACCTGGACGGCTGCAGCCACGGCCCATGCCAACTATGGGCTGGCCATGATCCCCTTTTACACCTTCTACTCCATGTTTGGTTTCCAGCGTATCGGCGACCAGCTCTGGGCCGCGGCAGACGCCCGGGCCAGAGGCTTCCTGATGGGGGCCACCTCGGGCCGAACCACCTTAAACGGTGAAGGCTTGCAACACCAGGATGGCCAGGGCCTGCTCTACGCCTCCACCATCCCCAGCTGCCAGGCCTATGACCCCAGCTTTGCCTATGAGCTGGCAGTGCTGGTCCACCGAGGCCTGCAGCGGATGTACCAGCAGGGCGAAGATGTCTTCTACTACCTGACCCTGCTCAACGAGAACTATCCGCAACCAGCCATGCCGCCCGGGGTGGCGGAGGGGATCTGCCAGGGGATGTACCTCTATCAGCAGGGCAGCCCCGCTAAGCTGCGGGTCCAGCTCATGGGCAGCGGCGCCATCTTCCGGGAGGTGATCGCTGCAGCAGAGCTGCTGGAACAGGACTTTGGAGTCCAGGCAGACCTCTGGTCCGTCCTGGGGGTCAATCAACTCCACCGTGAGGGCCAGGAATGCGAACGCTGGAACCTGCTCCACCCGGATCAGCCCCCCAGAATCCCCCTGGTCAGCCGGCTGCTCCGGGACCATCCTGGGCCGGCGGTGATCAGCACCGACTACCTCCAGGCCTACCCCGAACAGCTCCGCAGGCTGATCCCCAACCCCCTGACCATCCTGGGCACCGACGGTTTCGGCCGCAGCGATACCAGGGAGGTCCTGCGCGCCTTCTTCCAGGTGGATCGCTTCCATATCTGCGTGGCCGCCCTCAAGGGGCTGGCCGACCAGGGGGCGCTGCCGCGGGAGACGGTCTCCCAGGCCCTGGCCGGCTACGGCATCGACCCTGATACGGACCACCCCTTAGGTCGCTAAAGGAGCAGCCCATGAACAGCATCCCCATTACCATCCCGGACTTCGGCGATGTCCAGGAGATCACCGTGATTGAGATCTTTATCCGCCCAGGTCAACGGGTCGAGCAGGAGGAAGCCCTGATCTCCCTGGAGAGCGAAAAGGCGGTCATGGATATCCCCGCGCCCCTGAGCGGCACCATCGAGGAGGTCCTGCTGCGGGAGGGGCAGCAGGTGAAGAGCGGCCAGCTCATTGCCCTGCTCACAGCCGAGCGGCAGGAGGACCGGCCCGATACGCCCCCAGAACAGACGGCTGCTCCAGCTGAAGCGCCTGAACCAACGGAGCCCGCTGCCCCCGGAGGAGCAGCGCCCCGACCGGGGCCGCCCCCCAAGGCCCAGGAGCCCGGCGCTCCGGTCCATGCCACCCCCTCGGTGCGGGCCTATGCCCGAAAACTGGGGATCGATCTCAGCCTGGTCCAGGCCAGCGGCCCCAAGGGACGGCTGCTCAAAGAGGACCTTGAGCTGCTGCTCCGCCAGGCAATCCGCCGCCACCAGGAAGACGGGAACAGGGCGGCACCCGCCGGGGCGGCCCTGGCCGCGATGGATGGAAAAGAATACGGAGAAGAAGAGTACGCCCTCTACGGAGAGATCAGCCAACTCCCCCTGGGCCGCATCCAGAAGATTTCAGGTGAACGCCTCCATACCAGCTGGCTGAACATCCCCCATGTCACCCACTTTGAGCAGGCCGATATCAGTGAGCTGGAGGAGTTCCGCCAGCAACTCAACCGGGAAAACGAGGGCAAAGAGCCCCGCCTGAGCCTGCTGGTCTTTGTGCTCAAGGCCGTGGCCGCAACCCTGGCGCACTTTCCCCTGGTAAACAGCTCCCTGGCTGCCGGGGACAGGGTGATCCTCAAGCACCACTATCACCTCGGTGTTGCCGTGGACACGCCCCAGGGACTGCTGGTCCCGGTGATCCGGGATGTGGAACGCAAGGGTGTGCTGGAGATCAACCGGGAACTGAGGGAGTTGAGCCAGGCCGCCCGGGAGGGGCGACTCCAGCCCGGCGAGATGGAGGGCGGCTCATTCACCATCTCCAGTCTGGGCAAGCTGGGCGGCACCAACTTCACCCCCATCATCAACGCTCCCCAGGCCGCTATCCTGGGCCTGGCGAAAAGCAGCATCCAGCCGGTATGGGACGGCAGCGCCTTCACACCCCGGCTGATCCTGCCCTTCAGCCTCTCCTATGACCATAGAATCATCGACGGCGCCGAGGCAGCCCGCTTCTGCGCTGCCCTGGCAGCAGCCGTCATGGACCTGAAACGAACCCTGCTATAAACAGAGAGCTATACGGAGTACCACATGCAACACACCCATAGATACGATCTGGTCGTGGTCGGCGGCGGCCCCGGCGGCTATACCGCGGCCTTCCGGGCGGCAGACCTTGGCCTCTCGGTCTGCCTGGTGGAACAGCACGCCCGCCTGGGCGGAGTCTGCCTCAATGTCGGCTGCATCCCCTCAAAGACCCTGCTCCACGGGGCAACCATCATCGAAGAGGCAGAGGAGGCGGCTGCCATGGGGATCGGCTTTGCTGCTCCCAGGATCGACCTGGCCGCCCTGCGCGCCCACAAGGAGGGAGTGGTTGCCAAGCTCACCTCGGGGCTAGACAGCCTGGCCAAGGCCCGCAAGGTCAGCCGGCTCCAGGGCAGGGCCTCCTTCGGCGATGCCCATACCCTGCGGGTCCGGAGCGATGCCGGGGAAGAGGCGGTCTCCTTTGAGCACTGCATCCTGGCCACCGGCTCCCGGACCAGCCGCCTGCCCGGCTGTCCCGACGACCCCCGAATCTGGAGCTCCAGCGATGCCCTGGCCCTGAAGACGGTACCCAAGCGGCTGTTGATCATCGGCGGCGGCATCATCGGCCTGGAGATGGCCCAGGTCTACCACGCCCTGGGGGCCGAGATCACCATAGTGGAGATGCTGGAGCAGATTATCCCGCCGGCCGACAAGGACCTGGTCCAGCCCCTGTTTCTCAAGCTCAAGAAACGTTATCAGATCCTGACCAGGACCCGGGTGGAGGAGATCACTGCCCAGGCCCAGGGGATCAGGGTGCGCTTCGCCGGCCCCAAGGCTCCGGAAGAGGGCGAGTATGATGCGGTCCTGACCGCGGTGGGCCGACGGGCCAACAGTCAGGAGCTGGGCCTGGAGAGCATCGGCCTGGAGGTCGACGGCCAGGGCTGCATCCCGGTGGACCGATATCAACGGAGCGCCATTCCCCATATCTATGCCATCGGCGATCTGGTGGGTGAGCCCATGCTGGCCCACAAGGCCACCCACCAGGGCAAGGTGGCGGCCGAGGTGATAGCCGGCCTGGGTTCCGCCTTCAGCCCAATGACCATCCCCTCGGTGGCCTACACCCACCCGGAGGTGGCCTGGATGGGGCTCAACGAAAAGGAGGCCAAGGAGCAAGGGATCGACTACAGCAAGGGCAAGTTTCCCTGGGGTGCCAGCGGCAGGGCCCTCAGCTCCGGCGCCTCCGCCGGGGTGAGCAAGGTGCTCTTTGCCAAGGAGAGCGGCCGGATCATCGGGGCCGGCATCTGCGGCCTCAACGCCGGCGAGCTGATCCATGAGGCGGTCCTGGCCCTGGAGATGGGGGCAGATGCCGAGGATATCAGCAGGACCGTCCATGCCCACCCCACCCTGGCCGAGACCTTTGCCCTGGCCGCAGAGATGGTGGAGGGGTCCATCACCGACCTGATGCCGCCCAAAAAACGCTAATCCCAGACCAGAACAGGAAGAACCATGCAGCTGACCCTTGACGCCCCCCTGGACATGCACCTCCACCTCCGGGAGGGCGAGATGCTCACCCAGGTGGCTCCCCACAGCGCAGCCCACTTCAGCGGCGCGGTGATCATGCCTAACCTCAGGACCCCGGTGACCTCGCTCCAGGAGGTGCTGGACTATCAGGCAGCCATCCTCGAGGCCTGCGGGAGCGAAGCCTTCAGGCCCTACATGACCCTCTTCTTTCGTCAATACAGCCGGGCAGAGCTGCTCGCTGCCCGGGAGCATATCATCGGGATCAAACTCTACCCCGCAGGAATCACCACCCAGAGTGAGGCCGGAGTCATGGACTTCCATGGCATCGACCAGACCCTGGCCCTGATGGAGGAGCTGGAGATTCCACTCCTGATCCACGGGGAAAGCAACGGCTTTGTGATGGACCGTGAACAGGAGTTCATGGCCACCTATCAACGATTGGCCGAATCCTTCCCATCACTCTCCATTGTCATGGAGCACATCACCACGGCCGCGGCCCTCAGCGTGCTGGAACAGTACGAGAATGTCGCGGCCACCGTTACCCTCCATCATCTGATGCTCACCCTGGATGACGTCATCGGCGGTCTGATGCAGCCCCACCTCTTCTGCAAACCCATCGCCAAGACGCCCCGCGACCGAGAGGCCCTGCGGCAGGCCGTGTTCAGCGGACACCCCAGGCTGATGTTCGGCTCAGACTCCGCCCCCCACCCCAGGCATGCCAAGGAGTGCTGCGGCTGTGCTGCCGGAATCTTTTCCGCGCCTGTGGCCCTGCCCATGCTGGTCCAGCTCTTTGCCGCAGCCGACTGCCTGGAGCAGCTGCCCGCCTTTGTCTCCACCAATGCCCGCCGCTTCTACCGGCTGGAACCTGTCCCCAGGACCGTCCGCTTCCATGATCAGCCCTGGCAGGTGCCCGAGCACTACGGCACTGTCCGCCCCTTCCTGGCCGGTGAGACCCTGGAGTGGTCGCTGACCGACCACCGCAACAGCTGAGCCCCGGAAGGGAGAGCAGGGCTCCCTCCCCGGCTCAGCAGCGCCAGCTTGCCGGGGCCAGGATCATCAGGCTGCCGCCCAGAGGGGTGAGGGAAGCGGGATCCCTGAGGCCAAAGGCCAGCAGGTAGAGGGATGCACTGCAGTGGAAAAGAACACCCTCATTGTCCCTTGCTGCTCTGCCTCGGCCAGCGGCTGGAGTCATAAACCAAACTGATCTTTCTTATCAACACTTTAGTACACCGTCGCTGCCACAGACTCTGCCGATCCCGGGAATCACCTCCCAGCGACAATGCCTCATATTCCTAAAAGGGGACCATCCCGTCAAGACACTAATTTACTTAATATTTTCATAACAAAAAATGATAGCTCCCGTTTTCCGGAGAGAAGCGTCAGTTGGCAGTCCGGCCCCCCGGCAGGCAGTGGCTGTTCCTGTTCAGCTACAGGCAGAAGGAGAAACCAGTGGAGGCCCTTGACACCCCTAAAACAGAAATGGTAGGTAGAGATGTTTTAGATCTGATCGGCTACTCCCGGCTCCTCAGCAACTCACCCTGTTGCGTTTTTGCAAGGAGATAGGGTGTACCTGCCACAACCAGTTCTGTCACAAGGTTAGCACCATTCCAGGGTCGGCCTCAGCTCGCTATCTCAGCGGTGCCTCCCCGGGCTGGCTGCTTTACAGCTACTACGGTTAGGAGATTTTACATGCCCAAATCAATGCCCCAGGCGTTTGTCCGTAACTTTCTCGGCAACGCCCCCACCTGGTACAAGTTTGCCATCTTGCTCTTCTTGGTGATAAACCCCATCGTCCTCTACACCTCGGGTCCCTTCATTGCCGGCTGGGTCCTGATCGGAGAGTTCATCTTCACCCTGGCCATGGCCCTCAAGTGCTACCCCCTGCCCGCAGGCGGCCTCCTGGCCATAGAGGCGGTCTTCATCGGTCTGACCCACCCGGAGACTGTCTACCACGAGGCCCTCAACAACTTCGAGGTGATCCTGCTCCTGATCTTCATGGTGGCCGGTATCTACTTCATGAAGGACTTTCTCCAGTTTACCTTCACCCGTATCCTGGTCAGAGTCCAGTCCAAGGTAATCATCTCCCTGCTGTTCTGCTTTGCCGGCGCCTTCCTCAGCGCCTTCCTGGACGCCCTGACCGTTACCGCGGTCATCATTGCCGTGGCCTACGGCTTCTACAACATCTACCACCGCTACGTCTCGGGCAAGGACCCCCATACCTCCCATGATCTGACCAGCGACCTGGCGGTCAAAGAGACCGAGCGTGAGGAGCTCAAGCAGTTCCGGGCCTTTCTCCGCAACCTGATGATGCACGGTGCCGTGGGAACCGCCCTGGGCGGGGTCTGCACCCTGGTGGGTGAGCCCCAGAACCTGCTGATTGCCGGTGAGATGGGTTGGCACTTCCTGCCCTTTTTCCTCAAGATGGCCCCGGTTTCCATGCCGGTGTTCGTGGTGGGCATGCTGACCTGCTACGGCCTGGAAAAGAAGCACTGGTTTGGCTACGGCATCGAGATGCCCGGCAACATCCGCTCCCACCTGCTGGAAACCGAGATCAAGCTGGAAGCCAAGCGGGGACGTCAGGGGCGGGCCAAACTGATCATCCAGGCCCTGACCGGCATCTGGCTGATCGTGGCCCTGGCCATGCACCTGGGCGCGGTGGGTATCATCGGCCTCTCCGTCATCGTTATTTTGACCTCGCTCAACGGCGTGATCGAAGAACACCAACTTGGTAAGGCCTTTGAAGAGGCCCTGCCCTTTACCGCCCTGCTGGTGGTCTTCTTTGCCATCGTGGCCGTGATCCACGACCAGCACCTCTTTACCCCGGTCATCGACTATGTACTCAGCATGAAGGGACAGGCCCAGCTGGCTGCCTACTATGTTGCCAACGGGGTCCTCTCCATGATCTCAGACAACGTCTTTGTGGCCACGGTCTACATCTCGGAGACCAAGAGCCACTTTGTCCAGATGCTGGGCGGCCTGCCTGACCTCACCATCAGCGGTGCCGAGTTGATGGACAAGCTCACCGATCCGCACACCGCCCGCAGCGAAGTGCTCGCCACCCTGCCTCCGGCAACGGCAGAACAGGCCGGTACCCTGATGCACCAGTTCGACAGACTGGCCGTGGCCATCAACACCGGGACCAATATCCCCAGTGTGGCCACCCCCAACGGCCAGGCCGCCTTCCTGTTCCTGCTCACCTCGGCCCTGGCCCCGGTGATCAGGCTCTCCTACGGTCGGATGGTCTTCCTGGCCCTGCCCTACACCATCACCATGTCCCTGACCGGCCTGGCTGCGACCTACCTCTTCCTCTAGCCACCCGGCCCGCCCCTGCCATCCACCGGGAGTATCATTGCCTCAGCTGATACTCCCGGTCTCTTTTCCCCTCCCCTTTTCCTGCTCAGAAAGCACCCGCACACCCCTCGTTCCTGCCGCCCCCTGTGGGCAACACCCTCCGGGCCGCACGCTCAGCGCAGCTCTTCGTTGATCTCCTTCAGGGCTGCACTGCCGGGACAGAGCTCCGCCTGCTCCAGGCTGTTCAAGGGCCGTTCGCTGGTGTTGAGGATGGTATGGGTGTCTTCACTTTCCGGATCCACATAGAGCACCCCGGTGAGGATCAGCCCCTCTTCCTTATGCTCCTCCAGGGCATCCACGGCCTGGCGCCGATCGGTCACCGCCACCTCGGGATCCTTCTTGTGGAGATAGATCACCGAGTGGTCATGGAGGGTGACCGCCTCGGTGGACCCATTTTCATAGTCCGTGGTAATCTCCTGGCGAAAGGGGACAAAGTCAAAGGTGCTGGTGGCCTCGCTATGTTCCCGCACCCAGTGGTAACTCTTGGTGGAGGTGGGGGTATTGTTGAAGGTCACGCAGGGCGAGATCACGTCGATAAAGGCCATGCCGATGTGGGACATGGCCGCCTTGAGCAGGGGCACCAGCTGCTGTTTATCCCCGGAAAAACTGCGCCCCACAAATCCGGCCCCCAGCTGGATGGCGATCTCGCAGAGATCGATGGACTCCAGCAGGTTGGGCTCTCCCTTCTTACCCACCGAACCCTTGTCCGCGGTGGCCGAGTACTGCCCCTTGGTCAGACCGTAACAGCCGTTGTTCATCACGATATAGACCATGTTCAGGTTACGGCGGACGGCATGGACAAACTGGCCCATGCCGATGGAGGCGGTGTCCCCGTCCCCGGAGATCCCCAGGTAGAGCAGCTCCCGGTTGGCCATGTTGGCCCCGGTGACGATGGAGGGCATCCGGCCGTGCACCGAGTTGAAACCATGGGCCGCGCTGAGCAGATAGGCAGGACTCTTGGAGGAACAGCCGATCCCGGAGAGCTTGACGATCCTGTGGGGTTCCAGGGAGAGTTCGTAGCAGGCCTGGATGATGGCGCCGTTGATGGAGTCATGGCCGCAACCGGCGCAGAGGGTGGAGATGCCGCCCTCATAGTCCCTGAGGTAGTAGCCCGCCTGGTTGGCCGGCAGCTGGGGATGACGAAAACTGGGTCGAAAAAAGGTCATGCTGCACCTCCCTGCGTGACTGTGGTTGTGGTGGATTGTCCGGACGCCAGCAGAGTGCGCAGTTGCTCGACCAGCGCCCTGGCCGCGATGGGCAGGCCGTCATAGCTGGTCACAGGGGTCAACTGCTCAGGCGCGAGCCCGCACTCCACCAGGAGCAGGGTACGCAGCTGACTGTCGCGGTTCTGCTCCACCACCAGCACCTCTTCATGGCCCTGGATGAAGTCGACCACCGCCTGCTGAAAGGGAAAGGCCTTGATCACCAGGACATCGATGGCAAGCCCCTCCCGGGCCAGGGTCTCCACCGCCTCCTGGGCGCTGAAGATGGTGGTGCCGTAGCAGACCAGCCCGATGGCGGCCTTCTCCTCGGCGGGCCGCTCCTCGGGCAGGGGGAGCAGTCCCTTGGCAGTCTCCCACTTCTGCACCAGCCGCTCCATGTTCTGAAGATAGGTGTCACTCTCCTCCGAGTACTTGGAGTACTCGTCATGGGAGGTGCCCCGGGTGAAGTAGGCCCCCTTGCTGGGATGGGTGCCGGGAAAGGTGCGGTAGCCGACCCCGTCGCCGTCCACATCCCGGTAGCGGCCCCACTGCTCTTCCAGGGCCTCCAGCTGATCATGGTCCAGGACCTTGCCCCGATCATAGCGACCGTCATCATCCCAGTTCAGGGGCGGGCTCAGCTGATCGTTCATCCCCAGATCCAGGTCACTCATCACGATCACCGGGGCCTGCAGCCGCTCGGCCAGGTCAAAGGCCCGGGCGGTCATGGTGAAACACTCCGCCGGGGTGGAGGGAAAGAGCAGCAGGTGCTTGGTATCACCATGGGAGGCGTAGCCGCAGGCCAGGATATCGCCCTGCTGGGTCCTGGTGGGCATGCCGGTGGAGGGACCGGCGCGCTGGACATTGACCAGCACCACCGGGATCTCGGCAAAGTAGGCCAGGCCCAGAAATTCGCTCATCAGGGAGATGCCCGGGCCGCTGGTGGCGGTAAAGGCCCGGGCCCCGTTCCAGGCCGCACCGATGACGATCCCCAGGGCGGCCAGTTCATCCTCGGCCTGGACAATGGCGGCCATCAGCCGACCTCCCCCCTCTTCCCGACGGAAACGCTCGGCATAGCGGCCGAAGTGCTCGATCACCGAGGTGGAGGGGGTGATGGGGTACCAGCCCACCACGGTGGCCCCGCCGTAGATGGCTCCCAGGGCGGTGGCCGCGTTGCCGTCCATCAGGATCTGATCGCCGATCAGGTCGTCCCGGCGACGGGTGGTCAACAGGCATCGCCCCTGATGATGGCGGCGGGCATGGTCGTAGCCCAGCTCCAGGGCCTTGAGGTTGGGCGGGATGAGCTGGGATTTCTTGCGGTACTGGAGCTCCACCGCTGCGGTGAGCACCTCAAGCTCCATATCCAACAGGTAGGCCAGCCCCCCGACATAGATGATGTTCTTCAGCAACCCCCGCATCCTGGGATTGTCAAAGGCCTCGTTGCAGAGGTTGGTCAGGGGCAGGCCGATCAGGACCAGGTCCTGCCGCTCATACTCCTCGGGCAGCTGCCTGGAGGAGTCATAGACAAAGTAGCCGCCCGGCTGGAGTTCGGCATAGTCCCGGTGCATGGTCTGGCCGTTCATGGCCACCACCATGTCCACCCCGCCGCGGCGCCCCAGGTAGCCCTGTTCACTGATCCGCACCTCGTACCAGGTGGGCAGGCCCTGGATATTGGAGGGGAAAATATTTTTCGGACTCACCGGCAAGCCCAGACGAAAGACGGCCCGGGCAAAGAGGTTGTTGGCACTGGCCGAGCCGGAGCCATTCACGTTGGCAAAACGAATCACAAGGTCATTGCAGCTCTGGATCGGCTTCATTTTTCCCCCGCCTGTGGTGATTGATAGCTGAATTTCTGCATCTCCCAGGCCGAGGTGGGACAGCGCTCGGCACAGATACCGCAGTGGAGACAGAGGTTCTCATCCTTGACCATGACCCTGCCGGTGGGCAACTCGGCCGAGACGTAGAGGGCCTGACTCAGTTCCCGGGCCGGGGCCAGCAGTCGCCTGCGGAGATCCTCTTCCGTACCGTTGGCGGTAAAATTGATGCAGCGCTCGGGACAGGCATCCACGCAGGCGTCACACTCGATGCACTCCTCCACCCGAAACACGGTCTGGATATCACAGTTGAGACAACGCAGGGCCTCGGTATGACCCAGCCTCCGGTCAAAGCCCAGTTCCACCTCCATGAGCCGGTCCCTGAGGGTCTTGGTCCTGTCGGCCGTGGGTACGGCCTGGCGGAGGTCATCGGCAATCTGGTTATGGTAGAGCCAGTCATGGACCCCCATCTTCTGGCTGAGCAGGGAGACCTTGGGACCGGGACGCTCGGTGAGAGGGCGGCCCGAGCAGAAGAGATCGATGGAGATGGCCGCCCCATGGCCATGGGCCACGGCGGTGATGATATTTCGGGGACCAAAGGCGGCATCACCGCCAAAGAAGACCCGCTCCAGGCTGGATTGAAAGGTCCCCTCCCCCAGCACGGGGAGGCCCCACTGATCAAACTCGATACCGAGATCCTCCTCGATCCAGGGAAAGGCATTGAGCTGGCCCACGGCCAGAATCACCTCATCACACTCCATCAAGACCAGGGGCTCGCCGCTGGGCACCAGAGTGCGTTTGCCCTGGTCATCGTAACGGGGTTCCACCTTCTCAAAACGCATCCCCTTGAGTTGGCCCTGCTCGACCACAAACTCCACAGGCAGATGGTTCTCGTAAAAGGGGATGTCCTCCTCCCGGGCATCCTCGATCTCCCAGGGCGAGGCCTTCATCTCGGCCAGGGGACTGCGCACCACCACCCGGACATCCTCGCCGCCCAGACGACGGGCAGTACGGCAGCAGTCCATGGCGGTATTGCCGCCGCCCAGGACCAGCACCTTCCTGCCGATGGAACGGACATGGCCGAAGACCACCCCTGCCAGCCAGTCGATGCCGATATGAATCCCGGCCGCACCCTCCCGGCGGCCGGGCAGATCAGGCAGGTCCCGCCCCCGGGGGGCACCGGTACCGACGAAGAGGGCATCATAGTCCCTGGCCAGTAAGGATCTCATGCTGGAGATGTAGTGATTAAAAAAGGTCCGTACCCCCATGTCCAGGATGTAGCCCACCTCCTGATTGAGCACCTTTTCAGGCAGGCGAAAGGAGGGCACCTGGGTGCGCATGAAGCCGCCGCCGGCGGACTGGTCATCGTAGAGGTCCACCGTATAGCCCAAGGGGAGGAGATCACGGGCCACGGTCAGGGATGCCGGACCGGCACCGATCAGGGCGACCTTTTTTCCATTCTTCTCTTCAGGGATCTTGGGAAAGCGTGACTCGATGCCCGCTTCCCGGTTGTCCGCCGCCACCCGCTTCAGCCGACAGATGGCCACCGCCTCCCGCTCGACCCGGCCCCGTCTGCAGGCCGGTTCACAGGGGCGGTCACAGACCCGGCCGAGGATACCGGGGAAGACGTTGGAAATCCAGTTGATCATATAGGCGTCATCGTAGCGCTTCTCACTGATCAAGCGGATATATTCAGGAACCGGCGTATGGGAGGGACAGGCATACTGACAGTCTATAACTCTATGAAAATATTCAGGATTGTTAATATCTGTTGGTTTCAAAAGCGTACTCCTGTGCAGAGCATGGGGTTGATTGCAGTAGGGCTTGCGGCGGCCGAGCAGCTCTCGGCCCGCCGGGTACCGCGGAAAGCGGCGACACCCGGCTGCCATCCCAGGGCCACCCTTGGGGCAGGATGGATATCGTTGGAGCTCGCTCAGACCACCCTTCGAGATCACAGCAGAGAGCAGCCCCTCAAGGTGCCGCTCTCTGGTCGGCAAGACAACAGGAATTCTTATCATTACCTCTCTAACTATATAAAGACTCATCGCATAAAATAAAGTCTTTTCTACCTCTGGAGAGGAAAGAACGGCCCAAAGGCGAGGCACCCGGGTCCGGGCAATACACGCTTCAGCCCAGACCGAGCTCAGAGAGCGCCTGGAGGAGCGTCTGGCGACCGGATCCTGCTCAGCATCCCCAGCCAGCCTCTTCTCCCGCCTTCCGCAAGGCTGTTCATAAGCCGCTATCTATGCTACACTTGGCTCTTGCCTCTTACCTCTAGGCTCCTGATCACCCTCAGCCAGCCTTTTTTGAATACCAGGTCCCCTGGTCGGCCGGCCCGAGCGGCCCCCTGACCGACTGCAACCTCCATCTCAACCCAAGCCCCCTGCAAAGGATTTGCCATGTGCCAGCCCCCCTCTCTCTTTCAAGAGCGAATCGAACAACTCGAAACCGCCATGCACACCATGGAGCTCGATGCCATTATCCTCAACCCCGGACCAGGTTTCAGCTACCTCAGCGGTCTCAGCTTTCACCTCTCCGAGCGGCCGGTACTCCTGCTGCTTGTCCCGGGCCGTGGTGTCGCCCTTATCCTGCCCGAGCTGGAACTCGCCCAGCTGGAGGCACTCCCCTTCCCGGCCGAGGTCTTCAGCTATGGAGAACGCCCCGAACAGTGGCCCCAGCTGTTCAAGGAGGCCTTTGCCCGAATGGGGCTGGACAAGAAGAGGATCGGGCTCGAACCGGAGCAGTTGCGGCTGTTGGAGTATCAACTCTGCAGGCAGGCTGCGACCACGGCCCTGTTTCAGGACGCCGCGCCCCTCCTTTCCAGGCTCCGCTCCATCAAATCAGAACAGGAACAACAGCTGATCCAGCGGGCGGTGACCATTGCAGAACAGGCCCTGGAGACGACCCTGGAGACGCTCTGCCTGGGCATGAGCGAACGGGAGCTGGCTGCAGAGCTCTTCATCCAGCTGCTGCGGGAGGGCTCAGAGCCGAGCCTGCCCTTCATGCCCATCGTGGCCAGCGGCCCCAACAGCGCCAACCCCCATGCCGTTCCGGGTGAACGCCGGCTCCAGCCAGGGGACGCCCTGATCATCGACTGGGGCGCCTCGCACCAGGGCTATGTCTCGGACCTTACCCGCACCTTTGCCGTGGGAGAGGAAAACGAGGAGCTACAGCGGGTCCACGCCATCGTCCAGGAGGCCAATGGCCGGGGTCGGGAGGCCGGAAAACCCGGCCTCGCCTGTGCCCAGCTGGACAGGCTGACCCGGGAGGTGATCGAAACAGCAGGCTATGGCCCTTTCTTCACCCATCGGACCGGCCACGGTCTGGGGCTGGAATGCCACGAATCCCCCTATATCCGCCAGGGATACAACCATCCCCTGCAGCCAGGCATGACCTACACCGTAGAGCCTGGTATCTATCTGAAAAATCAGTTTGGCGTTCGCATAGAAGATGATATAGTGGTGACTGCAACCGGATCTGTTAGCCTGAGTTCTATGAATCGCAACCTGACCATCGTGGGCTAGCGTCTGTCCCCCTGTAAAGTGGTGCCACCCAAGCTCAGCAGAGAACATTGCACGCCTGCACGCCAGCCATGAGCTAACCTTTTCCTCCAGCTGAGTACCCGACCCAGCCATGCAGCTCTTCTCGGAAAGCAACATCAAAAAAACGATCTTCATCAGCTCCGTCAGCCTGGTCGCCCTGCTCAGCCTGGCCTTTGGGGTGTTGTACATCAGTGAAAAGTACCTGGAACTGGAAGAGGAACTGCCCAGGATTGAAGAAGAATTCATCCAGCAGCAGCAACAGCTGCTCAAGCACACCGTCCTGCTCCAGATCCAGCAGATCGACTTCCGCCGCTCCCATAGCCGCAGGCAGCTGGAACACACCCTGCGCACCAGGGTCCGCGAGGCAAAATCCATTGCCGAGAACCTCTATCAGGCCAACCAGGCCATTCACAGCGACCAGGAGATCGGGGTGATGATCCGTGAGGCCCTGCGCCCCATCCGCTTCGATGATCAACGGGGTTACTTCTTTGCCAGCAGCATGAACGGCCGGCTCCAGCTCTATCCCCCCAGGGAGGAGTATGAGGGCAGGGAAATGGTGGTGGCCTTCGGCGAGCCCGGACTGGCCCTCCATGAACGCTTGAGCAGGGTTGCCCGGGAACAGGGCGAGGGCTTTAGCGAATACTGCTGGCCAAGCCCGGACAAGCCGAGCCATGATCATTTTGAAAAGCTCTCCTATGTCACCGCCTTCCCCCCCCTGGACTGGTACATCGGCTCCGGAGAGTATTACTCGGATTTCAGCGCCATGACCAGGAACAGGGTGCTCGAAAACATCGGGCAGACCATGGGCGAAAATCCCGAGGACTACTTCTTTATCTACCAACTCCACGATATCGCAGGGGGCAGGAATTTTGCGACGATGCTGGTCAACCCCAACCGGCCCGACCTGGTCGGCCGATCCCTCTCCGATGACTATACCGGGGCCCATGGCAAGCCCTTTCGCAAGGAGTTCCTCCAAGGGCTCCGGGAGGAGGGGGAGGCCTTTGTCACCTACTGGTACAAGAAGAGCGGCACTGACGAGCCCCAGAAAAAGCTGAGCTACTTCCGCCTCTATCCCGAGTGGCACTGGGTCGTGGCCAAGGGGGTCTACCTGGACGGGCTGGATCAGCTCATCGCTGCCAAGAAACAACACCTGGCCCGCCAGGTCAGGCACAAGATCACCCTCTTTACCCTCTTCTTCTTTACCGCCATTGGGGTGGTCATCGTGATTGCCCGGCTGTTCACCCGCTCCATCAACGCCATCCTGGATGCCTACAAGCAGGACCAGCAACAGCAGCGCCAGGAACTGGAAGAGATCAACCGCCAACTGCATAAACAGGCCACCACCGACAACCTCACCGCTATCTTCAACCGCCAGCACTTCAACCAGCACCTGGCCCAGGAGGTCTCCCGGGCCAAGCGCTACCACAGCCCCCTCTCCCTGATCCTCTTTGACATCGACGACTTCAAACAGGTCAACGACACCCTGGGCCACCTCTGCGGAGACGAGGTGCTCAAGGAGCTCTCCCAGCTGGTCTCCGGGCGTATTCGCCAGTCCGATACCCTGGCCCGCTGGGGAGGCGAAGAGTTTGCCCTACTCTCCCCCGGAAGCGACAGTCAACAGGCCCGGGCCACGGCCGAAAAGCTCTGCATCCTGATCAACTCCCACACCTTCTCCATCCGTCGCCGGATCAGCTGCAGTTTCGGGGTCACAGAGCTCGTCTGCACGGAGAACAGCGGCGACCTGATCAACCGGGCCGACCAGGCCCTCTACAGTGCCAAGGACCAGGGCAAGAACAGGGTCTGTGTACGCTGATGCTGCTTGAAGAGTTATCCTTTGCTGAGGTCGAGGCCTACCTGGAGCAGAAAGACAGCCTGCTGATTCCCGTCGGGGCGGTGGAGCAGCACAGCCCCTACGGTCTGATCGGGACCGACTTCATCGCCGCTGAGGCGGTGGCCAGAGGGGCGGCCAGGGAGTTGGCCATCATGGTAGCCCCCACCCTCTGCTACGGTATCTCCCCCCAGCACCTCGACTTTGCCGGCAGCGCCAGCCTCCAGCCAACGACCCTGATTGCGCTGGGCTGCGATCTGCTCCGCTCCTTTGTGAGGCACGGTTTTCGGCGGATCTTCTTTGTCAACGGCCACGGCGGCAACCGCCATGCCCTGGGCGTCGTTCTCCAGCAGGTCAAGATGGAAGGCCTTCCCGGTATCTTTGAGATATTCTCCTGGTACGAGTGTAGCGGGGTGAAACGATTCAACCTGCGCGACTTTGCAGGCAAGGAGGGGCGCCATGCCACCCCTTCGGAGGTCTCGCTGACCATGCATCTCAGGCCGACGGCCTTTGCGGGCAAGGCAAGAGAGCCGCTGGAGGTGGAACACCCCGAGCGGTCCTGGCCCATGAGCGCCGCCGAGATGCGGCGCAGCTATCCCGATGGTCGGATGGAGTCGGCCCCCTGGCTGGCACACCCTGAGATCGGCGAACAAATCCTGGCCGAGGCAGTGACCGATCTGGTCAGGAAGGTGGAGCGTTTCCTGGAGATGCCCCTGATCTCCCCAGGCTAGCCAGCACGGCTCCCCGGCCACACCAGGGGCTCAACGGCAGGACGGGGCGGCGGGTAGAGTGGTCTAAAAGTTGAAGACCTTGGCCTCGGCTGCCATCTCGATCAGGTGGGGGCCGCCGTCCAGGAGCATATTGGAATGGAAGTCTGCCTCGTCCAGATTTCGATTCTTGGCACAGGGGGTGCAGACCCCGACTTCCACCTCCTGTTCAACCAAGTAGGGCAGGTAGTCCCCGGGACAGTCACCGGTATCGGTGCGAATGGTGGGATTCCTGTCCTTGATGGCCCAGTCTACCCCAGAGTCGATTAAAAAGATGTTGACCTTATACCCCTTCTCTTGGGCGATCTTGGCAAACTGGAAGCAGCGGGTGGCCTTTTCGTTGTCGTTGTGACTCAGAACAAATAAAAAGTTGGGCATGGTGCTCTCCTCCTGGTAACGGGATTGATGGATTGGCGACAGATTCGCGAACAGAAAATAACGATCTGTACCGTGTTACCAACAGAAGAGCCACCCGACAACAGTTATTTAAACCCTACAGGAAAAATCTATTTCGGATTTACCCCCCATGGGCCGGGGTCTCAGCCCGGCCGCCTTGCACTGACTGCGATACCTGCAATCTTCTTCTCCGCAGGGCTCCACATGAATCATGATATCCGCCCCATGGATCACTCCCCGGATCTCCTGCTCCAACTCTTCGGTGAGCTGATGGGATTCGGCCACAGAGAGGTGCTTACAGACGGTGATATGAAAGTCGATCAGCTTATGGGAGCCTGCCTTCCTGGTACGGAGGTTATGAAAACAGAAGGTGTCTCCGCCATAGTGGTGGACGATCTCCTGGATCTGTTGCCGCTGGGCTGCGGGCAGCTGCTCGTCCAGGACCTCCCTGAGGCTGAGCCTGATCAGCTTGAAGGCCTCGGCAAAGATATAGGCGGCCACCACCATGGAGAGGACGGCATCGATCCAGAGCCAGTGGAGGAAGTACATCAGTACCATCCCGGCCAGCAGGGCCAGGTTGGTGTAGACATCCATGGAGAAGTGGAGGGCATCGGCCCGCAGGGCCGAGGAGTCGGTCTCCCTCCCGACCCTGCTGAGGTAGCGGCCAATCAACCAGGAGGCTGCAACGCTGGCCAGGAGTATGACCATGCCGCTCCCCAGCCGACTGGGGGTGGCCCCGGCCAGGAGGCGACGGATGGATTCAAAAAAGATCCAGACCCCGGAGCCACCGATGATCAGGGCCTGAATCAGGGCTGCCATGGTCTCGAACTTGCCGTGTCCATAGGCATGATTCTCATCGGCAGGCTGGTCTGCCTGACGGATGGCCAGCAGGTTGAGCAGGGACATCAGGATGTCGAGCATGGAATCGATGGCCGAGGAGAGCACGGCCAGGGAACCACTGAACAGGCCCACTGCAAACTTACTCACCGCCAGGACCAGGGCCGTGGTCATGGAGAGCTTGGCTGCTCGCATTTTTTTCTCAGAATGTTCCATCAGATTTTCCCGGCAGACGCCCCTCAAGAGATTGACCAGGCCGTTTCACTCCGACCAGGCCGGCTATCTTGCTTCAGATTATAGGATTTTTCACTTGCCCACCACCAGAAAGATCATTAATTTTTCAGCGTCAGGCGCCTTGGCACAGGGAGGCTGCCTGGAACACTCAGCCCTCTTCCGAGCTTAAAGCGTACCCCATGGACATCTGGATAACCACCGCCATCCTCCTGCTCACCCTCTACCTGCTGGTCAGCGAAAAGATCACCATCGCCCTGACCGCCATCGGCATCATGGTCCTGCTGGTGGTGAGCGGAATCCTGGCCCCTAAGGAGGCGGTGGCCGGCTTTGCCAATCCGGCGGTGATCACCGTGGGTGCCATGTTCGTGGTCAGCAAGGGCATGATGCGCACCGGAGGAGTGGAGTTCCTCAGCCGCAGGGTCATCACCCTGGCCCGGGGCAGCTTCAAGGTCGCCCTGACCATCATTCTGCTCTCCGTGGCTGTTGCCTCGGCCTTCATCAACAACACCCCGGTGGTGATCCTCTTCATCCCGGTGGTGATGACCATGTGCTGCGAGTTCGGCCTGAGCCCTTCCAAGTTCCTGATCCCGGTCTCCTATGCCTCCATCCTGGCCGGGACCTGTACCCTGATCGGTACCTCCACCAACATCATCATCAGCGACCTCAGTGCTGAGTTCGGTTATGGCACCCTCTCCATGTTTGAACTTGCCATCCTTGGGGTTCCCATCGCCCTGATCGGGATCGTCTTTCTCCTCCTGGCCGCGCCCAGGGTCCTGCCAGCCCTGGCCAACCCGGTCTGCCAGCTCCAGGACAGCGAACATCGCAAGTACCTGGCCGAATTACAGGTACCTGCCGGGAGTTCCCTGATCGGTTGCTCCCCGAGCCGGCTCTTCCGCCGGAAGTACCCCTCCCTGAATGTCCTGGAACTGATCTCCCGCTCCCATATCTACCACCCGGAACGGGACGACAAGCTGATCGGACCTGAAGATATCCTCCTGGTCAAGGGCTCCCTCAACGACCTGGTCGACATTCTCCACCGGGAAGAGGTAGAGCTGCCCTCAACAGAGAAGGGCTTGACCCTGGGGGCCCAGAAGGATGCCCCCATCGTGGTGGAGCTGATCGTCCCGCCCCACTCCGCGGTCTCCCAGCAACCGCTCCACGCCACCGACCTGGCCAAGGATCCGGAGATCCATCTCATTGCGGTCAAACGCAGCAACCTCCACATCAGCGAACACCAGATCCAGGATGTCCGCCTGCAGCTGGGCGATGTCCTGCTCATCTGGTGCAAGGGCAGCAAGCTGGAGGATATCCGCACCAGCACCGACTTCATCGTCATCGAAGATGTCTACGAAGAGCTGATCCATAAACGCAAGGCCTGGTGGTCGATCATCAACTTTATAGGTATGGTGGGTACTGCCACCCTGGGCCTGGCCGATATCATGACCTGTGCCCTGACTGCGGCCTTCCTGATGATCATCACAGGCTGCCTGCAGATGCGCGATGCCTACCGGGCCCTCCAGGGTGAGGTGCTGCTCTTGATCGCCGGGACCATCGCCCTGGGCACGGCCATGGAAAAGACCGGGGCCAGTCAGCTCTACGCCGAAGGATTCCTCAGCCTCTTTGCCGGTTTTTCGCCGACCATCGTCCTGGGAGCGATCATTCTCCTGACCAGCATCAGCACCCAGATCCTGAGCAACAATGCCACGGCCGTGCTGCTCCTGCCCATCGCCATCTCCACGGCCCTGGGGATCGAGGTCGACCCCAGACCCTTTATCGTCGGAGTCTGCTTCGGGGCCAGCGCCTGCTTTGCCACCCCGGTGGGCTACCAGACCAACCTCCTGGTCTACGGGCCGGGTGGCTACAGTTTCCGGGATTACCTCAAGCTGGGCATCCCCCTCAACCTCTTTGTCGTCCTGGCCGGGATGGCGGGAATCCCTCTGTTCTGGCCCTTTCACTAAAGGGTAGCTTGAAACAGTGCCCCTTCCCCCAGCCTTCAGCCTCCACCACCGAGCTCTCCATGAAAAAAGCCACCGCCATCATCAGTCAACAGCAGCAGGGCCACACCGTGGGCGGCAAAGAGACCAACACCGTCCTGCCGCCCCTCTACACCGGCTCCACCGTTCTCCTTGACTCCTACCAGGAGCTGCTCCTGGCCGAGCGGGGCGAATACCCGGGAATCGTCTACGGCACCGACCGGATGCCGCCCCAACGCGCCTTTGAAGCCGCCATCTCGAGCCTGGAAGGCAGTGCACTCACCCGGGCCTTCCAATCCGGGATCAGCGCCATCAATCAGACCCTGCTGGCCTTTACCTCCAGCGGCGACCATATCCTGGTCTGCGACAACGTCTACGGCCCCACCGCCCGATTCTGCCGCCAGGTCCTGGCCAAATACCAGGTCGAGGTGGAATTCATCCCTCCTGATGCGGGAGCAGAGATCAGGGACTATCTCCGGGACAACACCCGGTTGATCTTTCTGGAATCTCCGGGTTCCAACACCTTTGAAATCCAGGACATTCCCGCCATCACCGCCATTGCCCGGCATAAAGGCGTTATTACCATCCTGGACAACACCTGGGCCACCCCGCTCTACTGTGATCCCTTTGCTCTGGGAGTGGATATCTCCATCCACTCGGCCACCAAATACATCGGCGGCCACTCCGACATCCTCCTGGGCACGGTGAGCGTCTCCGAGCCCTATGGAGAAGCCTTTGCAACCTTTTACCAGCTCATGGAGACCTTTGCCTCGCCCCAGGACTGCGCTCTGGCACTGCGCGGCCTCAAGACCCTGCCCCTGCGGCTCTCCCGCCACAGCCAATCCGCCCTGGAGGTCGGTCAATGGCTCTGCCGACACCCACTGGTGGAGAGGGTGCTCCATCCGGCCCTGGACAGTCACCCCCAACATCATCTCTGGCAAAGAGACTTCAGCGGAGCCTCTGGCCTCTTTGCCTTCCTCTGTACAGAGGAGTATGGAGAAGGCCTGACAGCCGACTTCATCAACAGCCTGGATCTTTTCGGCATAGGATACAGCTGGGGCGGGTTCAAGAGTCTGATTACCGCAGGCCGCTGTCAGCGCAGTCACAGCTCACCCTACCAGGGACGCACCCTGTTCAGGCTCAACATCGGCCTGGAAGATCCGGAAGATTTAATCGCTGATCTGAAAAAAGCGTTCAGGATTTTAGGCTGACTATGATATAGATATCAGTGAACAGATTGCTTTTACTGAATGTAGCCTTATATTTGTTGATTGTAAAAACTCTGTTTTTCAATTCTTAAAGGAGGACACCATGTCACAGCAAGCCAATACGTCTGTATGCCCCACCTGTCAGGGAAAGAAAGTCATTGATGGTGTATGTGAAACCAGTGGTGAATGGCAGGGTAATGACACTGACGATGGTCAGGTCTGCACCCCTGATCAGACCTGTCCCACCTGCAATGGCAGCGGAGTAGTGGAAGACTGATCATATCCTTCCAGCCATCCGGGATGGCGTTGGTACGACCCAGCGTTTCCCGATAAAAAAACCGGATTTCCTGTGAACCGAGTTCGCAGGATTATCCGGTTTTTTCTTGCTCTTTTTTCAGCCGGGGCTAGATAATCTTGGCCTGT
The DNA here is from genome assembly GCF_000429965.1 of Desulfogranum mediterraneum DSM 13871. Classification (GTDB taxonomy): domain Bacteria; phylum Desulfobacterota; class Desulfobulbia; order Desulfobulbales; family Desulfobulbaceae; genus Desulfogranum; species Desulfogranum mediterraneum. The sequence continues at coordinate 220,384 of NZ_AUCW01000007.1, forward strand.
TCCATGTGCAGCACCAGATCCAGCATCCGGTTGGAATAGCCCCACTCATTGTCGTACCAGCTCATGATCTTGACACTGCTTCCCTGAACCCGGGTACAGAGACCGTCAACAATGGAAGAGTGAGGATCGCCCTGAAAATCAATGGACACCAGAGGCTCTTCGGTATAGCGCAGATACCTGTTGGCCGCCGCCTCCAGAGCCTGATTGACCTCGGTCACCGAGACCTCCCGCTCCACCTCAATCACCACATCCACCAGGGAGACATCCGGAGTCGGCACCCTGACCGCCAGGCCGTCAAACTTGTTCTTCAACTCCGGAATGACCAGGGCCACCGCAGCGGCGGCACCGGTCTTGGTGGGCACCATGGACATCCCCGCAGCCCTGGCCCGGCGGAGGTCGCTGTGGGGAAAATCGAGCAGCCGCTGGTCACCGGTGTAGGCATGGACCGTGGTCATCAGACCGCGGGTGATGCCGAAGTTGTCGAGAATCACCTGGGCAACCGGGGCCAGACAGTTGGTGGTACAGGAGGCGTTGGAGACGACATGATGGAGGGTGGGATCATACTCCTCCTCGTTGACTCCCATGACGATGGTCTTGACCTCCCCCTTGGCCGGAGCCGAGATAATCACCTTGGAGGCACCGCCGTCGATATGGGCCTGGGCCGAAGGATAATCCCGAAACAGACCGGTGCACTCCAGAACATAGTCGGCGCCGTACTCACCCCAGCTGATCTCCTGGGGATTGCGCTGGTTGCTCACCGGAATCAGGGTATTATTCAGCATGATCCCGTTTTCCGCTGCCGCCACCTCCTGATCAAAGACCCCCATGATGGAGTCATATTTCAGAAGATGGGCCAGGGTCTTGACATCGGTCAAGTCATTGATCCCCACCACCTCGATACCACTAAAGGCACTGTCGCGGTAGAGTGCCCGGAAGATATTCCTGCCGATCCTGCCAAAACCGTTAATACCGATCTTTATACTCATACCCTTTCTCCTCATTGTGAGTAGTGTTGCAGGGCGCACTCCTCCGCAGAGGCATCCACCCTACAGCCTTTTTGTTCAAGCTCAGTTACGCCAAGAGTTCGAGGCCTGCGAAGAAAACAGCCCCCCTTTTCAGATCTCAGACCTCCCCGGCAACAGAGGGGCCCCATCGGCCCTGATCCCCAGGCAGAAAGCCTGCCTGCTCCGGGATCAGCCGCTGTCCCGGCCGAAAGAGCCTGCCCCGTCGCGGGTAATACGCTCCAACTGGGCCAACTTGATCACGGCCTCGCTGCAGTAACGGTCGATCTCCTTGGCCCGCTGATACATCTCCTTGGCCCGCTGGTACCACTGATCGTTGAAATAACTTCTACCGGCCACACAGTAGCCCTGGGCAGGCTGACCGGAAAACATCTCGCTAAAGACCGCCTCCAGGGGCTCGCCCCAGATATCGAGGATCATACCCTCATTTTCGCTCAGGCAACGCACCACCAGCTCATTGTCAGCCAGGGAAGGCATCATCAGGCGAAGCAGATAGCTGGCCTGGCCCAAGAGGAGTCCGACCTGCTCCATCTGGAGCAGCGAATCTGCCGCGATCCGCTGAAAAAGTCCCTGGGTATCAAGCAGCTGGGCCAGGGGAAACAGCGAGCCCTCTTCACGGACGCCGCCCCCCTCCCTGTTCACCGGAAAGTCCACAGGGCCGTAATGGTTGAGCAGATAGATATTTTCTTTCAGCTTCATGGCCTCATGGAAGAGGGAGCCGATCAGCCAGTCCACCAGGGAACCGGCGAGGTTATGCTCTCGCTCACTCTCAGGCCAGATCCGATGGCAGACATCCTTGAGCCGCCAGAGGACCCCTCTGTTATGTTCCGAACCCAGCAAGGCTGTCAACTCTGCCAGCAACTGCTGGCCCAGTTCAGAGCCAGGGGAAAGGAGGATATGGGGGGCTCGGCAGCCCGCGGAGGGGGCAGCACTGCTGGTCCGGTACTGGAGATAGAGCCGGTAATAGACTTGGTTCACTTGAAAAAAATCACTGATCACCTGGCGAATAAAATAGTTACGCCGCTGCTCCAGCCAGGGGGTCCTGAGCTGGGAGGCGGGTATTGCCGGGGTATACTGCAGACTCATCCTCCTGCTCCCGGCAGGATGGCCCGGGCCTGTTCGTAGAGCCGGATATAGTGGAGCATGACCTTGTCCCAGGTATGGTAGTCGCTAATCCTCTGTACGGCGGCCTGCTGCATCTCCAGCAGGATCTCCGGTTGCTGATAGACCTCCAGGGCCCGCCCCATGGCCTCCATCAGGGCCGTGGAGCTATTGTCCTGATAGGCAAAGCCGGTGAGGCCGTCGATGACCTTGACCAGACCGCCCACGTGGTGAACGATGGGCAGGTTGCCGAGGAGTTGGGCAATGTAGTCGGTCAGGCCGCAGGGCTCATAGCGTGAGGGTATCAGAAAAAAATCACCGGCCGCATAGACCTGGGTGGCCAGACCAGGGTCAAACCCCTTCAGGAAACAGAGTCGGCCAAGCAGCCCTGCACTGCGGCTCAGCTCCTGAAGGCGCTGCTCCAGACCGCTGTCACCGGAGCCAAGGACCAGAAAAGCAGTGCCCGGGTTGGCCTCAAGAACCTCCTCCAGAGCGGAGAGGAGGATGTCTACCCCCTTTTGTTCGGTCAACCGGCCGATAAAGGTAAACAGGGGTTGCTCGGCCGAGCCCTTGAGCCGACCGAACTGTTCCACCGCTTTCCACTGACGCAACTGAGCCAGTTGCCGAAGCAGGGCGGCTTTACACTCTTGTTTTCCGGCCAGGCGGCCGCCGGGGATGTCGAAGGCAGCCGCCAATCCCAGCGGCTCGGGCAAAAGCGGGTTAAAGGATTCAGGATCGATACCGTTGGTCACCCCCAGGAGGGCTTCCCCCCTCTGTTTCAGGCTATGCCCCAACCAGCCGGTCCGCGCATCCTCAGAGGTCTCCTGCAGTTCCAGGGCGTACTGCTCACTCACCGTGTTGAGCACCGCATAGCCTGCAGCCGCGACAAGGGGATCAAAGCTTAAGCCCAGCAGGCCGGCCTGAATCACCTGCCGGGATAACCCGGTCACTGCCCCGGCAAAATCCAGATCCGCCACTTCCTGATGGTATCCCAGGCCGGCGTTATGGATGGTAACCACGGCCCCGGTCTGCCGGAAGAAATGACGATAAGCGCTGTTCTCCCGCATCATGACCGGCAGGGTGGCGGCATGACCATCCTGACAGTGGATAACCCAGGGTGCCTGCCCCTGGAGCAGCATCAGATCCAGGGCCGCCTTCTGGAGGAGAATGTTCATCGCAAAGTAATCATAATGACCGCTGCCCTGAGCCTGCCAGGCTAGCCGCTCCTCTTCGGCCTGGGTATAGGTGTAGACCCCCATCTTTTCGCCGAAACGCTCTGCCTCCACCAGGTAGACCGTCACCTGATCGAGGCACTGCTCCCAGATGGCAACGGTTTCCCGCCGCGGCTGATCAACATAGTCCATGTCCACGGAAAAGCAGCAGGGAAAACTCCGCCCCCGGATTACAGCAGGAGCCAATCCATCCAGATGAAGGGGCTCAAAACCCAGGGCCTCGGGATCCATGAAACCGTAGCAGGGCAGAATAACACGCACCTGGTAGCCTGGAACAGAGGCCAGGGTCTGGCCAAGTTGCCGGCAGACATCTTTCACGCCGCCGGCGCCTGCCAGGCCGTCATACTCTCGACTGACCAGCCAGATAACCCGGGGCTCGGTGCTGCTCCGGTCGGCGGCGAGGTCTACTTTTTCCACGATAACCTCTCAATCACAATAACCTCTCAACAGATGAAAAAAGAAGCACAGGGGCCTCTCCTCAACAACCTAAATCTCTTCAAACTCAGTAACATCCCGGCTCAGACCGTCAGCTGCAGCCCCAGCCGGGCAATGATCTCCTCAACCAGCTGAGCCGGCCGGCTCTGGTCCGTATCCAGGGCCAGATCCGAGCCGTCCCGGTAAAGGGGAGTACGCCTGGTCAACAGGGCGGCGACCTCCTCTGCCCTCCCCAGACCGGTCAGGGAGGGCCGCTGGCCGGAACTGGCATGATCGTCGCCCATCCGCTGAACAATGGTGGCAACATCCGCCCGGAGCCAGACCACCCAGTAGCTCTGCCTGAGCTGTGGCCAGAGCTCCTGATGCTCGATGGCGCCTCCGCCCACGGCCAGCACCACCCGCTCGGCATCACAGAGCTCCAGCAGCAACTCCTGCTCGGCCCGACGAAATCCCTCCCAGCCCGACTGGGCCACGATCTCGGCCACCGTCATCCCCCGGCGCCGGCAGATCTCCTGGTCGCTGTCCACCAGCTGAAAGCCCAGCCGCTCTGCCAGGAGTGCGCCTACCACGGATTTACCGGTGGCCCGAAAGCCGGTCAGCAGTATACTTGTCTGTTTTTTTTCCATAATTACTCTCAGCATATAGGAAAGCGGCTTGCCTCCACAAGGAGAAAGTCGCTCCATTTTTTTCTTTTCTTTTCCTCTTGCTGCTCTTAAGGTATTGCCAAATATTTTTTTTTCAAGATTCAAACCAGATAGCTTATGGAATATCGAGATTATTACCAGATCCTGGGGGTGGAGCGCAACGCCAGCCAAGAGGCCATAAAGCAGGCCTATCGGAAGGCGGCCCGTAAATACCACCCGGATGTCAACAGGGATCCCGGTGCCGAAGAGACCTTTAAAGCCATCGGCGAGGCCTATGAGGTCTTGAAGGATCCTGAAAAGAGAGCGGCCTATGACAAGTTCGGCAGCAACTGGGAACACGGCCAGGACTTTGAACCGCCGCCCAACTGGGACGCCGGCTTCGAGTTCCGCGGCACCGGCTCTAGCGGCGCAGCCTCCAGCGGCTTCAGCGATTTTTTTGAGTCCCTCTTCGGCCACAGTTATATGGGAGGAGGTCGTGACCGCCATACCGCCTTCAGGGTAAAGGGCGAGGACCAGCATGCCAAGGTGGCCCTCAAGCTGGTCGATGCCTACCTGGGAAGCAGACAGACCATTACCCTCTCCCGATCCAGCGTCAACCAACGGGGCCAGGTGACCAGCCAACCACACACCCTTCACGTGGTCATCCCCAAGGGAATTATCCAGGGTCAACGCATCCGCCTGGAAGGCCAGGGCATGCCGGGCTACGGGGGCAGCCCCAACGGTGACCTCTACCTGGAGATCGCCTTCCAGGAAGACCCCCTGTTCCACGCCGAAAAACGAGACATCCACCTGACCCTGCCCATCACTCCCTGGGAAGCGGCCCTGGGAGCCAGGGTCACCGTCCCTACCCTGGGGGGCAAGGTTCAGCTAAAGATCCCTGCAGGTTCCCAGGGGGGCAACAGGCTCCGCCTGAAAGGCAAGGGACTCTGCAGCAGCCGCCACCAGGGCGACCAGATCATCACCCTCCGGATCGTGGTCCCAGAGGCCGCCACCGCCGAACAGCGCGCCCACTACCAAACCATGGCAAAACTGATGCCCTTCAACCCTCGCCAACAACTGGGAGTCTGACATGGCAGAAATTCATTATCTCCAGGGTACGGTCCTGGACGAAGAACTGCTCTGCAGCCTGACCGAGCTCTGCCGGCTCTGTGGAGTGACAGCTGAGGTGGTCCACGAGATGGTGGCCGAAGGGATCATCACCCCAAGCAGCAGCCCCGGGCAGCAGTGGCGGTTCACGGCCCTGGAGATCCGCCGGGTCCAGACCACCATCCGCCTCCAACAGGACCTCCAGGTCAACCTTCCCGGTTGCGCCCTGGCCCTGGACCTGCTGGAAGAGCTGGAAGAGTTACGGCTGCGCCGTGGCCGACAGCGCTAACGCTCCCCCCGGAAACCTGGCCAGTGCTCTCTCTCCAACACCTCCTCAGCCGAATCGATCTCTTCTCCGGACTCCTGGGCCTTCTGGCCGGTGGGCTCACCACCGCCCTGCTCCTGCTCGCCGGCAACGGCCGCCTGCGCAGGAAACAGCTGATGAACACCATGCGCCTGGAAGCCATGAGCAGCTCCCTCAGTGATCAGGCCGAGACCATTGACCGCCTCCGCAGGGAACGGGATGGTTTTCGCCGGGACTGGGGCCTGCTCAACCGGGAAAACGCCGGCCTCCAGGCAGGATATGAGGGCATGGAACAGCAGTTGGCCGAACGGGAGCTGATCCTTACGCAGGTCCAGCGTCAGCTGGAGCAACGCTTCGAACTCCTGGCCGGGGAGATCCTCACGGAGAAGAGTGCCCTGATCAACCAGCAGCACGAGTCCACCCTCAAGCTGATGCTTGACCCCTTCCACAGCCAACTCCACGCCTTCAAGCAACGGATCGATCAGATCCACGACCTGGAATCGCGCGACCGGGTCTCCGTGATCCAGGAGCTTCAGAACCTGCGTCAGCTCAACCAGCGCCTCAGCGCAGACGCGGTCAACCTCACCCAGGCCCTCCAGGGACGAACCAAGCTCCAGGGGCAGTGGGGAGAGATGATCCTGGAGAAGCTTCTGGAAGACTCGGGCCTGCGTAAGGGGGTGGAGTATCGGACCCAGGTCAACCTCCAGACCGCTGCCGGCAACAAACGCCAGCCTGACGCCATCGTCTATCTTCCTGAAGAGCGGGAGATCATCATCGACGCCAAGGTCTCGCTCAAGGCCTTCAGCCTGGCCCACGGCGAAGAGGAGGGGGAGCGGCGACAACGCTTCATCGGCCAACACCTGGATTCTGTCAAAAAGCACATCAGCCTACTCAGCGATAAGCAGTACCATCAACTGGCAGGGCTCAACAGTGTTGATTTTGTCCTGCTGTTCATCCCGGTGGAAGCCGCCTTTCAGCTGGCCATGGAGCGGGACCACAGCCTCCTGGCCACGGCCTCCCGTCGCCAGATCATCCTCTGCAGCCCCTCCACCCTGCTGGCCACCCTGCGCACCATCAACTATCTCTGGCGCCAGGAGGAACAGAGCCGCAACGGTTTAATGATTGCCAAACAAGCCGGGAATATTTATGATAAACTCGTAGGGTTTATTGCAACTTTTGAAGAGATCGGCAGCCGGATCAACCAATCCCAGCAGGCCTGGCAGCTGGCCAAAAAACGGCTGACCAGCGGCAAAGGCAACCTGATCAGGCGGGCTGAACAGTTAAAAGAACTCGGGGTGCAGACGGATAAGGACCTGGCCGCTGTACTCAAAGAATCCCCCACAGATACAGGAGACCTGAAATGAAAGGAGTCACCATTGCCGCCATCATCTCCCTCTTCCTCCTCAGCGCCTGCGCCAACATGAACAAGGCCCAGACCGGGGCCGCCGGCGGTGCTGCCGGGGGTGCCCTGATCGGCCAGATCATCGGCCACAACACCGAGGCCACCCTGATCGGTGCCGCGGTGGGCACCATGCTGGGCTATATCGTGGGCAACGAGATGGACAAGTATGACCGCCAGCAGCTCAACCATGTCTACGAACGCGGGGTCTCCAACCAGCGTTCTTCCTGGGTCAACCCCGACACCGGCAACCAGTACAGCGTGACCCCACAGCCGGCCTACCAGAACGCCCAGAGCCAGCGGGTCTGCCGCAGGGCAGAGGTGGATGCCGTCATCGACGGCAAACGTCAGACCACCTACACCACCGCCTGCCGCGACGCCAGCGGGCAGTGGCAGCTGCAGTAGAGCCTCCTGAGGTATGCCCATGCTCTTTGGAACGCTCCAGCTCTCGACCTCGGCCCCCATGGAACTCATTGACATCACCGCTCGTATCCAGGAGCTAGTCTCTGCCCAGGGGCTGGAGGCCGGGATCTGTACCCTCTTCAATCCCCATACCACCGCCGGGGTGACCATCAACGAGGGGGCTGACCCCGATGTCCAGGATGACCTGATCGGGGCCCTGCGCCGAATCGTGCCCAGGGACTACCCCTATAAGCATCGGGAGGGCAACTCCCCCTCCCATGTGATGGCAAGCCTCACCGGCTCTTCCCTGGCCGTGCCCTTTGTGGACGGCAGCCTCCGGCTGGGCACCTGGCAACGAATATTTTTCTGCGAGTATGACGGCCCCCGTCAACGCAGCCTCAACTGGTATATCCAGACCGGCTGAGCCGGGCACAACCTTTATCTGCAAGGACTGTTATGTTGTTTGGTTTAAACCGCGCCACCGATGAACAATCGCTCCAGGAGGTCCTGGAGCAGTTCAGCTCCAAAGAGCTCACCCAGGTACTGATCCCCCGCCTCAGCGACGGAGAGATCAACCAGCTGGCAGACCTGCTGATGGAGCTGATGCGTACCCACTTCTCGGACCAGGAGTACCACCAGCTCTTTCTCAACGACCCCCATCACCATCACTGAGCCTAACCGGAACCAAACCAAGCCTGCGGAGCAGCTATGCCCCCCATTTTAAATCTACGTGACTTCATCGATATCCTTCGCAGCAACCGGCAGCTGCTCACCATCGACCAGGAGGTCGATCCCTACTTGGAGATTGCGGAGATCCACCGTCGGGTGATCGCCCAAGGCGGGCCGGCCCTGCTCTTCACCCGGGTCAAGGGCTCATCCTTTCCGGTTATCACCAACCTCTTTGGCACCAAGCTCCGCCTTGAGCTGGCCTTTGGCCGCAGACCGATAAGCTTTGTCGAAGACCTGGTGCAACTGGTGGAACACGCCATGCCCCCGAACCTCTCCACCCTCTGGTCGGCCCGATCCCTCATCGGCCAGGGCATGAAGGTGGGGTTGAAGACCAGGAAGGAAGGCCCGATCCTGGAGCGCTGCATGGCCCCGGCCAGGCTCTCTGAACTGCCCATGCTGACCTCCTGGCACTCCGATGGCGGTCCCTTTGTCACCCTGCCCCTGGTCTACACCGAGCACCCCGACGGCCTGGGACATAACCTGGGGATGTACCGGATCCAGCGTTACGATGACACCACCACCGGGATCCACTGGCAGATCCACAAGGGCGGCGGTTTTCATTACTTTGAGGCGGAGAAGAAGAACCAGTCCCTGCCCATGACCCTGTTCATCGGCGGACCGCCGGCCCTGATGCTGGCCGCCATCGCCCCGCTGCCTGAGAACATCCCGGAGTTGCTTTTGGCTTCACTGCTCCAGGGGCGGAAGCTTTCGATGGTGGATGATCCCAGGGGCGGCCACCAGCTGGTGGCCGAGGCCGAGTTTGCCGTCAAGGGGATGGTTCCCCCGGGCCTGCGGAGGCCAGAGGGACCCTTTGGCGATCACTACGGCTACGACTCGCTGCAGCACGATTATCCGGTCTTCCAGACCAGCCACCTCTACCACCGCAAGGATGCCATCTATCCGGCCACCGTGGTAGGTCGTCCCCGCCAGGAAGACTTCTTTATCGGTGATTTCCTCCAAGACCTGCTCAGCCCCCTCTTTCCCCTGGTCATGAAGGGGGTGCAGCAGCTGAAGACCTTTGGCGAAACCGGCTTTCACTGTCTGGCCGCAGCCCGGGTCAGCGACCGCTATCCCAGGGAGGCCTTTGCCACCGGCCTGCGGATCCTGGGAGAGGGCCAGCTCAGCCTGACCAAGTTTCTCCTGGCCACCGACGGCAGCATCGATGTAGCCGACTTTCCGCGCCTCTGGACCCACATCCTGGAACGGATCAACTGGCAGCGGGACCTGTTTGTCTTTGCCAACGTCTCCCAGGACACCCTGGACTACACCGGCCCCTCGGTCAACCAGGGCTCCAAGGCCATGATGCTGGGCCTGGGACGGGAAAAATGCAGGGAGCTGCCCCGTGAGTTCAGCGGCGACCTGCCGGATCAGTGCAGCCGGCCCCAGGTCTTCCTGCCCGGCACCCTGGTCGTCCAGGGAGCCTCCTACGCAGACCAACCCGAGTTGGCCCAGCGCCTGGCCGGGCATCCCGGGGTAAGCGCCTGGCCGGTGATCATCCTGGTGGACTCCACCAGGGAGGCGACCTGTTCGCTTCAGGAGTTCCTCTGGACCGTCTTCACCCGCTTTGAACCGGCCGCCGACATCCATGGAGCCGCTCAACGACTCCAGCGTTTCCACCTTGGCCTGGAGCCGCCGGTGGTCTTTGACTGTCGGATGAAGCCCTGGTACACCGAGGTCCTGGAAGTGGATCCCGCCACCCGCAAGCGGGTGGACCAGCGGGCAGCCGAGCTGCTGCCGCCGCAGTTCAGCTAAAGAAAGGTCCAGAGGGCGCAGAGAAACGACAGCAGCCCGCCCACAGGAAACGGTACAGGTAGAGATGGAACGACTACAGAAGATACTCGCCCAGGCAGGGATCGCCTCCCGCCGGGGGGCGGAAGAGATGATCCGTCAGGGCAGGGTCAAGGTCAACGGCACCGTGGTGACCAACATGGGCTGTAAGATCGATCCGCAGCAGGATCAGGTCAGCTTTGACAACGCTCCGATCCGGCTGGAGGAGAAGCTCTATATCCTGCTCAACAAACCGGCCGGTTACGTCACCACCCTCTCCGACCCCCAGGGCCGCCCCATTGTCAGCGACCTCCTTCCCGGGATCAGCAGCCGACTCTTTCCGGTGGGCCGCCTGGATCTGGATACCGAAGGGGCCCTCCTGATGACCAACGACGGCCAACTGGGCAACTACGTGCTCCACCCCAGCTATGAGGTCAACAAGACCTACGAGGCCACGGTCAGGGGACTGCCTTCGCCGGCCACCCTGCGCCGCCTGGCTGCAGGTATTCGTCTTGAAGGAGGAATGACCTATCCGGCACAGTTACGCATTCTGAAACAATTCAAAGACCGCACCAGGGTGGAGATCATCATCCATGAGGGCAAGAAACGGCAGGTACGCAAGATGTTTCAGGCGGTGGGCCACCCGGTACTCGGACTGAAGCGCACCGCCTATGGCCGGCTCCGCCTGGGCAACCTGGCCAGCGGCAAATATCGTATTTTAACCAAAAATGACCTAAAAAAACTCTTTACAGGCAAAATTCCCTTTACAATCAAAAACATACCTGCTTAAATTTCTCTAAGCTATAACAAAACCAACCATTGTAGATTTTTCTCCCAGGCATTTGACCGGAGAGCTTTTTTCAGGGAACCACCTACCACATAGGGAGACAACAATGAATAAATCGGAACTCATAGAAGCCTTAGCCGAAGAGATGAACATACCCATCCGTGAGGCGGCATCGATTACCAATACCATCATCGACACCATGAGCGACGCCCTTGCCCGTGGCGAGTCCATTGAAATCCGCGGCTTTGGCAGCTTTGTGGTCAAGGAATATGAATCCTATACCGGCAGGAACCCAAAAACCGGGGAAAAGATCCAGGTCTCTCCCAAAAAGCTGCCGTTTTTCAAGGTGGGCAAGGATTTACGCGAACAGGTCAACAAGCATAAAGAGTAGACAGCCCCTGGCCGGTCAGGGGAGCTCAGCTGCGGAGACAACCTCCCCAACCAGATCGTAGGGATGTGCCTCGGTGATCCTGACCGGCACGATATCCCCGGGGTTGACCTGGCCACTGGTAATGTAGACACAGCCGTCAATATCCGGCGCCTGGAACCTGGTCCGTCCTTCCAGCAGCAGGTCACTCTCCCGGCTGAGCCCCTCCACCAGGACCTCTTCCACCCGGCCGACCAAACGTTGCTGTCGTTGCAGACTGATCTTTGCCTGTAGTTCCATCACCCTCTGATAGCGCACCTCCTTCTCCTCCTCCTCCACCTTGCCGTCCAGGCGGGCGGCAGCGCTGCCCTCCTCGTCCTGATACTGAAAGACGCCGACATGGTCAAACTGCCACCTGGCCAGGCACTCCAGCAGCAGCTCCACATCGGCCTCGGTCTCGCCGGGGAAACCCACCAGCATGGTGGTGCGCAGGGAGCACTCGGGCACCATGGTGCGGATCCGGGAGACCAGCTCATTCAACTCCCGGGTGGTATAGCGACGATTCATCCGCCTGAGCACCGGATCGCTGGCATGCTGGAAGGGGATATCCAGATAGGGGAGAATCCTGGGCTGCGCAGCCATCAATGCTAAGAGATCGTCCCCAAGGGAGGAGGGATAGAGGTAGAGCAGCCGAAACCAGGGGATGGAGGTCTCTTTCAGCAGGGCCTGGAGCAGGGTCACCAGGGAGGCCTCCTCGCCAAGGTCGTCCCCATAGGCGGTCAGATCCTGGGCAATCAGGGTCAGCTCCCGCACGCCCAGCTCCTCCAGGCGCATCGCCTCGGCCACCAGGTCGTTCACGCCCCTGCTGCGCAGCGGGCCCCGAATGGAGGGGATCATGCAGTAGCTACAGTGATTATCACAGCCCTCGGTGATCTTGAGGTAGGACCGGAACAGGGGGGTGGAGATCGTCCTGGGTACGGTGGCGTCCATGATATAAGAGGAGGGCCCGCTGGCAAGAGCCAGAGGCCTGCCCTGCTCATGGGCCCGCAGGTGTTCGACAATCAGGGGAAAATCATCGACCCCCAGGAAGAGATCCACCTCTGGCAGTTCCCGGGCGAGCTCGGCACCATAGCGCTGGACCATGCAGCCGGTGACCACCAACAGCTGTGCCGGCCGCTCTTCCTTGACCGCAGCCAGACGCAGGATCTCATCCACCGCCTCTTCCACAGCAGGCTGAATAAAGCCGCAGGTGTTGACCAGAACCAGATCCGCTGCTGCAGGTTCCTCCACCACCGTATACCCATCGGCCTCGAGCAGGGCCAGCATGATCTCGCTGTCCACCAGGTTTTTCGGACAACCGAGACTGACAAGATGCAGATGTTTCATGGATTGCATAATCCTCCGGAATCAAGCTCCTCACAGAGGAGGGATAACATTTTTTTTGAGGCAGATCGAAAGGACTTTCTGCCGACCAGGGAGCGCCACTGCTGATGATAGAGCTCATCGGAGACCATCATCACCGTGGCCAGGGCCGCCCCACGAAAAGCGGCCACCCCACTCAGGGCTGTATACTCCATATCCACGGCCAATGCTCCCTGTTCTTGATGGTGCGCCACCTTGCTCCTGGTCTCCCGGTAGAGGCCATCGGTGGTCCAGATGATCCCCTGGTGGAGGAGATGGCCGGAGCGTTCCAGGGCGGTGTTGAGCCGGTTCTGGAGTTGTTGATCCGGGGGGAATCCCGGATGGGGGGGATAGTGAGGACTGGTCCCCTCTTCACTGATACCGGAGTCTGCCACAAAGAGTCCCCCCCCCTTCAGAGAGGGAGCCAGGGCGCCGCACCAGCCGTAGAGGATGATCCGGCGAGCCCCCAGGGCGATCAGTTTCTCCAGACAGATCACCGCCATGGGCGCACCCACCGCCGGTCCGGCCAGAAAAAATGATGGCGAGGCAAAGAGTTTGGAGTGAAAGAGAAACTGCTGATTGAGATGGTATCGTTTCGCCAGGCCGGGAAAGGCCAGGCTGTCGGAGGGGCTAACGGCAAAGATGCCCGCCGGTGGCAGGGGGGATTCTCCCTTGCCCTGGCTGGGTTCGATAAGACAGGATTCCATGGAAAAATGGCAAAAAAAAAACTGCGGCACCCGGAGGTGCCGCAGCTGTACTTCCCTATCCGCGTGATCTGGAGGCTTACAGCCCCAGAGCCGCCTTGAAGGGGTTGGCGTAGAGCAGGATAAAGGCGATAACCAGGCCATAAATGGCGATGGACTCACAGAGAGCCATACCCAGGATCATGGTGGTGGTGATGGCACCTTTTGCTTCAGGGTTACGAGCAACACCGTCACAGGCGCCGCGCAGACCGTTACCCATACCGACACCGGCACCGTGACCAGCCAAACCAATACTGAGAGCAGCACCTATACAAATCAACGCGATACTAAGTTCCATTGTCACATTCCTCCATTAAAGATGATATATAATTGGCCTTCTTCGTTACTACGGTTACGTACTGATCAATGGGCGTGTTCCATGGCGCCGGCACAGTAGAGCACTGCCAGCAGCACAAAGACCACCGCCTGAATCACACTCACCAACACCCCGAGACAGAGAATCGGCAGAGGGGCAAAGTAGGCGCCGGCCAGCATGAAGAGTACGGCCAGGAGCACTTCCTTTGCAAAGATATTTCCAAAAAGACGCATGGAGAGCGAGATGAGTCGGGCAAAGTTACTGATGATCTCCAAGAGAAACATAAACGGTGCCAGGGCCTTGCTCGGTCCCATGAAATGCTTGTAATAGCTGAGTCCGTGGTATTTGAAGCCCAGCACGTGATGGGTAACCCAGACAATCAGGGTCATCCCCAGGGTGATGTTCAGATTTGAGGTGGGAGACATGAAACCGGGGATCAGGCCGATCATGTTGGCCAGGATGATGTAGAGAAAGAAGGTGGCCATCATCGGAAAGAGCATCTTGGCCCCGTCCTCGCCCAGGTTTTCGGTGAAAAAATCCATCAAACCGCCCACCATCACCTCCCAGAAATTCTGGCCGCTTCCCGGCACCATCTCCAGTTTGCCCATGGTCAACTTGGGCACGATGATCAGAAAGGCCATAACCAGCCAGGTATAGGTCATGTAGGGGGTACAGAGCTGCTCCAGCAGATTATGCCCGGTGACGGTATGCGGCACCGGCAGACCAAGTTTTTCCAGAATAATCGAAATGAATAGTATTGGATGTTCCATAACCTACACGCTCCTCAAACTTTGCACGGAATAAAATGATCTGCCCCTGCTCAACACAACCACAATCACACTGAGCATAACCGTTGCCAGGCCAAGACTTAGTCCAATCATATGGATCGAGAACTTGGAAACCAGCAAAATCAACAATAAGCCCAAGATAACCAAGCGGGCATAAAACTTTATAAAAAAGCGAATCTTTTCAGTCTGGGAAACGGCCGCAGCCGCTCCTCCAGCCTGGCTGACCTTGGTGAACAAGCCTTCCAGGTCCTTTTTCAACAGCAGAAAGCTGACATTGGCCAACACCCCGCCAGCCACGACAGACACCCCAAAGGAAGCACTGTACAGATACCAGCCGCCTCCGCTGAACAGGACCAGCAGCAACCAGCTGAAAGCGATGATGGAGCGCATGAGCAGGCGATCGCTATCCCTGCTCTGGTTCTCTGCCTTCTTACTCTTTTCCATTGGAAATCTTCTTGGTCAAGTCCCAGAGATTTTTAAATCCGGCCACAATCCCAACCCCAAGGAAGATAAAGGTCAGATAGGGGGTGGTCTTACCGGCAAAAACCTTATTATCCAAAAACCAACCGATCCCGAAACCGATGACAATGGAGAACACAAAGGTCATGCCGATCTGGCTGTACTCGGCAAGCTGTCTGATCATTTCTCGACGATCTTCCGACATCGGCTGAACCTCCTCAACCTGACAGGTTCCATAATTGCAGATACAGGTATCATGGGCAACGGTCAAAGGCAAGATTTTTTTATTCAAATCATCAATTTTTTGAATGACGATTCAGTCATCTTTAAAGCTTTTTCCAAATGAACACGGTCATGTGCTGCAGATATGAACGCGGCCTCGAACTGCGAAGGTGCCAGCCAGACCCCCTGTTCAAGCATGTTGCGATAGTGGGCGCCGTAGCGGTTGGTATCAGCCTCCATGGCGGATACAAAGTCGGTCACCGGCTTGGAGGTGAAGAAGAGGGTGGACATGGAGCCGATCCGGTTGACCACGACCTCCAGCGGCGAGGCAGCGATGATCTGCTCCAGCTGGCCGGCATACCAGTCGCTCTTCTCTTCCAGGGCCTGATAGAAGCCGGGACGACGGAGGATCTTGACCATGGCCAGACCGGCAGCCATGGCCAGGGGATTGCCGGAGAGGGTGCCGGCCTGGTAGACTGGTCCATCCGGGGCGATCTGGTCCATGATCTCCTGCTTGCCGCCATAGGCACCCACCGGCAGGCCACCGCCGATGATCTTGCCCAGGCAGGTGAGATCAGGGATGATCCCAAAACGTTCCTGGGCCCCACCCAGGGCCAGCCTGAAACCGGTGATGACCTCATCAAAGATCAGAACGATCCCCAGTTCCCGGGTCAGCTCCCGCAGCTTCTTTAAAAAACTCATCTCCGGGACCACCACCCCCATATTGCCGGCCACAGGCTCAAGGATCACGCAGGCGATATCCAACTGCGGATCCCGGAGGGTCTGCTCCAGGATCGCCTCATTATTATAGGGAATGGAGAGGGTATTCTTGACGATGTCCTCGGGAACCCCGGGGCTGCCCGGGATACCGAGGGTGATGACCCCGGATCCGGCCTTGACCAGGAAGGAATCGGCATGGCCGTGGTAGCAGCCGTCAAACTTGACCACCACGTTGCGACCGGTATAGCCCCTGGCCAGGCGAACGGCGCTCATGGTTGCCTCGGTTCCCGAGTTGACAAAGCGGATCTTTTCCAGGGAGGGGACCGAGTCACAGACCAGCTCGGCCAACTCTACCTCCAGGGGGGTGGGTGCGCCGAAGCTGGTGCCGTCCAGGGCAGTCTTGCGGATGGCCTCGATCACCTCAGGCTGGGCATGCCCGGTGATCATGGGGCCCCAGGAGCCGACAAAATCGATAAACTCATTCCCGTCCACATCGGTCACCGTGCAACCGGCGGCCTTCTGGATGAAGAGTGGGTCACAGCCCACGGATCGGCAGGCTCGAACCGGGGAGTTAACCCCCCCGGGGATGACCTGTTGAGCTTGGGGAAAGAGAATGGCGGAACGATCAGTAATCATGGATATTTACTCCGAAAGATGAATTAAAAAACAGCGTACCGTCTCTGCTCCGACTGTCGGCAAGAGACCCAGCCCGACCAGGAGGCGGTCTGGACGATAAACAGGGTCAGTACCCTTCTCACAGGCAGCTTCCATCAGCGGGCGGGCAGGAACAGCAGGGCTGCCGAGCCGGCAGGCAACCGCTGTTTCCCCTTGCAGCTCCCTGCTCTGCTGAAAAGCAGGGTCTAACATAGCACCCACCCTTTTTAGATGCAAAATGAAAACTTCTTTCCCGCCTTGACAGAGCAAGAAAGATGATAATTTTCTCTTGTCACCATTCAGTGCTCAAGGTAAAATGGCCGCAGACGTGGCTAACTTTCACATAACCATCGAGAATACCAATACTTTTCAGAACGACCTCACCTCTTGATGGACCCAACAAGGAGATAATACAATGGCAAGTGACAAGGTAATGCACGTATCAGACAGCGAATTTGACGCCAAGGTCGTTGGCAACGATCTTCCCTGTCTGGTGGACTTCTGGGCCCCCTGGTGTGGTCCCTGTAAGGCTATCGGACCGGTGATCGATGAGCTTGCCGATGAGTTTGACGGCAAGCTGGTCATTGCCAAGATGAATGTAGATGACAACCCTGCCACCCCCGGTAAATTCGGGATTCGGGCCATCCCTACCCTGATTCTCTTTAAGGGCGGTGAAGTCGTTGACCAGATCACCGGAGCCGTAGGCAAGAGTCAACTTCAGGACCTGATCAATAAAGCCGTTTAACCCTGAATGACTGAAAACGGTTCTCTGGCCGATGTGCAGAGAACCGTTTTTTTATGCACCGTCCTCCAGATCCCCGGGGAAGCATCCGGCAGCTGACCGCCTGGATGGCCCTCGGCCGTCGTGTCCTTTCAGCGGTCAACCTTCCCCTGGGCCACCTACAGCTTGTCCCCCCTTGACGGATCATGGTGACAGGAGATCCTATGAAGCACTACCCACACTCCCCCCCTGGCCTCACCAGTCTCGCCCTGATGCTCGTCCTGGCCTGCTCCCTTGCCGGCTGTTCCACCTTTGACGGTATGTTTGACAGCGTCACCTTTGGTGAGACCGAAGTGCTGAGCGGCTCCCCGGAATTCCTGATCAGCGAGGGGATGGAGGCCTACAACTCCGGCGACTATACCCAGGCGATCCGCGCCTTTGAACAGATCCTGGACGAACATCCCTTCAGCCAGCAGGCCATGCTGGCCGAGCTCAAGGCAGCCGATGCGCACTATTACAACGGCTCCTACCTGGAGGCAAAGCTGCTCTACCGGGAGTTTGAAGAGCGTCACCCCACCAACGAGGCCATCCCCTATATCATCTTTCAGATCGGCATGTGCGACTTCAGCCGTTCCGACCGGATAGACCGGGACATCACCGGTGCCCAGGATGCCATCAAGTCCTTTGCCAGGCTGGTGCGGACCTTTCCCGATTCGCCCTATACCAAGGAGGCCCAGGCCAGAATCCGGGCAGCCCGCGAATTCCTGGTTAACCACGAATACTATGTTGCGGTCTTTTACGTACGCACCGAAAAGTATGATCAGGCCATCCACCGCCTGCGCTACCTGCTCAAACTCTACCCCGACTCCACCATCGCCCCCACGGCCCGGAAGCTGTTGGCGCGACTCAAGGCCGGGGAGCCGCCCAGATGGGGACTGTCCAAGTGGTTGCCTGAGCTGGCCATGCCGGACTGGACCTTCTGGGAATCTGAGCAGCAGGGGCTTACCAAGGAGCCTGAGGAAGAGGGGAAGTAGCCCCTTCCCCCGGGCAAGGCCCGGCCCAGGGGTGCAGCAGCCCCTCTTCTCTACTCCCTGGCCAGGCTCCCTGACCGGGATTCTAGCTCATCCAGCCGAGAGATCAGCCAGGAGACTGGCCAGGCGAGCCTCCAACTCGGCCTCCACCCGGGCCAGCTCCTTATCCGTGTCCAGGGTGAGGTGGCAGCCATCCTCCCCTGCAGCCGGTCGCTCAAAGACGGCCAGCTGATGTTGATAGATCTCCCAGCGGCCGTCACTCACCGCCTGCTGCTCGGCGGCCCGCAACTCCAGGCGCCGCTTCACCTCCACCTCGCCACAGCGACAGTAGATGAACACCACCCTGGCCCCCTGCTGTCCGGCCATGTCCACCACCTCCTGACGGTCACGCCGCAGGCCGTAGGAGCCATCCAGCACCACTGCCGCCTGGCCGGCGGCAAGGTCCAGCCTGGCCTTCTCCACCAGGGTGGTATAGGTCTGCCTGGACAGGCCCGGCGAATAGATGCCCTGGCCGACATCTTCAGGACAGCGGTCCGTGGGCTCGAGCCCTGCCAGAATCTTACGTTCCCGGTCGGTGTTGTACCAGGAGAGCCCATGGCTCTGGGCATAGGCCCGGGCCAGGGTCGATTTGCCGGAAGCCGTCATCCCGAAAAATACCACCACCAGGGGGGGCAGGCTGCCCGGCTGCATGGCCGGGCCTGTCTCAGGCCTCTGCATAGCCTTGGGCCAGCTTGAAGTAACGAGCAGCACTCTTGAGGCAGTCGGAACGGACCGATTCGTCCACGGCCGGATCAGCAGCGGTAAACAGGCCGATTTTGCCGCGCACATAGGCCCGGTAGCACTGATAAAAGGGGATCATCCCGGCCAGGCCGGCATCTCCCGAGGCCTCGGAAAAACGGCGAACCAGGTAGCGGCTCAACTCAGCTAAGCCGTGGTAGTCCAGGTCCATGGCCAAAAAACCGATATCACTGGCCACATCACCGTAGCGGAAACGATCGTTGAACTCAATACAGTCATAGACATAGACCTGGTTGGCCAGGCAGATGTTGGCCGAGTAGAGGTCGCCGTGGCAGTCGCGGATATAGCCGCCGCTGATCCGCTCCTGAAAGCGATCCTCATCCGCCAGCACGGCCTGGGAGTAGCGGACAATGGTGTCAAACTGCTCCTGCTCAAGGGCGCCCTTGCCGATGAACGACCTGGTCTGCTCGAAATTTTCCAGGACATTGACCCCCACCGCTGCAGCGGTCCCGAACTCGGCCAGCTCTGCCCCACCGGCGGCAGCCTGGTAAAAGGGCACCAGGGTCTCCACCAGCTGATCGAGATGACGCCGCTCCAGGGCCCCGGCCTTGATCAGGTTGACCATCATCGCCTCCTCGGGCATCCGTACCATCTTGATCCCGTACTCGACGATCTCACCCTTGCCGTTGAGTTGATAATCACCAGCATCCAGGGTGAGGGTCACCAGCTCCAGATAGATCTCGGGACAGAGACGGCGATTGAGCAGCAGCTCCTGCTCACAGCAGCGCCTGCGCTTCTCCAGATCAGAAAAATCCAGAAAACCGAAGTTGACCGGCTTCTTGAACTTATAGACAAAGTCTCCAGCCAGAAACACATAGGAGATATGGGTCTGGACCAACCCGACCTCCTGGTCCGGGTTTACCGGGTGGGGATAGATGCCGGCTCGGCAGAGTGCTTGGACAAAGGCAGGGAGCGTACTTTGGGACATGGGGACCTCTTGGTGTAATGGTGTAATATGGGTAAGAACAGAAGAAATAGAGTAGTCTCTTAAAAAAAACGGTCTTGCAGCCTCTCGCTCATCAGCTGCACGCGCAAAAACAGCCACGGCTCAACCGCCCACTCTACCAAACCATGATCAAGGCGTAAACGGTTTACCCGACGACCTCTTCATGGTACATAGGGTCAACCCTTATCCCCCATCTGCCATGAATGAAACGCATCTACGAAAACTCCTTTCCAGCCTCCAGGACGGCACCGTTGAGCTGGAGCAGGTTCTGAACCAACTCCAACGCCTGCCCATCGAGGCGGTGAACCGTCACCAACTGGATCATCACCGCAGCCTCCGCACCGGTATCCCGGAGGTCATCTTCGGCCAGAACAAGAGCAGCCAACAACTGGTGGAGATCATCAAACGGATGCTGGAGCAACCGACCGTGGTTCTGGCCACCCGGGTCTCGGCAGAGAAGGCGGCCCAGGTACGGCAGCACTGTCCCCAGCTACGCTACCATCCCGAGGCCGGCATGCTCACGGCCAACGATCGCCATATCCCCGGAGACCAGGGACGCGGAACCGTGGTCATCACCACTGCCGGCTCCTCTGACCTGCCGGTTGCCGAAGAGGCCCGCCTCACCCTCCACTACCTGGGCCACCAGGTGGCCTGCATCCATGACGCCGGAGTCGCCGGCATCCATCGCATCCTCTCCCGGGTGAACACGCTCCAGGAGGCCACGGTGGTCATCGTCATCGCCGGCATGGAGGGGGCCCTGCCCTCGGTGGTGGCCGGGATCACCGCTGCCCCGGTCATCGGGGTACCGACCAGCGTGGGCTACGGCACCGGAGCCGGAGGCTACTCGGCCCTGCTGGGTATGCTCAACAGCTGCTCACCCGGATTGGCGGTGGTCAATATTGACAATGGTTTCGGGGCCGCCTGCATGGCTGCCGCCATCAATCGAAGCCGCTGAAGTCGGGTCCGGAGCTGTTCTTTTTCTCAGCGGAAAAGACCAACTGGCCATTGCATGATCACGACTATCGGCGTATAATCGATGGTTTTATGTGTCCTTACCCCCATACTCCTTTTTCAAACAAGGCATAATTTCAATGAATACCTCCCTGAAGCTGAAGATCGGGCTCCTCCTGACCCTGATACTTTTTTCCCTGATGACCCTGGCCCCCTCCTTTTATCCCAGCGCCCCGGAGTGGTGGAAAAAATATCTGGCCCCGGAAGGACTCAAGCTCGGACTGGACCTCCAGGGAGGCATGCATCTGGTCCTCCAGGTGGATCTGGACAAGGCCATTGAAAACTCCCTGGATCTCTCTGCCGCCGATTTCAAGGACGGCCTGGCCGAACAACAGATCTCAGCGGTGAGGATGAAGTCCGACAACCCGGCGCAGGTGATCTTCACCCTGCCCAACATCGGCGCGGTGGACACGGTCCAGGAGCTGGTTGCTGCAGATTTCCCCAATCTGGATGTGGAGGTGGTCGCCGAAGAGGGCAGCTTTCCCCGGATCAGCCTGCAGCTCAAGCCCGAAGAGATCGACTTCATCCGCAAGAATGCGGTCAACCAGTCCCTGGAGATCGTCAGGAACCGCATCGATCAGTTCGGGGTGACCGAACCGGTGATTCTCCGCCAGGGCGAAAACGAGATCGTCATCCAGCTTCCCGGGGTCAAGGATCCTGATCGGGCCATGGGCCTGATCGGCCAGACTGCCCAGCTGGAGTTCAAGCTGGTTGCCGATGCCCAGGGGGTGGATCTCAGCCGCCTGCTCAGTGATGCCCGGGCCGCCGGCCAGTGGAGCGAGGGTGAGAGCAGGAAAAAACTCAACCTGGCCCTCCAGGGACGCATTCCCCAGGGGACCGAGGTCTACTTTGAGCGACGGATCAACAACCAGACCAAGGTGGAAAGCCAGGTGCCCATCCTCCTGGAGAGCCAGGTGCTGATGACCGGGGAGATGGTCAAGAATGCCCAGGTCCGCATCGGCGGCAGCTTCAACGAGCCCTATGTCAGCCTGGACCTGACCGGCAGGGGCGGCAAACTCTTTGCCCATATCACTGAAAAGAACGTCAACCGCAGGCTGGCCATTGTCCTGGACGAGGTGGTTCGCTCGGCACCGGTGATCCGTGAACGGATCCTGGGCGGCAGCGCCCAGATCTCAGGCAGCTTTTCCCATGAGGAGGCCACAGACCTGGCCATCGTCCTCCGGGTAGGTGCCCTGCCCGCACCGGTGGAGATCATCCAGAACCTGACCGTCGGCGCCAGCCTGGGGCAGGACTCCATCAACAAGGGGCTGACCTCCGGCCTGTTCGGCGCCCTCCTGATCCTGGTCTTCATGGTGATCTACTACCGTCTCTCCGGGGTGATTGCCGACATATCCCTAACCCTGAACATCCTCTTCCTCTTCGTGGGCCTGGCCATGCTGGGTGCAACCCTGACCCTGCCGGGCATCGCCGGTATCATCCTCTCCATCGGGATGGCGGTGGATGCCAATGTCCTCATCTTCGAACGGATGCGCGAGGAGTTTGCCCTGGGCAAGTCGATCAAGTCCGGGGTGGATTCCGGTTTCAGCAAGGCCTTCTGGAGTATCGTCGACTCCCAGGTCACCACCCTGATCACCGCCCTGGCCCTGTTCATGTTCGGTACCGGCCCGATCAAAGGCTTCGCCGTTACCCTCTCCCTGGGTATTATCTTCAACCTCTTTGCCGTGCTCTTCTGCAGCCGCCTGATCTACGACAGCCTCTACACCGGTCGTCGCCTGAAGAAGCTGACCTTCATGCGTCTGATCAAGAAGCCCAACTTTGACTTCATGAAGGTCCGCAGACTGGCCTTTGTCTTTTCCACAGTCCTGGTGCTCATCGGCTGCGCAGCCTTTGTCCAGATCCTCCGCGGTCAGGCCAACCTGGGGGTAGACTTTTCCGGCGGTTCCCTGCTCCAGTACCATGCCCAGCAACCCTTCAGCCTGGAAGAGGTCCGCGGGGTGCTCAACAGCAACGGCTATCCTGACATCGACCTCCAGGAGGTCACCGGCGAGAATCGGTTGATCGTCAAGCTGAAGAAATCTGAAGAGACCGTCGCCAACCTGGGTGAGCAGCTCAGCGTCCTCCTGGACCGGGAGCAGAGCGACAAGGCCTTCCAGCTGGAGAGCCAGTCTGAGATCGGCTCCTCCATCTCTGCAGTGCTCCGCAACAAGGCCATCCAGGCCATCGCCATCTCCCTGATCGGGGTGCTGTTCTACCTGGCCATCCGCTTTGACTTCAGCTTCGGCCTGGCTGCCGCTGCAGCGACCTTCCACGATGTCCTGGCCGTACTCGGCCTCTGCTGGTTGATGAACATGGAGATCACCCTCCTGATCGTCACCTCCCTGCTCACCCTGGCCGGTTACTCCCTCAACGACTCGGTGGTGGTCTTTGACCGCATCCGCGAGAATCTGAAGAAGGAGGAAGAGCCCAGTTTCTACCAGCTCATCAACACCAGTATCAATCAGGTCCTCAGCCGTTCGGTGGTCACCTCCCTGACCACGGCCATGGTGCTGCTCTCCCTGCTGGTCCTGGGTGGCTCCAACATCCATGACTTTGCCCAGACCCTGCTCATCGGCGTGTTGATCGGAACCTACTCCTCCATCTTCATTGCCAGCCCACTTCTATCCCTGAAATCAAGGTAACAGACCGTGACTGATTCACTCACCAACCCATATCGCCCCATTAGCCCGGATGAAAAGTTCGCCTTCTGCTGTCATCCCGGTGTGCCCTGTTTCACCGAATGCTGCCGGGAACTGGATCTGGCCCTGACGCCCTACGATGTGCTCCGCCTGAAAAACGGACGCAAGACCCACTCCGGCCGCTTCCTGGAACAGTACGTGATCATCGAGTGGGACGAGCAGCAGCTCTTCCCCACCTGTTACCTCACCATGGTGGATGACGGCCGGGCCAGCTGTGTCTTTGTCAAGGAACAGGGCTGCAGCGTCTACCAGGATCGGCCCAGCAGCTGTCGGGCCTACCCGGTGGGTCGGGGGGCCGCTCGCAAGAGCGACGGCTCCATTGAGGAGTCCTTTGTCCTGCTGCGGGAACCCCACTGTCAGGGCTTTGCCGAACAGCAGCAGCAGGATGTAGGCAGCTACTTCACTGACCAGGAGCTGGCCAGCTATAACCGCTTTAACGACGCCCTGTTGGCACTGCTCCAGCACGAGCAGATCCAGCAGGGCTTTCGGCCCTCCAGGGAACAGCTCGACCAGTATATCCTGGCCCTCTACAACCTGGATATGTTCCGCCAGGAGATGGCCGACGGCCGCCTCTCCATGCAGCGCCCCCTGACCGCCTCCGAGCTCCAGGGGCTGGCCGGAGATGACGAGCAGCTGCTCCTGCTGGGGATCCAGTGGTTGATTCAGGAATTTTTCAGCGCCTGAAACAGCGCCTGGCCCGGAGGGAGTCCCCTGCACCATGAGTAAAGATCAACTGGAGCCGTACCTGGACCAGCTGCTGGCCATCAGCGGCCGTTACTGCCGCCGGGAGGGCGGTTCCCACGGCCCGGATCACAGTGAACGGGTCTTCCATTCCGCCATGGCCATGGGCCGGGCCCTGGAGGCCCGGCTGCTCATCCTGGGCACAGCAGCCCTGCTCCATGACATCGGCAGGAACGCGGAGAGCCGCAGCAGAGGCGCCGTCTGCCATGCCCGCCAGGGGGCCGTACTGGCCAGACCCATCCTGGAGGAGCTGGGGTACCAGCCAACAGATATCGAGGCCGTCTGCCACTGCATAGAGAGCCATCGTTTCCGTCGGGGCTCTCCACCGCAGAGCCTGGAGGCCCGAATCCTCTTTGATGCCGACAAACTGGACTCCATCGGGGCCATCGGCATCGGCCGGGCCTTTCTCTTTGCCGGTCAGATCGGGGCCTGCCTCCACAATCCGGAGACCAACCCGGAACAGACCAGCCCCTACTCAGCGGAAGACACCGCCTACCGTGAATTCCAGGTCAAGATGTCCCGGGTCAAGGATCAACTGCTCACCGGGCTGGGCCGGCAGTTGGCCCTGGAGCGTCATGCCTTTATGGAAACATTTTTTAGTCAACTCAATCAAGAAATATACGGCGTTGAAGCCAGCATCGCCGAATGTATGAGAAAAAAACATGCTTAAATTGGTCGTATTCGATTGTGACGGGGTCATGATCAACTCCAGAGAGGCCAACCGGGTCTACTACAACCACCTGCTCTCCACCTTCTCCTGCCCGCCCATGGATGAGGCAGAGGTGGACTATGTCCACATCCACAACGTGCTGGAATCGACCCAGCACATCTTCCGCCATCACCGGGAAAGGGTGGATCTGGCAGCTGTGGACCGCTACCGTGAAGAGTTGGACTATGCACCCTTTCTCCGTCATGCCGAGTTGGAACCGGATCTCCACGAGTTCCTGGCGTGGCTGAAGCCGGCCTACCGCACCGCCATCTCCACCGCCCGGATGAACACCATGGACCTGGTCATGGACATCTTTGAGCTCCGCCCCTGGTTTGATATGGTGGTCACGGCCAGCGATGTCCCCAACCCCAAACCCGCACCCGACGCCCTGGAAATGATCCTGAAACGGTTTCGACTCCAAGCGGAAGAGGTGATCTACATCGGTGACTCAGGGGTCGACCGGGACCACTGTGCTGCGGTGGGGATAGAGCTGATCGCCTTTAAGAATCCTGAGCTGGAGGCGCGATTTCATGTGGATGACTTCATGAGCATCACGACCCTCCCCCCTTTCTCTGCCCCCAGCCGGGGGTGAGCCGGGCTCCCTGCCGTGCCGATCGGACTTCTGAGCACATCAGACAGAGCCGCCGCAAAGCCCAAGCCTGCCCCCCTCTGAGGAGCGCGGCTAGCCGCGCTCCTCGTCCTGCCGCTTCAAACCCTCCATCAGGATCATCATAAAATCCCCGATCTCCCGGGCCCTCATCAGGGGCTCGGGGAGTCCGGGAACAAAGCGGAAGCGCCCTCTATCCAGGGAGAGGATGGCATAGATGGCCTCCTGATTATCCAGTTCAGCGAAGCGGGCCGCCAACAGCCCGCCCTCGCGAAAGGTGACCCGGGCCGGCCCCTTGCCGCTCTCCAGGATCAGACGACCGGTCTTTTGATGCATATGAAAGACCTGGAGTAACTCTGCAGGTGAAATCGCGGCTATATCGCCACTCATCACGGCCTCAGGTTCCTCTGCCCCAGCCACGGGCCGCTGCTGTCCAAGGTTGACGGCGTCTTCAGTGAGTTTGAACTTGATCAGGCCGGTGCAGCCGCCGCAGCTGAAGAGGCTCTCCTGATAGGGGGCAAAACCACTGGCCTGATGGGGGAGCAGGGTGACCAGTATTCCGGTCAGTTCCCGCAGGAGGATGAGACAGGAGGGGCGTCCCAGGGCCAGCTCAACCGCCTGATCACTGAGGATAAAGCCTTGGTTGCGGTCATAGAATGGGCAGTGGCGTTCTTCAACGATGACAAATTTGGCAGAGAAAGGTGGCATTACTCCCCGGGGATGCTAGAGATGAATTTGGCCTATTGTACACCCTCCAGACCCACACTCAAAGAAAAGTTCCCTGCCCAGTTGCCCATCTCCCCCTTTTTTCCGCCTCCCTGCTTAATGGCAGCTTGTTTCAGTTGGATAAATAATATAGTATAAGCGCTGGCTGAAAGAATATGTCAATCAAGCTGCTGCATTTACTTTCCTATAACGGTAACAGGTACTTCCATGACCAGCGGTTCTCAACAGTTTGGCGATGACTACGAACAGTTGCAAAGCGATCTCGAACTGTATCCGAAAATCACGATCACCGCTACCGAGGGGCAACCACCTGACAGTTACGAGATCGAATACGCCCTCAAGGGCTACACCAAGGAGGCGGACGGTAGCATCACGGTAAGCCGGCTTCATCGGATCCAGATCAGCCTGCCTTTCGGCTACCCCCATTTTGCGCCCACGGTCAAACCACTGACCCATATCTTTCATCCCGACGTTGACCCGGCAGCCATCCGCATTGCCGGGCAGTGGCAACAGAATCCCTCCCTGGCAGACCTGATTCTCCATATCGGCGAGATGATCAGCGGTAAGGTCTACAGCCTCACCGATCCATTCAACCAGGAGGCTGCCGACTGGTACCAACAGCACCAGCACGAACTCCCCCTGGACGCCCTGAGTATCGTCGACCTTGAGGAGTCCCCCCGGGACATCGACTCCCTGGTGGATGACACCTTTGCCGCCCTGGGCTTGGAGACCGATGATTTCCTGGAGCCTGCCAAAGAGGTCGACCCGGGCGATATTGCCCAGATCCAGACCCTGGTCCAGGAACAACGGCTGTCCACTGCCAGCCAGGCCCTGGCCGACCTGCCTGCAAGCGCCCAGCAGCCTGAACAAAAGGGGCTCCAGGAGAGTGTTGACAGGGGCCTGCAGAAGGCAGAGCAGCTCTACAGCCTGGCCCAACAGCTGGAAGATCTGGGCAAGCTGGATGAGGCCCTGGAGGTCATGGACAATCTCTATGCCCTGACCAGCGACTACCCAGGCAGCGAGGAACTTCTCTCCCGGCTGCAGCAAGCCCACGCCCTGGTTCCAGGAGCAAAGGGACAGGCGCCCAGCCAGGAGACTGCCCCTCCAGCCAAAAAAAAAGCAGCTACCACTCCGGCCCCGGCCAAAGCCGCAGCCGGCAGGGCAAAGAAAAAATCACGGCCCAGCCTGCACTTTAACATTCCACTCAAGTTCATCAGCATTGTGGCCATACTCCTGGCTGTCTGCATCGGGGTACTCAGCCTCTATTTTAAGGATCAGAATATCCTCAGCCGCTCCCAGGCCAACCTGCTGAAAAGCCAACTGCTGATCGACAAGAAACAGTTTGACCGCGCCCAGGAATCCCTGCTCTCTGCACAAAATATCCTCAGCAGGCTGACGGTGCTGCGTTTCAGGAAGGCAAAGCTTGAAGAAGAGATTGCCGGCCAGCTCTCCTCCCAGGAGTTGCAGCAGGGGCTGCAGGGTCGGGTGCTCTACCAGGGAAAATACATCCCCCTGAGCTCGGCCAAGGCCATGCGAGAGCTGGAGATTCTGATGGAACAGGGAAGGTATCTCAAAGACAAGAATAAACCTGCCGAGGCCCTGGTCATCTTTCGCCAGGGACTGCAGTATGCCGACGATCATGGTCTCAGCGAAAAGATGGTTGAGCTGGATGGGGTGATCAAGGGTCTGGAACTCCAACAGACCCTGGCCCTGGCCGAGCAGGCAGAGCTGGGGAAAAACTGGCAGGAGGCGGCCGAAACCTACCGCCAGGCCCTGGAACTCTCCGGCAGCCTCTCTGACCCTCAAACCGCCAGCACCATCACCTCAAGGCTGACCGCGGCATCCTTCCGCCATGAGTTTGACCAGTCTAAACAATCTTTTACCCAGGCAGAGTGGCAGCAGACCATCCAGAAGCTGCAACACGCCCAGAAACTCATCAACACCACCCCTGAGGTCGTCTCTGCCAAGGAACGGCAGGACCTCCACCGCCTCCTGGTCAATGCCCAGCTCTACGGTACCCTCTCGGCTGCCCGTGAGGCCTATGGACAAAAAGACTGGGACCTGGCCATAGCCAAGTACCGCGACTCTCTCGACCTGCTGAACAGACAGGGAGACAACTTTGGCGGCAGCCTGAAGGAATCGGTCAAAAAGATCAGAAAGACCATGCTGATGGTCCAGATTGCCAAGACCCAGGAGCAGGTGCTGTTGGCGGAAGGCAACGACAACCCCCTGGGAGCCCTGGAACATCGCAGGCAGATCAGGCAGCTGATCAGGACCAGCCCCTTTGGCACAGATCCCGAGGTGGTCGATGTTGACCAGCGGGTTGGCCAACAGATCGTCGGGTTGGAGGAAGAGCTCAGCCGTAAGCGCCAGATCGAGTGGCTGGAAGAGCATTTTGAGCAGATCTTCCGGGAAAACTATCCGACCTTCAAAGGGTCCGAGCTCCTCGCCCCCAAGGCCAGGGTGCTCCGGACCCTTGATGACAGCACCATCTTTACCATCACCTGTGTGGAAAAGAGTCAGGGCACCTCGTCACGCCTGGAACTCAATTACCGCTATGACCCGGCAACAGAGAGCTGGTCGGTCCATACCGGCCAGTGAGCCCCTGGAATTGCCCCAGGGGAGATGCTGCAGCCAGCCTCCCCCGGGTGAGCCGGCTGGAGAGCTAAATCAGGAACCTGAACTCGCCCTTGCCCAGGAGATCATGGAGGTGGAGAACGCCCTGAAGCCGGCCGGCCCCATCGACCACCGCCAGGACCGTGATCTCCCGACTCTGCATCAGGCTGAGGGCATCGGCTGCCATGGTTTCCCGGCCGATGGTCACCGGTCTGGTGGTCATGATGGTGGCCACGCCCTGGTCGGCACGCCCTCCGCTGGAGACCAACCTGCGGACATCGCCGTCGGTCACGATCCCACAGAGTCGGTCATCCCGGTCACAGACCACCACCGCCCCTAAATTCTTGCGGTTCAACTCGCTGATGGCAACTGCGGCGCTGACCCCTTCCCC
Organism: Desulfogranum mediterraneum DSM 13871; assembly: GCF_000429965.1. Lineage (GTDB taxonomy): Bacteria > Desulfobacterota > Desulfobulbia > Desulfobulbales > Desulfobulbaceae > Desulfogranum > Desulfogranum mediterraneum. The sequence continues at coordinate 249,955 of NZ_AUCW01000007.1, forward strand.
GACTCTGGGCACCTGCTCTCCGCTCAACATCACCTCCTCCACCGCGACCTTGAGACGCTCGCCCAGGCTGCCGCCTGGGTGATTACGCCGAAAGTCCTCTTCCCGGAACTGCTTCTTCCGCAGCAGGGCCACAGCCAGGGCATCGCCAAGGGCCAGGGTGGCGGTGGTTGAGGTCGTCGGGGCCAGGCCCAACGGACAGGCCTCCCTGGGGATACCGATATCCAGGACCACGCTGCCGAACCTGGCCAGGGTAGATCCTTTGGCTCCTGTCATCGCGATGATATGGATGTTGCGCTCCCGCAGGCTGGCGAGCAGGCCGTTGAGTTCGGCGGTTTCCCCTGAGTAGGAGATGGCCAGCACCACGTCGGTAGGCGAGACCATTCCCAGGTCACCATGCATGGCCTCAACCGGGTGAAGAAAGAAAGAGGGGGTGCCGGTGGAGTTGAGGGTGGCAGAGATCTTCTGGCCGACGACTCCGGACTTACCTATGCCGGTGACCACCAGTCGGCTGGGACACTCCATGGCCAGGGTGATGGCCTGTTCAAACTCTGCACCCAGTCGATCGCGGACCGCGAGGATACCATCCGCCTCCAGGCTGAGGACCTCTTTTGCCTCTGCTACAATGCTCACGCGTCCTCCTCCATATCGACCACGGTTCGGCCAAAGCTCTTTCGTGCCAGCATCCGTTCTATCTCCTGATCCAAGGCGGAGAGGGGGACAACCCTGGATATCGTTGCCAGCTCATCGAGTTTCCACTCTGCTGACAGCTGCCGCCAGGTAGCCTGCCGCCGGGGCATGGGGCAGTTAGCGGAATAGATCCCGAGCAGATGGACCCCCCTGAGGATAAAGGGATAGACATTGAGGGGCAGATCTCCGGACAGGGCATTGCCGCAGGAGGCAACCACCCCGTCATAATCGGTCCCCTTGACGGCATTGGCAAGGATGGTTCCACCAACGGTATCGACGACTCCGGCCCAGCGTCCAGGCAGGAGCAGCTTCTCAGGCTCCTGGTCAAGCAATCCAGGCCCTGCAAAGGAGGTCACCCCCAGGGAACGCAGGAGGGGCTGCCGCTCCTTCTTGCCGGTCAGGGCATGGATCTCATAGCCCAGCTTGGCCAGGAGGAGGATGGCAATCAGGCCGACCCCACCGGTGGCGCCGGTGACCAGGACCTGACCCTTTTCAGGGAAGACCCCGTTGTTGCGCAGGCCGGCCACGCACTGGGCCGCGGTAAAGCCTGCCGTGCCCAGTTGCATGCATTCCAGGGCAGAGAGTCCCTGGGGCCTGGCAAGCACCCAGTCTGCACTCACCCGGATATATTGACCGAATCCCCCAGGGGTGTTCATTCCCAGGTCATAGCCGGTACAGAGGACCTCGCTGCCCGGGGCAAACTCTTTCCTGTTGCTCTCCACCACCGTGCCTACGGCATCAATTCCGGGGGTATGGGGATAGGAGCGGGTCACGCCCCTGTTTCCCGAAGCCGAGAGGGCGTCCTTGTAATTCAATGAGGAATAACGGACCTTGATGGTCAGGTCTCCCGGGGGGAGCTCGACGGTATTCCTGCTCTCCACGGCACGGGAAAAGCGCTGATCCGCCTCTTCGCGGACTATTAATGCCTGGTATGTTCTATTTTCCATGATATCTGTTTGGCTCAAAGGGGTGCAGAGAGCGGTCGCAGCCGGCCACCAAGGATCTGGTGGATCCGGCCACCCGGTTCCTCCAACTGATAACGACCATCATCGGCCAGGCCGTAGCCCAGGCCGGTGATGCAGACCGAACCGGCACAGTACTCCACCGGTCGCCTGTGAAGGTAATCATAAGTCCGCCATTGATCGAGTACCAAGGCGGGTGTTTTCTCCAGAAGAGAGATTTTTTCGATCAGCAGCGCAGAGATCCCGGTCAGCACCCTATCCAGGACAAAGATCACCCCGGATTCAGCGGCCAGGGAGGTTGCGATCTCCCTGAGCTCCAGGGGAAACTCTCCGCAACCCGTATTGACGTTGAGACCGATGCCGATGATCACGCAGGCCGGGCCATCACCTGGATCCACCGACTCGCAGAGGATCCCACCTACCTTTTTCCCCTGGAGGTAGATGTCGTTGGGCCATTTCAGCTGGACCTGAAAAGAGGTATCCTCGGCCGGGGCAGTGCCAAGGTATTCGGCCACCGCCACCCCGGCGGCCAGGGTGATCCGGGCGCGTCGCTCCGGCGCCAGTGCCGGCTGGAGGATCAGGGAGAAGTAGAGTCCCCCCGGCGGGGAGGCAAAGCAGCGCTCATACTGCCCCTTTCCCGCTGACTGGGTCGTGGCCACAATCAGCGCCGGGCCACGTTCGCCTGCGGCTATGCGCTCCTTGGCCCTGTCATTGGTCGAGGGGGTTGCGGATAATCGTTCGATCTGCACAGCTGGACCACCTCCATGGTCTTTACCGGGCCGACAGCAGCCCTGCCGGCGGTACTGCGGACAAAAAAAAAGCAGAGCCTCTGGGAAGCTCCGCTTTTCAATACTCGGGGAGAAAAAGACTAGTTGATGCCTTCAGACCCTTCTTCATCCTTGATGCGATCAGGACGAGCGTACATGGTGGTTGATCCTGAAGACCAGAACATCAATTCACCTTTCTTGACCAAATCATTGGCAACATTCTTGATTTGACGGGGTTTTGCATCAGGATCGCATTTGTAGAAATCCTTGATATAGAGCTGCGGTTTGGGAGATTTTGTTGCTTTCTCGATGATTGCAGCTTCCAGTTCTTCTAGACTGAGTGCCATGACACCCTCCTTCACTTGTATGAAAGTAAAAAAACGATCGGCCCTGGAGTCCAGAGCCGATCGCGTTAAAGTTATTACTTGGTATAGGCAGCCGTGTGGCTGGTATACTTGAACTGTGTGGTTGTTCTCCAGGTATCGTAGGCCAACCGGTAATCATCGATGGATTTCTCGGTAAACGGAATACCTGTCTTCTCAAAGAATTTTTCCCAACCGATCCGCTCTGCCCACTCACCGACACGCTCGTACTTCTTGGCGTCCTTGGCATAGGCTTCCAGGATCTCGCGGACAACCTTGACGGTCTCCGGCCAACGTGGGGTGGTGTTGGGCAGGAAGGGAACAACCAGCTTGGAGAACTTGGGAGCAGACTTCGCGTTGGAAACCTTACCACCAACCAGGATGGCGATACCGTCACCTTCCGGATCTGCCAGGGGCATGGCCGGACACATGGTGTAGCAGTTACCACAGAACATACAACGCTCTGCATTAACCTTAACGGTCTTGATCTCTTCGCCGTTCACCGTGGCCTTGGCAGGCTTAACCGCTCCCAGGGGACAGGAGGCGATGGCCAGGGGCAGCTCACAGACACCGCTGATCCGCTCGTTGTCGATCATGGGTGGTGTCCGGTGGATACCCAGGATAGCGATATCAGAGGCATGTACCGCACCACACATGTTCAGACAACAGGCCAGAGCGATACGTACCTGGGCAGGCAGGCTCATGGAACCGAAGTACTCGAACAGGTCATCCATAACCGCCTTAACCGGACCAGAGGCATCGGTGGCAGGGGTATGGCAGTGAATCCAGCCCTGGGTGTGAACGATGTTGGTCACACAGGCGCCGGTTCCGCCGATGGGGAACTTGTTGCCGTAGGTGGCGATGGTGGCCTTCAGTTCGGCAACCTTCTCCTCAGCGTCTACCATGAACTCGATGTTGTTCCTGGTGGTGAAGCGGACGTGACCGTCACAGTGCTTGTCAGCGATGTCACAGATGTCACGAACATAGTTGACCGTCACCAGACGAGGGGAACCACAACGTACGGTGAAGACCTTGGCGCCGTTCTCGGCGACATGTACCAGCACACCAGGCTCAATAATCTCGTGGTACAGCCAGGTCCCTTTGTTCTCTTTGATAACCGGAGGCAGCATGTCTCCGTAGTACCTTGGTCCCAAGTCGGTGATTCGACCTTCCATAGGATTTTTAGGATCGTAACCCATTGTATTGTCTCCTTATATATTACGTCTCAATTCGATTATAATCTCAGTAGCGACCAGCGACGATCACATGGCGTGACGTTTTCTGAACTCTTTGATGTCACGATCCCAGCCGCCGGGAACTTCTTCTTCCTTCCAGAAGACATATGGGTTGGAACGAGGCTCTTTCACATGCTGGGGCAGAGGCTCGATTTCCATGACGCTGAGGAAGGTAGGCAGGCCGATACGCTGCATGGTCTCACCCACACGCTCACGGTTCTTACCAACTTCCATCCACCAGTCCCATACCTTCTCGATCACATCGATGATGTCTTCGAAATCGTTTTCCTTCTTCACTTCGATGAAAGGAATAACCAGGGTGGAGAACTGAGCACCATCAAGAATCGGGGCCTTGGCGCCGATCAGGATGGAGGCACCCTGCTGAGCACCGGGACGCAGGGCACGAGGCATAACGTTGATGCAGTGCATACAACGGGTACATTCGGCGTCGTCGATCTTCAGTTCGTCGCCTTCCATCCACATACACTGGGTGGGGCAGAGGTCGATGACCTCAGCCTGGATGTCGAAAGCTCCCCAGTTGCCGCCCTTGTGGGCGCCACCGTTGGAGGGATACCCATCGGCGCCGTCTACGTAGGCCTTGACTGCAGCCTGGTCGATGCGGATGTTGTCCTTCCAGGTTCCGATAACGGAGAAGTCGGAACGGGCAACTGCGGCCACACAGTCGTTGGCACAGGCGGAGAACTTGAACTTGAACTTATACGGGAAGGCAGGACGATGGATCTCATCCTGATAATGCTGGGTCAGGTGATTACATACTTCCTGGGCATCGTAACAGGCCCACTCACAACGGGACTCACCGAGACAGCAGGAAGGGGTACGCAGGTTGGAACCGGAACCACCAAGATCCTGCTTGAGGTCATGGGTCAGGTCCCAGAACAGGGGCTCCAGGTTCTCGGTACGGGTACCGAGGAAGACCATATCACCGGTGGAACCATGCATGTTGGTTACACCAGAACCATACTTCTCCCAGAGATCCATCAGGGCACGCAGGTTCTCGGTGGAGTAGTAGAGGCCGGAGGGCTGAGCGATACGAACGGTGTGGAAGTGCTCAACACCGGGGAACTGCTTAGGAACATCTGAGTAGCGACCTACAATACCGCCACCATACCCGAAGACACCAACGATTCCGCCGTGCTTCCAGTGAGTAATCCTGTCTTTGTATGAAAGCTCAAGCTGACCAAGAATGTCCCAGCACTCCGGCTTTGTTTCAGCCTGCTGCTTGAGGTCGGTGACGAAACTCGGCCATGGACCTTTTTCCAGTTCGTCCAATAGAGGCGTTTCATGCTTTGCCATCAGTGTTCCTCCTAGATTATGTGGTTTGTTAATAACCTGTACGTAGTATTGATCTGATCAACAATTCGACGTTGATGCCAACGTGAGCGGACAATACAGTATTGAATGCTCATTCATCCAGCGACAATAAACGGACGATAAGTCTTTGTCAACCAAAAAGCGTAACCCATTGTTGCACCATCAAAAAAGCGGCAAATAATCCTAAGGGCTTAGCCGATTCCAGCGACCCTGAGCATGCTTTTTTCAAGGTTTTCCCCCTCGCTTTGGCCGCTTGGTTCAGCCAGGTGCGCGAGCAGTTTTTCCGCCAGAATCTTACCCAACTGGACCCCCTCCTGATCAAAGGAGTTAATGTTCCAGCAAAAGCCCTGAAAGGCGATCCGATGTTCATAGAGGGCCAAGAGGCCACCCATCACCTCGGGGGTGAGGCGATCGGCGATCAGGGTCATGGAGGGCCGGTTGCCGGCAAAGCGGCGGGCCGGATTGTCATTCCCGCGTCCGCTGGCCAGGGCCAGTGACTGGGCCAGCATATTGGCCAGCAGCTTCTGCTGGGAGTTGGTCCCCTTGACCTGGACATCCCGGCCGTACTGACTCGCTCTAAAGCCGATAAACTCGGCCGGGACGATCTCGGTCCCCTGATGAAGAAGCTGGTAAAAGGCATGCTGACCGTTGGTGCCGGGCTCCCCCCAGACAACGGGACCGGTCTTCCAGGAAACCGGATGCCCCTGGCAGGTGACCGCCTTGCCGTTACTCTCCATGTCACACTGCTGGAGGTGGGCCGGAAAACGGGCAAGGGCCTGGCTGTAGGGCAGAACCGCCACCGTGGGACAGGCGAGGAAGTTATGATTCCAGATGCCGATCAGGGCCATCAGCAGGGGGATGTTGGCCCGGATATCCCGCTCTTCAGCGGCCCGGTCCATGGCATTGGCACCCTTGAGAATCGCTCTAAAGGAATCCATCCCCAGGGCAAAGGCCAAGGTCACCCCGCCCACCATGGAGGTCGCGGAGTAGCGACCGCCGATGGAGTCATACATATAGAATGAGGCCAGGTAGCGGGAAGGGTCGTCCATGGGACTGCCCTTGCCGGTCACCGCTATCATCTGCCGGGCCGGGTCACAGCCGGCCGCCAGCAGGGCCTCCCGAACCAGCTGCTCGTTGGTCAGGGTCTCCAGGGTGGTGCCGCTTTTGGAGACCACGTTGAACAGGGTCCTTTCGAGGTCGAGCCCCCGGAGTACCCCGGCCACATCATCGGGATCCACGTTGGCGATAAAGCACGCCCTCCGACCGGGTAGGTTGAAGGCCTCCAGGGCCTGGTAGAGGGCCCGGGGGCCCAGGTCGGAACCGCCGATCCCCACCTGGACCATGGTGGTAAAGGGCTGTTGCCCCTGGCTGAGGATGGCCCCCTCCGAAAGTTCCCGCAGGAATCGCTCCAGTTTTGTCAACTCGGCCTTGGCCTGAGCCGTTGCCTCGGGGGCCCGGGCAGGGGTGGAGAAGATATCCCGACAGGCGGTATGCAGGACCTGACGCTCTTCACTGGGATAACCGTCGATTCGGTTGAGCACCGCCCCCTCCTGCATGGCCAGATACTTATCCACCAGGCCGGCCTCATCTGCCAGCTCCTGGAGGGAGTCCAGCACCTGGTCGTCCAGTCGCTGGGTGGCATAGAGGAGATCAAAGTATTCGTTCTGACAACAGTAACGCTTGAGTCGCTCTGGCGAAAGGCTCCCGGCAGCGCTCAGGTCATAGGGGCTAGCTGCCAGGCGAGTCAGGGTGTCGACAGCAGCCAGTTGGTTAAAATCGATAAACTCCATCTCTTCCTCCTGCTCTGATTGGTTAGACCGTGGCCGCCTCCTTCAACGCGGCAATGACCTTGGCATAGTCTGCTTGACCGTAGATCGCCGAGCCGGCCACAAAGATATTGGCGCCGGCCGCAGCCACCCGGGCGATGGTGTCCGGGGCCACCCCGCCATCGACCTCGATACCGGCCTCCGGGTTAACCTCGTCCAGCATGGCACGAAGTCGGGCGATCTTGTCCAGGCTGGACTCGATAAAGGACTGGCCGCCAAAACCCGGGTTGACACTCATCAGCATCACCAGGTCCACCTCGGCCAAGACATAGTCCAGGCTGGCAAGTGAGGTGGCCGGATTAAGCACGGCTCCGGCCTTCTTGCCAAGTTCCCTGATGGCGCCCAGGGTACGATGCAGATGGGGGCAGGTCTCTACGTGCACGGTCAGCCAGTCGGCACCGGCATCACTGAAGGCCTCAAGATACTGATCCGGATTGGAAATCATCAGGTGGACATCGATGGGCAGCTTGGTCAGCCCTCGCACCGCCTTGACCACCAGGGGCCCCATGGTAATGTTGGGCACAAAATGACCATCCATCACATCCACATGGATGACATCCGCACCAGCCGCCTCCACGGCCCGGACCTCCTCACCCAGGCGGCTGAAATCCGCGGAAAGAATGGAGGGGGCAATCATCAAAGACTTCATGGCAAATCCTTAAATAGTAAACAGTATAGTAAACAGTAACAGACGAAACTAAAACAAGATGACAAGGGATTACGCCCCTGGCATGAGCCAGGACGACCAGACCAAAGTACAATAAATGCGCCACAGAAGCACCGGAAAAAGGCCTGCCTCAGGGGATCTTTTCATACTGCTGCCCAGCCACCTGACGAATCCTCCCCTTGAGCTCCAACTGGAGAAGGAGCCCGTGGATCCGCTGCACAGGGATGGCGGTGACCCGCAGGAGGGTATCGATATCGACCGGGTAGACCTCCAGACAGGAGAGGATCCGCTCCTCCTGGAGAGGCTCTGCTTCGTCCTGATCCGCCGGAAGAGCATCCGCCGAAAGAGCCCTGGCCCCGGGCTCATGACCCTGGCCTGCCCCCAGCATCAACTCCGCAAGCACGTCTGCGGCCGTCTCCACCAGCTGGGCGCCCTGTTGAATCAGGGCATGACAGCCGCGGCTCTTGACGGAATCGACCCGACCCGGAACGGCAAAGACCTCCCGCCCCTGGTCCAGGGCCAGGCGGGCGGTGATCAGGGATCCGGATTTCGGAGTGGCCTCCACCACGACCACCCCTGCCGCCAGACCGCTGATGATCCGATTCCTGGCCGGAAAGCGGAAGCCTTCCGGCCGGGTACCCAGGGGGTATTCCGAGAGCAGCACCCCCTGCTCTGCAATCTCGGCAAAGAGGGGGGAATGGGTGTGCGGATAGACGACATCCAGCCCACAGCCAAACACCGCAGCCGTCCGTCCACCGGCATCCAGGGCACCCTGATGGGCTGCCGCATCGATGCCATAGGCCCCGCCGGAGACCACGGTCAGTCCCTGTCCGGCCAACTCACCCGCCAGGGTCGCACTGACCCGCCTGCCGTAGGCGGTGGCCGACCTGGAACCCACCAGGGCCACACTCGGGGCTGCCAGACAGCCGGGCTTGCCCCGGGCGTAGAGCAGCACCGGGGGATCAGGCAGGGTACGCAGGGACTGGGGATATTCGGGACTGGTCAGAGAGAGCAGGAAATCGTCTGTCTGTTTGAGCCGCTCAAGTTCGGCGGCTGCCCGCTGCCGGGCTGCAGCGCGATTGGCAGGGTCAATGAGGAGTCTGCGGGTGTGCGGCCCAAGGCCTGAAACGGCCTGGAGTTCGGCTCCTGCCTCAAGGACCTTCCGGGGCGTGCCGAAATGAAGGAGCAGCCTGTTGAGCAGGGCGCATCCGAGCCCAGGCAGGAAGGTCAGGGTCAACCACTCTTCTGCCTGGGCACAGATATTGTTCACAGCCCTAGTCGCTTATAAAGGACTGCAGATCGCCACTCCGGGACGGGTGGCGCAATTTTTTGATCGCCTGGGCCTCAATCTGGCGAATCCGCTCCCTGGTGACGGCAAAACACTGGCCCACCTCTTCCAGGGTATGGTCACAGCCGATCTCGATCCCGTAACGCATGCGCAGGACCTTCTCTTCCCTGGGGGTCAGGGAGCCCATGACCTTACAGAGGCAGCGCTTGAGGCTCTGGGTGATGGAATTTTCCTGGGGATCGGGATGGGCATGATCCTCGATGAAATCACTGAGCATGGCATCGTCCTCTTCACTCACCGGCGCGTCCAGGGAGATGGCATCCTTGGCAGTCTTGAGGGCGATGTTGACCTTATTGACGTCGGTACCCAGCTGCTCGGCCATCTCTTCCGGGGTGGGCTCCCTACTCTCCAACCGCTGAAAGTCTTTGGAGAAACGCAGCATCCGATTGATGGTCTCGATCATGTGCACCGGCAGACGGATGGTCCGTCCCTGGTCGGCGATGCCCCGGGTCACGGCCTGGCGGATCCACCAGGTGGCATAGGTGGAGAACTTGTAGCCGCGCTTGTAATCATACTTTTCCACGGCCTTCATCAGGCCGATGTTGCCCTCCTGGATCAGATCAGGCAGCTGCATTCCCCGGTTGAGAAATTTTTTAGAGACCGAGATCACCAGCCTGAGGTTGGAACGCACCAGGGCCTCCCTGGCCTGCTTGGCGGTTTCCCGCCCCAACTCGATATCCTGCTGCACCCCGACAAACTCCGGCCAGCTCAGACCTATGGTCTCTGCCAGCTCAAGGGTTACCCGTCGTTCGATCTCGGCAGGATTGACCGGCTCTTCCTCTGCAGCGACCGCCTGCTTTCTCCTGGCTGCCAGCAGTTCGCGCTGCTGGGCCAGCACCCGGACCTTGTTGAACTTCTGACTCAACTCCTTGACCGCGTCAGCCACCGACAGCAAGCCCTTGGAGCAGAGCCGGTAGTCCTGAAAGAGGTTGGAGATGGTCCAGCCCAGCTGGATGATTTCCGCAACGATGCGCTCCTCCTCCTCGGAGTTGCCGGCACACTGCTTCAGCTCACGAAAGAGCTCCCGCCGAATCGCATCGTGGCTGTTGGCAACTTCGACCTGATCAAGGAAGGAATCGCGTTTCTTTTTGAGGCGCTCGGCATCATTGTCAGAGACGCCTCTGATCACGGTATTGATCCGCAGGCTCCCGCGAAGGATTCCCTCTGCCAGATCATTGAGGGCCGTGATCCCCAGGGTCAGGCGCAGCACCGCATACTGGATCCGGGTCTCCCCCTCTTCCACCATCTTGGCCAGCTCTATCTCCTCCTCATGGCTGAGCAGGCGCTGGCTGCCCATCTCCCGGAGATAGATGTTCATGGGGTCGATACTGGTCCCCTGGTCCCGACGATCGCCACTGCGCCGATCCTCACCGCAACGTCGATCAACCCGGGTCCGTCGTTCCTTGCCCTTCTTGCCCTGCTGCTCTTTCTCGCGGCTCGCCCTGGCGATCCTGTTCCGCAGCGGGGAGACCGTGCCCTTTTTCACGACACCTCGTTCTTCTTCAAAACCGTCTTTCGCACTATCCACTATCTCTCCTCTGGATAACAGTCCACGTTATTGAAAAAGATTTCATGGTGCCCTGGCTAAAAAACGATAACAAAACAGGGGACATCGACAGGATAAAACGCTTATTCGCGAAGTTGTCTCGCGGTCACCAAACAACCCTGCCGTACGGACGTCTTTTCAGCCAACCACACCACACATCGTTGAACGCATTTCTGCAGCCTAACAGCTTTTATTATTTTTTCAACAGCTTATAATCAACAGCCTGTTCTTTTTTTACCGGCTATCATTTTCTGCTGCAAGAGCTCCATCAGCCTGGCCGTATCCCCCTGCCGACCGGCCTCCTCTATCTCTTCCTGCAGCCGCAGGCTCTGCTGCTGGATGGAGGCCCGCTCCAGCCAGAGCAGTAACTCCCGGCGCTGCCCCTCCGCCAGAGCACCTTCATCCGCCAGTCCTTCGCTGCCCTGCAGGGCAAGGAGCCGCGCCACATAGTGCCGTTCCGCCTGGTCAGGCAAGACCTCCATGATCTGCTCCGGCCCCTGCTCTCCCCGGGCGTTGAGCTCCAGGAGAAGATGAACCATCCGCAGGGCGGCCGGCTCCTGCAGCACCTCTTCCATGCCCGCGGCCCGGAGCTCTTCCAGATGCTCGGGGTAGAGAATCAGAAACTCGACCAGCTGACGCTCCTGGCGGGGCAAGCGTTCCAGGCTGCCCACCGGGGCCGCGGCCAGCGGTTGCTGCCGCAGCTGGGACGGGACGGCAAACTGGGCCGGTGCCACCCCCAGCTGCTCGCTGAAATGGGCCAGCATCAGTGACCTCTGGCCACCATCGCTGGCCTCCTCAATCAGGGGCTTGAGCTCTCCAATGATCTTGTTCTTGCCCCCCAGGGTCAGGCCATGCCGTTCCACCAGGGTGGTAAAGACAAATTCAGCCAGGGGCTGGGCTGCTGCGACCCGCTCCCTGATCGCCCCGGCCCCCTCACTGCGAACCAGGCTGTCGGGGTCATGCCCCTGGGGCAGGAGAGCGACCCTGCAGTCCAGCTGTTCGGCCAGGAAGAAGGGGACGCTGCGCATGGCCGCCTCCAGCCCTGCGGCATCGGCGTCAAAGAGGAGTACCACCTCCTGGCAGTAGCCGCGCAGGGAGTGGACATGATGACGGGTCAAGGAGGTTCCCAGGGGGGCGACCGCGGTATCGATCCCATGGATCGCCAGGGAGAGCAGGTCAAAATTGCCCTCCACCACCAGGGCGGTCCTGGCCTTACGGATCGCCTCCTTATGCTGATAGAGCCCAAAGAGCAGTCGACTCTTCTCAAAGATGGGGCTCTCCGGAGAGTTCATGTACTTAGGCTTACCCTCCCCCAGGATTCGGCCGCCAAAGGCGACCACCCGGCCGGTGAGGTCATAGATGGGAAACATGATCCGCGAACGAAAGCGATCGTAATGGCCTCCACGCTCCTTTTCCACGGCCAGTCCCGACCGGACCAGGGCCTGGATGGGCAGGGACTGTTTGAGGAGGCGGTCCGTGGCAAAGCTCCAGCCCCCCTCTTCAGGGGCAGGGGCATAGCCAAGCCGGTAGCGCTGGATAAACTCGGCAGACACCCCCCGCCCACGGAGATAGGTCTGGGCCTCCTCTGCGCCCCCCTCCCGGGCCAGGATGCCGGCATAGAGGTCGGCTGCCGCCTCGTTGGCCGAGTAGAGCTGCTCCCGCTCCCGGAACTGCTGCCTCTCCTGGGGACTCATCTCCCGTTCCGGTATCACGATCTGGTACTTATCGGCCAGGCTCTTCAGGGCCTCGGGAAAGCTGAGGTGATGGTACTGCATCATAAAGGAGAAGGCGTCCCCGGAGGCACCACAGCCAAAGCAGTAAAAAAACTGGCGCTGGGGATTTACCGAAAAGGAGGGGGTCTTCTCACCATGGAAGGGACAGAGACCGACATAGCGGCTGCCGGCCTTCTTCAGGGTGACGTAGTCGCCGATCACCTCAACAATATCCGCAGCCTCACGGACACTGTTTTTGATGGTCTCCCGGGAAGTATTATCAATCATGGCTATCAGTGGGGGAACGGGGGCATTTCCATGGTAAAATCTGTATCAGTGGGGTAGGATGGAGTTCATGATATCCGTTCTCCCGGTGGCTTCAGCTCTCCGCTCTCCCGCCGCTCCCATCGCCGCACTTCGGCGATGGTCCAGACTCAGCTCAGCAGACACTACTTTCTTCATCCCAGGAAAGCCACCATGAATGACATCGAGCAGGTCCTCTCCTATGAGATTAAAAAAGAGGTCGCAGACCGCTACTTTGGTTTTCGCAAACTGATCGAAGAGGACATCGAGGCCTACAACGACCAGCTGGCCCTCAGTTTTCGACACCTGGAGCATACCATCGGCATGCACCTGGTCCGCCTCTATATCCTTCTGGGCAGGCCTGAGTTGATCCATGATTTTTTTCAGATCACCGGTCTCCACGACGAGATCTTTTTTGATCCCTACCTGATGGAATCGGCGACCCTGAGGAAACGGCTCTTCCAGGAATACGCAACCAGCGGTTTCACCAAAAGACAACGCTTTCGTCGCCTCTTCCTCCGACTCTACCAGGAGTTGCACCAATACGTGGAGAGCTATCGCTTTACCGTGGAAAAGCTCATCAGCGAGCAGGACACCATTGCCGAAGAGATAAAACTGTTTTACCGTAACAACGACCTGGACGCGATCATGCGCTTTTTCAGGGGACTGAACCGGAGCGGCCATGAACAAGCCATCGCCCCGCTCGATCAGCCGGCCGGCAAAGAGGAGCAGCAACTCAGGGACAAGTTGAAGCTACGCCCACCGGCCAGCGTGGAATCGGCCCTGCCCATCCTCCCCGAGCTCCCGCCGCTGAAGACTATCAAACCTGCACTGCTCCCCCTCATCCAGCGGAGCTTCCAGCTCCACAGCGATGCAGCCATCCATCAATTCTGCCACTGATACACCATGGAGTCAACCGCACCTTTTTTCCTTGCCCTGCTCTGGGTCTTCATCGGCCTGCTCATGCTCATCGGAGGAGGGGAGGCCGTCATTTACGGGGCCACCCGCCTGGCCAGGCGGCTGGGAATCACCCCCTTTGTCATCGGCCTGACCGTGGTCGCCTTCGGCACCTCCATCCCGGAACTGTTCATCAGCCTGATCGCCTCCCTCCAGGGACACCCTGACATCATGATCGGCAACATCATAGGTTCCAACATCGCCAACGTCGGCCTCATCCTGGGCTGCTGTGCCATCCTGGCGCCCTTACGGCTGGAGCTCAAAGAGGTCTGGACCGAACTGCTGATCGTCATCGCGGCCAGTATCTTTGTCCTCCTCTGCAGCGGCTACGGCCGTTTTCCCCGGATCGTCGGCTTTGCCTTTGTACTCAGCCTGATCAGTTACACCTACCTTACCTATGCCAACCGGCGCAACGGAGACGGTGACGACCAGGCCCTCTCCGGGAGCGGGAACGGACGCCGGCAGCCTTTTCTCATTACCCTGGCCATCGTGACAGGCATCGCCCTGCTGGGCGTCGGCTCCACAATCTTCATCGACGGAGCTGTGAGCGTAGCCCGCCACTTCGGGATCAGCGAGCTGATCATCGGCCTGACCCTGACCGCGGTGGGCACCTCGCTGCCGGAGCTGGCTTCCAGCATTGCCGCCCTCCGTCAGCGGGAGAGCGGGATGTTGATCGGCAACGTCATCGGCTCCAACATGTTCAACCTGCTGATGGTCTTCGGCCTCACCGGGATGATCCACCCCTTTAGCCTGGATCCGGAGCTGCTCCGGCGCGACCTGCCCGTGATGTTCGCCTTCACCATCGTGCTCATCCCCATGCTCCGCCAGGACGGCACCACCAGGAGATGGCACGGCATCCTCCTCTGTTCTGCCTACGGACTCTACTGTTTCAGCCTGCTCTAGACTCGAACAGGCCCGGGCCCCTGGCAAAGACTCCAGCCCACGGGCTAGGGCCATGACCGGCCGACGGCTCAGCTCCTACAAGCCCACCCAGTAATCCAGACGATCCAGGGGAAAGACACAGTTATTCTCCATGGCCAGCTGACAGGTCCCCTGGACCTCCACCCCCTGATAGATCACCGAGACCGGTCGATCCGAGGAGACCACCACCACCACCAGGTTGGGGTGTTCGGCGGTAAAGCGCAGGGCCGAGTTGTAGCGTGCCCCCCGGGCAAGATCTTCACCGGCAAAGGCGCGGCCGTCCAGGAGGCAGGCAAAACCATGGAGATGCTGGTCTGCATTGATATGAAGGGCGCCATCTACCTTGGCCAGGGATTTGGCCAGATTCAGGGTATGGGGTTTGCGCAGATCCAGGGCCGGAGAGAGCTGCTGGCCGGAGATCTTCACCGGCTCCTGGTTCAGGTCCAGCACCACCGTACAGCCATGCTTATGGAGCTGGGCATGATGCACCAGACTGACCACGATCTTGAACAGGAAGTAACAGACCGACTTGTCCAGTGCAGACTCAAGCAGCAGTTCCTCCAGCTGGACCAGCTTGGCCTGAAAGGTGGTCGAGCTGAAGCGACCGTCGGCAAAGCTGCAGACCGGAGACTTGTTCACCTTGAGAAAGCCGTGCCGACCCCGAAAATCGGCCCGGATGGAAAAGGGCGGCAGGGTGGCATCACAAATCCCCAGGATAGAGCGGCCGTCGCTGACCAGCCTCCGGCTGGAGTTCTCCACCGAAAGCAGTAACTTGCGCACATGTTTATTGTTGGCCAGCTGGGGCCGGATCTGTTCCTGGAACTTGACCAGGAAGTGGAGTGCATCCACCATGGAGGGGTCGACGATCAGCAACTGGCCCTGGGGCCAGAACCCCTCTTCCCGGGTTTCCGAAATCCTGAGCACCGCGTCCAGGACCGGATAGACCCGGATCAGGGAATCCCAGCCCAGGCGAAGGTTCATCTCGTCGACGATATGATCCCGCACCGCATGGCTGGCATACTCCCTGAGGAAATAACCCGAGATCCCGGTGTAGAGATCTTTCTCGTTGGCCAGGTCATGGGAAAAACGCCAGATGGCGTGCTCCAGCCAACGCTCGGAGGGACCGGTGGAACAGAGATCCGGGTGATGTTCGGTGAACCAGCGCTGGAAAAAGACCGAGCCCGAGTAGCCGCCATAGGAGAGCAAGCCGGCCAGGCCGAGATCCTTGACCGAATAGATCTCGGCAAAACGACGTTTATCCCTGGGGACCGTCACCTGCTCACGCCACTCTTCACTCTCCAGATAGAGGGCCTTGAACACCGGTTCGTGTCCCTTGAGCAGCTGCTGGGGGTCACAGAGCAGCAGGGGGTCCTCTGGGCCCAGGCAAAAAATCACCGCAGCACGACTGGGTCCGGAGAAGTGGGTCAGACCATCACTGAGACCGTTGAGGATGTCACTGACGCATCGCCTGAGAAAAGAGTGTTGGATTATATCGGCCATGGATTACGAGGGGCTCTCCGGTTCCGCTTGAAAGGAAAAAAAGGGGAGGGGCACCAAGGCGCCTGCCTACGACTCAAGGCTCAAGCAAAGGGGGCACCGCCTGTCAACCAGGATAACAAATCGGCTTTTACCACGTCAAGCTGATAATTCCCTGTCCCCGAAACCTGACGGCAGCAAGGGCTGCATTCCACCCCGCCGGTTGACAGGCAGGGAGACGTGCCCATAATATCCCTATGGGAGGGAACAGCCAGGAGCAGGCTGCTTCGCCCCGATCAGGGCAGCGTCAACGGCAGGCTCCCTGCCCCCCTTCCCCCACAGCAACCTGATCCATAAGCAACCTGATCCATAATGGAGGCCCAAAATGCCTTATAGTTGTAATACCTGCGGTGCAGTGGCAGAGAGCCCCGGGCACCTGTGCAACCCCTGCGGTGACACCGAAAGCTGTAGCTTCTGCGGTGCAGCCGAGGTCGATGCCCGCCATATCTGCCGGGACAAGCTGAGCGCCATGCAGTTCACCTGCGGCGGCTGCGGCCGAGTGGCCATGGAGGCCAAGAACCTCTGTAAACCCGAACCCATCAACCCATAAGCCTACCTTGAGAGGAGAGATTTTCCAAGGTGACTGCAATCCCCAGCCGGAGCCGGCCAGGCCCCTGTCCCGGCCGGCTCCGGCCCCTCCCAGGGGTGCCGGCCATGACCGAATCCAGGCTCCCCACCTCTCATCGATAAAAAAAAGCTGGACAAAGCAAACCGTTCCTCTATCATCTGGGGGAGATGAAACGGAAGCTGGCCAAGGTCCCCCTGGGTGAGCCTCTGCCGGCCCCCCTGGCTGTAACCTGTCCCTTGAGTCGCTCCCTGCTCACTCAAACCACCACCCCAAGAGTCTCATCATGGAAGAACGTATCGCCCAAGAACTGGTTGCCATCCTCAAGGCCCAAGAGGTCTCGGACTATGACAATGCCTTTGAACGTGCCTTTGAGCTCACCAAGGCCTATGCCGGCTCGGCCAATGCCCAGCCCTCGGCCATCCCCTCGGTCTTTGAGAAGCTCTTTGAGCTCTTTGTAAGCGGCACCACCAAAGCCTGAGCCATGCAGATGAATATCCGAACCAGGCCCCCCTGCTGTTCAGCTCAAGCTGGAGCTCGTCCATGAACAGAAGCGGCCAACTCAGCGCCTTCATCCGTGCCGTCCTGAGCAGACAGTGGCAGGCCCTGGTCGATCTCCTACCGATCATCGGGGTGGTCCTCTTCTTTCAGCTGCTGGTCTTCCGCCAGCCCCTGCCCCAGCTCGATCAGCTCCTCATCGGGGCCCTGTTTACGGTGGTCGGCCTCAGCCTCTTTACCCAGGGGTTGGAGTCGGGCCTCTTTCCCATGGGCGAGACCATGGCCCACCACCTGGCAGCCAAGGGCAGCCTCAGCGCCCTGCTCAGCTTTGCCTTTTTACTGGGCTTCACCACCACCATTGCCGAACCGGCGCTGATCGCGGTCAGCCGGGAGGCAGCCGAGATCGCGGCCCAGGGGCAGCTGATCGCCTCCGAGCCGGCAGTCCTGAACCGCTATGCCCTGGGCCTGCGGCTCTCCGTGGCCCTCTCCGTGGGCCTTGCCATCCTGGTGGGGGTGCTGCGCATCCTCAAGGGCTGGCCCCTTCACTACCTGATCATCGGCGGTTACCTGCTGGTGATGCTGATGACCACCGTGGCCCCGAAAGAGATCATCGGCATCGCCTATGACACCGGCGGGGTGACCACCTCCACCATCACCGTGCCTCTGGTGGCGGCCCTGGGGGTAGGCCTGGCCTCGATCATCAAGGGCCGCAATCCCCTGACCGACGGCTTCGGCCTGATCGCCCTGGCCTCCCTGCTGCCCATGATCTTTGTCATGGCCTATGGCCTGCTGATCTTTTCCTGAGGACGCCCATGGCCCTGCTCAACGAACTCTCCGCCAACCTGCTCTCCACCTGTCGTGACATCCTCCCCATCCTGGTGCTGATCTTCGGCTATCAGCTGCTGGTGGTCAAACAGCCCTTGCCCAATCTCAAGAAACTGGTCCCCGGGATCATCTATGTCATCCTCGGCCTGGCCCTGTTTCTGACCGGCCTGGAGATGGCCCTGTTCCCCCTTGGCGAGATCATGGCCCGCCAGCTCTCCAGCCCCCGGCTCATCGCCGCCGGCGACACCCTGCCGGCTGTCAGCCACTGGTACCACTACCTCCAGGTCTACCTCTTTGCCGCCATGATCGGCTTTGCGACCACCATTGCCGAACCCTCCCTGCTGGCCGTGGCCATCAAGGCCAGGGAGGTTTCCGGCGGGACCATCAGCCCGAACAAACTGCGGGTCACCGTGGCCCTGGGAGTCGCCGCAGGCATCAGCCTGGGGACCTTCCGGATCGTTTCCGGCACCCCGCTCACCCTCTACATCCTCTGCGGCTACCTCATGGTTACTGCCCAGACCTTTTTTGCCCCTAAAAGCATCATCCCCCTGGCCTATGACTCCGGGGGGGTGACCACCTCCACCGTGACCGTGCCCATTGTCACGGCCCTGGGCCTGGGTCTGTCGGCGGCCATCCCCGGCCGCAACCCGGCTATCGACGGTTTTGGCCTGATCGCCTTTGCCAGCCTCTTTCCCATCATTGCCGTGCTGGGCTACGGCCAGTATGCCCACTGGCTCAACAGCAGAACACCAAAACACAACCCAAGGAACGAGCATGGACTTTAAGCTTATCATCACCTCGGTCAAACAGGAGTATACCGATACGGTGGTGGATGCGGCCAAGGCCGCAGGCGCCACCGGCGCAACCATTATCCACGCCAGGGGCACAGGAATCCGGGAGGCAAAGACCTTTTTCGGCCTTTCCCTGGAGGCCCAGACCGACATCATCCTCTTTCTCACCGCCCAGAGCTGCGTGAGCAAGATCCTAGCGGCCATCAACCGGGCAGGAGAGTTCCACAAACCAGGCACAGGCATCGCCTTTGTCCTGCCGGTGGAACAGACCATCGGCCTGGAGAGTCAGATGGAACGGTTCGAGGAGGAACAACAGAGCCACTGAGCCTGCTCCCCTGAAAAAGGGGAGCAGTGAACAGGGGAGAGCAGCCATGCGGGGGAACGGGAGGGGAGCTGGGCAGACCCTCCGCTCCATTGCCGGGCGGAAGGCACGGCGAGGTGTTTTTTTTGGGGGAGGAGAGTCAGGAAGCCTTACGAATCGAAACCTCCCTGTTGGGCAGTACCAGGTGGAGAAAGACCCCGACCAGGGCTGAGAGGCCGATCCCCTGCACCATGAAGCCCTTGAAACCCAGGGCCATGTCACCGATGCCGAAGACCAGGATCAGGCTGACGATCACCAGGTTGCGGGGCTGGACCAGATCCACCGCCTCACGGATCAGGGTGTTCATGCCGATGGCGGCAATGGTACCAAAGAGCAGGGTCATGATCCCGCCCATGACCGGGGTGGGGATGGTGCCCAAAAGCGCGCCCAGGGTGCCGGAGAAGGAGAGGACAATGGCCACAGCCGCGGCCCAGGTCATCACCGCCGGGTTAAAGGCACGGGTCAGGGTCACGGCTCCGGTCACCTCGGAATAGGTGGTGTTGGGAGGCCCGCCCAGCATGGCGGCCAGGGAGGTGGCGACCCCATCGCCCATCAGGGTCCGATGAAGCCCTGGTTTTTCCAGAAAATTCTTGCCTGTGACATTACTGATGGCCAGCATGTCGCCGATATGCTCAATGGCCGGGGCAATGGCCACCGGGACAATAAAGAAAACCGCCTGCCAGTTCCACTGGGGAAAGACAAAGGAGGGAACCGCAAACAGCGGCGCCTCCAGGACAGGGGCAAAGTTCACCATCCCCAGGGGCAGGGCAACCAGGTAGCCGGCGCAGATGCCCAGGAGAATCGAGATCAGGCGGATCATGCCCTTGCCCGTGAGCACGGCAATGATCGTTACCAGCAGCGAGACCATGGCCACGCCCAGGGCCTGTCCCTGGGGGAAGAGGACGGCCGCGCCGTCACCGGTCTTTCCCAGGGCCATGAACACCGCCACAGGGGCCAGGTTCAAGCCGATGACCATGATCACCGGCCCCACCACCACCGGCGGCAGGACCCGCTTGACGATCCCTCTGCCCCGGAAACGGATGAGCAGGGCGAGCAGCATGTAGACTATCCCGGCGGCCAGGAGGCCGCTCATGGTGCCGGCAATGCCCCAGGTCTGCACCCCATAGATGATCGGGGCGATAAAGGCAAAGGAGGAGGCCAGGAAGATAGGCACCTGCCGCTTGGTGATCAGCTGAAAGAGCAGGGTCCCTGCACCGGCGGTAAAGAGGGCCACGTTGGGGTTCAAGCCGGTCAATATCGGCACCAGGACCAGGGCCCCAAAGGCCACAAACAACATCTGCAGGCCAACCAGCACCTGCTTGGCACATCCCATGGCTTCTTTCTCAATGGCGGTCATACGTTTCCTCATATCTCCTTAAATTATGGCTCTGCCGACACTGCCTGCCGTCAAGCCGGCGCCCCTACAAGGTCTTCCGGGGGCCCTCCCCCCTGACTGTTCTGACTGTTATTTGGTGCCGAACAACTTATCTCCGGCATCACCCAGGCCAGGGATAATATAGCCGTTATCATCCAGCCGACGGTCAACACCGGCCACATAGATATCCACATCCGGATGGGCTGCCTCCAGCTTGGCGATTCCTTCGGGGGCTGCCACCAGGAAGATCCCGATGATCTCCTTGCAGCCGGCCTCTTTCAACATGTCGATGGTGGCGATCAAGGTGCCTCCGGTGGCCAGCATGGGGTCGATGATCATGGCCTTGCGCTGATCAATATCCTGGACCAGTTTTTCAAAGTAGGTCACCGGCTGGAGGGTCTCTTCATCGCGGTAGAGGCCGACCACCGAGACCTTGGCGTTGGGTACGGCCTTGAGCACGCCGTCCATCATCCCCAGGCCGGCCCGGAGGATGGGGACGATGGTAATCTTCTTGCCCTTGATCCGGTCCACCTCCACGCTCCCGGACCAGCACTCGATGGCTACCTGCTCGGCAGGCAGATCCCTGGTTGCCTCGTAGGTCAGGAGCATCCCCACCTCTGAGGCGAGCTCTCGAAAATCTTTGGTGGAGATATTTTTTTCCCGTAAATGTCCAAGCTTATGACGTACCAAGGGGTGGGTGATCTCATGAACGGCCATGGGCGGCTCCTTCTCTGGCTAAAGTAACAGGGTATCTTGAATAATCAGGTATTGTGTTCACGATCAAGACATGCGAAAAAAAATGACCGCAGCTCTATAAACGATACTCCGAGAATATTTTTTTTAAGCATAACGCAGAGATTGGGCAAAAGAACAACTCTTCAGGGTGACCAACGGTGATGCGTGTCTCGATGGTGAATATATAGGTGGTGTGTTTGTAGCATGGAACAGGGGATCTATCCAGACCAAAAACAGACCCAATTAACCGTTTTTTCACCATCCTTACCGCCCTCCCCACACCTTTGACTGTCATATTGACTCCTTGGCCCTTCCCGAAGCGGCATGATCTTCGCCAAAGAATCAGCTTGCAATTCCAGCCCTTACCTGGGAGAATTCAACCACACCGGTTTTCCTCCAGGCCCCCTCTGCCCCAGACCACCGTTGCCATGCGCCCATCTTCCTCTGCCCAGTCCGTCAAGATCACCAAACGACCGCTGTTCTACTGGATCCTCCGGCGTCACAGGAGCCTGCAGGGTGTCCTCTTGGTGATCATCGCAGCCAGTCTCTTTTTCCGGGTCTTTCCCCTGGAGATGCAGAAGCGCATCATCAACCAGGCCATCTCCTTAAAGAAGATTGAACTCCTCTACCTCTACTGCGGCCTCTACATGGGCTCGGTCCTGCTGGCCGGTCTGAGTAAATATGCCATCAACACCCTCCAGACCCTGATCGGTCAGAAGATCCTGGTGGAGATGCGCCAGGAGCTCTACCATCATATCCTCCAGTTGCCTCTCCAGTTCTACCGGAAGATGCAGCCCGGCACCGTGGTCTCGGCCATGACCGCAGAACTCAACGCCATCGGGCTCTTCCTGGGCGGTGCCCTGACCATTCCCCTGACCAGCATCCTCAGCTTTGCGGTCTTTCTGGGCTTCATGTTTCACCTCAGCCCCCTGCTGGCCGTGCTCTCGGTGACGATCTACCCCTTTGAGCTGATCGTGATCCCCCTGCTCCAGAAGCGCTACAACCACTACAACAGGAAACGGATCCTCACCACCAGGGCCATGTCCAACGTGGTCAACGAGGCCATCTCCGGCCTCCACGAGATCCATGCCAACGGCAGCTACCACCTGGAAGAGCGACGGATGGCCAAGCTGGTCCACAACCTCTACCGCCAGCTCAACGGCCTGTTCATCGTCAAGTACGGGATCAAGTTTGCCAACAACCTCTTCCAGTCCATCGGCCCCTTTATCCTCTTTCTGGTCGGCGGCTACCTGGCCATCCACGGCCAGTTTACCCTGGGTGCCCTGGTGGCCTTTCTCTCGGCCTACGAGAAGGTTTATGATCCCTGGAAAGAGATGCTGGAATACTACCAGTCCTACCAGGACAGCAGGGTCCGCTACAGCCAGATCATGTCCATCTTTGACCATGAGATCGAGCACCCCATGCTTCCCGAGGGCCGGGCGCCCCTGGATTTCAGCGGCAGGATCGAGTTGAAGAATGCCGGCTTCTCGGTGGAGAGCGGCCTCAAGCTGCTCAACGACATCAGCCTGGCCATCAAAGCCAACGAACAGGTGGCCCTGGTGGGTTTCTCCGGTTCCGGTAAATCCACCCTGGCCCTGCTCATTGCCCAACTCTACAGCGTCAACCATGGCCTGATCCTCTTGGACGACCTGGACATCACCACCCTGAGCAAGTCGGATATCAGCAAAAATATCACCATGATCGCCCAGCGACCTTTCATCTTCACCGGCACCATCCGGGAGAACCTGCTCTATGGAGCCCAGGCCGGGGAGAGCGAGGGGGAACCGGTTCCGGAGCGCAGGCAGCTGCTGGAGGCCGTCCGTGACGTGGGCCTGAGCGAGGATATCGTTCGCTTTGGCCTGAACACCGTTATCCCGGAAGAGCGCGTTGCCCCCCTGAGAAACCAGCTGCTGCGGATGCGACAGATCATCAACGCAGAGCTGAGGGAGTCCTTCTCCAAGGTGGTCGAACCCTACGATATCAACACCTTTCTGACCTACTCCAGCCTGCGGGACAACCTGATCTTCGGTGAAAGCCTCAACCACAGCTACGCCATAGAGCGGCTGGCCGCCAATCAACCATACCGCCGCTTTCTCAGCGAACATCAGCTGGAGCAGCCCCTGCTGGAACTGGGCTTCAGGATCGCCCAGGCCACCGTAGAGATGCTCAGGGATCTGGGTGACGATGACTTCTTTTTCCAGGGCAGCCCCATGGAGCCCGCCGACCTGGAAGGGTATCAGGAGTTGCTGATCGCAGCCAAGGACGCCGTGCCCCAGAAAAAAGGGGACCAGAACCGCCTGCTTGAGCTGGCCTTCCGCTATATCCCGGCCCGCCATAAGATCACCTCCATCAGTCAGGACCTGAAAGATGCCATCCTGGCCGCCAGACACGCTTTTCTCCGGGATATCATCGGCCTGGATATGGAGGCCTGTGTGCAGTCCACCCGCTCCCTGATGGAGCAGGGCACCATCATCCCCCTGCCCCACTATGAGCAGCTGCGCGACTTTATCGCCTACTGCCCTTCGGAGTACCTCTACAGCCACTCCCTCAGAGACAACATCCTCTTTGGCGCGCCCAAGGGACAGCTGCGTGATCATCAGCACCTGCTTGACCTGGCCACCCAGGCCTTTGAGCGCGAGGGGCTGCTCGACGAGATCCTTGACATCGGCCTGGACTTTGAGGTAGGCAGCCAGGGGGACCGCCTCTCGGGAGGCCAGAAGCAGAAGCTGGCCATTGCCAGGGCCTTTTTAAAGCAGTCCAACCTGCTGATCCTGGATGAGGCCACCGCCAGCCTGGACAACACCTCCCAGGCCCGGATCCAGCGCATCCTGGAAGAGCGCTTCCGCAACAAGAAGACCATCATCTCGGTCATCCATCGGTTGGACCTCACCCCCGGGTACGACCGGATATTCGTCCTCAAGGCCGGCTCCCTCATCGAACAGGGGACCTACGAAGAACTGATGAACCTACGAGGAGCCTTTTATGAGCTCACCCAAGCACACTGATAATCCCTCCGGCCCTGGCCATTGCCGGATCCAGGAGGCCCTGGCCCAACTCCAGCAGCTGCCCCTGTTTCGGGAGACCCCACTTGAAATCCTCAAGCTCTATGCCTACCTTTGTACACAGGAACACTATGGTCCGGGCGAGTCCATCCTCTGCCAGGGGCAAGCAGCTGAAAGAATGTACCTCATCACCGCAGGATCCGTAACCATCTGCACCGAACATCAGGGCAAGCACTACCTTGTTCAACAGTTATCAGCCACGGAACTCAACTATTTCGGCGAGTTGGCCCTGTTAGCCAAGTTTGAGTGGTTTTTCTCGGCCTGGGCCGACAGCGAGGTGACCCTGTTGAGTATGTCCAGGGAGGCCTTTCAAAAGGTCCTGGAGCGCTTTCCCCATATCTACAGCAAGGCCGTGGAAAAGATAGTCACCCTCCGCATCGACCGCTTGGTGGACCAGACCCACCAACTCCTGGATCGGCCGAACCAGAATCCCCTGGAGGAGTGCCCCCATGGTCAACGCTAACCAGATTCAGCCACCAGCTTCGTCCCACTGCTCACACCAGAGGTCCATCGGTATGTACTCCCTGCTCGCCCTGTTCTTCGCCCTCCTGCTCAGCTGCTCCACGACCCCGCTCTCCGCCACCGTCCTCGTCCCCAAGGAGATCGGCGGTTTCAGACTGGGCACCTCCATAGATGACTATGAGTTAACCAGCTATCGTAACTTTCTCAAACAGGTGGTGGTGGAAGACATCGGCGGCTTTCGCAAGGGGATCATCGAGTACGGAGTCTGCGAGCGGCCGGGAAAGATTGTCCGGATCAAGTTGAAATATGCCGACTCCAGTGAAGGCTTTTACCGGGAACTGCTGAAGCGTTATAAAAAACAGCTGGGCGAGCCGAGCCGTTATACCGGAGATGCCTTTGGCATCCTCAAGGCCTGGAAATGGCACTTTATCGATCAGAACGGCGAGCGGGTCTCCCTGACCCTGCAGTACAACCAGAAAAACCTGGACGAGAGCCTGGGCAGCGTGGTCAAGCTGGCCATGCCTGAACGGATCATCGCGGAACGCAAATGCTTCAACAGGATCTGTGCCACCAGAGAACCGCTCCCCCCGACGCCAAAGGGGCAGCTCTGGGAAGAGATGATCCCTCGCTAGTCCCGACTCCAGCAGCTTCCATGCGCCTTGCCGACTCGTTCCCAAGCCTCTGCAGCCCCGATGCATCCTGCTGAATTGTCCCGCCAGACCGTGGCCTGGAACGGCATCAGCCTCCAGGTGCCGACCTCCTGGTACCCGACGGTGGTGCTCGACCGCTACCTCCTGTTTGCAGAGGAGAGCGGCCCGGTGTGTGGACTGAAATGGCAGGCCACCAGGGGTCGTTTTTCCCCCGACTCGCTGTGCAAAAAGCTGGGCCGGCGGATGCCGAGCGCCCGTTTTCAGCCCTGGCAACCACCACCATCCTGGGAGAGGCCACTGGCCCCCTGCCCCTGGTACGGCTTCCAGTGGCAGGGGGAGCAGGTGGAGCTGGGGGAGCGGCAGAGAGGCCGCGGCATCCTCCTCTACCTGCCCAAAGAACAACGAACCGTCGCCCTGCAGTGGCCCAACTTCCGGGACGAGAGGGAGCAGCTCTACCTCCAGCTGCTCTTAAGCCTGCGCCATCATCACGACCAGGCGTACATCCCCTGGCAGCTCTTCGATATCAGCGCCCGCCTGCCGGCAGCAGCACGTCTCCGGGAACACAGCTTCCTGCCCGGCCGCTACAGCCTGGCCTTTACCCTGGCAAGTGAGCGCCTGGCCCTGCTCCGCTTCAAACCGGCCGCAGAACTCCTCCGCAACAGCGGGCTCGGCGAATTCGGCACCTTCCTGGCCGGCCCGGCCCAGCTGCTGCCGGTCACGGATCCTGCAAGGGCCAGATGGGTCTACAGCGCCGGCGGCGCCCAGGCTTGGCTCCGCCGGCTCAGGCGTCAGCCCACCGGGATCGCCCTCCAACTCCGCCATTACCCGGAGCATAACCTCATCCTCGGAGTCCATGTCCAGGGCAGCTCTGCTAAAGCCGCCGCCCTGCTGGACTCCGTCCTCAACCACTATCACCCCGGCTGATCCCAGCACAGCCGTACGAACCCTATGATCTTTCCAGGAAAAAAGCCCCCAGCGACGACCAGCCCAGCCCTCAACAGGCAACAGGCCCTGGCCTGCATCCCCATCCGCAACCCCGGTGCCGAGGAAGAGCCGGGGGCAGACGGCATCCTCCTGATCTACCCGGTGGAGGTCAAACCCTTGTTTCGCGGCCTGATGCGCAGGCTCACCGGCCGGGACACCAGCAGCATCCGAAGAAAGCTGCAACTGGATCATATGGGAAGCGGGGTCTGGGGCTTAATCGACAACCAGCGGAGCAGCAGGGAGATCATCCGCCTCTTTCAAGGCCAGCACCAACTGGAGGAGCGGGAGGCCGAGATTGCGGTGAGCAGCTTTCTCAAGGAGCTGGGGAAACGGGGGTTGATCGCCATGGCTGCAGGAAGCTGAAGCCATGGGCCCCTTACTCAGGTTACTCAGGAACCGAGGAAACGCTGCTGCAGCTGCTGCAGATCCTTCCAGGTGGCCCGTTTCATTTCCCCGTGGGCCAGGAGAAATCGGGGGTGATAGGTGACCATCACCTCCACGGGATACTCCTCGTAGTAGCGGTAGCGATGAAAGACGCCCCGTAAGCGGACCACCGAACCAGCACGGCCCAGGACCACCCCTGCACTGAGATCTCCCATGGCACAGATGACCCTTGGCTTGACTGCAGCGATCTCACGGGCCAGGAAGGTTGTACAGCGCCCAGCGCACTGGCTCAGCTGCTTCCGGTCAAGGGGCTGGGGGCATTTGATGCAGTTGGTTACATAGACCTCATCCCGGTCCAGCCCCAGGGCTCCGATCATCTTGACCAGCATCTGGTCTTCGGCCCGACCGAACAGTCGGTCCTGCTCCTGGATGGTGCAGTAGTCACCGATGATCATCAGCCGGATCCTCTTCTCACCCACCAGGGGCGCACTGGCCTGACAGCCGGCTCCGGCCGGGCCACAGCTGGTGCAGCCGTCGATCTGTTGGTAGAGTGCAACCAGCGCATCCTTTGCCGGCAGTGGCTGTACCGCCGGGGGACTCTGTTGCGGCCGGGGTGCGGGAGAACGACGCCTGGACACCCCTGCCGGCTTGGGGGGTGCAGCTGTGCGCAGACGCAGAGCAGGAGGGAGCCCCTCCTGTTGCGGATAGACGCTTATCCCCAGCTGTCGATGGAACTTGAGCATGGTCCGCAGCTCCGCTGCCAACCCGGCCAGGTCCTGCCACGAACAGCAGTCCGTCCCCTGGGAAAGGTGGCCCTGCCCTGTACGCTTCTTTTCAGATGACAAACCCTACTCCAATGGTTACCAATTCAGTATATTATTCCCATGCTCATATGCCCCAACCCGATCAACAAGGAGGAAACATGCCTATCTTTGAATACCAGTGCAGGGACTGTAAACATCAGTTCGAGCTGCTGGTGACCTCATCCCAGCAGGGGGAGCCCATCCAGTGTCCCCAGTGCAAGAGTACGGACGTCACCAAGAATATCTCGGCCTCCACCATCCGGGTCGGCCTGGCCGCCTCGACCGTCCGGCCGGGACCTTCTGGAGGCTGTTCCTCCCCATCCGGATTTTCCTGAGCATAGCTCTTTGGGCCCGTGGGGCTCAAGATTGACCTTGAAGCCGAGGCAGGCTGCAGCCACAGCGCTCAGCCGCCCGGCTGAACAGCAGGGTCTCTGCGCATCGGGGATGGGGCTGCCCATCCGAATCCGGAGCCGAAGCCGCTGCTCTCTATTTCCGCCGCTTGGCCGGGGGGTTAAAGTCAAAGACCTCTTCATTGGGCTTCAGCAGGCCATACTTTTCCCGCGCCAACTGTTCTATATATGCCTCGTCGCCCTTCAGTCGCTCAATCTCCGCAGCCAGCCTGGCCTTGTCCTCCTGAAGCCGAACATTCTCCTCCTCCAGCTCCGTGGCATGCTGCTGCAGCCGGCGGAGCTGGAACAAGCCTCTCCCCGGTAAAAAAAGCAGTGCCAGCACGGTGCCCATGCCGATCAAGACTCCCAAGCGCCAGAGCAGCCTTCGCCGCCGGCTGGCCGACTTTTGGCCCTTGCGTTCATCCATAGCCTAACCCGATCTCTCCCCTGCCCCTGTTATTCTCTACCGACTGCTCCCTGCAGCGACTCACTCTCCCTGCCCCCAGCCACCGGCCGCTCAGCTGCCGGGCCGGGACGGCCCAATCCCCAGGACCCGGATGATCAGGATCCCGAACTCATAGAGCAGGTAGAGCGGCCCACCCATCAGGGCCATGTTGACCAGATCAGGGGTCGGGGTCAACAGGGCTGCCAGGATGGCGATCCCCAGAATGGCAAAGCGCCGATTCTTTTCAAAGGCACGCCTGGAGATGAGCCCGACCTGGGCGCTGAAGATCATAAAGACCGGCAGCTCGAAAATCAGGCCAAAGGCGAGCACAAAGACGGTGACAAAGGTGACGAACTTGCCGATGGAGATAACCGCCTTCAGTTCCTCGGACTGGAATCCGAGCAGGAACTGAACGCCAAAGGGAAGGGTTACCAGGTAGCAGAAGACGGTACCGCTGTAAAAGAGCAGACAGGTGGCAGCCACGTACCAGAAGAGCCGTCTGCCCTCCACCTGAAAGGGCTTGCCCATGGCCTTCCAGAGGACGTAGGTCAAGAGCGGCATCAGGGTATAGAGCGCCCCAAAAAAAGAGACCTTGACGTGGGCCAGGAAGGGGCCGGCAACGGAGAAGAAATAGAGCTGCTCCTTGAGGTGCTGCTGAAAGAGCGCAATCAGCCCGCCGGACCCTGGAAAGAGGACCACGCTCATCACGACGATACTTATCCCTAAGAGCTTGATCGACTTCCTCAACTCCGAGAGAAATACCACAAGATTGTTCCTGATCTTCACCTTGGTCCCCTGTACGGACTCCCGCGGCCGGACCGGCGGTCCTCCGGTCGTGGCCCTGTGCGCTACTCACCGTTGGCTGAAAGAACGGCTCTCCAGGAAGTAGGCGAGCAGAACCAGACTGCCTGGGCAGGCTGGTTCTGCTCGCGCCGGTATCTCCCCTTGCCGTTGCTGCTGTCTAGGTTGAAAAAAATAGCAAAACCCGGGAAGAAAGGCAATCTAATACCCGTTGCGTTTCCAGAAGAGCCGTGATAAACAGGAAGGTTATTCTGGGTATTTCCGGCCGCCAAGGCCCCAAAGACCCGGCTCAGACCCTGTTATAAACACCTGCTTTATTGAGATACCATGCTTGAGCTACGCTTTATCAGAGAACACCTGGACCTTGTCCGCGAAAAAAGTCTGCTCCGGGGCGTTGACCCGGCGCTCTTTACGCGTTTTTCCACCATCGACAACCAACGGCTGGCCATCCTGGGAGAGGTTGAGGCCCTAAAGAATCGGCGCAATGTCGTTTCCAAGGAGATCGCTCCCCTCAAGCAGGCAGGTGAACATGCCCAGGCCGAGCCGCTGATCCTGGAGATGCGTGAGGTCGGTGAACAGATCAAGGGCCTGGATGAGCAGCTCAACGGGATCGAGAGCCAGCTCAACGAACTGGTCCTCTCCATCCCCAACCTCTGTGATGATGCCGTTCCACCGGGCAAGGATGACAGCGACAACCAGGAGATCAAGACCTGGGGGACCATTCCCAGCTTTTCCTTCACCCCCAAGCCCCACTGGGAGATCGGCGAGGCCCTGGGCATCCTGGACTTTGAGACCTCGGCCAAACTGGCCGGAGCACGTTTTTCCCTGCTCAAGGACTTCGGTTCCCGCCTCTCCAGGGCGCTGACCAACTTCTTTCTCGATCTCCATACCCAGAAGCATGGCTACACCGAGGTACTGCCGCCCTTCATGGTCAACAGTGCCACCATGACCGGTACCGGCCAACTGCCCAAGTTCAAGGAAGACCTGTTCAAGATCCAGGACTGGGATCTCTGGTTGATCCCCACCGCCGAGGTGCCGGTCACCAACATCCATGCCGGAGAGACCCTGAGAGAGGAGCAGCTCCCCCTCTACTACACGGCCTACACCCCCTGCTTCCGCTCCGAGGCAGGCTCCTACGGTAAAGATACCCGCGGCCTCATCCGCCAACACCAGTTTGAGAAGGTTGAGCTGGTCAAGCTGACCACCCCGGAGCAGTCTGAACAGGAACTGGAACGGCTCTTGACCGAGGCAGAGACCGTACTCCAGCTGCTGGAGCTCCCCTACCGGGTGGTGAACCTCTGCGCCGGAGATCTGGGCTTTTCCGCGACCAAGACCTATGATATCGAGGTCTGGCTGCCGGGACAAGACACCTATCGGGAGATCTCTTCCTGCTCCAACTTCCTCGATTTCCAGGCCCGGCGCGCCGGCATCCGTTACCGGCCCGACGGGTCCAAGAAGAGTCGGCTGGTACACACCCTCAACGGCTCCGGCCTTGCCGTGGGCAGGACCCTGTTGGCCATTCTGGAGAATTACCAGCAGGAGGATGGCAGCGTGGCCATCCCCGAGGTCCTGGCGCCCTACTTCACCAACCGCTTTTCCTGAACAGCTCCCCCTCCCCGACTCAGCTCTCCTCCAGGGCCAGCTCGATCAGCCGGTCCAGGAGACGGGGAAAGGGCAGCCCTGCGGCCGCGGCGGCCTGGGGCAGCAGGCTGGTCGGGGTCATTCCCGGGATGGTGTTGGTCTCCAGCAGGAAGAGCTCTCCCTCCCGGACGAGCATATCGGTACGACTGTAGCCCTTAAGCTGCAGGCAGCGATGGGCCCGGAGGGCATACTCCTGGGCCAGCTGGACGATGGCCGCATCCACCTTTGCCGGACAGATCTCGGTGCTGGCTCCGGGCACATACTTGGCCTCATAATCAAAAAAATCAAAGCGACTGTCCGGGATGATCTCCACCAGCGGCAGGGCCATGAGCTCGTCGTTGCCGATGACCCCGACCGTGATCTCCCGCCCCTTGATATACTCCTCCACCATGACCTCATCGTCATGCTGAAAGGCCAGGGCCAGGGCCGTGGTCAGTTCTTCGGGCTCCCGGACAATGGTCATGCCTATGGAGGAGCCCTGCTTCACCGGCTTCACCACCAGGGGCAGCCTCAAGGCCTCCAACAGGGGCCCCGGGGCTTCCAGATGCGCGGCCGTGGCCAGCTGCCACTGGGCAACCGGCAGTCCCTCCTGACGATAGAGGGTCTTGGCCAGGTGCTTATGCATGGCCAGGGCGCTGCCCAGCACCCCTGCGCCCTGATAGGGAATCCCCAACAACTCCAGCAGTCCCTGGATGGTCCCATCCTCACCCCACAGTCCATGGAGGAGCACAAAGGCCACGTCGATGCTCTCTGCATCCTGGGCCAGGGCGACCAGATCCGTGGCCGGGTCATAGCGCACCAACTCGTAACGTTCTCGATCCAGGGCCTCCTCGACCCCGGCTGCACCTTTCAATGAGACCTCGCGTTCAGCGGATTTACCGCCGGCAATGAGTGCCAACCGAATTTTTGCCATTGCATACCTCCTCTCTCTTCGCATCCTTGGCGTTGCAGGATTTCCTGATTATCTGGATTGGCCAGGCAGCTCGGGCCCGGGCAGGCGAGTTCCCTCCGTCTTCCGAGCAGAGATCTGGAGAAATGCTCGGGACAAAACCGGCGGAAGAGGCAGCAGGGTCGAGGCGCTCAAGCGGGCACGCCACCCTTCCTGCCAACGGCCCCGAACTGGAACATGACCTGGACACAGTGTACCATATCTTCAAGGAAATGCATGCATCCAGACCGGGTGCTTCACTTTTCTGGGGGCAGGGCCGCGCTCCCTGGCCGAAGACCATGGGGGAGGCCTGGGAGCGTGACTGTTCCCTCTCAGGGGAAAACTTGGAGACCACGCCCAGTAATTCTGTTGACACCTGTCCCAATTTTGGGTAAATTTTAAATTTTAGGCCTTTTTTACCCATAAGCCCCTCTCTATAAGGATGTGAAACAACCATGATTGAAGTAGAAGTCAAAGGTGACCTTGAATACGCGATTCGACAGTTGAAGAAAAAGCTGCAGATTGACGGCATCAAACGCGAGTTAAAACGTCGGGAGTTCTACGAGAAGCCCAGCGTGAAGAAGCGTCGGAAGGCTGCAGAGGCGCTGCGCAAGCTGCGTAAGTTCAACCGGATGAAAAACCGAGGCTAGCCAAATGTCCTGGCAGCCGCGTCAGGACATTTCCTTCACCTTCCAGCGAATCCCCTGCACCCCGACCGACTCCAGGCTGCTGTTGAGGCATTTCTCCGGCACCTGACCATCCATCGCAGGTTGGCCCTGAACACGGTTCAATCCTACCGCTCCGACCTGGAGATCTTCCTTGCCTTTCTGCACAGGCAGCAGGTCCACAGGCTGGAAGAGATCAGCAGAACGCATCTCCAAGATTTCTTCCAGCACTGTCACCGCCAACAGATCAGTTCCCGCTCCAATGGCCGGCGACTGGCTGCCCTCCAGGCCTTCTTTGGCCACGCCCTTGCCCAGGGACTGCTCCAGGAAAACCCGGCCGCAGATATCGATCCCCCCAAGACCGGCAGGCACCTGCCCAGGGTCCTGAGCCTTCAAGAGGTGGAGTTGCTGCTCCATCCCCCGGAACAACGCACGCCGCTCAACCTCCGCAACCATGCCATGCTCCACCTGCTCTATGCCACCGGCATCAGGGTCTCGGAGCTCGTCTCCACCCCCCTGACCAACTGCAACCTGAGCAGCGGGCACCTGCGCGTCCTGGGCAAGGGCAGCAAGGAACGGATCATCCCCTTTGCCGCAAGCTCCGGCGAACGGGTCCAGGATTACCTCAACCATGGCCGTCCGGCCATCCTCAAGGGCCGCTCCACTCCTGTCCTCTTTCCCTCCAACCGCGGCAGGGCCATGAGCAGGAACCGCTTCTGGCAGATTATCCGTAAGGTAGCCCAGGCCCGCGGTCTCTACATTGAGATCAGTCCCCACATGCTGCGTCACTCCTTTGCAACCCACCTCCTGGCGGGCGGCGCAGATCTGCGGGCGGTCCAGATGATGCTGGGACATGCCGATATCAGCACCACCCAGACCTACACCCAGGTTGAAACCAGCCGACTCAAGGCGGTGCACAGCCGCTTTCACCCCAGGGGATAATCCTCCAGCAGGCAGCCCCAGGCCCAAGCCTGGGCTACTCTGCCACCCTGATCACCGAGGTGGGGCCGCCCTGGACCGCCAACTCCACCTCCAAGCTGGAATGCACCTGGAGATGACGACGCACCTCGGCACTGACCCTGTCCACATGGTTATTGGTCTCACTGATATGGGCCAGGACCAGACGTTGCAGGCACTGGCCTGCCAACTCGGCGGCAAAACGGACGGCCTCACTGTTGGCCAGGTGGCCGCTGTGGGATTGGATCCGCTGCTGGAGAGAGAGGGGATAGGGACCGTTGCGCAGCATCTCCGGATCATGGTTGGCCTCCAGGACCAAGGTGGAACAGCTGCGGAGGTGGTGGTGGATCAGTTTGGTGAGGCGACCGGTATCTGTACAGTAGCCCAGACGCTGCCGGCCGCTGGAGACAACAAATCCCACCGGATCGGCGCAGTCATGGGAGACGGCAAAGGGGTGCACCCGGAGATCGGCAAGGGCAAAGGGATCGCCGGTGGAAAAGGCCCGCAGCCGATCGACCCTGCCCAGCTTATCCTCGGCAGCCTGGTAGGTGAGTTCGTTGAGGTAGACTGTCAGGCCGTAACGCCTGGCCAACACGCCGACCCCGGCAATATGATCATGGTGCTCATGGGTCACCAGGATGCTGTCCAGGCTCTCCGGCGCACAGCCAACCAGGGCAAGCCTGCGCTCCACCTCTTTGCCGGAAAAGCCGGCATCGATGAGCAGCCGGCTGGAGCCCGCTGTCACCAGGGTACAGTTACCCTTACTGCCGCTGCCGAGAACGCAGACCTTCACCCGCGGGTCCTGTCAACGCAGGCCGGTGTGGCCGAAGCCACCGGCACCACGATCGGTCTCATCCAGCTCTGCGACCACCTCCAGGCAGGCCTGAACGACCGGCGCCAGAATCAGCTGGGCGATGCGATCGCCCCGCTGGATGGTAAAGGGCTCTGCTGAGAGGTTGACCAGGGCAACCTTGACCTCGCCCCGGTAATCGGCGTCAATGGTCCCCGGTCCATTGATCACGGTGATCCCGTGCTTGACGGCCAGTCCCGAACGTGGACGCACCTGGACCTCGTAACCGGCCGGGATGGCCAGGGCAAAGCCGCAGGGGACCAGGGTCCGCTCCCCCGGCCCGATGGTCAGGGGGCTGGCAATGACAGCCCCGACATCCATACCAGCCGCCAGGGCCGTTTCATAGCCTGGAATGGCGATATCTTTTTGCGCCTGCTCACAGAGCCAGCTCAAACCTACCTTCACCTGCTTCATGGTCATACTCCTCTTACCCTCTTCCAGGATAGCTCAAAAAAAAGGGCCGACTTCCCCCGGGGGAAGCCAGCCCATCAAAGCGCAGCTTTGCTGACCGCTATTCTTCGCCTTCCGCCAGGGCAGCCTTACGGCTGAGGCGAATCCGGCCACGGTTATCGATCTCAATAACCTTGACCTTGACCATGTCACCCTCCTTGAGGACATCGGTAACCTTTTCGACCCGGCTGTGCTTGAGCTCGGAGATATGGACCATGCCGTCGGTTCCGGGCAGGATCTGGACAAAGGCGCCAAAGTCCTTAATGGTGCGCACCTCACCCTCGTAGATCGTACCTACCTCAGGCACGGCGGTCATCGCCTCGATCCGCTGGACCAGGGCCTTGGCAGAGTCGTTGTTGGAGCTGAAGATCTTGATCATCCCGCTGTCTTCCACATCGATCTTGGAGTCATACTCAGCGGTCAACTCGCGGATGATCTTACCGCCCGGGCCGATGATATCGCGAATCTTATCCGGATGGATCTGGATGGTCACATATTTGGGGGCATGCTCAGAGACGCCGTCGCGCGGTGCCTCGATGGCCTCTTTCATCTTGCCAAGGATGTGAATCCGTCCATCCTTGGCCTGGGTCAGGGCCTTACCCATGATCTCGCGGTCAACGCCGTCGATCTTGATATCCATCTGCAGTCCGGTGATGCCGTTGGCGGTACCAACCACCTTGAAGTCCATGTCGCCCAGATGATCCTCGTCACCGAGGATATCGGTCAGGACCACCACCTTCTCACCCTCCTTGATCAGGCCCATGGCCACACCGGATACCGGTGACTGGACAGGTACGCCGGCATCCATCAGGGCCAGGCTGGCGCCGCAGACCGTGGCCATGGAGGAGGAGCCGTTGGACTCGAGGACCTCAGAGACCACCCGCATGGTATAGGGGAAGGCCTCGCCCTCTGGGAGGACGGCCTCTACCCCACGCCGGGCCAGGGTGCCGTGGCCGATATCGCGACGACTTGGACCGCGGAGAAAACGAACCTCACCCACGCAGAAGGGGGGAAAGTTATAGTGGAGCATGAAGCGGCGATAGACATCTCCGCCCAGCCCTTCCAGATGCTGTTCATCGCGCTCGCTTCCCAGGGTGGAAATCACCATGGCCTGGGTCTCACCGCGGGTGAACAGGGCAGAGCCGTGGGCCCTGGGCAGGATGCCGACCTCGCAGGAGATGGGACGCACCTCTTCAAAGGAACGGCCATCCAGACGCTCTCCCTGGGAGACGATCCGCTCACGCATAACCCGCTTCTTATAGCCACTGAGCAGTTCGAAGACCTCCTTCTCCTCTTCGTAGATCTCGCTGTCCAGGGCCTCAATCACCTCCTGCTTGAGCTGGTCATAACGGTCGCCTCTGGCCATCTTATCGGCGGTGGTCACCACCTCTGCCATGCCGGCGGCAGCGGCAGCCTCAACGGCCGCACGCAGGGATTCGTTGACCTGCGGAGCAACCACCTCACGCTTGGCCTTACCCACCTGCTGCTGCATATCCAGCTGCAACTGGATCAGGGGCTGAATGTTCTCGTGGGCAAAGAAGATCGCCTCCAGGACCACATCTTCACTCAACTCCCCGGTCTTGCCTTCAACCATGACCACGGCAGACTGGGTACCGGCCACCACCAGGTTCATGGCAGACTGCTCCAGCTGGCTCTGGTTGGGGTTGAGGACATACTGGCCGTCGATGTACCCCACCCGGGCTCCGGCCACAGGACCGGCAAAGGGGATATCGGAGATCATCAGGGCGGCGGATGCCCCGTTCAAGGCCAGGATATCAGGATTGACATCCTGGTCGGCAGAGAAGACGGTGGTGATCAACTGGGTTTCCGACATGTAGCCATCGGCAAAGAGCGGCCGCAGGGGCCGATCGATCAGACGACAGGTCAGGACCTCTTTCTCGCTGGGACGACCGATCTCCCGCCGAAAGTAGCTGCCCGGAATCCGGCCGGCGGCATACATCCGCTCCTGGTACTCGATGGTCAGGGGCAGAAAGCCCATGTCTTTGGATTTTTTCTCGGCAACCACGGTAACCAGAATCTTGGTATCCCCACTGCACACCACCACCGAACCACTGGTCTGACGGGCAAGTTTTCCGGTCTCAAAGGTGATCGTCCGACCACCGATCTCTGCTTCCATTACGTTATACATAGTGTTTCCTACTCCGGTATCACCGGAATCAATAAGGTCTTGTCTCTGAACCTGCACCACCGTTGGTCACAAAGCCACAAAGGAGGCAGTGACAATGGTCATAGCCTTATTCTCTCTGTGTCCTTTGTGTCTTTATGCCCCGGTTGTTCCGGCAGGCAGCAGGTTCTCCTCTACAGGCGGGCAGAAGGGTCACCATGACCCTTCTGCCCGTACACACATTACTTCCGAATACCGAGCTGTTTGATCAGCTCACGGTACTTGACGATATCTTTCTTCTGCAGGTACTTCAACAAGTTTCTGCGCTGACCGACCAGCTTCAACAGCCCGCGGCGGGAGTGATGATCCTTGCTGTGGGTCTTGAAATGATCGGTCAGATATTGGATCCGATCCGTCAACAGGGCAATCTGGACCTCACAGGATCCGGTATCACTGCCATGGGTTTTATACTGTTCGATAATCTCTTTCTTCTTGGCTGTTGCCTGTGCCATTACGCACCTCCGTTTTTCCTTCTGCTGCCAGCAAAGCGTGTGCCCTCGGCCTTGGCTGGAGTCTGGATAAGTTGCCCTTTACGATGCAGTCAGAGGGTTGACTGTACCAGGACAGGTAAAGCTGTTGTCTCTTGTTTCCCGGGCCTTGCCGGGATGATTCGCGTGGCTGTCAGGAAGCCGCTGCCGCGGGAGGCGAAGACTCCCCCTCCCCGGGGACAGCCGGTGGCTGCTCAAGCCGGGCCAGGGTCTCTTCAACGGAAGAGACGGCAGCCATGGCCCGGGGGTAGGCATCCTCGCCCACCAGCTCGTCACCGGAGAGCGCCTCGGTCACAACAAAAGGGCCGCTGGCGGTTCGGCGCAGCGCCCTCAGATGGGCGCCGCAGCCCAACTTCCTGCCGATATCTGCAGCCAGCACCCGGATATAGGTGCCGCGGCTGCAGCTGACCTCGATCTCAAGCCGCTCGCCCTGGAAGGCCAGACAGCGCAGGGAGTAGATCTCGATGGGCTTGGGATCCTTGGTGATCATGATCCCCTTTCTGGCATAGTGATAGAGCGGTTTACCCTTGTATTTGGCAGCCGAAAAGGGCGGCGGCGCCTGCAGCTGCGGGCCGACAAAGGTCTTGAGGCAGGCATCGATCTCGGCCCGGGAAAAGGCAGCCACCTCGCGGGTGGCCGTGACCTCGCCTTCCGGATCCTGGGTGGTGGTCTCCACCCCCAGCTGGAGGGTGGCCTGATAGGTCTTGGTCCCAGCCATGAAACGATCGATCTCCCTGGTTGCCGGCCGGCCCACGCAGATCACCAGCAGGCCGCTGGCAAAGGGATCCAGGGTGCCGGCATGACCGACCTTCTTGATGCCAAAGAGCCGTCTGACCCGGGCCACCATGGCAAAGGAGGTCACCCCCACCGGCTTATCCACCAGGAGCACCCCGGCACTGAAGACCGCCGCGTCGCTTCCAGGGGCGTCTACTGTGAGGCTCTTCAATCCATCGCCTGCTCAAGAAGGGGAACCAGCAACTCCTGCAGCTCTGCAAAGCCCTTGCCGTGCCAGCGAAAACCGCTGGCGTTACGATGACCGCCGCCGCCAAAGCCTGCAGCAACCACCGCCACATCACACTTGCCCTTGGCGCGCATACTCACCGAGATCAGGCCGCGGTTGACCTCTTTCAGGAACACGGCCACCCGGACCGAACGCACCGAACGGGGCAGATTGATAAAATGTTCGGTATCTTCCATGGTGGTGTAGGTGCGTTCCAGCATATTCTGGGTCACCCTGATCACGGCAATGCGGTCCCGGTTGAACATCTCCAGGGTGGCCAGGACCTCCTGCATCAGCTGCAGTCGGCCCAGGGTATAGTTATCGTAGAGGCTGGAGGAGACCTGTTCCGGCTGGACCCCCCGCTGGATCAGGGCCCGGGCCACATCCATGGTGTGGGCACTGGTGGAGGAGTATTTAAAGGAGCCGGTATCCGTGGTGATGGCCACATAGAGACACTCTGCCGCCTCCTCGGAGACCTCCGCCCCCAGGGCAGTGGCCAGATCATAGACCATCTCGCCGGTGGAGGAACGCCCGGATTCGACCCAGTTAATATCGCCGAAGCCAGGGTTGCCCTGATGATGATCAATCACCGCAAAGGGACGAATCTTCTCCAACACCCCGTGATTCTTGCCCAGCCGGCCCCGGTCCCCGCAATCCAGACTGATGGCCAGGATACTCTCCCCGGCCTCTCTGCGGAAGGCTGCAAGGTCGCTCAACTCGGTGCGCACCGCACTGCAACCGGGCAGGAATCGATAGAGCGGGGTCACCGGCTGTTCCAGATAGGCAAAGACCCTTTTCCCCATCTGCTCCAGGATATCGCTCAGCCCCAGCAGTGAGCCCATCGCATCACCGTCGGGGTTGATGTGGGTGGCCAGGACGATGTTGTCCGCCTGGGCAATGGCACGGATCAGCGCTTCAGGAACCTTCATCGCCCTTTTCCCTGTCGATTTGACGAAAGAGCTCATCGATGCGGTCCACCTCCTCCTGCTGCTCATCATAGAAGAAGAGCAGATCCGGGGTGTAGCGCAGATCAAGGGCCTTGGCCAGGTGGCTGCGGAAGAAGCCCTTGGCCTTGAGCATCGCCTTCTTGGCAGCCTTGATGTCGGCGCCTCCGGAGACGATGAAGTAGACCTTGGCCTGCTTCAGGTCCGGGGTCGCCATCACATGGGAGATACTGACCTCGGCCAGTCTGGGGTCACTCACCGTCTGAAGAAGCAGCACCGACAACTCGTTTTTTATAGCCTCTGCCACCCGTTTGGGGCGGGAACTTTCCGGCTTTCCCAGCCCCGGCAGCGTAAAATCAAAATCCATGGCACCTGCCTGCTTGCTTAGAGGGTGGCCTCGACTTCATCGAGGACAAAGGCCTCCAGATTGTCGCCCAGCTTGATATCGTTAAAGTTCTCCACACCGATACCACATTCGTAGCCGGTGAGCACCTCTTTGACATCATCTTTGAAGCGCTTCAGCGAACTGATCTTGCCGGTATAGATGACCACACCGTCTCGCACCACCCGTACCCCGGCGTTACGCTCGATCTTGCCGTCGATCACCGAACAGCCGGCAATGATGCCCACCTTGGGTACCTGGAAGGTATCGCGGACCTCGGCGGTACCGATGACCCGCTCCTCAAAGGTCGGATCAAGCATCCCCACCATGGCCTTCTCAATATCTTCCAGGGCATGGTAGATAACGTCGTAGGAACGGATATCAACCTGCTCCCGCTCGGCCAGTTCCTTGACCTTGACGCTGGGCCGAACATTGAAACCGATGATAATGGCATCAGAAGCCGCGGCCAGATGGACATCGTTGTCCGTGACCGAACCGGTACCCTCATGGAGGACCCGCACCTTGATCTCCGAGGTGGACAGCTTCTCGGCAGACTGACCAAAGGCCTGGAGCGTACCCTGGACATCGGCCCGCAGGATCATCCGCAGTTCCTTGACATCCTGTTCGGCCATCTTCTCAAAGAGGTTATCCAGGGAGACCTTGGAGGCCGAGGCCAGCTCGGTTTCGCGGGCCTTGTGCTGGCGCGAGCCAGAGAGGGCCTTGGCCATCTTCTCGTTGGAAAGGACCAGGAACTCATCACCGGCCTGGGGCACCCCGGAGATGCCCTGCACCTCCACCGGGATGGCCGGACCGGCTTCACTGACATGTTCGCCGCGCTCGTTGATCAGCATCCGGACCTTACCGTTAAACATGCCGGCCACAAAGTTGTCTCCAACCCGCAGGGTTCCCTCCTGGACCAGGACCGTGGCCACCGGACCGCGCCCCTTGTGGAGCTGGGCCTCGATCACGGTACCCTTGGCCTTACGCACAGGGTCAGCCTTGAGCTCCAGAATCTCGGCCTGGAGCTGGATGGCCTCCAGCAGGTCGGTGATCCCGAGCCCCTTCTTGGCCGAGGTCTCACAGTAGATGGTACTGCCGCCCCACTCTTCGGGCAGAAGATCAAACTCTCCCAGCTCCCGTTTGACCCGCTCGGGATTGGCATTATCCTTATCGATTTTGTTGACCGCAACCACGATGGGTACCTCTGCGGCCTTGGAGTGGGCAATGGCCTCCTTGGTCTGATCCATGACGCCATCATCGGCAGCCACCACCAGCACCACGATATCGGTCACCTTGGCACCGCGGGAACGCATCTCGGTAAAGGCGGCATGACCGGGGGTATCGACAAAGGTCAGGTCGCCGGAGGGCGACTGGACGTGGTAGGCGCCGATATGCTGGGTAATGCCGCCGGCT
This sequence comes from Desulfogranum mediterraneum DSM 13871, assembly GCF_000429965.1. Classification (GTDB taxonomy): domain Bacteria; phylum Desulfobacterota; class Desulfobulbia; order Desulfobulbales; family Desulfobulbaceae; genus Desulfogranum; species Desulfogranum mediterraneum. The sequence continues at coordinate 291,149 of NZ_AUCW01000007.1, forward strand.
TCGCCTTCGGCCACATCGGTCTTGCGGATGGCATCCAGGATCGAGGTCTTACCGTGATCGACGTGTCCCATGACCGTGACCACCGGCGGACGGGACTTGGCCTCTCCACCCTTCTCCTCCTCCTTCTCCTGGAAGGCCTCCATCTCCAACTCTTCGGTCATGGCCTGTTCGATCTCATAGCCGAAATCGGTGGCCACCAGGGTGGCGGTATCAAAATCCAAGGCCTGGTTCAGGGTTGCCATCAGCCCGAGTTTCATCAGGGCAGTGATCACCTCATTGGCCTTGACCCCCATCCGCTTGGCCAGATCACCAACACTGATGGTCTCGACGATCTTAATCCGCCGCTTGATGGCCTTGGCCTCTGCCACCGGTGCCTGGGCGGCCCGCTCCTTGCGACCGCCATCTCTTCTCTTCTTGCCCTTGCGGGGACGCATGAACTCCACATCCCCGTTACGGGAGAAGCTCACCTTGTTGCGGCCCTTTTTACCACCCTTGGCACCCTTCTTGGCGCGATCGTCTTCCGACTGGATCGCGACCACCCGTTTGCCCTTCTTCTTGCCCTTGGCCGCGATCTGGGCCGGATCCTCGGCCACCGCACCCGGTCCTGCAGGCCGCCTGGATACGGGCCGGGCCGGACGACGGGCCGGACGCGGTCTCTTTTCTGTGGGTGTGGGGATCTCCACCCGGCCGATGACCTTGGCCAGCTTTCGATTCTCCCTGAGGGCGGGTTTGACGATCACCTTGGCCTTCTCTGCCGGCTTCTCCTCCTGGGGGGGGACTTCCGGCTGCCCTTTTTCGGCAGCAGCTTCCTCCACGGCAGGCGATTCGGCCACGGCCGCTGCCCCCTCTTTGCCGGCTGCCTGGTCGTCGGCTGCCGCCTGGAGGGGCTCTTCAGCCGCCTCGGCCTGCTCAGGAGCCGCCTCCTCCCGGGAGGGTTCACGCTCCTGTTCAGGCTCAGCTGCGACGCTCTCCTCCCCGGGCTCATGGACGTCATGGTCCTCTGCGACATCCACGCCGGCAGGTTCGAGCAGTTCGCTGCCCGTTTCCTCAGGCTCATCGCTCGCACGATCCAGGGCTTCCAGGGCCTCCTGTCGTTCCAGGGCCTCCTGGGCCTCTAAGGCTTCACTCTCCTCAGCCTCGACCTTGCGCTGAGCTTCCTCTTTCTGTGCCTTGGAGCGACGTCGTACAACCGTACTGGTTCGCTTCTTCACGGTTGTAGCACGTTCTTTCAAATCAATCCGTCCTTCGCTGACGCCTATCACATCGTCACTCTGAATTTTTCGGCGGATATCCGCGGCCATATCATCATCGACTGTCGAGCTGTGACTTTTGATAGGGTATCCCATTGCTATCAGCTTATCAGCCAGTTCCTTACTCTTCAACCCGGCTTCTTTTGCCAGTTCATACACACGGACCCTACTCATTGCATGCTCCTGTCTTCGTTAACGCGTCAGCCATTCAAACGCAACGCGCGTTTCAGCACTTTCTTGTTTTTTTCCAGCCTTTGACGACAGCGGGCATCATCGCAGCAGTACACACCGCGGCCCCTCAATGTCCGTCCATGGTCAACCGTCAGCTGTTGGTTGACCAACCCCAGCCGGATCAAGTCTTTCTGGGCTCTTTTCTTACCACAGCCACGACATGTCCGTTCCGGGAGATGTCCTCTTCTCAAGGCATCTCCCCGTCAACTTCCCGAACATCGGGATCATCCTCTGCAGCCCCCGACTCGCCGGGCTCCGCCTCGGCTTCCTCTTCGACCGACACCGCCGACGGCTCTGCCTCGTCGTCGTTGGCCGTTTCAGCTTCTCCACCGACTGGAGCAGCTGTTGCATCTGCATCTTCTTCAACAGGCGCCTCCTCCTCTTCGACGGCAGGCTCTGCTTCGACCGCCGGCTCAGCTTCGACCGCCGGCTCAGCCCCGTCCTCATCGCTGAGTTCCGGAGCCGGAACCAGGGCCGCGTTCTCCAGGATCATCCCGGCCTTCTCCTCATCCAGCCGGGCCAGATCCATCAAACGCTCCGGCTCCAAGGCAGCCAGCACGACCGAGCTGGTAACCCCGGCTGCGAAGAGACGATCGGCCATGGACTCATCAACACCTTCCACCGCAACCAGACTCTGATAGCCCGGCTGCTCCAGGTTGGCATAGCGCTGTTCACTCTTGACATCGATCCGCCAGCTCAACAGGCGCGAGGCCAGGCGTACATTCTGCCCCTGACGGCCGATGGCCAGGGAGAGCTGGTCATCGGGGACCACCACCAACAGCGACTTCCGGTCCTCATCTACGATCACCATGGAGACCTCTGCCGGCGCCAGGGCGTTATAGACATACTTGGCAGGATCAGGGCTCCAGGGAACGATATCGATCCGCTCTCCCTGCAGTTCCTGAACCACGTTCTGGACCCTTGAGCCCTTCAAGCCGACGCAGGCGCCGACAGGATCCACATCAGACTCGATGGAGGAGACCGCTATCTTGGCCCGAAACCCAGGCTCCCGACTGGCGCCCATGATCTTGACGATACCTTCGGCTATCTCTGGGACCTCCATCTCAAACAGCTTCATCAGAAACTCGTTACAGGTCCGGCTCAACACCAGCTGGGCATCCCTGGAGTCCTGACGGACCTCCTGGAGGTAGGCGCGAATCCGGTCGCCCTGTTTAAAGGAGCGCTTGGGGATCTGACCTTCACGGGGCAGGACCGCATCGGTCCGCCCCAGGTTGATGACCATGTTACCCCGCTCAAAGCGCTGGACAATACCGTTGACCACGCTCCCCTCACGATCCCGGAACATCTCGTAAATGACATCCCGTTCCGCATCACGCATTCGATGGATGATCACCTGCTTGGCAGATTGAGCGGCAATGCGTCCCAGGTCGGCAATCTTGTCCATCTTTTCGCCGAGGTCATCATCCAACTCGATCTCTGCATCCAGACGGCGGGCATCTTCCAGACAGATCTCGGTCTCCTCGTCATAGACCTCATCGACCACGGTGCGATACTGAAAGACCTCGATCTCGCCCAGGTCCTCACTGAACTGTACCTCTATGTCCCGGCGACTGCCATATTTCTTGCGCACCGCAGAACGGACCGCCTCTTCGATGGCGTCCACCAGCAAGTCCCTATCGATGCCCTTATCTCTACAAATCTGATCGATGATTCGCTTCAGGTTTTCTGTCCCTACCATTTTTTCACTCCAGCTCCGACAATCGTCCTCGTCCTGTTGACTGTCTTGGCATAATCAATTAGCCGGCACTCACCGTCATAACATCAGACGGGCCTTGGAAATATTCTCCAGCTCCAGCAGGAGGTTCTCGCCGTCCGACTCCAGAACCACCGCCTGTTCTTCGACCCCCTGCAGCACACCGGTGAACACCTTCTGGCCGTCAATGGGCTGGCGCAGCTTCAGTCTCGCTTTTTTACCGGCAAAGCGAACAAAATCCTTGGCCGTCTTCAGCGGCCGCTCCGCTCCGGGTGAGGAGACCTCCAGATGGTAGGCATGATCGATCAACTCCTCCACCTCAAGATAGGCGCTGACCTCCCGGCTGACACTGGCACAGTCGTCTATGGAGACGCCCTGCTCTTTATCTATAAAAAGTCGTAACACCCAGCCATGACCTTCGCGCCGGTACTGGACCTCTACCAGCTCAAGCTCCATCTCTGCCAGCAGCGGCTCGGCAAAGGCGACAATGGCCTCAATAATATGATGTTCAGCAGCTTCCACAATCTTTCAGTCCCTGGGCAGAGGCGAAACTCGACTACTCCAACCTTGTCGGCACTCGCCCTACCCTACCAAAAAAGACAATAAAAAAAGCGGGCATTGCCCACTTTCACGTACACCTGATCCTTTGGCGTATGTCATACCAGACGGAGCTGATCCCACATCAGCTCGACATGGAGCGGGCAACGGGGCTCGAACCCGCGACCCCAAGCTTGGGAAGCTTGTACTCTACCAACTGAGCTACACCCGCTCTTTGCCTACCTAAAAACGTAATAATAGCCCAACAAAGGCCAATTGTCAAGCAACAACAAAATGATGGCCCACATTTCCCTCCACCCCCCCTCTGGAGCAGGGCTGAAAGGCAGAAAAAGCCCCTCCTCCGGCCAGGCGGCTGAGCTTCACCGCCCCCATTGACAGCCGGCCTGCTTCATGGGATAGTGGGATGGCAGGTTCGTCCCCTCTGCCCAGCCTCAGCCACCAGGAGCACCCCAGCGGTGAATCAGCAGCCATGTCTGACAACAGCCACCCCCCTACCCTGATCATCCGTCTCAGCCGGGTCGCCGCGGCGGTCATGCCCTCACTCCTCCAGGGTGGTTTCCTGCTGCCCCTCAACCAGGCAGCAAGCCTGGACTCGCTGCTCACCACCCTGCCCGGATTCTCTGCAAGCTACCTGGAAAAATCGGTCCAGACCGTCTTTATCAACGGCACTGCCGCCGACAGCCTGGGGCAGAAGGTCTATCCGGGCCAGACCCTGGCCCTTTCCGCAGCCATGCCCGGCCTCGCCGGCACCATCTTCCGCCGCAACAGCCCGCACAGCTCCCTGCGCAGCCAGGCCGGGACAGTCCCCTCCCGAAGCAGGGAGGAGGAATTCCAGCCGGGCCGAATCACCATCAAACTGTTTAACTCCATTGCCACGGACACGGCCTCCGCCCTGCTCTGCCAGGGCCTTCTCCTCAGCGGCAGGACCCTGGAGAAATTTCTGCGCAAACGCCGGGCAAGCCTGGAACAGAGCCTTCAACAGACCGGCTTCCGGGGGCGCAGGCTCTCCTATCCGGAGCTCATCCAGGCCTGTGGAGCCGTCCCGGAACTACATCTCAGGGTCCTGATCCAGGACGCCGGATGAGCAGGGTGCCATTCCCGCGTTTACCGGACTGCAGTTTTGAGGTATAAGCAGGCCATGGACGTCATCACCACCCACATCAATGCCGACTTCGACAGCCTGGCCGCCATGATCGCTGCCAAGCGTCTCTACCCCCGGGCAGAGCTGATCTTTCCCGGCTCCCAGGAAAAATCCGTACGCGACTACCTGGCCCAAGAGTTTCGCAACATCTATGCCTTTAGGAAGGCCAAGCATATTGACTTGGGCCAGGTCCGACGATTGATCGTGGTCGATACCCGACAACGGGAGCGGATCGGCGAACTCGGCGTCTGCCTGGATAACCCCAGGATTGAGGTCCACCTCTTTGACCACCACCCGGACACGGCCACGGATATCCGGGGCGACTATCAGCAGGTGGAAAATCTGGGCTCCACCACCACCCTCTTTACCCGAATCTTCCAGGAACAGCAGATCGCCCCCAGCCCCGAAGAGGCCACCCTGATGGCCCTGGGCATCTATCAGGACACCGGCAACTTCCTCCACTCCACCACCCGCCCCGAAGACCTCCAGGCAGCGGCCTGGCTGCTCGCCCACGGCGCCAACCTGGACGTGGTCACCCAGTTTGTCTCCAGGGAACTGGATGCCCAACAGGTCAACCTCCTGGGCAGGCTGCTCAACAACGCCACCTCCTACCCCATCGGCTCGGCCAACGTGGTCCTTTCCAAGCTGATCCTGGCAGAGTATGTGGATGATTTTGCCGTTATTGTCCAGCGGATGATGGTGATGGAAAACATCGACGTCCTCTTTGGCCTGATCAGCATGGGGGAGCGGATCTACCTGATCGCCCGGAGCAGGATCCCAGAGGTCAACGTGGGCAGCATGGCCCGGGCCTTTGGCGGCGGAGGCCATGCCTCGGCCGCAGCCGCTACGGTCCGGGAGATGACCCTGTTCGAGGCAGAGGAGAAGCTGATCCAGCTGCTCCATCAGCATATCCGCCCCAAGGCCATTGCCGGCGAGCTGATGTCTTCCCCGGTCATCGCCGTCACCCCTGAGCTCACCATTGATCAGGCCAACAGCCTGATGACCCGTTACAACGTCACGGTCCTGCCGGTGACCGAACGGCGCGGCAACCTGGAGAGCGGCGAGCGCCCGGCCGGCCTCCTGGGGATGATCTCCAGGATGGTGGCGGAAAAGGCCATCTTTCACAAGCTCGGCAGCCGGCCGGTGGCCGACTACATGACCACCGAGATCGCCACCCTGACCGAAAAGGCCACCCTGGCGGATATCCAGGAGCTGATCATCGCCCACCGCCAACGGATGATCCCCATCATCCGCTCCAGGGAGATCATGGGAGTGATCACCCGCACCGACCTGCTCAACCTGCTGGTGAGCGATCCGGCCAACCTCTCCAGCGAGCTGCTCCAGGAGGACGAGCGACCGTCGACCAAACGCACCCGCAACCTGAGCAACACCATGAGCCAGGTTCTCTCCCGGGAGGTGATGGTGCTGCTCCAGGATATCGGCGAGAGCGCCACCCAGATGGGCTGCAACGCCTTTGTGGCCGGCGGCTTTGTCCGCGACCTGCTGCTCCACACCAGCAACAACGATATCGATATCGTCGTCGAGGGGGACGGCATCGCCTTTGCCAAGAGCTATGCCAGGAAACATGACGCCCAGGTCAGGACCCATGAAAAGTTTGCCACGGCCACGGTGATCTTCCCCGATGGCACCCGGATCGACGTGGCCACGGCCCGGCTCGAGTACTACGATCATCCTGCGGCCAGACCCAACGTGGAGCTCAGCTCCATCAAGCTGGACCTCTACCGCCGCGACTTTACCATCAACTCCATGGCGATCCAGCTCAATCCGGATCGCTTCGGCAGCCTGGTGGATTACTTCAACAGCCAAAACGACCTCAAGGAACGCCGCATCCAGGTGCTCCACAACCTCAGCTTTGTGGAAGACCCCACCCGGATCTTCCGGGCCATCCGCTTTGAAGGACGCCTGGACTTCAAGATCACCCGCCACACCGAAAAACTGATCAAGAATGCGGTGGCCATGCAGCTCTTTGACCGCTTCAGCGAACCCCGCTTCTTCTATGAGCTCAAGCTGATCCTCTCGGAGGACAACCCTCTTCCGGCCCTGCGCCGCCTGGCAGCCTTCAAGCTCTTCCCCTTCCTCTGGCCGGATCTGCGTCCCAATCTGAAGATCGACCGGCGCTTCATCCATCTGGTCAGCCAGGCCAGCCGTTCGCTCTCCTGGTTCAAACTGCTCTACCTGCCCGATAAGATCGAGCCCTGGATGGTCTACCTGCTGGCGATCATGGGCCGCTCCAGAAGCAGAGAGCTGCTCAACTTCTGTGAACGTTTTTCCCTGGCCCCCAGGGAGCGTAAAAAACTGATCCAGCAGAAGAACGATGTGGAACGGATTGCCAAGGACATGCTCAAGCGCCCCTTTATGAAGCACAGCGAGATGTACTGGCTGCTGGGCGACCTGGACAACGAGGGGCTGCTCTACCTGATGACCATTGCCCGAAAACGGCACATTCAAAAGGCGGTCTCCCTCTTTGTCACCTCCCTGCGTCGGGAAAAGCCCCTGGTCAGCGGCGACGATCTCAAAGAGATGGGCTTCCGCCCCGGGCCGGAGTTCCGCTCCATGCTCAACCACCTGATCGAGCTCCAACTGGACGGCGAGGTAGAGAACCGCGAGCAGGCCCTCCACTTCATCCGCTCGACCTATCCGGTGACAGATCCCAGGCCCCTCTAGTTTCCGCCTAAAATCCGGCTCGCTTTTTACAGCTTCCTCCTTATGGTGTGAACAGACCACCCGGCCATCACCCCGAACCCTTAGCCCGTGCAGACCACCAGAAACCAGCCATGCAGATTCAAAGTTTTATCCAGCAACTCATTATCCTGGCCCCGCCCTTCCTCTTTGCCCTCACCCTCCATGAGCTGGCCCATGGCTATGTGGCCTACCACCTGGGGGACCCCACGGCAAAGAATGCCGGTCGCCTGACCCTCAACCCCCTGAAGCACCTGGACCCCCTGGGGGTGCTCGCCTTTATCATCATGAAGATCGGCTGGGCCAAACCGGTACCGGTCAACCCCAACTATTTCCGCAATCCCCAGCAGGGGATGTTGCTGGTCGCCCTGGCCGGACCAGGAGCCAACGTCATGCTGGCCATTGCCAGCGCCATCCTGGTCAAATTCCTGCTGGTGATCCCACCGCTGCCGATCTTCATCCTTCAACCCCTACTGAGCATGCTGGTGGCCAGCGTCTGGATCAACATCATGCTGGCGGTCTTCAACTGCCTGCCCATCCCGCCCCTGGACGGTTCCAAGGTGCTCCTGGGTCTGCTGCCCCCAGCAGCTGCCCGCAGCTTTGCCCGTTTGGAGCCCTTTGGTTTCATCCTGCTGCTGGCGCTGTTCTATACCGGCATCATTCCCAAGCTGATCATGCCCATCATCCGCTACTCCCACGATTTCCTCCTGGGATAGGCTGCGCCCTCAAGGGGCGGCGCCCCTCCCCACGCCCCTAAAAAAAAACGGACACAATCCAGCTTGCGTCCGCTTCCAGTCCCATCCAGCTCCCCTCCAGGGGAGCTGGAAAAGCCATTTTTTCAAGCTCCCCCTCGTCCGTTACAGCTTCCAGCTCAACCCTACGGTCACCAGATGGGCCAGGGCATCATCAAAGTTGCCGTCAATGATATCGTTTGTTCCCGCACGGCTCTCCTTATCATCGTAGAGATAGGCCAGCCCCAACTCCAGATCCTGGTTGACCCGGTAGCGCAGGCCAAGGGAGTAGAGCTTGGCATCGGAGTCGGGCAGCTCAAAGCCCAGGTGGGCATCAGGGGCCGGATTTTCATCGATGGCAAAACCGGCCATCAGGATCAGGTCATTTTGACAGTCATACTCCAGACTGATCCGATAGGTGTCGGTATCTGACCAGTTTCGCGCCAGGGGACGATCAAAGGCCGCGCTCAACACCGGATTCCCCAGGGGTACCGGATAATTGAAGTCCAACTGCTCGTACTCCGACCAGTAGGTCCGCTCGTACTCCAGCTCCACGGTGAGCTGCTCAAAAAAGGTATAGGCAGCGGCCAGGGAGAGCACCGCCGGCACCGGTATCGAGACCTCGGCATCGCCGCTGTAGCTTGCCGGCCCTGCCGAGGTCGCCAACTCGGCATGACCTGAAACCCCCAGATCCACCTTGGAGCGATAGGTCACGGCCAGACTCAAGGCCTCCATCGGCCGGGCGCTCATGGCCAGGTTGAAGCCGCCCTCCCAGCTGTCACCGTCCATGTCCCGACTGACCGTGTACCCGCCGGGAATCATGCCCGAACTCTTGACCTTGCCGTCGGCATAGAGGACCCGGAGTCCGGCAGCTACGGAAAACTGCTCACAGAACCTATAGGAGAGGGTGGGGTTGAGCTCAAAGACCTCGAGGGTAAACTCCTCGGCCGTGGTCCGGGGAAAGGGCTGCTTCCACTGCTTGGACAGACCGGCCGGAGCCGTGAGCGCAAGGCCCACCCGAAAGTCGCCATACTCCGGAGAAACGGCAAAGAATGTGGGCAGCAGGAAGTTCTCTTTCTCTGAGGCACCGTCAAAGGCCGGGGTCCGGTTGTCGCTATAGGAGATGGAGCCGAGATGAATCCAGGTGGCAGCCAACTCCAGCAGACCGCGATCCTCCTGCCAGGAGAGGTTGGCGGGGTTGTAGTAGGCGGCATCCGCCCCTGGGGTGTGGGCGACATAGCCGCCGGATCTGGCCGTTGCGTTCACGGACTGCTCAGGTATTCTCCAACCCGAGGCATGGGCGGAGCCTGCAGCCAGGATGAAGGCGCTTGCCAACACTACTCTCTTGTTCATCATACCCTCTCTTAAAATTTTGCCGTCTTCATTGCCGGCGAATACGGTCCCTTGCCCTGTTTAGAGCTGCATATTGCCTGCGTAGTAGAGATAGCGCTTGATCTTATGGGTTGCGGTCTTGATAAAGGGCTCGCGCCGCTCCAGGACCCGGGAAAGACGGGAAGAGGGGGGCACCTGCTCGTTGACGCTCAGCCGCATCTCCTCCAGCAGCGAGGCGATGAACTCGTGGCGCTGGGACCTGTTTTTACCGATGGTCCTACTGTCCACATACTCATAGTCCGGGTAGACCCAGGCCTCAAGCACCCCCCTATTCTCCACCACCAGGGATTCGACCACACAGGGATGAGCGTTGACCTTATGCTCAATGGGTTCCGGATAGACGTTTTCCCCGTTGGACATCACAATCACCGACTTGGAGCGCCCCCGGACATGGACATTGCCGGCCTCGTCGATCAGGCCCAGATCTCCGGTCTTGAGCCAGCCGTCTTCGCTGAAGCTCTCCCGGGTTGCCTCGGGATCGTTGAGGTAGCCCTGCATCACGTTGGGGCCGCGCACCTGGATCTCTCCCAACTCACCCTCCAGGCGGGCCTGTTCGATCCGGATCTCCACCCTGGGAATGGGCTTGCCGGCAGAGCCCAGGGCAACGCTGCTGTCGCCGTGCGGCCCGCCTGCCAGCAGCGGCGAGGTCTCGGTCAGGCCATAGCCGACCAGGAAGGGGAAGTCGGCATCACGCAGGAACTGCTCCACCTCGGGGTTGAGGGCAGCGCCACCGATGCCCATCAGGGTCAGCCGGCCGCCGAAAAAATCGGTCAACTTTTTGCCGATCTTGCGGTGCACCACCCTGCGCCCCATATTGAATCGGCAGGCAAAGGAGAGCAGCTTGCTCTTTTCCACTGCCGGCAGGATCCGCTTTTTATAGATCTTCTCGATAACCAGGGGCACCACCAGCATCACCTGGGGCCGCTCCTTGGCACAGATCCGCTGAAGAATCGCCGGAGTCGGCGTCTTGCCGGCATAGACCACCCGGCAGCCGCTCAGCAGGGGCAGGACAAAGCCCACGGTAAACTCATAGGTATGGGAGATGGGCAGCACCGACAAAAAGACCCATCCCGGCTGGATATCCATGACCCCGGCGGCAGAGTAGGCATTGGCACAGAGGTTGCCGTGGGTCAACATCACGGCCTTGGAAAAGCCCGATGTTCCGGAGGTAAAGAGGATGGAGGCCAACTCATCCCCATGGATCCGGGGAAAACTGAGCTTCTCCTCGGCGGCCTCGGCTCCGAAGCGGGCCATGGCCTCTGCCAAAAATGTGCTAAAGGGCTGCAGATCGAGCAGACCTGTGTTATCCTGATAGTCATCCAGGGTGACGATGGTGGTCAACTCGCGCTTGAGGTCATAGATCTTTTCCACCTGGCGCTGGCCCAGAAAAACCAGATCACACTGGGTCTCTCCCAGGATATGATGGACATCTGCCTCGGGCAGATCCGGAAAAACCGGCACAGCCCTGGCACCGAGCCGGACGATGGCCAGGTAGACCAGCCCCCACCAGTGGCAGTTTTCACTGAGCAGGGCAACCCGATCGCCACGCTCGACTCCCAGGTGGCGCAGGTAGGCGGCCAGAGCGAGGATCCGCTGGTGGAACTCCCCATAGCTCAGGGAGGGTTCCAGGGCCATGCCCACGGCCGGCAGGTCACGGAACCGTCGGCAGTTGATGTCAATCAGCTCATTGAGGGTGGCGGCATTCTCCTGGATCACCGGCAGATTTTCGGCAGCATGCTCCCCTGCAGGAGGAAGCTGCTGCTCGCCGGATATCCCTGGAGGACGGTTTGTGGTATCGCTCATAGTTTTCTCCGGGTACAGACCCCATCCATTATCAATTTTGGACTTTGTTACCACAAAGTGGAAGAGTTTTCAAAGAAAACGGCTCCAAAGGGCTTGACAGCGTACCAAGCCAGACTGTAAAATTTTTATTCTTTCCCTATCAAATTAATGACAGTCATCTCCATGCAACGGTGTATCTTTTCTCTCCTCCTTTTCTCTTTCTGGCTATGGCTTGTTCCGGCTCAGCTGACCTCGGCCGCCCCGCTGCCGATATTAAAGGCCGGCTCCAAAGTCAAGCCGCACACCGCTCCGCCAGCCAGCACCTCCAGTGGCCGACCACAGCCCGGCCAACAGGCCTTTGTCTCCCTGGGCCAGGCCATGAGTATCTCTCAGGTCAAGAGAAGGGTGGGCTCGCTCTCCAAGAGGGTCACCCTGCCCAGGATTAACAGGCAGATCAGCTCCAAGTGTGTGATGGTCATGGACGCCGACAGCGGCAGAACCCTCTATGCCCTCGCCCCGGATACCCCCCGCCAGCCGGCCTCCACCATCAAGGTACTCACCGGCAGCATTGCCCTTAAATCATTGCAAGACCAGGACCGGGTCGGCGTCAGTCGCAAGGCCTCACGGATGCCCCGTTCCAAGGTCTACCTGGATCCCAGGAAAAAATACCTGGCCGACGACCTGATCAACGCCGTCCTCCTGGCCTCGGCCAATGATGCCAGCGTGGCCCTGGCCGAAGAGATCGGCGGCGACGAACGCAAGTTCGCCCACATGATGAACCTGCGGGCCAAATTCTGGGGAGCCAAACGGACGATCTGCAAGACCGCCTCCGGCCTCACAGCCAGGGGCCAGCAGTCAACGGCGCGGGACCTGGCCAACATCTTCAGGCACGCCATGAAAGACCCGGAGTTCTCTCGCCGGATGTACAAACGCAAGGTCACGACCTCCGACGGCAAGACCCTCTACAACCACAACAAGGCCCTCTGGCGGGTACGTGGCACCCAGGGCGGGAAAACCGGCTATACGGCGGCAGCCCGTCAGACCTATGTGGGACAGTTCAGCAGAGACGGGGAGACCATCATCGTCGCCATCATGGGCAGCGAGACCATGTGGAGTGATGTCAAAAAACTGGTGGATTACGGCTTTCGCAAGAAACAGCAGATCCGGCTGGCCAGGGCCGAGTCAAGCGCCGCCAAAGAACAAACCAGCCTCAATTGAGGGAGACTTAAAAAAAAGGTTTGCACAGGGTTGTGCAAACCTTTTGTAAGAGTAGTTTGAAAGATGCGATCTTTCGATCAGGATCAGCTAAACGGATATTCCGAGGATAAAATTTTCGACAGAAGGCAGATCGAGATAAGGCAGAGATGGGAAAAAAAGGCAACTTTTCAAGCTCGCCTTGAGCCTTGACGGCTCGCCCCTGATCCCTCTCTCTGGCTAGACAGCCGGCGCGTCCTCTCCAAGCTGCTGAGTCACCAGATTCAGCAAGCTCTCGCGTTTAAAGGGCTTTTCCAGGGTGGCGATATCACCCAGATAGCCGGCCATGGTGAGGTAGCGCTCGGCCTTGATCGCGCCCCCCCCTGAAATAGCCAGGATCTTCAGCTCCGGATAATCACGGACAAGCTCCATGATAAACTTGAGCCCATCTTTAACCGGCATGATCATATCGGTGATAACCAGGTCAAAAAAATGCTGTCCGACCTGGGACATACCGTCCTCACCGTTTTCAGCGGTATGGACCTCGTAGCCTTCCTGCTCCAGCATCTGGGTTAACATGGTGCGAATCTGTTCTTCGTCGTCAACAACCAATATCCGTTTCAATTGACCTGCTCCCGATCAAAGGTTACTCAACACGTATATCGATATATCATACCCAGAATAGCGTTATCGCGCAATCCACCAAGTCACCTTTTTCCTATTTTTGCCCACGGCATAAGCGGCCGAACCCACCGGGAATTGTGCCGGAGGCCCAGAATGCCCGACCATGTTTATAATCCACAAACCAGTAACCTCCCGGCTTGCGGGTGGCGGCAACAAAGATAAAGGGTTGGGCCGGGGAGAAGCAGGGGTGGAGATAGAGGCCCCGCTCATTCATCTCCCGGCACATCAGGGAAAGCCCCTCTGCCATGGTGGGAATACGCCAGTCCCGGTAGCCGGCGAATCCAGCCTGATTGAGCTGCTCCACGGCTCGACGCATGGAGCGATTACTCATGATATCAAGACCCTCTCGCTGCCACATCAGCCCGGTCGCCTGATCGATGACGGTCTGGCCGTCGCCGCTGTCCAGCAGAGAGGCCTGATGGCTGCCCTCGGGGCTGCGTTCATGATCGACAAAATCATACTTCTTAATCAGGGCCACCACATCCTCCTCACTCAGTTCCGCCTCTGAGACGGACAGGGAGAGCGGCTCTGCCACTGCCTGCTGCTCACCCACCAGGGGCAGTCCCGCAGGCCCAAGCTCAGCAAGCATCTCCTCGTGAAGGGGGATGATCTTTGACTCATCATCACTCTCAAGGACGTTGGCGATCAGCCACTCCTTGAGCCGGGCATTGATGGGATGGGTCCGTTCAAACAGGGCCACCTTGCCCTGCTCACGGACACACTCCTCCACCAGCTCCTGGGGGGCCAGGATCTCGGCCACCACCCGGGCGTGCTTGATCCCACGCTCCATCAGACAGAGCTTTGCCACCTCTCCCCAGGCATCGATGAAGAAGTAATAGGTCCGCTCATTCTTGCTCCGGACCCGCTCAACGCCCCCCCAGCTTTCAAAGGTGCCAAAGGTGTACTCCGGAGTCATCTCCCAATCAACGGTCGGCGTACCAGGAATCTGCAATTTTTTAAACAGGCCCATAAATCCTCCATAAGAGTTTAGAAAAACCTTCGTTTCAGGTAGAGTACAGTGTATGCTTTCATCCTCTTTTATATAATGATTATTATTATCAGGTCAAGATGAAACATTATCATACCTATCCCGCCGGTGCTCCTCTGCCTCTGGGGGCCTCTTTGACCCCGAGGGGGGTCAACTTTGCCCTGTTCTCCAGAAACGCCACTGCCGTCTCTCTGGTGCTGGAGATCCCCCACTCCAGCCTTGAGCAGCAGGTAGAGCTTCCCCTGGATCCGGAGATCCACAAGACCGGGGACATCTGGCATATCCTGCTGCCGGCCCTGAAGCTCCCCATCTACTACGGCTACCGTGTTAAGGGGGAATTTGACCCCGAGGGCAGCGGCCATGCCTTTGACGACTCCCTGATCCTCCTGGATCCATACGCCAAGGAGCTACGCCCCTCCAACTGGGGAGAGCAAAACAGGGACCTGGGCAAAAAACCCTGCTGCTCCATCCATCAACCCGAGTACAACTGGGAGGGCGATCGTCCCCTCAATATCCCGCTCAAGGATTCCATCATCTACGAGACCCATGTCCGGGGCTTCAGCCAGGACCCCTCTGCCGGGGTCGCCAACCCGGGAACCTTCCAGGGACTCTGCGAAAAGATAGACTATCTCCGCGAGCTGGGCATCACCGCCGTTGAACTGATGCCGGTGACGGAGTTCAACGAGAATGAGTCGATCTTTGTCAATCCGGAGAGCGGCGAAGCCTTGAAGAATTACTGGGGCTACTCGCCCCTCTCCTTCTTTGCGCCCAAATCCGGCTACTGCGCTCCATGGAGCAACCCACTCAACGAGTTCCGTGACATGGTCAAGGCCCTGCACCGGGCCGGCATCGAGGTGATCCTCGACATTGTCTACAACCATACCGCAGAGGGCGGCATCGACGGCCCCACCACCAGTTTCAGGGGGATCGACAACACCATCTACTACCTCCTCGACCCCTGGACCCGAACCTACCTCAACTTTTCAGGCTGCGGCAACACCTGCAACTGCAACCACCCCATCGTCCGCAACCTGATCATCGATGCCCTCCACTGGTGGGTGATCGAGATGCATGTGGACGGCTTTCGTTTTGACCTGGCCTCCATCCTGGGGAGGGACTCCACCGGCGAGGTCCTGGCCAACCCGCCCATGGTGGAGATGATTGCCGAAGATCCGGTGCTGGCCAAGACCAAGATCATTGCCGAGGCCTGGGACGCAGCCGGCCTCTACCAGGTGGGCAGCTTTTCCACCCACCACCGCTGGGCCGAGTGGAACGGCCGCTTCCGGGACGATCTCCGCGCCTTCATCTGCGGCAACCAGGGCACGGTGGCCTCCCTGGCCACCCGCATCGCCGGCAGCTCAGACCTCTACCAGGCCCATAACCGCCGCCCCTGCAACTCGATCAACTTTATCACCAGCCATGACGGTTTTACCCTTGCCGACCTGGTCAGTTATGATAAAAAACATAATCAGATGAACGGGGAGGACAACCGGGACGGCGACAACCACAACCTCAGCTGGAACAGCGGAGTCGAGGGCCCCACCGCAGACCAGGCCATTCAAAGGCTCCGTTCCCGGCGCTGCCGGACACTGCTGGTGCTGCTCTTTGTCTCCCAGGGCGTCCCCATGCTGGTCGCAGGCGACGAGTTCGGCCGAAGTCAACAGGGCAACAACAATGCCTGGTGCCAGGATAATGAGCTCAGCTGGCTGGACTGGAGCCTGCTGGAGCGCAACAACCGGCTGTTTGCCTTTGTCCGTCAGTTGATCCGCCTGCGCCGTGAGCACGCGGTCTTTCGGCGAGACACCTTCTTTGTGACCAGGGAGAATGAAGACGAACCGCCCCATATCCCGGAGATCAGCTGGCACGGACTCCAGCCCGGGGTCCAGGACTGGTCGAGCGACTGTCACACCCTGGCCTTTATGCTCAACGGTCGTGGAGAGCAGGATGATGATTTTTATCTGCTCTTCAACGGCTCCCGCGGGGAGAGCCGGACCTTTACCGTTCCCGCCCCACCCCGTCGCCGCCGTCCACGGAGATGGAAGAAGATCATCGACACCGGCCTCTCGGGACCGGATGACTTCCAACAGCCGGAAGATGCAGAGGTGATCAGAAACGGTGCCCGGCTGAAGGTCGCCGCCATGGGCTGCGTGGTGTTACAATCCCGCTCAGGCGAACATAAACAGGACCTGGCCGGAGCAGAGCCGTCCCCCTCGGCAGCCACTGCCCGAGGACAGATAAGGGTACCTTGAAAAATGAAATTTCTCGCTCAAGCTCACGGCGCGCGATAAAGTTTACCCTAGGCATATATTTGATATTCCGAGGATAAAACTTTGAGCACAACGCCGAGATTGGAAGAAAAAGCTTTTTTCAAGGTGGCCATAAGCTATCAAGGAGAACTATGAAGACCATACTCATGCTGGGCGATTCACTGCTGGAATGGGGAGACTGGGAACGACTCCTGCCGGAGTTCAAGGTCAACAACCGGGGCATGGCCGGAGAGAGCTGCGAAGGGCTTGCCGGCCGACTGATCGGCGAGCTCAGCGAGGCGGAAGTCCCCCAGGCCATCCTCCTCCAGTCAGGGACCAATAACCTGCTGATGGGCTCGCCCCACTTCCCGGCAATCTTTGCCACCATGGTCCCCACCATCCGGGCATTTTTTGCAGAGCCGCCCATCATCATCAGCTCGCTGATGCCCATGCCCATCGTGCCGTCCCATGTGCTGGCCGAGGTCAACGACCAACTCAGGGAGATCAGTCAGCAGACCGAGAACTGCATCTTCCTGGACATGGTGCCGCCCTTTAACGAGCGCTGCCTGCCCATCACCCATCCCGGCTTTCTCAACGACCAGGTCCACCTCAGCACCAGGGGCTACCTGGTCTGGGCCGAGGAGATCAAAGCCTGCCTGAAAAAGGTGCTGGACTGAAATCGCTTCAATTGACAAGATCAGGGACAGGCCATATGAGTAATCGGATGCACCCGCAGTTTTAGAGCAAACAACATTCCGCGACAGGCCGCCCACAGGCGCCTGCCCGTACCTCCAGGAGAACAGTAATGAACCCTCTTTTTGTCACCCTCTGCGCCGCGGCCAGCCTGCTGCTGCCCCTGACCGCCCCCCCTGCCGGGGCCTTTCCCAAGGAAGATTCAGCAAAGCCGGATCAGGTCCGTCCGGCAGCAACCGTGCTCCAGGGCACGATCAGCGAAACCATGAACAGCGGGGGCTACACCTATCTCCGGCTCGACACGGCCCAGGGCAAGCTCTGGGTGGCCATCCCTGAGACCACCGTCAAAAAGGGGGCAGCGGTACAGGTTCTGCCGGGCATGAAGATGGAAGACTTTTCTTCCCGTAGCCTGAAACGCAGCTTTGCGACCATCATCTTTTCGCCGGGTCTGGTCGGTACCGCCCCGAACCGCGGAGCCAGCCCCCATGGCACCCCGCCGGCTGCTGCAAGCCCTGCAGCTGCTGCAGCTAAGGCAAGCACGGGTGGCGACAGTTTCTCCGCAGCCCTCCAGTCAGAGCGCAGCCGGCCGGCAGCCCCGCCAAAGGCTGGCGCCATGGCTCAGTCCCTGGGCAGCTCAGGGGCCATTGTCCCCTCGGCCGATATTCAGGTGGACAAGGCAGAGGGCGCGGACAGCTACACCGTGGGAGAATGTTTCAGCCAGGCCAGGGAGCTCAACAACCAGACCGTGACCATTCGCGGCAAGGTGATGAAGGTCTCCCCGAGGATCATGGGCAAGAACTGGGTCCACCTCCAGGACGGCAGCGGCAGCCCGATGAAAAACACCCATGACCTGGTGATCACCACCCAGGCCCTGCCCAAGCCGGATACAGTGGTCACCTTCCGGGGCACCCTCCATGCTGACCGGGATTTCGGGGCAGGCTATCGCTATGCGGTGATCGTTGAGGAGGCGACCCTGCTTTAGGCGGCCGGGGCGAGGCTGCAGGACAACAGGTAGCTTGAAAATAAGATGCCTGGATCGAGGTCAAGGTCCGGGATCCGTTTTCCCGCAGCCATATATTTGATATTGCGAGGACAAGACCTTGAGTGCAACGCCGAAGTTGGAACAAAAAGCAACTTTTCAAGATGGCCAACAGCTGGGGCCCAGGATCAGCCCTGGCCGGATCGGCTTTGACTTTGACGGGGTCATCGCCGATACGGCCGAGGCCTTTATCAGGATTGCCTGCGAGCAGTATGACCACTGCGCCATCCGTCTGGAAGAGATCACCCGCTTTGAGGTGGAGGAGTGTCTGGATATGGATGAGGGGCTGGTGGAACAGATCTTCAGCCAGATCCTCCACGACTCCCTGGGCTCCGGCCTGCTCCCCATGCCCGGAGCCGTGCCGGTGCTGGAGGAGCTCAGCGACCATGGCCAAATCACCATCATCACGGCCAGGCCGCTGGCAGATCCGGTCCATCGCTGGCTGGAGCACCACCTGCCTGTCCGGGTCCGTGACCAGACCCAGGTCATTGCCATGGGCGACCACGACGACAAGCTCCGCCATATCCACCGCCTGGAACTCTCCCACTTTATCGATGACCGGGAGGCAACCTGTATCCAGCTGGCAGAGGCCGGGGTCCGCTCGATCCTCTTTAGCCAACCATGGAACCGCTCCCAGCACGCCCTGCCCAGGGTCCGTGACTGGGATGATATCCGCGCCCTCTGTCTCTAAGGGACGGCCCGTCCATCAACCCCAGCCCCGGAGCCCCGCTCGTCCCATGAACTGTCCCCAATGCGGCACCACGGTCAAGACCTTTCGCAACCCCATCCCCACGGTTGACATCATCATCGAGATCCAGGGTGGCATCATCCTGATTGAACGCAAGAACCCGCCCCACGGCTGGGCCCTGCCCGGCGGTTTTGTCGATTACGGGGAATCCTTTGCAGAGGCGGCCCTCCGGGAGGCCCGGGAAGAAACCGGCCTGGAGGTCAGCCTCTGCTGCCAGTTCCACACCTACTCGGATCCGGCCCGCGACAGCCGCCAGCACAACAGCTCAACGGTCTACATCGCCACGGCCCAGGGTACCCCCAGCGGGGCGGATGATGCCCTCCAGGCCAGGATCTTCACCGAAAAAAAGCTGCCGCCCCTGGTCTTTGACCACCAACAGATCGTAGACGACTACTTCACCTTCCGCCGCAGCGGTCAACGCCCCGCCCTCTAGACGGCAGGGCTGGTGAGGCAATCCGGGGCTCAAGCCGGTCTGTGGTCGAGCTCAGAGCAGGGCCGCTCCCCGGGCGGTCAGAGCGTAGCTGGGCCGCACCGCCTGAACCGGAACGATCAGGCCCTGGGTGATCATCTCGGCCAGACACTCCTCCAGGGCGATCAACTCCTTCCTGCTCAGGCTGGGCAGGAACTCCCCATAGAGCCACTGCCAGCTGAGCGACTCGCCCTCCCTGGCCCGCTGCCGTGCAAACTGGGCCAGGAGATCGGCCCTGATGGCTGCCTTGATCAACTCTTTATGTCGTCTGCCCATCGCCTCGACCTCCTGCCTCCCGGCTTGCCCCCTCTCCGTCTGCTCTAACCCGGAGGCCGAGTTCTCCTGGCCCAGCCTCGCTTCCGACCTCGCTTCCGACCTTAAAGCTCTTAGCCTTAAGGGTACCTTAAAACAACCAGGGCCCCGGTTGAATCATCAACCGGGGCCCTGGTGAGCCAAACAGCTAGGCCTGCTGCCCCTTAAGCCAGAAAGAGGCCAGGTGGGCAGCAAGGTTTAAAAGACGGCCCTGAGCAGGAAGTAACTGATCAGCCCCACACCTATGGAGCCATAGATCAGCATTCAGGGCGTGCAGCTTGAGCCGGCCTTCCTGACGGCGGCCAGCACAAAGAGCAACCCAGCCCCACAGGCTGCGGCCAAGATCAGCAGTTCCTTCATCTCCACCTCCCGGCAGGCGGCCTAGCCCCGTACCCGTACCCCGGTTTTCTTGCGCAAGCGGATGGCCTTGGGGGTAATCTCCACCAGCTCGTCATCATTAATGTATGCTATGCACTCCTCCAGGCTCATGTCAAGGGGCGGAGTCAGGACCACCGCATCATCGGAGCCCGAGGCCCGGACATTGGTCAGTTTCTTGCCCTTGGCCGGGTTGACCACCAGGTCGGCAGGCCGGCAGTTCTCGCCGATGATCTGCCCCTGGTAGGTGTCGATTCCGGGACCGAGGAAGAGCTGGCCGCGTTCCTGGAGGTTAAAGAGGGCATAGGCCACGGTGGTGCTGGTCTCCTTGACCACCATCACCCCGTTGATCCGGTGCTGGAGCTCGCCGGCATAGGGACCCCATTCGGCAAAGACATAGTTCATCACTCCCATGCCCCGGGTATCGGTGAGAAACTGGGAACGGTAGCCCAAGAGGCCCCGGGTGGGCACCTTGAACTTCATCCTGGCCATCTGGTTCTCCACCTGCATATCCAGAAGCACCCCCTTGAGCTTGCCCAGCTTCTCGATGACGATCCCCTGGTACTGCTCATCCACATCCACGGAGAGTTCTTCGTAGGGTTCCTGGACCTTGCCGTCCACCTCCTGCATAATCACATGGGGGCGGGTCACCTGGAACTCATACTCCTCCCGCCGCATCTTCTCGATCAGGATGGAGAGATGGAGCTCGCCCCGACCGGCCACCTTGAAGCCCACGGCATCGGTGAGCGGTTCCACCTGGAGGGCCACATCGGCCAGGGTCTCCCGGGAGAGCCGCTCCTCCAGATGACGGGAGGTGACATACTTGCCGTCCTGACCGGCAAAGGGCGAATCATTGGGAATGAAGTTCATCGAGATGGTGGGGGGATCGATCTCGATCAGCGGCAGGGGCTGGGGATCATCGGGATCGGTGAAGGTCACACCCACGGTGACGTCCTCCATCCCGGCCACGGCCACGATATCACCCACCGAGGCACTCTCGGCCGGCACCTTCTGGTCACCGTCAAAGAGGAAGATCTTGTTGATCCGCACCGGGGTGATGGAGCCGTCGCGGCGGGCCACGGCCAGATTATCCCGCAGGCGCAGCTGGCCGTTGACCACCTTGCCGATTCCCAGGCGCCCCATATACTGGGAGTAGTCGATGGTGTTAACCTGCATCTGCAGTGGGGCCTCGGGATCACCGGCAGGGGGCGGCACATGGTCGACGATCATGTCGGAGACCACCTCCATACCCTTGGCCTCGGCAGGAGGATCGGCGGGATCCTTGACCGCAAAACCGGCCTTTGCCGAGGCATAGATCACCGGAAAATCGAGGATATGATCAGGGGCATTGAGGCGCACCAGCATGTCAAAGACCTGATCCACCACCCAGTCACAGCGGGCAGCAGGCTTGTCGATCTTGTTGACCACCACCAGGATGGGCAGGCCGGCGGCCAGGGCCTTCTTGACCACAAAGAAGGTCTGGGGCATGGGTCCCTCCTGGGCATCCACCAGCAGGACCGCGCCATCGGCCATGCGCAGCACCCGCTCCACCTGACCACCGAAGTCGGCATGGCCCGGGGTATCGATGATGTTGATCTTATGCTCACCATGGTGGTATGAGCCGTTCTTGGAGGCAATGGTGATCCCCCGCTCCCGCTCCAGGTCCATGGAATCCATCAGGCGTTCAGCCACCTGCTGGTTTTCCCGAAACATCCCGCTCTGCCGAAACAACTGATCTACGAGGGTGGTCTTTCCATGGTCAACGTGGGCAATGATGGCCACGTTCCGAATATTCTGCTGGTTCATACTGCTCCTGTCGCGCGAGAGGCGATGTGTTCAGGTTAAATAAAGAGATCGGCTCGAGCCGCTGGAGGAGTCGTCCGAATGGCATCTTCCTGGGTGTCATTCAAGGTTGTGGCAGCGCCTGCTGCTGGTACGGTGCTGCTCCCGGGCTCCGTGAACAGCCTCCTCCAGGGGGCTGTACTCCTGCCTGATGCAAAAAATCGCAGACTGTACAGCAAGAGTCTCAAAAAAACAAGGAGATTGATATCGGCCCCCCTCACCAGCGGGAAAAAAGCTGCTCCCGCTCCAGGGCCGAACGGTGGAGCAGGGGGACCTGTACGTCTACATAGTCGATCACCAGGGCTTTTTTGCCGGGGGCCGGCCGCATGATCCGGCCGACCACCTGGAGCAGGCGCCCCTCAAACTTGATGGGGGTGGCCAGGACCAGGGTGGTCAACCCCTGGCAGTCAAAGCCCTCGCCGATGAGCTGGAGGGTGGCGATCAGGACCTCCAGCCGCCCATGGAGGAGATCGTCCACCACCTGGCTGCGCTGCTCCTTGGCAAGCTGGCCGGTGAGCAGGGCAACCCTGATCCCCCTGGCCCCGAGCTGCTCGGCCAGCAGCTCGCAGTGGGCCACCCGGTCGGAGACCAGCAGCACGGTGCCGCTGTGTCCCCGGCTGAGCAGCTCGGCAACATCCTCGACGATCTGGGTATTTCTGGCCTGATCGTTGACCAGGGCCTTGAGCATGGGCCCATACTCTCCGCGGAAACGATAGCTGAAACCGGTCTGGTGCTGGACCAGCTCCGGCAGGGTCACCGCGCCGCTGGCGGCAAGTTCGCTCGGGTCAACCCGGTGGACCCGATCCCCCATGTAGATATAGATCAGGCGGGTCATGCTGTCTTCCCGGCGAAAGGCGGTGGCCGACAAGCCCAGCATATAGACCCCGTCAAAGGCCGCCACCACCTCGGTGAAGAGACTGGCCGGAACCCGGTGACACTCATCGACAATCAGCTGACCAAACAGCGGGCCAAGGGACTCCAGGTGCTTGCGCACCGTGTTGACGATGCCCACGGTGATCGGCTGGGGGGCCAGCACCCCGTCCCCGGCCTGGCCGGGAGTGATCCCCAGAAACTGTTGGATCCGCTCCTGCCACTGAAACAACAACTCCTTGGAGTGAACCAGCACCAGGGTGGGTTGCCGCCGGCGAGCCATGAGCGCCAGGGCCATCACGGTCTTGCCCGAGCCGGTGCCGGCCTCCAGCACCCCAAAGGAATGGTGGTCCACCGCCTCCACCGCATCCTGCTGGTAGGGACGCAGGCTGCCACTGAACTCCAGCTCGATCGGCTCCAGGCGGCGCCGCCGGTCGACGATCCTGGGACCGCTGCCAATCATCCGCCTGCAGAGGAGCACTGCCTGGTTGGCAAAGCCCCTGGGAAAGCAGAGCGCCTCTCCCTGGGTCTGATAAAATTTCAAGGTCGGCTTGAGCTGCCTGCCCACCCAGCGGCCATAGCGTTTGGCGGCCTGGTACTTGGGATTATCCATGGTCAGGGCCAGACGAATGGCGGCCTTGAGCTCTTCCGGCGCGCCCTGGAGGGAGCAGCGGGCATCAACGGTCAACACCGGCACAGGGCCCGCCTTGTCATCTCTGTTCCACTCTGGTATCTTCACGATAGTATCACCTGTCCCCTCTGCCGCCACGACCTCAACATGCCCAATACCCTCGCCCATCTGGGTGTCCAACTCCTGGCCAGCAAGGCCCTGTTCAAGGATAGCGATACCAAGTGGATCGCGCTGGGCTGCATCATCCCGGACCTGCCCTGGATCCTCCAGCGGCTTGCCCAGGGACTCTTTCCCGGAGAGGAGGCCCTCTCCCTGCGGCTCTACTGCATCGTCCAGGCATCCCTGCTCTGCTCTCTACTCTTGAGCGCGGCCCTGAGTCTGCTGACCCCAAAAGCGAACAAGCTCTTCCTGCTGCTCGGTTTCAACTGCCTGCTCCATCTGCTCCTGGACAGCCTCCAGATCAAATGGGCCAACGGTGTCCACCTCCTGGCCCCCCTGTCCTGGCAGCTGACCTCCTTCAACCTGTTCTGGCCCGAGCACTGGCTGACCACCCTTTTCAGCCTGACGGGAGTGATCGCGGTCAGCTACTTTGGCTGGAGCGACCGCAACAGGCCGGCCGGGCTGCAGCTGAGCCCGCGCCGCTGCCTGGGCAGTGTTCTCCTCCTGGCCGCCTACCTCATCCTGCCCCTGGTCTTCAGGGCTGGGCCGCTGGCCGCCAACAACCACTTCCTGGCCACCATTGCCCATCGGGAGCTGCGCACCGGCCAGGATATCCAGGTTGACCGCGGCCGCTACCATCCCCAGGAGGGCTCCCTCCAGCTGTTCACCGGCGAGCGGCTGCAGCTCAGCCCCCCACCGCTCGGGGCAGGGGAGTGCCTCTCGCTCCAGGGCACCTTCCTGGATGGTCGCACCGTCAAGGTCCAGGCCCTGCACCACCACTCCTCCAGGCGCGACACCCTTTCCCGGGTGGGTCTTTTCCTGGTGCTGTTCCTCTGGCTGCTTGCGATCTTCGCAAAAGCAGGTAGAATACGCCCCCACTGAACCTTCTTCTCCCAGAGGGCGGCCTGGATGCCAAGATCCTGTCTCCAGACAGCCCTTCAACCCAGAAACCAGGTATACTATGACTCGCCACCTGCTCCTGACCCTGTTGCTGGTCACCCTGCTCCTCAGCGGTCAAGCCCAGAGCGTTCCGGCCTCGGTGCCCTCCCAAGGGGACCGGGATATCACCATTGCCCTGCCGGCAGAGACCGTGCTCCACTCGCTCCAGGCAATGCTCCCCCTGGAGATCACCACCCCGCAGAGCGCTCTGGACGGACAGATCATGCTCACCGACCTCAGCAAACTCGACATCCGGGACAACACCCTCTCCGTGGAGGGCGTGCTGCACGGCAGTAACCTCTCCCTGGTGACCACCATTGCCAACCAGCAGATTCGCCTCAAGCTGGGCGAGGTGAAGTTGCCGGTCTCCTGTGACCTGCTCACCCGCTTTGATCCGGCCCGGAAAAAATTATTTATCACCCCGACCTTTCCCAGGAAACAGAGCTCGGTCAAACCGGCAGGAGCGGCCCTGCGCCCGCTCCTGGCTGCCCTGGGCGGTAAGGAGTACCCCCTCTCCCTGAAGAGCCTTCAACTGCTCAACATCACCATCGGCGACCGGCAACTCCCCCTGCCCATGATCCCGGTGAAGATCTCGGGCCGGGAAAACACCCTGATCCTGCAGCTGCGCCCTCAGGTCGGCGGCCGCTAAGCACAAGCCTGCGGCCCACTGCTCACCAAGACGAACCATTAAGAGCAGCCGGTGCCGCCGATTCAAGCCACTTTCCAGTTAACCCACCACTCCAAGGAGGCCCCCATGGAAGGAAACTGTCTCTTCTGTAAAATCATCGCAGGCGAGATCCCAGCGGACAAGCTCTATGAAGACGAGGAGGTCATTGCCTTCAGGGATATTGCTCCCCAGGCACCGGTCCACTTCCTGGTCATTCCCAAAAAACATATCCAGGGTCCTGCTGCGGTCGCTCGGGAAGACGAAGAGCTCATCGGCAGGCTGATGCGCATCGGCGCCAAGATCGCGGCCCAAGAGGGGCTCAGTCACTACCGGGTGGTCTTCAACAACGGTGAACAGGCCGGTCAATCCGTGTTCCACATCCACATGCACATCCTGGGCGGGCGCAGCATGAACTGGCCTCCGGGCTGAGCCTTTACCAGGCTATTCCGGCAACATCCCGTACAGATAGTTGATGATATCTGTACGGGTGACGATTCCGATCACCCGCTTCTCCTGCACCACCGGCAGGTGACCGATATTCTTGCTGACCATCAGCTCCGCCGCCTCACTGGCCAGGGCCTCAGGCGAGATGGTGGCCACCTCCCTGTTCATGAAGGCCTTGACCGGGCTGTTCCACTGTTTCTCCTGTTTGAGCTTCTTCAGGTCCCAGAGCACCACAATCCCCTGGAGGTCCAGCTCATCCCCGACGATGATCCCCCGGATCTTTCGCTCCACCATGATCGACCGCACCTGTCGCATGGGTGTCTCCGGCGGGACCGTGGTCACCGGAAAGGACATCATGTCGGCCACCAGGGCCCTGCCGCTCTGCTCCTGGGTCAGGGCCGCGATGATCTCCTGACGGATAGCCCCGGGCACCACTGTCGGGTCCCTGAGTACGGCCGAACCGGCACCGGGATGGCCGCCGCCGCCGTAACGGCTGAGGACGGTGTTGACGTTGATGTCGGCCACCCCGCTGCGGCCGATGATAAACTTGGTGCCATCCTCATTGACAAAGATCACAAAGACAGCGTCCACATTGACGATCTTGCGGTAGAGCTGGACCACCATGGCCAACTCGGCATGCTGGTGGACCCGGACCACCCCGATGCTGACCAGGTGGCCCTTGATCTCCACCTCCTCGGCATCCCGCAGCAGCCGAAACAAGACCTTCTTCTGGGTCTCGCCATAGGCCATATTCAAAAAATCCACGGCAATGGTCAGGTCCGCCCCCTGTTCCAGGAGAAAGGCGGCGGCATGGGCATCGGCCGGGGTGGTGGAGCTGAAGGTCAGCTGACCGGTATCTTCATAGAGCCCCAGGAGAAAGACCGTGGCCAGCAGGGGGGTCAGTTCCAGACCCTGAGCTTTAATCTCCTCGATCATCAGGGTGATGGTGGCCCCGACCTTTTCCACCCGCTGCCAGTGGGGATTGATATCCCCCAGCCCCATATGATGATCCCAGAGCAGAATCTCCACATCGTCACGCTCCTGCAGGGGCCCCAGCCGGTCGAGCCGCCGCCATTGATTGGTATCCACCACAACGAGCCGCCTGACCGCGCCCAGGTCGATCTCCTTGGGCAGGACAATCTTAAAGGCCGTCTTATGCAGGGCCAGGAAGCGCTGGACATTGGGGTTGGCATTCTTGGGGCAGACAGCAACGCAGTCCGGATAGATCAGGGTGGCCGCCAGGATAGAGGCCAGGCCGTCGAAATCGGTATTCATATGGGTTGTTGCTATCTGCATAGTTCACCAGCTCGTCAAGTTAGGACCACGGGAAAGAGGAACAGGCACCTTCTCCTCCGTGCTGATCCGGCAGGGATAAGGGAGCGGTTAACGATTCCACCATCGATTATCAACCATCGATTCTCTTGCCCCGGCAGAGTGGAGCACCGGGGACCAGGGGACAGCGAGGACAACCGGGAGGCAGCTGCCGCCACTGCTCCGACCCCGGTCCTTGAGATGGACAGGGCAGGAGGTTCTCCTCCACCGATTCTGCCCAGAAAGGGCAAAAAAAACGGTGGACAGTACGCTGTATCCTCCCAGTGTAGTGCGTTGACAAAAAGTGTCAACCCGAGAACACCTTGCAGCCTGATGGAAAAGGGTTATTTTAAAAAGAGGTACTGCAGCCGCCCCGCCTTCCCGCCTGGCTGCCTGGTGCCTTGGCCCCCATCTGCTAGCTTGGCTGTCCGGGGTGACCCTTTGCCCAGGTTTCAGTGACACTTACTCCTCTACGCCTACCACTCTGCGCCTACCACCCACCGGCGACGGCTGCGGTCTACTTCCAGAAGCCGGACATCTTCCTGCGCAAGGCGGCGACACGGCCATGGACTGCTGCCGAACCGCCCTCTGACAGGGGGCGGCCAGGGTGACCTGCGCCTATCGGCGCGATGAGGCCAACATGCCGGGCTCCAGGCGTGAGGTGGTCAATGCCCGGGAGGAGGGGGTGGAGTTGGTGACCACGGAGTTGGAGGAACCGGACGAGAGCGGCCGGAGAAGGCCGGTGATCCTGCCGGAGAGCAGGGAGTTCCTGGAGGCGGACCTGGTGTTGATCGCCTTTGGCTTTCGCCAGGACCCTCCGGAGTAGCTCAGGGAGCAGCAGGTGGAGAT
This sequence comes from Desulfogranum mediterraneum DSM 13871, assembly GCF_000429965.1. Classification (GTDB taxonomy): domain Bacteria; phylum Desulfobacterota; class Desulfobulbia; order Desulfobulbales; family Desulfobulbaceae; genus Desulfogranum; species Desulfogranum mediterraneum. Next base: position 319,108 of record NZ_AUCW01000007.1, read on the forward strand.
CCACAGCTGGGGCGGGGTGGTCGCCTCGGAAAACGCTCCCTTTCCCATGCAGACCAGCCACCCCAGGATCTTTGCCGGCGGCGATATGGTCCGAGGCTCTGACCTGGTGGTCACCGCCATCTGGGAGGGGCGCCAAGCGGCCCAGGGCATCCTGAGCTATCTGGAACAGGAGTAGCCTGCGCCGGCCGGGGGAGGCAAAAAATCCGGAAAAATGGAGGATATCCGGCCTGGAGGGGTCCTAGAGTTCGATCACACTGTGGTCGGTATTCACGATGGGCGGCAGCAGGCTCTGGACATCGGCCTCGGTCCAGCTGGAGCGCCCGGGCAGGGGTGCGGCATTGATGTGGTTGAGGCCCCTGGCGATCTCTGCGTAACTCTTGCCCCGCTGACGCAGACGGAGGATGGACTCGGAGAGTTCCTCCCGGCTGAAGCTCTTCTTGTTATCTTCCTCACTAAAGGCCTGGTCTGGGCTGGGCCCATGGAGGCTGTCCGCTTCCTGGGCTTCAGGTTTATACTCCAGCTGAAGGCCCACCATCAGCCGCATCAGATCATCGATCTGTCGATCACGCCGGGCCAACTGGCCCCGCATATCCTCGAGTTGCTCACGGAGCATCTGAATTTGATCCTTATAGACCTCCAGCAGATCTGCCAGATAGTCATTCTGCTCTGCTGCGGCTGCACTGCGAAGCCTGGGCGCTGGTTCTGCTGCAGCGGCGGCAGGGGGCGGAGCAGGGTTTCCCTCCTGACCGTAGGTGGCCAGGAGCTGGCGACCCTCATGCCAGCGGGAGAGGTCGTCCTGGCGAAAACGTACCTCCTGCTTACCGGTAACCGGGTTGAGAATCATCTTGTAGGGTAAACCTTTCTTCCGATACCTGCTGATGGTTTTGGTGGAAACGTTGAGATAATCGGCAGCCTGCTTCTGTGTTACCTGAAAATCACTTTCGCTCATGCACGTCCTCTTCTGCGCTCAGTTCCTCTTCTCCGACAAGCTCGAACGGGTACTAAAACGCAGAAAAGGAAAACCTGCAATCTTATCTTGTCAAAAAATTAAGATAACAACTAGTTAGAGAGCAAAACAGGAAAAAATCATTCCGCCGGAGGCTGTGCAATCAACTCCCGGCCGGTGAGCAGGATATTGTCCAGAAAGGTATCGATGGCTCCCTGGTCGACATTCTGATTGGTCACCAGCAGCCGCAGGGCCAGTTGGCCATCCACATAGCCGGTCCCCACCAGGCCGCGTTCCAGCTGCTGCATCCGATTGCGCAGGGCAATGGTAAACTCCTCGGCAGATACGCCCGGAGGGGGGAGGTGGCGGAAACAGAGATTAAAGGATTCCCTGGGCACCACCATCTCCAGCTCTTCCAGTTCAAGGATACGCTGTTCGGCATAACGACAGAGTTCCAGATATCCCTCCACCCGCCGGCCAAATCCCTCCAGGCCGTAAAATTTCCAGTCCAGAAAGAGCTTCAGGGCATCCACCCTTCTGCCGCACTGGAGGGACTGGGTTCCCAGATCCCGGATCTCGCCGTCGGCACCCTGGCGAAAGATGTAGCTCTCATCACCGGCACTGCAGATATCGCGGAGGATATCGGGGCGATTGTTAAAGAGCAGCACGTTGCACATCAGAGCCGTGCCCAGCATCTTATGAAAATCCAGGGTAAAGGAGTCTGCCTGCTCCAGCAGGGGCAGAAAACGGGTCCTGAGCCGATCGCTCAGGACCGCGGCTCCGCCCCAGGCGCCATCCACATGGAGCCAGAAGCCGAAACGCTCACGCAGGGCCAAAAGGGGCTCAAGGGGGTCGTAGGCACCACGTACCGTGGTGCCGGCCGTAGCAGCGACAAAAAAGGGCACCCCACCCTCCTGCTCCACCCGGAGCAGGGCCTGTTCCAGGGCCTGGGGATCCATGCGGCCATGGTCATCGGTGGCCACCTTGATCAGCTGCTCGGTACCGATACCCAGGATGGCCGCAGCCCGGTCCATGGAGTAGTGGGCATCACGGTTGACAAAGGCAACCAGCCTGGCCTGGCCGAAGAGGCCGACGGTTTTACTCTGGGCACAGGCATTGTTGCGGGCAGCCATCATCACAATCATGTTGGCATTGGAGGAACCGGTGGTCATCTGACCGACGCCGTGGCTGAATCCCACAAGCTCCAGGAGTTCCCGCAGCAGATACTGCTCCATCAGGGTGGATACCGGTGCGGTTTCATAGGTGCAGGCCGAGGTGTTGGTCACGGCAGTGACCATCTCGCCGATGATGGAGGGCAGGTTGGCACCGGCCCACATTCGATTCAGGTAGCCGGGGTTGGCGGTCTTGACGGCATAGGCCAGGTACTGTTCCACCCAGGCCATCAGCTCCGTCCAATCCCCCCGACCTTCCGGCCGATCAAGCCTGAGGATCGCCTTGAGTTCTTCAGGCTCATGATAGCGGACAAAGCTGCCCTCTGTCAGATCTCTATGGTACTGCTCCAGCCGCTGGAGCAGTTCATGAAAAATGTTATCAGCTTCCATTTGTTTCGATTGCCCCCGATTACTCCCTGAAGGTAGGCGAATCCAGGAAGAGCAGCCCGCCGCACTCAAGTCGACACGACTCATTATCCAAAAGAACCGCTACCTTACACTCAAAAAAAACTCACTCTGCAACTGCGATGTAAACGCCCTATACTACAGGCAAGCTGGATTATCGAACAGAAAGTAACCAGGCTGGCAAATAAAGAGAAACTTCAGGAAGAGCAGCTGCCGCCCATGACCAGGGGAGGCCCAAACAGCCCGTCAAGGTATTCGCCTGTTTTTCCGACAATAGAGACGACTCCTCCCTGAGAGAGTCCGGAAAAGGGCTCAGCCCTTTTCATCGATATGGAGCATCCCCTCAAGCAGCAGGCTGTCGATCCGCTCACGGAGCAAAAACTCTTCATCCCCAGGGGTCTGGTCGAGATGGAAGGAAAAAGTGCCCTCACGCCAGGATAAGGCCTCAAAAAAGGCCTCCTTCACCTGCCTGATCAGGGCTGCACTCAGCTCGTCCTGACTGAGGTAGCCCTTGGCGATCAGGAATTGACCCAGCCGTTGCTGCTTGCCCTCAGCCCGGTGCAGGGCAAGGCACTCTTCGAGCTGCGACCGGTTGATCCTTCCCTGCCCCATGAGCAGCTCGCCCAGCCGTTGCTGCCGGGTGTCCAGGATCCCGAAGATCAACCGCCCTTTCTGCACAAAGAAGTAGCCCCTATTGTCCGGAGCAACGATCTGCAACTCACCGCTGAGTGAGGCAAAGTCAAACAGCTGAAAGATATCGTCCAGGGATATTGCGGAGATATCCCCCTGGAGGGCGACCTTACCCATGGAATCGGCTGGAGCAGGCTCAGTGGCTGCGCCCTTGCTCGATTCTGGAGAACGCATGGTGAAAAGATCTCGGAAAAAAGTTTTCATAACAATGTCTTGATGGCCGGAAGAGAGGGACAAAGGGTGTCTCTTTACCATCCCGCATTGGCCCAGGTGAAGTCAAGTCTTTTCTTGTTGCCCCTGCCAGGCCCTGACAAACCGGCCAGTCATGCCTACTTTTTCGGTATTACTTGTTCTCGTCTCTTCCCATCGCTGCCATGCAACTACTCCAATTCCGCATCCGTGCCCATCGCGCACTCTCTGATTCCCAGTGGCTGGAGGTGCGTCCAGGGATCAACCTCCTTGAGACCGATCAGCAGCAGGCCGCTGGTGCCATCTTTGAGCTCTTGCAGACCATCCATCCCCTCCAAGGCGAACAGCTCACCCCCCTGAGCACCCAAACCTGCCGCACCTGCCGGGAAAGCCGCCTCAACGGCCGGACCAGGAGGATCATTCCCGCCAAAAAGAGCGTGGCCCTGGCGGTGTTCAGTGCCGATCGGGAGACCATAACCAGGATCGCCGACCTGGATGAGGATCTCTATGCAACCGATCGGGTCGAGATCGGCCGACGCATGGATCAGAGCCGCTGGCTCAACTTCGTGGAGATCTCCAGTTCCAGCCGTTGGAGTGAGGTGGAGCCGACCATGGCACGATTCCTCAAGGAGCTGCCCCCGACCTTCCCGCAGCCATACCTGGGACCTCTGAACGCGACCATGGCCGGACTCAAGGGGAGCGATCGACTCCGCAGGGGTCTGGGTGAACGGTTCAAGGATCAGTTTAGGGCCCTGGCACCCTATATACCCAAAGAACTGCAGCCCAGCTATCAGGAGCTGCTCTTTGCCCTTGAGCGGGCCCAGCGCTTTGCCGCTGCCAAAGAGCAGGTCTATAAGCGCCTCCCATTCTTTCTGCTGGTCAAGGGTCACGACCTCATCGACCCTGATCCGGAGAGCCCACTTCACCTGCCTGCCCTGCAGCGGCTGCACAGCGCCCTGGCCGCCTCGGTCAAGGGCAGCGGCCTCTCGACCAGCCAGCTCCTGGCCCGGCTCAGGCAGAGACAGCAGCAACTCTTTCCCGCTTCCCCTCAGGCGCTCTTTGTCCTTTGCCAGGGAGAGATCGGCGTCGCTTCACCGGCACAACCTTCAGGCCAGAGCCCGGCCGAACAGCGGCCGACCCGGATACTCCAGGCAATCATCCTCCTCCACCATGCCCTCTGTGAGCAGCCGCCCATCGTCCTGCTTGACGCCTTCTCCTGTCCGCTCCAGGCAAACAGCGAGATTCTCCGCGCCCTGGCCTCCCTGGCCCCACTGACCCCCACGACCATCCTGGCCGCCCTGCCCGGCAGGACCCCGAACCAGCCCCTGCAGGCCCCGATCAACCTGATCCCTGCCGACCAGTGGCAACCTTAACCACCACCTCCGCCAGAAACCGAAAAAGAGCGACAATCGGCCCCCCTGCTCACATTTCGGCCCTCTTTTGCCCAAAAATATGCTACATTTATCATGAATCTGGAAGCAGGGCCCTTTCGCCCCCTTTTTATTTAAAAGCAGCCATTCCCCGGAGAATGTTGACCAAAACGAGAGATACCATGGCCCAACCCATCATCCTCAACATCCTCGGCAGTCCGAGAAAAAACGGCACCACCGCCCGTATTGCCAACAGTTTTGTCGAGACCGCCACACGCCGGGGAGCGCAGGTGACCAGCTACTACCTCAATGGCCTGCACTATCGAGGATGCCAGGGCTGCGAAGGCTGCCACACCCGCTCTGAGCGCTGCATCCTCCGCGATGACGCCACCCAAATCCTGGAAGGAATCTACCTGGCCGATATCGTGGTCTTCTCTGCCCCGATCTACTTCGGCGACACCTGTGGCCAGTTCAAATCCTTCTATGACCGGATGTGGTCACTGATCAGACCCGACTACCTGGACCACCCGGATGAGGCCAGCCGGCTGCCTCCGGGAAAGACTGCCCTGCTGATCCTCTCCCAGGCCGATGATCACCCGGCCCACCTCGATGCCCAGGAGCGCTACCGGCTCTACCTGGGTACCTATGGCTTCAGCGTCAAGACCATCATGGCCGCCGGCCTCAGCATGCGCCCCAACACCGACATCAGCTCCTATGCAGCCCAGGCTGAACAGCTGGCTCGGGAACTGATCCTCTAAACCGACGGCTCAACGACCAGCAACCGCTCCCGGTCGGCGGTCCCCCACTGCAGACAGCGTTTGCATAAAGGCCCCAAAAAGATCCATTGGGGTTCAGGTCCCCCTGCTGCATCCATCCCATTCCCTTTAGGGCAAGAGGACAAGACGACAAGATGGAGTACCCTCTTGTCCGCAAAGACGTCCATCCAGGCCTGCTCCGAAGGCCCGCTCTCCCTCGGCGCCATGCCCGCGAAGGCGGGTATCCAGGCAGGTACACCCTCTACACCGAGGGTCCGAAGAGATCTGTTGATGGTCATGTCCCCCTGGGTCCATCCCATTCCCCTTATAACAAGAAGACAAGAGGACAAAACTGACAAGAAGACCGGATGGAGACCGGGAAAGCTGCATGGTTCATCCAGCTTCAGCAAAGACTGGATTCCCGCCTACGCGGGAATGACGAATTTCCGGATAGCGACAGGCCTGGTCTAAAATTCCAGCCTGCATGGAAATAACAGCCAGAAAATGAGTGACCGAGGGGGAGAGCTCCCGCTGCTCACGGGGAGGCAGGTTCCAGTGGACCCAAAGGACTTCAGCTCCAGGCATGCACCCGTTCTTTCCGTCATGCCCGCGTTTTTACCCTCTTGTCCATAAAGACGTCCATCCAGGCCTGCTCAGAAGGCCCGCTCTCCCTCG
>NZ_KE387006.1:0-253 GCF_000429965.1 Desulfogranum mediterraneum DSM 13871
GTGATCACTGCAGCGTCGTCGACATTGGCCAGGGTAATGCTGACCACCTGGGTCGTGATGCCGCCCAGGTCGTCGGTCACGGTGACGGTAAAACTGTCACTGCCGAACCAGTCGCTATCCGTTGGGAAAAATGTCCAGGCCCCGCTGGCTGCGTCAATCGCTGCTGTGCCCTTGCTGGCTGCAGAGCTTACCGTGAAGTAGCTGCTGTCGGTCAGACCGTCAACGTCGCTGGCATCAAGATCACCGGAGACCG
>NZ_KE387006.1:1141-238491 GCF_000429965.1 Desulfogranum mediterraneum DSM 13871
GCACCGCTGAAATCGATGTTGCCTGTGATCACTGCAGCGTCGTCGACATTGGCCAGGGTAATGCTGACCACCTGGGTCGTGATGCCGCCCAGGTCATCGGTTACGGTGACGGTAAAGGCATCGCTGCCGAACCAGTCGCTGTCCGTCGGCGTGAATGTCCAGGCCCCGGTTTCAGCGTCAATCGCTGCTGTCCCCTTGCTGGCAGCAGAGCTAACCGTGAAGTAGCTGCTGTCGGTCAGACCGTCAACGTCGCTGGCATCAAGATCACCTGCCACGGAATCGCCCTCATTGCCTGAGTAGCTGATATCTCCGGTTATGCCTGCTGCATCGTCTACAGCATTAACTATAATACTGCTACTGGCCGTCGCTGTGCTCACAGAACTGGAACCGCCTAAACCGGTGCCGGTGTAGGCGATGTCAACGTTGTCAAAGTTGATATGCTGAGTTGTCCCAGCAAGGCCTTGAACGATGCGGAAACGCAGCTGCATATCAGCCGTCAGGGTAGTGAAACTTTCCAGGTTATAGCTCTTGCTGCCTCCATTGGTGATCCCAGAATCCTGAACCCTATCCAGTTCCGTCCATGTGCTGCCACCGTCACTGGATATCTCAAATGCGACAATATCCGTACCACCTTCTGAAAATCCGTCATAGTCAAAGGTCAGGATGGCGGTTGTGGCGCTCGACAGATCAACTGAGCGGCTGACATTTTCCTTTTCCCCGCCGTCAAGGCTATCGACTCGCAACATACCGTTCTCGATGCGCACGTTACCGCTTGCCGCCAGGTCGTTGTCGTTATATTCTACCCAGTCCGAGGTCCACACCGCAGTGCCGTCATTGTTGCTGTAGGAGACCGAGTCGAACTGATCGCGGACGTTGGCCGAGCCTGTGATATCCACACTGTCTCCACTGACGCCGCTGGTCTGATCCCAGGCGTGGAAGGTGATACCGTCGGTCACGCTCCCATTCCAGTTGGAATCAGGCACGAAACGAACGAAGGTATCCGCATTAGCTGCCAGAAGCAGGGCATCGGTTACAGTCGGCGTCCCAAAGGAGGTCCAGCTGGTACCGCTGTCGGTCGAGAATTCCCAGCTGCCATTGGTGTTGTCAACATCGACCACGGCTATACCGGCCAGTGCACCCGGATCCGTATCAGTGACCCACCCTGTAATCAGATCAGAGACGAGTGTGCCGCTATTTTCCGTCATATCCTCGTCGATTGCGGTAAGATCATTGGCCCCCGTGATCACAGGGGCGGCGTTGACGTCATTAATAATGATTGTCTTGGCGACCACTATGCTTGAACCGCCATCGCCGTCGGTGAGCGAGAACTCGACCGAACGCTGTGTGGTTGAGGGATCGGTTGAGATATTCTCGAAAGTGACGTTGCGCATCACTGCCTCGACAGAGGCACCATCGGCATTCGAATTGAACAGCACCGTAAGCGGATCACTACCATCGGTTCCGCCGGCAAAGGTACCTATGTCGATCCCACCATAGGTCACCGTTGTTCCACTGATTCCGACTTGACCCGCTGCGACGCCCTCATTGCGAACCGCAAGACGATCATCGATGGAACCGGTGGTACTCAGATCTACCCGAAGCAATCCACCCGAGAAGTTGAGCGAATCAGGATCGGTCAACACAGCAGCAGGGTCGATGAGCGTCGCCGGATCCGACTCGGTGTAGCTGATACTGCCTACAGCCAAAGTGATCATGGGATCGACATTATTGACGGCACTGATCTCTTCGATGATCGCAAGACTGCGGATTTTTTTCTGATTGTTGTTCAGGCCGACATCGCCCCCGTCAAACAACAGTGTCGCATCCGCCGCCGTGGTCCCTGACGATCCCATGGTGGTCGATGTCACCGTGAGGTAGAAAATCTCGTCTTCGTCGATAAAGATGGAATTATCACCAACCCCGACCTGGCCACCGGCCAGGGTCGTCACAATCGATCCGGCCGGGACCATGGCGCCGTCCAGGTAGAGGTCTTCGCTGATTACCATCACGCCGACGAAATTGTTGTAACTGACTCCGATGTCCACACTGCTGATCAGGGTCGAGACGGTCCCTGTGGTGGTGCCTGCACCGACATCATCCGCGGAAAAATGGTAGATGCTGCTCTCTTCGGCGATGCTTTCCTGGGTAAAAAGAAACGTCCCTGCCTGGAGCGTGACATCACCAATCAGCACATCGTTTTCTATGAGGGTAACACCCGTTGTTTTTGCTGTACCCGGCTGGTCAAGCAGGTGAATAAAGATGCCTGAGGAGTAGTCGTCTACAGCATTGGGACGAAAGACAATGACATCACCGCCATTGATGGCCAGGCTGTTGGTACTGGTCATGGTGTCATTGAGATCAGAAACAAACAACAGATCGCCGCGCTGCAGATCCACGCTGCTTGCACCGCCTACCGTGATATCGTTGCTGACAAAATGCAGACCGTTAATGGTCATGTCGGTGCTCGCGGCGAATGCCTCAAGATCCATGTAGGGCAGTATACTGCCGTCCGAGCCTACCGGTTCAAAAGACAGGTTCGGGTCGCCGATCCCCAGGACCTCACCGGCGTCCCAGTCTGCAATACCCGGCACCTTGCTGTTGCTCACATCGGACTGGGTGGTGAAAAGAATCCTGATTTCACGCGGCTGCACGGTTAAGGTTGCGGTTCCCTGGGCGATACCACCCTTGTCATCCTGGACCTCATAGACAAAGGAATCTGTGCCGTTGAAGTTATTGTTCGCCGTATAGGTAAAGGTTCCGTCACCATTCAGTTCCAGGCTGCCGTTGGCTGGCCCGGTCACAGGCGTTGTCTTAACCGACAGGGTATCTCCGTCAGGATCGGTATCATTGAGGAGCAGATCGTTCAATCCCAATTCGGCTGTAAAGGGAATACCCTCCACTGCTGTAAAACTTTCATCAACAGTAACAGGAGCCTCATTGACGTCTATGACGTTGACGGTGAAGCTTTCATCGTATGTCAAATCGCCGGAATCTGTGACCCGGATGGTAATGTTGTGTGAAGCTGCGGTTTCATAATCGAGAAGATCTCTGTTGGACAACGCAAGCTGTCCGGTTGCACTGTCTATTGCAAAACACCCGTCCGCACTGTCAACCAACGTATATTCAAAAATTTCATCACTGTCCGGATCAAGAGCAGCAACGCTTCCGACAACCGTCCCATTGGCAGCATCTTCTGCTATACGAAGCGTGAGCTCTGGAGTACTGGGAGTAAACCCGGCAACGTGCTGCTCGGTAAGATTGTTGCTACTCACTGTTTCCGTTACGATACCAGCCGTGGATAGATCGTTAAACGTCCAGTTCGCGATCATTCCGGATTCGGTATTCGACAAGGTCTGGTTAAAGTTATTTTCCACTTCGTTGGCAGTGCGGATATCGCTGAATATACGGATATCGTACAAAGAACCCGAGAAGACATCGATTGTTTTGAAACCACCGAGCACCGAGTCCTGGTCCTGACCAAAAACCAGTTGACCGCCGCCCGTTACGGGCTGATCCTGCTGATAACCGGTGAATGACTCGACCTGCTGCCCATCAATGTAAAACACCACCCCACCATTTGATGCATCCCAACTTACGGCCACATGATGCTTTTCTCCGTCAAAAAGTTGGGTATAGCTGCCGGTAGTGCTTTGAAGGTATGAGCCATTTGAATGTTCTCCAAACCAAATACGGCCATCATGTTTGAGAAAAAGCGCCAACTCTTCATCATTCGTCCCGGCTGCGTAAGATAACAGCGGAGAAAGGTCTGCTCCGGGTGTGTCTATCGAAAACGAAGCCTCAATGGTCAGGGCGGTTAATCCACCAAGCAGCCCAGAGCCGTCATCTGCAACAAAATACACATCGTTCCCACCATCAGTATTCAATTTCAATCCACCATCGGTGGTTGCAGTTACTTGCAAATCCACCGGGGCTTGGTTGGAGGCTGTGACTGTGATAGTTGTTGTCGCAATGTTGGCCAGGTTGGCATCGCTGTCATACGCTGAAAAGGTGAGTACCCGCTCAGTGGTGTCAGGACTCGGTGCCGTGTTGTTATAGCTGACGGTGCGTAAGACCTGTTCATAGTGGGCAATGGTATCCTCACCAGTAAGCCGCAGGACCGCCCCGTCAAGAAGAGCCGAGATGGTGGTCCCGGTGGTGTCCGCCGCGAGAATTTCGCTGGCACCATCCAGTGGATTGGTGATTTCGATTTGGCAGCCACCCAGATTCACACTGTCCAGGTCAGTTATAGCGAGATCGCTGTCAACAATGGCCACTGAGCCGCCGCCGACAGTCCAGATTGTGGCAAAATTCGCCCCGCCTGCTCCGGAACTGTTGTTGGCATCAAGGTCTACAACCGGTGCCTGCGAATTGCCGACTGCAATCTGGATGGTATCGGTATCGCTTAGGGCGTCACCAGAGCCTGTGTTACCCAGGTCATTGGTGGCCAAGGTGATGCTGGCATACCCGTTGTATCCGCTCTCAGGGGTGAAAACCAATCCATCCAGCGCTGTGTTTATCTCGGCAATGGTGCCTGTCAAGGTCATCGTGGTGTCATCCGTTCCGTCCCCGATCGTAAAGTTTAGGCTGCCGTTGCCACTGCCAAAGGTGCTCAGGAAGACGCCGTCCGTATCGCCTGTCCCCACCCCGCTGTACACTACGGCATAGCCGCCGGTAGGATTGACGGCGATGTCGCCGTTGGTCTGACTGCCGGTTATGCTCTCGCTGACCTGGGTAACCACTGAAGTGGGAGTACCGGTAGAATCGAACTCGCGAACAAACACGCCTGTTCCATCGCCGTCATCAGGCACTGTCCAGCTTACCGCAAAATCTCCGGATGCATCGACTGCAACCCGTGGCGCCGTATACACACCGTTTCCAGTGTTGTCCGCGACAAGGAAATCTCCGCCTAACGATGCGCCTGTAGCATCGTAGCTCCGACCCCAGATGTCATTGGTGCCCTGCCACACGACGACGAACTGGCCGCTGCTGTTCATGTCAACCGATTGGACAAATCCGCCGGTATAACTCTGGTTAATGCGGAACTCGGTTCCTACTTTATTGCCACTGGCATCAAAACGTTGACCGTAGGGGGTGTAGGTGTTGGCGGAAACCTGCTCATAACTCTGCCAGACGATGACAACATTACCAGCGTCGTCCATACCTGCCGAGCCGATGATCTGCTTGCCGCTGGTAAAGGTGTTGGCCAAGGTTTCACCGCCCTGGGCGACACCGTCACTGTTATACCGCTGGAAAAAAATGCCGTCCGCATCGCCGGTCCCGTTGCCTTCCCACACAACAACGAATTCACCGGAGGCATTCATGGCCAGATCTGGCCGCGTCTGGTCACCGGTGGTGAGTGTGTTGACCTGAAACTCGGTGTTCAAAGGAGTTCCGGATGAATCGTAGTGGCGACCGTAGACACCCCAAGTGCCGCTTTTATCCTGCGATAAGGATTTCCAGACCACCACGAAATTGCCGGACGCATCCATGGCAACATGTGGAGTTTGTTCGTCATAGGCCGCCTGGCTGACGAGAATTTCGCTGCCCACGGTGTTACCGATGGAGTCAACGCGCTGGGCGTAGATGTCGAAGCCCGTACCAGTGTCATGCTGCCACACCACCACCGAGCTGCCATCACCGGTATAGGCGATGTCAGCCGAAGATTGAATTCCGCCGGTGGTTGTATTCACCAGGGCTTCGTTGGTGCCTAAGTTGAGGCTCAGCGTACCGTTGGTAGCTGACAGGGTAACCTCGACGTCGTTTGCGCCGGCATCGTCACTGATGCTGATGGCATTCCCACTCGCAGACGACAAGAGCAGCGTCGTGTCTTGGGCGATGGTTTGCGTACCGGGCACCGTGTGGACCGGAGCACTGTTAATGCCATTGATGGTGAGCGTTGTCGTAGCCAGGTTGCTGTTTCCGTTACCGTCAGTAGCCACGAAGGTGATCTCGCGGGCACTGGTGTCAGATACGGTCGAGGTGTTGTCGTAGCTGATCGTCCGCAACACTTGCTGGTAGTTGGCTATGGTGTCTGGATTGAAGAGTGTAAGGATGTTGTTGTCGGCGTCGTAGCTGGCGGAGATGCTGGTGCCGGTAGTGTCGGCGGCCAGGAGCTCGGCAGCTCCGTCTGCTGGGTTGCTGATGGTGACGGTCAATGATTCCAGATGGGTGCTGTCGGCGTCGGTCAGCGCGGCGTCCAGGGCGTCCGTGATGCCCACCGGGCCATTACCCTCAATCCAGGCTGCTGCGAAATCGGCGCTCGTTGCTCCGGAGCTGTCGTCGCTATCCAGGTCGATTGCCGGTGGCGCGGAGCTGAGGAACTTGACCACGAAAGCGTCGGTGCTGCCGCCTGCTACGACGATGTTCGGGCTGGAGACATTGTCAAAGGTCACGTTTGTCGTTGTCCCTGCAATATAGATGTTTTCAGCGCTGTCCAACACGATACTGTTGCCGCTATCCGAGCCCATCCCGCCAATGTAGCTGGCGTAGTCGAGGTTAGCCCCGGCCGGGTCGAAGATCATGAGAAAGGCTTCATCGATGCTAGCATTGATCGTGCTGTCAAAGGCATCTCCTGTGGCGGTCAGAGCGGAGCTGGTCGTTCCGGTGACATGGGCTCGCCCGGAGCTGTCGACAGCGACCTCCTCGGCAGAATCGTCCTGGTCCCCCCCCAGGTAGGTTGCGTAAATTTGCGAATCCGCGCCGGATTGAGTGGGGTCGAGCTTCATCAAGAAGCCTTCGTAGCCGCCTGACAGGGTTGTCTGGTTGGCACCGGCTGTGGCCATCCCCGACGAGTTGGATTGGCCTACCAGGTAAAGGTTGTTGTTTCCATCCAGGGTGAGGCCCTTGACGTAATCGACCGCTGTTCCGCCGACGTAGGTCGAGTAAAGGATCGAGCTGGCTGTGGGGTTGAGTTTGGTGACAAAACCTTCCGTGCCGTTGCCGGTGGTGCGGAAACCATTGCTGGTCGCGAAGTCGGTCGAAGTGGTCCAGCCGCCGACGTAGGCGTTGCCCGAGGCGTCGACGGCAATGTCGGTTGCAGAGTCACTGCCGTCGCCGCCCAGGTAGGTCGCATATACCAGCGATCCGGTTCCGGAGAGGGTGGGATTGAACTTGGCGATAAAGGCTTCACTCGCGCCAGCAAAACTGCTGTCTACGACCCCGGAGGTGTCGGGAAACTTGTTGGCAGGAGTGTCTGTCTGACCTGTGATGTAGGCGTTGCCAGAAGGGTCGAGGGCAATGCCGTAACCCGTATCAGCGTCCCCGGTTCCCCCGAAATAGCTTGAGTAGAGCAGGGTGTCGCCCGCAGCGTTGAGCTTGGCGACAAAGGCGTCCTGAGCCCCGCCCAGGGCGCTAGCAGCTCCGCCGACAATCGCCAGATCAGCCGACTGGGTAGATCCTGAGAGGTAGACATTGCCGGACGAGTCAACCGCTATCGCATGGCTTTGATCATTGGAGGTGCCGCCAAGGTAGGTCGAGTAGAGGGTCGAACTACCGTCAGCCGACAGCTTGATGACAAAGACGTCCTGGTCGCTGCTCGCCTTGACCGCGCCGGTGCCGACCTCCGTACCCGGGAAATCGGTGGAGGTGGTGTGACCTGTAAGATAGATATTGCCGCTGGCATCGACCGCAATATCGGTGGCCTCATCGACCCCGGTGCCACCGAGGAAGGTGGCGTAATCCAGAATCGGGTCGATAACCAGTTCACGAGCGGCATCATATGCGCCCAGTTGGAAACCGATCGTTCCGTCGTCATGAACGCAATAGCTGCTGGCAACCTCTTCGCGGACACCGGCATCATTATATTGGTAGGAAACCGGGGCCTTGAAACTGATACTGTTTTCACCGGAGAGGGTGATGACCAGCTCGCCCTCTGCGTTGACGGTAATGGCTTCGGCGCCTTCAAAGTTCAACTGAATGTCTGAACTCTCTGCCCCGGCAGCGACGACAAAATCGTACTCAAGCTGTCGCTGGTTGCCGTAATAGCGCAGGTCAATTCCGTTATAGACCTCTTCGTATAGTACGCTGCCGAACTGCTCGACACCGGTCTGCCAGTTGGAGGAGTCACTGCCAAGGAGGTAATTGGAGCGGCTTGCCAGAACCGTTTCGCCCTGGGGGGAGACGGCGGGGCTTGCACCAACGACATTGAGGCGTACAACATGGCTGCTGTCTTGGCCGTCGAAGAGCAGAACAGCGTCAGCGTTGCTCAGAAAGACGGTGTAGCCGCTGCCCCGGGCGAGAAAATCAACCGCCTCATCAGTCTGGCCGTCATTCTCTTCAAAGGCAAGCGGGGAGGAGAGGTAACTGGCTTCCAGTGACGGCCTGTCAAGGGTATGCTGCCAATCACTGGCCGGATCGCCAGCTGTAAGGGCAGCGCTCTCTACGCTGCCATACCGTTTTTCAAGCTCCCAGTCCCCGCCCAGGAATTCGTGTCCGCTGACGTCATCGGAGGCGGCAACATCGCCACCAATAATCTCCGACAAGGTAGCCAGAAGGGCTTCCCCTTCGCCAGAGCCGGCAATGTTACTCCCGTAAAAAAGGATATCGCCGTCTTCATTCAGGGCATCACCCCAGGCGGAGAGCGTATCCCTGTTTTCCTGCAGGCTGGCGCTATCCAGCCAGGTACTGCCCATATTGATCTGACCATCGCTGCCATCGGAGATAAAGTGAATGGCATCGAGGTCTTGGTGCGCCTCCAGGACTTGGGTTACCTGGAATACACCGTCAACTTCCTCATCAAGAACCACCACCTCAAAGACAGGGTCACTGTCTCCTGGCTCCAGCAGCTCATCCACAAGGTGCTGCTTATCCGGGACATCTCCGTTGACAATGACGAGTTCGGTGGGTGCTGCTGTTTCGCTCGCCTGTTCTGTTGTTGCCGCAACCTCGGTCCCATCTGCCTGCTCCGTGACAATGAATACCCCGTCTACCTCGCCGCTCCCATCACCAGATGCCGCCATCTCATCCTCGGTCGCGGCTGTCGGGTCTGCTGCAGCGGGTTCGGCCTCGACTGTTTCTGCGGCACCAGCTGGTTCCTCTTCTGAAATTATTTCTGCCGGCAACTCCACTGCGATGGTTTCGATCTCGGCTATGGCCTCGATCTCGGCGACGATGACCGGTTCTTCTTCAAGTACCTGTTCCGCCGGTTCCACGGCAAGGGCTTCGGCTCCATCAGCGGAAAAGAGCAGGCGGGGTTCCAGTTCTTCACAGATCAGGGTATTGGTCGGTCGAGTTCGCTTTTTCATGGCTCTCTCTTCTAAGGTCCAGGGCAAAAAGTTTACTTCATCCAGATGGTCTCCCGGTTACTGCACCATCGTTGTCAGCAGAGCTTGCTGCTGCGCATCGATGGCGACCGTGTCTGTGTTTAAGGCCGGTTCAGGAGTTCCTGGTGCAGTAGTTGCCACATCCTCGACAAAGCGCACCGAACATTTAAGACCGCCAGGGAGACGATAGTCAGGATTGGGCAACTCCAACCGCACCCCAAAGGTACCGCTGGCCGCATCGATGACCCGGTCAACAATGGTCACGGTGGAGGTGTAACTTCCCTCGCCTTGGGATTCCGGGGTGACCTCGGCCTGCATGCCCGGTTTAATTCTACGAAACAACTCCGCAGGAAGAATCATCTCCACTCGGAGGGGATCCATCTGGGCTACCCTGACCAAAGGTTGACTGTCGACAAACTCACCTGGTGCAACGAAGCGTTCCACCACGATGCCGGAAATCGGGCTATTGATAGTCCGCCGTGCCAGCATGGCCTGGGCACGTTCCAGGTCCATCTTGGCTAGAATCCTGTTTTCCTGTGCCTTTTTGAGGCGTGCCAAAGCCAGAGACACCTCGGTATCGGCCTCATCTCGTTTTTCTGCTGAAATAGCCTCACTCCGGTACAGTTTATCGACACGTGCAAACATACGCCTGGCAAAGGCAAGGCGCTCTCTCTGCACCTCTATTTCTCCCTCTACAGTGGCCAGGGCCTGGGCCCGCTCGACCACTGCTGTTTCCACAGAAGACTCCAGCAACACCAGAGCTTCTCCCTTGGTGACCAGGGTGCTCCTCTGGACATTGACCTGGGCGACAATCCCCTCTACCGGGGTGCCGACATTGACCAGTTGGCTGGGTTCGATCAGCCCTTCGTATTCAATGGATTTTTCAACGGTTGCTGAATGGGCAGCAGGCAAGCAGAGGATCAGGGAGAGAATGGCGGAATGGAAGAGATGATGATTCATGGATACCAACCTCCTGTTGTGCTAGCATTAGTATCTGCCTTGCCCGGAGTGGTATGTCTGGTCTCAATCAAAAAAAGCCGGACTACCCCGTTAACAAGGCAACCCGGCTGTCCTGCTGTAGGACCCGTGGCTTTCCGTCCCCGCCTTACGACGGGTTTGGCTTTGTCTTTTTTTGACTTACGTATGCGAGAACTTTCTACATCACCAGTGGCCTACTCAGCCATATTGAGTGGTCACATCCTAGATGCAGCAAGAAAGCAGCCAAAACTAAAGAAAAACAAAAAACACCCAACAACAAGAAATTAGGATTCCCTCCAGGACAAGGGGGTATACTGACTTACAATTACGAGCCACCAGCTACCATTTCGTAATCAAACCGATACCAGAAAGGGTAAAGGGCTCCAGGTGAAGTGTATGTCCGCTGCGGCCGGTTAAAAAACAGCTTCAATGGGCAGAGAATCCGCTTAAAAACTGAGAAAAACTGTTAGGGGATGGAGCCAACTCGCCATGAAGGCGGGTACAAAAAGCAAACACAGCAAACCTGCGGATGCGACTGAAAACGTACCCGCAGAAAAGAGGGATGTGAACGAAACGGAAGGGCCAGAAAACAAAAAACCCGCTCACCATTGCTGGTTGCGGGTTTCAGGTCCAGGATGGATCATCCTGGATATATAACTGGTGCCGAAGGCGAGAGTCGAACTCGCACGACCGTGGGCCACTACCCCCTCAAGATAGCGTGTCTACCAATTCCACCACTTCGGCACAAGATTTTTACTGTACGTTTTCCTCCGCAGGAGCCGTTGCTTCCCCTTCAGCCTGTTTCTCAGGCATGGGGATGGTAACCTGCTCCGTTGACAGAGGTGCGGCCTCTTGCTCCACAGCAACCGGCAGATCGGTCATTACCGAGCTGGTGCTCTTGTTCATGGAGATATAGGCCAGAGACACTGAAGTTCCCATGAAGACGACGGCCGCCAAGGTGGTGATCTTGTTCAACAGAGGAAGAGGACCCTCTGTACCGAACAGGGACTGGTTCGAGCCACCAAAGGTTGCACCGACATCCGCTCCCTTGCCGTGCTGCAAGAGCACGATTCCGATCAGAAAGAAGCAGACGATGATATGGGTAATTATTAATAGTGTCGTCATTTAAAATTGATAATTCGAGCAAAAGACTCAAATTTCAGTGCTGCACCGCCCACAAGCGCGCCGTCAATATCGGCCTGCGCCATCAGGGCATCAACGTTGTCTGGTTTAACCGAACCACCATACACTATCCGTACAGCCTCGGCAACCTTTTTTTCATATTTTTGAAGCAAAAGTTGACGAATATAACCATGAACTTCCTGGGCCTGCTCCTTGGAGGCGGTCTTGCCGGTGCCGATGGCCCAGACCGGTTCATAGGCGATCACCATCCGGGCCACCATCTCTGCCGTACAGTCAGCCAAGCCGGCGGAAAGTTGGCCCTCCAGAACCTTGAAGGTCTGCTCTGCCTCGCGCTGTTCCAGGGTCTCGCCGATACAGAAGACCGGGATAATGCCACCGGCCAGGGCGCCATGGATGCGCCGATTGATCATGGCGTCATCCTCGCCAAAGATCTGGCGACGCTCGGAATGACCGATGATAGCCATGGCCACGCCCACATCCCTGAGCATGGGAGCCGAAACCTCCCCGGTAAAGGCTCCCTCCTCGGCCCAGGCGACATTCTGGGCCGCAAGGAAGGTCTTGGAGTCACTGATAGCCTTATGAACAGCATCCAGGGCAATAAAGGCCGGAGCGAGCATCACCTCCCGATCCTGGTGCTTATCGGCCTCAGCAGCAAGGCCTCTAGCCAACTCAACGGCCTGAGCCACGCTCAGGTGCATCTTCCAGTTGCCGGCAATCAACGGTTTTCTTGACATAGATTACTCCTTAAGATCAAACAAAAAAAATCGCTACAGTACTGCATCTAAGCCAGGGCCGCCACTCCGGGCAGCTCTTTGCCCTCCATCAGCATCAGGAAGGCGCCTCCGCCGGTGGACATATAGGAGATATTAGCCGCCTCGCCTGAGAGCTTGATAGCGGCATTGGAGTCTCCCCCGCCGGTGACGCTGAGGGCGTGGGAGGCGGCCACGCAGTGGGCAATGGCGGTGGTACCCCGGGAAAAGGCATCCATCTCAAAGGCGCCCATTGGTCCGTTCCAGACGATGGTCTTGGCATCTGCCAGGACCTCCTGAAAACAGAGCACCGAGGCCGGCCCGATGTCCAGGGCCATCCAACCGGGAGGAATATCCTGGATGGTCACCTGCTTGGCCACCGCATCCGGGGCAAAACGCTCCGCCGCAACCACATCAACGGGCAGGTAGACCTTGACCTGCTGACGCCGGGCCTCCTGAAGCAAGCGGTCGGCACTCTCCAGGAGATCCTCCTCCACCTTGGAGGCACCGACCTCATAGCCCTGGCTCTTCAAGAAGGTGTTGGCCATGGCCCCGCCCAGGATCAGGCGGTCCACCCGGGCCAGCATGTTTTCCAGGGCCTCCAGCTTACCCGAGACCTTGGCGCCGCCGACGATGGCCACCAGGGGGCGCTGGGGCTGATCACAGGAACGTTTAAAGTAGGCCAACTCCTTCTCCAGCAGGAGGCCGGCCGCCTTGGCCGTCATCAGCTTGGGAATACCCACCACCGAAGCGTGTGCCCGGTGGGAGACCGCAAAGGCATCGTTGACATAGAGCTCGGCCAGACTCGCCAGCTGGGCGGCAAAGTCGGGGTCGTTGTCCACCTCCTGTTGGTAATAGCGCAGATTCTCCAGCATCACCACCTCTCCGGGAGCCATGGCAGCCACCACGGCCTCGGCCTCGGGCCCGATGCAGTCCGGGGCCATGGTCACCGGCAGATCCAGCAGGGCGGCAAGATATTCGGCCACCGGGGCCAGGGAGTATTTAGGAATCTTCTCGCCCTTGGGCCGTCCCATGTGGGTGCAGATGATCACCTTGGCCTGGCGTTCCAGGAGCAGCTTGATCGTAGGCAGGGCCGTCTGGATGCGCAGATCATCAGCCACCTCTCCGGCCTCGGTCATGGGAACGTTAAAGTCCACCCGAACCAGTACTCTCTTTCCGCTCACCTCGAGTTCAACAAGGGTCTTCACGATTATTCTCCTTAATCACAGCTTAATCACAGCTAATTCTTTGGCCATCACTACGGCATCTTCCTGCGGGCAGCTATAGTAGGCCGGCCGGAGGCCGCACTCCTCAAAGCCCTCTCCCCGGTACAACTTCCGGGCGGCTCGATTGGAGGCGCGGACTTCAAGGAAACAGACCTCTCTACCAGCGGCTGCCAACAGCTGCAACCCCTGTTTGAGCAGGATGTGTCCCAGGCCCAGCCCACGCCGAGCCCGACAGACCACGATCCGGAACAACTCTGCCTCCGGCCCACAGCTGCGAAAGAAGGCATAGCCCGCCAACTGGCCACCATGGTCGAGACCAAGTTGGAGCCCAGCGGCCGCGTCAAACTCCGCTGCCAACTGCGCCCGGCTCCAGCCAGGCAGCATGTTCTCCTGTTCCAGGGCAACCAGGGCGTCCAGATCCGCCAGAGAGAGCGGCCGGACACTCACACCATCTTTTCTGCAACCGAGACGGTCAGGTCACCGAGCATGTTGGTATAGCTGCCCAACTCGTTGTCGTACCAGCCATAGATCACCGACTGGGTGACCGGCACCTGGAGCACCGGCGGTACCACGCCCTCATCAAAGGCCACCCCTTTAACATGCTGGAGGTTGACGTTGATGGAGGCGGTCCGGGTATGGATCTCGCTGGACTCGATCACCGCAGCGGCCTGGGGCATGCCGATGATATCCGAGGAGACATTCTGGTCCGTGGAGTGGATCAGGTAGGGGGTGTTGGCTGCATAATCGCGATAGATGGAGTTGATCAGATCGCGCTTGATGGGTTGTTCCAACTCATCCTGGAAGTTGAGCACCAGCACGATCAGGGAACCGGTGGAGGTGGGGATACGCACCGACTCGGCGATAAAGCCGATGTTTTTCATCTCCGGAATGACCAGCCCCAGGGCCTTGGCTGCACCGGTGGTGGTCAGGATGATGTTGTTGAAGATGGAGCGATTTTTCCTCAGATCGGTGGCTCCGGCAGCGGGCATCCGATCCAGGACCTGCTGACTGCCAGTGGCGGCATGGACC
Organism: Desulfogranum mediterraneum DSM 13871; assembly: GCF_000429965.1. GTDB lineage: Bacteria > Desulfobacterota > Desulfobulbia > Desulfobulbales > Desulfobulbaceae > Desulfogranum > Desulfogranum mediterraneum. The sequence goes on from NZ_KE387006.1 coordinate 15,527, forward strand.
GTGACCATGGAGGCGGAGAGGATCCGATCGGCCCCAAAGTGATCCAGCAGGGGCTTCATCATGTAGGAGAGACAGGTGGTGGTACAGGAGGCTGCCGAGATCACACTGTGCTTGCCGGGATCATAGTCATCATCATTGATCCCCATCACCGTGGTGATGGCATCCTCGGGCATCTCCAGTCCCTTGGCCTTGATCTTGAAAGGTGCAGAGAGCATCACCTTTTCCGCACCAGCCTGAAGGTGACCCCGAATGGCGCCTCGGCCCTCGGCCGGATCTGCGGTGGGATCCTTGAAGACCCCGGTGGTATCCACCACCAGCCGAACCTGGTTGCCCTGCCAGTCGATGTCCTTGGGGTTACGGGCCTCACGCAGGATGGTCACCGGCACGCCGTTGACGGTCATGGTACCGGCGGCATCATTCAGATTTTCAATGACCCGGCCACCCCTGTGGCCATGGAGGTACATACTCAGGCGACCGTAGCTGGAATCTTTTTCAATGGAAGCGGCGATGTCTTCCAGGCCGGAGCCGACATTTCGGCCCAGATTTACTACGACTTCACTAAAATGCTGCCGTGACACATGGTGCCACAGTGATAACTTTCCAATCCGACCAAGGCCATTGAGTCCGAGCTTCATCAGCGTACTTTCCCCTCTGGTTGATTTCAAATATGGTAAGGAGGCTCCCCTTACGATGCCCCCACCCTCACAGGGCGTCTTCCATAATTCCGGGTTAAATTTTGGGACAAACTATAGTCCAAAACCGGCTCCAACGAAAGAATTACCTGATAAAAGCCCGCTTCTTTGCCTGAAATATCTCCAGCCAGCTCCAGGAACCGTTCCTATTATTAGACTTGCCTTCGCCCTCTGGGCCTTGTACAAACGAGCATACCTCCGTCCCAACAGACCCTGAACCCAAGGTACGCCATGCAGCTTCCTCCCAGACGATCAGCAGCCATTTTGCTCAAACGCTACAAACGTTTCCTGGCCGATGTCCGCCTTGCAGACGGCAGAGAACTCACCATCCACTGTCCAAACAGCGGCTCCATGCGGGGCTGCTCCGCCCCGGGCAGCCCCGTGATCATCTCCCACTCGGACAATCCCCGCCGAAAATACGCCTGGACCCTGGAAATGATCCAGGTGGACAACAGCTGGATCGGGGTTAACACCTCCCTGACCAACCGGCTGGTCCACGAGGCCCTGGCAAACGGCACCATCGACGATTTCGGAACGCTTAAGAGTATCAGGGCAGAGGTGAAGGTCTCGACAAAGAGTCGACTGGACTTCCTGCTTGAGGGGGACAGGGGACAGAGCTACCTGGAGGTGAAAAACTGTTCCCTGGCCGAAGAAGGGCTGGCGCTCTTTCCGGATGCGGTCACGGCGCGGGGCACCAGGCACCTGGAAGAGCTGATCACCCTGGTGGGCAGCGGATATGGGGCCGCGGTACTGTTCTGCATCCAGCGGCAGGACGCAGAAGCCTTTGCTCCGGCAGCAGCCATCGACCCCCTCTATGCCGCCACCCTGAGCAGGGCGGCCCAGGCAGGGGTACGGGTCCTGGCCTACCAGGCCCGGGTCGAGCCCGAGGAAATCTCCATCGTCCGGCACCTGCCGGTCAACCTGGTCGAGGGCCCCAGCCAAAAGAGGCTGCCTTGAAAAATTGCTTTTTCTTCCCGTCTCTGCGTTATGTCGAAATTTTTGCCCTCGGAATATCGACTATATGCCTGCGGCAATTTTTTTCATGCCTTGATCTTGATCGAAAAATCTTATTTTTCAAAGTACCCATAAGCGTATACCGGCTCATCCGCGGCGGCGCAGCGGAGGCGGGAGCGACTAGCGGGCCTGCCGGGAAAATTTCAGCTCACCAGCCACCATGGTCAGTTGGGCCCGTCCCTCCAGGGTCCGGTCCAGAAAGGGGGTATTATGACTCTTGGAGACGATCGCAGCCGCAGTGTAGACAAAACGGTCGTCCGGCTTGATAATGGTCAGGTCGGCAACCGCTCCCGGACTGAGTGAACCGCCCTCCACCCCGAGGATCCGGGCAGGATTGACGGCCAGGAGTTCCACCAGCCGGGACTCGCTGATCACTCCCTGCCGGACCAACTCCAGGCTCAGAGGCAGGGCGGTTTCCAGACCGATGATCCCAAAGGCGGCCGCATCGAACTCGGTCTCCTTCTCCAGGCTTGAGTGGGGGGCATGGTCGGTGGCAATGGCGTCCAGGGTGCCATCCTGCAGGCCCTGGATAACGGCCTGACGATCCGCCTCGCTGCGCAGGGGGGGATTCATCTTGGCATTGGTCTGGTAGCCGTCCACGGCCTGATCGGTCAGGGTGAAGTAGTGGGGTGCCGTCTCTGCACTCACCGCCACTCCCCTGGCCTTGGCCGCCCGAATCAAATCCACGGACATGGCGGTGCTCACATGGGCGATATGCACCCGCTTGCCGGTAAACTCGGCCAGGGCAATCTCCCGGTAGACCATAATCGACTCTGCAGCCGTGGGGATGCCCTTCAGCCCCAGGCGGGTGGCCACCTCGCCCTCGTTCATCACCCCGCTGGCGAGGGCGGGATCTTCACAGTGGGCGATAACCGCCAGCCCGAAGTCACTGGCATACTCCATGGCTCTGCGCATCAGCTGACTATCGTGGACCGGCAGGCCGTCGTCGGAGACCGCCACGGCTCCGGCATCACGCAGCTCCCCAAATTCGGCGAGCTCCTCCCCCCTGCTGCCCTTACTGATGGCAGCCACCGGATAGACCCGGGCAGCGGCGCCCCTGGCCTGCTGGCGAATCATGGCACAGACCGCACTGGAATCGTTGACCGGCCGGGTATTGGGCATACAGGCCACTGCGGTAAAACCGCCGCTGGCCGCAGCCCTGGCTCCGGAGACAATATCTTCCTTATACTCCTGGCCCGGTTCGCGGAGATGGACGTGCATATCGATCAGGCCGGGGGTGACCAGACAGCCTGCGGCATCGATCACCTCCAGCTGCGCCCTATCCACCTCGCTGTCTGGAGGACAGATCCTGCCGTCGACAATATAGAGATCGCCCTGATCATCCACCTTGTTGGCAGGATCGATCAGTCGACCATTTTTAATCCACCATGATCTATTCATCGGGAGTTCACCTTAATTTGGGTTGGGTCCGAGCAAAGAGGGCCGACAAAGATCAGGATCAGCCATTGCCCATCACCAGATAGAGCAGGGCCATCCGTACGGCCACGCCGTTGGTCACCTGATTGAGGATCACGGACTGGCTGCTGTCGGCCACCTCGGGCATGAGCTCCACCCCCCGGTTGACCGGCCCGGGATGCATCACCAGGGCATCGGGCTTGGCCAGACCCATCAGCTGCTTGGTAACCCCAAACTGTCGGGAATACTCGCGAAACGAGGGCAAGAGGGGATCGTTCTGCCGTTCCTTCTGGATACGCAGGGTCATGACGATATCGGCATCCCGCACCACCTCTTCCAGACTGGTGCAAACCCTTGCCCCCAGCTGTTCCAGCCCCTTGGGGATCAGGGTGGACGGTCCATAGACCTGGACCGAGGAGCCCATCCGGGTAAATCCCTGGATAGCGGAGTGGGCCACCCGACTGTGGAGGATATCGCCGACAATGGCCACCTTAAGATCATGGAGTCGCCCCTTGTGCTCCTTGACCGTCATCATATCCAGAAGCCCCTGGGAGGGATGCTCATGGGCGCCATCTCCGGCATTGATCACCGCTGCGTCCACATAGCGGGCCAGCATATGGGGGGCCCCGGAAAAGGAGTGGCGAATGATGATGATGTCCGGATGCATGGCCGAGATGTTCCTGGCCGTGTCGATCAGGGTCTCCCCCTTGGTAGCGCTGCTGGTGGAGGCGGAGATGTTAAAGGTATCGGCACTCATCCGCTTGGCCGCCACCTCAAAGGAGAGGCGGGTTCGGGTGGAGGGCTCAAAGAAGAGATTGATGATGGTGTGGCCCCGCAGGGTCGGCACCTTCTTGATCGGCCGGGCAGAGATCTCCTTAAAGGACTCGGCGGTATCGAGAATGTAGAGGATATCTTCCCTGGAGAGGTGATCTATCCCCAGGATATGACGATGCGGGAAAAAATAGCCGGTGTTCATGGTCACTCCAGTGCTCAATGAATGATGTCCCCGAATCGACTCCAACGAATGGAAGCGAGACGATCAAGAGAAAAAAGCGGCTTTTGCACATCCCAGGACCAGTAGACCAGAAAGGCCTTGCCCCGCACGGCCTCAAGATCCACAAATCCCCAGAATCGGCCGTCAAAGGAGTTGTCCCGATTGTCCCCCATCACCAGCAACTTACCCGGCGGCACGGTCTTGGGGCCGTAATTGTCCCGTGGGCCGGCCAGGGCAGACAAAACATTGACATCACGAAAGACGCCATGACTATCCACATAGGGCTGACCATTGACAAAGACCTTCTTGTTCCTGATCTCAACGGTATCCCCGGCCACGCCGATCACCCGCTTGATATAATCGAGCTTAGGATCTTTCGGATACTTAAACACTATGATATCATCCTGTTGCGGATCTTTCACCGGCACCAGCACCTTACCACTGAACGGCACCTTTACCCCATAGATAAACTTGTTGACCAAAATGTGGTCCCCGATTTGCAACGTGGGCAACATGGATCCGGATGGGATCTTAAAGGCCTGGACAATGAAAGTCCGGATAAAGAGGGCCAGGATAACGGCAATGACAATTGCTTCCAGGTTCTCTCTGAACCCTGATTTCTTTTTAACGGTCTTTTGATATGCCACAGGAGGTGCCTATATATGATAGATATGGTGGAGGGAGCGGACGTAAATCAGCGCAAAACTACCCCACCGGGGGTGAAAATTCAAGAACGATTTCCCGAACTTCCGCCCACATCTAACAAAGCATAGGATTTCAAGACCTTAGAAAAAAAAGCCCTGCCGGACATGTCGAACGACCACCTGCTATCTAGCTGTTATTTAAACGATAAAGCAAAGGATAAAACTAAGAAAAATAGCTCCTTTACTTGACAAAGCCCCAGCTTTATGGGCTTAATATTATGAGGTGAAGGCGACACACCTGTTTTTACCGTCAAGTCAAGCTTATGCCGTAACCCAACCCAAGAGAACACCATGGCAAAAAAAGAACAGCTCATCACCGGGGTCGATATCGGCTCCCACGCCGTGAAAATCTGCCAGCTCCAGAAGGCCGGCAAAGGCTATAAACTGCTTGCCGTGGGCAGCAGCACCCTTCCCCCCGGGGTGGTCGAGGACGGGGTCCTGCAGGAACCGGAGGTGGTTGGCAAGGTCATCGCTGCACTCTTCAAGAACCTGAAAATCAAAAACCCCAAGGTGGGGATCTCCATCTCAGGATATTCGGTCATCGTCAAGAAGATCAACCTGGAGTACATGAGTGACGAGGAGCTCAGCGAATACATCAGCGCTGAAGCCGAGCAGTATATCCCCTTTGATATCCATGACGTCTATCTCGATTTCCAAAAGCTCCCCAGCTCCAGTCAAGAAAATGACAGAAGCGATATCATGCTGGTGGCCGCCAAGAAGGAGGTCATTGATGATTACCTGCTGATGCTCAAGGAACAGAAGCTCAAGCCGGTGCTGGTGGATGTGGACGGCTTTGCCCTGGAAAATATCTGGGAGGAGATGTCAGGGAATGGGGAGAATATCGCCCTGGTTGATATCGGGGCATCCAAGATGAACATCAACATCATCTCCGAAGGGGTCAGTGTCCTGGCCAGAGACATCGTGGTGGGCAGTAACCAGCTCACCGATCAACTGGTCAATGCCCTGGATATCGAAGAGGAAGAGGCCGAAAAAATTAAACTGGGCATGACATCTGCAGAAGAGCACCAGGAGACGGTGGAAGAGATCTTCACCCAGACCTGCACCCAGTGGGTCCTGGAGATCAAGAAGGCCATCGACCTTTACCAGGCCAACAATCCGGACAAACCGCTCAAGGCCCTGATCCTCAGCGGGGGCGGTGCCAAGGTGAAAGGTTTAACAGCATATATCGGCAGGGAAACAGGATTGGATGTGATCCTGTTCAATCCCTTTGAAGCGATGATCGTGGATGAGAAAAAAATCGATCGTCAATATCTTGACTCAATTGCCCCTGAGATGGCCATTGCCGCCGGCCTGGCCATCCGACAGGCAGCCTTCTAAGCAGCCATGATCTATATCAATCTCTTACCTGTTCGAGAAATCAGGCGACGCAATGCAGCCAAAAGACAGATCTTTAGCCTGGCCGCTGCCCTGCTGGCGCTCCTTGGAATCCTGGCCCTGTTTGCCGTGCTCCAGGCCACAACCATCAGCCAACGTGAAGACAGCCTGAACGACCTGCAGAAAAAAAGGCAGGAGTACAACAAGGAACTCAACAAGATCAAACAGATAGAGCGGGACAAGAAGGTGCTCGAGACCAGGATCAAGGTGATCGACAACCTGAAGAACTCCTCCTCGCTGACCGTGCATGCCCTGGACGAGGTGGCCAACATCACCCCTTCCAAGCGCCTCTGGCTGACCAGCCTCACCCAGAGCGGGACCAGCCTCAAGCTGGCGGGTATAGCCCTGGACAACAGGACCATCGCCAAATATATGGACGACCTCAAGGGTTCTCCCTATATTCAGCAGGTGAGCCTGGCAAGTTCTTCCCTGAAGGCCTTTGCAGGCAGAAATCTGAAGGCTTTTTCTATTTCCTGTTCCGTTGCCGTACCCAAGGCTAAGGCTAAGGCTAAGGCTACTCCACCGAAAACGAAATAATCACAGGCTCGAGCTATGGCTGCTGGTACGATCACGACCCAATTCACGACCTTTGTTGATGAAAAATACATCCCCCTTGAATCCAAGGTCAAGGTTGGCATAGCGGTGGCCCTGTTGGCGCTGCCCCTGGCCCTCTGTTATTTTCTCCTCTTTCAGCCCAACAGTGAAGCCATTGCCGGCCTGGAGCAAAAGATTACCAGGGCGGAGCAGGATCTGGCCAAGGCCAGGAAAGTCGCCAGCGACCTGCCCAGATATCAGAAGGAACTGGAACAGATCCGAGCGAAATTTGACGAGACCGCAGTAATCCTACCCAAGAGCCAGGAGATACCGGAGCTGTTACGAAATATTTCCGACCGCGGCAGGAGTGCGGGGCTGGACTTTCTCTCCTTTAAACCGGGTGCTGAAACGCCCAGGGACTTTTATGCAGAGATCCCCATCGATATCTCCACCAAGGGACCCTATCACAACATGGGTTTTTTCCTGGACCAGGTCAGCAAGCTGGAACGACTGGTCACGGTGAACAACATCAAGATGGGAGCGCCTAAAAAGGAGGGGGGTGAGATGCTGCTCAACTCGACCTGCCGGCTGATCACCTACCGCTTCACCAACACCAAGCTTCCCTCGGAGAAGGACAACAAGGGCAAGAAGAAACGACGATAACAACCTCAGAGAACCCCGACACCATGCAGCTAACAAAAAACGGCATATATACGACCTGCTCGCCGCTCTTCCTGGCCCTGTTGCTCGCTTTTTTCCAGGGTGCCCCCCCCTGTCAGGCCCAGGAGGTGCTTGAGCCTGCCGCCCCCCTGGAGGTGGACTCCAAAGAAACGGTCAAGACCTTCGAATACACCATAGAAGGCCGACCCGATCCGTTCGTCCCCTTTATCTCCCCGAAGGCGACCACTGCCAAGCCTCTGGACCCCAATGAAATCGTTGAAGAGGATGTGGTGCTCAGCGGGATGCAGCTCTTTGAGCCCGGCCAGCTCACCCTGGTGGCCATCATGATGACCGAGGGGACCCCCCTGGCCATGGTGGAAGATGTGACCGGCAAGGGCTATATCCTCCGGCAGGGCATCCTCATCGGCAGAAGGGGGGTGGTCAGCGAGATCCTGCCCACGGCCGTACAGATCACCGAAACAGCCCAAACCAGGGCTGGCAAAAAGGTTTACTCTACGATTACGATGAAATTAAATAAAGAGGGAGACGAATAAACATGTACCATTTTTCTTTCCCAGCCCAAGGACGCCTTGGTGTACGCAGGATCAGCCGCTTGGCATGCCTTTGTCTCATGGGCCTCTCCTTGCTGGCAGCTCAGGCCATGGCTGCCGAAGAGCCGTCCACCCAGATCACCGAAGTGAGTGGCAACAGAGACAACTCGGCCATTGCCATCCGGATCTCCGCCGATGCGCCTCCAACCTTTACCAGCTACGAGTTGTTTAACCCGGCCCGCATTGTCCTGGATATCGCCGAGGCCGTTCTCAGCCCGGGGTTACAGCCGAAACTGGCCCCAGAGCTGGGCCTGGAACTCAGCACCCGCCAACTCAGCGACGCCAACCCGGCCATGCTCCGCTTCGAGTTCACCCTCGCCCGGTCGCTCCCCTTCAGCACCCGTCAGCACGGCAATGACATTATCCTGACCATAGGCCAGGGGGCAGACAGCGCAGCCGGGACGCCCACTGCGAGCGCAGCTCCGGAACTCCTGCTCAACGACATCAGCGTCACCACCAGCCCCGGGAAGACCACGGTTCGCCTCCAGGCCAACGGTGAGCTCAAGGAGTACAGCTACGATGTCCTGGACAGCGAGGGAACCACCCCGGCCAGGATGTATATCGATATCAACAACATCTCCGGCGACAGCCTGCTCCAGGAGCAGATCGTCGGCACCACCCTGACTCGTATCCGGGTGGCCCGAAGAGGCTCCGGCCTGCGCCTGGTCTTTGACTCTGCCTCAGACCAGCTCTTCCCCTTTACGGTGCAACCGGTGGCCAATGGCCTGGAGATCGTCATCGACGAGCCCCAGGAGGTGGATCAGGTATCCAGCCTGATCAGCGAACAGAGCTCCATCGAAAGCCAGCTACCCGATGTGGATCCCCTGGCCAGGAGACTCTCCCCCCAGGCCACGGCCAAGCAGATGGAAGATGCCTTCAACTTCTCCGGCTACAACAAGGAACGGATCACGGTGGACTTCTACAAGATCGACCTCCACAACGTCTTCCGCCTCTTTCGTGAGGTCAGCGGGATCAACATCGTGGTGGACGAGGGGGTCTCCGGCTCCCTCACCCTGGCCCTGGACGATGTGCCCTGGGACTTTGCCCTGGACATCATCCTCAACCTCAAAGACCTAACCAAGGAAGAACGGTTCAATACCCTGGTGATCCTGCCCAAGAGCAAGTCCTTTGCCTGGCCCAAGCAGGCGGAGAACAACATCACCTTTGAAACCAACATCGAGGTCGCCGAACAGGAGGCCCTGATTATCCGCCAGCAAAAGAGCCTCTCCAAGGAAGTGATCCAGGCCAAGCAGCTGATCGCCGAGGCCAGAAAGGCGGAAAAGAGTGAAAACTATGAGATAGCGGTCTCCATGTATGAACAGGCCCTGGTCAAATGGCCGGAAAACAGTAACCTGGCCAACCGGATCGCCTCGACCTACCTGGTTCGCCTCCGCCAGAATGCCAAGGCCGCCTTTTATGCCAGAAAGGCCCTGGCCGCAGACCCGGAAAACAGTGGTGCCGCCCTGAACGCTGCCATTGCCCTGGCCAACATGCAGGAGAAAAAGCAGGCCGTGGAATACTTTGACCAGAGTATCAGCACCGACCAGCCCAGCCGCGAGGCACTCCTGAGCTATGCGGTCTTCAGTGAAGAGCAGGAGGAGTTTGCCGGCGCCCTGGTCCTGCTGAGTCGCCATGATGAGCTGTATGGCCAGACCCTCAACTCCATGATCGCCACGGCCCGCATCTTCGACAAGATGGGAGACCATGCCTTGGCCACGGACAAGTATCAGGCCATCCTCTTTGCCGGCTTTCGCATCCCGCCGGACCTGGCCAAATATATCAAGACTCGTATAACTCTCAAACCGACCATGTAAACGGGCTGTAGACTGAATCTGAGGAAAAACCCTATGAAGTTAGTGAAATGTTCATTGGCACTGGTTCTGTTGTTATCGATCATTGCTCTCTCCGCCTGTGCCAACAAGGACACGGCTGAGCAGATGCCTCCAGCGGAGGCCCCTCCTGCAGTTGAGGCAGCGGTTCCACCGCCGCCCCCTCAGCCGGAGCAGCTCCCGGTCAGGTTTCAGACCCCTGGCTACATCACCGCAGAGCAACAGGCCGGCGAGGCCCTGGAAGAAGAGCTGGATGAGTACCAGCTCAAGGTGGGCGCCACCATCAGGTCCTCTGCCGGTCCCCAGCCCCTGTGGGATATCCTCAACCGTCTGGCCGGGCTCAAGGGCATGAGCGTCAGCTGGGCCAGTGATGTGGACCAGAATGTGCTGGTGGATGTCAACATCGCGGCTGAGGATGACTTCTTCACCGCCATCGACAACCTGCTCCGCCAAGTGGACTACTTCCAGGAGGTAGAGCACAACACCATTGTCGTCCGGTACCGGGAGACCAAGAAGTTTTACATCTCCATCCCCTACATGAAGGGGACCTACACCTCCACCGTGGGCGGCAACTATCTCACCGACCGGGACGCGGCCTCCGGCACCGAGGGTACGGTGAAGATCACCAGCGACGAGAACGAGTTCGATGTCTGGGAAAATGTTCAGGCCAACCTGCAGATGATCATGCAGCAGTGGGCCACGGTGACCAACGAGCCCGAGGCCGAAGAGGCTGAAGCGGCTGCCGAGGATGAGGCAGCCCCGACTGCCCAGGCCACCCGGCGGATGGCCAGCGGCGGCTCCTACTATACCGTGGACAGATCCGTTGGCCTGATCACGGTCACCGCCCCGCGCCCCCTGTTGGAGAAAATGGAGCTCTATATCGACAACCTCAAGAAGGAACTCTATCGCCAGGTGGTGATCGAGGCCAAGATCATCGAGGTCTTTCTCCAGGACAACTCCCGGATCGGCCTGGACTGGAGCCAGGTGCTGAAGAACTTCAGCGTCGGCGGGACCACCTTTTTCGGCACCTCCGGCAGCGGCGGCGACGGCCAGGTCTACCCCTGGATCCCGGCGGTGGGCGATGCCGACTCGGTGACCACCTTTGTCAGCAAGATCACCCTCACCCCGGCCAACTTCACGGTAATGCTCAACGCCCTCAACGAACAGGGCGATGCCAACGTGCTCTCCAACCCCAAACTGACCGTGCTCAACGGCCAGCCGGCCCTGATCAGCGTTGGCCGTGATATCGCCTACATCAAGACCGTATCCAGGAACGTGGACTCAGGCAGCGGCTCCACCCTGACCACGGTGACCTATACCGCCGAGGTGGACAACGTGGTCGAAGGCGTGGCCCTGGGCGTGGTAGCCTCCATTGTGGACGATCACAAGGTGATCCTCCACCTCACCCCGGTGACCACGGACCTGATCGAAGATCCCATCGAGTACCGCACCTTTGGAGAGGGGCTTGAAGTGGGCCTGCCCCGGGTGGGTATCCGGGAGATGTCCACCATGGTCGAGGTGGACAACGGCGAGATGCTGGTCATCGGCGGCCTCATCGATGAGGTGGAACGGACCGAAGGAAGCTTTGCCCCCATCGTCGGAGAGATTCCGGTGATCAAGTACCTCTTCGGGGTGGAAGAGAAGATCAAGGAAAAACGAGAGCTGGTCATCCTGCTCACCCCCAAGATCATATGAACCCAGTGCATATACAATCTATCCAGAACAACAGGAGAAATGGAATGAAGTACAGTCGCTATCTGCTGATTGGTTTGCTTGCGCTTCTTCTCGGAGGTTGCGGAACAACCGTGAAAGAATCGTTAAAGGTGCAGCCGGCGCTCAAGAGCCCGGTCGGTGCCGACAAAACCGTAGTCATCCTTCCATTTGCTGACTATTCCTATGCCGACAACCTGGACAGTGCCTACCGGCGCAGCCTCTATGTCACCGAGAACCTCACCGACCAGCTGGTCCAGAACAGCTTCCACCTGCCGGTACAGGAGGACGTCTTCCTCTACCTGGTCAACCAGAACATCATCGATGTGGTGGCCTACGAGAAGAAGAAGACCTCCATGCTGGAAGATGAGCTGCAAGATGAGTGGTCTGCCGAGATGAAGCAGCACCTCCAACACTACATCGACCTCACCAAGCGACGGAGCAACAACGCTCCGGTGCTGGAGAGCCCGGGCACCCATGGCCTCAGCCAGCAGGAGGTGGTCAAGATCGGTCGTCACTTCTCCGCCGACTACATCCTCAGGGGGCGGATCATCCAGTTCAAGGAGCGCCAGGACCCCTCCTGGGCGCCCTGGAAAAAGGGTGTGATCGGTTTTGTCACCGGGGTAACCAACCAGATCGCCTTTGGCCAGGCCGATGCCGACAAGTATGACAACTGGGGCAACATGATCGCCGGCGGTACCTACGGGGCCCTGTTCGGCGACCGTTCCGCCAACTGGCCCTATACCGGCGATGCAGACCAGAGCATCTTCGGGGTCTCCGGCGGCCAGATGGGCAACACCATCGTCTGGGGCGCCATCGGCGCCGGCCTGGGCCACATGGCCCACAAGACCGGCAAGATTCCCCAGGCCGTGGTCCAGCTGCGGGTCTGGGTCCAGGATGCCTATAACGGTGACGTGGTCTGGACCAACCGGATCGATGTCAAGGTCTCTCCGGAAACCGTGCTGGCCGACTACCAGTATGATGCCCTCTTTGAGGAGGCCACGGAAAAGGCGGTCTCCACCCTGATCGGAGACTTCACCGCCACCCTCTAAGCGCTGCTCCTGCAGGAGCCGTCTTGGATAAAAAAAAGGGTTGCCCTTCAGGGCAACCCTTTTTTTGTTTGCTGCTGATCAGCCCCTCCTCCCTCAGGAGTCCTTCTGCTGACGCTGGGCATTGTCGTAGAGGGCCACGAAGTTGATGGGCTCCATCAGAAAGGGCATAAAGCCACCATCCACCGAGACCTGACTGACGATCTGGCGGGTAAAGGGAAAGAGCATCAGGGGACAGTCCACGGCCAGGACCCTGGGCAGGTGCTCCTCGGGGATATTCTTGAGCAGAAAGACGGCGGCATGCTCGATCTCGATGATGAACATCACCTTGTCATCGCTCTTCTTATCCAGCACCTTGGCGGTGATGGCCAGGGCGACCTCGTGGTGATCGTCATCGATCTTGGTATTCTTGATCTGCATGTTGAAATCCACCTTGGGCTCCTGGCCCTGCTCCAGAAAGATACCGGGCGCATTGGGGCTTTCAAAGGAGAGATCCTTGATGTACATCTTCTGCATCCGAAAGACCGGTGCATCCTGCTGGTTGTTCTCTTGCTCTGCCATGTTCTGTCCTTGTTAATTGAAAGTAAAAGGAAACCCTGCAAGGGGCTCCCCTGGAATTGTTCCTCTGCCTCCCCAGGCTTTGGGGAGGCGTATCCAGATGCTATCCCCCTACCTTAACAGGGAAAGGGGCTGGGGCAAATTGAAAAAATCAGCCCCCGTTGAAGGGCTCACCAAGGGTCTGCTTCAAAAAGCGGCCGGTATAGGAGGCCTCCACCCCGGCAACCTCTTCCGGGCTGCCGCAGGCGACCAGGCAGCCTCCCCCGTCTCCACCCTCCGGGCCCATGTCGATGATATAGTCGGCGGTCTTGGCCACATCCAGGTTATGTTCGATCACCACCACCGTGTTGCCGCTGTCCACCAGGCGACTCAATACCCGGAGCAGATGCTGGATATCTGCCGGGTGGAGGCCGGTGGTGGGCTCATCCAGGATATAGAGGGTCTTGCCCGTTGATCGCCGGCTCAGTTCCTTGGCCAGCTTCACCCGCTGGGCCTCCCCTCCGGAGAGGGTGACCGAGGACTGGCCAAGGCGGATATAACCCAGGCCCACATCCAGGACGGTCTGGAGCCGATTGGCAATGGGAGGAATGTGCTGGAAAAACTCCAGGCTCTCCTCCACGGTCATCTCCAGGATATCGGCGATATTTTTGCCCCGATAGCGGATATCCAGGGTCTCCTGGTTGTAGCGTTTCCCCAGGCAGCGCTCACAGGTGACATAGATATCCGGGAGAAAGTGCATGGCGATCCGGATCACGCCGTCGCCCTCACAGGTCTCACAGCGGCCCCCCTTGAGGTTGAAGCTGAAACGGCCGGGCTTATAGCCCCGGGCCCGCGACTCGGGCAGCCGGGCCAACAGCTCCCGGATCGGGGTGAAGACGCCGGTATAGGTGGCAGGATTGGAGCGGGGAGTCCGGCCGATGGGGCTCTGGTCGATATCGATGACCTTATCGATCTGCTCAATCCCGCTGATCAGGCCGTGGCCCGCCTCATCGCCGCCGTCTGCGAGCAGTCGCTGGGCCTCCTTGTAGAGGGTCTCGATCACCAGGGAACTCTTACCCGAGCCCGAGACCCCGGTCACACAGGTCATCACCCCCAGGGGGATCCTGACCTTGAGCTGGCGCAAGTTATTGGCCGTGGCGCCCTGGATCTGGAGGCCATACTCTCTGCCCTTGCGGATCCTGCGCCGCCGGGCCGGCACCGGAATCTCCAGACGGCCGGAGAGGTACCCACCGGTCAGGGACTGTTCGCAGTCCAGCAGGCCGGCAACCGGGCCGGAGTAGAGGATCTCGCCGCCGTGCACCCCGGCCCCGGGCCCGATATCGAGGACATGGTCGGCGGCCGCGATGGTATCGGTGTCGTGCTCCACCACGATCACGCTGTTGCCCAGGTCGCGCAGGTTGAGCAGGGTCTTGATCAGCTTATGGTTATCCCGCTGGTGGAGGCCGATGGAGGGCTCGTCCAGGATATAGAGTACCCCGGCCAGGCCCGAACCGATCTGGGAGGCCAGCCTGATCCGCTGGGCCTCGCCCCCGGAGAGGGTGCCCGCCTTACGGTCCAGGGAGAGGTAGCCCAGGCCCACCCCCTGGAGGAAGGAGAGCCGTTCATGGACCTCCTTGAGGATGGGAGCGGCAATGAATTTTCGCCGGGCGTCAAAGGAGATGGTCGCAAGCCGGCTGATCAGCTGCTCGATGGAGAACCCGGTCAGGTCCATGATGGACCACTCCCCCACCTTGACGGCCAGGGCCTCGGGCTTCAGGCGCAGCCCCTTACAAGCGGGACAGGCCTGCTCATTCATGAACCTGGCGATTTCTTCCCGGACGCGAGCCGAGGAGGTCTCCCGAAAGAGCCGGTTCAGGCGGGGGATGACCCCTTCAAAGGGGAGCTGGGAGACCAGGGCCCGCTTGCCGCGGCGGTGATGAAACTCCAGTTTCTCCTTGCCGCTGCCATGGAGCAGGGCCTGCTGTACCCTGGCCGGCAGTTTGCTGAAGGGGCTATGGAGATCGATCCCATAGTGGCGGCTGAAGGCCTCCAGCCACTGGGAGGCATAGGCGGCAAGCTTACGCCGACGCCAGGGGGCGATGGCACCCTCCTCCAGGCTGAGCTGCGGGTCCGGGACGATCAGGGACTCATCCAGGAACTGGTTGGCACCCAGACCGCTGCAGGCCGGACAGGCACCCTGGGGGTTGTTAAAGGAAAAGAGCTGGGTGGAGAGTTCGGGCACCGAGACCGAGCAGCGATGACAGGCGGCGGACTCGCTGAAGAGGAGTTCTTCACCGCTGTCGGGAAAGAGGGCGATCATCGAGCCCTCGGCCAGTTGGACCGCGGTGGAGACCGACTCATCCAAGCGCCTGCGGATGGAGGGTTTGATCACCAGTCGATCCACCACCGCCTCGATGAAGTGGTGTTTATTCTTCTCCAGGACCAGCTCTTCGCTGAGCTGGTGCAACTCGCCGTCCACCCGCACCCGAACATAGCCCTCCTTGCGCAGACGGAGAAAGACCTGCTCGTGCAGCCCTTTCTTCTGGCGGACCAGGGGGGCCAGGAGGACCACCTTCTCGCCCTCCTGGCGATGGAGCAGGTTGGAGACCATGTCCTCGATGGACTGGGAGCGGATGGGATCACCGCACTGGGGACAGTGGGGTTGTCCGGCCCGGGCATAGAGCAGGCGGAGATGATCGTAGATCTCGGTCACCGTGCCCACGGTGGAGCGGGGATTCTTGGAGGTGGTCTTCTGTTCGATGGAGACCGCTGGCGACAAGCCCTCCAGCAGGTCCACCTCGGGCTTGCTCATCTGACCGAGAAACTGGCGGGCATAGGTGGAGAGCGACTCCACATAACGTCGCTGACCTTCGGCGTAGAGGGTATCAAAGGCCAGGGTTGACTTGCCGGAACCGGAGAGGCCGGTGAAGACCACCAGCTGGTTGCGGGGCAGATCAACGGAGATATTCTTCAAGTTATGCATCCGCGCACCACGGATGCGTAAGAACTGTGGTTCCATAGTTATCCTCTCATCCCCCACCGAAGGCGGAGTGCACCGACCGGCATCCGGCATAAGGTCTGCGTCCCGAGGACGAAGCCCCCGGAGCAGCGCTTTCCCTCTCTCCCGGTCGCCGTCCGCTTCCCCAACAATTTCATATCCTGTGGAAACAGAGGGACAATTTCAATTGCCACCTGCGGCCACTGTGGTAGATTGTAGCGTTACAGTAGCCATCATTTGCCAACAATCAATACAGGAAATATCTCTCAGCCATGTATTTTCAAGACATCATTGGGACGCTGAACTCTTACTGGGCCTCTAAAGGTTGTGTCGTTCTTCAACCGTATGACATGGAAGTGGGTGCAGGGACCTTCCACCCCGCCACCCTGCTCCGGGCCCTGGGACCCGAGCCCTGGAAAACCGCCTATGTGCAGCCCTCCCGCCGTCCCACCGATGGTCGATATGGCGAGAACCCCAATCGGCTCCAGCACTACTACCAGTACCAGGTGATCATCAAGCCTTCACCTCCCAACTCCCAGGAACTCTACCTGGAGAGCCTCCAGCAGTTTGGCCTGGATCTCCTGGAGCATGACATCCGCTTTGTCGAGGATGACTGGGAGTCGCCCACCCTGGGTGCCTGGGGACTGGGCTGGGAGGTCTGGCTGGACGGCATGGAGATCACCCAGTTCACCTACTTCCAACAGGCCGGCTCCATCGACCTGAAACCGATCACCGTGGAGATCACCTACGGCCTTGAGCGGATCGCCATGTACCTCCAGAAAGTGGACTCGGTCTATGACATCATGTGGAACAAGGAGGTCAGCTACGGCCAGATCTTCCACCAGGCCGAGAAAGAATTTTCCACCTTCAACTTTGAAGAGGCCAACATCGGCGACATGATCACCGCCTTTGACAACTATGAGCGGGAGGCCCTGAAGCTGGTGGAAAAGGACCTGATCCTGCCAGCCTATGACTTCTGCCTCAAGTGTTCCCACACCTTCAACCTGCTGGATGCACGCAAGGCCATCAGCGTGGCCGAACGCACCCGCTATATCGGCCGCATCCGCCAGATCGCCCGCCAGGTTGCCCAGAAGTACGTCCAGCAACGCAGCGACCTGGGCCACCCCCTGCTCCGGCAGGCAGGCCAGTAGTTCCCGCCGCTCAGCCGCCACAGGCGTCAGTCTGCAGCTGCAGACTGACACCTGCCGGTGTCTGTCAGGGTCAGATCTCCACGCTCCCGCCAACCTCCAGGACACAGGGCTCGGCCTCGGTCTGCTCCCGTACCCGTTGGGCCCAGGCCTGGGGATCCTGACGGATCAGGTCAAAGGTGTTGTAGTGGATGGGCACCACCTGCTTAGGCCGAAGCAGCGACACCGCCCGCAGGGCATCGTCGGGTCCCATGGTAAAGTTATCGCCAATGGGCAGGATAGCCAGATCCAGCCCCTCCTCGCCGATGAGCACCATGTCGTAAAACAGACCGGTATCACAGGCATGGTAGATCTTCTTCTCCCCGATGGTGAGGAGAAAACCGCAGGGAGCGCCACCATAGGAGCCATCCGGGAGTTGAGAGCCGTGGTGGGCGATGGTGAGCTTGACCCGGCCCCAGGGATAGTCATAGCCGCCGCCGATATGCTGGGGATGGACCCGCTCCAAGCCCTGGGCTCCCAGCCAGTTACAGATCTCAAAGTTGGCCACCACCGTGGCCCCGGTGCGCTGGGCAATGGCCAGGGTATCACCGATATGATCGCCGTGGCCGTGGGAGACCAGGATATAATCGGCCTCCACCTCGTCGGCCTCCACCGGACTGAGTGGATTTCCTGAAATAAACGGATCAATCAAGATCTTGGTCCCAGCGCTCTCCAGCAGAAAGGCCGAATGGCTGAGCCAGGTAAGGTGTAGTGTCATAGAGACCTCCTTAGGGACACCCTAGAGAACAATGAGGTTCATTATCCATGATGCCCTCGATAGTTTGGGAAAAAGCAAAGAGAACAGTCCCAGGTACTGAGCCGACCCGGGTGCTCCTTACAAAAAAATAGCAGATAGCAGCCCTCTTGACCAGTGGTTGGACGAACAATCGCCAGCAGCGGCTGCAGGCGATTGACGGGACCAGAGGAGCCGACCGCCTGTGTACTCCTCGACAAGATCCCACCAGAGGAACCTTAAAGCTTAAAGGCCACCTTGAGGTGAGCTTGAATATCTTCTCCCCTCTACCGCACCCAGGACCACACCATGAAATCAGCCCGCCTGCTCTATGAATATCGCGACTTCTTGAAGGAGCGCTACGGAGAGGTGCTCCAGCGGGTCCCCCTGGATCCCGGCTTTGGCTGCCCCCATCGCAAGCGGAGCGGAGGGGGCTGCAGTTTCTGCCCGGAAGATGGGGCCAGGGCGGTCCAACTGGGCACCCTCAGCGATATCCGGGAACAGATCCGGGCCGGAGTGGCCTTTGCCAAAAAACGCTACCAGGCACAGGCCTTCATGGCCTATCTCCAGGCCTTTACCAACACCTTCACCTCTGTCCAGCGCCTGGAGGAACTGGTGGCGCTGATCCTGGAGCAGGAGAACTTTCGGGCCATCAGCATCGGTACCCGGCCCGACTGTCTTCCCGAAGCGACCCTGGCCTACCTGTCCCGGCTCCAGCGCTCCCTTGATGTCTGGGTGGAGCTGGGTGTCCAGACCAGCCACGATGCCACCCTGGAGCGGATCAACCGGGGCCATGACTGGGCCGCCAGCCGCCGGGCCATCCGCCAGCTCCATCGGGCCGGGGTCTCTGTGGCGGTTCACCTGATCATCGGCCTGCCCGGGGAGACACGGACCCACTTTCGCCAGACCATGGAGGCCCTGGCAGAGCTGCCGGTGGATGCGATCAAGCTCCACAACCTCCACATCATCGCCGGTACCGCCCTGGCCCGGGAGCACAAGAGGCAGCCCCTTCCCCTGCTGGGCGAATATGGCTATGGGGAGATTCTCCTCGAGCTCCTGCCCTATATCCCGGCAGACCGAGCCATCATCCGCCTGAGTACCGATACCCCGAAAGAGCAACTCATTGGCCCCTGTTGGACCATGAACAAGGGCCAGTTTCGCAACTACCTGATCAAACAGATGCAGCAACGACAGATCTCCCAGGGCATGGCCCTGACATCACCGCCCGAACAGCCCGCTGCCGACATGAAGCAACCGTCCCCTCCCCAGCCGGTGGAAACCGAGGACGGCAGCTTCACCTTCTGGAACCCGAAGCTGAAGGAGCATTACCATACCCTTGCCGGGGCCCGTTCCGAGGCCCGGGAAAAATACTGCCGCCCCGGCGCCCTCAAGGAACGCCTGAAGCGGGGAAGGGTCAGGGTCCTCGATATCTGCTTTGGCCTGGGCTACAACAGCCTCACCGCCTGCAGCCAGGCCCTGGCCGAAAACCGCTCCCTGGAGATCACGGCCCTGGAGATGGATCGGGGGGTGGTCGCAGCTGCGGCAGCCACACTCAGGGAAGACAACAGCCGACTTGACTGGAATGATTGCCTCGCCCGACTCTGCAGCCAGGGCAGTTGGTCCCAGGACGGCTGTTCCATCCGGTTACTCTGGGGGGACGCCCGCCATACCATCGGCCAGGCAGAGGGCCCCTTTGAACTGATCTGGCTGGATGCCTTCTCCACCCAGCGCAACAGTGAACTCTGGACCGTGGATTTCTTTCGTGCCCTGCGACCCCTGCTGGCCCCGGATGGGGCCCTGCTGACCTACTGCGCAGCCATTCCGGTGCGTGCCGGCCTGCGGGAGGCAGGCTTTATGGTGGGCGAGACCCAGGCCTTTGGCCGCTCGCGGGGCGGCACCATTGCCGCCTGTTCGCCCCTGGCCACTGCTCTGCCCCTGCCCGAGCGGGACCTCTTTCTGATGACTACCGTCCGCGGCACCCCCTACCGTGACCCCAACGCGACCCGGACCAACAGGGAGATTCTCCGAGCCAGGGAGGAGGAGATCCTCCAGCGGAAACAGCGAGAGGGGGCCCAGGGAGCCGCAGTTTAAGCAGGGCAACAGCGATACAGGGTAAACGGTAACACGTTTTTCGATTTCGTGTTGACAGCCACCGCCAAAGCGAGATATAGGAGTGTTACGTTTTAAAAAAACATCACACTCTCTCCCGTATCTGGAGGTCCTATCAATGCTCCGTCCCATCGCCTTAGCCGTAGCCTGCCTCTCCTGCCTTAGCCTGGTCCCTGGACCCAGCCTGGCCCACTTCGGTGCCGTCATCCCCTCCGATGATATCATCACTAAAGGTGATCCTGCCCAGCTGAGCCTGCGGCTCAGCTTCCTCCATCCCCAGGAGGGACAGGCCATGGAACTGGCCCGACCTGAACAGATCGGCATGCTCCACCGCGGAGTACGCACCGACCTGGGCAGCGCCTTTCAGGCGAACAAAGAACAGGGCTTCACCAGCTGGCAGGGAAGCGTAACCATCAGCAGGCCCGGAGACTATACCTTCTTCATGGTACCGACACCCTACTGGGAGCCCAGCGAGGATGTCTTTATCATCCACTCCACTAAGGTCTGCGTCAATGCCTTTGGCCTGGAACAGGGTTGGGACCAGCCCGTGGGCCTGGAGACCGAGATCATCCCCCTGAGCCGCCCCTACGGCCTCTGGACCAACAACCTCTTCACCGGCCAGGTCCTGCTCAAGGGCAAACCAGTGCCCTTTGCCGAGGTAGAGGTGGAATACCTCAACGCCTCTGCCCCACCGGCCCCTCCGATCACCCCTCCCAGCAGCCCCTTTATCACCCAGGTGGTCAAGGCCGATGGCAAGGGGGTTTTTTCCTATGCCATGGTCAAGGCCGGCTGGTGGGGATTTGCCGCCTTAAGCGAGGATGACCGGCTGCTGGAGCACGATGGGGTCAAGAAGAAGGTGGAGCTGGGCGCCGTCTACTGGGTGCACGCCACCGATCTGACCACCGGCGACGCTCCCCGCTGAGATGCAGCACTCCTCACTCAAGCCCTTCACCAACCGACTCCAGGCTCCCAGGCTCCTCCTCCTGCTGCTGCTCTCCGTCTGCTGGCAGGTCACAACGGTGCAGGCCCACAACCTCCATGTCTTTGCCTACCGTGACCAGGGAACCATCTATACCGAGAGTTACTTCAGCGATGGCCGGGCGGTGCGTGGCGGCCGGATAGAGGTGCGTCAGGCCGACGACCGGTTATTGCTCAGCGGCAGCACCGACGAACAGGGAGGCTTCTTTTTTCCGGAGCCGACGCAGGAAGCACTGACCATCGTGATTGATGCCGGCATGGGCCATCGCAATCAGTTCACCCTGAAGGGTGACCTTCAACCAGACCGCCGCTAGCGACTCACAGAATTCAGGAACGTGACCCTTATGCCACTTTGGATCTGCCCTGCCCGTCTGCCGGGCCCCTCTCCCCTCTTGGTGACGCTCCTGCTGACGACCACCCTCCTGCTCCTGCCGGGTTCGCTCACAGCCGACGACACCCTGCCGCTCAGCAACCCCTGCCAGGAACAAGGCCGGCTGCTGGAGCAACAGGCGGCCCTGGGCCGGGAGTTACGCGCCATCAAGCGGGAGCTTGCCGCCCTGCGTGCAGAGCAGAGCGGCCCGGGCGTAGACGATATCATCACCGGCATCGGCTTCATCCTCGCACTGTTCGGAACCGCCGCCCTGGTGAGGTCCCGCCGCCCCCAGGCCGGCCCGGAGCGACGCTCCGGAGGAGGGGCATAAGCCATGCATATTGCCGACGGCGTCCTGCCCCTCTCCGTGTCCCTGGCCACCTCTGCCCTCTCTGTCGCCGCTGTCGCCGTCAGCCTGCGCCGCCTGAATCAGGATGAGCTGCCCAAGATCGCCGTGGTCACCGCCTCATTCTTTGTGGCCTCCCTGATCCACCTGCCCCTGGGCACCACCAGTGTTCACCTCCTCCTCCCGGGCCTGGTGGGCGCCCTGTTGGGACCGGCAGCAGCCTTTGTCTCCATCACCATCGGCCTGGTGCTCCAGTCGATCCTCTTCCAGTTCGGCGGCCTCACCGCCCTGGGGGCCAACGGGGTGATCATGGGGATCCCGGCAATACTCTGTGCCCTGCTCTTCCGCAGCCTTGCCGCCGCACCCTGGTGCAGCATCACCCTGGCCGGCGCCGTGGCAGGCGGCCTGGGTACCGTGCTGGCGGCGGTCTTCCTGGCCGCCCTCCTGGCCACCGGCGGCGAAGCCTTTTGGGGAGTGGCCCGGATTGCCCTGATCGCGCACCTGCCGGTGATCCTGATCGAGGCCCTGGTCTCCGGGGCCAGCCTGGGCTTCATCGCCCGGGTCAAGCCGGAGATGCTCCACAGCGCAGCCCGGTTCGGGAGCCGCCATGGCTGAGCCTGCTCAGATCATCCAGGTTCCCCTGGCCGTGGCCCTGGTCATCCTGATTTCGGCAAGCCTGCTGCCCATAGGGCTGTTGGCCCTTACCAGGGCCGAGAGCTCGAACAGGGACCGACCCACCCAGGGGCCGGACTGGTCCATCCCCACCCTGGCGCCGGGCACCAGCCCCAGCTCGCTGTTTCACCGCTGGGACGCCCGGCTCAAGCTGGCCTGCCTGCTGCCCGGCTGTTTTCTGATCGCCGCCCTCAACCGGCTCCCCAGCTGCCTGGCAGCACTGGCCCTTGCCCTGCTGGCGGTCCACTGCTGTCGGCTGCCCTGGAAACAGGTAGGGCAACGGCTGCTGGCCATGTCCGGCTTCCTGGGGATGCTGCTGCTCTTGCTCCCCTTCACCGCTCCGGCCAGGCCCGGGGAAACCCTCCTCCTCTTTCCCCTGCTCTCGGCCCTGCCCTTTCACCTGGACGGCCTGCTGCTGGCCCTGATCATCATGCTCAAGGCCTGCAGCGTGGCCCTGTTGATGGAGCCGATGTTCGCCACAGCCCCCCTGAGCACCAGCCTCCAGGCCCTCCAACAGCTGGGTCTGCCTCCGGCCATCGGCCAGATGATCCTCTTGAGCCATCGTTATATCTTTCTCTTTGTCCATGAATCCAAACGGATGTACCGCTCCATGCGGGTCCGGGGCTTTGCCCCGGGCACCAACCTGGCCACCATGCGGACCATGGGCCACTTTCTGGGCATGCTCTTTATCCGCTCCTATGAACGGACCCAGCAGGTCTACGAGGCCATGGTGAGCCGGGGCTATCAGGGAGTGTTTCCCAGCCAGGTACGCTTCCAGCTCAAACCCGCTGACCTGCTCTTGGCGACGATGGTGGTCCTGGCGATGCTGGGCCTCCTGCTGCTGGACCGATTTGCTCCGGACCTGTGGCCGGCCTTATCATCCTGCCTGGTTCGCTAAGCCCTCCCGGCGAAACCGCCCCCTGGCCGGTTCGTTCCCAGACCTTCAACCCGGATCACCTGCCCCATGACCGCACCCCAATCACCCTCCCAGGATGCAGCCACAACCCGGAAAAGAACCAGTGACCGCTCCCGGACACCGCTGTTTAAGCTCAACGGGCTCTCCTACAGCTATGCCAACGCCACCATGGCCCTCAGGGGCATCAACCTGGAGATCCATCACCAGGACCGGCTGGCACTGGTCGGCCGAAACGGTTCCGGAAAATCAACCCTGGTCCGTCACCTCAACGGCCTGCTGCCCGTCCAGCAGGGCAGCCTGCTCTACCAGGGCGCCCCCCTCTCAGCAACAGAACAGGCCCTCCTCCACCGGCGGGTGGGAGTACTCTTCCAGGATCCGGACAACCAGCTTTTCTCCAACAGCCTCTACGAAGACGTGGCCTTTGGGCCGCTGAACCAGGGCCAGAAGCCACCACGGGTGGAACAGCTGGTTCACGAGAGCCTGGCGGCCGTGGGTCTGGAGCAGCTGGCCTACAAACCGGCCCATAACCTCAGTTACGGCCAGAAAAAGAGGGCCGCCTTTGCCGCCATCCTGGCCATGGAGCCGGAGATCCTGATCCTAGATGAACCCACGGCCAACCTTGACCCCTGCCAGGAGCGGATCTTCAGGGAGCTGTTACGCTCCTTCAGCGGCACCATGATCATCATCGACCATGACCTGCTCTTCCTCTACGAGATCTGTGACCGGGCCGTGGTCCTGGCCGACGGCCTGATCCAGCATGACCTCTCCATGACCGAGCTGATGGCCAGCCAGAAAGAACTCCACGAGCATGGCCTTGATTTCACCTTCCGTTTCGCCTGCTGCGGCCACCAGAGCCACGCTCAGCAGTCAGCCGCTCACCACCATCACCACCAGCACAGCCATGACCACCCTGGCCTGGAGGGTCATCACCCCCCCCCTGCCCACACCGGCTCCCCCCTGCTGGAGCTCCAGCATTGCAGCTTCCACTATCCCGATCACTCACCGGGGATCATCGACCTCAACCTCGCTATCCACCCCGGAGAGCACATCGCCCTGGTCGGAGAAAACGGCGCCGGTAAATCGACCCTGGCCTCCTGCCTCCTGGGCCTGCACCAGGCTGAGGGCTATCTCTTCTTCCAGGGGACCCAGCTGGACGGTGGTGACTGCCGAAAGCTGTGGCAGGAGGTGGGGATGGTCTTTCAAGATGCGGCTGATCAACTGTTCTGTTCCTCCTGCTGGGATGAGGTGGCCTTTGGCCTCCAGCAACAGCAACCGCTGCCCGGGGATATCGGCCCACGGGTGGAGCAGGCCCTGGCCCAGGTCGGCCTGGCCGGATACGAGGAGCGAATCCCCCTGCAGATGAGCGGCGGGGAGCGGAAACGGCTGGCCCTGGCCACGGCCCTGGTCCTGGAACCGAAGCTGCTGATCCTGGATGAGCCCACCCCGGGACTGGATCCTGCCAGCGAGCAACTGCTGCTCACTCTCCTGGAGGAACTGCCCATGGCCACACTGCTGATCAGCCATGATCTCTTCTTTATCCAGAGGCTCTGCAGCCGGACCGTGGTCCTCCACCAGGGGCAGGTCGTCCGGGACTATTCCACCGCAGAGTTCCTGGAGGATGAGGGCTTGCAGGCGCTGAATGGTCTGGATTATCAGTATAAGAACGCCTGCTACCAGCAGATCCAAACCCTGCAGCGAGACGAGCGCTCCGGAGCTTCCTGGCAGCCGGAACGGTGAAGCACAACAGCGCCGACAAGCGATAACCACCACTGTTTCAATTTATTCTGTTTACAGCCCTGCTATTAGGGGGTATCAGGAAATGATAGAGTATCGTTTCTTCGCCAACGTATCCCTTGGAAAAATGCACCCGAGAAACACGCTCCAACCATCACTCCTGCTGATGCTCTGCCTGCTCCTCGCCCTGCCGGCCTGTCGCCGGCAGCCACCTCCTCTGCCGATTCTCGGCAGCGTGCAGCTGGATTTTGCCCTCCAGGACCAGGACGGCCAGACCGTCACCCCGGCAACCTTCCAAGACAGCATCTATGTAACGGACTTCTTCTTTACCACCTGCCCCACCATCTGCCCCATCATGAAATCCCAAATGGTTCGGGTCTATGAGGCCTTCCGTAACCAGCCCCGGGTCCTGCTCCTCTCCCATACCATCGATCCGGAGCATGATACCGTGTCCGTGCTCCAGAGCTATGCCCAGGGCCTGGAGATAGACGCCAGCCGCTGGCACCTGGTGACCGGCCCCAAGAGGGCCATCTATGGACTGGCCAAGCACTACATGCTGGGGGTGGTGGAGTCCCCGCAGGCCCCAGGCGGCTACCTCCACAGCGGCTCCTTCTGTCTCATCGACCGACATCGCCGGATTCGCGGCTACTACGACGGCACCGATGGCGCTGAGGTGGATCGACTCATCGCAGATATCCGCCGCCTGCTGGAGGAGCCCTGAGATGAGCCGCCGAACCGGCCCCGGCCGGCTGCTGCTCGGAGTGCTGTTCGGCCTGATCAGCGGGCTCAGCGTCTGCCTGGATGGGGCCCAGGCCTCCCCGGAAACGGAAGAGGTGACTCGCCTGGGCCGACAACTCTACCTTCGTCACTGCAGTCAGTGCCACGGCGCAGAGGGTCAGGGGTTCCGCAAACTCTACCCTCCCCTGCAGGGCTCCCCCTACTTTAGCCGGCTCCGTGCCAGGCTTCCCTGCCTGATCCGCCGCGGCCTCCAGGGGACCATCCGGCTGGCTGACGGCCGCTTCAACCAGACCATGCCGGCCAATCCAGGACTCGGGGCGGCAGAGCTCACCGCCCTGCTCCGCTACAGCGGCAGATTTGCCGGCAGAGCCGCTCAAACACCAGGCAGCGAGGAGGAGATTCGCGCCTGGCTGGAGCGCTGTCCATGAACGATCACCTGCACCCACCTCAAAACCAAGGAGGTCTCGCCATGCAACCTCGTCCCATCTTCCCTCTGCTGGTCGTGCTCCTGGCCCTGCTCCTCTCCAGCGGCTGCCAAAACAACGATCGCCAGCAGGCCAAACAGCTCAAGGCCGAGGTCATGGCCATCCACGATGAGGCCATGGCCAAGACCGGTTATATGCACGAACTCTCCCTCAAGCTGGAACAACTGGCCGAAAAAAAGGGTCTCCAAGCAAAGCAACAGCAGCAGGCCCGGGAAGCCAGCCAACAGCTGGAACAGGCCCAAGCCGCCATGATGCGCTGGATGCACCAGTACGCCCCGGCGGAAGAGAGGACCTACAGCAAACAGCTGCACTATTTCCAAGAACAGAAGAAGCTGATTCTCCAGGTCCAACAGCACACCGACCAGGCCATCGCCAGGGGAGAGGCCTTGATCCAGGGCCCCTGAGACGCTCAGCCGCTCCCCGAACCGGGGGACGAGGCGACAGGGTCTGCCCTGAACCAGGCCATTACCCCCAGGGTCAGGGCGATAAAGGCTGCTCCAGAGGCGGAGAGGAGCAGCAGATCGGCTCCCTCCAGGGCTACGACCCCGAACACCAGGTTGAGCGGTGAATAGACCACCAGCCCCTGGAACAGTACGGACAGGACCACGGCCCACCAGAGCCAGGGGTTGGAACGCCAGGGCACCCCGTAGCTCCTCCGGATCACAAAGACCAGCACCATCTCAAAGAGGACCACATAGCTGAAGGCCAGGGTCTGGGCCCGTTGCAGCTGAGCCGGATCCGCACTGTTGCCGCCGGCAAGGGCAAAGCAGATCAGGCCGATCAGGGCTCCTCCGCTGCCCAGGGCCAGAAGGAGGCGCAGCCGTGCTGCGGGCAGCACGCCCTGATCATGTGCCTGGGGTGGGCGCTGCATGATCTGACGCCCATAGGGATCGACACTGTAGGCCAGGGCCGGGGCCCCATCGGTGACAAAGTTGATCCAGAGCAACATCAGGGCGGTCAGCGGCAGATTAAAGCCTACCAGCACGGCCACCACCACCAGGAGCACTTCCATCAGATTCCCCGAGAGCAGCAGCATGATCGACTTCTGGATATTATCATAGATGCCCCTGCCCTCTTCCACAGCAGCAACGATATTGGCAAAGGAATCGTTGCAGAGCACAAAGTCTGCGGCCTCCTTGGCCACATCGGTTCCACTGCCCACGGCAATGCCGATATCCGCCTTCTTCAGGGCCGGGGCATCATTCACCCCGTCTCCGGTCATGGCCACCACATGGCCGGCCTGCTGTAATGCCTTAACCAGACGCAACTTATGCGCCGGCACCACCCTGGCAAAGATATTGACCTCTGCCAGGGCGGCCTCCAGTTCCTGGTCATCCAGCGCATCAAGCTCTTTTCCGCTGAGGACCCGGCCGCTGATCCCAACCTGCTCACCGATGGCCCGGGCGGTCTCCCGGTGGTCACCGGTGATCATGATCGGTCGAATATGGGCCTCCCTGGCCCGCTGGATGGAGTCCCTCACATCGGGACGGGGCGGATCCTCCATGGCCTGGAGACCGACAAAGATCAAGCCCTCCTCCACGATGCCGCTGGCCGCATCAGAGGGAGCATAGGCACAGGCGATCACCCGAAGCGCGGCCCCGGCAAAGTCATGGATGAGGGCCTCTATCTGCCGGCGCTGCCGCTCATCCAGGACTTCGACCCCCTCTTGGCGCTGGATCCGGCTGCAGCGGGCCAGGACCACCCCAGGGGCCCCCTTGGTATAGACCCGCAGCCCCTGCTCCCCACGCACCAGCACACTCATTCGTTTGCGCAGGGAATCAAAGGGCAGCTCGCCCAAGCGCTCAGCAGCAAACTCCACCCCGGCCTGCCGGCCACTGAGGAGCAGGGCCTGCTCCGTGGGCGTCCCCCTGCCGCTGTCGCTCTCGCCTGCAAGCTGACCATTGTTGCAGCCCTGGCCGATCATAAACAACAGCCGCTCGGCGGTGGAGACCGGCCCCCGTTCCCGCAGCTCTGCCATCTCAAACAGTCCGCCGCTGGTCCAGCCCCGGACCACGTTCATGGTGTTCATGGTCAGGGTGCCGGTCTTGTCGGTACAGATGACATCACAGCTGCCCAGGGTTTCCACCGAGGTCAGCCGCCTGACCAGCACCTCCCTCTTCAGCAATCGCCTGGTCCCCACCGACAGGGAGATGGTCACCACCGCAGGCAGCGCCGTGGGCACGGCAGCCACGGCCAGACTGATGGCCACAAAGGCGAAATCGATAAACAGGCTGGTGGTCAGCTCCCGTTCACCGGCCAGAACCCGGCCCAGCAGGAGCAAAAAAACCAGGATACAGAGCCCGCCGATGATCCGTCCCAGGCGACGACCAAAGCGATCCAGACGTCGCTGCAGAGGGGTCTCTTCACTGGGAGTGGCGCTGAGCATGGCTGAGATCTTGCCGATCTCGGTTTCCATGGCCGTGGCCGTGACCACGGCCACTCCCCGACCGCCCACCACCGCGGTGGAGGCAAAGACCATGTTCCGCTGGTCCCCGGGCGACAGCCCCGGAGCCAGGACAGAGGTACTTTTCGCCACGCTCATGCTTTCACCGGTGAGGCTGGCCTCCTCCAGCTGCAGTGCCAGCGACTCCAGCAGACGGGCATCGGCTGGAACCCGGTCTCCCGGCTCCAGCAGGATGATGTCGCCGGGAACCAGTTCGGCAGCATCGAGCCGGGACTCCTGCCCCCCCCTGCGCACCCGGGCGGTAATGGTGACCAGTTGAAGCAGGGCCTCCAGTGAGCGGTTGGCCTTCAGCTCCTGGATAAAACCGATACAGCCGTTCATCACCAGCATGGCCACTATCACCAGGGCATCGGTGTATTCGCCGATGAGCAGCGAAAAACAGACGGCAAAGAGCAGCAGCTGGATGATAAAGCCTGAGAACTGGTTGCAGAAGATCCGCCAGGCGCTGATGGGGGGACGAGGCAGGAGGATGTTGGCCCCAGAACGGTGCCGGCGGCGGACCACCTCCTGGGAGGAGAGCCCCTGGAGAGAGCTCTGCAGTTGCCTGAGGACCTGGGAACTGGTCGTTGAAGAGGGGTTATCCATGGTGATCGTTCCGACATGGGGGTTTACGGGTGCATCTGCCTCTATCATAGACCATCCCTTGGCCTGCACCAAGATTTTCTCCCCAGACCTTAAAGGGGAGGCGGAGTTGGTCGTCCCCTGGCCCGTCTCTGGCCAGATTGGATTTGCCTTCATGGAAGCGATGATCTACACTTGCGGTACCATCCCGATCAAATTCAACCAGCCCAAGGAGGTTTGCCATGAAAATCCTGTATACCGTCCTGATCCTGGCCCTCACGGCCACCGCCGCCCTGGCCCTGACCGCCGAAGAAAAACGGATCAAAGAGACCTATGGCCATAAGTATAATGCCGGGGCCGTGATCAGGAGCACCAACGCCTGTGTTGACCAGTATATGCTGCTCAGTGACAATCCCGACGTCACAACCCTCAAACCCTGGTGCGAACAGAAGGTGATCGACGGCTGGAGACCACTCTCCAAGGCTGAGCTGGAGCGACGGATCAAGGCCAGGAAGAAAGAGACCAGGGTTATTATTGTCAAGTAGCCCGTCAGTACAAGGGAACGCTGCAGGCTCAGAGCAGGACCTGGCGCAGGGGGAAGGACAGGCGCCGCTGACAGCGACGCTGGGGAGAGGGAAAGCACGAACTTCAGGGGACCGGCCGTGCAGGCTGCGGCCCCCTGGATCGTGAAGAGACGCGTTGGCCGCCTAGAGGGTCAGCAGCGGCTGGATCTTTTCCAGCAGCCCGCCATCGATGCCCTCCACCTGCAGCAGGTCGCCAAGACTCTTGAAGGCACCATGGTTCTCCCGGTAGGCGGCAATGGCCTCGCCGATCTTCGGCCCTATCCCCGGGACCTTGGCCAGGGCGTCCACACTGGCGGTATTGATATTCAACTGCTCCACCATGGTGGCGGCCTTGGCCGCCATATCCTTGGCAGAACCGACAGCCTGAGCGCTATCCATGGCCCACAGGGATGCGGGCGTGCTCAACAGAATGGCTCCAGCCACCAGACTCGCTCCAACTCTACTCTTCTTGGTTTTCATCGGGATCGTCCTCTCTTTTTTTAAGGTTACACCGCGGCAGACACCGCTTTTTCCAGCCACTGGCCAGCCAACGCTGCCTGGGCCATTGGCATACTGTTGGCCATACACTACGAAAAAAAAACATAACATCAAGTAAACATCTGGTAAGATCAACCTTCCCTGCCCGGGACAGGGCGGACCCCGAGTCCATGTCTTGACGTCCCCGCTCAAACCGACTAAGAGAACAGCATACCCTCCGCCATCACCCCTGCCAGGAAGACCGCCATGGATGATCTCCGCCTTGACATGGAAGCATTGCAAAAGGAACTGAACCGGGCCCTCAGCGAGTTGGCCGCCTCTACCAGCCTGGCAGAACGACTCCAACTCAGCGAGCTGATCCGTAACCTGGCCCAGGCCATGGAGGTCTACTACGGTTTTGCCGCCGAAATGCTGGCCACAGAGATGGTCGGGTTGGACGGTGACGATGACCATGCCGCGCCCGAGCCTTTCTGAGAACCCCAGCCCGAGAAGATGACCATGCCTGTTACCCTGCCCCTTGCCACCGGTGGAAGCTACACCCTCACACCCAGCAAGATCATTGCCCTGGGCCTCAATTACCTGGAGCATATCCAGGAGAGTCAGTCCGTTGATGTCCAGAACTTCACCAACGAGATCCCCACCGAGCCGATCCTCTTTGCCAAGACCCCCAATGTCCTGATCGGCCCGGGGGAGGCCATCCTCCTGCCCCGACTGATCGAGGGCTACGATTTCGCCGCAGCCCGAACCGACTATGAGGCGGAGCTGGCCCTGATCGTCAAGGATCGCTGCAAAGACCTGAGCCCTGAAGAGGGACTGAAGCATGTCCTGGGCTATACCTGCTTCAACGATATCAGCCAGCGCAACTTCCAGAAACAGGACAAGGGAGGTTGGTTTCGGGGCAAGTCCCTGGACACCTTTGGCCCCATCGGTCCGGTCATTGTCCCCCCTGAGGCCATCGCCGATCCCCAGAACCTGGAGATCAGCTGCCGCCTGAACGGTCGGCTGGTCCAGCATTCCAATACCTCCCGGATGATCTTTCCCCTGGCGGAGATCATGGCCTTTGTCTCCAAAAACTTCACCCTGGAGCCGGGAGACATCATCATCACCGGCACCCCCAGCGGGGTTGGCCAGCTGGCTCCCGGAGACGTGGTGGAGGTGGAGATCGAACAGATAGGCACCCTGCGCAACCCGGTCCGGGCCGAGTAGCGGGAAGAAGGCGCCTATCTCCAGCCACGGCCGGCCCAACAGCAGCAGCCCCACGCTCATCCCGCCCACCCCCTGCCCCCTCTGTGGATCGAGGGGGGTTCAGCCTTTTTTTGAGGATCGCCAGCGTCCATACCTGCGCTGTAGCACCTGTCTGCTGGTCTTTGTTCCTCGACACTATTGGCTGCAGCCGACTCAGGAGAAGGCCACCTATGATCTCCACGAGAACAATCCCCTTGACCCGGGGTACAGGCGCTTTCTCTCCCGGCTGTCCGCACCGCTTTTAAAAAGACTCACACCCGGCCAACAGGGGCTGGATTTCGGCTGCGGCCCTGCTCCGGCCCTGGCCCTGATGCTGGAGGAGCAGGGCTATGCCATGGAGCGCTACGACCCATGGTACGCAGACGATCCCCGGCTCCTGCAACAGGAGTACGACTTTATCTGCGCCACCGAGGTGGTGGAACATTTCCACCACCCTGCCCGGGAATTTACCACCCTCTTTCGCCTGCTCCGGCCGCAGGGACAGCTGGCCATCATGACCAAACTGGTTATCGACCGGCAAGCCTTTAGCGGCTGGCACTATATCCGCGACCTGACTCACCTCTGCTTCTACTGCCGCCCCACCTTCCACCATATCGCCCAAGAGTATGGGGCAGAGCTTTCCTGGAGCGGCCCAGATGTACTCTTTCTCCAAAAGCACTAACCAAGCTTGTCTCTTGCTGCCCTGGTCATCCCCTGGACCCAAGACAGGTCTTTAAATTTTTCTGGTTTTTATATCAATTTTATAGCCTTACAGCACACGGCCCGCATCCCTATGGCCTGGTTCCGAACTCCTCGGCTCCGGTGACCAGGCCCAAGGCCTTCTACGCGCTACCTTTTTTCAAGAGAACTTTTGCAGAGAGGGTTGCTGAAGATGTCAGACCAGAGGAGAGTGTCTCCACTCTGTCATTTATGGGTACCTTGAAAAATGAGATTTTTCGATCAAGGTCAAGGCGCGCGATAAATTTTACCGCAGGCATATATTTGATATTCCGAGGATAAAATTTTGAGTGCAACGCCGAGATTGGAAGAAAAAGCAATTTTTCAAGGTGGCCTTATTTGAGCCGCGACTGCTGAGCTGCAGCCTCGTTTTTGCGGGCATCAGCCAGGGGCACTGGGTTATCAAGCACCACGCCCTCAGGGAAATCTGCTGGCGCTGGCCCCTGGGGAGTCTGCTGGCGGCCGTGGTGTTTGGTCTGCTCAGCCATCTCCATCACCGCTTTGGCCACCGCCTCTTCCCGCGCTCCCGACTGGATGTCTTCTTCCTGGTGGTGGCCCTGCTCCCTGTCAGTCATCTCCTCCACTCCGCTCTCACCAGAGCCCTCCTCTCCCCCCTGCTGCTCCTCAGCGCAGTGGCCCTGCTCCTGCCGGTTCAGCTGAGGCAGAGAACAAAGACCATTCTCCTGATCCTGGGCTTTGGCCTGGTCAGCGGGCTGCTGCTGGCCACAAGCCCGCTCAGTCCTGACGGAGTGCACCTGGAGGTGGAGAGCATTCCCCTCAACAACGAGTATGGGGTCTTCCGGGTCAACAAGGGACGCATCGATTACGCCAGTAATCACCCCACCCCCGTGCTCCCCAGTACCAGCCGCAAGCAGGTGGACCTGGCCATCAATGGTGCTCCAGAGGATCTGGACATCCGCTTCGGTGGCCGAGCCATTCCCCTGACCATCTCCAGGCTCAGCTATACGGCCAGCTTTCTCTTTTTCCACTTCCCGCTCCAGACCTGGACCGGCAGGGAACTCCAGCCCCTGATTTCCCTGCCCGATCCCGAGGTAACCGGGGTCCGCTTCAGCGACCAGGGGGTGGAGATCTCCCCCAAAAAATATCCCCATCCCCCCTGGATCATCCTGCCCCTGGCAAGGGTGCAGCCCTGCTAACGACCGCCGCCCGCCGGCTCAAGCTGATGGTCTGGCTGATCGGTCTGGGCGGCTGGGTCGCCCTCCTGCGACTGGCCCCCTTCCGTAGCCGCTGGCTGGAACTCGGTCGGAGGTGGCTGGCAGCGGACCTCACCCCTTCCCTCCCAGCGCCTCCGCCCGGGGATTTCTTTCGTCGCAACGCGCTCCTCCTGCTCTCCGCCACCCTGCTGCTGGTTGCTGCGGTCTGGCTCCGCTCCTGGGAAAACCTCAGTGTACCGGCCCTGTACGTAGAAGATGCCGGCAAACACTTCAGCCGCTTCTTCCAGGAAAACGGCAACCCCGCAAAGATCTTCCTCCAACCCAACGGCTATCCGGCCCTGATCACCTACAGCCTTGCCTACCTGGTGGGAAAGACAGCGGTAACCCTCCAGCCCTGGTTGTACCTGGCAGTGGCCATGGTCACGGTGGTGGCCACCCTGATGGCCCTGCCCCTGTCCGGGCTGCTCTACCCGCCGCCCCGGCACAGCAGCGGCTACCTCCTGCGCATGGGGCTGATCACCCTCTGCACCTGGGCCGGCCCCTACAGTGTGCTGGCCATCCCGCTCAGCCTGCTCCTCTGGCTGCTGGGCTACTACCGGGCCAATCGCATCATCTACCTCTGGACCATCATCAACGGCCTCCTCTATTACAGCGCGGTCCAGGCCCAGGCCACGGCTCTGAAGGAGGCCCTGCTGGACCCCCAACGCTACCTTGAACTATTCCAGGGACTCTTTGGCCAGGTCTTTCTCCTGGATAGCCTGCCCCTCACCTCGGCCACGGTGGGCTGCTGCTGGTCCTCAGCCTGATGATACTGCTCCGCCGGGACCCCACCTACCTGCGCCTGAGCACGGCCCTCTTTGTTGTCATCCTGCTCAATCTGGTGATCTACTTTATCTCCACCAAGTACATCCCGGCCGCCTCCAACCAAACCATCTGTTGATCTCTCAATACTTCTACCTGGCCTGGTGGCTGCTCACCCTGGATCAGCTCCTGAGCAGATACCAAGCCGGACCGCAGCTCCAGGCCTTGGTGCTGGCCGGGCTGGCACTGTTCATCCTGGTGGACAACCAGCAGCACCCCCAGAAGTGGCGGACCCAGCGGATGGCGGAGTTGCCCCATTTTTTACAGTCAGTAGCCGCCTGCTCGGCCACCCGGGGAGCAGCCCTCCGCCGGAGCAATCATTACCTGGTCATGACTTCCCTATCCTCATGGGGCAGCTACGCAGCCGGCCCCAGGGTGCGCATCGGCAGCACTGCAGCCGATGCCGCCCGGATCTGCAGGCAGGAGTATACCTTAAGTCTGGGCAGAGAGTTTGTGGCAGAGTAACGTTAAAGTGGACCCCTTGTTTGCTCGCCACGATGTAATGTAGAGCCAAGAACGGTTCATCCACGCCTCCAAGGCCGGATTCCAGGCTGCGCAGCAATGACCACCAAAAAAGAGTGACTGAGAGCAAAGAGCCCCCGCAGCTCATGCCTTGGCAGATTCGGAGAGCCCCCCATTAATGATCTGGCTCCCGAGCGGGAACAGCTGGACGATGAATCATTGCGCCGTCCGTTCTGAGTCCAGCGCCACTCCTTTCTTTTAGAAACCAGGCAGTACTTGCCTCCTGCCCCTCCCATCTTCTCCCGCCCATGGACCATCCCCATGGGCCACCTCCTGTCGAGGGATCGGCAAGGTCCGACGCCAACCGCTCTCGCCATCAAAATTCAAGAACTCCGCTCCGGCTCAGCTCCATCAAACTGGACTTGGAGCCTTGCAGCTAACCACCCACGACCCTGTACACATCAGGCCACTCAACGCCAACAGTGAAAACAGCCCGGTGCAGGATAGGGGCCCCATGGCCTCCAGCTGCGCCCCTTGCCGGCGGTCTGAGCTGAAGCGAAATCGTTTGATCTACATAGAAATTTTCGATAAAATCATACTATACACAGAGCGATTCATTTCAAGGGGACGCTTGCTTGCCACTCTTACAACCGCGAAGCCTCCTCTTCACTTTGAGCAGTATTTTTCAAACTGTTTGCTCAACTTCAAGATCAAACAATCTGATCAATACGACAACCTGGCCGGATATACTGCTAACATGAACCTACGAAAGACCATCCTTCTCTTTGCCTCTTTGATATTGTTCTTAACTCTACTCATAGGCTACTTCTACTTTGCATCCAGCCTCAAGCATGCAGTTCACCTGGAACAGGATAAGGCCAACAAATACATCAGCAGCTTAAGCATTACCCTCCCCAGCCATATCAGTGCCTTTCAGCAGGATGCCAAGCTCCTCGCCGACCATGACCTGATCCGGGAGGCATTCCTCAACAACAATCAAAAAGCACTGATCACTGCCAACACCACCCTAGATTACTTTAAAAAAAATCTTGATGCGGATGTATGCTATCTGATGGACCTGAACGGGAATACCATTGCCTCCTCAAACAGAAACTCTACTGAAAACTTTGTGGGGAAAAACTATAGCTTCCGCCCATACTTCAAAGAGGCCATCCAGGGAAATCCCTACGTATACCTTGCACTGGGCGCCACCTCCAAGGAAAGGGGAATCTACTGCAGCCAACCGGTTTACGGGAAGAACAGAGAGATATTGCAGGGCGTTGCGGTCATAAAGACATCAATACAATTCCTGCAGATAGAGAGTAGCGACATCAAAAACAACATTATCGCCCTATCCAATCCGGACGGACTTGTATTTTCCTCAAATCGCCAAGACCTGCTCTATAAACTTTTATGGAAACCGGCAGCTGGTGTTTTAGAGAGCTTACGAGAGAACCAACAGTTCGGCCCTGGCCCATGGAGTTGGATCGGCATGGCCCAAGAGGATGAAGACCACGCCATTGACGCAGAGAAAAACCGTTACTTCATTCACCTGGAAAGAGTTGAAAAACTACCAGGATGGGATTTGATCTTTTTCCACAACACCCAAAGCATATCCAACGACATCTACAACCCTCTATTCAAGTCCTCAAGCGTAATCATCCTCAGCACCTTAACGCTCTTCGGAGCCCTCATAATACTCCTTTACCTACGATCCATTCATGATCTGCACAAAAA
Organism: Desulfogranum mediterraneum DSM 13871; assembly: GCF_000429965.1. Taxonomy (GTDB): domain Bacteria; phylum Desulfobacterota; class Desulfobulbia; order Desulfobulbales; family Desulfobulbaceae; genus Desulfogranum; species Desulfogranum mediterraneum. The sequence continues at coordinate 52,221 of NZ_KE387006.1, forward strand.
AGAAGCAGCAGAAAACGCACTTATTGAAAGCGAACAACGGTTTCGCTCATTATCCGAGGCTTCTTTTGAAGGAATAGTTATCCATGACAACGGATCAATACTGGAGACAAATCAATTATTTGCAGCCATGTTTGGATACGACCGACCGGAGCTTACGAACAGGAACCTACTGGAACTGTCGGCACCTGAATCCAGAGATGAGGTCAGGAAAAGGATTGCATCCAGGCCGGAATCACCCTACGAGCTCGTCGGATTAAGAAAAGATGGATCAACCTTCATGGCCGAGATCAACGGCAAGACCATCCCATACAAAGGCCAGCCTCAAAGGGTGGTCGCCATAAGGGATATTACCGAACAGAAACAGGCAGCGATAGAACGGGAGGGATTAATAACGAAACTGCAAAAGGCACTCGAGGAGATCAACACCTTACGTGGGGTGCTGCCCATATGTGCCTCCTGCAAAAAGATCAGGGATGACGGCGGATACTGGAATCAAATTGAGTCATATATTAAAAATCACACAGAGGCAGAGTTCACCCATGGTATCTGCCCTGATTGTGTAAAAAAATTATATCCTGATTTTACCCAAAACAACGGTGACAAAAAAAATCATTAAGATGGTCAGCAACGACCAGGGGGAAGGCTGCTCTTTTCTCCATGCAAGGACAATACAGTCTGATTGGAACAGCCAGGGGCGATGAAATCGATCCCTACAGTTCTCTGCCCCATATCCTTGAGACCCTGGCCCTGACAAAAGCGACCGTGGCCCATAGGGTACTCTGAAGAATCAGCACCAGCTCGCTCCTGGTGGATGAGCTACGGTTGATCCGGCAGTTACGAGGCAGTTACTATTCAGCCCGCACAGCGTCCAGCACGGAACGCACATTTTGGGAGAGGGTGCTCAAATTATATGGTTTCTGCATGAAGCCATTGCAGCCCTGTTTCATCAAGCCCACCGCCTGTTCACTGAGGGCGTAACCGCTTGAGACGATAATCGGCATCTGCGGAAAGATATCCCGAATCCTGTAAAAAAGAGTTTCCCCGTTCATCTCCGGCATGATCATATCAAGGATCACCAGATCAATGTTGCTTCCGGATTCGGCGATGGCAGCCAATGCCGCCCTGCCACTCTCTGCAACCAGTACCCGGTAGCCCAAGGTCTTGAGCATCTCGCGCCCCACCTCAATAATGACCGCCTCATCATCGACCAGTAAAACCGTCTCTTTGCCCTGGACAGGCTCTGCCTCCTGAAAACTCTCTGTGGCCGCCTCTCTCCCGGAGATGGGCAGATAGACGCTGAAGGTGGTGCCCTGACCAGGTTGACTCTTGACCCTGATCATTCCTCCGTGATTTTTTACAATCCCAAAGGCCGAGGCAAGCCCAAGACCTGTACCGCGCCCCATCTCCTTGGTGGTAAAGAAGGGGTCAAATATCCTCTGACACGTTGCCTCATCCATTCCCATGCCGGTGTCACGAATGGAGATATGCGCATATGTTCCGGCTTCTATCCCATGCAAGCTGCACAGTTCACGGCTCAGCTCTGCCGCGCTTGTCTGTAGATGGAGTTCACCTCCGCCTGGCATAGCCTGCCAGGCGTTCACGTAGATGTTGAGCAGAACCTGCTCTATCTGACGTTTGTCCCCATCCACCACCACCGGGGTGGGATTGGCTGTAGACACTATCCTGATCTCTTTCTTGGTTCTCCCGAACATTGATGCCGTCTGGGCAACCAACTCTCTGAGATCGACAGGCTTGGGATCATATTTCCCCCCCCGGGTGATCCCAAGCATCTGACTGGTGAGATCTGTTGCGCTTCGAATATACTCCTCAATGGCCTTAAAATGCTCCTGGTTGCGGTGCGTTGCGTCCAGCCTGGCAGACATCATCGAAATACGTCCTTGAATCCCGACAAGCAGGTTATTGAAATCATGGGCTATACCACCTGCCAAGGTGGCGATGGCGTCCATTTTCTGGGCCTGAACCAGGGCCGCTTCAAGCTTCTTCTGTTCGGTGATGTCGCGGACAAAGCTGAGGCTTGCCGGCTCTCCCTGCCATTCAATCACGACAGCACTCAGCTGAACCGTCCGCTCGCTGTTATCCTTGTTACAGATCCTGAAGGTATAGGTTGGAGGTATATCCTGATCGCCTTTCACTCTTTTGAGATATCGCCTGGCCACCATGGACCGATCATCCGGGTGAATGATATTTTGATAGGAAAAGGTCCCCAGCTCCTCGCAGGTGAAGCCAGTAAGCTCTTCGGTCTGCTGATTGGCGAAGATGATTCGCTCCCCTTGAACAATAAAGATGGCATCATGGGCATTTTCGATGAGCTGTCGATATTGACATTCACTCTTCTGCAACTCTTCCAAGACCCGTTTCTGCCTGCTCATATCTCGCACAAAGGCGACGACTTCCCTCCTCTCATCCCCTTCTCCGAAATATTTGAGCCTGACCTCGGCATCAAAGGTTCTGCCGTCCAGAGTCTGATGAATCCATTCAAAGGTCTGGAGGCTGATCTCAGCTGCCTTCCTTATCCGCACTTCAGCCAGTTGGCCGGAATCTGTGCCGTCGGCCTGTGCAGGGGGGGAGAGCGCAGCAATGGTCTTACCGACAATATGCTCCCTATCGCCTCCAAACAGAACAAGGGTTGAGGGGTTACAGTCAATGATGGTCTCTCCTTTGAGAAAAAAGATGGCATCAGGACTGGTTTCAAAAAGATTGAGGTATCGCTGCCGTTCTTTTTTCAGCTCCCTGTTCTGACGCTCTATCAAGAGAAGAAAGCTGTTAAATTCCCCGGCAAGCCGGCCAAGCTCATCTTGAGCATAGATCGGTAAAGGATCATGGGTTCCCAGACGTGCGTTTTGATCCAACTGCTCCATCATGGCATCGATGGGATTACTCAGCCGTCCGCTGAGATAATAACTTGCCGCAGCTGCACTGATAAACATGAGCAGGGCGGCAAGGTAGGCGATTATCCGGACCGCCTTTACCGGATTAAGGATCTCCTGGAGATAGGCCGAGGAGACCACCAGCCAGCCATAGTCAGGGATACTCTCATAGGCTGCTATTTTTTTGCGTGTTTCCTTATCAGCCGGATTGCGCCACTCATACTCTATACTGCCGGCGCCTGTGGAGAGCATGGTCGAGGCAAAGCCGGAGGGAAGATCCCTCTGCAGCAGGATATTGTAATTATCAAGCTGCGGATGGATGAGTAAATCACCGCTGCGGTCCATGACATAGGCATAACCGCTCTCGCCGAAACGCAGCGCCGAAACCGCACCCCGGAAATCTTCCACGCTGAGCAGCTCATTGAACTCGGCCCGATAACTGGAGACCGAAATTATCCAGTCCAGAGGTTGGAAATAGACCATATAGAGAGCCTTTTGCCGGGAAGATGACTCTCCTGGATTTTTCCAGTCATATTCAAGGTAGCCTTCCTTAAGCCGCAGTTGTTCCCGGACAAAGGGGTGGCGAGAGATATCGCTGCCCTCCAGGCCCTCTTTCGGATGAACATCAAGAATGCCGCTGGAGTTGAGGCAGTAGATATAGCCAGAGGAACCAATCTGCTGACTGAGCAGAATGGTTCGCAGCCTGGTGACGGCTTCCGCTCGACTCACAAGGCCCTGTTCTGCCAGGGCCAGGTAATGACTGGCTATATCAAGATTTTTTTCAGCGATACCCTTCAGGTGGTTTCTGATGGCCACCGAGGCACCGGCACGAATGGAATTGGTCAACACCCGGGTGGCGTTGGTAAGCTCCTGCTTGGCCTGTCGTTCAAATGCCGGTACCAGCAAGAGCTCCACCCCGACTCCGGTGAGGATCAAGATGGGCAGCAGGGCCCAAAAAAAGGACGTAATAAAGCGAAAGCGTAAGGAATCGACGAATTGATGCCTGCTCATAAGCCCTCGACCTTAACAGGTCTCAACCTCAACAGTTCAGCCATAAAAGAAGAGCTGCTGCTCACTTAATTTTAAAGGTGCCGATGATGGACTGCAGCTCTGTTGCCATGGACAACAGCTGTTCGGCCCGCTCACTGAGCTCCATACTTGACTGCTTAATATTGCCTGCGGCACTGCTCACCTTGGTAATATCAACCGTGATTTCTCCGGAAACGGTTGAACTCTGGCCCACGTTCTCGTTCACCTCCTGCAGACCCAGGGATGCCTGGGCGATGTTGCTGGCGATTTCGTTGGTTGCCGCACTCTGCTCATCCACGGCGGTGCTGATAGTGGCGACAATGGAGCTGACCTGGTTGATGACAGCGGAGATCTGCTCTATTTCGTCAATGGAGGCCCTGGTGGTGGCCTGCATCCTCTCAATCTGTCCCTTGATATTCAGGGTCGCCTCTGATGTCTGCTTGGCCAGTTCCTTGATCTCATTGGCAACCACGGCAAAACCCTTGCCTGCCTCTCCTGCCCTGGCGGCCTCAATGGTTGCATTGAGGGCCAGCAGATTGGTCTGTTCAGATATCTCGGTAATGGCCTCGGTAACCTTACCGATGGCAAGGGCCGCACTGCCGAGCTCTGCCATCTTCTCTGCAGCTTCCTGGGCCTGCGCCACCGCCTTGGTGGAAATCGTGTCCGCCTGCTCTGCATTTGCCGCTATTCCGATGATGGTTGAGGTCATCTCCTCGGAAGCGGCGGCGACCATGGAGGTGTTGGTTGAGGACTCCTCCATGGCAGCGGCAACAGCTGAGAGATTCGTGGCCATCTGTTCGGAGCCGGCAGCGACATTGTTGGCAACCTGTGCCGTTTCCTCTGCCTGCCCGCTTAAATCTCTGGAGATCCCAGTAAGCTGGTCTGCAGAGCCGTTCACCTGGGCGCTATTTGCCGCGATCCGTGTCACCATCTCCTGAAGTCGTTCCAGAAAGGTGTTGAACAGTTGGGCCAATTCACCGAGTTCATCCCTGGAACGCACCACAATGCGCCGGGTCAGATCACCCTCACCCTCTGCAACCTCCCTGAAACTGACAATCAGCTGCTTGAGTCCGGAGCTGATGCCGATGACAATGACAAGCGTCAGGACAACGATGAGCAGACAGATCGTCCCTGCCACCAGCAGCATCCGGACAATCACCCTCCGGGAGAGCTGCTCCATATCTCCCTGAAGGGAGGCCGTGGCCCGCTCGATATTGTCGACATAGACACCGGTGCCGATCCACATGTCAAGGCCGGGGATCATCTCTGCATAGCTGAGCTTAGGGGTGTCACCGCTTCCCGGCTTGGGCCAGATATAGTTGACAAAACCCCCACCTGCCTCGGCCTTTGCCCTCAACTCCCTGATCACAGCGACCCCGTTCTTGTCCTGCACACTGCCAAGATCTTTGCCCTGACTGGCCTTTTTCACGGGAAAAGCCACATTGGTCGTCTGCTGGTAGACAAAAAAATAGCCGGACCCATCCTCTTCAAAGCGGATGGGATCCAGCATGGTACGGATCAGGGCGATCTTGTCCTCGGCTGCTGTATATCCGGCCTTATCGATGGCCTGCTTCACTGCCAGGGCCATGGCATGACTCGCCACCTTGATCTTTGCCCTCTGCTCCGCCATCATCACCTCTCCGGTCTTGCCCAGACCAAGATCCCGAATCTGGCCGGAGATGTTGAGAATAAAAAAAGTCATAACCGCAAAAAGGGTTATGACTCCCAAGAGAATCAACAGCATCCGCAACTTAACACTCATCCCGGTCAACATGCGACCTCCTCCAAGCCTTGCTCGGCTCGCAACAGGATCCTAAAAAAAACCTGCTTCAGCCGAGATACCCCATCCAAGCCCACCTCCACCTCTACTTCTATTTAAGCACAAAGCAGGCTGACCACAAACAGGAACAGGTATGTCTACCTATTATTTGCCGGGTAAACATACCGTACCACAGGGTGTTACTCCAAGATACCGATACGATACCTGGCAGCAAGGCATACAACTCATCCACCCAGCCCTGCCCCGGGCTCGTTCGACACCGCTACCAGGTCCGAGAGACAAGCTTTCACCCTGCCCTAAAGGCTGAGTTATCGACACCCCCTTTAAACAGGACAGGGAGCGACCCGGAACGAATTGCCCTTGTACAAAAAACTGAGCTAGCTGATATTGAATGAAAAGAAGCAGGCTCTGGCGGCAAAGGGAGAGTGCAGGATCAAAAAAAGAGCTCAGACCAGCAGGCTGAGCTAAAATAAGAAAAAGAAGCATCGGTCAGGGCTGGCCTGCCCAGGGAAAAGAGTTGCCCTGCGGACCGGCAGGAGAGAACAGCTGTTGTAGAGAAAGAGTAGTCTGCAGCTGCACGGGCAGGGCCATGCAAGAGGGGAAGGTCGCTTTCGAGATGGCACTCCTCAAGATCTGATCATCACAGACCAGACCATGCCGAATATGACTGGAGCAGAGCTGGCTCGAGCCAAAAAAAACCCAGCCGGATATGCCTATCATTCTCTGCAGCGGTTTCAGCGAGCTCATCGATGAAAAAACCATCGACGCATTGGGGATCAGCACATTCCAGAGAAAACCTGCAACCCGGCAGGAACTGGCGAAAGCTGTCCGAAAAGCCCTGAACAAAAGCGGAGCCTCAGACAGATACCCCTCTGCAGGATGAGAGCTTCTGGGCTGCCAAGGAGCTAAAGGTGGTTTAAAAAAAGAATCTCGCCCTTGACAAATTCAGCACCGATATGCTGTCATGAAAGCTGTACCCTTAACAACAACTCTTTCCCCCGCCTCTCCTCCCTTGCTGCCGTGACCATGGACGAGACAGGCCTGAGCGTTGACAGACCATGCCTTTAGCTGCCATTACCGCCCGTTTCCCTGTCTTGATGCCCTCCGTCATAGGGATCGTGGCCCTGCTGATGACGCCCACCCCAGCCCGGACCGACCAGTGCCTGAGCACGCTCTATGCCACTCCCCAACGCGCAGTAAGGCAAAACAGCTTTGCCCCGGATGAGGTGATCTACTTTTATCTCTACTGTGACCGCTTTGAGCAAACGGAGCATGCCCTGGCCATCGACTGGGTCGCTCCCACCGGCAGGGTCCTGGGCCAGACCGTTGACGCCTTTACCACCGACTCGGCCCATGGGGTCTTTCAAAAGGTTTATGCGGTAAAGTTACCGAGAAGAGGCTATGTTTCTCAAATCTTGACCGGGGTTCGTTATGGTGACGAACTCTACGGCACCTGGACCTACCGCGTCCACCTCAACGGTGTGCTCCTGGATAAGGACCATTTTACCATCCGTTGACAATCGCCCCCCCCAGCAATCACCAGCAACCATCAGTCCAAGGAGAGGAATGAAAAATCTCATATCATGTGCCGCGGCTCTTGCCTGTCTGTTCATCAGCGGCTGCAGCGACGGCACGGTCACCACCGACGAGGTGCTTGGTTCCTGCAACCTGATCTCCGGTACCTACAGCGGTTCCTATGTTGATACCTCCTGCCGCGGCGACCATAACAGCGGTTCCATCTCCAGCTTCACCATCAGTGACGGCTGCAGCGCCCAGATCCAGGGATTCATCATCGCTGCCAACGGCAGCATCACCAATATCGACGCCGAGGGCAAGGCCTTTGATGTCCGGGCAGAGAGCCCGCCGGGTTCCACCTGCGGCGGACTGAGCGGCCACTGCACCCAGACCAGCGCCAGCCCTGTCAGCTACGACTGTTCCTACTCCTGGGACCAGGGAGGCGGCGGATCCATCCATGTGGTCCGCCACTGAGCTGGCTGCGCCCCCACCCGCCGCCGGACGCTCCCATGAGGCGGCGGATCCAGGGTCGGAACCATATGCCTGCTTACCGCCCAGCTCTGCTTGGCCGGTACAAGCTGATTCGTCAGACAGCAGCAGGAGCCACCTCAAGAGCAGTCCCAAGTCAGAGAACTCAGAGCGTTCCACTTAAAGCCTGTCCCTGCCGAGCGCTCGGCAGGGACAGGGAAGAACACGCCTTCCCTGTCCCGTAAACCTGGAATACCGATCCTTTCATACCTAGGACCACAGCGGCTTCGGCCCCTTCCCTGCCATGGAAAACTTTGTTCTGACCCTCACCATGCTCCTGATCGGCATGGGCCTGAAACGGCTCCCGCTCTTTCCCGAGGAGAGCGGGAATGTCCTCAACCTCTTTGTGATCTATATCTCGCTGCCGGCCCTGATCCTGCTCAAGATCCCGGAGCTGCTCTTCTCCAGGAGTCTGCTGGCCCTGGCCGTGGTCCCCTGGGCCATGCTGCTCCTCTCTGCAGCCCTGATCCTGCTGCTGGCCAGGTTGCTCCGCTGGGACCGGAGTACCACAGGATGCCTGCTGCTCTTAATCCCCCTGGGCAACACCTCGTTTCTGGGGATCCCCATGGTCCAGGCCTTTTTTGGGGATCACGCCATCCCCTATGCCCTGCTCTACGATCAGCTGGGCTCGTTCCTGGCCCTAGCCACCTACGGCTCGCTGGTGCTGGCCTTCTACGGCAGCGGCGAAACCCAACCCAGCGTGACCGGGGTCATCAAGAAGGTGTGTACCTTTCCGCCCTTTATCGCCCTGATCCTGGCCTCTCTCCTTCGCCCCTTTCCCTTGCCAGCCATGGCCCTCAGCCTGCTCGAGACCCTGGCCGCCACCCTGATCCCCCTGGTCTTGATTGCCGTGGGCTTTCAACTCACCCCCCGACTGAACCGGACACTCATCGGACAGCTCAGCATCGGTCTCTGCATCAAGCTGGTCCTTGCTCCCCTGGTGGCCCTGGGCTTCTGCAAGGGTCTCGGACTCGAGGGGGAGGTGGTCCAGGTGGCGGTCTTTGAGGCCGGCATGCCGCCCATGGTCTCTGCCGGGGCCCTGGCGATCCTGGCCGGCCTCTCCCCGGCCCTGACCGCCGCCCTGGTCGGCATAGGTATCCTGCTCAGCTTTGCCACCCTGCCGCTCCTCTATCAGCTGCTGATCTAGCTGCTCGCCCGGGCAAAGCCACTCTGACCGGCGCCGGCATCCGGCAGGGCCGAGCCGACAGGATCCCGGCTCCAAACCGCCCCCACCAAAAAAAAACAGGGGCTGCTCCTGACAAAACAGCCCCTGCCGGGTGCTCCCCATGGCGCTCGACCATGGGGATATTGGTCTCGCCTTATTCGGGCACGATCCGCACCGCCCCCCTGTCAGCCGAGGCGGCAAAGCGGGCATAGACCTTGAGCGCCGTGGAGACGGTGCGCTCCCGCTCCGGGGTATAGGCCTTATCTCCGCGGGCCTCCTCCTCCCGGCGACGGGCCTCCAGTTCCGCCTCATCGACGAGCAGATTGAGGGAACGTTTGGGAATATTGATATCCACCCCATCCCCGTCACGTACCAGGGCAATGGCGCCGCCGCCGGCCGCCTCAGGCGAGACATGGCCGATGGAGAGCCCGGAGGTACCGCCGGAAAAACGGCCGTCGGTCACCAGGGCACAGGCCGCGCCCAGGTGCTGGGACTTCAGGTAGGAGGTGGGATAGAGCATCTCCTGCATCCCGGGCCCGCCCCTGGGTCCCTCGTAGAGGATGAAGACCACGTCGCCTGCCTTAATGGAACCACCGAGGATTCCCTCGCAGGCCGCATCCTGGGACTGAAAGACCCTGGCCGCACCCTGGAAGTGGAGGATGGAGGGATCCACCCCTGCGGTCTTGACGATAGAGCCGTTGAGGGCGATGTTACCGTAGAGCACGGCCAGGCCGCCATCCTGGGAGTAGGCATGGGCCAGGTCGCGGATACAGCCCCCGGCCCGATCCGTATCCAGCTCTGCATACATCTCGTTCTGGGAACCCATCACCAGGTTACGGCCTCCGCCCGGGGCGCTCAGGTAGAGGCTGCGGGCCTCCTCGCTCACCGTGGGTCGCATGATGTCATATTGGGCCAGGGCCTCGGCCAGGCTGAGCCCGTCGGCCCGGGAGACCGTGGTATCGATCAGGCCACCGCGATCCAGTTCTCCGAGGATGCCCATGATGCCGCCGGCCCGGTTGACATCTTCGATATGATAGTGGGAGTTGGGCGCCACCTTGGAGAGGTTGGGTACCTTGCCCGAGAGGGCATCGATATCCTCCATCCCGTACTCCACCCCGGCCTCGTGGGCAATGGCCAGGAGGTGCAGCACGGTGTTGGTGGAACCGCCCATGGCGATATCCAGGGCCATGGCATTGTTGAAGGCTGCCCTGGAGGCAATGGAACGGGGCAGTACCCGCTCATCCTCCTGCTCATACCAGAGCCGGCACATCTCCACGATCTGCTCCCCGGCCCGGGCAAAGAGGTCCAGCCGGGCGGCATGGGTGGCGACCAGGGTGCCGTTGCCTGGCAAGGCCAACCCCAGGGCCTCGTTGAGGCAGTTCATGGAGTTGGCGGTGAACATCCCGGAGCAGGAGCCGCAGGTGGGACAGGCCGAGCGCTCCACCTCTTCCACCTCCTCGTCGCTGACCGTACTGTCTGCGGCCATGACCATGGCATCCACCAGGTCCAGGGCCTTATCCCCTACCTTGCCGGCCTCCATGGGACCGCCGGAGACAAAGATAGCCGGGATGTTGAGCCGCATGGCCGCCATCAGCATCCCGGGGGTGATCTTGTCACAGTTGGAGATGCAGACCATAGCATCCACCTTGTGGGCATTGCACATGTACTCCACCGAATCGGCGATCAGTTCCCGTGAGGGCAGGGAGTAGAGCATGCCGTCATGGCCCATGGCAATGCCGTCGTCGATGGCAATGGTGTTGAACTCGGCCGCAAAACAACCCTGAGCCTCGATGATCTTCTTGACCTGCTGACCGATGGCATGGAGGTGAACATGGCCGGGGACAAACTGGGTAAAGGAGTTGACCACCGCAATCACCGGCTTGCCGAACTGTTCCTCCTGCATGCCGTTTGCCCGCCAGAGGGCCCGTGCCCCTGCCATCTTCCTGCCACTGGTTGTCTCTGCACTCCGTAATGGAATCGCCATTTTTCTTCTCCCTGAAAACGCTGGTCATGCCCACCTTCCCGACCCGATCTCAGGAGGCGGACTGGCCACGATAATACTCTTGAATAATTGAATGAACCTGGGAGGCAGACCCACCTCCTCCCAATCGTCCCCCTGGGCGCGAGCGCCCTGGAGGGACAGAGCCCTGTCAACCTGCTGTCCAGGAACAGAGGGGGCTCCTCCGGGAGGCATCCCCTTTATTCTCTTTTTTCCTTGTATTTTACGGCTCGTCCGCGATAGTACCTTATTAGGTACCTTTGTCAATTTTATACTGGTAGATCTTATGAAACAACAGGAGATTAACTACTGGATCACGGCCATGCTCAAGAAGCATGAGCGGGTTTCAGACCTCAACATCACCGTGGGCAAGAGCCTCCAGGTGGAGAGTGACGGCAAGCTGGTCCCGGTGGAGGTCTCTCCCCCGGTGCCGCGGCTGACCCCCTTCCAATCCGAAGTTTTTGCCCTCAACCTCATCGGCGGCAACAAACGACTGCTCCGCGACCTGGTCACCAAGGGGTCCTGCGACCTCTCCTACTCCCTGGACGACAAGGTCCGCTTCAGGGTCAACATCTTTTCCCAGCGCGGCTACCTCTCCACGGTGCTCCGAAAGCTGGAAACCACCATCCCCACCATCAACGGCTTTCAGTTTCCCGAGTCCTTTAACCTGATGAGCCAGGAGGTCAACGGCCTGATCCTCTTCACCGGGGCCACCGGCACCGGCAAGACCACCTCCATGGCCGCCATCCTCAACCGGATCAACGAGACCCGACCGGTCCATATCGTCACCCTGGAGGACCCCATCGAGTATGTCCACCCCCATAAGGTGGCCACCTTTAACCAACGGGAACAGGGAGATGACTTCAACTCCTTTGCCAACGGCTTGCGGGCGGCCCTGCGCCAGGCGCCCAAGGTCATCCTGGTCGGTGAGATCCGCGACCGGGAGACCCTGGAAATCGCCCTGACCGCGGCAGAGACCGGCCACGTGGTCTTCTCCACCCTCCATACCATTGACACAGGTCAGACCATCAACCGTATCCTGGGTATGTTTGAGCAGGATGAACAACCCCAGATCCGCAACCGCCTGGCCGATACCATCCGCTGGGTGGTCAGTCAGCGGCTGCTGCCCAGGATCAACGGCGGCCGGATCGCGGCCCTGGAGATCCTCTGCACCAGCCTGCGCATCAAGGACCTGATCATCAACGGTGAGACCGAAGACAAGACCTTCTACAGCGTGGTCCGGGAGGGCTCCACCCGCAACATGCGCACCTTTGACCAGCACCTGCTGGAGCTGTTTGAATCCGGAATGATCACCGAGGAATCCGCCCTCTCCTACTCCTCCCACCGTAGCGAGATCAAACGGGGACTGGACACCATCAAGTCCTCTCGGGGTGAACGGACCTCGGATATCAACGAGCTGCACATGGAGAAGCCGCCAGAGGACGAGTTCAGCGGCTGGTCCTGAGCCCGCCGGATGCAGACCCCATAGTCAATCCAGCAAGGAAAGCAAGATGATCAAACAATGTCCCCACTGTCAGGAGCAGCTCCGCTTCAGCCCGGAGCAGAGCGCCAAGATTGAGCAGGCCCTCTCTAGCCTGGACCAGGGCAAGGTGCTCAAGCTCAAGTGTCCCCACTGCCAACAGTCCATCAAGCTGGCCAAGAGCGGCAGCAGCGAGGCCGAACCCTCCGGGGTCGTCCCCCCGGCTCCCCCGGATCTGGATTGGCTGGCCAGCGGGGCCTTCCAACAGGAAGAAAAGGTTGAGGATGTTCCCATGGCCCTGATCCAGGCCCCGCCATCCCCACAGCGGGACCAGATCCAGGAGGCCCTGGAATCGGTCGGCTACCAGGTCGTGGCCGTGACCGGCGCAGATGAGGCCATCGAACGGATGCGCTTTGTCAACTTTGCCTGTGTGGCCCACCTGGAGGAAGAGGGGGTCCCCCTGGCAGAGGCCACCATCCACAACTACCTCTGTCAGCTGCCCATGGAGCGGCGGCGCTATATCTTTTATATCCTCATCAGCCCCTCGCTCCACACCCTCTACAACCTGGAGGCCCTGGCGCTCAGCGCCAACCTGACGGTGAACACCGCGGATCTCAACCACCTGGACCTGGTGCTCCGCAAGGCCATCCCCGACTATGAAGAGCTCTTTGGCCCGATGATGGAAGAACTCAACGCCTTTGGCAAACGCTAGCCCCAAACAGCGCCCCTATTGCAATCGTGAGGCGGCCGTGAGGCCTACGCCCCGTGCTGCCGCCTTCACCCCTTTTTCCGAAAAAGGGGGAGGGCCGAAACAGCGGGAAACCGGGCCTCATCGGGAAAAGCAAAAAATACAGTTTTTCAACAACAAACAGTTGTTTTTCAATCTCAACTCTGGTATTGGTTTAAATTTGTTTCCATGGACGGGATCTTCCCGTATCCATATTTCAACCATCAACCATTAATCCATTAAGCGGCCTGCTTTTCCGGTCGTAACAGGAACAACAACCAATGACTGACAATCGAACTCAACCCGCAGCTGCGGCAGATGACAATGGCTTCGAGGAAATGAGCTTTGCTGAGCTCTTCGAACAGGAAGAAAACAACACCGTAATCAACGTTGGCGAAGTCGCCATCGGCGCGGTGGTTGATATCAACAGCGATGCTGTGCTCATTGACGTCGGAGACAAGGCTGAGAGTTACATATCTCTTTCCGAATTTCGTCACGAAGACCCGGACCGGGTCATCGAGATCGGTGATGAATTCGAAGTTTTCATAGAGAAAAGAAAAGATGAAGGTGGCCTCCTCCTCTCTCGCGAAAAGGCCATTGCCATCAAAGTCTGGGAACAGATTGCCAAGATCCAGGAAGAAGACGGCACCATTGAAGGTCGTATCGACAACCGGGTCAAGGGCGGCATGTCCGTTGACATCGGTGTCCCCGCCTTCCTGCCCTACTCACAGATCGATCTTCGTCCGGTCAAGGATCTTGACGCACTCATCGGCCAGACATTTGAGTTCAAAATCCTGAAGTTCAACCGCAAGCGCAACAACGTGGTTATCTCCAGGCGTGCCATCCTGGAAGAGCAGCGCGCCTCCATGCGTGAGCAGATGCGCACCACCCTGGAAGAGGGGCAGACCATTCGCGGTGCCATCACCAACATCACCGACTACGGTCTGTTCATCGACCTGGGCGGCATGGACGGTCTCTGTCACATCACCGACCTCTCCTGGGGCCGGGTTTCTCACCCATCCAAGCTCTACACCGTGGGCGAAGAGATCGAGGTCAAGATCCTCAAGTACGACAAGAACTCCGACCGGGTTTCCCTGGGTGTCAAACAGCTCAAGTCTGATCCTTGGGAGCAGGTACCTGAGCAGTATCCTGCAGGGGCCCAGGTCACCGGCAAGGTGGTCTCCATCACCGATTACGGTGTGTTTGTCGAGCTGGAAGAGGGTGTCGAAGGTCTGGTCCACATCTCTGAGATGAGCTGGTCCAAGAAGCCGCGTCACCCCTCCAAGGTGGTTGCCGTAGGCGATCAGATCGACGTTCAGGTCCTCAACGTGGAAGCCGAGACCAAACGGATCTCCCTGGGTATGAAGCAGCTCCAGCCCAACCCCTGGGATGTGGTCGAAGAGAGCTATCCCGTGGGTGCTGTTATCGAAGGCAAGATCAAGAACATCACCGACTTCGGGATCTTCATCGGTATCGAAGAGGGTATCGACGGCCTTATCCATGTCTCGGATCTCTCCTGGACCGAGCGGATCAAGCATCCCTCTGAGAAGTATGCCAAGGGTGAAACCATCCAGGCGGTTGTTCTCAAGATCGACAAGGAAAACGAACGGTTCTCCCTGGGCGTCAAGCAGCTGGAGCCGGATCCGTGGCAGGCTGCCGCCAACAACTACCCCATCGGTTCCAGCGTAGAGGGCACCATCACCAACGTCACCGACTTCGGCGTCTTTGTCCAGCTGGAAGAGGGGATCGAAGGTCTGGTCCATGTTTCCGAGATCTCTCGTGAGAAGGTCAAGACCCCGGTTGGAATGTTCAACGTTGCCGACACCCTCCAGGCCATGGTCATCAATGTTTCCGCCGATGATCGTAAGATCGGCCTCTCGGTCAAGGCCCTGGAAGAGAAGGACGACAACAACGGTGAAATCCCTGAAGAGTACTCACAGCAAAAGCAGAGTAGCGGACCTTCCACCTTTGGCGATCTGTTGATTGCCGCTGCTGGTGAAGATGGAGACAATAAATCCTGATAAGCACTTCAATTTGAGGGCATAATTGGATGTTTCCTGAAACCGGGGATGGAGTATCCCCGGTTTCGCTGAAACATCCTTTTCTATTTCATCTTCCCTCTCAATACCCAGGAATGTTTTCCCCACTTTAATAATACGGTAGATAAAAAGGATTATTTAGCATGCTTAAGCGTGAACTGGTCAACGCTGTGTCTTCACAACTCGATGATTACTACAAGCAGGATATTGCCCAAGCTGTTGAAATCATACTTGAAGAGATAGCCCAGGCCCTTGCTGAAGAGAGAAGAGTTGAGATTAGAGGATTTGGCAGCTTTTCTGTACGTACCCGAAGACCGCGAACCACCAAGAATCCCAAGACTGGGAAGATGATGGATATCCCGGCTCGCAAAACCCTTCACTTTACGATGAGTAAATCACTGAAAGAGGTTTTAATTCAGGCTGAATAGGACAGAGGGGTACAGCAGCGAAAGTCGGCCGGTATCTGTCCTCAGTTACCGGCTTTTTTCATTCAAGGAAAAGAGCGCAGCGCCGATCCCGAGACAGGGAAGAGACGCTGTTGAACAGCTTAGATAAAGGGAGCAATGTCGCCCTTACCCTGGCGGAGGATCTCCGGCTGGTCGGTGATCAGGGAGATCACCGTGGAGGGGTCGGGATAGACCTCACCGCCATCGATGATCAGGTCAACCTGTTTGCCGAATAAGCGATCCACATCAAAGCCGTCGCAGACGGGCTGGCCCTCGTCCTCCCCCTCCAGGGTCGCGCTGGTGGTGAGCACCGGGTTGCCCAGCTCTTCCAGGAGCGCCAGACAGATGGGGTGGTCAGGAACCCTGATCCCCACGGTCTTCTGTTTGGTCAGCATGACCTTGGGCACCAGCTTGGTGCCGGGCAGGACAAAGGTGTAGGGACCGGGCAGATTTTTCCGCATCAGCCGATAGGCGGTGTTGGCCACATGGCCGTACTCGCTGATATTGGTCAGCGAGGAACACATGAAGCTGAACGGCTTATGCTTGGGTCGTCGCTTCAGCTGGTGGACCCGGCTGACGGCCTTTTTATTGAAGATATCGCAGCCGATACCATACATGGTGTCGGTGGGGTAACAGATCACCCCGCCCTTTTTGAGGACCTCCACCGCCTGGCTGATCAGCCGTGGTTGGGGGTTATACGGATTTATTTCAATCAATCGGGCCATGGAAGCGTGGACCCCCTATCTGGACGATGATGGATGATGAAGAGAAGGTGTGCAGCTCACGAAGCGCTGCACCACGGACGGCAGGAAAGTAAAGCAGGATCCTCCTAAAAAATCCAGCTGTTTTTTAGCACGACCCTCTATTTCCCTTTGCCGACAGAGATGGATGCTGTTACCACCAGGAAGTAACCATGATACTGGTTTTCATCGATATTATTCCTTTTCCACCGTAACAGTCGGCCCCTGCCGGGATCGTTTTCCGCTTTGCCGGCATTATCCCTGGCCTTCCAGAGCAGAACCATTGAAGAGAACTCTCGCCCCAGGGCAGAACATTAATTTGAACCATTTTTTACTATTTTTTCATATTCGGCACAACCACCGCCACGACCCTAAGGAGTATATATGTTGAACCAGGATATCCCGCTGGCCCTCACCTTTGACGATGTATTACTGGTGCCGGGACCATCTGCGGTCCTCCCCTCCGAGGTCTCCCTGCAGACCAAGCTCACCAACCAGATCACCCTCCAGGCCCCGCTGGTCAGTGCAGCCATGGACACGGTCACCGAACACCAGACCGCCATTGCCATGGCCCGCGAGGGTGGCCTGGGCATCATCCACAAGAACATGAGCGTCAGCAGCCAGGCCAAAGAGGTGGAGCAGGTCAAGAAGTCGGAATCCGGGATGATCGTCGACCCGGTCACCGTCTCCCGCAACCAGAGTGTGGCCGAGGTCCAGGCCATCATGCGCAGCTACAAGATCTCCGGCCTGCCGGTACTGGACGGCGACAAGCTGGTGGGTATCGTCACCAACCGGGACCTGCGCTTTGTCTCCGACGACGGCCTCCGGGTCAACGATGTCATGACCAGCAAACATCTGGTCACCGCTCCGGCCGGAATCTCTCTGGAACACTCCAAGGCCCTGCTCCATGAGCACCGCATCGAGAAGCTCCTGGTGGTGGATGATGCCGGCCGCCTCCAGGGACTGATCACCATCAAGGATATCGAAAAGATCAAGAAGTATCCCAACGCGGCCAAAGACGAGATGGGCCGCCTGCTGGCCGGAGCCGCCATCGGCGTCGGTCCGGAGATGCTGGAGCGGACCCAGGCGTTGGTTGATGCCCAGGTGGACGTGGTGGCACTGGATTCGGCCCATGGTCACTCAGAGGGCATCCTCCAGGGGCTGGAAGTGGTGAAGTCCCACTTCCCGGACCTCCAGGTGATCGCCGGCAACGTGGCCACCGCCGAGGGCACCGCGGCCCTGATCAAGGCCGGCGCCAATGCGGTCAAGGTCGGAGTCGGGCCGGGTTCCATCTGTACCACCCGGATCGTTGCCGGTGTGGGCGTTCCCCAACTCACGGCCCTGAAACAGTGCGTGGCCGAGGCCGCCAACCACGGCATCCCGGTGATTGCCGACGGCGGGATCAAGTATTCCGGCGACATCTGCAAGGGCATCGGCATCGGAGCCCACACCGTGATGATCGGCTCCCTCTTTGCCGGCACCGACGAGACCCCGGGGGAGACCTTCCTCTACCAGGGACGGACCTACAAGGGCTACCGGGGCATGGGCTCCATCGGCGCCATGAAAACCGGCTCCAGTGACCGCTACTTCCAGGAAGAGCAGAGCCCCAGCAAACTGGTCCCTGAAGGCATCGAGGGCAAGGTGCCCTACCGCGGCGCCATCTCGGAGATGATCTACCAGCTGCTGGGCGGCCTGCGCTCAGGCATGGGCTACACCGGCGCCGCCACCATCGAAGAGCTCCATAAGCGGGCCAGGTTTGTCCAGATCTCTTCGGCCGGTCTCAGAGAGTCCCATGTCCATGACGTCATCATCACCAAGGAGGCGCCCAACTACCGGACCGAGTAGCCAGGCGATCCCTGTCCCTGTCCTGCGGGTGTCGGTCTCTCCATGGGCCATTTCGCTCAGACGCGCACCATCAAAAAAACAGCATAGAGATATCATTGCTGTCTCGAGGATGTTTTTTTGAGTATAACGCCGATATTGAGTAGAATAGCCACTGAGGAACAGGCACCCTTAAGGCTTCCTTTCATCAATCATACCCACAAAGGCCCATGACCATTCATTCTGAGAAGATTATCATCCTCGACTTCGGTTCACAGACCACCCAGCTCATTGCCCGCCGTATCCGGGAGCAGAAGGTCTACAGTGAAATCCACCCCTATACCCTGCCCCTGGAGCAACTCAAGGCCATGAACCCCACCGGCATTGTCCTCTCCGGCGGGCCGGCCAGTGTCTATGACGACGACGCCCCCATCAGCGATCCAGGCCTCTTTGAACTCGGGGTGCCGGTGCTGGGTATCTGCTACGGGGCCCAGTTGATGATGGTCCAGCAGGGTGGGCGGGTGGAACGGGCCGAGCACCGCGAATTCGGTAAGGCAGAGCTGAACATCGACTACACTGCCGGCATCTTTGCCGGCATGGAGACCACGCCCTCCCACTACCAGGTCTGGATGAGCCACGGCGACCGGATCGAAGAACTCGCCCCGGGCTTCACCGTCACCGCCACCAGCGGCCACTCACCCTATGCGGCGGTGCGCCACGAGGAACGCCCCTTTGTGGCGGTCCAGTTCCACCCCGAGGTGGCCCATACCCTGATCGGCAACGATGTGCTGAGAAACTTCATCTTCGGGATCTGCGGCTGTAAGCCGGAGTGGACCATGCACTCCTTTATCGATGCCACGGTCCAGGAGATCAAGGACAAGGTGGGCGATGGCCAGGTGATCTGTGCCCTCTCCGGCGGGGTCGATTCCTCGGTGGTTGCGGCCATGGTCCATCGGGCCATCGGTAATCAGCTGACCTGTATCTATGTCAACAACGGTCTGATGCGGACCGGTGAATCCAAGAGCATCATCGACTTCTTCACCCAGAAGACCGACCTGCAGCTGATCGATGTGGATGCCGAGGAGTTCTTCCTCGGTCGCCTGGACGGAATCAGTGACCCTGAAGAGAAGCGCAAGCGGATCGGCTACGGCTTTATCGAGATCTTTGAGCAGGAGGCCAAGAAACTGGGCAAGGTCAAGTTTCTGGCCCAGGGCACTCTCTACCCGGATGTGATCGAATCTGTGGTCTTCCGCGGTAAGGCCCCCATCAAGTCCCACCATAATGTGGGCGGTCTGCCCGAACGGATGGCCATGGAACTGATCGAACCGTTGAGGGAGCTGTTCAAGGACGAGGTCCGGGAGCTGGGCCTGGAGCTGGGCCTGCCCGAAGAGGCCATCTACCGCCAACCCTTCCCCGGACCGGGTCTGGGGATCCGGATCATGGGCGAGGTCACTGGCGAACGCTTGCAGATTCTCCGTCAGGCCGATGTGATCGTCCTGGAAGAGATGAAGGATTCGGGCTGGTACCGTAAGGTCTGGCAATCCTTTGCCGTGCTCCTGCCCATCCAGACCGTCGGGGTCATGGGGGACGGCCGGACCTACGAACACGTCATCGCCCTACGTTCGGTGGACTCACGCGATGCCATGACCGCAGACTGGTCGCGGCTGCCCTATGAGATCCTGGGTAAGATCTCCAGCCGGATCATCAACGAGGTACGCGGCGTCAACCGGGTGGTCTACGACATCTCCTCCAAACCCCCCTCCACCATTGAATGGGAATAAGCCCCTGCTAACGAAGGGATCGTCATTATGCTGAAGACAGGTATCTACGTTGATGCCGAAAACATCAAGATGAGCGGCGGCTACGGCATGCGTTACGACGTGCTGGTGGACCTGGCCAATGACGGGAACTCGACCCTGCTCAGGGCCAACTGCTATCTGGCGGAAGATCGGGAACGGACCCAGAAGGACGGCGAGTATCGTCAGAAGGTCTACTCCTACCACAACATCCTCCGCCAGTGCGGTTTCAAGGTGATCAAGAAGTATGTCCGCCGCTTCCAGGATGAGGACGGCAACATCACCACCAAGGCCAATGCCGACATGGACCTGGCCATCGATGCCCTGCTCCAGGCCCGCAACCTGGATCGGATCATCCTCCTCACCGGAGACGGCGATTTCATCCGCTTGGTCATTGCCCTCCAAAACATGGGCTGCAGGGTGGAGGTCATCGGCTTTCACAACGTCTCCGGTGCCCTGCGGGAGGTGGCCGACTCCTACCTCTCCGGCTACCTCATCCCGGGGCTGTTGCCCATTATCCCCTCCCAAGCCCATGACAGCGGCGAAGAGTGGCAGCGGGGCACGGTGGCCAACTTCAACATGGACCGGGGCTTCGGTTTTTTCCGCTACTACCGGCTCAGGGAGAACCGCCTCTCTGCAGAGACCATCTTTTTCCACCTCTCCAAATCCACCCTGGGCTCGGATCAGTATTTTCTTGATTTCGGCCGGATCTTCGAGTTTCGGATTGTCCAGAATCCCGCCAACGAGAACCGCTCCGAGGCCTGGGATATCCGCCTGCTCAAGGAGGTCTGAGCAGACGGAGCTGTACCCTCCTTCCCTCGAAGCTCGTTTTCGGGGAAGGGGGCACAGGAAATGTTACTGCATCCGGGAAGTTGCATCCTCAGCCGATCATGTTTATGCTCTCAGAGAAACAGGGGTGACTTTCTCGTAAGGTCCCGCCTCTTTCCCCCCGGGACGCGGACAGCCGGCAGCGGGCAGCAGCTGTTCTTTTCCGTGGAGTATGAGGCCCCCGGTTTCGGCCCAAAGCCCAGAGAGGTGGTGCCATCAACGAGGCATCACTCTGCACCGTCGTTCACCGCGTCCCAGGGCTGCTCTCTTCCCTCACACAAAGACCTGCGCTGGCCTATGATCAACCCCTCCCTGCTCCTGGCCGCAGATATCGGCGGCACCAAGACCACCCTGGCCCTCTACCACCGGGCCCAATGGCCGGGCCCGCCCCTGGCAGAGCAAACCATGGCCAACCATGGGACCGCTGGCCTGGAGCAGCTGATTGCACAATTTCTCGACCCCCTGGCCGAGCGACCGGCCTATGGCTGTTTCGGCGTTGCCGGGCCGGTGCGCAACCAGGAGGTGGAGATGACCAACCTGAGCTGGCGGATCTCGGCGGCTGCCCTGGAGCAGCGATTCGGTTTTCAGCAGCTCCATCTGCTCAACGACCTGATGGCAACCGCCATGGGCACCAGCTCGCTCCAGGCCGACGAGTTAGTGACCATCAACCCGGGTTCCCCGGTAGCCGGGGGCACCGTTGCGGTGCTGGCCCCTGGCACCGGCCTGGGAGAGGCCTTTCTCACCCAGGGAGCTCAACCGACCCCGCATCCCTCGGAAGGGGGCCATGCCAGCTTTGCCCCACGCACCCGGGAACAGATCGAGCTGCTGTGTTTCATGCTCCAGAGCCGGGACCATGTCTCGGTGGAACAGGTCTGCTCGGGCAGCGGCCTGCCCCAGCTGTTTGCCTTTCTCCGCACCACCATGGGGGTGCCGCCTGCGCTGGCAGAGGCGCTTGCCGCCAGCCGCGATCAGACCCCGCTGATCGTGGCCTCGGCCCTGAAGGCCCTGCAGGAGGGGGAACAGGAGCATATCGCGGTCCGCACCCTGGAGCTGTTCACCGCCATCCTGGCCGACGAGGCGGCCAACCTGGCCCTGAAAACCCTGAGCCTGGGCGGACTGTTCCTGGGAGGCGGCCTCCCTCCCCGTATCCTGCCCTTTTTTGAGTCGTGCCGTTTCATGTCCATCTTTGCCCGGGGGGTCTACCGCGACTGGCTCCGCACCATCCCTATCCAGCTCATCCTTAACCCGAAAACCGCCATTGCAGGTGCTGCGGCCTACGGCTTCAGCAGAATAGTGCCGACACCATAGGCAGCCCAGGCCGGACACGCTGCAATGTCACCACCCATGGATGTATCATGAAGACCAATCTCCTGAAAAAACTCCTCATCCTCGGCCTGCTCCTGCTGGTAGTCGTGCTCTTTCAACTCTTTGACCTCGGCCAGTACCTGAGCCTGGACTACCTGAAGGCACAACAGGCAGAGCTGCTCGAACTCTATGAACGCCGGCCGGTGCTGATGGTGGCCCTCTATATGGGCGTCTATATCCTGGTCACCGCCTTTTCTCTGCCCGGTGCCGCGGTGATGACCCTGGCCGGAGGAGGCCTCTTCGGCCTGGTTACCGGTACCCTGGCGGTCTCCTTTGCCTCCACCATCGGCGCCACCCTGGCCTGCATGGTGGCGCGCTACCTGCTCCGTGACTGGGTGCAGCACAAGTTTGGCGATAAACTGACCCGAATCAACCAGGGCATGGCCCGGGAGGGCGGCTTCTACCTCTTCAGCCTCCGCCTGGTCCCCCTCTTTCCCTTCTTTGTGATCAACCTGGTCATGGGGCTGACCTCTATCCGGCTGCTGACCTATGCCTGGGTCTCCCAACTGGGAATGCTGCCGGCCACCATTGTCTACGTGAACGCCGGCAAGGAGCTGGCCAGGATCGAAAGCCTGGCCGGGATCCTCTCCCCCAGCCTGATCCTCTCCTTTGCCCTGCTCGGCCTGTTGCCCATTGCCACCAAAAAGCTCTTGGCCCTGGTTACAGCCAAAAAGGACCACTCTCTCCACTAACCCCCCCGGGAGGACCTCCATGAGCACCTTTGATTACGATATAGGTATTATCGGCGGCGGAGCCGCCGGGCTGACCATCACCGCAGGGGCTGCCCAGTTGGGTGCCCGGACCCTGTTGATCGAAAAAGAACCGCTCCTGGGAGGTGACTGCCTCCACTACGGCTGCGTGCCCAGCAAGACCCTGATCAAATCCGCCCATGTCTACCACCAGATCAAAGAGGCCGAGCGCTACGGCCTGCCCACAGCCGCCATTGGCCCGGTGAACTTCCGTTCCATCGCTGCCCGGATCCAGGAGGTGATCTCCACCATCCAGGTCCATGACTCGGTGGAGCGATTCTGCAGGCTGGGGGCCCAGGTGGGATTCGGCCAGGCCGAATTCGTGGATGAGCACACCGTGCTCCTGGACGGCAGCCGCAGGAGCGCCAAGTACTGGGTCATTGCCACCGGCTCGGAACCGGCTCCCCCCCGGGTGAAATGCCTCACCGAGATCGAGATGATCACCAACAGGGATATCTTCTCCCTGGACGAACTCCCCGGCTCCATGATCGTCCTGGGCGCCGGTCCCATTGCCATGGAGATGGCCCAGGCCTTTAACCGCCTGGGCACCCAGGTGAGCGTGATCCAGCGCTCGGCCCAGATCCTCAGCAAGGAGGACAGGGACATGGCCGACACGGTGATGGCCGCAATGGAGGAGGAGGGAGTCCGCTTTTTCCTTGGGGCCACCGTGCTTGCGGCCTCCCAAAAAGGTGGCCGCAGGCGGATCGAGTTCAGCACCGGAGACGGCAGCCGGCACCAGCTGGAGGCGGACCAGGTCCTGCTGGCCCAGGGCCGCACCCCCAATACCCGGGACCTGGGCCTGGAACGGATCGAGCTGGCCCATGACCTGCGGGGGGTGACGGTGGACAGACGCTTACGCACCAGTCATAGACACATCTTTGCAGCCGGTGACATCACCGGCAGCTACCAGTTCACCCATGCCGCCGGCTATGAGGGCGGGATCGTGGTCTCCAACGCCATCTTTCGCCTCCCCCGCAAGACCAACTACACCTGGCTGCCCTGGTGCACTTATACCGACCCGGAGCTGGCCTCAGTCGGGCTCAACGAGCGCAGGGCCCGGGCCCTGGGGATCGACTACACGGTCTGGAGCGAAGAGTTTGCCGCCAACGACCGAGCCCTGGCCGAAGGAGCGACCAGGGGCAAACTCAAGCTGCTCCTGGATGAGAGGGAAAAACCCATCGGCGTCCAGATCGCCGGTCCCAGGGCCGGCGACCTCCTGGGAGAATGGATCGCCATCCTGGGCGGCGGGGTCAAGCTCTCCACCCTGGCCGGAACCGTCCACCCCTACCCCACCCTGGGAGAGATCAATAAGCGGGTGGCCGGCAGCTACCTCTCGCCAAAGATCTTCTCCAGCCGGGTAAAAAAGGGACTCAAGCTCTTTTTCCAGCTCAAGGGACCGGTGGAGGACCCCTGTTCCCGGCTCAGCCCCTGAGCACACCATCTCCCCCCTCCAAAAACGCCTCCCGGCCCCTGACTCCTGCCCAGGGGCCGAAGCACCATCGGCAGACTTGACGAACCAGGGGAAAGGTATAATTGTATCACAGTGTTGAATGACGCCTGTTGCAAGTGTCCTATTCACAGGAAACAGCTGTTGCCAGCCTGTTCCCAAGACAATGTACCCCAATGACGTAAGGAGACCCTTTCCATGCGAAGACAATCAACCCTAACCTGGATGCAGCTCGCCGCATCCCTGTTGCTCTGTTGCACCCTGCTGACAGGCTTCCCCCCCCCTGCCCTGGCCCAGGATGAGGCGGACATCGCCCTCTTGGACCGCTCGGCCAAGGCCTTTTCCTCGGTGGTGGCCAAGGCCGGTCCGGCCGTGGTCCATATTGCCGTGGAAAAAACCATGCACAAGCCCCAGGGGCGACAGCCCAGCGACCTGTTCAGGGATCCCTTCTTTGAACGATTCTTCGGCCCCCAATTCCGCCATCCCCGGACGCCCCGACAGCAGCCGCGCCAGTACCGCCAACAGGGCGCAGGCTCGGGTTTTATCTTTGCAGCTGACGGCTACATCCTGACCAACAACCATGTGGTGGAAGGGGCAGACAAGATCACCGTCCGCCTGGATGACGAACGGGAGTTCTCCGCCAAGGTGGTGGGCACCGACCCCCAATCCGATGTGGCCATCATCAAGATCGACGGCACCAAGCTGCCGGTTCTGCCCCTGGGTAACTCCGATACCCTGGGAGTCGGTGAGTGGGTCATCGCCATCGGCAGCCCCTTTGAGCTCAGCCAGACCGTCACCGTGGGGGTGGTCAGTGCCAAGGGCCGCAACCGGGTGGGCATCGCCGATTACGAGAACTTTATCCAGACCGATGCCGCCATCAACCCGGGCAACTCCGGCGGCCCCCTGCTCAACATCCGCGGCGAGGCCGTCGGCATCAACACGGCCATCTTCTCCCGCAGCGGCGGCTACATGGGCATCGGCTTCGCCATCCCCATCAACATGGCCAAGGCCATCAAGCAGCAGCTCTTAGACCATGGCAAGGTCACCCGCGGCTGGCTCGGAGTGGTGATCCAGGATGTCAACGAGGAGCTGGCCAAATCCTTTGACCTCTCCAGCAGCAAGGGGGTCCTGGTGGCCGAAGTCAGCCCCGACTCCCCTGCCCAGAAGGCTGGCCTCCGGCAGGGTGACGTCATCGTTGGTCTGGAAAAGCAGGCCGTCGATGATGTGGCCGAACTCCGCGACAAGATCGCCATGACCGCGCCCAATGCCAAGATCAAACTGGAGATCATCCGTGACGGCCGCAAGAGGCAACTCGCGGTCACCATCGGCGAGCAACCGGCGGACATGGGCCGGGTGGCCTCGAAGAGCGATGGCTCGCCGCTGGCAGACTTTGGCCTCACCCTCCAGGAGCTCACTCCGGAGCTGGCCGAACAGTTCGGCTATGAAGTGGAGCAGGGAGTGCTCATAGCCGAGGTGGCCTCCGACTCTGCAGCCGGGCGCTTCGGCCTGAAGCCCGGCCAACTGATCGAAGAGGTCAACCGTCAACGGGTCCGTAACCTGGAGGAACTCAACCAGGCCCTGGCAACAGCCAAGAACGGCTCCCGGGTCCTGCTCCGGGTCCGTGGCGGCAAGGCCAGTCACTACATCGTCCTCAGCAAGGAGTAGGGGCTCTTTGCTGATCAGTACGCATCAAGCCGGTGGATCATGTTCCACCGGCTTTTTTATTTGGTGCCTGCTGCCCTTGCTAGATCCCTGCTCCAGGTAGTATTATATTGCTCAGGGCAACCTCCCTACCCACCGGATCATCGGCTGTATCAGGAAGCATAAGGAGATCACATGTCACCCCAGATCAATTTTTCCCAACTTGACCTGCAGCAAGAGTTCAGCTCCCAGGGGAAACCCTACACCTTTTATGGTCTCCAGTTCCTGGCAGAGAGCCCATTCGGACCGCTGAGCAGATATCCCTTCTCCATCCGGATCCTCTTGGAAAACCTGCTCCGTTACCTGGACCAAGGGCTGGTGCGAGAGGAGGACTTCCTGGCCCTGGCCGCCTGGAGGCCCGGTGCAACTCCCAACCAGGGCATCCCCTTCATGCCCAGCCGGGTGGTGCTCCAGGATTTCACCGGCGTCCCGGCCCTGGTGGACCTTGCCGCCCTGCGTTCGGCCCTGGCCCGCAAGGGTGGTGATCCCACCAGCATGAACCCCTTTATCCCTGCAGACCTGGTGATCGATCACTCCATTCAGGTTGACCGCTATGGTTCCACAGAGGCCTTTGACTTCAATGTGCGGTTGGAGATGGAGCGCAATCGGGAACGCTACACCATGCTCCACTGGGGCCAACAGGCCTTTGCCAACTTTCGGGTTGTACCGCCGGGCACCGGGATTGTCCACCAGGTCAACCTGGAATACCTGGCCTCGGTGGCCCAGCTCAACCAACAGGGCAGCCGAACGGTGGTCTCCCCGGACACGGTCCTGGGTACCGACTCCCACACCACCATGATCAACGGCCTGGGGGTCGTGGGCTGGGGGGTAGGCGGGATCGAAGCCGAGGCCGTCCTCCTTGGCCAGCCCTATATTCTCCAGATCCCCGAGGTGATCGGCATGCGGTTAAGCGGCTCCCTGCCCGTGGGCACCACGGCCACCGATCTGGTGCTGACCATTACCCGTTTCTTACGGGAAAAGGGGGTGGTTGGTCGCTTTGTCGAGTTTTTCGGCCCTGCCCTGGACAGCCTCCGCCTGCCTGACCGGGCCACCATCGCCAACATGGCCCCCGAATATGGGGCAACCATGGGCTTTTTCCCGGTGGATCGGGAGACCCTGCGCTACCTGCACAGCAGCGGCAGGGACCAGGCCCAGGTACGGCTGGTGGAAGACTACTGTCGGGCCGCAGGATTGTTCTACGGCCCGGAGACGGTGGAACCGGAATACAGCACCATCTACGAACTCTGTCTGGACGAGGTTGTCCCCTCTCTGTCCGGACCGAGAAAGCCCCAGGAGCTGCTACCCATCTCCCAGGTAAAGGGAGATTTTGGCCGCCAGTTTGCCGCTCGGCTCGGCAGGGGTAACGGCTCCCTGGAGGCGGGCAACATGGATGGCTGCCCGAGCTGTGCCAAGACCCCGGTGGCCTGCAGCCTGCCAACAAGCGGCTGCGACCAGCTCGATAACGGCTCGGTGGTGATCGCCGCCATTACCAGCTGCACCAACACCTCAAACCCGGATGTGATGATCGGTGCCGGCCTCCTGGCCCGCAACGCGGTCAAGCGAGGGCTCCGCTGTAAACCCTGGGTCAAAACCAGCATGGCTCCGGGCTCCAGGGTGGTCAGCCGTTACCTGGAAGAGAGCAAGCTGCTGGCCGATCTGGAGACCCTGGGTTTCCATGTGGTCGGTTATGGCTGCACCACCTGTATCGGCAACTCCGGCCCCCTGGATGAGACCGTGGCCACGGCCATCGAGCGGAAAGGACTGATCACCGCAGCGGTCCTCAGTGGGAACCGTAACTTTGAGGCCAGGATCCATCCCCAGGTCCAGGCCAACTACCTGGGCTCGCCCATGCTGGTCATCGCCTATGGGCTGGCCGGGAGCGTGCTCAGCGATCCGATCAACGAGCCCCTGGGCAAGGATGACCAGGGCAGGCCGGTCTTTCTTCGGGATATCTGGCCCAGCCAGGAGGAGATTCGCCGGGTCGTGGACGCGGCGGTTACCCCGGAGCTGTTCAGCTCCAGTTACCAGTCCCTCTTCAAAGGCGACCAACAGTGGAACAGCCTCCATGGGGGCAGCGGCCAGCTCTTTCCCTGGGACCCGGACTCCTCCTACATCCAGGAGCCGCCCTTCTTCACCAGCCTCAGCAAAGAGGTGCCGCCGATCCAGGATATCCACCAGGCCCGGATCCTGGCCATCTTCGGCGACACCATCACCACCGATCACATCTCCCCGGCCGGGGCCATCCCCGCGGACAGCCCGGCAGGCCAGTACCTCCAGTCCCTGGGGATCGCTCCCCAGGACTTCAACTCCTATGGCTCACGCCGGGGTAACCACCAGGTGATGATGCGGGGCACCTTTGCCAATATCCGCATCCGTAACACCATGGTGGAGCGGGAGGGTGGCTACACCCTGTTGCTGCCCCAGGAAGAGGAGACCTCCATCTATGAGGCGGCCATCCGCTACCAGCAGTCGTCCACCCCTCTGGTGATCTTTGCCGGTAAGGATTACGGCACCGGCAGTTCCCGGGACTGGGCGGCCAAGGGAACCATGCTCCTGGGGGTGAAGGCGGTGGTGGCGACCTCCTTTGAACGGATCCACCGCTCCAACCTGGTGGGCATGGGGGTGCTGCCCCTCCAGTTTGCGCAAGGTACTGACGCGACCAGCCTGGGCCTGACCGGCCGGGAACGGATCTCGATCACAGCCCTGGAAGGGGCCCTCAAGCCGGGGGCTCCACTCCAGCTGCAGCTGGACCGTGCCGACGGCAGCAGCGAGCTCTTCAGCGTACTCCTTCGCCTTGATAATGATATGGAAATCGACTATTACCGTCACGGCGGCATCCTTCACAAGGTCCTTCGCCAACGGCTGAACCAAAACTAGCTCGATCATCTTTCATCAAGGGGTCGTTTCCCAAAAACAGGGACGGCCCCTCTCTTCCTGCAGGCCCTTGCCATGGCTGATATTGTCCTCTCCACCCTCAACGCCCGCTACATCCACACCGCCATCGGCCTGCGCTCCATCCGGGCCAACCTGAAAGAGTTCAGGGAGCGCACCACCATTGCCGAGTACACCATCAGCGATCAGTTGATCGATGTTGCCGAAAAACTCCTGGCCCTTGAGCCCCGGATCATCGGCCTGGGGGTCTATATCTGGAATGGCCTCCAGGTTGCCCAGCTGATCAGGATCATCAAGGCCGTGGATCCCGGGGTAATCATTGTCCTGGGCGGACCAGAGGTGAGCCACCTGCCCTTGCGGCTGGAACTGGAGAGCGCCGATTACCTGGTGCAGGGTGAGGGAGAGAACAACTTCTACCGGCTCTGCCGGGAGCTGCTGGCCGGGCACAGACCGGAACAGCGGCTGATCCCCCCGGATCCGCCCGACCCCGGCCGTCTGGTCCTGCCCTATGACGAATACCTGGACGAAGATATCCTCCACCGGGTCTGCTATGTGGAGGCCTCCAGGGGCTGCCCCTTTTGTTGCGAGTTCTGCCTCTCCTCCATGGACAAGACGGTGCGCTACTTCCCCCTGGAGGCCTTTCTCGCGGCCCTGGAGACCCTCTGGCAGCGGGGGGCGCGCAACTTCAAATTCATCGATCGCACCTTCAACCTCCAGCTGGCGACCGTGACCAGAATCCTGGACTTTTTCCTGGCCAAGGAGCCGCCCTACCTGGTCCACTTTGAGGTCATCCCCGATCATTTCCCGCCACCCCTCAAGGAGCAGCTCCGCCAGTTTCCGCCAGGCAGCCTCCAGCTGGAGGTCGGTATCCAGACCCTCAACCCGGAGGTGGCTGCCGGCATCAGTCGTCGCCTCAACATGGACAAGATCCGCACCAACCTCCGCTTTCTCGAGCAGGAGACCCGGGCCCACCTCCATGTGGATCTGATCATCGGCCTGCCCGGGGAGTCGGCCCAGGGATTCGGCGACAACCTCAATCTGCTCACCAGCCTCACCAGGGCGGAGATCCAGCTGGGGGTCCTGAAAAAACTCTCAGGCACCGCCATCAGCCGCCATGACCGGACCCACCGGATGGTTTACTCCCCCCTGCCGCCCTACGAGATCCTGGCCACGGACCAGATCGATTTCCAGGAGATGCAAGGGCTCAAACGGCTGACTCGCTTCTGGGACCTGCTCTACAACAGCGGTAACTTTCCCCGGAGTGTCCGGCTCCTCTGGGAGGAGGGCGACACCTTCCAGGGATTTAAGGCCTTCTCCGGCTGGCTCTACCAAGAGACCCACTCCACCTGGAAGATCTCCCTTAAGCGGATGGCTGAGCTGCTCTATCGTTATCTGGTGGAAGAGTTGCAACAAGAGGGGACCAGGATAGCCGAGGCCATCGCCGGAGACCTGCAGCGGATTCAGGGCCGGCCCCTGCCGCCGCTGATCCGAGCCCAACTGAAAACGGGCAGCAAGAAGCCCGCCCCTGCTCAGGCAATAACCGAGGAGGCAAAGAGTATCGGCAGGCGTCAGCAGAAACACCTGGCCTAGGCGGAGCACCGCCCGGTGAGGAGAATGTACTGCAGAGGGACTCGGGAGAGGGGAAGAAATGTACTCCGACCGCTTATGCCCTCACCACTCAGGACCGTTCTTCCCGGACCACCCCGCCGGAGAGTTCCAGGATGGCCTGGTTGGCGATGGTCAGGCCGAATATCCCGGTCAGGGTGGGCAGACTGCCCAGGACCCTGCGTTGACGGCCGCGCCCGTCATAGGGGTTTCCTCCAGAGGAGGCGGCTTCCTTCTCCGGATCGCGATAGTTGAAGCACACCGCCTCCGAGGAAAAGACACAGGATATCCCCTCTTCGATCCCCTGACGACGTAAGCGCTTGCGTACCCTGCGGGCCAGGGGGCAGCCCCAGGTCTCGCCGATATCCCCCCAGGCCACCTTGGTGGGGTCGGTGCGCAGGGCCGCACCCATGGAGGAGATCACCCGCAGCCCGGCCCGGTGAGCCGCGCTGAGCAGTTGGACCTTGGGGTTGAGGGAATCGATGGCATCGATAAGCAGCTCAGGGGCTGGCTGGAGGATGGCGCCCATGGTGGCCTCATCGGCAAAAAGCTCCAGCGCCTCCACCCGACAGGCCGGGTTGATGACAGCGACCCTTTGGGCGGCCACCTGGGCCTTGGCCCGGCCCAGGGTGGTCTCCAGGGCCAGGATCTGGCGGTTGATGTTGGAGGGCTGGATGGTATCAAAGTCCACCAACCGCAGGCGACCCACCCCGGCCCGGGCCAGGCCTTCCACCACATATCCCCCCACGGCGCCCAGGCCGACCACGGTGACAGCGGCCTGTTGCAGCCGCTGAAAGCCCTCAGGGCCCAGCAGCCGCTCGGTGCGTAAAAATCGTTCCATTCTTCCAAAGCGTAGTGGTAAAGGTTGTCGGATCACAGCCCCTTAAACGGGCGGCCTGTTGATACAGCTCCACGATGCAGCCGGGTGCGTTGAGCCTCAGCTCGCTGCAGGGTCCCCTCGGCCAGAGGGCCTGATCCGGGGCATCGGTCTCCAAGAGTACCTGCTCCAGAGGGATCGCCCTGAAGACCTGCTGCAGCCGGGTCTCATGCCCAAGCAACAGGCGGGCGGAAAAGGAGCAGTAGACCCCCAGGCGGAGCAGACGCTCCATGGTTTCCAGAGAGCCGCTAAAGGAGTGGACCATGACGGCCGGCCCCTCAGGCGAGAGCCCTGCACCCTCCAGCAGATCCAACAACCTGCCCCAATGGCGGACACAGTGAATAACCAGGGGGCAACGATACTCCAGTGCCAGCTCGAGCTGTCCCTGGAAAAGGCTAAGCTGGCGCTCAAGGGGCACTGCACAGGATCGGTCCAGCCCGACCTCGCCCAGGCCGCAGCCGCCCCTGGCAATCAGGGCAGCCAGCCGCTCCCTCCAGCCCGCAGCCACACTCTCTGCATACCAGGGATGGATACCGAGAAAGGGGATCACCCCGGCAATGGTCCGCCCCAACTCCAGCGCCCCGGCCCACTGCTCCTCAGAGACGGTGTTCGTAAGGAAACGATCCACCCCCCGCTGCCTGGCCAGGGCCAGGAGCGCCGCCAGCCGTCCGCCTATGCGTTCATCCTGGAGATGGAGGTGGGCATCACAGTAGTGTGCCGCTCTGCTCTCCACGCTCTGCAGAGAGGGAGTCATCGAGCTACCCTCCCCTTGCTCACAAAAATTCTGCGCTTCTCTAGCAGTTGTTGCATGGAAAAGATTACCCTGGCTGGCATGACTCATACCCATCCCCGGAGGCTGCTGCTCCCAGGGAAGGCATCGTGATCTGCCTGGTACACTATAGTTGCTGTCGAGTTGGACGGCAGAGAAAAAAACGGTTGATCACAACAGAAAACAGTGGTGGGGAAAAAACAAGGTCCATCCCATAATCACGAGAATCATCGAGTAAAGATATCCTCATTGATATTGCCGGCAAACAAGATCAACTGGATACCGGACATGGCGGGGGTAATGACTCCCGGTGCTGACATGATTTCTGGGTGGAACAGGCAACGGTGCCTTTCAAAGGCGGACACGCGCTTGAAAGGGGGCAGGGAACAGCTTCAGCCGAAGATCTCGGTGAGAGTGAGAGGAGAGCATACCGACGCAGCACTTTCAGTATCAGCCCGTGAACTCATCACTTCTGAACTGTTTTGCCCGTCTGGGGAAAAATCCCAAGACCAAAACAATGATCCGGGGATGCCCTGATAATTCCTCGTATCGATAGCCTCTTCAACTGCCTCGAGAAGATGACCGAAATTTCAGGTAGGTGTTCTGACTTCTGGATCATCCTACTAACTGCGTCTTCCCAACAATATGTCAGTGACGTCCGGCAGTGTTCGTCCCCAGTTACAGCGGCGGGCCCGTCTCCGATTCTCACGGAGTTCCCTTTTCATCCTAGAAGGAGCCTGAAACTTCTTTCAGCAAACAAAATACTCTGTTTATTGTCAAGAATTTTATACTTTTTTCTTCGAATCATCCCTGGGGAATCGGGCAATCACCCTGAAAGAGCAAACTTTTGCACGATCCTGTTGATTATCTCGCTGATTCGGGACATACTTTAAGGAGAGGGGGTTCAAGCCGAATCCCGGCCCCTTACTGCCTCTCCCTCCAGCCTCAAGGGAACCTGTCTATGGAAAACAAAGGGATGAAACAGCTTTCCCGAGCTATTTCACTGCGTATCGCCCTGCCTGCCCTGCTCAGCCTGCTCCTCTTTATTGTCTCGATCTTCCTGATCATCCTCCCTGCCCTGGAACGGAGCTTCATGGCCGGCAAGCGGGAGATGATCAAGGAGCTGACCGAAACGGCCTGGAACGTGCTGGCCACCTATGAATCCTGGGAAGAGGAGGGACGCCTCAGCCGCCAGGAGGCCCAGGAGCAGGCCATTGCCCATATCCGCAATTTCCGTTTTGGCAGCAACGCCATGAACTACTTCTGGATCAATGACCTCTCCCATAAGCTGGTGGTCCACCCCTATCGCCCGGACATGGAAGGCCAGGACTCCACCACCTTCACCGACCCCACGGGAAAACAGATCTTTATCGAGTTTGTCCGGGTGGCCCAAGAGCAGGGGGCCGGCTACGTGGAGTACATGTGGCAGTGGCTGGACAACCCGGAACGGATCGCCCCCAAACTCTCCTACATTAAACTGTTTGAACCCTGGGGCTGGGTCGTCGGCACCGGGGTCTACCTGGATGAAGTCCACGCCCAGGTAGGTGCCATGCGCAAGAAACTCACCGCCATCTCCTCCCTCTTCCTCCTGGGTGCAATCCTGCTGGTGCTCTACTCCATCCGTCATACCATCCTGGCCGATCGGGTGCGGGTCCGGATCTGGGAGGAACGGGGCCACCTGATCAAGGACCTGGAAAAGAACAAGGAACGCTACCGTGCCCTGGTGGAGACCACCAGTGACTGGATCTGGGAGATGAACCCGAAGGGGCAGTTTACCTACAGCAGCCCCAACACCAGGAATATTCTCGGCTACACCCCGGAGGAGATCCAGGGCAAGACCCTGATCGACCTCTGTCCTCCAGGCCGACGAGCCCGATTTGGGCCGCTCTTCAACCAACTCCTGGCCAAAGAACAGCCCTTTTATGGATTTGAAAGTATCTGCCTGGCCAAAAACGGCCAGGAACGGGTCCTTGAGGTGAATGCAGTGCCGGTATGTGAACTCAACGAAGAGTTTACGGTCTTTCGCGGGGTGGCTCGGGATGTCACGGACCGGAAGGCGGCAATGATCGAGCTGCGCCAGAGCCGGGACAGATTACGCGCCAGCCTGGAAGATACCGTGACCTCACTGGCTTCGGCAGCAGAGCAGCGAGACCCTTACACCGCCGGACATCAGCTGCGGGTAGATGGCCTGGCCTGTGCCATTGCCCGGGAGCTGGGCCTGAGCAGCGATCAGATCGAAGGGCTTCACTTTTCATGTATCCTCCATGATATCGGCAAGATGTCTATCCCAGCAGAGTACCTTGCCAAACCGACCGCTCTGTCGAATGAAGAGCGGGCCATCATCAAGTGCCACTCCAGGGCCGGGTACGAGATCTTAAAAAATATCCAATTTCCCTGGCCAGTGGCAGAGATCGTCTACCAGCACCACGAGCTGCTCGACGGCAGCGGCTACCCCCGCGGTCTCCGGGATGATGCCATCCTCCTGGAGGCCAAGATCCTCACCGTTGCCGACGTGGTCGAGGCCATGTCCTCCCACCGTCCCTACCGACCGTCACTGGGCAGGGAGGCCGCCTTAAACGAAATCCGTTCGGGCCGGGGCAGTCGCTATCATCCCGAAAGCGTGGACGCCTGTCTCCACCTGGTCAACCAGAACATCGTCGAGTTGAGTTCCCAGACCTGGTAGCCCGGGAAGGACCAGGTGGACACCGCTCCCTGCGGTGTCCACCATCAACCTTAGCCCCGCTCCTCGGGCGGTGAGTATTCACAGCCCATCAGACCGCAATACTCGCCCACATACTCTGCCTTGGGACGATAGAGGGCCGGTTTTCCCTGGGCATCGGCAAACTGTTCTTCAATGATATGGGAACACCAGCCGGCCACCCGGGAAAAGGCAAAGATCGGGGTCATCACATCCAGGGGAATCCCCATCATGTGATAGACCGGAGCGCTCATGAAGTCCACATTGGGGAGGATAGTGGTTTTTCCCTTGGCGCGAAACTCGGCCAGGGTGGCATCCTCGACCTGTTGCGACAGGGTAAACCAGTTCTGCCCGGAATGGTCGCCCAGCCGCTTGCCCATCTTCTTGAGATAGGCCGCCCTGGGGTCGCCGGTCTTGTAGATGGCATGACCAAAGCCCATCACCTTCTTGCCCTGGGCCAGGCGCGCATGGACCCAGGCCGCGACATCGTCCTCATCCTCCAACTCCAGCAGCATCTGCATCACCCGGGTATTGGCCCCGCCATGGAGACTGCCGGACAGGGCTCCCAGGGCGGCCGTGACCCCGGCATAGATAGAGGCCCTGGTGGAGACCACCTCACGGGCGGCAAAGGTGGAGGCATTGAAGGTATGGTCGGCGTGAAGGATCAGACAGACGTCCAGGTCATGGGCCGTTTCCGGATGGGGCTTCTCCCCCTGGAGCATCCAGAGAAAGTTGGCGGCATGGTCCAGGCTGTCATCCGGGGCCAGGGGCTCCTGGCCGTGACGGATACGGTGCCAGGCTGCGGTAATGGTCGGCAACTTGGCAATCAGGCCGATGGAGTTGGCCAGATATCTGTCCCGGTCAAGGGCCTCTCCCTGGCCATCGGCCATGGCCAGCAGCGGTACCGCGGCCTGGAGCACATCCATGGGATGGGCGGTGACCGGCCAGCGCTTCATACACGCATAGAGAAAGTCCGGCAGCTCACGCGCGGCCCTCACCTGCTCACTGAAGCCTGCGACCTCCTCCCTGGTGGGCAGGCTGCCATGGAGGAGCAGGTAGGCGGTCTCCATGAAGGTGGAGTGGTCGGCCAGGTCTTCAATGCGATAGCCGCGATAAATCAGCACCCCCTGCTCACCATCGATAAAACTGATGGCCGAGTCAGCAACGGTAACGCCCCTGAGGCCAATATTTTTCACGTGTACTTCCTTGCTCATATACCCTCCCGCTCACCTGTGAATCGACACCAACTGCGACACCGAGCCCAGCTGAGCTGGGCGGCCCGTTGGCCTGAAGCTGCCTTGCGCCCTACGCGCCTTTATCAACAATATAAGGAAGTTCTTTTATTTGTAAAAGCTTTTCCCCTTATTATTTTATCCTCCTCCCAGGTGCAAGGAGCAATAAAAAAGCGACATATGCAGATAACCCGCACCATGTCGCTTCATCACACCGTACTGAAAGTGAGCAGTCGTCCTCAGCTATCGCCGCCGGCCCTGGGTACGTCTGTCCTTATCAGGGGCCTAAGAGTAAGAAAATATTTCGTAGCTGGTTTGCTCGCCGAGCAGGCCGTCAATCTTGTCCTGCAGTTTTTTTCGCTCAGGACTCAACACCCACTCCCGCCAGTCATCGGCAGATTGCCAGGTGCTGACAACCAGGCTTTCACCGGGCTTATCAAACCGGGTAAAGGTTTCTCCTGAAATATAGCCTTTTCTGTTGGTGGTCAATGTTCTGAGCTCCCTGAGAAGACCTGAGAGTTCCTGTTCGTTTTCAGAAGTTACTTTTCGTCTGATCAGTACTTTTACAGCCATTTGCACCTCCCTTCGTTTACAAAACGATTTCAGCGGTCCTTGCCATCCTGCTCACTGGGCACGACGTCGTACTCTGACTTAATTATAACCAATTAAACTTCTGAGTCAAATTCAGCTCAGGAAAAAATCTAGAAAAAATAAAATCATAGCAGGAGTACCCCTGCCCACACCACCAGGACATGGGCCATGGCAAGGGCCACGGCCGCAGAGCCAAGATCCTTGGCCTGTCCGGAGAGCGGATGGTGCTCGATACTGATCCGGTCCACCACCGCCTCCACCGCACTGTTGAGCAGTTCCACAATCAGTACCAACAGGAGACTGCCTAGAAGCAGGGACCTTTCCAGACCACTCTCTCCCAGGTAGATGGCCAGGGGGGTCAACACCGCCGCAGCCAGCACCTCCTGACGAAAGGCGGCTTCACTTTTCCAGGCAAACTGCAGCCCTGCAAGGGAACAAATAAAGGCCCGCTGCACCCTCCTCAAGCCCATTCCATTACGTGTCTGCCTCTCCATTGCTCCCTCCCTGTCCATCACTGTTGGCGACCTGAGCTGCTCCTTTGCCCCGACTCTCAAGAGGAGCCAGGACTGTACGCATACTACCCGGAGGTAATGGCTGCTTGCAAGGTCCTATCTTGCCATCTTGGCTGCCAGGGCCTCATGACCAGGTTCCCGCGGATCAGAACAAGAAATAAATTGCCGCTTGATACACCTTGTGGTATCTGTATTTCAAGAACTAGAGAACGTCAGGATGAGCAGTTATGGACCGTGAAAAATTTGCCGAAGCCAGAACCAGACTGGGAAAAACCCAGAAAGCCCTTGCAGAGCTTCTCGGCGTCTCACTGAAGGCCGTGCAGAGCTATGAGCAGGGCTGGAGATCGATCCCAACCCATGTAGAGCGGCAGCTTTACTTTTTACTGGTGAGCCAGCGGGGCAACGGTGCGAGCAGACGGAAAGACTGCTGGACCATTAAAAAATGCGACTGTAAAAAGGAATGCCCTGCCTGGGAATTTCAAGCAGGCCATCTCTGCTGGTTCCTCAGCGGAACCAGATGTGAATGTACAGCAGATAAAAACTGGAAAGAAAAGATGAACATCTGCCGCCACTGCGATATCCTCGCTTCCCTGCTCTAATTCAGCTCGTCCGGTCCTGTACCCCCTGTCCGGGTACAGCGGGATCTGCGCCTCCCGCTTTTCGCCCCTTGCCTTTCTTTGCCCGACGCCCGCGTTTCGCCCCAACAACCCTGCAGTCAACCACCAAACTCCAGCTGAGCTCAGCGCTTTTTTGTCCTATGGGTACCCAAACAACAATCGGCATGGCCATGAGCGGCGGCGTCGACTCCACGGTTGCCGCCCTGCTCCTTAAAGAGCAAGGCTACCGGGTCCATGGCTTTTTCATGCTCCTCCCTGTTCCGGAACTCAGCCAGCAACAGGAACGGGTTGCGGCCGTTGCCCGGCTTCTCGATATCCCCCTGACACTCATCGACCTCAGGAAGGCCTTTACCGCCACGGTTATCCACTCCTTTATCAAGGCCTACCGCCGCGGCCTGACCCCCAACCCCTGTATCTGCTGTAACCAGGAGATCAAGCTGGGGCTGTTTATGGAGCAGCTGCTCGCCCGGGGGATGAGCAAGGTGGCCACCGGCCACTACGCCCGGCTCCACAAGAGCGGCAACCAGAACCTGCTCCGCCGTTCTCCGGATCCCAGGAAGGATCAATCCTACTTTCTCTGTCGCCTGGCTGAGCGCCAACGGGCCCGGCTGCTGCTGCCCCTGGCGGGGTGGAACAAGCAGGATACCTACACCAGGGCCAGGGCACTGGGCATGGACTTCCCGGAGAGCCAGGAAAGCCAGGACGTCTGTTTCCTGCCCCGGGATCTCCCCTCCTTTCTGCTCTCCCAGGGCCTCTCCCCGCTCGCGGGAGAGATCGTCGCCCCGGACGGTTCCTGCCTGGGGCCTCATCAGGGCATCTGGAACTACACCATCGGCCAACGTCGCGGCCTGGGCATCCCCGATGCCACCCCCTGGTACGTCATCGGCCTGGATGCCCGGCGTAACCGGGTGCTGGTCGGCAAGGAAGAGCAGCTGTTCAGCTCCAGCCTGAGGGTACACGGCCTCCAGTGGCACCGCCGGCCCGCCCTCTTCCCCTGGCAGGGTACGGTTCAACTCCGTTCCCGCCACCGCTCAGCCCGGGGAAAACTCCTCCCCCTGGGTCGAGGGCGGGCACAGGTCTGGTTCGACCAGCCCCAACGGGCCATCACCCCTGGACAGTATGCCGCCTTTTATGAAGGTGACAAGCTGGTTGGCAGCGGTATAATAGAGGGGCCCCAACCAATCACTCCAACCAGCGCCGACTCTCCATGAAAAAGCTTGTCAAAGTTGCCATCACCACCCTGGGCTGTAAGGTCAACCAGTTTGAATCCGCCTCCTTTGCCACCGGCTTTGCCGAGGCCGGCTGTGAGCTGGTCCCCTTCTCCCACGCGGCAGATGTCTATGTCATCAACACCTGCACGGTTACTGCCAAGGCCGGTCAACAGTCCCGCCAGCTGATCCGTAAGGCCATCCAGACCAATCCCGATGCCAGGATCATCGTCACCGGCTGTTATGCCCAGATGGCGCCGGACGCCATCCTGGATATCGTCGAGCACAGGGCCTGCCTGGTGGGCAACGACTACAAACACCTGATCGTCGACACCGCCCTCCAGGAGGAACAGCCGGAGCTGGTCGTCCTGATGGGCAGAATCAGTAACCAAGAGGAGATCTGTCTGCTGCCGGTCCGCCGTTTCGGCGGCCGCACCCGAACCTACCTCCGTATCCAGGACGGCTGCAACAACTTCTGTTCCTACTGTATTGTCCCCTACACCCGGGGACCGAGCCGCAGTCTCTCCCTGGAGGCAATATTGAAACAGACCGCTATCTTTAGCGAGGAAGGCTACAGGGAGATGGTGATCACCGGCATCAATGTGGGCAAATACGGCCTGGACCTGGACCAGGGCGAGACCATCTACAGCCTCCTGGACCGACTCTGCCGGGAATTTCCCCAGCTGCGGATCCGGCTGAGCTCCATCGAACCCACCGAGGTCAACCCCAGCCTGCTGGAGTTGATCAGCCGCCATGCCAACTTCATGCCCCACCTCCATATCCCTCTGCAGAGCGGGGACGACGAGGTGCTGCGACGGATGTACCGCCAGTATACCGTGGCCAGCTTCCGCGAGGTCATCCACCAGGTACACCAGGCCATGCCCCACGGGGCCATCGGCTGTGACGTTCTGGGCGGTTTTCCCGGAGAGACCGAGGCCCAGGCAGAGAACACCTTCCAGACCATTGCCGATCTGCCCATCAGCTACCTCCACGTTTTCCCCTACTCCAAACGTCCCGGCACCCTGGCCTCCTTTTTTAGCGACCAGATCCCAGGGCCGGTGAAGAACCAACGGGTCAAACGCTTGCGCACCCTGGACGAACAGTTACGGACCAGCTTCTACCAGAGCCAACTGGGCTCCAGCCAACGGGTCCTGGTGGAACGTCGTCATACCAAGAGCGGCCTGCTCCAAGGGTTTTCAGAAAACTACCTCCCCCTCCACTTCAACGGTCCCTCCGCTCTGGTCCATCAAATTGCCTCGGTACGCTTTGATCATATTGACAATGGCCAACCAATCGGTATTATTCATGATCAACTTGATGAAAACAACCAGGAAACACCTTTAGCCAAACGCAGTTGAAGACAAGGGAGGCTGCCATGATCGGAGAAATTGTTGCCATTGGTGATGAACTGATCTCAGGAAGAATCACCAACACCACCAGCGGCTATGCTGCCCAGAAACTCGCTGCAGCCGGCTACCCCATCCGCTCCATCCATACCATCGGCGACGCCGTGGAGTTGATCGGGCCGACCATCGAGACCAGCCTGAAGCGGGCCGACTTTGTGATCATCACCGGCGGCCTGGGCTCCACCACCGACGACCTCACCAACGAGGCGGTAATCCAGGCCCTGGGCCTGAAGGGGATAAGACACCCGGAGATCATTGCCAGCATCCAGGCCCGCCTGCCCCAGCCCAGCGCCAGCCAGCGGGCAGCCATGGAAAAACTGGCCTGGGTCCCGGAGGACGCCACCATCCTGGACGATGCCTACCGGATGGCCGGCTACATCCTGGCCATCGACGGTACCCCGCTCTTTTTTCTGCCCGGGGTACCGCCCCAGATGGAACAGCTCCTGACCTCCAAGGTGATCCCGGAACTGGAACGCCGTTTCCCCCGAAGCGAGCAGGGCAGGATCCAACGACTCTATCGCACCTTTGGCCTGGCAGAGGCAGAGATCAACGCCCGTCTGCTCAGCCTGGAGGAACAGGAGGGCGTCCAGTTGGGCTACTATCCCGTGGGTTGCGAGGTCCACCTCAGCCTGGGCTTAAACCACTCCTCCCAGGAAGCCCTGGAGCCGATCTTCCAGGAGATCGACGACTTCATCCGCAAGCAGTTGGGCCCGGCCCTCTATGGTATGGGGGAGACCTCCATGGCTGCGGCCACCGGCAGCCTGCTGGCAGCAGCCGGCAAGACCCTCTGTGTGGCCGAATCCTGTACCGGCGGCCTGATCGCCAGCAAGCTCACCCAGGTGGCAGGCAGCTCCCGCTGGTTTGCCGGCGGGGTGGTGGCCTACTCCAACCGGCTCAAGGAACTGCTGCTCAACGTGGATCATGCCCTCCTGACCAACTACGGTGCGGTCAGTCCCGAGGCGGCCCGGGCCATGGCAGCCCGGTTGGCGGCAAAGGTCAACTGCGACACCGGCGTCTCGGTCACCGGGATTGCCGGTCCGGATGGGGGCACTCAAGAAAAACCGGTGGGCACGGTCTATATCGGCCTCTTTCATGACAAAC
Source organism: Desulfogranum mediterraneum DSM 13871 (assembly GCF_000429965.1). Taxonomy (GTDB): domain Bacteria; phylum Desulfobacterota; class Desulfobulbia; order Desulfobulbales; family Desulfobulbaceae; genus Desulfogranum; species Desulfogranum mediterraneum. The sequence goes on from NZ_KE387006.1 coordinate 93,772, forward strand.
AGGTGACCGCCCGGCTCCATCGCTTCAGCGGCACCCGTACCCAGATCCAGGAACTAACAGCGCTCACCGCCCTTGATACCGTGCGGCGTGCTCTTCTCAATAACTGACCAAGGAGATCCCATGGCTGTGCCCAAGGCGACTGCTGCAGAAGGCAGATTAAAAAGTGTTGATAACGCTATTGTTCAAATTCAACGGCAGTTCGGCAAAGGCGCCATCATGCGCCTGGGCTCGGATGAACGGGAGAATATCCCGGTCATTCCCACGGGAATCCTCTCCATCGACCTGGCCCTGGGAGTGGGCGGCTTTCCGCGGGGCAGGGTTACCGAGATCTACGGTCCCGAGTCCTCGGGAAAGACCACCCTGGCCCTCCACGTCATCGCCCAGGCCCAGAAGATGGGGGGCAACGCCGCCTTTATCGATGCGGAACATGCCCTGGACACCAGCTATGCCGAACGCTTGGGGGTGGATGTGGACAACCTCCTGATCTCCCAGCCCGACTTTGGCGAGCAGGCCCTGGAGATCACCGAGATCCTGATGCGCAGCGGCGGCATCGATGTGATCGTGGTGGACTCGGTGGCCGCCCTGGTACCCCGCGCCGAGATCGACGGCAACGTGGGGGACCAGCATGTCGGCCTCCAGGCACGGTTGATGTCCCATGCCATGCGTAAATTCACCGGGGTGCTCAAACGGACCAACACGGTGCTGATCTTCATCAACCAGATCCGGATGAAGATCGGGGTGATGTTCGGCAACCCCGAGACCACCACCGGTGGTAATGCCCTCAAGTTCTACAGCTCCATCCGCATCGATATCCGCCGGATGACCCAGATCAAGGACGGTCAGGAGGTGGTGGGTAACCGCACCAAGGTCAAGGTCGTCAAGAACAAGGTGGCCCCGCCCTTCAAGCTGGCCGAATTTGACATGGTCTATGGTGAGGGGATCTCCCGGATCGGAGACCTGCTGGATCTTGGGGTGGAGCAGGGACTGGTGGACAAGAGCGGTGCCTGGTACTCTTACCAGGACGAACGGATCGGCCAGGGCCGGGAAAATGCCAAGGCCTTTCTCAAGGAACACCCGGAGATGGTCGCCGACATCGAGCACAAGCTCCACCTGGGCTTTGGCATGGCCACGGCTGAGCCCCCGGCCCCTGCCGCCGAAGAACCGGCTGCCTAGGCTAGGCCCGATCCGAAGTCCGCTGCGCCCCCTTTGATCCGGGGGAACAGCGGACTCCGTGCCTGAACTCCCCTGGGTATCCTCGCCCTCCAGCAGCCTCTATCCCAACCAGGCCTTTCTCTGTCGTGACCGACTGCTCGGCCTCCGGTTTCATCTGGAATCCAGCCCTGAATCGGTCCCCTCCCTGCTCAGCCACTGCGGCCATGAACTGGAAGCGCCCCCCTCCATCCAGTCTGGCAGAGAGCTCAACAGCCCCCGGCTCCTCCACTCCCTGGAACAGCTCCCTGTTCCTTAAAACGAACCAGGGCTGCCAGGGTACTGCAGGTGGGGGTGGCGATGTTGTGCTCCTCACCCTTGGCCGCCACATAACCCACCAGGGCGTCGACCTCGGTGGGCTTGTTGTTCTCGATATCCTGGAGCATGGAGGCCCGATGGTTATAGGTCACCGGAATAAGCTGCTCATAAAAGACCCGGCGATAGGCGGCCGGGTCTTTCCAGGGAGTGGTACGGCCCATGGCGGCAATCACCGCAAAGGTCTCTTCAATCACCTGATTCATCACTCTCCTCGACTCCGGGTGTTCCCCCAGGGCCCCGTAATGCACAGCCAACACCGCACCCAGAGGGTTGAGGGCGCAGTTGTAGAGCAGCTTGGCAAAGAGGTCCTGATGGATATCCTCCACCGCCCGGCAGGGCAGGCCGGCCTGGTTGATGGCCGTGGCCAGGCGGACGGCAGCGAGCGGCACAGCTCCCGGTTGGCAGCCTCCCAGGTGGACATCATCTGCAGACACCGTTATCCGGACCGTGCCGGGACAGTCAATCTCAAAGCCGGTGATCACCCGTCCCCCCAGGGTCCGTTCCGGGCCAAAGGCCGCCTCCAGCTGCTCGATATTACCGCAGCCGTTCTGCAGAGAAACCACCTGGCCGGCAAAACCGGACAGGCCTGTGATCGCCGCAATGGCACTCGGGGTATCGTAGGTCTTGGTGGTGAGAAGGAGATAGTCATGATCGCTCTGACTGATCTCAGCCAGCCCGGTGAACAGCCCCAGCTGTTCCGGACCGACCCGGTAGTCGCCGAAGATCCCGGTCACCTCTAATCCCTGTTGGCCAAGGATCGTTTTGAACCGCTCCCGAAGGACAAGGTCCACCTGGTGTCCGGCTGCTGCCAGCATGCAGCCCACGGCCTGCCCCAGGGCTCCGGCCCCATAGATGAGAAAGTGCATAGCATGTCTCCTGAAAGTAATAGAGGTGCAATTGCTTGCCTAAAAACCCTGTGCACAATAAGATAGTCCCCCAGCTGATTGCAAGCGCTTTTCAGTGAGCCCTTACCGCCCTCTGCCCCGGTGCCTCCATGGAAATCATCCTTATCGCCGCCATGACCCAAGATCGGGTCATCGGTTACCAGAACCGCATTCCCTGGAACCTGCCCTCGGAGCAACGGTTCTTCAAACAGGTTACCATGGGGCACCCCCTGATCATGGGGCGAAAGACCTTTGAATCCATCGGTCACCCCCTGCCGGGTCGAACCAACATCGTGATCACCAGCCGACAGGACTGTCCCTTTGCAGGCTGCCTCCATGTCTCCTCCCTGGACCAGGCCCTGGACCACTGCCGCGACCGGGACAAGGTCTTTATCATCGGCGGGGCCCAGCTCTACCAGGAGGCACTTGTTCTGGCCGACAGCCTGCTGTTGACCCTGATCGATCACCCCTTTCCCGGAGACACCTTTTTCCCGGAGTTCGACTCCACCACCTTTCCCCTGGTGGGACAGGTGGCTGTCCTGGAACCCGTCCCCTACACCATCACCCTCCGCCGCCGTACACCACTGACACCAAGCCGTCAGCAAAGGGACAGCAGCAGCCCCTGGTGACAGGACCGCCAGAACGACAGCTCCCCATCCTGATCCCTGATCCCTGCCCCGGCCCAACTCCGTGCCGGGGAGCAGCTCCTTGACTTTCCTTTTTTTTTAATATAAATTCCTGATAGGAAGGTACAATTGCATAGTAATCGTCTATGCATACTTCCTCTCTTTCATTTTCCTTACAGGAGGATTGTATGAAGAAAAAGGATCTACACCAACTGCTTGCCGGCCTCAGTGTTGCCGGGCTGATCAGTGCCGGTGGTATCGCCGTTCCAGGGGCGCATGCTGCAGGCAGTGGCTGAGGTGCCAAGCCTAGCGCCGGGAGCGCTAGCGAGGTAGAGAAACCTGCTTCAGGCAGTGGCTGAGGTGCCAAACCTAGCGCCGGGAGCGCTAGCGAAGTGAAGAAACCTGCTTCAGGAAGCGGCTGAGCCGGGCACAAAGACAGCGCCGGGAGCGCTGTGGAAAAGGCCAAGGATGAAGCTGGCAAGGCCATGGACAAGGCTAAGCATGAAGCGGGCAAAGTCATGGACAAAGCCAAGGAAGAGATGAAGAAGCAGCCCGGAAAAAGTGGCTGAAGCGGTTAACAATAACGTGCAGGTTGCACGTGCAACATGATAAAATAGAGCCGATACCTTACCAGGTGTCGGCTTTTTTTGTACCAACCGTCCGGACAGCGGCGCAGCAACGATGACCCTGCCGGACCAACCCCTTCCCCCTGCCCCAGAGTGTACCCATGCGTCGTTTTTTCCTCAGCCCGGAGATGATCGAAGACAACACCATCCGCCTCAAGGGCACAGAGGCCCGCCATATGGCCAAGGTCCTCCGCCTCCAGCCGGGTGACCAGGTTGAGTTCTTTGACGGCAGTGGCCTGATCTACCTGGCCACCCTTGAGCGGGTTGACTGGGACAGCGTCATTGCCGCCCTGGAACAGACCCGGACAGAACAGGCGCAGAACAAGGCCCCCCTGACCCTGATCCTGGGCCTGCTCAAGGGGAAGAAAATGGATCTGGTCATCCAGAAGGCCACCGAACTGGGGATCGAACGCTGCATCCCGGTGCACAGCCGTTACTGTGAAAACTTTCGCCACCAGGAACGCCAGAGAGAGCGCTGGCAGCGGATCATGATCGAGGCCTGCAAACAGTGCCGCCGGACCACGCCCATGACCATCGATCCGGTCAGTGACCTCGCTGATCTGGAGTTGGAGGGATACCGGCACCGCCTCCTGGCCTGGGAAGCTGAACAGGCCCAGGTCCTACCCCGGGATCTCACCGCTCAACCAGGCCCCGTCTGTCTCTGTATCGGACCCGAGGGCGGCTGGCACCCGCAGGAGGTTGAACAGCTGACCCGTGCCGGCTGCCGCCCCTTTTCCCTGGGCCCCAGGATCCTGCGGGGCGAGACCGCGGCCATCGCCGGCATGGCCATCATCCAGTATCTCAGTGGCGCACTCTCGCCCCGGCAGCCTCCCCCTGCCTAGTGGCCGGAGCCGCCGCTCTCTGCCTTCCCCGGGGCAAGAATCCCTTTCCCTGGAAAAACTCCTCTGGTAAGCTGCGTGTATTACGGTAGTTTGCCGCGGCGACCTACCTTGTAGCCACAGCCGTGTCAGCGGCCCTTCCCTGCCCACCCTTGCCCCCTACAGATTCATGCGCGCACTTATTCAACGGGTCTCCCAGGCCCGGGTCGATGTCGGCCCAAAAACCATCGGAGCCATTGATCAGGGCCTGCTGGTCCTCCTCGGTGTCCACGCCGATGACAACGAGCGAGATCTCCGTTGGCTGACGGAAAAAATAGTTCACCTCCGCATCTTTGACGATGATCAGGGGGTGATGAACCATTCGCTCTTGGACATTCAGGGAGAACTCCTTATAGTATCACAGTTCACCCTCTTTGGAGACTGTCGCAAGGGCCGACGCCCCTCCTGGTCCGGTGCGGCTCCTCCGGACACCGCTCGTCACTGGTACCAAGGCTTCATCGCAGCCTGTAAAGGTCTGGGTGTACCTACCCAAAGCGGTGAATTCCAGGCCATGATGGCCGTGACCCTCACCAACGACGGCCCGATCACCCTTTTACTCGACTCCCATAAACCCTCTTGAGACAGCCCATGACCACATACACGCCAGGAAAGACCTACTCCAACTTCACCCTGCTCAGACAAGAGGAGATCGCTGAACTGCACTCCACGGTCTACCAGTTCCGACACGAGCAGCTGGGCTGTCAGGCCTTTGCCATCAAGAACGAGGATCCCAACAAGACCTTCTGCATCGCCTTTAAGACCGTACCCGAAGACTCCACCGGGGTAGCCCATATCCTGGAGCACTCGGTGTTGATGGGCTCCAGGAAGTATCCGGTCCACGATGTCTTTGGCGAGATCAACAAGGGCGGGCTCACCACCTTTCTCAACGCCATGACCGGAGCCGATACCACCTGGTACCCCTTTGCCACCCGCAACCGCAAGGAGTACTTCAACATCATGGATGTCTACTGTGACGTCACCCTGAACCCTCTCCTCCAGCAGACCACCTTTGAACAGGAAGGCTGGCACGTTCACCTGGAAAACATGGATGACCAGCTGGTCTACTCCGGGGTGGTGCTCAACGAGATGCGCGGCGCCTATGCAGACCCGATCCGCTCCCTGTTCCACCTCACCTTCAAGGCCCTGATCCCCGACTCCACCTATGCCCACGAATCCGGCGGAGACCCGGCCAGAATTCCGGATCTGAGTTACGACCAGTTTGTCCGCTTCCACCAGGACCATTACCACCCCTCCAACGCCACCCTGTTCTTCTATGGCAACGGCACCCTGGAGGAGGAACTGGCCTTTGTCCAAGACAACTTTCTCCATCACTTCCCCACCCCTGTCCAGCCAGCCACCATCCTGGAGGGCACCCCTATCACAGCGCCGACCTTTGTCGAGGAGGTCTACCCGGTGCAGGCGGAGAGTGAACTGGAACAGAAGACCTTCCTGGCGGTAAGCAGTATCGTTGGTACGGCCCCGGATCGCAAGCTCAACACCACCTTTCAGATCATCGCCAACATCCTCTTCAACTCCGACGCCTCGCCGCTGAAACAGGCTATCCTGGAAGCCCGACTCTGTCGGGACTTTGGCGGCCTCTTCCTGGGTACCTCGTCCTATACCACCTTCATGATGACCTACCTGGTGGGTTCCGACCCGGACAAGGGGGAGCAGTTTATGGAGATCTACCGGGACACCCTGGCCACCATGGTCAGCCAACGACTGGACCGTGACCTGATCCTTTCCGAGCTCAACAAGTTCGAATTTTCCAGCAGGGAGGAGATGAACAAGGCACAGCGGGGACTGGATCTGATCGGCAAGGCCCTGCCGGCCATGAAGTATGAGCTGGATCCCTTTTCCGCCCTCCAGATGGAAGCCTTGCTTGCCGAGATCCGTAGAGATGCCCTGGAGCACCACCTTATAGAAGACCTCATCCAGACGCACCTCCTGGACAACCCGGCCACGGCCATGGTCACCCTGCGCCCTGACCCGGACAAGCTCCAGGTAAATGCCAGGGAGGAGCGGCAGCGACTCGAGAAGATAGAGGAAGGCTTAAACCAGACAGAACGCGAGCAGCTGGTCCAGCGCACCCAGGAGCTGATCCGCCTCCAGTCCACCCCACCCTCTGCCGAATCACTCAAGCTGCTCCCCCGCCTGGCCATCCAGGATCTGGAGCCGCAACCGTTCCTGGACCGGGTGAGCGTTGAGCAGTTGGGCCCCACCCCGCTGTTGATCAGCGAGCTGGACACCAACGGGATCTGCTATCTGGACTTTGGCCTGGACTGTTCCAGCCTGCCGGTCGAGACCCTGCCCTACCTGGATCTCTTTGCCACCCTGGTCACCGAACTGGGCACCTCGACTAAGGACTATATCCAGTTCACCAAGGAGGTGAACCTGTACACCGGCGGCTTCAATCACTCCTTCAACACCTACCCCATGCAGGATCCCAGGGAGACGGTTCGTCCCATCCAGTGGTTCCACCTCAAGACCCTCTCCGCCAACCTGGAGCGGGGCCTGGAACTCCTGGCCGAGGTCTTTGCCGAGGTGGACTTCAGCAACCGCCAACGGATCAGGGAAATTGTCCAGCGCGAATTTGCCTGGGCCGAGCATGGGGTCCAGAGCGAGGGCTACAGCCTGGCCTCCACCCGGGTCTTCTCGCACCTCAGCATGGCCGGCAAGTACAACGAGTATACCCAGGGGGTCCATGCCTACCTGAAACTCAAAGAACTGGCCAGCCGTTACGAGGCCCTGGAAGAAGAGTTTCTTACCGCCATAGCCACCATTGCCCGCGCCCTCTTCCGCCGCCAGGGATCCCTGGTAGCCATCACTGCCGACCGGGATGACATCAGCCGTTTTCAAGGCCTGAGCCCGGCAGTCCTCCAGACCCTTCCCGAGACCTCCCAGCAGGCAGGGGTCCCCTGTTTCCAGCAGATGGCAGCCAACCAGGCCCTCTGTACCTCTGCCGAGGTGGTCTACAATGTCCAGGGCTGCACCCTGTTTCCGGATGTCAGTCAGTATGGGGGAAGTTTTGAAGTCCTCAAAACCTGGCTCTCTCGGGATTACTTTTGGAACAGCGTCCGCCAGAAAGGCGGCGCCTATGGTTGTTTTATCCAGTTCAACCACCTGACCGGTAACTTCGGGGTGGTGAGCTACCGCGACCCCCAGGTGGACCGAACCTTTGCCGCCTACGACAGCCTGGAGCAGGTGGTATCCGGGATGTCGCTCACTAAGGATATGCTCAGCCAACTGGTTATCGGCACCTACGGCAACTTCACCCCCCACCAGGGACCTGCAAGCCGAGGGGCGACGGCCCGCAACGACTACCTCTCCGGGGTGACCCCGGAGTTCAGGCAGCAGCGGATCGAGGAGATCATCCGGACCGACCAGGAACAGCTCCGCAGCTACGGTCCGCTGTTCAGCCGTTTCCGGGAGCAGGCCTACCGGGCCACCATCGGCAGCCAGGAAAAGATCCAGGCCGCAACCACCCCATTTGACGAGACCCTCACCCTCTAGTCTACTCTCCCCCTGCCTGTCCATGGGCGCAGCAGCCTGCTGCTCTGCCCATGGACGCCTCCTCTTTCTCCGGAGATCTCCGGAGTTCTCAGTGATGGGCAGCGCCCCTCCCCTCCCAGGCCTTCCTTTTCCGACTCTCATTCCCGCGCAGGCGGAAATCCCTCCTTGGAGGCGCGCATGAATCATCCCTGCCGCCACAGCCGGGCGAACAAGCAGAAGCTCTGCTATAAGATACGGAACCCAGTTCTTCGTCTCTGCTGAGCAGCATGAAGAGATGCCTTTTCTTTTCCTCAGGGCAAAGGCAAGGGCAAGGGATGGACAGATCAGAGGAGACAGGAGAAGCTGAAGAAGAGAAGGCACGGGGAAAATGGCCCCAAAAAAAGGCGGGAGGGGCCACGACATGAGCCATTGCTCTCCAGGCCTGGATACCCGCCTTCGCGGCCATGACGGCAGAACAATGAACGGATATATCCAGCATGAATGCGGTCACCATCAGCCGGAACATCATCTTGCCAGGACATGGACCTTCATGAGAGGGGCGTCTCCCCAGGGAGGGTCCCCTCTCATTTTTTGAACCTGAAGCTGAGCTTCACCCCCTACCTATATAAGCTGCCCAAGGACTTCTTAACCGTTGAACAGGGGGCCTTGGGTCCCCACCGTGTTGTAGAGTGGGGGGCTTTACGCCCCCTTTTTTTTGAGGGGCTTCGGAGAGAGGGTTCTCTCCCTCTACGCCTCAACAGAGCGGTGCCGACTGTTGTCACTTTTGGCAGGGCTGTGCGCCACACCGCTCCTGCTCAGTCCCGTTCTCCGGCCAGGGTCTCGACCACCCTTGGGTAATAGTCCGAATCCTCACCCAACCGGAGCGGTCGCCCCATCCGGCACTCCAGCTTATGGCGGAGCAGGTTCAGTTTTTTCAACTGGCTGTACTTCTGCTGCTCGTCGCAACAGTGACTCAGCAGGTCCTCGGTCCGGGCGATCTCTTTGCGCAGCGCCACCTCTTCGGGTACGTAGCCGGCATTCTTCAGTATCCGGTATCCCATCCGCAGGTCAGCCGGAACATGCTCCATCTCATCCCTGGGCAGGGGTTTATTTTTCCAGTGACTGAGGTCCTTGAAGGTCCCCTCCTCCATGGCCTGTTGAATCCGCTGTTCAGCGATTCGTTGGATGGCTATGAGCATGATCTCTCCCTGATTGGTTGCGTTCACTTTCCCTGATCCTGTCCTGGCCCTGCCAAGCCGACCGCGCCTGTGGAGGGCCAGGAAGTCTCCTGGAAAGCCTTAACGGTGAAGGATGGTATCCCTGAGACAGGCCGGGTCATGCTCGGGATAGTCCAGGCTATAATGCAGGCCGCGGGACTCCTTGCGCAGGGAGGCACTGCGGACGATCAGGTCCGCAACCACGGCCAGGTTACGCAGTTCCACCAGGTCCGGGGTGAGCAGATAATCAAAGAAATGTTCGTTGATCTCGGCCAGGACCCACTCCAGGCGGCGATGCATCAACTCCAACCGTTTGGTGCTGCGGACGATCCCCACATAGTTCCACATCAGCCGCCGGACCTGATCCCAGTTATGGTTGATCAGGATGGATTCATCCAGCGAGGCGGCCCCACCGGTGCGCCAGGGCTCCACCTCGGGTGCCGGCAGCTTACGCAGTTTGTCAATCTTTTCCTCCAGCATCCTGGCGCCGCGGTGGGCAAAGACCACCGCCTCCAACAGCGAGTTGGAGGCCAAGCGGTTGGCCCCGTGGAGACCGGTGCAGGCGGTCTCTCCGAAGGCCAGCAGGTTCTCCAGCGAACTCTGTCCATAGCTGTCCACCACCACCCCGCCGCACATGTAGTGGGCCGCCGGAACCACCGGAATAGGACGCTGGCTGATGTCCAGCCCCACCTGATCACAGGTCTGGTAGATGTTGGGGAAACGCTCCTGGAGAAACTCACGGGAGCGGTGGCTGATATCCAGGTAGACACAGTCCGCACCGCTGGCCTTCATCTCCGCGTCGATGCCGCGGGCTACGGCGTCACGGGTGGCCAGATCACCCCGGGAATCGTAATCCTTCATAAAGGGACGTCCCTGCTCGTTGACCAGCACCCCGCCCTCTCCCCGGACCGCCTCTGAGATCAGAAAGTTTTTGGCCTCCCAGTTAAAGAAGCAGGTGGGATGAAACTGAATGAACTCCAGGTTCGCCACCTTGGCCCCGGCCCGATAGGCCATGGCCACTCCGTCACCGGTGGCGATATCCGGATTGGTGGTATAGAGATAGACCTTGCCGCAGCCACCGGTGCAGAGCACCGTTACCCGAGCCTGTCTGGGCGCCACCTCGCCGCTGTCCCGATCCAACACATAGGCCCCAAGACAGCGATCCCCCTCCCCGGCCGCTGATCCGCGGGTGGCGGTCCGTGACTCCACCAGCAGATCAATGGCCAGGTGGTTTTCCAAGACCTCGATCTTGGGATTGGCCGCGATCTGTTCCAGGAGGGCGCGTTCAATCTCCCGACCGGTCAGGTCGTGGGCGTGGGCGACTCTCCTGGCCGAGTGTCCGCCCTCCATCCCCAGATCAAACTCCTCGCCGTCGTGGCCCTTTTGAAAACGTACCCCGAAATCCATCAACTCCCGCACCCGATCCGGCCCCTCTTCGGCAACCATCCGGACCACGGTCTCATCGCAGAGACCATCCCCGGAGACCAGGGTGTCCTGGACATGGGCCTCGATGGAGTCCTCCACCGAGAGCACCGCAGCCACTCCCCCCTGGGCCAGGTTGGTGGCCGTATCGGCCTTGGCTTTTTTGGTTATCACCGTCACCGTGGCAAACCGCGCCACCTTCAAGGCAAAGGACAGACCCGAGACACCGCTTCCTATAACCAGCACATCACTATCGTAGGCCATTGCTCCTCCAGCAACCGATGTTTCACGTGAAACATTCGCATTTTTTTAAGTTGAACGCCAAGAGAAATGTACGCTCACAGGGCTGAGTATAGTATACTGTATTTCGTTTTCGTCAATAAAGATAGAGAGTGATAAGGAGGAACGTTGTCCGCTAAAATCATAGCCCTCGCCAACCAGAAAGGCGGGGTTGCCAAAACCACTACAGCCCTGAATCTTGCCGCGGTCCTTGCCACTAAAAGGAAAAAAGTACTGTTGGTCGACTCCGATCCCCAGGGCAATGCCTCCAGCGGCGTGGGGGTCTTCCAGAGCAAGCAGGGGAAAAACATCTACAGCTGTTACAGCCGCAGCGCCGAGACCGAGGAGTGCATCCAGGACACCAGCCTGAAGAATCTGTCCATCCTCCCGGCCTCCATGGACCTGGCCGGGGTGGAGGTGGAGTTGATCAACCAGCAGGACCGGGAAAAGACCCTCAAGGGTGTTCTCCGCCCGGTAAGGGAGTCCTTTGACTATATCTTCATCGACTGCCCCCCCTCCCTGGGACTGCTGACCGTCAACGGCCTGACCGCTGCCGACTCGGTCCTGATCCCGCTCCAGTGTGAATACTTTGCCCTGGAAGGCCTGGCCCAGTTGGTCACCACCATCCGTTCGGTCAAGAAGACCCTGAACCGGGAACTCTACATCGAGGGGCTGCTGCTGACCATGTATGACCGGAGAAACCGACTGACCCACTCGGTGGCTGCAGAGGTCAAGAACCACTTCGGCGATCAGGTCTACTCCACCGTCATCCCCCGCAACGTCCGCCTCAGTGAAAGTCCCAGCCACGGGAAGACCATCGTTGAGTACGATAAGAACTGCAGCGGAGCCAAGGCCTACACCAAACTCGGCAGCGAATTCTTGAAACGATCACAACAGGGAAGCCAGCCATGAGTAAAAAAAATGTCCTCGGCAGAGGGGTCGGTGCCCTGCTGCCCACAGCCCAGCTGGAGGAAGAGGACCGTTTTTTTATGTGCGACATTGAAAAAATCGACCCCAACCCCAACCAGCCCAGGAGCTACTTCGACGAGGAGAAACTCTCGCAACTATCTGATTCAATTAAAGAAAAAGGGGTGATCCAGCCACTGCTGGTCCAGCGCTGTCCCAATGGCCGCTATGATCTGATCGCCGGGGAACGACGCCTGCGGGCTGCCAAGATGGCTCAGCAGAACGAGGTTCCGGTGGTGGTCATGGAGGAGAACGATCCGCTCTCCAGCCTGGAACTGGCCCTGATTGAGAATATCCAGCGCCACGACCTCAACCCCATCGAAGAGGCCCAGGCCTATGAGCGGCTCCTGGAGGAGTTCAAGCTGACCCAGGAAGAGGTGGCCAAGCGGGTGGGCAAGAGGCGGACCACCATCACCAATCTCCTCCGCCTGCTCAAGCTGCCCCCGGCAATCCAGGAGGATGTGGTGGCCGGGCTCCTCAGCGAGGGACACGCCCGGGTACTGCTCCGCCTCAAGGATCAGCCCCAACTCCTCCAACAGGTCCGGGACCGGATCATTGCCGAGGAGCTCTCGGTCCGGGCCACCGAGACCCTCTGTCGCGCCCAGAAGAGCAAGCCAGAGCAGCGCCCCACAGCCAAGAAAAGTTCTGAGGGGCTGCCCAAGTCCTACTGCACCACGGTGATCAACCAGATCACCAACACCCTCAACACCAAGGTCCGGATTGTCCAGAGCGGCAAGCGGGGCAAGGTGGAGATCGACTACTACTCCACCGACGACCTGGATCGCCTGGTCAACCTGCTCTCCAAGCAGTGAGCCTGAGGCCAGAGCGTGAGCGCCTTGCCCCGATGACCCCCTCCTCCCCGATCCGCAAGCTCCCTCTGGTGGTGCTGCTGCTCTTTGCCCTGCTGCTGATGGTGGGGATCAGCCTCGGTGAGCCGCAAAGGGTTCTGGAACAGGCCAAGTCCATCTGCCTGGCCTGTATCGGCATCGGCTAGGGGAAAAGCGGCATGAAGACCATCAGACGATGGAGCCAGTGGCTCTGGCTGCTGCTCACCAACGGCTACCTGGGCTTCCCTTTCTCCGACCCGATCTACCAGGGCCCCCTGAAGGTAATCTGTGCGCCGGGATTGAACTGCTACTCCTGTCCGGCCGCCACCAGCTACTGCCTCCTCGGCAGTCTCCAGCAACTCCTGGCCGGTATCCGCCTCTCCCTGCAGAGCGGCAGCTACTTTCTGGGCTTTTATGTGCTGGCCTCCATGGGCATTCTGGGTACGGCCCTGGGGAGATTCATCTGCGGCTGGGCCTGCCCCTTTGGCCTCTTTCAGGAGCTGCTCTTCAAGATCCCTTCGCCCAAATACCGGATCCCCCCTGTCCTCCGTTGGGGGAAATACCTCTTCCTGACCTTCTTTGTGCTGCTTCTGCCCCTGTTGGTGGTGGATGAGTTCGGCCTGGGCCAGCCCTGGTTCTGCAAGTATCTCTGCCCGACCGGAACCCTGGAAGCCGGCCTCCCCCTGCTGGTGCTGCTACCGGAGCTGCGCACCACCCTGGGCTGGTTATTTTACAGCAAACTGACCCTGGCGTTCTGCTATCTCGGCTGGTCGGTGCTGGCCTCCAGGCCCTTTTGCCGCACCAGCTGCCCCCTGGGGGCATTTTATGGTTTGTTTAACCGCTTCAGCCTGGTACAACTCAAGCTTGACCCGAAAAAATGTACACAGTGTGGTGCCTGCCATGCGGTCTGCCCGGTTGAAATTCGCTTTAACGAGACCCCAAACAGCCCGGAATGTATCAATTGCTTGAAATGCATGCACGAAGCTTGTAGTTTTAACGCAATATCAGTCGATCTGGCCGGGTGCCGCTTGCACCCAGGTAGTAAAAAACAGCTCAACCATCACGGGATTTCCAGCTAGCCCCCCCATGCCTCAAAGAGTCCCGTCGCCAAGGGCGGTTCAGAGCGAGGCAGTCGGCGTCTGGCGCAGCCCTGACGGTTCAGATAAACACCGCTCCCCTTAACCCTAAACCACATCACATGTTCATGAAGCGCAAACACACCCTGATCCTGCTCGTCCTCTTCCTCTCCCTGCTGTTCACCGTTGACTCCGCCCTGGCTGCCATGGTGGCCATCAAGGGTGATGATATCAACATGCGCTCCGGCCCTGGCACCAAGTACAAGGTGCTCTGGAAACTGGATTCCGGGTTTCCCCTGAAAATTCTCAAGAAAAAGGGCAGCTGGTACCGGGTACAGGATTTTGAGGGAACCATCGGCTGGGTCCACCGCAACGTCACCACCAGAAAGGGGCACATGATCGTTGATGTCAACAAGAAGAGCCAAAAACGAGTCAATGTCCGCAGTGGCCCGGGGACCAATAACCGGATCGTGGCCAAGGCCTACTACGGGGTGGTGTTCCGCACCCTGAAACAGAAGAGCGGCTGGGTCCAGGTGGAGCATGAAAAAGGGGTGCGGGGCTGGATCAAGCGCAGCCTGGTCTGGGGATTTTAGCCCTCCCTGCCTGCTGAATTTCAGGCAGCGATGACTGTGCCCCTGCACCAGGGTCATGGCCATCGCTGCCGGCCACCGCCCCTGGCCTGCACTTTCTTCCAGATTCATGGTTTCACTATTTGGCTGCTTCGGCTATAGTCTGACGCTCAGTGAACCTGAACTTATCCCCAGCAGCCATGATTCCCGATAAAAAACTCATTGAACAGCGGTTTGCCAAAGCTGCAGCCACCTACGAAGAGCAGGCCGGTATCCAGAACCAGGTCGCCGATCGACTGCTGCAGATGCTGGAGCGGGAACTCGGTCAGCCCCCTCGGACGGTCCTGGAGGTGGGCTGCTGCACAGGCCTGTTAACCGCCAAACTGGTGGCAGCTTATCCCCGGATGGAACGGTTCACCGTCACCGATCTCTCCCCCTCCTTCCAACCCTATATCGAAGAAAAGACCCGCTGCCTCCGAGGCTCTGCCTCTTTCCTGGGAGGCGATATCGAACAGTTGGAGCTCGAGGGCAGCTATGACCTGATCATCTCCTCATCCACCTTTCACTGGATCCATGATCTGCCCCGGCTCTTTGCCAAACTCCGCTCGCTCCTGACCCCGGAAGGGGTACTGGCCTTCTCCATCTATGGCGCGGAAAACCTCAAAGAGATCCGCCAGATCACCGGAGTGGGCCTGCCCTACCAGAGCTTCAGCGCCATCCGGGCCTGTACCGGGGAACATTTCGCAGTCTGTGCAGCCGAACAGTGCTCCGAGTCTCTCTGGTTCCCCACCCCCCTGGCCGTACTCCAGCATCTCCGCCAGACCGGGGTCAATGCCCTGGGCTCAAAGGCCTGGACCAGAAAAGAACTCAGGCTCTTTATCCAGGAGTATGAACAGCTGTTCTCCGCTCCAGAGGGCGTGCAGCTGACCTATCACCCCATGTTTTTCATCGCCCGCCCCAGACCATAGCAGCCTGGCAGCAGGGAGAACAAGGGCAAGAGGAGCAGGGATAGCGTGAAGAGAAAACCTGCAGCCTGGCCTGATCACTTTTCCAGACCCCGCCTGATTGCAGCCCATCGCGGCTTCAGGGCCTGCTTCCCGGAAAACACCCAACTCGCCTTTTCAGCCGCCTGCGGCCGCTGTGACTTCCTTGAAACCGATATCCGCCTCAGCCGCGAGCTGATCCCGGTGGTGATCCATGACCCGACCCTGAAGCGCACCAGCGACATCTCGGCCCGGCAGCAAGACCCGACGCTGCCCTGTCCGGGGAGCGCTCTGGTTGCAGAGTGCTCTCTGGCCGAGCTGCGCCTGCTTGATATGGGGAGCTGGTTTCTGCAGAGCGACCCCTTTGCCACCATCGCCTCGGGACAGGCAGACCGGGCAAAGCTGAGCGCAGCCATGCCCCAGCGGATCATGACCCTCAGAGAACTGCTGAACTGGGCCCGCAGCCAGGCCCTGCCCCTGAATCTGGAACTCAAGGAGCTGGAGCAGCCTGAGCAGGACCGGCTGGTGGTGGAGAGAGTGGTCAGAGAGATCCAGGCCCAGGATGCCCAGCCATGGGTGCTGATCTCCTCGTTCAAGCACAGCTACCTCAGCCGCTGCCGTCTGCTGGACCCCACCCTTACCACCGCGGCCCTGGTGGCAGAACACCATCCCCCGGATCTGCTCAACTACCTCAAGGCCCTGGAAGTCAGCGCCTATCACCCCGAGGCTGCCATCATTGATCGGGAGCTGATTGCCCTGCTGCGCCGACAGGGACTGGCAGTCAATGTCTACACCGTCAACGAGGCGACCAGGCAGCAGGCGCTGTTTGCGGCAGGAGCCAACGCCATCTTTACCGATTTTTTATAAGGGTATCTTGAATAATCAGGTATCTTGTTCAAGACCAAGGCAGGCGAGAAAAATTACCACAGCTATATAAATGATATTCCGAGGATATTTTTTTAAATATAACGCAGAAATTGGACGAAATAACAACGATTCAAGGTAGCCATAACTCGAGGAGCAGCATGGAGAGCAAGCACAAGAGCATCAGCATCGTCGGCATCGATACCGACGTGGGAAAATCAGTGGTGACCGGCCTGTTGGCCGCCTACCTGGTGGCCGAGAACAGCAAGGTCACCACCCTGAAGCTGGTTCAGACCGGCTGCAGCGAAACCTCGGACGACATCCTGCTCCACCGCAAGCTGATGGGCAGCCCCCTGAGCCGCTACGACGAGGAACGGATCACCTGCCCCTACCTCTTCCCCTTTCCGGCATCCCCACGGCTGGCCGCCAGGATGGCCGGGACGACCATCGACCCCCAGGTCTTTGACCAGGCCATAACCACCCTCCAGGGCGCTTATGAGTGGTTGCTGGTGGAAGGGGCGGGCGGTCTGCTGGTCCCCCTGAACGAAAACCTGCTGCTGATCGATTACCTGGCTGCTCAAGGCCTGCCGGTGGTCCTGGTTACCTCTTCCAAACTCGGTTCCATCAACCACACCAGATTATCCCTGGAAGCGCTAAAAAGCCGCAAAATGAAGCTTCTTGGCCTGGTCTACAATCTCCACAACCCGGGACCGCCTGAAATCGTTCAGGATAGTTTAGCGGAATGCAGGCAGGCGCTGAAGGACTACGACCTGGACGCCCCCCTGGTGGTCATGCCCGACACCAACGAGAGCCAGGCCGTCAACTGGCGGCCGCTGCTGGCGCCCCTGACGGCAGAGTGAAGAGGGGAAGGGAG
This sequence comes from Desulfogranum mediterraneum DSM 13871, assembly GCF_000429965.1. Lineage (GTDB taxonomy): Bacteria > Desulfobacterota > Desulfobulbia > Desulfobulbales > Desulfobulbaceae > Desulfogranum > Desulfogranum mediterraneum. The sequence goes on from NZ_KE387006.1 coordinate 110,882, forward strand.
CGCCCCCTGGCAAGGCTCAGCTGTCGCTGACCTTGCGCCGCTTGAGCTTGAGCTGGCCCCGCTCTTTTTTGGATTGGATCCGCCGTTCCTTGGCCCTGCGGGAAGGCCGGGTCTTTTTTCTGGGCCTGGCCACCTGCAGGGCACTGTTCAACAGGGCGGCAAAACGCTGCAGGGCGGCCTCCCGGTTGGCCAGCTGGGTGCGATGTTCGCTGGAATCGAGGTGAAAGATCCCGTCCCTGGTCAGACGCGAGCCCAGCCGGGCCCGGATCAGGGCCTTCTGCTCCTCGCTTAGGGAGGGGGAGCCCAGCAGATCAAAGCGCAGGGTCACCTTGGTGTTGACCTTGTTGACGTTCTGGCCGCCGGCACCGCCGGAGCGGGAGAATTGAAAGGAGATCTCCTTCAGGGGCAGACTCAGCCCGTGACCTATGACCAGCTCCTTATCCGACACCATCATCGACCTCCACGGCTCAGTGCTCAGTTAACCAGGGCTGTTCAGCCCTTAGAGGATCTGTTGAAGAAAGGCCTGACTGCGGGGATGTTCGGGGTTCTCGAAGAAGACCTCGGGCGGTGCCATCTCCACGATGGCGCCCTCATCCATGAAGACCACCTGATCGGCAACCTCCCGGGCAAAGCCCATCTCATGGGTCACCACCACCATGGTCATCCCCTCACGGGCCAGGGTGACCATCACCTCCAAGACCTCGTTGATCATCTCCGGATCCAGGGCCGAGGTGGGCTCATCAAAGAGCATGATCTTGGGCTCCATGGCCAGGGCGCGGGCGATGGCCACCCGCTGCTGCTGGCCACCCGAGAGCTGAATGGGATAGTGATGGGCCCGATCGCGCAGGCCCACCTTGTCCAGGAGGCTCAGGCCCAACTCCTCGGCCCGGTCCCTGGCCATCTTCTTCAGCTTGATCGGGGCCAGGGTCAGGTTTTCCAGGACCGACTTATGGCGAAAGAGGTTGAAACTCTGGAAGACCATGCCCAGCTCCATCCGCACCTGGTTGATGTCTTCCTCGGGGCTGGCGATGTCACGGCCATCGATGTAGATGGAGCCGGAGTTTATGGTCTCCAACTGATTGATGGTCCGCAGGAGGGTCGATTTCCCCGACCCCGACGGCCCGAGGACCACGACCTTTTCCCCGGCTGCAACCTCCAGGTTGACCCGGTCCAGGGCCTTAAACGAACCAAAATACTTGGTAACATCCTCTATCCGGATAATGGGGTCAGCGGCGTTCATAGTGGCTTAAGCGATGCTCCATAATGCTGATGAGTTTGGAAAGGATCAGGGTGATCAGGAGATAGATCAGGGCGATCATGGTGTAGGTCTCAAAGTAGTTGAAACTCTCGGCCGCAAACTCCCGACCCCGCCTGAGGATATCCGAGACCGCCAGGATGGAGACCAGGGAGGTATCCTTCAACAGGGCGATGAACTCATTACCCACCGGCGGCAGGATGGTGCGCCAGGCCTGGGGCAGGATCACGTAGGCCATGGTCTGACGACGGTTAAAGCCCAGGGAGAGCGAGGCCTCGGTCTGGCCGAAATCGATGGACTTGATCCCGGCCCGGATCACCTCGCCCATATAGGCGCCGTAGCAGACCGCCATGGCCACCACTGCGGCAACGATATCCGGCACCCGGACCAGTCGCCCCAGGGCAAAGTAGATGTAGAACAGCTGCACCAACAGCGGGATACCGCGAACCACCTCCACGTAGAGGGAGGCGGCCAGGTTGATCAGCCGATTCTCTGAGATCCTGCCCAGGCCGGTCAACAGGCCGATGACGATGGCCAGGAGGATGGACATGATGGTCACCTGAAAGGTGATCAGGATGCCGTCGGGAATAAACTTGAGGATCTTCAGGTAGGGGTCGGGCTGCACCAGGGGCAGGGCAATCACCAGGATCAGCGTACCGATCAGGGCGATCCACCATGCAGAGACCAGCCCCTTATCATCTGGGCTGGGGATGGCCGCTCCGTCACCAACTTCGATTTTTTTCACATCCTGATCAGACATAGCGTTCACGGGCTAAGGTAGAGATAAAAGAAAGATAAAAAAAAGCCGGGCTTGAACAGCCCGGCAAGAGAGAGACAACAGGATTTACTGGCCGATCCACTTCTTCTTGAGCTCAAGGTCAATCCCCTTGGCCTTGACCGCGGCAATGCCCCGGTTGATCAGCTCCAGCAGCTCTTCGCTGCCCTTCTTCACGGGAACGCCGTAACTCTCGACCTTTCCGGTCTCGATGATGGCAGAGATCTTGAGGTTGTCCTTGTACTGCATCAGGGCGTAGTTGGCGGCAACCGGATCATCACAGACCACGGCGGCAATCCGACCCACGTTGAGGTCTTCCATGGCCAGGCCGATCTCATCGTAGGACTTGGCCTGCACCCCCTCTGCAGCCTTGATGGCAAAGTAGCCGGTGGTGCCGATCTGGCCTCCCACCTTCTTGCCCTTCAGATCGGCCAGGCTGGTGGCAGCGGAGTTTTTATTGACGATCAGGGCCTGACGCACGGTGAAGTAGGGCGCAGAAAAGCTCATGGCCCTCTGTCGTTCAGGGGTGATGGAGACCGAAGAGACGATGGCGTCATACTTGCCGGCAGCCAGCCCGGCAAAGATCCCGTCCCAGGCGGTATTCTTGAAGACCGGGGTAAAGCCCGCCTCTTTTCCGGCAGCGGTCATGAAGTCGATGGCATAGCCCACCACCTGCTTGTCCGCATTGACAAATTCCATGGGAGGCCAGGTGGCATCGGTGGCAAAGACGATGGTCTTCTTGGCCCAGGCCGGATTTGCAAAGACAGCAGCACACAACAGCGCCAGTAGTACTTTTTTCAACATCTTTCCCTCCATGACATAGATAGTAGTTAGATTACTCCTGAACCCATGTACCACTCTCCTCCTGTCCAGGCAATAAAAAGGTGCAAAGGGTTCTCGCCATTGGAAAAAAAAACAAGCTCCGGGACGGAAAAGCAACGCAGTTTCCACCACAAACCAGAGGTTTCCCTTGACGACAAGGACTGGAAACCGTTATACAATCCTGGATACTTTCCAGCATTCCGCCCACCTTAACGAGGGAAACCATGCACATTGCAACCCGCTTGATGATTGCCAGTGTTTTCACCGGCACAGTGCTGCTCCTGGCCGGCTGCAGCTCTAAACCGATCACGCCGTACAGCTCCGGGGCCAACACCAACATGCCCGAAGGAAAAGCCATCGATTACTCCACCCGCCAGGGGAGCGTTGTCGAAGAGATCGGTCCCAGTGAAGAGGCCCTGGACTCCATGGGCAAAGACGGCCAAGCCGTGGGCAGCTTTGCCACCACCGGCGACCAGAACAGCGAAGAGTACAAGAAGACCTACGGTCGCTCCTCCAGCCAGATGCAGCCCATCTACTTCGACTTTGACCAGTCAACGGTCCGGGGTGACCAGATCCCCCAGCTGGAGCATAATGCCGAGTACCTCAAGGCCAACCCCTCGGCCACGGTGATCGTTGAGGGCAACAGTGATTTCCGGGGCACCAACGAGTACAACCTGGCCCTGGGGGAACGGAGGGCCCTGAGTGCCAAAAACTACCTGATTGAGCTGGGGGTGGAAGAGTACCGGGTCCGCACCGTCAGCTACGGCGAGGAACGCCCCCTCTTTACCGGGGACAGCGACTTTGACTGGTCCCAAAACCGCAGGGACGACTTTGTCCTGGAGTAAGCGACCCTAGCTCGACAGACCAGCCGCTGCTCAGCCGGTTTTTCCCTTGGGAAAACCGGCTGCCTTGTTTCTGCCTTCCCCTGCTTTCCTCTCCGGAAGAGCCCTGCTCCCGGAAAGCCCGCCAAAAGGCCACGCCCCCTGCCCGCCTTCAACACGACCGCAAACTCCCCTCTTCCGGGAAAGCTCCGGCAAGGCGCCTGCACGCTCCTGCCCCCTGAACCACCGCAGATGGGGTCATCCGGATCTCCCAAGGCATGCGCAGGATCCTGTTCCGGGCAGAGGTCTTCAATGGGAATGCTTGCCTGCCGGATGTCCGTCCTGCGAGGCCTGACAGGCCTTGCGGTAGGCCTGCAGGGTTTTCTGGGCACGGCCCAAGGCGCTGCTCCGAGGAAAGATGCCGCGGGTGCTGGCCTGCCCTGCAGGCTCTCCGCTGAGCAGCTCCAAGCCTTCGCTCACATGCTCCACCGTATGGATATGAAACAGGCCCTGGGCCACGGCTTCGACGACCTGCTGGTCGAGCATCAGGTGGCGACGGTTGCGCTCCGGAATCAGCACGCCCTGGCTGCCGTTCAGGCCTGCGGCTGCGCAGATCTGGAAGTAGCCTTCGATCTTTTCATTGATGCCACCCACCGGGAGCACATCGCCGTGCTGGTTCAGGGCGCCGGTCACCGCGATGCCCTGCCTGAGCGGCAGGCCGGACAGCGACGAGAGCAAGACATACAGTTCGGCGCAGGAGGCAGAGTCGCCCTCGACGCCGCTGTATTCCTGTTCAAAGACGATGGAGGCATTGAGCGCCAGCGGGGCATCATGGGCAAACAGCGCCGACAGATAGTTCTGGAGGATAAACACGCCCTTGTCATGGACAGGGCCGGACAGCTCCACCTCGCGGTCGATGTTGATCAGGCCGTCCTCACCGGCGTAGGTGCGTGCGCTGACCCGCATGGGGCAACCGAAACAATGATCCCCCAGGTCCACCACGGTCAGGCTGTTGAGCCGGCCCACCTGCTCGCCATCCACAGAGATCAGCAGATCGCCTTCGGCTATGGCCTCCCGCATCCGCTGTTCAGGATAGTCATGGCGCAGTTTGCGTGCAGCCAGGGCCGCATCGATATCGGTCGCATCGACCAGAGCAACGTCCTCTTTTCGGCAGAGCAGTGCACTTTCCATGATCAAGGCCTTGATGTGGCCGAAGATGGCACTTTGGCGTGAGCGGTCTTCTACTTCGCGGTGGCCCTGTTCCAGCAGGCGTGCGACCGCGGCTGCGGAAAAATGGGGCAGCCCCAGTTTCTGGCAGGTCTGGGCGACAAATACGGCCGAGGCGCGCCGGGTGGCGGCGTTGGCGGCAAAGCTCTCGGCAAAATCCACCTTCACCCGGAAGCGGCGGGCAAACTCGGGATCCCCCTCCTGCAGTTCGTAATAGAGCTCGCGCGAGCCGATCAGGACCACCTTGACCGTGGCATCCACCGCCTCAGGGACCAGGGAAACCGCCGCAATCGGGGCAAAGGCGGTGCCAGGTTCTTCGATCTGGAGCCGATTGCTGCGGAAAAAACGGCGCAATTTTTCCCACACCAGTGCGTCGGTCAAAAGATCGGCCAGATGCAGCAGCAAAAAGCCGCCGTGCGCCTGGTGCAGACTCCCTGCGCGGATGCGGGAAAATCCCGTTACCAGCACGTCGCTCTCGGTTTGATATTCGATGCTGCCGAACAGCGAACGGAACAGGGGGTTGTCTTCGACGATCACCGGTGCTCCCTTAAGGCCGTGGTTGTCCACCACCAGATTCACCTGATAGTGGGACAGCACCTTGTTCAACCGCTCCTTGCGCAACTCATCGTCGCTTTCAGAGGCCTTGAACAGCTCCAGGTTGTCGAGCAGGTCGTCCAGAAGCTGATCCAGATAGAGGCCCAGTGTGGCAGAGTCCTTGATTTCCAGGAGGGTGCGGATCTTTTGGATTTCGCGATCCAGCAGCGGCCTGACCATCTGCCGACGCAATCCTGCCAGGGCCTCGTCCATCGCCCGCTCCATGGGGCGGGTCTTCTCGAAATAGCGATTGATTTCGGCGAGCAGCTCCTGCTCTGCCTGGGCAATTTGCGCACGCCGTTTCCTGGGCAGGGCCAACATTTCATCCTCGGTCATGGCGTGTCCCTTCTTGCCCTGGAGGGTGAAGAGTATCTGGTTGGCCTCCCGGTGCATCCTGAAGTGGCGGGCTTCACCAAAGGTTTCCAGCGCAACAAAGGCCTGGGACTCTTGCTCATGGTAGGACTGTTCGATACGCTCACTCTCCACCTTGAAGTCGGGTCCATCCAGCTGGAGCGGGATTTCCGTCAACAGGGCCCTGGTCATGCCCTCCATGGAATGCCGGAGCAGACGCCCCTGCCCGGCGGGCAGGCGTACTGCGCGGGGATGTTCCGGGGCGTCGAAGTTGTGCAAATAGCAGAGATCCGGCGGCGTCACCCGTTTTGAGGCGGCCTCCTGCATGGCCTGCTTGAGCAGTGAAGAACGGCCGCTGCCGACCTCGCCCAACACGAACAGGTTGTAATCCGTCTGTTCCATTTCAAGGCCGAAACGGGCGGCGATTTCCGCCCGCTCCTGTCCAATCCAGGGCAGGGGCTGATCCAGCAACTCAGAGGTGTCGACAAAGCCCAGGGTATCGGGATCGATGGAGAGACGAAGTTCGGCAGGGGTCAGATTCGTGATCGGCATAGACGACAGAGGGATAAGGTGAGAAAAAAAAACGCTTAATGGCGAAGAGGAAGAGGCAAAGGATCAAGGTGCAGCAAAAGAATCAGGAGTGCATCAGGAACCAGCACTCGCCTTGACGACAACCTTGCTCACCACCTTCCTCGCCGCGACAGAGCATCGGTGGCAAATTCTTTAATAAATCTTAAAAAACAGCACATTAGAAGTCAATGACTTTCCGGAGTTCCGCCTGGAGGCGCGCTGGAGCCGATTACCCCAAGAACGGGGCACAGGGCCCAATGGTTCCTGAGATACCCCCTCTGCTCAGCAGAAGAGAGCCCTCACCCCCCTGCAAAAGATCTGCTTTCGCCGGGCCAAAGACTTGCCCTTAACCCAATGAACTTACAAAACAAGTTATGCTTTCCCGGTGGGGATATTGTCAAGCCCCTCTTCTCTGGGAAGACACGCCTTTGCTGCGCTTCCAAGGCGATCAGCCTCTTTGCTGTTTGTCTCTGTCCATGGCTGAGAGATCTCGCCCAAGTCTGGGATTGCAAAAAAAACAGCGCAGCCATAGAATGGATATCGGAGTCTTCGCTTACCTTCGAGGATGCCTTTTGAGTATGACGCCGGGATTGAGCAACAAGGGAGGATCAAGGTGCCTGGCTGAACAGCAGGGGAAGTAAGGGTAGCCGGGTTCCAGAAAATAATGGCTTATGGCTAATGACTAATGGACGGGTCAAACACTCCGTCATTAACACGTATTAGGGACAAAAAAATGAATGACTCGATACTCCAATATGAAGAAAAAATGTGGCATTTATTTGATATAACAAAAGAGCAGATGCCGGATCTAGCAGAGGCATATTATGGGCCCGTAAAAGAGGCCGTGTACAGCGAAGGCTCCCTGGACATTAAAACAAAAAGATTAATCTCTTTGGCTGTCGCCATCCAAGCCGGCTGTAAGGATTGTATGATCTCTCAAACATCCAAGGCGCTGGAGCTTGGCGCAACACCAGCAGAAATATTCGAAGCCTGCTCGGTTGCAGTGAGCATGGGAGGGACCTTAGCCTGGAGCAAGGTACTGGTTGTTGCCGACTTCTTGAGAGAGAGGAACATCATACAAGACTAAGGATGTTCCCAGCGGCCTGAACTCCCGCCGTGTACGGCAACGACAGCCAGAAGATGAATGACCGAGGGGGCAGAGCCCCTCACGGCTCATTCCTTGGGATATTCGGACCAGCCAAAGGCAATTATTCAGGTTACCCCGAGGCCCCCTTCGGACCGTGGTTCAGCCCCGGTCCCTCACCCCCTCCCAGGGCTTACCCTCCCGGCAAAGGAGTTTTTCAAACAGGCGGCTCAGCTGCTGTCGCTCCTCCTCATCCAGCACCGAAAAATATCGCTGATCACAGACCACAATCCCGGAAAAAACACGTTCAATCAGCTCTATCCCGCCAGGGGTCAACTTAACCAGGGTACTGCGCCGGTCTGCCGAATTACTGAGCCGAGCCACCAGTCCCCTGCCCTCCAGGCGATGGAGGATCTTGGTCATCCCCCCTGAGGTGAGGCCCAGATTTTTATAGAGTGCGGTGGGAGACTGGGGGCTATCAACGCCACAGACGCGCAAGCGAAAGAGCACCTTAAAGTCTCCGGATACAAGCCCGCAACGCTCAACTTCCAACTCAACCGTCTGTTGCAGCTGTTCCTCAATCCGGTAGAACAGGATGACCTCCGGCACGATGCGCTCCCAGGCCTCTGGCCAGTTTTCCTTGATCAGCTCCAGGGTTTGATAGACCGACTCTTCTTCCATATATACCTCCTCTAACTTCAGCTCTCCTGCTCCTTGGTGCCACTGTACCCGAAAAATACCTTTCCAGAAAGATACTAACAGAAAAAGAGCCTCACCTGCATGGCCCTACAGCAAAAAATGTGATGAAACAGCCAAAACGACAAGCGCTCCAGCCAGACCAACTGTTTGCCAGAGACTATCCAGGAAAAGGACCAAACTCAACCACAACCTGTGGGGAAACGCTCTCTTTCCCTGTCGGCAGGGGAAACAGCTGATGCGCACGGGTCGCTCGCTTAATCAGCGTTCAACAGGGCTGCGTCTGGTCCATGCCCTGCTGTTTGAACTCTGCACACTCCTCGTCTGCCTGCCGGTGATCAGCACCTGGCTGCAGATATCCCTGTACAAGGCGCTGATGACCGACATCGGCTTTGCCCTCTTTGCCGTGATCTATGCCTACGGCTTTAACTGGGCCTATGACCGCCTCTTTCCCCTGCCCGCCACCAGACCGGAGCAGGCCGGACGCTGAAGAAACGGGCCCGGCGACTCTCCCTGGCCTTCGGCCGGCCAGGGAGAGGTCCAGACTCGCCTGCCTGCATTCCAAACCAGCAAAAAAGGCGATGGCAAAAGGAGTTGAAACAACAGCTCTTTTGAAAAACCTCCCCAAAAAAGCACGCCTGAAGCAAAAAACCTGCTTGCCTTCAGGCCTGAATGATACTATTTTACCCCTATACCTGATATCTGATATATCAGATATCAACCACTCCTCGTCCCTGCATCTCCACGCAGGTAAACCTTGACCAGAGAGGTGAAGCCATGCATCAGCACCAAGCCATCCGCGCCATGAGCCCACAACAGGCCATTCGCATCCTGATGCTGAGTCCCTGCTACTGGCTGCTCAACCCCCCTGAGCGCAATATCCTGGTCAAAGAATACTGCGCAGCACATGCCGTGGCCGTCGCAACAACCGGGGTCACAGCCGGGGAGCAAGACCGTTCGCTCGATCAGCGGTCCCAGCTCCACTGAGCCTCCCCAGCCCCCGGAGAACAGAACCTCACGGGCCAGTTCAGGCTACCAGGCTGAGCTGGCCCGTGCCCCAGACCCTCCATGCCCAGGCAGCACCTCCAGGTGTTGCCCCCTGCCGTAGCCACTGCCGCTCTACTGCGGTACCTTGAAAAATTAAATTTCTCGATCAAGATCAAGGCGCGCGATACATTTCACCGCAGGCATATATCTGATATTCCGATAATAAAACTTTGAATGCAACGCCAAGATCGGAAAAAAAAGCAGTTTTTCAAGGTGGTCTAGAGACACGGCACAGCAGCCCCTCTCACCTCCCCTCCACCTCCTGAAAAGCAGTTGCAGCTCTAGCCCTCAGCTACACCATAACCATCTAAACCCACAACATAAGTGTCACAAAACACCTCTGAATATCCGGCCAGGCCGAAGGTCTTTGTTGATTTCAACAGTTCCTGGAAAAGGGATAAGCCACGCCGGCTCTCCATGAAGAGGGTGCGCTTCTGTGTCTCGCCGAAATAAGAAAAAAGTGGCACACTCTGGAAATTCAGCACGAAAAGACCGACAATATATGAAAGCACCTTGATCAGCAGAGAGCGATCCATGGCTAACGGACAGCAACACCGGCTTGGAGCAACTGTTGCTGTCCGGCCAATGTCTGCTGATCAGGTTTCGTCTTACTGAAATAGGAGCACCTATCCGGAACCGGAGAAATCCCGGCCCCGGTAATTCGCAGAGAAGAGAACCCGAAACAATGGTATTTTTTCCCTTCCGCAGCATACGAATCAAAATCCTGCTGGTCTTTCTCTCCTGTACCTTGCTGATCATCGGCTCCCTCACCTATGCCTCATACCAGATCATGCTGGAGCGGATGGGCATACTCATCGACGAGAATGCTACCCAGATGGTTGATCTCTACTCCAAAACCATCGGCGACTGGGTTCAGGAGCGTAAACAGGAAATGCGCACCCATGCAAATGTACCGGCCGTCATCAGCATGAATTGGGAGGAGACTGAACCCTATCTTCGACAGGAAATAGCCAAGCGCGACTCATACTATCTCATTTTCTTTGTCGCCGACCGGGACGGCAACTACAACACCACATTACTCCGAAACGCCGGAAACATCAGTGATAGGGACTATTTTCCCAGAGTGATGGCCGGAGAGACCATCGTCTCGGAACCTGTCTTTTCCAGGTCCACAGGGAAACAGATTATTGTGATAGCCGCCCCGATCCGCGACCGACAGAATCAGGTTGTCGGCCTGATGGGCGCTTCTCTGGACCTGATCATGCTCTATGACTGGATCAAGGCCTTCAAGGTTTCCCACCCGAACTCCTATTCCTATATCATCGACCGCGATGGGCTGGTTCTGACCCACCCCGACCGCAACATGATCATGAAAGCCAACCTGCAGGGCAAAGAATACAACCTCAGCTCGGAGACCGTTGAACGACTGCTCCGAGATGGGCAGGGTTCCGTGGAATACTCCTTTCGTAATGTGTTGAGCAGGGCCTATTTCCGGGAAATACCAGGCACCGGAGGCTGGAAGATCATCACCAAGATACCGGAAGATTATCTCTTCAGGCCAATGTACGAACTCAGCCGCTCCCTGCTGCTGCTGAGTCTCGCTGGAGTGGTTATTATCATTCTCTTCTCAGTCTGGTTATCCGCTCAGCTCTCGCGTCCGATCATCAACCTGAACAAGATTTTCAACAGAGGTGCGGATGGAGACCTCACGGTAATAGCGGAAATAGAGTCTGCAGACGAAATCGGCCAGGCTTCGCAAAGTTTCAACACCATGATGGAAACCATCGGCAGGATGACCTATTACGACCCCCTGACCCATCTGCCCAACATGGCCTTCCTGCTCGACAGAATCAAACTTGAGCTTGGCCATCTCCGCGACGAAAGACGTATGGCTGTGATCACCATCGATATCGACCGGTTCCGGCCGCTGTGTGATCTGTTTGGGAAGAAGGTCACCAACCAGATCCTCAAGGTCGTCAGCAGTCGCATCATGGATACGGTTCCTGAAGGCAGTGTCATTTCCCGTATCGGTGAAGACGTATTTGCCGTTGTCCTGTTAAAAATCCATGCCGAGGCGTCAGCACTCAAAATCACGAAAAAGTGCCTCAAGAGGATCAACCAACCGACCATACTGCTTGACAAGACCTACCATATTTCCGCCAGTGCAGGCCTTGCATTTTATCCACAGGATGGCAAAGACGAACAACAACTGCTCAAGAGCGCCAATATGGCCCTGGACCGGGTCAAGCTAACCGCCGGGAGTACGGTTCAGGTCTTTGACTCTTCCATGGGCCTGCAGTTATCAGAACAGCATAGGCTGATCAACGACCTGAATGGATCGATCACCAACGGAGAACTGGAAATTCATTACCAGCCTTTCATTGAAATCGGATCAGGAAAAATCATTGGAAAAGAGGCACTGCTGCGTTGGCGACACCCTGAGCTCGGCCTGGTTCTCCCCGGCCGCTTCATCAACATGGCCGAGGATTCAGGTATGATATTTGTCCTTGGCAAGTGGGTGCTCCGCCAGGTCTGCCTTCAGCACAAAGCCTGGCTCGATATGGGAAACGAGCCGGGGTATGTTGCGGTCAACGTCTCCCCCAGAGAGTTCGCCCATCCCGACTTTGAAGAGACAGTGACCACAATCCTCGAGCAGACCTGCCTTCCTCCGCAGTTCCTTGAATTGGAAATTACCGAAACCATCGCCATGGAGGATGCAGAATCCACGCTCAAGGTTATTAACAGCTTGAAAGAGAGAGGGATCAGGTTATCGATCGATGACTTCGGAACCGGCTACTCGTCCTTGACCTACCTGGAAAGGTTCAATGCCGACGTCCTGAAGATAGATAAATTCTTTATCAATGGGGTCCCCGACGATCAAAAGCTCACCAGTATAGTCAGAACCATCATCTCCATGGCCCACCATCTTGGCCTGAAAGTGCTGGCAGAGGGGGTGGAAACCGCGACCCAGAGAACATTCTTGCACAGGTATGGATGTGATTATGCTCAAGGGTTTTATTACGCTCGTCCCCTCCCAGCCGCTGAAATCGAGCAAATACTCACAGGATCACGCCCACTGGTACCTGGAGAGGATGTTGGCGAGGTGAGGGGCTGATAAAAAGCCTGGATTCATATACTAAGCGCAGAGCCTCTCCAGGTAGCTGAAGAGAAAGGCCTCTTTTAAAAAAGGTCTACTCGGCTCCATTCATCCTCAAGCCAAGGTTGCCGGTTGCCCCTATAGATCACAACAAAGCATCCAGCTCAAGCCTCAGCAGCCACTCCAGCCACGACCAGGGACAACACCCACGTCCTCAAACTTGGGCTTGGCGATCAAGAGCTTGGACGGTCTGAACGCAGCGAGTCTTCAAGCTCTCGCCATCCTCTTCGGGATGCAGGTGAAAGGCATGGCCCGGCTGCCCTTTCGTTCGTCGCATGGTCGGTCAAACCCTACCAGGGGTTCCTTTTCTTTGGCCAGGCAAAATAAAGGAACCCCGACCTGGGCCAGACCAATGTTAAAAAATTAGAGCTTGAGACAGAACCTTAAGCTATCACAAGGACCTACAGTACGGTTGCGGTTGCCAGAGTGCAAAACCGTGGTCTGTCCCCCTCACTAGATACTCCTGCCCCCCTTAGCTAACGATCTCTCTTGCAAAGGCCAACACCTGTTCCTTGGTCGCAACATCCATATCATCAGGACTACTGCACTTGCCCAGGTAGAGTTCTCCTGCCCTGACAGCCTTGTGCGGGGCTTGCAGTCGGTTAAAGGCAAAGAAGACCGGCTCGGCATTATTTTCGTAAGGACCTGCTCCGGTTACCAAAAGGGCCTGACGTTGCCCCTCCACCAGGGAGGCATGTGTCGGCTGGTGATAGTCAAGATAGAGACTGTAGGTTCTGTCGATAAAGGTTTTGAGAGGACCGGCAAGACCCCAGAAGTATAGAGGTGAGGTAAAGAGTACCAGGTCGGATGCCACCATCTTGTCCATAATGTCCACAGCATCATCTTTTTGCACACAGCCTACCTTGTCCGGAGTTTCTTTACATTTACCGCAGGCAAGACATCCTTTGATATCTTTGTCAAAAAGGTCGATGGATTCAACCTGGTGACCCAGTGAAGAAAGTTCATCCTTAACCCATCCGGCAGCTGTTGCAGTATTGCCCTTTTTTCGGGCACCGCCATGCAGCATGATAATGTTCATGTTGTATCCTTGCTTATATATTATTGTGCACCCACGTTTGGGTCGATCCATGACAAGGTATGAGCTCTTTAAGGTTTTGGCAAATCAACAATTCAACTTCTTTGCCCCGTCCCGGACCTCTTGCCGCCCTACCTGCCAGGGAAGGTTGACCTCCCCCCTGTGAGCCCTCTCCATTTAGTGCAATGGTTCCAAAAAACACCGTCGCTTTTCATGAAAAATTCCCAATAAATAGCCACGGTGCTGCTCCAGAGGGAACATCACGGTCAAGCGAGCCGCACCCCACACCCTCCACCTCCTGAAAAGAGGTTGCCTCCCTCCCCCAGCAGATATAAGGTAACCCACCTTAACTGCAATATATTTACTGCAGTCGAGTCGAAAATCCAGTTACGCTTAATCCCCATGATGCCTGGCGAGGCACGGCTTAATACAGGAGAGTAGCATGATTATAAGAAAGGAAAGAGTGACAGATATTGAGGAAATTACTCAAGTCACAGTCGCGGCCTTCAAAGATCTCCCGATCAGCAACCACACAGAGCAGTTCATCATACAGGCATTACGTTCAGCCGGCGCCCTGACCATCTCCCTTGTCGCAGAAATTGAGGGGAAGGTTGTCGGCCATATTGCCTTTTCCCCTGTATCAATTGCTGACTGTACAGAAGCCTGGTACGGACTCGGCCCGATTTCCGTGTTGCCGAACCAGCAAAAACAGGGCATTGGCAGCTCTCTTCTCAACCAGGGATTGTCTCTACTCAAGGGATTGGACGGCCAAGGTTGTGCCCTGGTGGGAGATCCGAACTACTATAGGCGCTTCGGTTTCCGGAACTATCCGGGATTGATCTACGAGGGAGTTCCTCCAGAGTTTTTCCTTGCCTTGCCGTTTACCGAAAAGGTTCCCCAAGGCATTGTCCTCTTCCACAAAGGATTCCTGGCAGAGAGTTAGCCAGCACAACGAACGGACCAGCTCTCCACTCCTCTGCCGCTCCATTCCATCCCAGGGCAAGGCTCCTGTTGCCCTGTCCCCCCCTCGACCAGCTCTATCTATTCCTTTTCCTCTACCAAAAGTACAGACACGAGAGAAGAGTCGGCTCGAACATCCAGGGGCGACTCAAAGGATACCTGCCGTAGCTCATTCTATGCTGTTTACCGGTGGCCGAATCTAAGATCTAAGCCAGAACCGGGAATATTGAAGAAGCACGGGACCGGGTGGCCTGCCTTTTCGAAAAAGAAAGCAGGAGTACACCCCGTTCCTGCGCCGGATGAGAGCCCGGCCAGGGAGCCTCTCCCAAAAGAGCCTTACGCCAATCCCCTGGTATTTCAGACAAATACCACAAGGTCGTCCCCCCCGCACTGTTAACACATTAGAATTTTGTATTAATTGAGGTCGATGAATCAGATCTTCCTATTTGACTTGTGCCCGTTTCTGTTCAACATATGGGTAAGCAGCACTACACAGTCCAAGGTTAAAGACAAGGAGATTTCATGCGACCCAAAACAGTGGTTAATACCCTCATAGCTCTATCTGCGCTGCTTTGGCTCGGCGATGTGGCCTGGGGGCAAGAGCTCAGGTTCACTGCCATCCCGGATCAGGATACTGCCCGGCTGGAACAGCGTTTTACCAGGATCGCCGACTACCTCAGCCAAGAGGTGGGTATTCCCTTTAGCTATGTCCCGGTCAAATCCTACGGGGCCTCGGTGCAGGCCTTTAAAAACAACCAGGTCCAGCTGGCCTGGTTCGGTGGTCTCTCCGGTGTCCAGGCCAGGATGGCCGTCCAGGGCTCCCAGGCCATTGCCCAGGGCGAGGAGGACCAGCATTTCGTCAGCTACATCATTGCCCACCACTCCACCGGTCTGCAGCCGGCAGAGACCCTGCCCGAAGCGATGCGAGGCATGAGCTTCACCTTTGGCGCCAAGGGCTCCACCTCCGGACGATTGATGCCCGAATATTACCTCCGTCTCCACTTCACTCAGGCCCCGGAGAAAATCTTTCAGACCGTGGGCTTCAGTGGCGACCACTCCAAAACCATTGCCCTGGTCCAGTCCGGCAGCTACCAGCTGGGCGCGGTCAACTTCAAGGTCTGGGAAAAGGAGCTGACCCGTGGCACCATCGATCCGGGCAAGGTGCAGGTGATCTGGAAGACGCCGGAATATCCAGACTACAACTGGTCAATACGCGGCGATCTGGACCAACAGTTTGGCCAGGGGACGGCGGCCAAGATCAGGCAGGCCCTGCTTTCCCTGGACGACCCGGCCCTCCTGGATACCTTCCCTCGCAGGCGCTTCATTCCCGCCGACAACAGCCTCTACCTGCCGATCCTGGAAACCGGGAAGGCCATCGGTATTTTCAGGTAGGAGCAGCTGGGCCCAAATGAAGGATCGTCCATGTCACCACAACCACCCACACCATGGCCATCGCCCGTCGCTCCGAACGCCGGTGCTTAGCCTTGATCAGGAAACCATTGCCTATGACGGCTGCATCGCCTTAAACGATATCTCCCTGCAGATCGGCTGTGGTGAAAAAGTCGCCCTGATCGGTCCCAGCGGAGCCGGCAAGACCACCCTCTTGCGCCGGCTCTACCAGCTCAGGCCCGGGGAATGCGCCTTCATCCATCAACAGTATGCCCTGGTGCCACAGCTCAGTGTCTTCCACAACATCTACATGGGCAGGCTGGATCATCACTCCACCCTTCACAACCTGCGCACCCTGATCAGACCAGGCCTACGGGAACGGGAGGAGATCACCGTTATTGCCGAGTCCCTGGGCCTGGCTGAAAAGATCTGGACCCGGACCGGCGCCCTCTCCGGCGGCCAGCAGCAGCGGGTGGCCATTGGCCGGGCCCTCTACCGGGGCGGTAGCATCCTGATGGCCGATGAACCGGTCTCCTCCCTTGATATGGTTCAGGGGCGTGAGATCATCCAACTGATCGTTGATATCGGCCAGACCGTTATCTCCTCGCTCCACCTTGTGGAGCTTTCCCTGGAGTACTTTGACCGCATCATCGGCCTGGCTCGTCAACAGCTCGCCTTTGATCTCCCGGCAGGGCAGGTTTCCCAGGCAGATCTGGATGAACTCTACGGCTGAGCCATGGTCCGCACCTCTCTCTCTTTCCTGGCCCTGGCCGGGATTGCCCTGCTCTTCTCCGACCTCTCCATCTCCACCCTGGATCCCTGGCAGGAGCTGGGACGGATGCTCCAGGGGATGCTCAGTCCCCGGATAACCGACCCCTGGGAGCTGGCCAGGGGTCTGGCCCGAACCCTCAGCATCGCCCTCTTGGGCATCAGCCTGGCTGTTGCAGGGGGAGGCCTCTTTGCCCTCTACTTTGACCACAGACCCGTGCGCCTGTTCTGCGCCTTTATCCGGGCCGTACACGAGCTGTTCTGGGCCCTTCTGCTGATGCCGCTGATGGGCCTCAACGCGCTCTGCGCTGTGCTGGCCATCGCCATCCCCTATGCCGGGGTCTTTGCCAAAGTCTATGCCGAGATCATCCAGGAGTCGGAGCGACAGGCCACGGACAGCCTGCCACCCGGAGTTAGCCGGCTAAGCGGCTTTTTCTTTACCACCCTGCCGCTTATCTACCGCGATCTCAAAAACTACACCTCCTACCGCTTTGAGTGCGGCCTGCGCTCCAGCGCCATCCTCGGCTTTATCGGCCTGCCCACCCTGGGATATCACCTGGAAACCGCCTTCAGCGAGGCGCACTACAGTGAGGCAGCAGCCCTGCTCTACTGTTTCTTTCTCCTGATCATCTCGCTGAAATATTGGGCCCGTCCCGGTTTCATCGTGGTTCCCCTGGTGGCGGCCCTGCTGTTGACCTCCTGGGAGTCATCCCTGTCGCTTGCAAATATCACACGCTTCCTGAGCTACGATATTCTCCCCTGGCCCATGCGGGAGGCGGGCTTCTACGATGGCAGCCGCAGCGTGGCCTTCTCCCTCTGGCCCACCCTGCTCTGGTGCAAACAGGTTCTGGTGGAACAGGCGCTGCCCGGTCTCTGGCTCACCCTGCTCCTCTCCCAGATCGTGCTGGTGGGCAGCGGCCTCTTTGCCCTGAGCGGATTTCCGCCGGCCACGACGCCCTTGAGCTCACCCGCCGGCAGGGGCCTGGCTCACCTTCTGCTGGTGGCACTGCGGACCACGCCGGAATACATCCTGGCCTACTGCTTCCTCGTGCTCTGGGGGCCGTCCATGCTCCCTGCCATCGCCGCCCTGGTGCTGCACAACGGGGCGATCCTTGCCTACCTCAGTGCTCGAGACGCCGACGGGATCCCCCTGCCCTTTGATGCCTCCGAGGGCAGGCTCAACCGCTACTGCTACGAACTGCTGCCCCGCCTCTATGGCCGATTCCTGGCCTTTCTCTTCTACCGCTGGGAAGTTATCATGCGGGAATCGGCCATCCTGGGAATCCTGGGGCTACATACCCTGGGGTTTTACATCGACAGTGCCATGAGCGTGGATCATCTTGACACGGCCATGCTCCTGATTCTGGTCACGGCCCTGGCCAACATGGGGGTGGACAGTTGTTCCCAAGAGATCAGGCGACGGCTGAGGATCTCAGCAGAGTTCACCTCCTCGACCTGAGTGCGGCCGCTTTCCACAATTTTTGGACAGTCTGGCGATCTTTGCTGGATATCTCCATGCCATAAAAGGAGCATCACAGGCGCAGCTCTGCTGGCTGCGCGATGAACCACTCTTTTTAAGGAGATTATTTCATGCAAAAAAACACCGCAGCTGCCCAGATGTCCCAGGCAAAAAACCATCGTTTCGCCACAATCCTCATGGCCCTGTGTCTGCTCCTGGTCAGCTCGACACTCTGCAGGCCGGCCCTTGCAAAATGCCCTGAGCAAAACCGGCAGGGCGAGGGGCTCGGCTCTGTCCAGCGCAACACACTGCTTGATCAACGGGCAGCCTTTAACCAGGAGATGATCGGGCTCCTGGCAGAGGAGGCCAGGCTTGAAAACAGCATGGAGCGGCTCATGCTTGGTGAACAGATCCCGGTGGAGGCCCTGGAGGCAAAAATCAGGAAACGGGCTGAGCTGGAGATCCAGATGGAAATGCTGCGGGTGGCAGCCCTTGCCGACCTCAAGAGCCTGTTAGGCAATCGGCAATGGGAGCAGTATCTCGACCAATATGTCGAGCTTGAGGATGAGACAGGGGAGTGTGATTGTCATCGGCTCATACCTGGGGTACTCTTTGGCACCAACTTTTCCCACGACTACTTTGCAGAGATGGTGCTCTGCTGGTAAACGACCAGCTGCCCCGGAGGCTCTCCCGGGACAGCTGCCCGCAGCCTTGCTCCACAAAAGGCAGCCAAATTCTCTCTCCTCCCGTGTTGCGGCAGAAAATCCTTACCAGGAAGAGGAGAAGTTGGTTGTCCCGTTGAGCCACTCACATCCCACGATTGAGATCAGATGAACTTAAAACGACTCACCCTGCGCTGGAAGATTTTCCTGGTTATCCTGGTCACCAATGTGGCTGTTATCGCCGGGATGTTGCTCTTCATGCTCTACTCCTTCACGGCGGGCTTCAGCGAGTATACCGGCCGGCTGGAACAGGAACAGCTGCAGACCCTGAGCAGCAGACTGGCCGCGCTCTACCAGGATCAGGACTCCTTCACCTTTCTCCAGCGGGACCAGGGGATTGCCCGCTACCTGGAAGAGTTGCTGCTGGAAGAGATGGCGGCAGCCATGGAGGATGAGGCAGCGGCAGAGGAGGGGCAAGGGCAGGGCGAGCTCGAGGAGTTGCCGGTCTTCTTTGTGCTGGACCCGGAAAAGCAGCCCCTCTTTGGCGGTGAGGAGTATCCCCGGGATACCACCCTGCTGCCCATCCTGGTCAGCAGTCGCACCGTGGGCTGGGTCGGGCTCCATGACCCTGAACTCTTTATCGAGCAGCAGATATTTATCGACGGTCAGTACCGCGATTTATTTGGGATTGCCGCCCTGGTGCTCTTCTTTTCCATTAGCGCCTCCCTGTTGGTGGCCCATCATTTTGAAGGACGCTTAAGGGTCATTGCCGATGCCACCCGGGCACTGGCCAGGGGGAGCTACACCAGCCGTATCCCGGTGCGCTCCAGGGATGAGCTGGGTAAGCTGAGCAGGGATTTCAACTCCCTGGCCGTGACCCTGGACGAGAATGAACGCAACCGAAAAAAATGGGTCGAGGACATCTCCCACGAGTTAAAGAACCCCCTGACCCTGATCAGCGGTGAGTTGGAGGCGGTGAGAGACGGCATTCGCCCCCTGGCACCCCAGACCATCGATCTTCTCAGCACAGATATCGAACACCTGAAGAAGCTGGTCAATGATCTCAACGAGCTCTGGCAGACCGAGGCCGGAGCCATGCGCTTTCAGCCGGCAGAGCTGGAGTTGGAGCCCTTGCTCAGGCAGGTGGTGGAGGGCTTTTACCAGCAGTTTGATGACCGGCAGCTTACCCTGGAATACCGGGACTGGCCAAGCTGCCCCCTGAGGGTCCTGGCCGATGAACAGCGGCTCCGCCAACTGCTGACCAACCTGCTCCAGAACGGGCTCTGCTATACCGACCCGGGAGGGCTGACGCAGGTGCTGCTGGAGCAGGAGGCAGGGGAGGCCTGCATGGTCATCCAGGATTCTGCCCCGGGAGTTCCCCGGGCAGCCTATACACAGCTCTTTGAGCGACTCTATCGGGTTGAACCTTCCCGCAACCGGGAATTCGGCGGCGCCGGGATTGGCCTGGCCATCTGTAAGAACATCACCCTGGCCCACGGGGGGTCCATTACGGCCGAGCCCTCTCCCCTGGGCGGCCTGCTCGTTCGCATCCGGCTGCCGCTCTTGCCCTGAACCCTGAGGAGAATCCAGGCCATGCAACAGAAGATACTGATTGTCGAGGATGAGGTGAGGGTAGCCGAGCTCCTGGAGGCCTACCTCCTTGAGGCCGGCTTCAGCCCGGAGAGCCTCCACAGCGGGGCAGGGGTCATCCCCTGGGTACAGGAGCATCCTCCCGACCTGATCCTCCTTGACCGGATGCTGCCGGAAAAAGATGGGCTGACCATCCTCAGGGAGCTGCGGGCCTTCTCCGAGATACCGGTGATCATGGTGACCGCCAAGTCCGAGGAGATCGACCGGCTTCTGGGGCTGGAGATCGGTGCAGACGATTACGTCTGCAAGCCCTACAGCTTCAGGGAGGTGGTTTCCCGGGTCAGGGCGGTGTTGCGCCGCAGCAGGGCAGGCCAGTCCCAGCCTCAATCTCAGGACCAGCCTCAGGAGCAGCAGGCCAACGGTCTCTTCGATGAGGGGGCCTTGACCGTCTGCTTTGGCACCCGGAGCATGGCGCTGACCATGCTTGAGTTTAAACTTCTCCAGACCCTCTGCGCCCAACCGGGAAGGATCTACTCCCGTGATCAGCTGATGGCCCGGATCTACCCGGACGACAGAATCGTCAGTGACCGGACCATCGACAGCCATATCAGCAAACTGAGAAAGCGGCTGGAAAAGGAATGCAGCCTCCGGGAGGTGATCACCGCTGTCTACAGTGCCGGCTACCGCTTCAACCCCGAGGCCGTGTGAAGGGAGGCAGGCCGGGGCGAACGCTTTCCCCTGGAGAGAAACTCCAGGAAAAGGGGAGGGCTGCATGGCTCCTCCAGGACTGGATGCCCGCCTGCGCGGGAATGACAGTCCAAAAAGTGACTAACGGAGAGGTGAGAGCCCCCGCTGCCCATGGCTTGGATATCCGGATCGAGCCAAAAAGCATGGCGCCGGGTCTTTTCTTTGGCCAAGCAGAAAAATGAAACAGTGACAGGATTCAAACCAGAGCGATCAATTCCATTCACAATAAAAAGAGCATGAAACAGAACCTCAAGGCCATCACCCATATGTACGACACGGTTGCCAGGGAGTGGGCGGTCCAGTTCGCTGCTGAGCACCAGCACAAAGCCAAGGACCGGGAGGTTCTGCTGAGATTCAGCGAAGATCTCCAGGGGCGTCAGCCGGTTTGGGACCTGGGCTGCGGCCCTGGTGCCACCACCGCCTACCTGAAGAAGCTTGGGGTTGAGGCATCCGGACTCGATCTCTCGGCAAAGATCCTTGAGCAGGCCAGGAACGCTCATCCCGGCATCCTCTTTCAACAGGGGGACATGCTCAAACTCGGCTTTTCAGACGCCACCATTGCCGGGATAGTCGCCTTTTACGCCATCGTCCATTTCCGGGAACAACAGGTAGAGACGGCATTTCAGGAGATATTTCGTGTGCTGGAGGCCAAGGGAGTCTTTCTTTGCAGTTTTCATATAGGGGAGGGAAGCATCCACCTTGATGAATTTCTTGGAAAAAAAGTCGATATAGAGGTGATCTTTTTCCCTGTAGCCTTTATCCATCGTTGCCTGAAAGATATCGGTTTCCGGCAGATAGAGATCATTGAGCGGGAGCCCTATCCGGGAGTAGAGTATCAGAGCCGCAGGGCCTACGTGTTTGCCACCAAGCCCTCCCGGTAAGGCTGCTCTCCCTGCACGCTGCCCTTTCTGCTGGCCGGGATTGCAATGAGGCCTGGGTGTATCCTTGCTCTCCTTAAGCCGGCGCTAACAACCCGCTCCCTTGCAAAATTCACTTTACGTGCACAATCACTCGGGACCTTTGTGGCTACAGACGAGTATCGAAGAAATCAACAAAAAAAAATGACCTTTAATCCATCTAGTTAACAACAAAATGTGCAATCGTCTCCATGTCGCAGACTGCAGATGAATCCAGCTGCCCGCTCTTCTGCACATCATTTTGCTGATTCGAATAAACAATATTTACATCATAAGGAATTCTCGCCTGGGTCTTCTCTTGATATTTTCTCCATCGTCTACAAACAGATCCATTAATCCTGTACTCTCCTCTCTCAGCTTTTTCTATTTTTTTCTCGCATCTCACCGTGCGATGGTCTCCTGTGCAACGCATCCACTTGTGCCCAGGATAAGGTCCCTGAACAGTAGTATTTCTACACTCATCGATGTAACAGTCGTCTGTAGCGTGAAAGGTAACAGTCACCACAACATCCGACCCCTGTGCAAAGAGTGGAACAAAAAAAAAGGATGTAAAAAAAAGAAACAAAAATCTCACAAAACCCATACCCCCCCTGACCATCAGCACACGCCGCAACAATACGTTCAATTAAGGAAAAACCGGACTACAGGTTCTCTTTCCTGGCAACATCTGGATCATTACCCCACCTCTCCAGTCGCGCCCATTCGCTTCGCAGATAACACTATCCACTGGCCCCTCTACAGTTAATCAAGGCTGCCTTGCCCTTCAGCCCTCCAGCTTGGCCAGATCCCGAAACTGTACCGCCTCAGTTAAGACTGGCCATGAAAGGTATAGATATTGCGCGCATCTTAAACTTATCTTAAAAAACTAACTGCCTTGCTGAAAAACCCAAAAAATATCATCCTGGCAAAGCTGGATCCAAGGCGCATATCTCTCAAAGGCTGAACCGTTGAAAAGGGCAGGGGATGTCCGGGAGACAACTGTTTATCCTATAAAGATGTTTCTTAAAAAGGCGTGAAGAACAATGAGACCTGAGCTTGCTACAGCGGTCCTGGAGAAGACACCGCCCCATAAGTTTTCCCCTCCAGTCACGATCTTGAAAAAGATAGTCAGAAGGAGGCAACTCTTAGAGGTTCTGCTTACCGGCAGAACCACACAGAAAAAGTTGGTTTTTATTGAAGCACGCGCCGGTGCGGGGAAATCGGTTCTTGCCCAACAGTATTTTGAGCAGTGTGAAACAGCACAGGGCTGGTTCCAGGTCAGTGCAGAAGACCAGGATCCCATGACACTCTTTAGTGCTGTCTGCGCCCTCTTACTCCGCACTCTCCCTGAATTTCAATCTCCAGGCGTTGTTTCCTCCCTCGCCACAGGAGTTATCGCCCCCAACGAAGTCGTAGAATTTGCCAAGCTGCTGACAGAAGAACTTGCCGATTTAAAAAACCAGAGCCCCCTGGTGCTTGTGCTGGACGACCTCCATCTGCTCCAACCTTCCAAAGAAAGTTGCAGCTTGCTCTCCACCCTGATCCGTCACAGCCCCAGCTGGATCCAATGGCTGCTGGTATCACGTGTACCTGTTGACACTTTAGTTAAGACCAGAACAGGGGATACAGCGGTTCTTCGTATTGAAGATCACCACCTTAGGCTGAAGGTGGAAGATATTGCCCTGTTGCTGCGATCAATGTATGGCCTCGGCCTCACTATCGCTCAACTGAACGAGATACACCGGATAACAGAAGGCTGGGCCATGGGGGTCGCCCTGGTTGGTGAACAGGGAGCTGACCGCTTCATTCAATTCAACAGCGAGTTGAGCAGACGAGAGCGAGGCAAGCACCTTTCATCCCTCTGCAACTATTTTCTTATCAATATTTTCAGGGGGTATTCTCCGGAGAGGGTTGCCGAAATCATGCAACTCGTCTTACTGGACGAGCTCGAACTGCCCCTGGTAAAGACACTACTTGGAGAGGAGAAAGGACGATGCCTGCTGGAAGAATTAAGAGATAATAACCCCTTTATCCGCTGCCTCCAGGCAGAGAGGGGCATCTACAGCTTCCACCACCTGTTTTACTCCAGCATCCGCCCCTATGCTGAGTCACAGTTACCGGAAGAGATCCGGCAAAGGGTCGTGAGAGAGGCTGTAGAATACTACTCCGAGCAAAATGAAATTGAAACTGCCCTGAAGTATGCAGCTCGCAGCGAGGACCGTTCCCTCCTGGAAGAAACGATAGCTCGGTTCGGGGCGGAACTGTTTAATTCCAATCGAATCGTAACAATACATACGTATCTCTCCGTTTTTCCCAAGGAGGAGATCCTTTGTAAACCGCTGCTGAGCCTCTTCTTTGGGATATGTCTTCAGGCCATGAATCCTGTTGAGGCGCAAGCCTTCCTGGAGTCAGCATGCAAAGGGTTCCTTAATGAAAACAATGCATTGGGTGAAATCCAGGCCAGGTGCCAACTGGTTGAGTTTTTTATCCTGATCAAAGGGATGTTGGCAGAGGGGGCGGAACATGTGGTTAAAATCGAAGAGCTCTACAATGAACTCTCCGCTGTGCTGCCGCTTCCTGTGAAGGCAAGAACTCTATATATACTTGCCGAGGGCTACTGCTATATCATCGCGAACATAGAAAAAGCCCATAATTATATCGATCTGGCCACCAGGCTTTGTCTTAATAATCAGCTCCATAACGTCATGGGCGGACTTGCTGTTATCAGCAATTATCGGTATGGCTTTGTCGGCAACTGGCAGGGATTTGCGCAGAATATTGAAGAAACCTATCACCTACTGGCTAAACCAGAGGTTTCAAACCTGGCTAAACTCTTTCTTAAGCTTTCCCACATCAACCTGCTTGAGATGATTGGGGATTTCAAAAACTATACCCATCAGCGAAATCGCCTGGAGGAAGGTGAGCTTCAGGAGTTGATCCGACAGACAATTCTTCACCCCTTTCTTTATATTTTTGACGCTGACCATGCCATAGCAGAAGGCAGGCTTGAAGATGGACTGGAAACCATCGAGAAAGGCGTACACGGCGGGATTGCCTTTGAAAAACCACATACCCGGAGTCAGTACCTTCATTATAAGGCCTATATCCTAGCATTAAAAAAAGATAAGCAGGGCGCTCTGCGTTGCTATGAGGAGTCCTTAAAACTGAGACAGCAGGCTGGAGGAAATGCCTTCATTGTCCTGAATCATCAGATTTTGGGCATCACCTGTCTCCACCTGGATCTATATGATAAGGCCAGGCAGCACTTTCAAGCCGCAGAAGAGCTTATGCGTGGGCTGGGATCAGAATTTCGCTGGGCAAACACGGATGCACACCTGGCCTATTACTGGTTAAAAAAGAAAGAGACAGCCAAGGCATTGCTTCCAATCGAAAACTGCCTGAAATACCTGCGCAAAAAGAACCATCGCTATTTCTTTACCTGGACCCCTGAGGTCATGACTACGGTTTTGTCCGCAGCATTAGAACATGGCGTTGAGCAGGGCTATGCCAGGGTGCTTGTCAAAGAGCAGCTAAAGGCAGGGATCAGTGGTTCCAACGAGCTCATTCCTCGGCTGCACACTCACATTCTGGTACAGCCAACAGGGGATGAAACTGAGAAAAAATATTTTCAGCTCAACACCCTGCCGCGACATCAACGGCAGCTGCTCATGGGATTGTTTTTCAGTCCGGGAATGCAAATGTCCTTCTATGAGGCTGCATTCTTGCTTTGGCCTGAGAAGAAGGACGACAAAGACAGTGACAGGCTCAGGTCAAGTATGGACACCCTGATCTCCAAACTTCGCAAGCAAATCAAAAAAACCGTCCTCCCGGTAGCTCCTCAAGAGTACCTGGTGGTCAAGAAGGGAACCATCGGCTTGCGAAACTGGCAGATAGATGGCGTTGATTTTCTACAACATCTGCATGATGGGAAAAAGTTGGCAAGCATGGGAAGGCAGTGGCAGGCAAGCAATGCCTTTCATAGGGCCTTTGCCTTGTGGTCTGGTGATGGAAAGATTGACAGCGCACTATTTGACCATGGAGAAGAGCACCTGGACGAACTCAAGCATCACTTCTTAACCGGAGCCAAGGTCTGGAGCCATATATTGATCGCAAGCAATGATATCCATGCCGCACGTTCTCTCAGCAACAAGGCCTTTAGACTTGTCCCGGAAGACACGGCTATAGCCAGGCAATGCTATGACCTGTATGCTCAAACCAAGGACAGCTTTGGTTGTAAAAAGGTATTGAGGCAACACAGGGAAGCCCAGCAGAAGATGAATGAGAGTGAGGCAGAAACCGCATTAGCCATGGAGCGTTTCTGGGGGCAAGACGATTGAAAGATCGTGACAGAGGGTCGTTTGGTATCTTTTTCCATACCTTGAGCCTGCACGATAGGGCTCGCACTCTCTGCCCCCTGCTGCCCAAAGCCCCCCTCTGAAGCTAGCTGAGCGATCTCAGTTTCCTCCATACGCCTAACGCTTTATTCCAACTTGACAGCAAGAACTGCCTCAGGGAGTGGAGCCGGCTCTCCGCTCCAGGGCTATGTTGCTGTGGGGTCACAATGACAAAATGAGAGTAGAGGTGGACCCACCAAAAGACCTGACGTGGGTGTAAAATGCAACGAGCCACCACAACCCCCCACCAGGAACCGAGACCGTAGTAGACCTTCAACCACCACAGCGGGGGGATGAAGGTGGCAGACAAGACGCCAGCCAGCCTCTCCTTGCCCTCAAGTTCCTTGAACCTTCTTTGGGGCCAGCCACGAAAGGGGAGCGGCTCTCGTCTTTTGCCCCTCTCTCCTTGGGGGAGAAAAGGCTCTGGAACCCTCTTAAAATTCCATGGTGAGATATGGTGGAGCAGGGGCAAGGCCCTCACCAGGATCGGATAGTGCCGCTGCAGGTGCTGCCAATCGAGTGAGTGGTAATGCCTCTCTACAAACCCGATTATGTCTGCAGCATGGATCAACCGATATGGCTCATAGCTGAGCGGAGCCCGAAAACCATGCTGAAAGAGATAGTGCAGCATCTCTTCATGGTTGAAGGTGAGCACCTCAACCCCAGCAAGCATGAACCTCTCAGAGGATTCAAGCAGATAGGCAAAATCGACTTCAGGATAATAGGGCGGGCAGTGAGGATAGAGCCCCCTGTGCAGTTCAACGTAAAGATCCAACTCGCCGACGGTCTTATGAATCGCTGGTAAATGATGATGATCTGCGGGAATCGGCGAGGCAGACTGCGAAAACCCTGCAGCCAGCAACAGCTCCTGGGCACGGTCGACTTCATCTTGCTGAAAGAGGAGGTCAATATCGCGCATTGGCCGAAGCGCAGGATCAGGATAAAGGGTGTGGCAGAGGGCAGCTCCCTTGATGACGATTGGAGTCAGCTGATTACGCCGGCAAATTTCCAAGATCTCGAGGAGGAGCTCTGAACGGACCTTGGCCTGATGCTGGTGTCGCCTGTAGAGGATATTCAAGCTTCGCCGAACCGTGTCCGGAAAAAGGCTCCCTGAGGCCAGCAGCTGCCTTCTCAAGAGCGGGGCCATCCCCTCTCGTTCCGCCCGCCTCAGTACCCCTTGCCAGTCTACAAATCCTCGGCAATATTCCCGCAGCATGGCATAGTGAACCTCATGTCCTTCAATTCGAGCACAGACTTCAAGGAGAGGACAGCGAACCATTTAAAAGAGGCCGGAAGAGGTGTTGAACAGGGTATGGAGGTCCGCAAAACTGCTGTACCTCAGTTGAAACGAGCGGCACTGCTTGACGATGGCAGCAAGTTCCGATACCCCATGTCCACTCAAATTCCTGGCATTGACATGGGACTCCAAGAGATACAGACTACTCTTGGCCGGCGATATCTCCTCCCAGGCCAGAGCAGCCCCAGGCCGGTACTCTGGGAAAATCACATCCGTGACGCTTGGCTGCCGGGCGATAAAGCCCGGGCAGAGTAAACGATGGGGGATCATCGAACCCTGCTCAGAGGAGAGTATTCCTCCCTTGTCCCCCCCTGGGAAGAGCCATGATTCAGGCGGGTTGTTCACCTTAAGGTTAAGCGGTCGGGTCAGGGGCAGCGTCTGTCCTTTTCCGGTCAACAAAACGAGCTCATCGCTCAGGTAATGAAAGCCATGGGAAATGAGCCAGCCGGTGATGGTGCTCTTCCCCTGGCCGCTCTTCCCGGGGAGCAGAATGCAGCGGTCGCCCCTAAGAACCGCAGCGGCATGCAAGGCATGGTGCGTGGCATGGCTGTTGATACAGTGGAAGATGACCTCATTCATCAGCGTATAGGCCAGTTGATAACGAGACGCTCCGGAGTAGAGCCTCCGCTCTCCCTGCCAGAGGGACAGCATCGGTTCCGGAGCGGAGGAGATAATGGCGTATCGCCTTGTCCGGGCGCCTGAGGCTGGAGCGGAAAAATCCAAAAACAGAAACTCTGCAAGGGCATAGGCGTCGCGGTTGTTGCACTCTATGGCAAAGAGCTGATCAGCGAACCCGGTTTGGTATACCTTGGGACGACTCTTCATCCTTAAACTCCATCACAGCGTGGGACTGAGGCCTGTTCAA
Organism: Desulfogranum mediterraneum DSM 13871; assembly: GCF_000429965.1. GTDB lineage: Bacteria > Desulfobacterota > Desulfobulbia > Desulfobulbales > Desulfobulbaceae > Desulfogranum > Desulfogranum mediterraneum. The sequence continues at coordinate 139,305 of NZ_KE387006.1, forward strand.
CCTCAACAGGCCGGGATAGCCCGGCCAGGATAAGGGATAGCCAGGTACATTGCCAACGGCTCATAGCTGCGAAGATCAGCTCAAAACCTGCCACAGACGAGTACACTTTTTTTGCCACCTTGTCCCGAGCGGAGAAAACTGCTAGCCTACCCAGGAAGATGTTCCTCTTGATATCATCGCCTGTCCAGCCAGATGCAAGCCAGCGACACGGAAAGATGCCTTCCTTTTTTTCGGTGGTTTTCGAGCCGTCCCCCCTCTTGCTGATGAGACTGAAGTCCGAAGGGTAGCGTAAGAAGATAGGGCTGCCCTGCCCCTGACAACCCTGTTCAGAGTGCAACCATGACCCCACCATATGTGCGCGCAATAGTCACAAAAACCAAAAACGGCCTCTTTGCAGTGGATCCTGAAGATAACGTTATCGGCCGCCAGCTGCAATGGTCTGGCGACTATGGAGCCGCAGAGCTGAGCCGGATCAGGGCCAGGATCTCCCCGGAAGACAGCATACTGGTGCTTGGAGCCCATATCGGCACCCTGGCAATCCCTCTGTCGAGGTGGTGTCAGCAGCTTGTTGCCGTCGAGGCAAACCCCGACACCTTCGAGTTGTTGACCATGAATCTGGCGCTGAACAGCATCGACAACATAGAGGCCGTTCATATGGCTGCAAACGACAGGGCAGGATTTCTTCCATTTTTATTGAACAGAAAAAACTCCGGTGGAAGTAAGCGCGTCCCAAAACACAAAAAATGGATGTACTACTATGACAACCCCAAACAGGTAGATGTTCAAGCCTTCAGACTGGATGAATACTTCAAAGAGCAGAAATTTGATATCATCCTGGTAGACATCGAGGGGTCTGAATTCCATGCCCTCTCTGGAATGCAGAGACTCTTATCTCAGTGCAAACTCCTTTGCATAGAATTTCTGCCTCACCACCTGAAATATGTCAGCGAGGTGACGGTTGATCAGTTTTTAGCGGTTATCCAACCCCATTTCTCGAAGCTTACCATCCCCTCGAAAGAGCGTGTTGTACCATCATCCGAAGGCAACATAGCGCTGCAGGAGATGTATGACCTTGACCAAGAGGACGAAGGACTCCTCTTTGAAAAAGAGGAACCCCAACAGTGAAGCCTGGGCCCGGGAGAGCCCGGGCCTTCCACCCGTTCAAACGAACGGGGAGACTCAGCAATGATCAGGCAGGCGCGACAGAGATAACGCTTTCACCAGGTTTTCCCCAGGAATGGGAGCAGGGCCTGGCACCTGCTCTCGGCCAGATCGCCCTCATAGGACTCGGTGGCTGCTTCCCAGAGCGCCTCCCAGTGGGCGGCGTCAAAGGTATTGGCCCCATGAAAGATATAGGTATAGAGCCGCGGCAGGTCTAACAGGGCAACAGCTCCGTTCTCGACAATCTGTTCGCTGACCACCGTGTCTTCCCCCTTCGAGAGCTCCGGATACAGGGGCATCTGCTCCTTTTCACAGAGAAACGATCCCTCCCACAGGCGTCGGCACGAGATGGCAAAACGGCGGCTTTCAGGCCACCAGATCTGCTGGCGTTCTAAAAAACAGGCCTTTGCCTTAAGGTACTTGAGAGCAAAGAGTTGCATGGAGAGCCTGTCCCGATCACTCAGATCGTCATCATCCCACTGGGCCAGATAGCTTCCTGTGGCCTTTGCCACGGCTATATTGCGCAGCTCACCCAGACACTTTCCCTCAGGAGGCAGAGCAAAGTAAACGACCCTGCTGTCGTTTAAGCCCCTGATCCATCGCTTGAGGATCTCATCGGTGCTGTCGTCAATGATGATCAACTCACGATTCTGATAGTACTGCTGTTGAAAACAACGAATCGCACGCTGGGCAAAGAGCGGACGATCCTTGGTGACCATCAGGCATGAAATGCGAGGCGGATCTTCCAGCCCAGAGATAAGGGCTTGGGCCTGGGGCTGCTCAATCCGTGCTGAGCCTGCATGCTGACCCTGCAGATATAAGGAGAGTTTCAGCGCCGGAGCTGATCGGTCCACGGTCTCTCGCCACCAGCTCCCCTGCCAATGGTGAACCCCATAGGCCTTGGCCGCAAGTTGCTCACGAACAGAGGCGTCGAGGTCATCCCAGCAGGTTTCATTGCATATCGGATAGAGCAGCTCTGCTGGCAGGAGGGTGAGCGTGTACCTCCCTGGATAGGAGGCATAGGCCCGGCTGAGCATAAACGGCCCGGTAGCATCAAGGGGATCCGGGAGATGAGAGCAGGCGGACAACTGGGCAAACAGATGAGGCCAAAAAGGGTGGCCTGGGGGAGAGGCCATAAAGGCGTTACAGATCAACTCTCCACGGATTCGCCCCTTGCGGGCATGCCGTTCACGATGGGGATCAGGTTCGCGGCCGACAACAACCTGTCCGCTCTCCAACAGGGCGTCAATGGGTTTCAGACATTCAAAATCCAGATCCACATACACGCCGCCATAGTGAAAGAGGATGAAGTAGCGCGCCGCATCCACGCGCATGATCTGCTCAGGGTAGGCAGCAAAAACCGGAAGAAACCAGCCATAGTTTCGGCGGATAAACTCCTGGATATCCGCGTCTGTCCACAGGCACAGGCTCCAGTCCAGGTGCTGCTGCCGCCATGTTTGCCGGTAGCGTGCACAATCCGGAGGAAGGTCCTCGTCTTTCCAGGTTTGATGCAAGATTCGCGGGATGACAGGCTGGCCATTCTCCTCTTGCCTGGGGACGCCCTGATTGACCGAGATGGAGTTGAGGGCAAGGGTTTGGGGGCCAAGCCAGGGAGAAAGATCGAGTCTGAGACTGTTCTGGATGTTACGCATCAACACCTCATAGAGGTCTCCATCAAAACAGGCTGTTTCTTCTTGCCAGATTGCCTCCCAGCCGGCCCTACCCTGAGGAGAACCCAGGGAGGAGATGATGAGGTAGAGTTGGGGGAAATCAATGAGGGCCACCTCACCCTGGTCAGCAATTTCCTGAAACCTTTGGGGCTTCTTTCCTCTGGCTTGGCTGAACGCAGATGTACAGCATGACTTTTTACAAACCAGCGAATTTTCCCAAAGGTTTTGAGCCGAAAAGATGAGCTGAGCCTTCTCCGGCCAACAGTATTGCAGACGTTGCAGAAAAGAGGCCTCCAGCTGCAACTCCTGGAGAACGGCCATCTGCACCTCCAGACGATGGGGAGCAAAGAGATCTCCTCCATGCCAACAGGCGATAAACTCTCCGCCGGCCTCGGCTGCAAGAGCGAGCCACCCTCCATCCTCCATCGACGCCAGGGAAGCCACCTCTATGCACCGTATTTCAGGATCCTGCAGCTGTGCAATCCGTGAAACCAGTTCAGCCATCCCATGATCAACGACGATGAGCAGTTCTTTGTGGCCGTAGGTCTGGCGCCGGAAACAGTGGATTGAACAGAGCATAGCATCGACCCCTCCACCTGCCACCAGGATACAGCTCACCTCTGCCTGACGACGCCCCTGAGGCCGAGTTCGGCGGCCGGTCTCGATCTCATCCAGGGTGGTGGCTCGCTCCAGATTCCCATGATCCAGGACCCTTATGGCGACGCTCTTTGCCCTGGCAGTGACACTCGTCGGCCACCAGCTGCAGTGCCAGTAATGTATCCCATAGGCGCTCCTGGCGATCCGGCTGCGTTGAACAGGATCGACAAAGATGGGCCTCTCCTGGGTGTCTGCCTCAAGGGGATAGAGCAAGCCTTCGGAGAGAATGGAGATATCTTCCGGATAACCATATGAGGCATGTGCCGTCGTCAACAAGAAGGGCCCGGTGGCATCCAAGGGGTCCGGGGCCTGGCGATAAACAATCAGCTTAGTAAAGAGATGCTCCCAGAACGGGTGCCCTGGCCGGGAAGCCATAAAGGCGTTACACACCATTTTCTGAAATGGCTGCACCGTTGGCTGATGTTGCTCCAGGTGTGCATCTGGCTCGCTGCCCAGCACCAGCTGTTTCCCCTCCAGCAGGTCATCTATGGGCTTGAGACATTCAAAATCCAGGTCAACGTAGACGCCCCCGAAATGGAAGAGGAGAAAATAGCGGACCGCATCCACACGCATAATCTGCTCAGGGTAGGCGTCATACACGGGAATGAACCAGGGATAATAACGTCGCAGGAACTGCCGGTTGTCCTCATCGGTCCACAACCTATAGCTCCAATCCGGGTGACAGCTCTGCCAGCTGCGTTGAAAGCGGGCTAACTCGGCGGGCAGATGAGCATCCTTCCAGGTCTGGTGGAGTATTTTCGGTATCCGGGTTCCCTTGACCCTGCGGCCGCTCTCTTTGACCGAGGCAGGCTCTTGAAGGGGAAGGATATATGGAGCGGAGCAAACAGACCCTTTTCCCTTTCCGCATCGCTGGAGATAGGTTTCGATCTCTTGACAGGCCCTTGCCAGTCCGTCCTCCTGGCGAAGCTTATCGCCCAAGGCCTTTGCCCTGGTTTTCATCTCCCTGGAGAGAACCTTTTGGCCAAGCACCTCAACCAGGCCGTCCTCGCTCATCTTAAAGGGATGCATGGCAGCGCCGACCTTCAGGTTGGCCGCCACCCGGCTGGCATTGTAGAGCTGATCATTGCCATAGGGTTCAATCAGCAGCGGACATCCCTGGCGGAGAGCCTGGGCAATGGAACCGATTCCACCATGCTGCACGGCACATGCTGCGCGGGCAAAGAGCCAGTCATGGGGAAGAAAACCCGTAAACATGATCTCTGCCCGCTCACATTCCGCAGGGAGATCCTCTTCCGAAAAATCGGCCCAACCCCGCTGAACCAGTAAGGGGATTTTCAGGCGACTGGCTGCCCTGGCATGGATCCGGAGTGCCTTTGCCGGTTTTTCAAGTGGTTGACTGCTAAAGCTCAACACAATGGGAGAGCGCTCCATAAAACGGTGTAAGTCGCTATCCGCTTGCCAAGCCATCGAGGCCGGATCCCGATAGTTCCAGAAGCCGGTGATATCAATACTCGAAAAGGGTTGAAACTGATTCAGATCCGGACAACTGAAATGGCGACTACTGGCCAGAAGGACATGGGGTGCAAAGAGCCATCCTGGAGACCAGGGCGGGATCCTCCTCCTGATGCCAAGCTCTTTAAAGGCAAGCAAGAGTTGTGGTTTTAAGGCCGCATATTCCAACTGGAGGGCGCGAAGCTTAGCCCCTTGCTCCTCTGCGGTTCCAGGCTGCCAAAAGGTATAGGGGTTGACGGAAACGGTCAGCCACGGCAGCTCCACCATCTGTTGGACCACAAAACCCAAGGCGCGAATAGAGGTGGAGATAAAGAGATCTGCGCCCTGACATAACTGCGCCAACGCCCCTGCCTGCAGAACAAAACCATGGAGATCAAAGGGTTTCGGGTCTGGCTGATTCGCTCTGTTATGGTGGGGATAATTCCAGAAATCCCAGGCATGGGCATGGGCACGGGCATACTCAGGACCACGTTCGATATCTGGAAGCGCCACGGCTTCCAGGCCAAGCTGGCTGGCAGAGGGATGCATGGCCTGATTAATCACCATTCTGACCCGGTGGCCCTTATCCTGCAGAGACCGGCCAAGGGCCAGAAAAGGCCAATGATCACCAAACGTTCCGGAGGTATAGATAACAATAACAGCCATGGCCGCCAGGGTCTTTGCGTAAGATTGAAAAAGAATCAGCCCATTGCCTGTTGAGTGCAGCCGGGGAGGGGAGAACCCTACTGCGCCGACACCATTGCCCTTCTCTTAAGGCCACCTTTAGAGGGAAGGTTTCAGGAAAGCTTAGCTCTGGTTCTGGATGGTTGCACTGAGCCAGTTGCTCGAGCGACCGCTCACCTCGAGATTAATGTTCAGGGTTTCACCGTAGGCATTGGCATTGGTGATGAAATTAAACCCCAGTTCTCCGGTACAGGCGCTGCCTGATAGCTCGGCGCCCTTAATCTTGCCAACAGGCGCTCCAGAGGGAAAATCAAGCTCCCCTCCGTTGGAGATGGTGTATTGCAGGCTTGTAGACTCTGGATCCACCTCGCAGAGTTCATCCTCATAGCTGAGTTGGGCGTGGCAACCCATTAAATCACGACTATCATACCTGGACGACAGAGAGCGGCTGCGACGCCACCCGCCTATGGAAAAGTTACCAAGAACAGGGCGATCATTGCCAGGCTGTGCAGGCTGTTCAGATGCCCCAGGCTGCTCTGGCTGTTCAGACGCTCCAGGTTGCTCTGCTTGCTCTGGTGTACCGGAGGTAGCAGCATGGGCCGGCAAGACGATGAATTCAATCACCGGCCTGGTCCATTGGACTGGCAAGAGCAGGGGAATCCCGACAACGCCGGCGCTGACGGTCATCATTTTCAAGAGTTGACGACGGCCTGGAGCAGGATCACGGTTCTCCTCTGTCGCCGGATGATCTCCCTTCAATTTTTCATCCATGGAATCCTCCTGAAATGCCGGGGTACATTTACTCCAGGCCTTGATCTTGATCGAAAAATCTCATTTTTCAGAGCAGCCACCAAAACCAGATTCTCACAACCTGGTTAGGGCAGATCATTCAGCGCCAGAGAGCTCAATTACCCTGTTTGACTCAAACAGAGCCAAGGCGTCGACAACATCTGAGCTGATCTGATCCTGCTGTTCAGGATAGGCCTGTTTCAGATAGGCAATGATCTCTCCGACACTACACCCCTCTTTGCAGAGCTGCCAGACAGCATGGGCGGATTCATTGAGGTACACGGCTTTATTTCCACTCACGGTATAGAGCAGAATTTCGCCATCAAAGCTTTCGACCATATAGTCTTGATTTACTTTAAACTTTAAACCATTATCCATGTCAAAACCTAGAAGTTTTGATAAAATAAATATTTCCAGAATACACCATATCGATACATTTATCTCAGATAATTCTCGCTTCTTTCTTTCCAGCTGTTCACCCTTTTCCCCGGTGCCCCAACCCTCAAAGGCACTGCTTGAGCAGTGCGTTCCAGCCACTCTCCTCGCCAGACCACTCACTCTGATCCGGGTCCAGGACAAAGGTGTCAGCTTTCCCCAAGAGTGATGCGCTTGCCCTGTCCGAACGTGTCACACAATGGAGCCGTATAGGTCCACCATAGAAGCGAGTCAGGCTGTCGCGTAATCTCTGTATCGTGGCCGCGGAGAAACGATATCGATGTTCTTCCCCGCTGGTAAAGACTGCACTCTCAAGATTGTTCTGGGTGTTTGAGACGAAGAAGCGGGTATTCAGTGGGTCGAGGCGGGCAAACTTCTCACGCTGGTGGGCAAGCTCAGACAGTTCGTGATTAAAAGTCGCCTTGATGTCCAATCTCGGTTGGGTAGGGCCCCATCTCGTCTGGATGGAGCGGGTATAAAATCCGTGCCAGAAATAGATATCGAAACGCTGCCACCAAACCTGGCCCTTTCGCACATCGAGTTCGCCTCGCTCAAAAAGCGGCATGCCGGCATCCAGCCAATCCGCCAGGCTGTCGGGTGGGCAGATCAACCAGTCGATCGGACCCTGCGCGAAAGATAGACGAAAGGGCTGTTCTCCGACGAATCGAGCAAGTTGAAAGGCGGTCTGGCAGGAGAGACCGGCGCTTGCGAGGCTTATCATGAGACGAGCTTCCCTTGATTTTCCAGAAATGGTATAGCGGTAACCGATGAAACCCGTACAGAATAGTACATGGGTCGACCTTCTTTCCAGATCTTTCACTCCCGAGGACCGTCGTGCATTCCTCTTTTTGCTGCCTTACTCTCCGTAGCCTGACCCTGTTTCCCGACCAACGCCCTGTACAGCGTACAGCGGCTTAGAGTTTGGTCCCCTGCCCCTGTTCGGCATTGTGGACGATCTCTTCCAGCCTGCGCAGGAACCAGGGGTCAGCGGCGTGACGTTTTTTTCCCTGGCGAATGAGTTTACGTAGTTTTTTCAGGAGCTGGGCCTGCGCCTGCTGGTCACGGGTCCCGGGCCGCTCTCTGTAAATGCCCTGGTTGTCCTGGTGCCCTGGACTGTGCATGGCTCCATAGAGGCTCTCCATCAGGGTGAGGGTAATCTTGCCGTCCACCAGCAGCCGTCTGTCCTTTTGGTATCGCCTGATGGCCCGGCGGGTTTTCTTGCCCATGACCCCGTCGAGCTGGTGATGAAAGTATCCCAGCCTGGCAAGTTGCCGCTGCACCCGCAGTACCGTGGCAGGATCGCCGTACTCCAGCATCCCCCCGCTGTTGGCGTGATGTCCGACCAGAAGCAGTTCCTTTGCCCAGCGTCGCTCCCCGGGGGAGAGCTGGCTGCCGATGGTTCTCTTGAGTTCGCGGGCAGGAGCGATCCCCTGGCTTGCCGCCAGGTGTAGCCATCTGTAGGCGAGCAGTTGGTCCCTGGCCGTACCCTCGCCGGCGGCATACATCATCCCCAGCATATATTGGGCGTGGGGGTCCATATCATGGGATAAGGCGGTGAACTGCCTTAGGGCGGTATGATAGTCCTGACGTTCATAGGCGTTCATGGCCGAGGTATAGCTCGCCGCAGCGACCAAGGTGGGCAGCGCCATGGCAAGGACAAGACCGACAAAGAGCAGAATTCGAAGAGGTAAGCGCATACTATTTCTCCTGGCTGGTTATGGACTTATACTCGTTAGTAGGGATAATGGCTGGCGGTGTTGCCGGCCTGCTGATTGGGGATGATGACGATCTCGACCCGTCGGTTGGCGGCATGACTGGAGGAGACCGGGCGGCTCTCGCCGTAGCCCACCGCGCTGATTCGTTGCGGAGCCACGCCCTCTTGGCTCAGGGCAAATTTCACCGCCTCGGCTCTCTGCAGGGAAAGTTGGCGGTTATACCGCTCCGAGCCGCTGGCATCGGTGTGACCGCCCACCTCGATCCGGGTCTGCTGGTACCTTTTGAGCACCCTGGCTATCCTGGCCACTTCGCGCTCTCCTCCGGGCAGCAGGGTAGCCGAGTTATGATGGAAGAAGGTCTCTCCCCGGAAGGTGGCGGTCAACACATCCTGACTCCTGCGGATGCTGGCGGCCTCGGAGGCTGCCAGCACATTTCTAAGCTCCTGCTCCTGATAGTCCATGTAACGGCCCAGCTGATTGCCGGCCACCCCGCCAACCAGGGCGCCGATACCGGCACCGATCAGGGTGGAGTCGGTATTCTTGCCAATGGCCTGGCCCAGGATGGCGCCCACCCCGGCGCCGACCCCTGTGCCGATGGCGGTGCCCTGTTGTTGGTTGCTGTTTAAAGGAGCGCAGGCCGTGAGTACGGCAAGCAGCGCTGCGGCCAGAACAGAATGCGGTACACTTTTTTTCATGGATCTTCTCCCTGGGATGGATCTGGTTGGCAGCTTGCCTGCTGCTTTGTAGGGTAGCTTGTCTTCTGGCTTCACTATAGGCAAAACAGTGCTCCTCCACACTCGACATAGGGGCAGATACCTGCCATATCGGGCTAGGTAACCCGATGTCGGGCCAGCTATCCCCCTGTTTATTGGTCCTTGTCTAGTCTGCCCGGCAAAGAGGCGCACCGGAACGGCTTCTCCGCCTGGAAGGGGAATTGTGGGACGCTGGCTGGGAGAAAGAGGGGAAAACAGGCTGCCGAGCCGGCGGCTGCCGCATCTGAAAGTTTTTTTTTAAGGGAGGACAGGGGAGGGGAGGGAGGAGGATGCGGCAGCTTCAGGCTCATCTGGGCGATGTAGGGCATCCGAGTCCCGGTCTCTGGCTGAGGTTTTAGCGCAGCCTGAAGATCAGAAAGAGGGTCCGCTGCCGCGGACTGAAGTTGCCGTCCGAGACCAGCACCAGCGTCCGACTGCCGTCTGCAAGCTCGGGACCAAAAGACATCCCTTCCATGTTGTCCAGGGAAGGGTAGGCTTCATCCGCAAGCGGCAGGAGCGTCTCCAGATCCAGAACCAGGCTCTTCTTCACAAAGGCCGTAGCGATGCCTTGTAATGAGGCCAGGCCCGAGACATCCTCCACCCCGTGCAGCTTGAGATGGTAGATCCGGAGAGACACCTTGTTGCCGGCAGGAAGCCAGCTCCTCTCCAGGCTGAGCAGGTTCTCCTCATCCAGGGCGAGCAGCTCCACCAGGCCGTTGTCTGCCTGGAAGGCGTTCAGGCCCAGGGGGTTGGGGATCGGGGAGACCAGGTAGGGATAGTGGCCAAGAACCTTGCCGGTGCGGTCATACTTGACGATCCGGATCGGCGAACCAGCCGCAACCGTGGCCCGCTCACCATCCTGCTTCAGGGCCTGTTCGTTGGCTGTAAAGACAAAGGCGCCATCCGGAGTCACGCTTAAGGATTCACAACCGAGATTCTCCCGTACGCCCTGATCGCCCTGGCCGGCCGGGAGAAACTGCGGCGGCAGCAACCAGGATCGGACCCAGCTGCCGTCTTGCTGAAACTCGGTTATGGAGGGTGCTCTTCCCTGCAGGACCGAGCCTTCACTGCTCACCAGCAGGTGGTGGTTGGTCAGCAGCGTTATACCTTCAAGATCTAACTGACCTCTCTTGAACCGCTCCCCTTTGGCGTCTCGGAAAAAAACCACCTCTTTGGGAGTGAGGCTGATCCGGGGATTCCTCTCCCCGGCCACTGCCGCCTCAATCCGGTAGTAGCGGGCCGGCTGGTGGTACGACCTGTCGTCGGATACCGCATAAAAGCAGCCCTTTTCCTGTTCATAGACCAGCCCGGAGAGACCGTTGAACCAGGTCCCGGCCACCATGGCATCGTAGGGGAGGTTTTGCTCGGCAATCAACTCCAGGCTCAACCCTGCGACGGGAGAGACGCTGAGCTGGATCAAGAGCAGGGTCAAGCAGAGCAACCGAGCCATCGCTGGTGCTCCTCGCCTTTTTTCAGGGTTCAGCACATTGCAGACTCCAGGGCAGGGAGTAGCCAGCTGCTCAGAGGCATCCGGACATCCGGTAAAACATCAGGGCGTTCAGGACCAGGCCGTGATCAATCAGCCCCTGCCTGACCATGGATTCCACCTCTTCATGGGAATGGAGAAAGCAGGCAATGTCTTCCATATCGTCAAAACGAGGTTCAGCGGTCTTCACCGCATCCCGCACCAGGACGGTGTAGCAGGAGTTGCGCTGCAGGGCCGGATTGGGACAGACCTTACCGATGATGTTCGGCTCCCTGCCCGTATAGCCGGTCTCCTCCAGGAGCTCACGGCAGGCCGCGCTCACCGGATCTTCACCGGGATCGATCATGCCCCCGGGGATTTCGATCTCCTGGCGGCGGCTGCCGTAGCGAAACTGGCGGATCATCACCAGGCGCCTCTCCGGCGTCACCGCAACCACATTCACCCAGTCGGAAAAATCAAAACGCACAAATTCCTTTTCCCTGCCGCTCCTGCAGCACCTGACAGGGCCGGAGGTGATGGTTGCCACCGGGGTTTTCAGCAGCTCTCGCTCTTCCGCCACTACCCATCCGTCCATGCTGTGATCATCGCCCATGACTGGCACCTTCCTCTCTATCTCTCTAGAATAGGGTTCACTGCTGCTCTCTGATCTTCCTCTATACCACACTCAGACCCGGCTGAACAGGGGCTGGCAGCCAAGCCGCGCGCCCGGCCGGGTTGAGGTGCTGGCTGGTGGGGGACAGGCAACATCCGATAAGGAATCATTTTTTTCTTGACTCAGGAATGATTATCATATAGTTTTGCATTCAAATATCACCTGATAATAAATCCCAACAGCGAGAGGAGCCATTGCGCATGACCCATCAGCGGGAGATTATCCTGGCTGAACTCAAAAAATCAACAGACCATCCCACGGCTGACGAGCTCTACGAGCGGATCAAGAGACAGTTGCCCAGAATCAGCCTGGCAACAGTCTACCGCAACCTGGAGATCCTCTCAACAGCAGGGATGATCCGCAAATTGGAGATCAGTGGTCGGCAGAAGCGTTTTGACTGGGATCTGCGGGAGCACCATCACATCTCCTGTCTGCGGTGCCAACGGGTTGATAATATTGAGCTGGAGGTCCAGGAAATGCTGCCGGCTCAAGCTGAAGATCGACAGGGATATGACATCTCGGGCTGGAGAGTGGAGTTTTTCGGACTCTGCCCGAAATGCAGAAAAGATACCAACAATTCACAAGGAGAAGAGACCATGGCATGTGCCCCGAAAGGACTCAGCGACAACCAGCGACAGGTATTAGAGGCCCTGGCCAAGAGCAAGGAGGCCTGCGGCAGCAAGGACATCGCCGCAGCCACCAGCCTGGAGGCCAAGCAGGTCAGCTGTCAGATAACGGCCCTGAAGAAGAAAGGCTTTGTCGAGAGTCCGATCCGCTGCAAGTACACCATCACCCCGGAGGGTCAAGGGGCCCTTGGTGAGTAAGGACTCCCGGATGAGGAGCCGGTCCGGCAATTTTTCATACCAAGGGCTCCTTTGAAATCTATTTATTTCCATAACCGGAAGATTGAAAGAAAAAACCTTTTTTCAAGGTAGCCTAAGCAACAACGAGCAAGCAGAGAGGATATACCCATGAAGACACTTGTCACCCGTCAGGCCCCGGGATTTTCCGCCACCGCGGTTATGGCCGACAACAGCATCAAAGAGGACTTCACCCTGGCCGACTACCAGGGCAAGTATGTGATCCTGTTCTTCTACCCCCTGGACTTTACCTTTGTCTGTCCTTCGGAGATCCTGGCATTTAACAGGTATCTGGAGAACTTCAAGGTCAAGAACTGTGAGGTGATCGGGGTCTCCATCGATTCCCAGTTCTCCCACCTGGCCTGGAAGAACACCCCGGTCAACGAGGGCGGCATCGGTCAGGTCCGCTTCCCCCTGGTTGCCGATCTCAACAAGAGCATCTCCCGCCGTTACGGGGTGCTGCTGGAGGAGGGCATTGCCCTGCGGGGGACCTTCCTGATCGATAAGGAGGGGGTGATCCGGCATGCCGTGGTCAACGATCTCCCCCTGGGGAGAAACATTGCTGAGGCCTTAAGGATGGTCGATGCTCTCCAGTTCCATGAAGAGCACGGCGAGGTCTGTCCTGCCAACTGGAACGAGGGTGATGAGGCCATGACCCCCACCGCCGAAGGCGTCGCCAAATACCTGACCGACCACGGTTCCAGGTAGACAAAGAAAGCAGAGAGACGGACAGGGCAGGCTTAAGAAGCCATCCAGGTTATTTTCCCTTTCTTGCCGTGTCCAGATGGTTTACAGTTCTTTGAGATCTCTGCATCCTGCAGAGATTTCAGCAATATTTTATTCTCTATTTAAGGAGGGCAATTCATGACCCAGAAAAATGAAGTATACAAATGCGCCCTGTGCGGAAACATCGTAGAGGTGCTGCACGTAGGGGCTGGTGAGTTGGTGTGTTGTGGACAGGGAATGGAGCTGATGGCTGAAAACACCGTAGATGCTGCCAAGGAAAAACATGTCCCGGTCATCGAAAAGGTGGCAAACGGTTATAAGGTCACGGTTGGCTCTGTAGCCCATCCCATGGAAGAAAAGCACTACATCGAATGGATTGAACTCATTGCCGACGGCAAGGTCTATCGTCAGGACCTGAACCCCGGCGATGCCCCTGAGGCCTTTTTTGCCGTGGAAGCCGACCAGGTCACGGTCCGTGAACTCTGCAATCTCCATGGTGTCTGGAAGGCCTGATTACCTTCCCGACTTCACATAACTTCTGCCAGTAAAGGAAAACGAGATGAAAAAGTATGTCTGTATTGTCTGTGGTTATGAGTATGATCCCGAGGTAGGGGATCCAGACAACGGAGTTGCCCCAGGCACCGCCTGGGGAGATGTACCCGAGGATTGGACCTGTCCTATCTGCGGGGCAGGTAAAGAGGAGTTCGAAGAAGCATAATCGTTCCACCCCCCTGGTCAGCGGTGATCAGGGGGGTGGAGTTGTTGCAGGCTGCATTACCTCGCGTAAGCAAACATTTGCTGCAGCCGCCGTCTCCAGCCAGGTTGCCCACAGGAACCTTTCTCTCCCCAGCGTCTCTCACATTCCCCTCGAGAACAGTGTTGATTATCCAACCTGCAACAGCTCTGATTACAGCCAGGAGAAGTAGCCATGAAAAAAACCGTTTTTTTTGCCTTCCGCGGCGATCCGCTCTGTTTTATCCACGTACTCCTGAATGGGCTGGATATGCAGGCACGGCAACTGGAGGGTAAGGTTATCCTGGAGGGTGAGGCCGTCTCCCTGGTGGCTGAAATGGCCCGAAAGGATCACTTCCTCCACCAGCTCTACACCAAGGCCAAGGAGCAGCAGCTCTTTATCGGTGCCTGCAAGGCCTGCGCCAACAAGCTCGGCGCCACCCAGGCGATTGAGGCCGAAGAGATTGCCCTGATTGGGGAAATGTCTGGTCATCCTGCCATGGCAGACTATATTGAACAGGGCTATACTGTGCTCACCTTTTAAGGCCACCCTTAACAAGAGACCGGCTTTAAAAAGCTCATTTTTCAACCTCGTCAGGCCAGGAGCCAGGCCAATCTTTCCATCAGCCGCGGGAATACCCGGAACCTGAGGAGCTTTTTAAATAAGGGGCAACCAGAGAAGGCAACAGCCTTCCAGCCCCACAATCAACGATTACAACCGGAGGATACAGCTGTAATGAAACCTGTTGAACTTGCAAAAAATGTCTACTGGGTGGGAGCCATCGACTGGCTCACCAGGGACTTTCACGGATACTCAACCAACCGTGGCACCACCTATAACGCCTTTCTGATCATCGACGAGAAGGTGACCCTGATCGATACGGTCAAGCGTGAGTATTACGGTGAGCTGATGCACCATATCTCCACCATCATCGATCCGGCCAAGATCGATTACCTGGTGGTCAACCACGTGGAGATGGACCATTCAGGCTCCATCGCTGACGTGATCGAGGCCATCCAGCCGGAGAAGGTGATCTGCTCAAAGATGGGCCACAAGGCCCTGCTCCAGCACTATCACCGGGAAGACTGGCCCTACCATATCGTGGCCTCCAACGAGGAACTCTCCCTGGGCGAGAAGACCCTGAGCTTCCTGGAGACCAGGATGCTCCACTGGCCGGACTCCATGTTCACCTATCTCAAGGAAGATGAGATCCTATTTACCAGCGATGCCTTTGGCGAACACCTGGCCACCAGCGAACGCTTTGACGATGAGGTCAACCAGGACGTGCTGATGCACGAGGCGACCAAGTACTATGCCAACATCCTCACCCTCTACTCGCCGCTGATCAGGAAATTGCTGGTCAAGGTCAAGGAGATGAATCTGCCCATCAAGATGCTGGCCCCTGACCACGGAGTGGTCTGGCGCAGCAACCCGGGAAAGATCATCGAGGCTTACACCAGCTGGTCAGCCAACGAGGGCAACGGCAAGGCAGTGATCATCTATGATACCATGTGGAAATCAACCAGGAAGATGGCGGAGAAGGTGGCCGAAGGACTGCAGGAAGAGGGCGTCAGCTACAAGTTTCTGGATCTCCAGGTCAACCACCGCAGTGACGTCATGACCGACGTCCTGGAGGCCAGTGCCGTGGTCCTGGGCTGTCCCACCCTCAACAACGGCATGCTGCCGAGAATGGCCGGATTTCTGATGTATATGCGCGGCCTGCGGCCCACCAACAAGATCGGGGCCTGTTTCGGTTCCTACGGTTGGTCCGGAGAGGCGGTCAAGCTGATGAACGAGGCCTTGAAAGAGATGAAATTCACCCTCTGTCACGAGGGACTGCGGGTGCCCTATGTGCCCAGGGAAGAGGCCCTGGCCGAGTGTGTGGACTTGGGTCGGACCGTGGCCACCAGCATGCGGGACTTCATGGACGGCAAAGAGGTTGTCTCGGTGATCTGATCCCCTCCCAGCCCCCTGCCTGAGGCTTCATCCCGGCGCTGTTCATGTGATCCGGGATGAAGCGTCCTCTCTTCTCTGTAGCGATTACTTCCCGCCCTTGACGATCTGCCGGTACATCCGGGCCACCACCTCGCCTGCGCTGATGGTGGAGGCATCGATATAGACCGCATCCTCGGCCTGTTTCAAGGGAGCCACTCTCCGCTGACTGTCATCCTTATCCCGCTTGATGATCTGGGCCAGCAGTTGGTCCTCATCCACCTCCACCCCCTGACTCCGCAACTGGGCCGCCCGGCGCACCATCCGGATCTCCGCTCGGGCATCCAGGTAAAACTTCCAGGCAGCCTCCGGAAAGACCACGGTCCCGGTGTCCCTGCCCTCGGCGACCAGCCCGCCGGCCGCACCCATCTGCTGCTGCAGCTCGGTGAGAAAGTTCCGCACCATGGGCAGGGCAGAGTAGGCCGAGGCCTGCATCCCCATCTCCGGGGTGCGGATCAGCCGGCCGATCTCGCGCTGGTTGAGAAAGACCTGGACATCATCGTCCGGCCCTGTGCCCGGTTGGAGCACGATCTCCAAATCGCTGAGCAGTTCGTCCAGAGCCGGGGACTCTTCGGCTGGCAGCTCTGCCTCCAGGCAGCCATAGGCGACGGCCCGATACATGGCACCGGTATCCAGATAGGTGAAGCCCAGTTTCCGGGCCAGCTCCCGTGAGACCGTGGATTTGCCGCCGCCCGAGGGACCGTCGATGGTAACGACCTGGATGCGCTCAGACATAGGCCAGCTCAGCAAGACACTCGCCCAGGGCCTGGACAAAGCGGCTGTTTTCCTGGCCGGTACCGATGGTTATCCGGATAAAGTTGGGATATCCATAGGCCTTCATGGAGCGGACAATCACCCCCTTATAGAGCATGGCCTCGTAGAGTTCGGTGGCATCACCCCGGACATCGATCAGGAAGAAGTTGGTATGGGAGGGATAGGGGCTGCAGCCCAGCTTGGCCACCTCTTCACTCAGCCAGGCCAGTCCCTTGCCGGTCTCAGCCAGGGTCAACTGGTAATGGTCCAGATCGGCCAGGGCGGCCAGGGCCCCGATCTGTGCTGGAAGGTTGATGTTAAAGGGCTGACGTACCCGGTGGAGCAGTTGGGCCAGCTCAGGGGGCATGATCCCGAATCCGACCCGCAGACCGGCCAGGCCAAAGGCCTTGGAAAAGGTACGCAGACTCACCAGTCCAGGGATCCCCTCGGGATTGCGGATATAGTCGAAGATCTCAATCCGCTCCTCCGGGGAGACAAAGTCCACATAGGCCTCATCCAGGACCACCACCACGCTCTCTGGCAGGGAGCGGATAAAGCGGTCAAAGCTCGGCCGGTCGATCAGGGTGGCGGTGGGGTTGTTGGGGTTGTCCAGGAAGATCAACCTGGTCTTGGCTGTGACTGCCCGGCGGATGGCATCCAGGTCATGGACCATCTCCTTGAGCTCGATGATCCGATTGACGCCGCCCCGCACCTGGACAAACTTCTGGTACATCAGAAAGGAGGGGTGGGAACTGATCACCTCGTCTCCCTGGCTGACCAGGGCCTTGATCAGAAATTCGATCACCTCGTTGGAACCGTTGCCCAGGACCAGCTCGGCCGGCTGGGCACCGCTCCAGTCGGCCAGGGCCTGGGTCAGGTAATAGCTGGATCCATCCGGATAGCGATGGAGACCGCTGAGGCAGTCAGCAATGGCAGCCACGGCCTTGGGCGATGGTCCCCAGGCATTTTCATTGGAGGCCAGCTTGATGGAATCGCGTACCCCATACTCCCGTTCCAGTTCATCCTGAGGCTTTCCCGGGGGGTAGGGGACAATGGCTTCTATATTTTTGGGCGGGTTCAGTTGCATCACACGCCTCCTATGACCGGTTTTTTGGCGGCAATCCCGAGCTGCTGTTCCAGGCTTGCGCCGGCCTGGAACAGGACCTCTTCGTTGAAGTGAGCTGCCTGGAGTTGCATGCCGACGGGCAGGCCAGCGCTGGTGAAACCGCAGGGCACAGACATCCCAGGGATACCGGCCAGGTTGGCGGAGAGGGTCAAGATATCGGAAAGGTAGAGCGACAGGGGGTCATCGCTCTTTTCCCCGATGGGCCAGGCCGGGGTAGGGGTCACCGGTGAGGCGATCAGGTCGCACTGCCTGAAGACGGTTTCAAAATCCTGCTTGATCAGGGTACGCACCTGGGAGGCCTTCTTGTAGTAGGCGTCATAGTAGCCGGCCGAGAGGGCGTAGGTCCCGATCAGGATCCGCCGCTTGACCTCATCGCCGAATCCCTGGGAGCGGCTGCGATTATACATCTCCTGGAGGCCGTCGGTCCCGGCCGCCCGGAAGCCGTAACGAACCCCGTCGTAGCGGGCCAGGTTGGAGCTGGCCTCGGCCGGGGCAATCAGGTAGTAGACCGCCACACAGTACTGGGTATGGGGCAGGCTGACCTCGACGATCTCTGCGCCCGCCTGCTCCAGCAGCTCGATCCCCCGGCGAACCGCCGTCTCCACCTCGGGGTCGAGCCCCTGGCCAAAGTACTCGGTGGGTACCCCGATGCGCAGCCCCCGGACCCCGCGCTCCAGGACCTGGCTGTACACAGGAACCGGCCGGTTGATGGAGGTGGAATCACGGGGATCATAACCGGCGATGGCCTCCATCATCAGGGCGCAGTCGCGGACATCCTTGCTCAGGGGCCCCACCTGATCCAGGGAAGAGGCAAAGGCCACCAGGCCGTAGCGGGAGACCCGGCCATAGGTGGGTTTCATCCCCACCACCCCGCAGAGGGAGGCGGGCTGACGGATGGAGCCGCCGGTATCGCTGCCCAGGGCCCCGAAACACTCATCAGCAGCCACCGCTGCCGCAGAACCGCCGCTGGAGCCGCCGGCGATATAGCCCGCCTTCCAGGGGTTTTCCGGGACAGCAAAGGCACAGTTTTCGTTGGTGGAGCCCATGGCAAACTCATCCATGGCCAGTTTACCGGTGATCACGACTCCGGCCTGGTGGAGTTTTTCAACCACGGTGGCGTTATAGGGCGGGGTGAACCGTTCCAGCATCCTGGAGCCGCAGGTGGTGGGAAAATCGCTGGTGCAGAGCAGGTCCTTGACAGCCAGCGGAATCCCGCAGAGCGGTCCGCCCTGACCCTGGGCACGGAGGGCATCTGCCTGTTCCGCCCCCTGCAGGGCCAGCTCTTCATTGTGGGCCAGGTAGGCCTTGATTCGGTCTTCAACGGCTCCTATCCTGGAAAAAACCGCTTGGGTTAACGCCACAGAGGTTGTTGTACCATCCTCCAGCAGCCGCAGGGCCTCATGCAGAGTAAGGGAAGAAAAATCCATAATTTTTTATCTCAGAAGGGGAAGTATGGAAAAGGGGACACCCGGGAACCGTTCATCTCCGGCGATCAGGGACAGTCCTTGGCCGCAGCCAGGACCAGGAGCACGGCCGAGCAGTCCGCCTGATCGAAAACTTAGCGAATGATTCGTGGTACGGAAAAAGAGGCGCCATTGTCTTCAGGCGCATTGGCCAGGGCCTGCTCAGGCTGCAACGAAGGCTGAACCTCATCCTCGCGAAAGGCATTGACCACCTGCTGGGTATGGGTGGTTACCTCCACACCCTGGGTGTCGATCTCATCGAGTTTGGCCACATAGCTTAGGATGGTATCAAGTTGCCGGGTCATCCGCTCAACTTCGGGACCATCAAGCTGGAGTCGGGCAAGGGCGGCAACGCGCTCTACTTCTTCAGGGGTAATCTTCATGACGTGTTCCGAGACAGACTGGGGTTAAATTTGGAAATAACAGGAAACCGGCTACTGTTTATACAGTGAACGTGCTGAAAGAACAACCCCGGCGAAAAGTTCGACCAGCTCAGGGTCAAATTGGGTCGTACTGCAGCGTCGTAACTCGGCAACCGCCTCGACCTGGGAGAGGTTGGTGCGGTAATTTCGCTTGGAGGTCATGGCATCATAACTGTCGGCAATGGTAATGATCCTGGTCAAGGGATCCAGTTCTGCCTGGCCGATCCCATCGGGATAACCGGAACCATCGAGCTTTTCATGGTGATGGCGGATGATATCCTGTTCTTTGTCCATGAAGGAGAGCGGTTCAATGATGCTGGCCCCGATCTCGGGATGCTTCTTGATCAGCTCCCACTCCTCAGGGGTCAGGGGACCTGGTTTCTGGATACAGGAGAGATCGATCACCAGTTTGCCGATATCATGGAACTGGGCCGCCCTCTTCAGGGTAATGCAATCCTCCTGACCGATCTGGGCGGCCTCGGCAAGGAGCATGCTGTAGTGGGTCACCCTGGTGGTATGACCGGCGGTGTAGTCGTCTTTCTCTTCCATGGCGGTCTGCAGACTGGTCATGATCTGGACCGTGGCCTTTTCCAGGTGATCGCCATACTGTTCCAGAAGGACATTTTTCTCGGCAAGTTCCCTGGTCTTTTCAAAGACCTCCTGCTCCAGGTTCTTTTTATAGCGCTTTTCTCTACGAAGAAACTGCCGTTTCTCTATGGCCCGCTTCACCTTGACATGAAAGAGTTCAATATCGGCGATGGGTTTGGTCAGGAAATCATAGGCCCCCAGGTTGATCGCCTTGACCGCATAATCCATGGAGCCGGCGCCGGTGAGAAAGAGTACCGGGATATCCACCTCTTTGCGGTTCAGGTGTTCCAGGGTTTCAAAGCCATCCATTCCCGGCATGTTGATATCCAGGATGATGACGTCAAACTCATCGTTGACCAGCTCCAGCGCCTCCTGACCGGACTGGGCCGGCACAACCTCGTGGCCGAACAGGGTCAATATTTTCTCGATGGCGACCCTGACCAGGGTATCGTCATCGGCAATTAAAATTTTAGAAACCATAATTTATTCTATTTAAAACATGTCGTTTGCTCAAAGTTGCCACCATGGCTGCTGTTGTCGGCGCACCTCCTGGAACAGCTCCGCCGGCGCCGGAGCTGCGGCCAGGGCGCTTGCCTGGCTGATGCCCAGATAGACCGGAAATGCCGGATCCAGGGCAGCTCCATACAGTTCGCTGAGCACCGCAAGACTGCCCTGATGACCGGCCTCCAGGCCGTAGCCTCCTTCCAGGGTGAGCAGCAGCTTGCCCCCGCAGACCTGCTCGGCCAGTCCCACCAGGGCCCTGGTCATATAGGCCAGCCCGGCAGGGCTGACCCGCATGGCACCCAGAGGATCGCCCAGGGCGATATCAAAACCAACAGAGACCAAAATCAGTTCCGGTTGAAAACTGCGCGCCACCGGCAGAAAAATATCATTGATCAGGCCGGCATAGGCAGCGTCTCCCTGCCCTCCGGCCAGGGGCACGTTGATGGTATAGCCCAGGCCCCGACCTTCACCACACTCACCCAAGGCACCGCTCCCCGGATAGTGGGGGTACTGGTGAAAGGAGCAAAACAGCACCTTGTCGCTCCCATAAAAACTCTTTTGGGTACCGTTGCCATGGTGCAGGTCCCAGTCCAGGACACAGATCCTCTTCAGCCCACGCACCTTGATCGCCCAGCGGGCGGCCACGGCCAGAGAGTTAAAGAGGCAGAATCCCATGGAGCGATCCTGTTCCGCATGGTGCCCAGGCGGCCGGACCAGGGCAAAGCCGTTATCGATCCGCCCCGCCAAGAGACGGTTAATGCCGTCTATCAGGGCCCCGGCAGCCAGCAGGGCCGCCTCGTAGGAGCGGGCCGAGGTCCGGGTGTCTGCATCCAGGTAGGCAGCCGCTTTTCCGGCGGTTGCCGCTACCTCCTGGATCATCCGGGCCGAGTGGTTGCGGCGGATATCCTCCAGGGAGGCCGCGGAAAAGTCGGGAAAGAGCAACTTGGCGGTAAGTTCGGGCCGTTCCAGTTCCCGGTAGATCGCCTCGAGCCGCTGGGGGGATTCCGGGTGACCTGCACCGGTCTTATGTTCCTGAAACAGTGGATCTCTATAGATCGCGGTTCGTCGCATGGCCGTCAGCTCCTTTCGCGTTTCCCGGTCCAGACCCCCTCTTCACTTATCACCAGATCCATGGGGATATCATGGACTGCCAGGGGCAGCCGGGAGACCAGTTGCAGTCCAAAGGCCAATCCCAGCCGCCTGGCCTGGGGGGCCTCCCTGGCTAAAAAGCGGTCATAGAAGCCCCCGCCGTAACCCAACCTTCCTCCCTGGCAGTCAAAGACCAGCCCCGGGACCACCACCAGCTCGATGACTCCGGGGTCGATGGCCGCCTGTTCAACCAGGGCAGGAACCGGCTCCGGGATCCCCTGAAAACCGGGGACCAGATCCCTTTCAGGGTCCGTTATCCGAACCGGCACGATGCGGTGCTGGGCAGCCAGGGTGTAGGGCACGGTGACGATTTTCCCCTGGTTCAGGGCCTGGTCCAGGAGTATCCCGGTCTCGACCTCGCTCCTAAAATGGACATAGATACAGATATATTGAGCGGCTTGCCAAGAGGAAAGCGCCAGCAGAGAGCGGCCTATGGCCTCGCTCTTTCTCCTGCGCAGGGCAGGGCTCAGGCCGTCACGTCGGGCAGTTATCCCCTGGCGCAGCTGTTGCCGCTGCTCTTCAAGGGAAACAGTGCTACTCTGTGGTATTTTTTCTTCCATGTACCAAAATTCAAAAAAAAAGACGATATCCTTATCCAGGATACCGCCTTTTCAAACAAACTGACAAAGAAAAAATTACATCGGCAACAACAACTTGTTACTGTCTTCGTTCCACGACACAATCAGGTACCAGAGGGTCGCAAACAGGAAGACCATGGCCAGGGTGGTGCCGTAGCCAAAGACATCGGGAAGATAGACATACTTGCCAAGCCAGCCATTGGCTTCGACATCGAAATTCTTGAACAGGGCCACCATCAGAGAGTTGGACAGGGAGAAGAAGGGTACCACCAGCCACAACTTGATCTGACCCTCACCCACACGCCAGAGGGTTCCGGAACCACAACCACCGGCCATCATCGCGCCCACACCGAAGATGAAGCCACCGACCAGGCCGCCCCAGCCAAAGGTTCCCCGGACATAGTTCATGGGAGCCAGTACGGCCTCACCATCCAGTCGGGCACCGACGCCATACTTGAGCACCGCAGCGCCGACGGCCACGATAACGATGGAAAGGGCCACAGAGCGGGCCATGGTGGAGTCACCGGTCATGTGGGGCTCACGAAAACCCTGGATCATACACCAGCGACCGCGCTGCATGGCATAACCGATGGCCGTGGCAATCAGGACGATCCCGGAAAGCGAGGTGATGTACTCCTCAAAGTCATCCCCTTCATAACCGGCATAGGTACGGGCACCCCAGATGAGGACACCGATTCCGGCGACACCGAAGATCCACTGCACAGGGTAGGGGATGTTGAGGGTGAAGGAACCGCCGCTTCCCCAGGAGACGTGCTCCATCTCTTTATAGAGCAGCCAGAGACCGAGGAGTGCACCTGGAATCAGGCCCACCCACATGGCAAAACCGTTGGCTGCCAGGTTACCGATGGCGTTATACATACCACCCACGTTACAGCCGCCGGCCAGGGCAGCACCGATACCCATGAGCACACCGGCAACCATGGCCTTGACATACTCTCTGACCGGGGGAAAACGGAAGGCAAACTGGCCACCCAGACAGGCCGAGATAAAGGCCCCACCCACCAGGCCCAGACCTATCACCGAGCCGGAGTTGAACCAGATGGATTTCTTCAACAGGAAGTCACCATCTTCATCGATAAAGCCGGTTAACTGGGCCAGGTGATCGCCGCTGAAAGCCCCCACTCCGTAAAGCATCCAGTCACCCCAGTTACGGATGGCACCAACCGCACCCCAGGGACGCCACCAGGCCATGATCAGGATACTGAGCAGGGCCACCACGATACCGGTGGTTGTGGCACTCCACTCATCCTGGCATAACACCTTGTACAGCCTTTTTACCTTCTCCCAAAACAACTTAACATCTTCCATGCACTGCCTCCTTAGACCTATTAAAAAATAGCAACTATACCCAAAAGCTCCAAAAAATGGTTAAGATACATGCAGGCTTTCAATTTGTCAATAACCTCAATGAAACAGACCATTATAGCCCAACATTGAGCACTCATTCATCACAAATAAGCCCCTGTCTGCACCTGAATAGTTATTCAGTTTCTTTTTGATTCGCCTTGACAAATATACCTTTCTTCTTTACCTTTAACTGTCTTTATCCATGTTTAAAATAAGACGTACTATTGTTCTTTTATCAGGAGGAAAAAATGAGTGATGTAAAAGTTGCACCTGAAGGACTGGAAGTAGCCGCCGTTCTCGACGCAAAAGGCCTGAGCTGTCCTATGCCGCTGCTGCGCACCAAGAAAGAGATGGGTAAAATCAATGGTGGAGAGATTCTCCACGTTATGGGTACCGATCCTGGTTCCAGAAACGATATCCCCGGCTGGTGTGATCGTGCAGGTCATGAGTACCTCGGCGAGAAAGAAGAGAGTGGATACATTAGCTTTTTCATCAAAAAGGGATAAGCATTTTTACTCAACAACATCCTTTTAACGGAGGCAAAAGCTAATGGCTGCTGATCCTAATAAATTTGGTATTTTTGTTACCTCCAACCAGAATATGCGCCATATTCTGGGAATTACCCGTGCTGCGGTTCGTGCCGGTAAGGAAGTAATGGTTTTTCTGACCTTCAAATCCGTGCACCTCACCAAGAGCCCTGAGTTCTATGAACTGTCCCAGCTCTGCAAGGTGGAAAACCTTGCCATCTGTGCCGACAGTTATATCTGCGAAGGTTTTGATAATATCGAAGATGTTCCCCGCGGTCTGACCGACAAGCAGATGCGTACCCAGGCTTTTCACGGCGCTATTCTTGAGCAATGTGAAAAGTATATCGTAATGTAAGGAGATACGGATATGGAATCATTAAAAGTATACATCCTGATAGCCAACCGTGTTTATAACGACGGTATACGTTCGGGCTTGGGTCTTGCTGTGGAAAACCACTATGCGTACCCTGTCATCTTCAACGGTGAATTCCCCAGAATGAGCGACTACATGGCAGAGAACATCGCCTGGATCGCCGACATGGAAGGCGAGGTCTTCAGCTGTGGAGCCGATGCTCCCACTGATCTGCCTGAAGGGACCGAAATGACAAATGTTTCATTGGAAGAACTCGGTGAAAAGTTGCGGGATGCAGATTTTATCATTCCTTACGGTCTTCCGAAACAATCACACGAACCGCCCGCAGCCTGTGGTGCTTGAGGAGATACGACCATGAGTGATGAAAAAATGAAAATCCTGCAGGTATACCGTTCTGAGCCTACCAGCGATGTAAACACCCTGGTTGAGATCCTTAACCGTGATCGTGATGCTGATGAGTTCAAGCTCTATCTCGACCAGCCCAACTACGATGTTCTGATCCAGAAGATCTATGCGGCCGATAAGACCGTCTGTTGGTGGTAAACTTTCCTACCTTAGGTACCTCAGTACCTAAAGTAGCTAAAGTAGCCCAACGTAGCGCCAAGCCTGCCTTAAGCAATTAAGGCAGGCTTTTTTTTTACTTCCTCTCTTCACTTCCTCTCTTCACCCCGCCTTGCCCAAACACTCCATGATCCTGTCGTGGAGCAGCGGCCTGAAGCTACGGATCCCGATATTCTCTCTGCAGGGATGGATCCGATTGCTCAACAGCACCACGATGACCTCCTTTTCCGGATCCATCCAGAAAGATGTTCCCGAAAAACCCAGATGACCGGCACTGGAAGGCGAAAACCAGCGGCCACTGCTTGATTGCCCCGGCGTAGGGGTATCAAAGCCATGGTACCAGCTCAGGAGCGCCCTGGGCCGGGTAAAGAGCTTCCTGAAGAGTGGACCTCCCAGGGCCTCCAGGGAGAGTCGTCCCTGCCACTGCTCAAACATCTGCTCACAGAGAGCCGTCACCGCCTCCAGATCCCCAAACAGGCCGGCATGACCGGCCACCCCGCCCAGCAGCCAGCAGTGTTCATCATGCACTTCACCCTGGAGGATTCTCCCCCGCCAGGGACAGGCCTCGGTGGCTGCTATGGCGCTATCCTGCAGGCCCTCTGCGGCAGAACTGCCGCCCAACCCCAGGGGACGAAAGCAGAGCCCCTGTTCCAGGCCCAGTGGACGGCTAACCAGCTCCTCAAAAAAACGATCCAGGCGCATAGCGCTGCGCTCTGCAACGATCTCGCCCAAGAGGATATACCCCAGGTCACTGTATATGTTCCGTGTTCCCGGGGCAGCCAGCAGACCCTGTTCCAGGATACGGGCCAACAAACTCCGGCCCTGCTCCCGCTCGTAGACCGGCTGGTAATCCCGATAAAAGGGGTGATAGGCCGGCAGGCCGCTGCTGTGGGAGAGCAGGTGGTGGATCTGGATATCCTCCCATCCCCGGCCCTTGGCCACCGGCAGGCAGCGCTGCAGGGGGGTCTGCCAATCCAGTCTTTCCCGGGCAATGAGTTGAAGAATACTCACCACCGTAGAGAAGGGTTTGGAGAGCGAGGCCAGGTCAAAGAGGGTACGGCTGGATATCCGGGGGGATCCTGCTTCGCATCTGGTTGTTCCGGCGGTAAAAAAGAACCTCTGCCAGCTTCCGCCGCTTTTCCGGCTGATACCGACGGCGCAGCCGGGAAAGACTCCCTGGACCACGCCCTCTCTGCAAAGAGATTCCACCATCTTTTCTAGCTGTTTTTCCTTGTTTTCAGCCATGGTTAAAATGCATTATTTATTTGAAATTTCAGTTTTTTTAGGGTATTTTCAGGGCCTGTGTTAGTTATTTCTTTATAATCATGTTGATAGGCGGTGGAGAGGATTGTGGATAACTTGTGGATAACTTTATCTGAGCATGTTTCAAGACCATATCCAGGCACAATCGACAAGATATGAACTATAAAAAAACAAAAAAAATCGGACGATTATTGTCTTTACCCACAAACCAACACCCCTAATAACAACCATAAATTTTTAGATATACAAGGATTAATAATTATGGCCTTCCAGTTTAACATAGGCAGAGAAGATTTACTCAAAGCGATCAGTACCCAACAAAACATCACCAGCAAGAAGGGAACCCTGGCTATTTTATCAAATGTTTTATTGGAAGTAGGTCATGATCAGGTTATCTTCACAGGCACAGATCTGGAAATAGGCCTCAAACAGATGGTCCCTGCCGAGGTCATCACCCCAGGCTCCCTCACCTTACCCTCCAAAAAACTCTTTGAGGTGGCCAGGGAATCGGGCTCCTCTGTCATCTCCTTCAAAGAAGAAGAAAAAAATTGGGTGGAAATCACTGCCGGTCCCAGCGTATATCGCCTGGCCGGCATGATGGTGGATGAATTTCCCCAGTTTCCCGAGTATGATGAAGAGGCCATGGTCCCGATGGAGAGTGAGATCATCTCCGGTCTGGTGGACAAGACCATCTTCTCCATTGCCCAGGATAAGGAAAACATGTTCAGCCTCACGGCGGCCCTGTTGGAGAAGGTCAAGGAAGAGGACAAGCTCTTCTTGAAGATGATATCCTCGGACGGCCATCGCTTGACCATCATGAGCAGGGAGGTAGATGAAAAACTGGATAAGCTGGAGCTCAACCCGGTGACCCTGATCCCGAGAAGGGGCGTTCAGGAGATCCGTAAGTTCTGTGATAACACCGATGGCTTTGAGCTGGGGATCGAGAAGGAGCAGGCCGTCCTCAAAAGCACGGACTCCCTGTTGATCATTCGAATCATGGAGGGGGAGTTTCCCGACTATCAGGCCATCCTCGATTCCCTGGCCAAGGATAATATCATCTCCATCGATCGGATTCGATTTCTGGAGAGTCTCAAGCGGATCAACCTCTTTACCGAGGACCTCTTCCATGCCATCAAGATGGAGATCAGCGGGGACAACATGGTGCTGACCTCTCAGAATGCCGATTATGGCTCGGCCAAGGACGAATTCAGCGTGGAGTACAGCGGCGCAGACCTCTCCCTAGGGTTCAACTGCCGCTACTTCATGGATACCCTCCAGGTGGTGGAAGGGGAGACTGTCCAGGCCAGTATCAGCTCCGATGAGAGCCCCTGCCTGATCACCTCGGAGGATGATCCCGGCTTCCTGAGCGTGATCATGCCCATGAAACTCTAGACAAAAAGAAATGGATCTAAAAATTCTCACCACCGGCGGGACCATAGACAAGATTTACTTTGACGCCAAAAGTGAGTTTCAGGTCGGTGATCCCCATATCCACGAGGTCCTGGCCGAGGCCAATGTCAGCTTCAGCTATCAGGTGGAATCCCTGATGCGCAAGGACAGCCTGGATATGGACGAGGCTGACCGGCAGCTGATTGTGGCGCACCTCCTTCAGGAGGTGTGCCCACGCATCCTGATCACCCATGGCACCGATACCATGGTGGAGACCGCCAGGGCCCTGGTCCCGGTGAAAGACAAGACCATCGTCCTGACCGGTTCCATGCAGCCGGGAAAGCTGCGCCAGAGTGATGCGGTCTTTAATATCGGCTATGCCCTGGCAGCAACTCAGATTCTCCCCCCAGGGGTTTACATCGCCATGAACGGTCGGATTTTTGATCCCCTGATCACTTCAAAAAACGTGAAAGCAAACAGGTTTGAAACCTGAGGCCCTGCAGACAGAAATCCTGCTGACCATTCAAAGGCAGTTTTTTCCTCAATTTTTTCAATCTATGTAAAGGAAGCCAGTGAGCGAACAGAACAATTCGTCCTACGGAGCGGAACAGATCAAGGTTCTTGATGGACTTGAAGCCGTTCGAAAAAGACCGTCAATGTACATCGGCAATACCGCCGAAGAAGGATTGCACCACTTGATCTATGAGGTGGTGGACAACTCCATCGATGAGGCCCTGGCCGGCCACTGCGACCGTATTCAGGTCATCATTCACCAGGATAATGCGGTAACGGTCATTGATAATGGTCGGGGGATTCCGGTGGATCAGCATCCCACCGAAAACATGACCGCCCTGGAGCTGGTCATGACCACCCTCCATGCCGGCGGTAAGTTTGATCACTCCACCTACAAGGTCTCCGGCGGCCTGCACGGGGTCGGGGTCTCGGTGGTCAATGCCCTGAGTACCAGCGCCTTTGCCGAGGTCAAGCGAAACGGCAAGGTCTATAGGCAGAGCTATGCCTTTGGGGAGCGGACCAGCGCGCTGGAGGAAATCGGCAGCAGCGAAAAGACCGGTACCACCATTCATTTTGTCCCCGATGACACCATCTTCACCGAGACCACCACCTTCAAGTATGAGACCGTCAAGCACCGCTTACGGGAACTGGCCTTTCTCAACAGAGGGATCCGAGTCTTTCTCAAGGACGAACGTTCCGGTGCCGAGGATACCTTTCACTTTGAGGGGGGGATCAGCTCCTATGTGGAGTATCTCAACCGCAAAAGGACCACGGTCCATCCCGAGCCAATCCTGATCAGCGGTGAAAGGGATCAAGTCCAGGTGGATATCTGTTTTCAATACTTTGACGGCTACTCAGAGCGGATCTTTTCCTTTGTCAACAACATCAACACCCGGGAAGGGGGCAGTCATGTGGCCGGTTTCCGGGCCGCCCTGACCAAATGTATCAACCGCTATGCCAGTGACGATGTGGTGCCCAAGAACCTCAAGGAGAAGATGGGCGGCGACGATGTCCGCGAGGGACTGACCTGTATCATCTCCACCCGGGTGCCCAATCCCCAGTTCGAGGGCCAGACCAAGACCAAGCTGGGCAACTCGGAGGTCAAATCCATCGTCGAGACCCTCTGCAACGAGAAACTCTCCATCTATCTGGAAGAGAATCCGGCCGTGGCCAAGCGGATCCTGAGCAAGGCCGTGGAAGCGGCCCGGGCCAGGGAGGCGGCCAAGCGGGCCAGGGAACTTTCCCGCAAGAAGGGCGGCCTGTCGGTGATGATGGCCGGTAAGCTGGCCGAATGCCAGAGCAAGGATCCGGCACAGCGCGAGCTCTTCATCGTGGAGGGTGACTCGGCAGGCGGTTCGGCCAAGCAGGGCCGAGATCGCGCGGTCCAGGCCATCCTGCCCCTGCGCGGCAAGATCATGAACGTGGAAAAGGCCCGCTTTGACAAAATCCTCAACTCCGAGGAGATCAAACAGCTGATCGCCTCTCTGGGTACCGGCATCGGTCGGGAAGATTTTGATGTGGATAAACTGCGCTACCACAAGATCATCATCATGACCGATGCCGACGTGGACGGTGCCCATATCCGAACCCTGCTCCTGACCTTCTTCTATCGCCAGATGCTGCCCCTCATCGAGAACGGCTATGTCTACATCGGTCAGCCGCCGCTCTATCGCCTGGGTCGGGGCAAGAAAGAACAGTACTTCATCGATGACGACGCCCTCAACGGCTATCTCTACGGTCAGGCCAGCGAGCTCTTCCGGATCAGCAGCGATAAGGGGATGGAGATTCAGGGAGCGGAGTTGGTGACCACCCTGCAGCGACTCTCCTACTTTGAAAAGATCGTCACCCGCCTGGAGCGGATGAATATCCAGGAAGCCATGACCCTCTTTCTCCTGGAAAACCAGGTCAAGTCGGCAGATCAATTCAAGGATAGGGACTTTCTCGAAGAGTTGGTGGAGCAGCTCAAGGTGCTGGAGCCCACCATCGGCAACATCCGTTCCTGCCGCTGGCGGCCCTCCTGCTACGAGGTGGATGTGACCTTCCGGGGCCAGTCCCTGTTGATGACCACACTGGGGCCCAATATCCCCCTGATCGGCGATTATCGCCAGGCCCTGGACATCTATGACCAGGTCAGCGCCTTCCTCAAGGGCGGCTTTCAGATCTACCGGAGCACTGCCGGCGGCCAGGAGAAGGAGTCCAGCGCCGCAGACTGGCACCAGCTGATCGAGCTGGTCCGCAGCGAGACCTTCAAGGGCAGCCACCTCCAGCGCTACAAGGGTCTGGGCGAGATGAATCCCGAGCAGCTCTGGGAGACCACCATGAACCCGGAGAACCGCACCCTGGTCCAGGTGAAGATCGATGATGCCGAGATGGCCGATGACATCTTCTCCACCCTGATGGGAGACAAGGTAGAGCCCAGGAGGGAGTTTATTCAAAACCATGCCCTGGAGGTGGCTGATCTCGATATTTAACCGCTGAGCAGACGAGATAGCCAAGTTTTAGGTAAGATTTAATCAGGAAAACGTAATGACAGAAGCTTCTGAACTACAGGAATTGGAAAAACCGACCATTGCCATCGAAAAGGAGTTGCAGAAATCATACCTTGATTATGCAATGTCGGTCATCATCGGCAGGGCCCTTCCCGATGTGCGGGACGGCCTGAAGCCGGTGCACCGCAGGGCGCTCTTTGCCATGCGCGAGTTGGGCAACACCTACAACCGGCCCTACATCAAGTCGGCCAGGATCGTCGGTGATGTCATAGGTAAGTACCATCCCCACGGTGACACCGCCGCCTATGACACCATCGTCCGGATGGCCCAGCACTTTTCCCTGCGCTATCCCCTGGTGGATGGTCAGGGCAACTTCGGTTCCATGGATGGCGATTCGCCGGCAGCCATGCGTTATACCGAGGCCCGGATGACCAAGCTGGATCAGGAGATCGTGGCTGACCTGGATAAAGACACCGTGGACTTTGTCCCCAACTACGACAACTCCCTCCAGGAACCGTCGGTCCTGCCCTCCAGGATTCCCAACATCCTGGTCAACGGCTCCGAGGGCATCGCCGTGGGCATGGCCACTAAGATCCCGCCCCATAACCTCAGCGAGGTCCTGGACGCCCTGATCGCCCTTATCCAGGATCCCAGCCTCTCCATCCACCAGCTGATGGAGATGATCACCGGTCCTGATTTTCCCACCGGCGGTTTTATCTGCGGCCGGGCCGGGATCCGTGAGGCCTACGAGACCGGCCGGGGCGTGGTCACCATGCGGGCCCGGACCCATATCGAACCACGGGGCAAGAACGGAGAGTCGATCATCATCACCGAGATCCCCTATCAGCAGAACAAGGCCTCCCTGGTGGAGAAGATCGCCCTGTTGATGAAGGATAAACGGATCACCTCGGTTGCCGAGATCAGGGACGAGTCGGATCGCCAGGGGGTACGGGTGGTCCTGGATCTGAAGAAGGATGAGATTCCGGACATCGTCATCAACCAGCTCTACAAGATGACCCCGCTGCAGAAGAGCTTTGGCATCATCCTGCTCTGCATAGTCAACAACAAGCCCGAGATCCTCAACCTCAAGGAGGTGCTGGAGCATTTCCTGGTCCACCGCCGGACGGTGATCTATCGCCGCACCGCCTTTGAGCTGCGCAAGGCCGAGGAGAGGGCCCATATCCTGGAGGGACTGAAGATCGCGATCACCAACCTGGATGAGGTGGTGGCCCTGATCAAGGGTTCCAGCAACCCGGCAGAGGCCAAGGCCGAGTTGATCAGGCGTTTCGAGCTCTCCGAGATCCAGGCCCAGACCATCTTGGATATGCGCCTCCAGCGCCTGACCGGGCTGGAGCGGGATAAGATCATCCGCGACTATAACGAGGTCCTGGAAAAGATCGCCTGGCTGAAGAAGGTCCTCAGCGACGATAACCTGGTGAGTGAGTTGATCTTAGACGAGTTTCGCCAGATCAAGGAGGACTACGGCGACGAGCGCCGCACCGAGATCATCGATGCCCCGGACGATATCCTGCCCGAGGACATGATCATCCCCGAGGAGATGGTGGTGACCGTCTCCCATACCGGTTATATCAAGCGAAACCCCCTGGATCTCTACCGGGCCCAGCGCCGTGGCGGCAAGGGCGTCCGCGGGATGACCACCCTGGAGGATGACTTTGTCACCAACCTCTACACCGCCTCCAATCTGGATACCTTCCTCTTCTTTACCAACAAGGGGCGGGTCTTCTGGAGAAAGGTCTACGAACTGCCCCTGGCAGGCAGGGCAGCCCGCGGCAAGGCCGTGGTCAACCTGCTGGAACTGGGCGATGAGGAGAAGGTGGCCGCCATCCTGCCGGTGAGCGACCTGGCCAACGTGGACAACAGCCAGAGTGTCCTCACCGTGACCAAGTTGGGCAGGGTCAAGAAGACCTCTGTCTCCGAGTATAAACGACCCCTGCGAAAGGGTAAGTTCGGCCTGACCATCAAGGACGAGGACGAGATCCTGACCGCGGCCCTGACCAGCGGCGATGATGAGATCTTCCTGGTCACCAGAAACGGGCTCTCCATCCATTTCCATGAGTCCAATGTCCGGATCATGGGTCGTCTGGCCGCCGGGGTCAAGGGGATCAGCCTTGGGGATGGCGACGAGGTGGTCGGGGTGGCGGTGCTCAAGAGTGATGACTCCATCCTCACGGTCACCGAAAACGGCTATGGCAAACGAACCGCAGTCTCCGAGTACAAACTCCAGAACCGGGGCGGCAAGGGGGTCTTTGCCATCAAGACCAGCGAGCGTAACGGCAGCGTGGTCGGGGTATTGCCGGTGGATGATGAGGATCAGGTGATGCTGATCGCCAATACCGGAAAGGTGATCCGGATGGCCATGGATACGGTTCGGATCATCGGCCGTAATACCCAGGGCGTTCGTCTGATCAACCTGGACCAGGATGAGAGCGTGGTCGGCCTCTCCATGCTGGCCAGGGAGGAGGATGGAGGAGAAGATGAGGGCACGGACGAAGAGGAGAGCGTGATCGATGAAAGCCCTGAGTCAGAATAAAACCGCAGTCATCGGTGCCGGCAGCTGGGGTACGGCCTTGGCCGTGCTGCTGGCCGGTAAGGGGGAGGAGGTCTGCCTCTGGGGCCATAACGCCTCCCACCTGGAGCAACTGGCGGCTGAGCGGCAGAACGCCAGGTATCTCCCGGGAGTTGCCTTTCCCGATACGCTCCAGGCCTGTACCGGGCTGGCAGAGACCATTCAGGGAGCCCGGGTGATCGTGATGGTGATCCCCTCCCACGGCTATCGCCAGGTCTATCGCCGGATCGTGCCGCTGCTTGCATCACCGGTGCTGCTGGTTTCAGCGGTCAAGGGCATCGAGATCGCCACCCGGATGACCATGACCCAGGTCATGGCCGAGGAGACCCCGGGGGATACCCGGGTCTCCCTGGGAGTGCTCAGTGGACCGAGTTTTGCCGAAGAGGTGGTCAGGGCCCAGCCCACGGCGGTGACCGTGGCCTTTGCCGAAGAGCAGGCGGCCCTTGAGGTCCAGCAGCTCTTCTCAACCGAGTACTTTCGGACCTACCGCTCCAGCGATGTCCTCGGGATCGAACTTTGCGGGGCCATGAAGAACGTGATCGCCATCGCCGCCGGGATCTCCGATGGCCTGGGTTTTGGCCTCAACACCCGGGCCGCCCTGATCACCCGGGGGTTGGCCGAGATGACCAGGCTGGGGGTCGCCATGGGCGCCGATCCGGCCACCTTTGCCGGCCTGGGGGGGCTGGGTGACCTGGTCCTGACCTGCACCGGCAACCTCAGCCGCAACCGTAGCGTGGGCTTGAAGCTCGGCAGCGGGAAGACCCTGGACCAAGTGCTGGAGGAGATGACCATGGTGGCAGAGGGGGTGAAGACCACCAAGTCCTGCTATAATCTGGCCCGGGACAGGGGGGTGGAGATGCCGATCCTTGAGCAGGTCTATCAGGTCATCTATGAAGATAAACCCTGCAGCGCTGCTGTTCAGGCCCTGTTCAGCCGGGATCTGAAGCAGGAAACCAGCTGAGCTTGCTCCAGGGTGGATCATGAAAGAGGCAGATAAGCCTCATTTTTCAGGAGATGGAGGGATCGTGAACAAGCTGACAGGATGGTGTATTGGCCTGCTCTTTGTGCTCTTGGCCACAGGATGCGGCTCTACCAGGGTGCAACAGGCCGGCGAGGAGCTGCCGGTCGAGGAGAATCCCCTGATTCTGGAGCTGCCGGCGAGCTTCAGCGGCAGGATCCCCTGTGCAGACTGCGACTATGTCCGGATTGATCTCAACCTCCGTCCCGATAAGCTCTATCAGCTCCGTAAGACCAGGGTAAACGGTGGCAAGGTCGTCAAGAGCGAGGCTCAGATGCGGCGATGGCGATTCGATCCCCAGGAAAATCTGATCATCCTGGGCAAGCGCAAGGGGGCCCTGAAGACCTACCTGGTGGAAGACCCGGATACCCTCAGGTTTCTCGATATCCAGGGAGAGCAGCAGGAAGGCCTGATCAGCTACAGCCTGGTGCGCAGCCCGTCCTATGACCCCTTTAACGACGAGGTCAAGATCCGGGGGATGTACCGTTCCAGCGGCAATAGTCATATCCTCAGAGAATGTGCCAGTGAGTTGGATTTTAGCGTAGACCCATCCGCCGCTTTCAGCGAACTGGACCGGGCCTATCGCAACACTCCCCATGAACCAAACCAGCCCCTGTTGGTCTCGATCCAGGGCAGACTGCTTCTCCGGGGCGCTTCCCAGGACTGGGATGAGGATGTGATCGTGGTCAGCAGTTTTAACCGGCTCTATTCCAATCAGGACTGCAGCGGCAACCTGGCCAGACAGAGCCTCTTTGGGGTGAACTGGAGAGCCATTGAAATCGGCGGCACCCCCATCACAGCGGCAAACGAGGGCAGATCCCCCTTCCTGACCCTGGAGGCCAAAGGCAACAGGGTCAAGGGCTTTTCCGGCTGTAATCGTTTCTTCGGAACTTACCTGTTCAAGGGCAAGGTCTTCATATTTAACAAGCTGGCCAGTACCCGGATGGCCTGTCCGGATAATATCGCCCTGGAGAACGCCTTCCTCGCTGCCCTCAACAACACCGAATCCTACCAGATGGAAGATAACCTGCTGGTGCTGCGTGACAAGAACGATGAGGTGACCATGAAGCTGCAAGCCCAGGATGGAAGTTAAGCCTCTGCACGCCATGGACACTGATTCCAGCGGGGATTGACGCTGCTCTCCAACAGATCAATGCCGTAGATATCCCGTACAAAGGAAAGAACGGCTACGGTTAAAGGGTACCTTGAAAAATGAGAGTCTTTGATGAGGCTCGAGGCGCGCGATAGATTGTACCGCAGCCATGTAATGGATATCCCGAGGATAAAATTTTAAGAGCAACACCAAGATTGGAAGAAAAGGCAATTTTTCAAGGTGGCCAAAACAGGGAAGGTCCATGGAAGAGAAGGTCTATGATCTTGCCATAGTAGGCGGCGGCATCAACGGCTGCGGCATCGCCCGTGATGCTGCCGGCAGGGGCCTCTCGGTGCTGCTCTGTGAACAGGGAGACCTGGCCGGAGGCACCTCTTCGGCCTCGACCAAGCTGATCCACGGGGGACTGCGCTATCTGGAGTACTACGAGTTTAGGCTGGTCAGAGAGTCCCTCAGGGAGCGGGAGGTGCTGCTCAAGGCGGCTCCCCACATCATCTGGCCCCTGCGCTTTATCCTCCCCCATCACCGCGGCCTGCGACCGGCCTGGCTGATTCGGCTGGGACTCTTTATCTACGACCACCTGGGCGGACGCAAGCTCCTGCCCCCGACAAGCAGCCTCGATCTGGGCCGCGATGAGGCGGGTGCGGTCTTAAAAAAAGAGTATAGCAGGGGCTTTGAGTATTCCGACTGCTGGGTGATGGACAGTCGGCTGGTGATCCTCAATGCCATGGATGCCGCCCGGCTGGGTGCCGAGATCAAGGTCCGCAGCCGCTGCCTCTCAGCCGAGCGCAGCGATCGGCTCTGGACCCTTTGCCTCGAGGATCAGGAGAGCGGAGAAGAGAGCAGCCACCGGGCACGGATCCTGATCAACGCCACCGGCCCCTGGCTGGGGGAGTTCATGGACCATGTCAGCCATGAACAGACCAGGGAGTCCATCCGGATGGTCAAGGGCAGCCATATCATCATCAGGCGGCTCTTTGAGCACGGGCGGGCCTACCTCTTCCAGAACGAAGACGGCAGGATCATCTTTGCCATTCCCTATGAGGATGCGTTCACCCTGATTGGCACCACGGATGTTGATTTCTCCGGTGATCCCGGCAAGGTGAAGATCAGCCCGGAGGAGATCAGCTACCTCTGTGCCGCAGCCAGCGAGTACTTCCGCCGGGAGGTGAGTTCCGGGGATGTGGTCCACAGCTACTCCGGGATCCGGCCGCTCTTTGATGACGGCGTCTCGGATGCCAAGGCCGCAACCCGGGACTATATCCTCAGGCTGGACAGCGCCCACGGCAGCAAGCCCCCGCTGCTCTCCATCTATGGCGGCAAGATCACCACCTACCGCAAGCTGGCCGAGTCGGTCCTGGAGAAGCTGGCCGACTTCCTCCCGGCCACCAGGCCCTGGTCGGCAGGCGTCTGCCTGCCGGGGGGCGGATTCTCCCCCAGCGACTTTGAGGGGGAGGTGCTCAGGCTGAAGCAGGCTTTTCCCTTTCTTGGCGACAAGTTTGCCTACCGTCTTGTTCGGACTTATGGTAGACAGGCCTTTATCCTGCTCAAAGATATAAAAAAACGAGAGGATCTGGGCAGCTGCTTTGGCAGTGATCTCTATGCCTGCGAGGTCCGCTACCTGATGGCCCATGAGTGGGCCCGCAGTGCAGAGGATATCCTCTGGCGACGGACCAACCTGGGGCTGTTCCTCTCGACAGAGGAACAGCATAAACTCCAATCCTGGATAGAACAACAGCCGGCCAAAGAGTGGTGCGGGCTGATGGCCGGTCCGGATACAGCCGCCAGCGACGCTTCATCAAC
Source organism: Desulfogranum mediterraneum DSM 13871 (assembly GCF_000429965.1). Taxonomy (GTDB): domain Bacteria; phylum Desulfobacterota; class Desulfobulbia; order Desulfobulbales; family Desulfobulbaceae; genus Desulfogranum; species Desulfogranum mediterraneum. The sequence continues at coordinate 176,654 of NZ_KE387006.1, forward strand.
TATCCCAAGCTGACGGTCTATGAAAAGATTGCCCCGCCCCTGCCCACCTCCCTGGCCCGGAGCCCGAGCTCGGTCCAGAGCAAATTCTTCTTCGCCACCATGACCATAACCGTCTCTGCCCCAGGACTTGACTGGGGGTCGCGGCTGCGGCCGCTATCCAGACCATCATCAGCGGGGGCCCTGCTTTTCCATACGCATTGCGTAATTCTCTGGGTGTAAGCCACACCTGTACTTCTTCAGCTGAAATGGCCACCGGATATCAGCTGAAACCGTTTGAAACTAGGAGGTTGTACGATGATAAAAAAACTGGCAACAACCGCTGCCCTTGCCACCATGCTGGTCTTTCCGGCTCTGTCCCAGGCGGGAATGGAAGAGGCCAGGAGCTGGGTGGCCGATGAATTTCAGCCCTCAACCCTTTCCAAGGCTGACCAGCTCAAGGAGATGGAGTGGTTTATCAAGGCAGCCGAGCCTTTTAAGGGTATGGAGATAAAGGTGGTCTCCGGGTCCATCATCACCCATCAGTATGAGTCCAGGGTTCTTGCCAAGGCCTTTACCGAGATAACCGGGATCAAGGTCCGCCATGAGCTGATCGGCAAGGGCGATATCATTGAAACGCTCCAGGCCCAGATGCAGTCCGGCAACAGCAGCTATGATGCCTATATCTATGATTCCGACCTGATCGGAACCCTCTTCCGCTATCAGCAGGCCGTACCCCTGACCGACTGGATGAACGCTGAGGGGCAGAGCGTCACCAACCCCATGCTGGATCTGGATGACTTCATCGGCATCTCCTTTAGCACCGGTCCGGACGGCAAACTCTACCAGATCCCGGATCAGCAGTATGCCAACCTCTACTGGTTCCGCTATGACTGGTTCACGGATCCGGAGCTGAAGGCCAGGTTCCAGTCCGAGTACGGCTATGACCTGGGGGTACCGGTCAACTGGTCGGCCTATGAAGACATTGCCGAATTCTTTACCTCCAAGGTCAAGGAGATCGACGGTAAACCGGTCTATGGTCACATGGACTACGGAAAGAAGGATCCTTCCCTGGGATGGCGCTTCACCGATGGCTGGCTCTCCATGGCCGGCGCCGGTGACAAGGGGCTTCCCAACGGTGTGCCGGTGGCTGGGTGGGGTATCCGGGTGGAGGGCTGCAGTCCGGTGGGTTCCTCGGTGGCCCGCGGCGGGGCCACCAACAGCCCGGCTGCGGTCTATGCCCTGAGCACCTACATCGACTGGCTGCAGAAGTATGCACCGCCCGAGGCAGCCGCTATGACCTTCTCCGAGGCTGGCCCGGTTCCTGCCCAGGGCGCCGTTGCCCAACAGATCTTCTGGAACACCGCCTTTACCACGGACATGGCCAGGCCCGGCAGCCAGGTGGTGGATGAAGAGGGGAAGCCCAAGTGGCGGCTGGCCCCATCTCCCCACGGTCCCTATTGGCAGGAGGGGATGAAGCTGGGCTACCAGGACGCGGGCTCCTGGACCCTGCTGGATTCCACTCCAGTGGATCGTCGCAAGGCGGCCTGGCTCTATGCCCAGTTTGTGATTTCCAAGAGCGTCAGCCTGAAGAAGGCCCACGTCGGCCTGACCCCTATCCGGGAGTCTGATATCCGGGACAAGTCCTTTACCATGCGTGCCCCTAAACTGGGCGGCCTGGTTGAGTTCTACCGCAGCCCCGATCGGGTGCAGTGGACCCCAAGCGGTAGCAATGTTCCGGATTACCCCAAACTGGCCCAGCTCTGGCGGCAGAACGTGGCAGACGCGGTAAGCGGCGATAAGAGCGCCCAGGAGGCCATGGATTCCCTGGCCCGGCAGCAGGACAAGGTCCTGGCCGATCTGGAGGATGGTGCTGTCCAGGGTGAGTGTGGTTCCAAACTCAACCAGGAGCAGGATCCCTCCTACTGGTTCAGCCAGCCTGGTTCACCCAAGCCCAAGCTGGAGAATGAGAAGCCCCAGGGGATAACCGTTGATTACGATGAACTGGTGAAGAGCTGGACAGCAGCTGTCAAGCAGTAGCAGCCGGAACAACCCAGGCCTGAGCAAGGGGACAGCCGGACGGAAAAGTTGTCCGGCTGTCGTTATTGTGGGCAGGAATGCTTAGGGTTACCTGAGTTGCTGTCTTTCCCGGTGGGGAGAGGCGGAGGATCGTCTCTGTTGGGACAAGATCAGGGCCAGATACCTGAAGAGAGGGAGACATGCCTGTTTACATACTTGCCATAGACCAGGGGACCACCTCGAGTCGAGCCATCATCTTCAACGCTGAACTGGAGATCGTGACCGTGGCCCAGGAGGAGTTCACCCAGTTTTTTCCCCAATCCGGCTGGGTGGAACATGATCCAGCGGAGATCTGGTCCTCCACCCTGGCCACCTGCAGGCAGGCCCTGGAGCAGGCCGGGATCAGCGCGGCCGAGCTGACCGCCATAGGCATCACCAACCAGCGGGAGACCACCATCCTCTGGGATAGGCAAACCGGGGAGCCGATCCATCGGGCCATTGTCTGGCAGGACCGGCGAACCACCGACTTCTGTGCAGAGCTGGAGCGGCAGGGCCACGGCGAGATGATCACCGCCCGGACCGGCCTGCTGATCGATCCCTACTTCTCGGCCACCAAGATCAGCTGGCTGCTGGATCATGTGGCCGGCGCCAGGCAACGGGCCGAGGCCGGAGAGTTGGCCTTTGGCACGGTGGATTCCTTTCTGCTCTGGCAGCTCAGCGGCGGCCGGGTCCATGCCACCGATGCCACCAACGCGGCCCGTACCCTGATCTTCAACATCCACGATAACGGTTGGGATGAGGAACTGCTGGAGCTCTTGCAGATCCCGGCCTCCCTGCTGCCCGAGGTCAAGGACTGTGCCGCCGACTTCGGCACCACCAGCGCGGAACTGCTGGGGGCGGCGGTGCCGATTAGCGGCATTGCCGGTGACCAGCAGGCAGCCCTGGTGGGGCAGGCCTGTTTTCAGCCGGGAATGCTCAAGTCCACCTACGGGACCGGTTGTTTTGCCGTGCTCAACACCGGCAGCGAGCCGGTACGGTCCCGCAAGCGGTTGCTGACCACCATCGGCTACCGTTTAAAGGGCCAAACCAGCTACGCCCTGGAGGGCTCGATCTTTGTGGCCGGGGCAGCGGTGCAATGGATGCGGGACGCCCTGGGGCTGATCGACTCGGCAGCCGCCAGCGGTGAGTTGGCGGCCCAGGCCGATCCCGCTCAGGAGGTCTATCTGGTGCCGGCTTTTACCGGCATGGGGGCCCCGCACTGGGACGCAGAGGCCAGGGGGGCGCTCTACGGGATCACCCGGGGAACCGGGCCGGCGGAACTCTCCAGGGCAGCCCTGGAGTCGGTCTGCTACCAGACCAGGGACCTGCTGGAGGCCATGCGCAGTGACTGGCACCAGGACAACCCGCCGGTGCTGCGGGTGGATGGGGGGATGGTGGCCTCGGACTTTACCATGCAGGCCCTGGCCGATATTCTCGATGCCCCGGTGGATCGACCCCAGGTCCTGGAGACCACCGCCCTGGGAGCCGCCTACCTGGCCGGCCTCTACCAGGGGGTCTACCCGGAACCCGATGAGTTTGCCGGTCGCTGGAAGCTGGACCGGCAGTTCAGCCCGGAGATGGCTGCAGCGCTCAGGGAACGGAAGTATCAGGGCTGGCAGCAGGCGGTACGCAGGACCCTGAGCAGGTAAGAGAGCTTAACGTCAAGCCGCCTTCAGCGTCCCGGGCCGGGAACAGCTGAAAGGCTTCCATAAAAAAAGGTCTGCCCCTCCCGGCGAGGGGCAGACCTTTTTTCGCTTTTCAGCTGGAGAAAGAGCCTGGCTCAGACCATCCGTTCCTGGGACCAGTCGTTGTGTTCAAACTCGGCGTGATCCGGTTTCTCGGGCTTGTGCTCCTCAAAGCGCTGGCGCAGCCAGACCTGGATCTTGGAGATTTCGGCGGCAAACTCCTGGAGGGCCTTGCCCCGGTGGCTGACCTTGCTCTTTTCCTCCATGGAGGCCTCGGCAAAGGTCTTACCCAAATCCGGGAAAAAGAAGATCGGATCATAACCGAATCCTGCCTCGCCCCGTCGCTCTTCCAGGATCTCGCCGTCACAGCGCCCCTCCCAGGTCAGGGCCGGTCCCTGGGGAGTGGCCAGGGAGAGGACGCACATGAAGTAGGCCGAACGGTCTGCCTTGCCCTGCATCTCGGCCAGCAGTTTTTCGCAGTTATCCCAGTCCGTGGCATTCTCGCCGCTGTAGCGGGCCGAGTAGACCCCGGGCCGGCCGTCCAGGGCATTGACCACCAGCCCGGAGTCATCGGCCAGGCAGGGCAGGCCGAGCATCTTGGCATAGTGGAGGGCCTTCTTGTAGGCGTTGTCGTCAAAGGTCTCCCCGTCTTCCACGGCCTCTGGCATGGGACCGAAGTCCTTGATGGTCTTCACCGTGATGGGGCTCTCTTTGAGCAGGGCCTGTATCTCCTTGAGTTTGTTCTGGTTGCCGGTTGCCAATACAATGACGTTGTCCATGGTACACTCCTGATAACGGGCCTAAGCCCAATGATGATGGGAAAGAAAGGGGGCCAGGGGGCGGGGAGGGCCTGCCTCCCGGGGTCAACCATCCTCGCCCGTGAGCCTGGGATCCCGCCGGTATTTTTTGTCGTAACGCTCCTGCTCGCTGTAGATACAGCCGCAGTAGGGCTGGCGATACAACTCCATGGCAAGGGACTGGTCGATCCCCTCCTGCCAGCCCGGCCGGTAGTCCTCGTAGTGAAAGCGCAGCCCGTAGCGCTCGGCCAGCTGTTCTCCCTGGGTGCGGATCAACTGGTGCTGCTGGTAGCGGGAGTAGAGCAGGGTGGTGGTGAAGGCCTCCATCCCCAGCTCGGCCGCTCGCCGTGCGGTCTGCTCCAGACGCATCCGGTAACAGAGGGGACAGCGTTTGGACTCCTTGAAGACCACCTGGCGGAGGAAGTCGGTGAGTCCGTAGTTGGTATCGATCTCCAGCTCAAGGTCCACCATTTCCCCAAACTGGCGCAGGGCTGCGATCCGTTTTTTAAACTCCCGAAAGGGGTGGATGTTGGGGTTGAAAAAGTAGGCCGTGGGGTTATGGCCCTGTTGGCGGAGCCGCGCCACCGGATAGATGGCGCAGGGGCCGCAGCAGCTATGGAGAAGGAGCTTCATTACTTGACCTTGAACTGCTTGGGATTAATACCGTAGCCATGGATCTTGTAGTTGATGATCCGCAGGCTGGTGTCCAGGTGTTTGGCGGCCTTGGTCTGGTTGCCGTTGGTCCGTTTTAACGCTTCAATGATAAGTTCTCTTTCAAAATTTTCAACTGCAGTGGCCAGGGAAAGGGGTTTATCCGAGGAAATGGAATCGCTGCTCTGCAGGGAGGGTGGCAGGTGAATGGACTTGATGGAGCTCCCGTCACAGATCAGCACGGCCCGTTCCATGCAGTTCTGCAGTTCCCGGACATTGCCCGGCCAGTGGTACTGGTTGAGCAGGTCGATGGCCGGGGTGGAGATCCGCTGGATCTGTTTGTTGTTTTCCTGGGCATACTTTTCCAGGAAGTACTCGGCCAGGAGGATAACATCGGTTCTGCGCGCCCTGAGGGGCGGCAGGTAGATGGGAAAGACGTTGAGCCGGTAGTAGAGGTCTTCGCGGAAGTGGAGCTCCTTGACCGCTGTCTCCAGGTCCCGGTTGGTGGCAGCCACCAGCCGGATATCGGTTTCGATAATCTTGGAGGATCCCAACCGCTGGAAGGTGCGTTCCTGGATGACGTTGAGCAACTTGACCTGGACCGCAGGGCTGATCTCGCCGATCTCGTCTAAGAAGAGGGTCCCGCCCCGGGCCAGTTCGAAGCGACCCTGTTTGGCCTCGGTGGCCCCGGTGAAGGCGCCCTTTTCATGGCCGAACAGTTCGCTTTCCAGGAGGGTCTCGGGCAGGGCCGAACAGTTGACCACGATAAAGGGTCCCTTGGCCCGGTTGGAGTTGTGGTGCAGGGCCTTGGCCACCAGGGTCTTGCCGGTGCCGGACTCGCCCCGGAGCAGGACCGTGGCATTGGAGTCCGCCACCCGGTGGACCATCTCAAAGACCTCCTGCATCCTGGAGGAGTTGCCGATGATCTCCTCGATCTTGTTGCGGGCCGAGAGCTCTCGCTTGAGCCGTGAGTTCTCCAGACGGAGGGCCTCCTGCTCCTCGTTGACCAGCTGGATCCGCTCCACGGTCTGGGAGATCAGGCTGGAGGTGATGGTCAGAAAGCGGAGATCCTGCTCTGAGCGGGCACCAAAACCCTCCGGATAGACCCGGTCGATGGAGAGGGCGCCGATGGATTGGCTGCCGGTGATGATGGGCACACAGAGAAAGGAGCTGTTCTGTTTCTGCTCGTCGCCCCTGGTTCTGGTGCGATTGAGAAACAGGGGTTCGTTGCCGATCCGGGGGACGATGATCGGTTCACCGGTGGCTACCACCTTGCCGGTGATGCCCTCACCGAGTTTGTAGCGGCCCCGACGCCTGGCATGGGCGCTGATGTTGTGGGCGATCTCCACCTCCACCTCACCGGTGGTGGGGTTGATGATGGAGACCGTGCCGTTTTCCATGCCCTTCATCTCGGCCAGGGTCTCCATGACCTTGTTCAGACCGTCCTGGAGGTTGGAGGCAGAGGCCAGGGATTTGGTGATCTCGTAGAGGCAGCTCAGGTTTTTGAGTTCTTGCTCCTGCTGCAGTGAGGAACTATTTTCCTGTTTCATAAGGTAATGAGAGTGTTGACAGTGGCTCGTTGAAATGGTATCTAGTCCAGCTATCGGAGGGATGGCCGAGTGGTTTAAGGCGGCGGTCTTGAAAACCGTTGTACGAAAGTACCGTGGGTTCGAATCCTACTCCCTCCGCCATGTATCTGATTTTTCATCTTCGGAGAGATGACCGAGCTGGCCGATGGTGCTCGCCTGCTAAGCGAGTGTGGGGGTTATACTCCACCGAGGGTTCGAATCCCTCTCTCTCCGCCAGATAGCCTGAATGCCGATTGGTTCGCCAATCGGCATTTTTTTTGTTTTTTTTAAGCTGTTGTCCGGGGATCATCGCCTGTTGCTCAGCCGCACCCCTCTTTGGGGCACCACTCGTCTCTGGCAGGAGGTTCTGCTTCTTTTTTAAAAATCACCCTGCTTCAGCTCGATATCCAACCTGTGGTAGCATATATGACGATGATTGGCAATAAAAAGTTACTTTATTGTAATTTTTCGCGGAAAAGCTTTTCTCTTAATGTCCTTTTTAGCTATTTATTTTCATTTTTGTCACAAAGTTGTCTCGTTTTCCACAGGAGTGGGAATCAGTTCCTGCCAGCCCTGGAGGGCATAAAAGGGAAAGTGGGGAAGTTTCAAGATGGTGGAGGCCTGCTTGCTCCAGGCCCTGAGCTGATTTTTCAGGGGAAAGACCCGGTCACGGCTGGTGACCAGCTTGTGGCTGAAGATATCCGCTGCCGCTCCGAACCGTTGGTAATGGGCCTGGAAGGCCGCCAGCTCGGCCTGGACATTGTCCAGGGAGCGTTTGGGGGGATGCGCCAGGAAGCGTTGCCGCTCAGCCTCCTGGGTGAACATGGAATCCTGGAAGGCCGCCAGGGTCGAGGCTGAGAAGCTGTCCAGGATCTGCTGGTAGCTTGCCGGCGGGATCCCCAGGCTGGGGTGAATGGGCTCCAGGGTACCGCCGATGGCCGTGGAGGAGGTAAACCGTCCCTGCAGTTCCGGTGGCTGGAAGAGGTGGGCCGCCACCCAGACCCCCATGGACCAGGCCAGCAGGTGGATCTCCTGGTAGGCGGCGATCGCTTCCAGATCAAGGCCGGTCAACTGATTGTAGTCATAGACCAACAGGACATCGCACTCCTTGGCCGGGATCCCCTGAAAGGGGCCGGGGTCCATGCCCCAGCCGGCAAGAAAGAGCAGGCATCGGTTGGCCTGGTTGTGGTGCAGCCAGCAGCTCTCCATGGCCGCTTCAGGCCAGGGCCCGGGCAATCAGGCCGGGCAGGGGGGCCAGCTGCTCCCACTCCATGGAGCCGTTGACGCTCAGTCGCAGGCGGGAGGTTCCGGCGGGCACCGTGGGAGGACGGACGGCCTTGACCCAGAAACCGTGTCCACAGACCTGTTCGGCAACCCTGACCGCCAGCTCCGCATCTCCCACCATCACCGGGACGATGTTGCTGCTCCCGTGGGTGGTCAGCCCCTGGCTGCGGAGCTCTGTGCGTAACTGCTCAGCCAGGCCGGCTACCTTTGTCCTGGTGGCGCCCAGTTGAGGGATCCGTTCCAGGACAAAGCAGAGCCAGTGGACGCTGATCGGCGGCAGGCCGGTGGTGAAGATCTGGGAGCGGGCCGTGTTGAGCAGGTAGTCGGCCATCTCCTGCCTGCAGACCACAAAGGCCCCCTGGCCGCCGTAGGCCTTGCCAAAGGTACCGGTAAGGAGCTCGATCTCCTCCATGACCCCATACTCCTCGGCCAGGCCGCAGCCCCGGGCACCGCGGATGCCGACCCCATGGGCATCATCCACATAGAGGGTGGCCTGGTGGCGATTCTTGATATCCACCAGCCGGGCCAGATCGGCTTCGTCCCCGTCCATGCTGAAGATCGACTCGGTGACGATATAGACGTGACGGTAGCGGTCACGCTCCCTCTTCAGGATCCGTTCGATGGCTCCATAGTCCAGATGGGGATAGCGGCTGACCTTGCAGCGACTGAGGCGGAGGCCGTCGATCAGGCTGGCATGACAGAGCTTGTCGGCCAGGATCAGGTCCTGCTTCTCGGTCAGGGCCGGGAGGATGCCGATGTTGAGGTGATAGCCGGAGTTGAAGATCAGGGCTGCCTCGCGGTTGTAGAGTTGTTGCAGCTTCTGCTCCAGCAGCCCATAGGGGGTGGTGTTGCCGGTCATCAGTCGGGAGGCGGTGCTGCCCAGGCCATAGGATTCCAGCAGGGTATCCGGGTTCATCTGGTCCATAAACTCCTGGAGCAGGGCCCGGCTGGTGGCCAAGCCCAGGTAGTCGTTACCAGCCAGGTTGAGGTAGCTGGTTCCGTCGATCTCGACGCAGCCGTGGTCCAGGTGGCGGAGCGGCATGACCTGACGGAACTGGCCCTGTTCGGTGATCTTTTGCAGGCGGTCGCTCAGGTCGTGGTGCAGTTGCGGATTCATGGTCATCCCAGGTATTGGTTATACATTGCTTCGTTAAAGCCGATCAGCAGCCGATCACCCAGCTTCAGGGTCGGTGCCCTGAGGTTGCCGCTGCGACCCAGGGACTGTTTGAGGATGCTTTCCCGGTCATCGATCGCCGGGTCGAAGACGACACTCTTCCTGCCCCGGCCGACGATGATCTCCCGGGCGCTCTTCAGCAGGGTCCAGGCCTGCTCCTCCTGGATGGATTCCTTGCGGGCATCGCTGGTACGGGCGATGGTGATGCTCTCTTGGTCAAACACAGCCTGTGCTTTTTTGCAGGATGCTCAGCCTTTTCTCAGATAGGCCCAATCGATCTCCATGTTCAGCTCCTTAACGGTGTGGAAGGGGGCAGAGGGGATCAGCGGCAGCCGCAAGAGGCGCTGATCGCTGCCGATCCCCTGGTCTTGCTGTGAATAACTTTGAATTCTATAGAAAAAAAGCCAACTCTGCAAGCTCAACCCTGGCCTCTGCCATTTCCCGCCTGGCTGAGAGGGGTTTGCCAGGGTAAGAGCCGGACCCTGAAAAGAGTCAACTCCCCCTGATCATCTTCTCGGGCCGGACATAGCGGTCAAACTCCTCTGCGCTCAGCAGCTTGAGCGCCACGGCCGCCTCCTTGAGGGAGGTCTTGTCCCTGTGGGCCTTGTGGGCGATTTTGGCGGCCTGTTCATAGCCGATATGGGGATTGAGGGCCGTGACCAGCATCAGCGAATGGTGGAGGTGAGCGCTGATGGCGGCCTGGTCGGCTGCAAGCCCGCCGAGACAATGGCGTTCAAAGGAGTCGGTCCCATCGGCCAGGAGCCGGATGGACTGGAGCAGGTTATAGATGATCACCGGTTTGTAGACATTGAGCTGGAAGTTGCCCTGGCTGGCGGCAAAGGTGATGGTGGCATCGTTGCCAAAGACCTGGGCCGCGACCATGGTCAGGGCCTCGGCCTGGGTGGGGTTGACCTTGCCCGGCATGATCGAGCTGCCTGGTTCGTTGGCCGGGATGGTGAGTTCGCCCAGGCCGCAGCGGGGGCCGCTGGCAAGCCATCTGATGTCGTTGGCGATCTTCATCAGGTTGGCGGCAAGCCCCTTGAGGGCGCCGCTGGCAAAGACCAGCTGGTCGTGAGCGCTCAGGCCGTGGAAGCGGTTGGTCATGGCCGTGAAGGGCTTGTTGCAGTCCCGGCTCAGCTGGGCCGCCACCTCTTCACCAAAGCCCTGGGGGGCGTTGAGGCCGGTACCCACGGCAGTGCCGCCGATGGCCAGGGGATAGAGCTGCTCCAGGGCCGACTGCAGCTGGCTGGAGCTGCTGCTGATCATCGCTCTCCAGCCGCTGATCTCCTGCCCCAGGGTCAGCGGGGTGGCATCCTGGAGATGGGTTCGACCGATCTTGACCAGCTCGCGAAAGGACTCCTCTTTGTCTTGCAGGGTGGCCGAAAAGCGCTGGAGCGCAGGAAAAAGGCGCTCTTCCAGGGCAAAGACCGCGGCAATGTGCATGGCTGTGGGGAAGGTGTCGTTGGAGCTCTGGGAGCGGTTGACCTGGTCATTGGGGTGGAGCGGGCCTTTGCTCTCCCCCTGATCCTGGTCGCTGCCCGAGGTTCGGGCCAGGGCTGCGGCCCGGTTGGCGATGACCTCGTTGAGGTTCATGTTGGTTTGGGTGCCGCTGCCGGTCTGCCAGACCGGCAGGGGGAAGTGGTCGTCAAGCAGACCTGCCGTGATCTCGTCACAGACCCGGACAATCAGGGCAGCTGCCTGCTTGGAGAGCAGCCCCTGTCGCTGGTTGACCTGGGCACAGCTCTTCTTGAGGCGGGCATAGCTGTGGATCAGTTCCAGGGGAATGGTCTCCTGACCGATCCGGAAGTTATCCAGGCAGCGCTGGGTCTGCGCCCCCCAGAGTTTCTCCATGGGTACGGACACGGTCCCCATGGTGTCATGTTCCTGTCGATGGTCCATTGAGTTGCCTCGCCGGTGGAATGGGGTAAGATTGGGCTGAGAGGGCTGGCTGGTTTTGCTGGCTTTTCATCCAGGTGGAGGCTTGATCCACCCCAGGGTAGTTAATAAAAGCAGTAACTATCAAGAGCTCTGGGAGCAAGGCCGTGCCCCTCCTTTTCCGCCGTTAAACTGTCCCGGCCAGGCAGGGGCCAGGAAGAAGAGGACAACAGCAGGTGGTCGGCAGCCAAAAGCATGCTCCTGGTAAAAAACATTCGCCTCTGCTCAACATCGGGGGTATAGGAGATGAACGGTTTGCCGGGACAGTGCTGCCGGCGGCCTGGAGTGTGTTTGGCAGAGAGCCATGGCCTCGGGATGCAGGCTAGCGGCTGCTGGAGTGTGCTGCCGGCGCAAGCCCCCTGTTGAAGCGTAAGAGCGTGGAACCTGGCTGTCCGCTGCAGAGGGACAGCAACAAGATAAGGAAGAGGAGAGAGCAGATGAAGAGAACCGTTGTGTCCCTGGTGATGGCCCTTGCCCTGATCGGTCTGGCCGCCCAGGTGTCCCAGGCCAGGAGCTATAGCATCGGAGTGAATCAGTTTGTGGAACACCCCGCCCTTGACGCGGTCCTGGCCGGACTCCAGGACTACTTCAAGGACAAGCAGCTCGAGGTGAGCTTCAAGGTCCACAATGCCCAGGCCAACATGGGCACCGCCAGCCAGATTGGCCAACAGATGCTGGGCGAGCAGAGCGATCTTCTGGTGGCCATCGCCACGCCTTCGGCCCAGGCCTGTGCCCAGGCGCTGCATAAGGCCCCTCCAGGTCTTCGGCGGCCCTTTCTCTTCACCGCGGTGACCGATCCCCAGGCTGCAGGACTGGTCAAAAACCTGGACCACCCAGGGGGCTACATCACCGGGGTGTCCGACCTGCTGCCGGTAAAGGAGCACCTCAAGATGGTGCTGACCTTCAAGCCGGGGATCAGGCGCCTGGGATTTCTCTATAACGCCGGTGAGGCCAACTCCAAGGCCACCCTGCTCACCCTCAAAAAACTGAGCAGCGAGATGGGATTCAAGGTGGTCGGTGCCACCGCCTCAAAAACCGCCGATGTCTACCAGGCTGCCAAGAGTATGGTTGGTCGGGTGGATGCCATCTTTATCCCCACGGATAATACCATCATCTCTGCCCTGGAGTCGGTCCTCAAGGTGGGGATCCAGAACAGGCTGCCGGTCTTTACCGCGGATGTGGATTCCGTGGCCCGTGGTTCGGTTGCTGCCATGGGCTTTGATTACTACGACACGGCTACCAGACCGGCGCCATGGCCCACCGTATCCTTGAGGGGGAGGACCCGGGGACGATCCCGGTGGAGTTTCAAGAGGAACTCCAGCTCCACATAAACGCCTCATCCGCCCAAAAGATGGGGCTGGTTCCACCGCCGGAGCTGCTTGAACAGGCAGCTCAGGTCTACCGCTAAACGGTGCTTCTATGACCATCTACGCAGCCTTGGGTGCCGTGGAGCAGGGGCTGGTCTACGGGATCATGGTGATCGGGGTCTACCTGACCTTCCGTATCCTCGATTTTCCGGACCTGACCGTGGACGGCAGTCTGCCCCTGGGAGCGGCCATCTCGGCGGTGGCCATCACCCATGGGATCAACCCCTACCTCACCCTGCTCTTTGCCCTGGGCGGCGGCTTCTGTGCCGGGATGATAACCGCCATCCTCAACACCAAGTTCAAGATCCTCCACCTGCTGGCCTCGATCCTGACCATGATCGCCCTCTACTCCATCAACATCCGGATCATGGCTGGCCCCAACGTGGCCCTCTTGGGTACGCCCACGGTCTTTGATGCGGTCAGCGAGCTGGGGATCCCCATGCACCTCAGCGGTCTGCTGGTCTTCGGTTGTTTTGCCCTGCTGGTGACCGGTTTGATGATCTGGTTCCTGGGTACGGAACTGGGACAGGCCATCCTGGCCACCGGGGACAATCCCCAGATGATTACCAGCCTGGGGGTCAACACCCATACCATCATCATCTTTGGGGTGGGGCTCTCCAACGGTCTGGTGGCCCTCAGCGGCGCCCTGGTGGCGCAGAATCAGGGGGCCGCCGATGTGGGCATGGGGATAGGTACCATCGTTGCCGGCCTGGCCTCGGTGATCATCGGTGAAACCGTCTGCGGGGCCACCTCCATTGCCCGGGCCTTTATCGCCGCCCTGGCCGGCTCCATCCTCTACCGGCTGGCCATAGCCTTTGCCCTGGGAGTGGAGTGGGGGGGATTCAGTTTCAACCCCAGTGATCTCAACCTGATCACCGCCCTGCTGGTGATCGTTGCCCTGACCACCCCCAACCTGAAGCGGAGGTTGCTGCAGCGATGATCAGCCTGGACCACTGTCACAAGTACTTTCACCGGGGCAGCGTCAACGAGATCCATCCCCTCAACGACATCTGCCTCCAGATCAGGGAAGGTGACTTCATCACCGTGATCGGCTCCAACGGCGCCGGCAAATCCACCCTGCTCAACTGCATTGCCGGCTCCTTCTTCCCGGATAGCGGCAGGATCAGGATCAACTCCTGCGAGGTCACTGCCTGGCCCGAGTATAAACGGGCCAGATTCATCGCCCGGGTCTTCCAGGATCCCCTCTTGGGGACCTGCCCCTCGGCCACCATCGAGCAGAACCTGGCCCTGGCCCTCAAGCGGGGCAGGCGAAGGGGGCTGGGCCGTGGGGTGAAGAACCGGGACAGGGCGCTCTTCCGCGACAAGCTTCGGCACCTGGGCCTGGGCCTGGAGGATCGCCTCCTGGACAAGGTCGGCCTCCTCTCCGGTGGTCAGCGTCAGGCCCTGACCATGCTGATGGCCACCATGATCAGGCCCGAGGTCCTGCTCCTGGATGAACACATCGCGGCTCTGGATCCCAAGACCGCCAACCAGATCCTCACCCTGACCCGGGATATTATCCAGGAGCAGGGCTTGACCACCATGATGATCACCCACAACATGAATCACGCCATCGAATTCGGCAACCGCCTGATCATGCTCCACCAGGGGCGGGTGATCTACGATGTGGCTGGCCCGGAAAAATTGAGCCTGAGTGTGGACGATCTGCTCCATCGTTTTTATAGTGCCCAGGGAGAAGAGTTCTCCCTGGATTCCATGCTCCTGACCTGAGTCGGAACCCCTTCAGGGGATCCCCTGGGCTCGGAGCCAAGCTTCGAACTCTACAGAGGGGGGCGTATGTTGCGGCAACAGGGCGGTCGTGGAAAACCGGGCCAGGGCCTGTTTGGGCTGATCCTGCTGGCGACACTGCTCCTCTCCGGCTGCGCCCTCTCCACTCCCTCACCGGATGAGTATGCCGCCCGCTCTGCTCCAACCAGGGTCATCCCGGCCGACTTTTCCAGTCGCTCCCTCTCGCTGCAGCCGGTGTTCACCCTCCATGGCAGCGAAGAGGTCCACAACCGGATCGGAACGGTGGAGGCCTCTCGGGAGCAGGGGATGGTGGAGGTCCGGGTCAACCCCGAGCGGCCGACCCTCTATACCGCTGAAAAGGGTTTCACCACCACCAGGGGAGCGTACCGCAACCAGATCTACCGGCTCCACTTCAGCCGGACCCCCTTCAGCCTGATCCCCTTTCACCTCACCGCAGGCCGCCATCCCGGTCTGCTGGTGATCATCACCTCCAACCCGGCCGGCCGGCCCCTGCTGGTGACCACGGTCCACACCTGCGGCTGCTATGTGGCACAGACCCCCACGGCCTGGCTGGACCCGGCCTCCTATCCCGATAACTGGCCCCAGGAGTACCTCCCGGTCTATGGAGAGCGTCTGCCGGCCAGGCTGGAGCAGGCCCGGGCCGACCAGGCCCTGGAGATCGTCATCCGGCCGGAGATCCACCGGGTGATGGCGCTCAGGCTGGTCTCCAGGGAAAAGCTTATTGCGCTGCAGCCGATCCGGGCCGCGCTGCAGCCCCTGGCCGCCCTGCGGGCCTTGCCCCTGGGAGATGGTGAGTTCACCAGCTTCTATTACCGCAACTGGCCCCTGGGCGGGCATGTCAGGGGAGCGGTCAGGTGGTGGGAGATGCTGCTGCTCAGCCTTCCCAGTCTGGACCTGTTGGTGGGCATGGATAAGGACTTCGGCGACACCGCCCCCAGCAGCAACCCCTTCTACACCAGCCTCAAGCCGTGGAATCGCTCGGCCTCGGACCTCAACGATTTTCCAGGTTTTCTCCGTTTCATGGGCTGGAAACTATGAGGGGGCAGCGTCTCCCGTTCGGCCCCGGTTAGCCAGGGCAGCGTATCGATCTCTCAGGATAATCAGCAGAGGACGTTTCTGGAAAAGTGGCCGGTGCTGCTGGAGGAGGGCTTCTCTTTCCTGGCCGTCATCGTAAAAATGACCCTTAATAACCTCTGGTGACTATCCCAAGCCGGCTTGGGAGGAGCCTTTGGATCCCCTGCGAGCAGGATTGCGTTTTTTCTTAAGAAAAGAGCTCAGGCCGTGCTAGCATTGGAGTAGAGAGCTTGCCGAACCGTGAGTAACCAGGTACGAAGCCTGAAGGGTACCTTGAAAAATTAGATTTTTCGATCAAGGTGAAGGCGCGAGATAAATTTTACCGTAGTCATGTATTTGATATTGCTAGGATAAAATTTTGAAGGCAACGCCGAGATTGGAAGAAAAAGTTTTTTTTCAAGGTGGCCAGAAAGCCATTGTCGAGGAGCACCATGGAACTGTTCTATAATCAGGAAAAAAATTTTGTCAGGATCGTCTTGTCCGGGGCTATGAATGCGAATGCCCTGACCTATGCCTGCGATGCTGCCCTGGCTGACCCGGGCTATCGCCTGTGGCTGAACCGGATCTGGGATGTGCGGGCGGTAGACCTTACCGCAGTCTCCACCGCGGAGGTTCAGATGCTGAGCTCTTATCTCTATGACCGACCCGATGGCATTAACCTGGTCAAGGTGGCCCTGGTGGCTGAAGAACCGCTGACCTTCGGTCTGGCCAGGGTCTTTGCCACCCTCTCGGCCACCGCTTCGAGAAACGAGGTGATGCCCTTTCGTTCGCTGACCGAGGCCGAGACCTGGGTCTGCGCCGAAGAGGGGTGAGGCCCCCCTGGCAGGATTTTCAGCAAAATTTGGCAATCCCTCCGCCAGAACCACCTCCCTCTATTTTCATTTGACAGCTTCCTGTCCAGGTCGTACTACTGAGATCTGTCTGGTCGTGCCATGATCAGGCCAAAAACAAGAGAACCCGTTTCCCGAGAGGAGGTGGACATGAAATCGTATTCCCTGTCTGAAAACAGCAGCATCCCGGCCCTGGGACTCGGCACCTGGAAATCCGCCCAGGGCGAGGTCTGCCAGGCCGTGCGCACGGCCCTGGAGTTGGGCTATCGTCACATTGACTGTGCGCCGGCCTACGAGAATGAGGCTGAGATAGGGCGGGCTCTGGAAGAGGGACTTGGGGCAGGCCTCTGTACCCGGGAAGAGCTCTGGGTGACCTCCAAGCTGTGGAACAACGCCCATGGCGCCGACCGGGTGGGAGCGGCGCTCAAGGCCACCTTAAACGATCTGCGCCTGGACTATCTGGACCTCTATCTGATCCACTGGCCCGTGGTCTTTTCCCGGGGAGTTTTCTTCCCCCGCCGCGGGGAAGATCTTATAGCCCTGTCCGTTACCCCTATCCGTGAAACCTGGGCCGCCCTGGAGGCGTGCCGGCAGCAGGGGCTGGTCAGACATATCGGGGTATGTAACTTCAGTATCAAGAAACTGGAGGAGTTGGCCCAGACAGCGGTCACGGCTCCGGCGGTCAACCAGATCGAGCTTCATCCCCTGCTCCAGCAGCCCGGGATGCTGCGCTACTGTCGGGCCAAGGGCATTGTCCTCACCGCCTACTCTCCCCTGGGTTCCGGCGACCGGCCCGCAGGCCTGAAGAAGCCGGAGGAGCCCAGCCTGCTGGGTCACCCGGTGATCGGAGAGATTGCCCGCAAACATCAGGCCAGCCCTGCCCAGGTCCTGCTCAGCTGGGGAATGGCCAGGGAGACCGTGGTGATCCCCAAATCGGTCAATCCCCAACGGCTGAAGGAAAACCTGGCAGCCGCAGAACTGCTCCTGGACCAGGACGACCTGGCCCGGATAGGGGTGCTGGATCAACACCACCGGCTGGTGGACGGCTCCTTCTGGCAGGCCCCGGGATCGCCCTATACCCTGGCCAACCTCTGGGACGAGGAGTGGGACAGGCAGTGGCATGAGCAAAGGCGGGGGGACTGAGATGGAGCAGCTGCCGTCTGCCAGGGAGTCGACTCCGGCAAAGAGCAACCATGGGATCGTTTATTTTTCCGCAGCCGGTTCCACCCGCCAGCTGGCCCAGGCCATCGAACAACAGCTCATGGCCCTGGGCTGCCGGGTCTGGTCCGTGGATCTCAGCCAGGGGAGGGCCGCAGTCAAGAACAGGGGCAGGGCCGAAGGGGGCGAACCCTGCTGCCTCTGGGTCGGTTCTCCGGTCTACTGCGATCATGCCCTGCCCCTGGTGGAGGAGTGGCTTGGTCGTCTCTCTCCGGCCGAGAACAGCTGGGCTGTACCCTTTGTCACCTGGGGCGGAGTGTCCAGTGGGCTGGCCCTGCCGGAACTGGCCGGCGTGCTTCAGGAACAGGGCTATGGGGTGCTGGGGGCTGCCAAGATCCTGGCTGTTCACTCCTCCATGTGGGGGGCTGAACAGCCCCTGGCAGGGGAGCACCCGGACAGGGCGGACCAGGAGATGTTGGTTAGGCTGGTGAACGGGGTGGTGGACAAGCTGGACAAGGGCCATGGGGACACCCTTGACCTGTTCTGTCTGGACTATCTCTCTCCCCAGGGAAGTCAAGCTGCAGCCACGAAAAGCCTGGCTGCAGCCAAGGCAGCGCGGCCGCAGCCGGTGCCTGATCCGGCACTCTGCAGCGGCTGCGGTTTCTGTGGGGAGGTCTGTCCTGTCCAGGCCATTACCCTGGAAAACGGTCCCCAGATCGGCCCAGAGTGCATCCTCTGCATGCAGTGTGTCCGTTACTGTCCGGAACAGGCCTTCCCCTTTGATCACCTCGGAGTGGCCGCCTATATTCGGGAGCTGGCCGGCAACAGCGATGAGGCCAAGGAGAGCAGGATCTTCCTCTAGGGGAGAGGGGGATGGACGCCTTCAGCGTTCCAGGACGGTGTTGAAGCGGACGCTGTCGATCAGCCACTCCCCCTGCTCTTGGTTCAGGTGCAGCTGCAGCTCCTCGGCCAAGGGGGGCTGGTCGTCCCCTTCCAGGCCGGCGGCCACCAGGGTGGCCGCCACCGTGGCCTCTGGTTGGCTTTGCTGTCCCTGGTCAATAGTGATGCTGAGGTCGTAGAGTTCCACCCGCAGCTGACTGCTCTGTCTGCGGATCAGGAAGATCTGGTCAACGAGTTCTTTTCGGCTGTAGCTGCCTTGGAGCTGGTGATCTGCCAGTTCCAGGAGACAGGGATCGCTAAAGGCCTTACCGATCCTGGCTGCCCGTTGCAGGGCTTTCAGTGGTGGTTCCTGTTCCTCTTTGTTGGCCAGTTCAGAGAGCTGTGCCAGTTGGCGACGGATCAGGCGGCTGTCGTCTGTATGGAGGTAGAACCAGCTGCCAAGGCCAACCAGGAGCAGCGCCAGGGCCGCTATCCAGAGGGTGGACCGGTTCACCAGACCACCCTGCCCAGGACGCGGGAGGCACGTACCTGACCGAAGCGTTGCTGCTCCGGAGGTCCCTGCCGGTTGTCGCCAACCACGTAGAGGTGGCCGGGGGCGACGGTGCGCGCTGCCAGGGTCCAGTTTGAGGAGCTGGTTTGGTGGGGTTCGCTCAGCGGCTTGCCGTTGATCAACAGGCGGCCCCGTTCAAAGGCCACCTGCTCACCGGGTAGCCCCACCACCCGCTTGAGCAGGACCACCCGAGACCCTGCCATCCTGATCGGGACGATAGCAAAACGGCTGGGCAGTGAGGAGTGATAGGCCAGGGTCCAGTAAAAGTGGAGAGAGCCATCCCGGATGGTCGGCTCCATGCTCTTGCCCTGGATCTGGAGCGGGACCAACAGGTAGCGGAAGAACACCAGGGCGAACAGGGCCAGCCCCAGCAGGCGTAGTCGGCCGGATCGGGAGTTGCTTGGCAGGAGACGGTAGCGCTGGAGATATGCTCGCATGGACACTCAGTGGGTTGAAAGGCTCAGAGATGACTTCAGGCCAGCTTTAAAATTGTTTTTTTCCAACATCGACCTTGCGCTCAAGATTTTGTCCTCGGAATATCTCATATATTCTAATATATGGCTGCGGTAACATTCCTCGCGCGCCTTGACCTTGATCGAAAAATCGAATTTTTCAAGGTACTCTTCAAGTATAGTTTCTTACGGCACCTGATGCAAAATATATGAGCCCAGGAAGGATCCCATGATGACCATTAGCAAGCTCCAGACTCCGGAACTGAGCGTCCCGTACTTCAGTGCAGCCCCGGCAGAGAGCTGGTGCCTGGTCGGCTCCAACCACTCGGGCCTGGATAGTTTCTGTGATCTCTTGGCAGAGCAGGGCGCTGGCTGCAGCTTTGAGCGCTTTGAGCTGCCCGAGCGCATGGGTACGATCACCTTTGCCCGGCAGCAGGCCCTGTTTGAGGCAGAGCTTCGACGTGATGAGACCGATTTTATGGACCGGCTCGATCCCGGCACCCTGGTGCGTAGCTTTCTGAACGATCCGGAGCGCCACCGGGAGTTGATCGCGGCCTGCAAGATGGGCGGTTCCCTGGACAAGGGGTATCGACAGCTCAGTTCGGGCCAGGCCAGGAAGCTCTGTCTGCTGGCCGAGATCACTCGGGGGGTCGACTGCCTGGTGGTCCAGAACCCCTATGAGGGGATCGATCCTGCCAACTGCCGGGATCTGGATGCGATCTTTGCAGAACTGGTTGGCAGAGGTGTGACCGTGGTGATCACGGTGAACAACGGTGCAGATATCCCTGCCTGGTGCAGCCACCTGGGCGTGGTTCGGGAGGGGCTGCTTCAACCCCTGGGACCGGTGGAGCAGGCCCTGCCCCAGGCCAGAGCGCTCCTGGCCGAGGAGGGAACCGGGTTTTCTGTGGGGGTCCGGGAGATGGAGGCTGAGCGCCAGCAGCCTGGACAGGTGGTCACCCCGCTGCTGGTGAGGCTGGTCAAGGGTTTTGCCGGCTACGGTGAGCAGCAGGTCTTCTCCGGAGTCAACCTGACCATTGCCGAAGGGGAGCATACCCTGATCACCGGCCCCAACGGCTGCGGCAAGTCCACCCTGGTCCAGTTGATCACCGGTGATCATCCCCACTGTTATACGAATGACCTTCAGGTATTCGGTATCCAGCGGGGCAGCGGTGAGTCCATCTGGGAGCTGAAGCGCCAGATGGGTCTGGTCAGCCCGGATCTCCACCGTAATCATACCATCCCCGGTAACAGCCTCCAGGTTGTGGTTTCCGGATTGTTTGACTCCATCGGTCTCTATCAACAACCCAGTCCTGCTCAGTTGGAGTTGGCCCGCAGGTGGCTGGGACGCGTCGGTCTCAGCGACAAGGCCAGGCTGCCTTTCCGACGCCTGAGTTATGCAGAGCAGCGCTTGCTCTTGATTGGCCGGGCCCTGATCAAGGTCCCCCGGCTGCTCATCCTGGACGAACCCACCCAGGGGCTGGATCAGGGAACCAGGAAGGCTCTCTTGGATCTGCTGGCAGAGATCGCTGCCGAAGAACTCTGCACCCTGCTCTATGTCAGCCATCGCCAGGACGAGTATCGTCCCTTTTTCCGGCACCAGCTGGTCCTGGGCAGCTGAGGACGACAATCCGGCCCCGGTGACTCCCTGTTCAGGGGCTGCACGTTCTATCCGCCTCTAAGATTTGCCTCTAAGGCTGAAGGCCTGACAGCTGCATCCTGGGGAGTTGGCTTCCCTGGATGCAGCTCGAGCCTTGGCTTCAGGGCTTGAGTTCAGCCGGCTTGAGCCCCTGCTCGGCCATGAACCTGATCATCTTGTTCATGGCCTCCAGGTGGGCCTGGGGGGCGATGCTGCCCTTGGTGGCCACCTTCTCCCAGAGCTCGGTTTGGCTCATGTTCCGATGACAGCCCATGCAGGTCCCGGCCCGGAGAAAGTTGTCGAGCTCCTCTCTGTTAAAGGCCCTGGACATGGGCCAGTGGGTGCCCACCGTGGCCAGCTGGGTACCGTCCCGGGTGACGATCTGGGACCAGTCAAAGTTCAGCCTGGGGATGGCCGGGATCTGGACCGAGTAGCTGGCCGGGATGATCTTGCGGGTGGTGGCATCCATCAGGTCCACCACGATGCTCTCGGCCTGGTGCCGGCCAAAGCTGCCGCCGCCGATGCCCAACCCGGCTACCTTGGGACGGGTGTGGCAGGATTCGCAGCTGCGGGCCTTGCGCTGGGCCGTATGGGGCTGCACCGGTGCCATATCGATGGCCAGGGGTACGTGCTCCTGACCCAGCTGTCTGGCCTCGCCGGCATTGAGGGCGATCTCGTTGTTGAGCAGGGTTTCGCCCTGGTCGTTGATCACGGTGTAGGTCAACTGGCAGCCCGGCATCAGCGGGCTCACCCGTCCTTCTCCACCCACCCCCAGGACCGGATCTTCCCAGCGCAGGTAGGACCTGGTCTCGGAGATCTTGCCCGGTGAGGTGATGCCCCGGGCGCCGAGCCGCGATTCCGCGGTCTGACCGTTTTTCTGCTGGGCACTTCCCGAGGCCACCCAGTCGGTCCCGGCAGCAGCCTTGCCGTAGTTGACCTGGACATGGCAGCCGTAGCACTGGGGCGCCCAGGAGGCGTGGCAGGAGTAGCATTCCAGCCTGGTCATGTGTTTGGCCACCGCGTACATGGCCACCTCCGCCGAAGGATCCTTCCACCGTTTCTCCAACTGGAGGGTCTTTAAGAGCGGTACCTGGAAATCACTGCCCGTGGCCGAGTGGACAATCACCTGTTTCCCCCGGCGGACCACGTTGCCAAAGGGATTGCCCCGGGAGGTGAGAATAAAACCATCCTCCGGTTCGTAGGGGTAGCCGAACTGTCTCCCCGGTACCAGCCGTTTGCCGGCCACCCCGCGTCCCTCCCTGGCCAGCTCCTTGCCGAACTCATCGCCGTAGCCCACGGGCAGCTCCCAGGGGTAGCGGTCGCTGAGGCCGTGGCAGTCGGAACACTCGATCTCCACCTGGGCCAGGGTGGTGCCGTGGATGTTGCCGTCGCCGTGCATGTCGATGGAGGTATGGCAGTCCTGGCAGAGCAGGCCGCCTGAGGGGTTGCCCTCGCGGCTGGCCTGCTGGTGATGGAGGTCATCGGAGATGAAGAGATAGTTCTTGGTGTGGAGCTTGGGCTGTTTTCGGCCCTTCCCGTTGTAGGGCGAGCCATAGGGAAACTCCATCAAGCCCTGAAAGGAGACCCCGATCCGTTTCCCGCGGTTATGGCAGGAGCTGCAGGCCTCCACCGGGATACCGCCGGTCTTGCGGGTGGCCACGATCCGGTGGCTGAGCATGTGGCCGGGGGTCTCCTTGGAGATGGTCTGGTCATCCCCCATGTACAAACCGTCGGTAGCGTAGAGGACGTGGCAGGCGGAACAGCCCATGCCCCTGAAGTCACCGCGCCTCTCCCGGCCGCGGACCCCGATGTGACAGCGCTGGCAGTCATGGCGCTGGTAGGTGATGCCGGCCTTCTTGGGGTCGGTGTTGATCTCATCCATGGTGACCCGGGGGAGCTGGGCAAGGGAGCTGGGATACTGCTTGGGATAGAGGGCGATCTGATTGAGCATGTACTCCCTGTAGACCGGGGTGCCGGAGAGGGGCGTCTGGGAATCGATATCCTCGCTGGCGTAGTTGCCCCAGGGTACCTGGTGGTCCTGGACCTCGCTGAAGCCCCAGGTGGCCAGGTTGCCCTGGATCTTGCCTGCCTCGGTGTTCATCAATCCCAGCCTGGAACGGTAGACATAGCCGGGATGACAGCTGCCGCAGGAGTTATCTGCGATCCAGATGGATCCGGGATCCGGGTAGTAGTCCTTGGGGCCAGGGGCGATCCGCAGGGTGGGGGGCACCCCCTGGTGGGCCTCCTCCCTGGTGGCGGCCTTGGGGTTGCCGCCGTGGCACATCACGCAACCATCCGGGTCGCCGTGCTGGGAGCCGTTCATCTTGATGGTCCGCATCATCTTGTGGTCAGCCGGCTTGATATCGGCGATCCCCTGGTGGCAGGCCCGGGTTGAGCAGCCGCCAGCCCCATGGGCGGCAGCCGAAGCTGTCAGGCAGAGGCCGATGGTCAACGGCAGGATCTTCCTCTGTTGTCTCTCCATAGTTCCCTCCTTGTGACATCTCATAGGGTTCCCTGGCTGCGGGGTGCGCTCATCAGGTCAGCTTGAACAATTTGATTTTTTAAGGTAGTCATCACTACTCAGGGCTTGAAGGTCCCGGTTTATCTCCTGCTGAGCTCTGCTGTTCACCGTTGAGGTGGAGCGGGCTTGGCCCAGCTGCTCGTTCCGGTTGACGATGGGAATGGCCGCCTTGAGCAGGACCGTATAGAGCAGCAGGGCGGCCAGGAGATGTTGATCAAGAGGCTGACAGTGATGATCATCCGGATGCGCTGGATCTTTCCTCGAAGTCGATGGCGCCGCTGCTCTTGAGAAACCTGAAGACCGGGATCATGAAGGCCGGCCCGGCGGCAAAGGCCGAAACCAGAAAGCGGGGGGCGATCAGGCCGGATTTTCAGAAGGGGCGCCCGATATGTACTAAAGCGGAAGAATACCCATCTTTCAAGGGCTCATCTCCGCCATGTCCCGACTCTGAGCTGCAGCTGGAGCGAGTGACGCTCAAGCCGGCAGGGGGGCGCAGTAAAGAAGAGCAGAGGCATCGTGGCTTGAGGGGGAAGATCCCATTGCGGTTTGTCGCCGGTTTGTTTTTTCTTCTGAGAAACCTCTTTGATTTTAAAAGGTAAACGGGCTTGACCTTGACTCCATTTTATGGTGGCAGGATCAATGTCCGGGGTTATAGTTAGAGGGAAACGATGATCAGGGCTCCTGTGCAGAGTTGTGATTCAGGTCAAGATGCCTCGCCATAGTACGCTTGCAGAAGATTGAGGCACCCTTGAGTAAATCGTCGCCGGAAGCTTGAGTTTTTCCGGCCTTAATCATGTTTACGGCTGCTCTGAAGGTGGAGAGCGTGGAAAAGAGGAGATGTTTTGGACGAATTCGTAACCCTGATATATGACGGCAAAGAGATACAACTTCCCATGGTTACCGGAAGCGAAGGAGAAAAGGCGATTGATATCTCCAGGCTGAGGGCCGAGACCGGATTCATTACCCTTGACCCCGGCTACGCCAACACCGGCAGCTGTCTGAGCGGCATCACCTTCATGGATGGAGAAAAGGGCATCCTTCGCTACCGGGGTATCCCCGTAGAACAGCTGGCTACCAAGTCTTCGTTCAAGGAGACCGCCTACCTGCTCATAAACGGCAGACTTCCCAACAGGGATGAACTGACCAGGTTTTCGGTGATGCTCAACGACAACAGCCTGGTTCATACCGATTTAAAGGGCTTTTATCAGAATTTCCCCAGAGCCTCCCACCCCATGGGTATCCTTTCCTCCATGGTCAACGCCCTGAAGAGCTTTTACCCGGAACTTGATACCCTGGAGGAGGAGATCAACATAACCATGACCCGCCTGTTGGCCAAGGTGCGCACCATGGCTGCCATGTCGTATAAAATTTCCAGGGGGCACGAGATAGTCTTACCCAGACCGGAACTGACCTACTGCGAAAATTTTCTCAACATGATGTTTGACACCCCGGTAACCCCCTACGAGATCAAGCGGGAGGTGGTTAATGCCCTGAGGGTGTTCTGGATCCTCCATGCCGACCACGAGCAGAACTGTTCGACCTCCTCGGTGCGCATGGTAGGCAGCGCCAGGGTGAACCTCTATGCCGCCATCTCCTCGGGCATAGCAGCCCTTTGGGGGCCGCTGCATGGAGGGGCCAACCAGGCGGTTATTGAAATGCTCACCAAAATTCAGGAAGAGGGCGGTGATTGCGCAAAAATTGTCCAGCGGGCCAAAGACAGGAATGATCCCTTTCGGCTTATGGGATTCGGTCACCGGGTCTATAAAACCTATGACCCACGGGCAAAGATTATGAAGAAGATGTGCGATGAGCTGCTGGAGTCGATGCAGATCACCGATCCACTCCTGGATACGGCACGGGAGCTGGAGGAGATTGCCTTAAAAGATCCCTATTTTATCGATCACCATCTCTATCCCAACATAGATTTTTACAGTGGGATTGTTTTAAGGGCCATTGGTATCCCCACCAACATGTTTACCGTGATGTTTGCCCTGGGCCGACTTCCCGGCTGGATAGCCCAGTGGAAGGAGAGCACCGATGACCCCAAATGGAAGATCAGTCGCCCTCGCCAGATCTATACAGGGAATCAGGAGTATGATTATGTTCCCCTGCACGCCCGTTAGCAGCGTCCTGTCCCTAAAAAGGAGGTACCAGCGAACCCACTATACAAGAGGGTGGGGAGCTACGTTTCGGGGGAGCCTCCCCGCTGCCCATGCCTCGGGCAGATCCGGATAGAGACAAAAGAATAAAGACACCCTCAAGGGTTCAGCCGGAGCACGGTTTTGACAAAGAGGGGCAGGGTCGCGCTCAGATCTCCCTGGAAATAATAGTCGCCTTTCCCCTGATCGTGGCTGCCGGCAGGTTCAAGTGAAGGGGGGTCCTGGTTGAAGCTGTAGATCCGTCCCTGGTTACGGCGCACCTCCCCGGGCAGGCCGGCTGCAGGATAGACCTGGGCAGAGGTACCCAGGACCAGCAGCAGGTCGCAGTCGGCAATAAGCGCATCAATCTCCTCGATTTTCCTCACGGCCTCGCCAAAGAGCACTACCTTGGGCTTGAGGGGAAACCCGCATCGGCAGCAGAGCGGAACCCGGCTTTGGCGGTAATGCTCCTTGCGCACCGCTTCCTGGTGACCGCAGTGGAGGCAGGCAAGATGCTGATGATCTCCATGTATCTCCAGAACCCTCCTGTTTCCTGCCTGCTGGTGCAGGTTGTCGACGTTCTGGGTGACAACTCCCTGGAGCAGACCTGTTTCTTCCAGCTGCGCCAGGGCTCGGTGGGCCGGGTTGGGCTGTTTGCCGAGCAGGACCTTGCCCAGGGCGCGGAAGAGCTCCCAGGCCTTGGCTGGATTGGTGAGAAAGACCTCGAGGGTGGCGTATTCCTCTGGTGGAAAAACACTCCACAGACCGCCCTTGCTCCTGAAATCAGGGATGCCGCTGCCAACGGAAATTCCTGCCCCGCTGAGCGCCACCCGTTTCTCTGCGGCCCGGAAGCCTTGGGCAGCTGCCAGCAGCTGCTCCCTATCCTGATCTCCTCGAATGAGCTGCATCGCCTTCACCGCCTTCATCATCTTTCTCCATCATCTTCAAAGGGAGTGGCCTGGTGCACGGGGGCTGGCTCTGTTGGCCTGCCCCCTGAGCGTTTGCCTCAGGCCTTGGTCCATTGGATTGCCAGAAAGGCACCCTGTTCCGACCGGTGCATCCTGCCTCTCTGTTCAAGTTCCGGGATGGTTGCCAGAGGAGCATCCTTCTGAAAGTGAATGGCGCTTCTGATGACACTCTTTTCCTTCACGATCGCACGCAGCTCCTCCGGGGAGCGGAAAAAGATATTTTGAAATAAGCCATGGCCCTGTTCAGCCTTCCGGCGCCGCTGTTCAGCCCAGGGGCTGAGGCTGTTGAGGGTGGTGACCACCACGGTGCCGCCCCTGCGGGTAACCCGCTCCAGTTCGGCCGTTACCCGGGCGGCGTCCGCCACAAACTCGATGGCGGTCATGGAGAAGACCCTGTCAAAGCTGTCGTCTGCAAAGGGGAGAGCGGTCATGTCCCCGCAGAGGCCGCTGAACGGGCAGCCGGCGGTGCGGGCAATTGCCCTCTGGAGCATGGGGAGAGAGAGGTCGATGCCGGTCACCGCAGCCCCTGATTCCAGGACATCCTGGGTGAAGATGCCGCTGCCGCAGCCCACATCGAGGATCTGTTCATTGGGAAGCGGTTGGAGCAGCTCCAGGAGGAGCGCAGCCTCATATTTCTTGATGAGCCGGCCGGCCGGGGTGGTGAACCAACGGTCATAGCGCTCAGTCCAGCTGTCAAAGAGTGCGGAGGGCATTGTATCAGACTCCCTTGTGCTGCTCTCCCAGGCGTATCCCCAGGTTTTTTTAGGTTGAGAGAGCTCTAACAGTACAAACCTGCTGCAACTGTACAATGAATGGTGGCCGTGGGCAAGGAGCCGGGTGTTCTGTCCCTTGAGTTGAAGATCCAAAGGCCGGAGGAGGGTCACGTCTCTCTGGAAGCCTGGTTGGGAAGGAACCATTGTCTGCTCCGGGGAGAACCATTGCCAAGGTGGGGAGAACGGGCTAGTATGAGCCCTGTTTACTCCCGGAGCCATTCAGCCTCCCTGGGGGCCATGGTTGGCAGCACGGCGCTCTCACCAGCCTCTCAACATCTGTCTGTACCGGCAGCTGGGATAAAACGAGGTAAGGGCAATATGATGAGAGGGGGATCTTGGAAAAATCAACGATTCAAGCCCCTAGATTGAAGAGGGAACCCAGATGGGCAGTTCACTGTTGGATCAGCTGAAAAAAACCGGGCTGGTCGATGAGAAGAAGGCCAGACAGGCGAAGCAGGAAAAGCATAAGCAGACCAAGAAAAAGAAGGGCAAGCGAGGGGGCAAACCCGATGTGAGCAAGCTCAAGGCCCAGGCAGCCCTGGCCCGGAAGGCGGCCCGGGATCGGGCCCTGAATGAGGAGAAGAAGGCTGCAGCCGAAGAGAAGGCCGTGCTGGCTCAGGTCCGCCAGATGGTCAGCCAAAACCTGGTCAAGAAGGGGGAGGGTGACATCGGCTTTAACTTTACCCACGGCACCCGGGTGGAGCGGATCTATGTGAAGCGTGCAATCCAGGAGCAGCTGGTCCAGGGGAGGCTGGCCATCGTCATGGTCGACGGCCGCTACGAACTGGTAGCACCGGAGGTGGCGGAGAAGATCCGCCAGCGGCACCCGGCCAGTGTCATCTTTCAAGGCAGTGGGCCGGCCCGGGAGGCAGAGCCCGAGGAAGATGACCCCTATGCCGAATTCCAGGTGCCCGACGACCTGATGTGGTAATGTCCGGCCCCCTGGTGTGGATGAATCCATGAGGAAGTGTTTATGAGCCCTTCTCGATGGCCCGGGAGGCAGCGATCTCTGCAGGGGCGAATCCTCTGGCTGCTGTCTTCCCTGCTCTGTGCAGCCGGTCTGTTTGGCTGTGGGGTCAAGGTTGACTGCAGCGACCCTTCCCAGATGTTGTCCTCGGATCGGGAGCTGCGCGCAAGCTGGCTGAGGCAGTGTCGGGAGTTGAACCGCCGGATCAAGGTCAACGGGGTGGTGCAGCCGCCGTCTCCCTCCCCCTAGTCGTACCATGCTGAGCCCTCTTTCCAGGGCCCAGCATGGTCACCTTCAGCTATCCGGCTACTCTGTACCAGAGGAAGATCCCGGTCGGCTGCCTCCGCCACCGGGTTTTCTCCGCCGTCTGCGCCGTGGCGCCCTCTTCTTGTCCCTGTCCTGCTGATTACCCTGCTGTCGACTCTGCTGTTTGGGCTTGGACTTGCGCTTGGGCGGGGGCGGGGTCAACAGCTCCTCTTCCGGCACCACGCAGTCCAGTTTCTTTTCGATGTACTCCTCGATCTCCGGCAGGTAAAAGGCATCCTCTTCGCAGGCAAAGCTGATGGAGGTGCCCAGGGCGCCGGCTCGGCCGGTTCGTCCGATCCGGTGGACATAGTTTTCCGGTTCATAGGGCAGGGTGAAGTTGACCACATGGCTGATCCCCTCGATATGAATACCCCTGGCCGCCACATCGGTGGCAATCAGCACCTTGACCTTACCGGAACGGAATCCCTCCAGCCGCTGGACCCGTTTGTTCTGGGGCACATCGCCGGAGAGCAGGCTGCAGCGGATGTTGTGGTCCTGGAGATTCTGGCTCAGGGTCCTGGCCTCATGTTTCTGGTTGGTAAAGACAATGATCCGTTGGTCGGGCTTACTGCTGATCAGGTTGTAGAGCACCGTATACTTTTCGTCGGTGGTTACCAGGTAGACGATCTGCTCCACGGTCTCTACGGCCAGCTGCTCCGAAGGGATATCGATGAATTCCGGTTTGCGGCACCACTGAAAGGCCAGCCGCTTGACATCTTCGGTGATGGTGGCGGAGAAGAGCATGGTCTGTCGTTGCTCCTTGTCCCGGATTCGGCCGATGATCCGCCGGACATCGGGGATGAAGCCCATGTCCAGCATCCGGTCAGCCTCGTCGATGACCATGATCTCGCAGCGGTCCAGCTTGATCACCTTCTTGCTGACAAAGTCCAGCAATCGGCCCGGGGTGGCCACGATGATATCACTCTTGCCCTCTCGGGCCTCGTCCAGTTGTTTCTGATAATCCACTCCTCCATAGACCGCCAGGATGTTCAGGGGGGTGTACTTGGCCAGCTTGCGGCCGTCCTTGGCGATCTGGATGACCAGCTCCCTGGTCGGGGCGATCACCAAGGCTCGCGGTTTGAAGGGGGGCGCCGGCGGGGTCTCTTTTTCCTGGGCAAGCAGGCGGGTCAGGATGGTGATCAGGAAGACCGCGCTCTTGCCTGTGCCGGTATTGGCCTTGCCCACCATATCCTGCCCCTTAAGGGTGGTGGGCAGGGATTTTTCCTGGATCGGGGTGCAGTATTGAAACTCCAGGTCGGCAATGGCATGCATGATCCGCTTGGGCAGGGTAAAGTCATGGAATCGGCTTTTCCCGGGTACCGGGGTGACCTCAAAGCTGGCCGGATCCCAGGCCGCGGCCTGGGGCTTCTTCTTACGGGAGGGTTGACGAAACTTGGCGGGCCGCTCGGCCGGGGCAGCGGTTTCTTCCGCTGCTGCAGCCGGGACCGCTGGGGAGGACGCAGCCTTTGCTGTCGCCTGCTCGGCTGCACTCTTCAGGGGTTGTTCCGCGCTGCTGCGGGTTTTCTTGGCTGTTTTGCCCGTTGCTGAGCGGGTCAGACTTTTCAGCTGCTTGTTGGCCAGGGAAAGGATTTTTTTAATCATAGATTTTTTGGCTAGAAAGGTGTGTGGGTTGATCCGTTATTCAGGGTGCGGCTCAGGGAGCCCTTTTCCAGGAAACCGGGGTGGGGTGCATCGGGCAGGTGAACGGTGCGCCTCTGTTGCAGTACTCATCGCAGGGCACCAGCGGGGCCCTTTCCGGAGAGGCGGACTCCAGGGGATTCTCCACCCCTGTTCGTTGTCGATGGCTGTTGACGTCGAAAGCGACCGCTCAAGAGAAGGGGGGACCAGATGCGCAGGCCTGGGAAAACACCTTTGGATTCGAAGGAATATGTGGCTGTCGCACCTCCAGGATGATACATGTACCTACCATGTACGATGAATAGTGCAACCATTATGACTCCCAGAAGGCCGATTGTTCGGTTTTTCCCGGCTGTTTTCTTGTCTTAAGGGTAGGTTGAAAAGTTCAAGTTTTCGATCAAGATCAAGGCATGGGGAAAATTTGAGCGCAGGCATCTAAACGATCTTCCGAGGATACAATGCTCCCCATTAGGCAGGGCCTGGAAGGAAAGGCAATTTTTCAAGGGAGCCTCAAGGGGGATTTGCCCCTGGTATCTCCGGCAAATTCAGGGTAAGAGGGGGGCCCTGCAAGGGCGGGATCGATGCAGGGCGAGGAGACGCCGGGGGGGCAGACCAGTGTCTGGCTGCCGCCCTGGCAGAACAGCAGGCAATACGAGGAAAGGTGATGAAAAAGAGTTCCGGAAAACGAACCAGGTTCCTGCCCAAGGGCTTGGAGATCCTCCATGAAGATCGCGATGTCCTGGTCGTGGAGAAGCCTGCAGGCATGCTCACCGTGGCTACGGAGAGCGATAGGGTCAATACGGTCTACTATGCCCTGAGTGACTATGTACGCAAGGGGACCGCCAAGTCCAAGAACCGGATCTATGTGATCCATCGGCTTGATCGGGAGACCTCCGGGCTGCTGGTCTTTGCCAAAAACGAGCAGGCCAGGGAACAGCTGCGCCAACAGTGGCCGACCATGAATAAGACCTTTCTGGCCGTGGTCCACGGCACCCCCAAGCATACAGAGGGGGAGATCAGCTCCTACCTGGCAGAGAACAGGGCCTACAAGGTCTACTCCACCCGGGATAAGACCAAGGGCAAGTGGGCCGAGACCAGTTATCGTCTGCTCAAGCAGAGCCCGGAGTTTGCCCTCCTGGAACTGAGCGTGACCGTGCTCCGCAAACACCAGCTCAGGGTTCATCTGGCCGAGGCCGGTCATCCTGTGGTCGGCGACCGTAAGTACGGCCGGGAGGGAAAACGGTTCAAGCGCCTGGCTCTGCACTGCCAGCAGCTCTCTTTTATCCACCCTTACAGCGGCGAAAAGTGTACCTTTAGCACCCGGCGTCCCGCCAGACTGACCAAGCTGGTGGACGGCTACCGACCTGACCGCCCGGAATAGGGCCGGTGCAGGGTGCGCTCCAGCCGACAGCCATCCTCCCCTGCACAGGCTCAGGATGGAGTTCGGCGCTTGCTCCCCTGGACCGGTCGGCTGGCCGTGGACCTGCAATAAAGATAATGAGGAGCTTGGTTCCCTGCTCACGGGAGGGTATGCTGGTAGGGTCGGTGGGTGTTGTTGTCAGGTTGCTAGGTGTGCAGTTTTCCCGGGGGTCCCGTTCCTATGGCGATTGATCTGAAAACCGTGTTCTTCATGAACATGTTGATTTCGGCCTTGTTTTGTATAGCCTATGGCCTCTACTACCAGGGGCAGAGGACCTATCCCGGTTTTCTCCTCTGGCTTGCTGCCACCTTTGCCGCTGGCTGGGCTCATTTCTTCCTGCTCTCCAGGGGCGTTCTTCCCACCTGGTTGAGTATTGGTGCCACCAACGGGTTCTTTGTCCTTTCCGCACTGTTGCGGGTCGATGCCACCTCTCGTTTTCTCTGTTACAGGAAGCTGCCCCCGCTCCTCTATCTGCTCCCGCTGGCCGTGGTCCTGGCCTGTCTCTACTTCTATCTGGCCCTCGACCAGATCGCTATCCGCAACTTCATCACCGTCAGTCTGCTTTTTTTGGCCATGCTGGTTATTGCCTCGCTCTTTGTGCTGCACTCACCCAGGACCAATCGTTTGCTCTATTATTCTGCAGCCCTATTTATGCTCTTTTGGGCGGCTGTGATCTTCTTCAGGGCCGTATGCTGGCTCTTTTTTCCGGAGATGGAACTCTTTGGCGGTGTCATCTGGCAGGTGGTGCCGGCGGTGGCCACCATCCTGGGTGATGCCGGTTTCGGGGTGCTCTTCCTGTTGATGAACAACCAGCGGGCAGAGCAGGAGCTGAGCCAGGCCAATCTGGCCAAGGAGGCGTTGATCCTTGAACTCCAGGAGGCCCTGAACAGTCTGAGCACCCTGGAGGGGATCATCCCTATCTGCTCCCACTGCAAGAGTGTCAGGGATGATCAGGGGGCCTGGAAGCAGCTGGAGGCCTATGTCGCTAGCCATGCAGATGTCCAGTTCTCCCACGGGATCTGTGAACAGTGTGCCGAGAAACTGTATCAGCATGAGTCCTGGTACGAGGAGTTCAGGCGGGAGCAACAGGCGGTTCGTCCAGAAACCGTGGGACAGGGCTGAACATCATGGTGGTGCATAGCCATCAGGAGGAGAAGGAATGACATACCTTTATCTGGCAGTGGCCATCGTTGCCGAGGTCGTTGCCACCAGCGCACTCAAGGCCTCGGAGGAGTTTACCCGGCTGTGGCCCACTCTTGTGGTCGTGGTGGGCTATGCCCTCTCCTTTTACTGTCTGACCCTGGTGCTGCGCACCCTGCCCATTGGCCTGACCTATGCCGTCTGGTCCGGCCTGGGGATTGTCCTCTTGAGCATCAGCGGGATCGTCCTCTATCGGGAACTGCCTGACCTGCCGGCCATCCTGGGCATGGGCTTGATCGTGATCGGGGTGGTGATCATCAAGGTCTTTTCCCGGACAGTCCCCGGCTGATCGCTCAGCCTCGGAAGTGGGCGCTGAGCTCTCTTGCCTGGGCCCCGCCAAACACCAGGAGTCCGGAGTTTCCCCTGCCCCTGGTCCAGATCCTGACCTTCAGCCTAACCAAGGGGTTTGCCATACTTCTTTGCCTGCCGCTTCATCCGGGCAAGCTCCAGGTCACCGGGTACCACGATCTCCCTGTCCGGGCTGTAGTCCAGGCTCCGCCTGCGCCCCCGGTATTTGACCGAGCTCAAGATCAGCTTCATGGTTTCAAGCCTGGCGCGATGCTTGTCATCGGACTTGATGATCAACCAGGGAGACTCCTTGGTATGAGTCTTTTGAAGCATGACCTGTTTTTTGTGGGTGAACTCATCCCAGAGCTCCTGGGCCTGTAAATCCACCTCAGACAACTTCCACTGTCGCAGGGGATCATTGCGCCTGCGTTCAAAACGTCTTGCCTGTTCCTCCTTGGACACGGAAAAGTAGAGCTTGAGCAGGGTCGTTCGTCCTGCATCCAGGATGAAGTTGTTTTCATAGAGGGTGACCTTCTTGAGAAAGCGTGCGTACTGCTCGCTGGTGCAAAAGGCCATCACCGGTTCCACCATGGCCCGGTTGTACCAGGAGCGGTCAAAGAGGACGATTTCCCCGGCCCGGGGAAACTGTTCTATATAGCGCTTCATGTGCAGCTCGGTCTGCTGCACCGGGTTGGGTTTGCCCAGGGCCACCACCCGGTAATGTTTTTCATTCATGTAGCGGGTGACCCTCCGGATGGTGCCGCCCTTGCCCGAGGCGTCCCTGCCGTCAAAGAGGATGATCATCTTTTTACCGGTGCGTTCCAGGTGGGCCTGCATCTTGATCAACTCTGCCTGGTAGGGCTTGAGCTCCTCTGATTTGAAATACTTGACCAGGGAAGAGCGGATGATCTCTCTTTTGTGTCGCTCCTGGAGAATCGAGTAGAGGTGATTGTGGTAATAGCTGTCTGTGTCCGGGTCACCTGAGGGGGTATCCAATCCCTTTAAGATGTCTTTTAGGGTGTCGCTGCTTTTTTGGCTGGGTTTCATGGCGATACAGAAGGGGTGTTTAGCCCTGTAGGAGAAGGAGAAATGATTGGGGTCGGCTAACAGCGCAATCTACCTCTTCCAGATTCGAATCAGGTTAGGAATCTGTTAGGGGGGTGATTGAGAGCCTTGCTGCTTTGCTACTATGGGTGTTTGGGCTTAAAGTCGGTGGAAACGATCTGATAGCGCCGCATCAGGCGCTGCAAGGCCTGTCGTTCCAAGCCACAGGCGGCAGCGGCATTGGTGACATTACCCCCATGGCTGGTGAGGATGTTGCTGATATAGCCGCTGGAAAAGGTGGAGATGAGCGCTGCTTTTGCCTCATTATACGGGGGATGGTAATACTCTCTGATGTCCCAGGGATCCTTGCTGGCGGCGGCTTCCGCCGTCTCAGGCAGGAGGGTCGAGAGATCCGAGATTTCGATATTGCCCCCCACGGCGAGCAGCACCAGCCGCTTGATACTGTTACGCAGCTCCCGCACATTTCCCTGCCATCTCTTCTGGTAGAGGCGCTGGAGTACCTCTGTGGGGATGCTCAGACCTTCCCGGCCATACTGTTGGGTGAACTGGGATAGGAAGTGGTGAACCAAGAGGGGGATATCCTCTCTCATCTCCTCCAGGCTCGGCATGACCACGGTGACGACATTCAACCGATAAAAGAGGTCTTCCCGAAATTCTCCAGCCTCTATCTTGGCCTCCAGGTCCTGGTTGGTGGAGGCAACGACCCGGACATTAACCTTGATGGTTTTGTTTTGCCCCAGGGGCTGTATCTCTTTTTCCTGCAAGACACGCAGCAGTTTGGTCTGGACAGATACCGGGATATCGGCAATCTCATCCAGGAGAATGGTGGAACCTTCGGCCTCAAGAAACAGCCCCTTCTTATCCTTGAGCGCCCCGGTAAAGGCCCCCTTACTGTAGCCGAAGAGTTCGCTCTCCAGGACGTTTTCCGGCAGTGCCGGGCAGTTGACGGTCACCATCTTTTTATGGTGGCGGCCGCTTAAGGCATGGAGGGCACGGGCAGCAAGCTCCTTGCCGGTGCCGGACTCCCCCCGGATGAGGACCGTGGCGTCCGTATCCGCCACCCTGTTCAACAGTTCAAGGGCAGCTTTGAGTGCCGGACTCTGCCCTATGAATCCTTCGGGAAGACTCAGGTTGTTGAGTCGCTGCTGGAGTTGGATATTGGTTCGCAGCAGATTGGTCCGTTCAAGCCCGTTTTTGACGACCCGGATGATATGGTCCTGGTCAAAGGGTTTTTGGAGGAAATCATAGGCACCGTCTTTCAATGCCTGTACCGCGATGTCGATGGTGCCGTAACCTGTCATGATCACAATGGAAAGCGTGGGGTCCAGGGATCGGGCTCTTTTCAGTAACTCCAGCCCGTCCAGATCCGGCATCTTGATATCGCTGACCAGCACATCCGGCTGCCGCTCTTCGATGATCTCCAGGGCCAGAACCCCTGAAGGCGCGGTAAGCACCTTGCAGTCACATTTTTTTTCAATAACCAGGCGCAACATGGCAAGCATGTCGGGTTCGTCATCGACGATTAAGACCTGCTTAGGGGCAGCCACGAGCTGTTTGCTGTTATTTTTTGCCATTATCCCTCTTCTGAGATACCAGGTGTTGGAAATATCGCTGGATGAACTTTCCTGAAATGGTCTCTTGGCCACTCACCTCAGGCAGGCTGAGCTGCTCAGCGGCTTCACCGAAAAGAGCAGTAAAGACCTGCCTGGAGAGGAGGGCCAGCTCTCTGTGGATCTCCTCCGCAGCCGAAGGCTCCAGCCTGCCTGCTCCTGTGCGGCAATGGATCGGCCGGTATTGATGGAGCAGACAGTGATCACCCTCACGTAAGGGACACGCCTGCTCCGCAGGGTCGTCAGGGAGGGGAGCTGAGACGGGTTCGGTGGCTGACCCCGTGGCGGGCCTGCCGCTGATTTCCTCATCCCCCTCTTTAACCGTTTTTTCGCGCTCGCCGCTGCCGGCGGCCTTTTCGATGACCTGGTTGCGTTGCTGTGAGGAGAGGCTGATATTGACCTTGTCGTTGAGGTAGAGGGCCTCTATCAGAGAGAGTGAAAAGGATTGTCCGCAGCTGGCGCTGTCTCTGCCGCAACATTGGGGCTGCTCACCCCCGAGAAGGGCATCGAGGCGTTGGAGGAGCTGCTCATAGCGTTGATAAAAAAGAGTGAGGTCAAGATGGAGACGATTTTCAGCAGAGGGCTCGGCCAGCTTCAGCTGCCCCTCTTTCCTGCCGAATTTTCTCAGCAGCCACCACTGTGCGAAGTTGGTCGGGTTGGCCCTGGTCTTCCTGAGTAACTTTCCTGCCTTCTTGAGATTAAAGCCCCGACGCAGCATGTAGGCGGTGACAAAGGTGCCGGTGCGCCCCACTCCGAGCTTACAGTGGACCAGGACCTTCTTGCCCAGGTATACTGCTTCGTCCAGCCAGGCCAGGCCCTGCTCCATGGCTTCCATGGTTGGAGCGGTTTCGTCGGCAATGGGCAGGTAGAAGACTTCAAAGCCTGCAGCCTCCTCGAGATCATGGAGATCTGAGAATTCGCCGCAGAGATTGACGATCCCGCTTATCCCCTGTTCCCGGATACTGTCCAGGTCTGCATAGGACATGGGGGCATGGCCGACTGCCAGATACTCTGTTATCCAGGTAAGCTTGTACCCTGCCATTACTTCCTTCCTGCCTGTAGGAGGAGAAGCCGCAGGAGTCGTGCGGGTACGTTCGTCATCACCCCATCCTCTTTTTTCTTCATGGTTCGTGGATACCCTTAACCTTCCTGGGAAAAGGAATATCGTCCCCTGTAAAATTCTTCCACATAGGCGGCAACCATCTGCCGGTCCACCAGCACCATGTCCATGAGTTTGCTGGCGCCAAGTAGACGACCAAGCATATCCAGTTTATCCAGCATCAGGGAGCCGGGCAGATTGGTCAACTTTGCCTCCAAGAGATCGCCTTTTTTTTCCACGACAAATTCAAGGCGATGGAGCACGCGGGCAATAAAATCAATCCGAAGTAGGCGTTGTTCATAGTCACCGCCTCCGCCTGCAAAGCGGAGCAGGCAGTGATTTTCTGCAGGGCTGTCAGCGCAGAGCACATCCACGATGGTAAAGTGATAGCCAAAGCGAAGGTTGAAGTGGAGATAGTCTGCCCCGATGACGGCGTAACTGGCAAAGGCAAAGCTGTCTCTTTTCGGCGGAACGCCACCGGATAATGCTATCTTGTCGTATGCCTCCCAGTCAAAAGGTTTCTGTTTCCACTGCACACCGGGATGGTCCATTCCCCTCCAGAGTGCCTGGAAGGGGGCGGAGGCGACCTGGTTGAGCGGGATGGATCGAGCCCCATGGGGCTGGGTGCTGATCCCGCCTCCCACATCAAAGAGATAGACATCCAGGGGCAGGTCGGCCACCAGTCGCAAGGCGCCTCTGCCGCTCCCGGGGCTGCCTGCGGTAAACATGGCCAGCAGGGCCTTTTCATGGCAGAAGCGGATGATGTCATGCATGGAGCGGCAGCCTTCCGGAGTAAAATTATCCCCGGCCGCGTCGACGAGTTCAAGGGGGGTGATAAAGCTTAAGGCCTCTTTGAGTATCCGCTGGTAGCCAACCTCTTGTGCCGCCCTTGCATTCTCTTGCAGCAGGGATTCAACAGGACCTGCATAGACGCACCCCCTGTTGCCGTCGACCGTGATCATGCTGCCTGGTTGAAAAGAGGCGCAGGCATCGGTAACCTTGGTCAGGTAGGGGACCCCGAATTCCCGGGCCACCGTGGCAAAGTGGCTGGCCCTGCTGCCGCGCTCTGCAAGGACTGCGGCAACTCGGTGGATGACCTGGACATGATCAGGCGGGGAATCACGGCTCACCAGCACCGCCCCCTGGGGAATGTCTTCCAGGGGGTGGGACTCGTCCAGCTGGTAGACCCGGCCCGCTGCGCTGCCAGGTGCGGCCTGTTCGCAAGCTCTACGCAGGAGCTGCCGCTCCGGTCCGTCACCGTCTTCAGGAGGGCTTTCGTTCTGGCCAGCGAGTTGCAGGGGCCGAGCCTGGAGGATGAAGAGGGCCCCCGAAGCGTCAACGGCCCACTCGATATCCTGGGGAGCGCCGAAAAGGTCTTTCAGCTGCAGCCCCTGCTCTGCAATCTCTATAGCCAGCGCAGCGGGGAGGATCCTCTCCCCGGCCGATCCGGAGACCAGCCGTGGCGGGTTATCCCTGGTGAGGAGAGAGTTCTCAGCCAGTGCCCGGCCTGCCACCAGGCGATCGCCGCTGCCGCGGGTGGCGTGGATGTGGAGATGGTGCCGGTGGCCTGGCTCCCGGAGAACGCTCTGGGTATAGAGGACGCCGCTGCAGTCGGCCTGGACCATCTCCTGAACCAGTACCGACATGGCGGTCTCTTCGTCCCCAAGCCCGTGGCTGATCCGGTAGAAGAGCGCCTCAGGCCTATATTTTGAGGCAAGCACCTCCTGGTAGGCCCAGGCGATCCTGTCCCGCTCAACATCCAGCAGGGTCGTGTATTGACCGGCAAAGGAAACCCTGCCATCCTCGCCCAGGGCACTGCTCCGTACGGCAACCCGGATGGGAGCAGGGGAATCCTGCCTCCAGCCGTCGTAGGCGGAGAGCATGGCCTCCTTGATGGCAGGCACCAGTTTTGCCTGACGAACGAGCGTCTGCAGTTGGCCGGAGACCTCCTGCAGAGACCGGGGAGAGTGAATCCGGAGCTGGGCAAGCAGTTCATCCAGGGAGGTGCGGAGCTTGTTGTACTCTATAAAGGCGTGAAAACCACTGGCAGTGACCACAAAGCCCCTGGGCACCGAGAGTCCGAGTTCGTTGTGGATACGGGCAAGGTTTTTGGCCTTGTTGCCGATCCGGCCGGTATCAACGGTGACCTCTTCCAGGGGAAGAACATAGGGCGGGCTCGTATTCAGCCTGGGCGGAGCCAGGAGAAAGCGGATATAAGAGTCGAATTTTTTATGATAGTTTTTCAGGGAGAGGTAACTGCCGGGAGCCATGGTTTCCAGGGCTGCTATCATCCCGGACACCTCTTGGGAAAAACAGCTGAATCGTTTGCGGATGGCAGCGAGGTCTTGGGGCTGGCCGCCGTGGAGCAGGCCTTGAAACTCCGCCATCTGCTCATGGCAGTGGATGTCGTACTGCAACAGCCGCTTCAGGGCCTCATACTTTTCACGGAGCATGGTCCCAGGGGCAAATATCCGGTAGCTCCAGTGCTTGAAAAGTGCGTTGAGCAGCATGGCTTCCCCCTTGGAAGGTGATGGTCGGTGCAGTCAGGGCACCGCGGCTGGCGCTGACTGCTTCAGATCTTGCTCTCCTCAACGGTTCGGGGAAGCGAGCAACAGGGCGTGGTGCTGAGGTTTCTGGCGGTTCTGACTTTTCCTGCCAGGGCGCCTGCCAGACTCCAGCACAGGTAGGTGCAGAGCAGGGAGATGAAATACCAGAAGACCGCTCCGATCAGGATCGGTTCGCCGCTGCCTGTGCCTAGCCGGAGCAGGTATTCCCTGCCAAAGAGTTCCAACATCTGTTCCGGCCGGTAGTATTCATTGATAAAGGCAAAGACAAAGAAGATGGGCAGGACCTTGCGTGCGATGCCCAGGAGCAGTCCTTCAAAAAAGTAATCATAGTAGGCCTTGTTCAGTTCAGCCTGGTCTATATTGCGGGCCATTCTGCTGCCCTTGTCCCGGTCTGCACATTGCATCGCCTCCTGGCGGAGCTGCAGCCAGTGGTGATAGATCTTTTCCAACTCCAGGTAGCGCCTGGTGATGATCAGTCGGTTCAACAGCTTGGTCAGCAGGACCGTGCCCACTGCGAGCAGGGAGATAAGGACAGGCGGCCCCAGCAGATGGAGATGTTGGAGCAGGGAGAACAGGCTATCGCCGGCAAGGCTGAATCCTGCTGCCAGGTATTCCCAGAGGGTGTCAAGCAAGGCATCCATGGAAGGGACTCTCTTCTCTCGTGTTGGTGAAGGCCGGGGGAGGATCTCCCCCGGCTCGGCTCAGTATAACGTTCTTCTTGCTCAGATCCAAACTTCAATTTTGAAGAAACGGAAAAAGAGGAAGAACAGGGTGATGGCCAGGACCACCTTCAGCTGCATCTCACTGAAGAGCTTCTGGGCACGGCTGCCCAGCATACCACCGGCAAAGCCGCCGATGATGATCGCACCGGCAAGCACCCAGTCCGGCCAGTAACCGATCATGACATAGCCCAAAAAGGAGCCGATACTGGAAAAACAGGTGCCGATCAGGGAGATCGGTACGGCCACATACATGGGCAGCGCACCCAGGGTGGTCATCGCCGGTACCAGCAGAAAGCCGCCGCCGATACCAAAGGAGCGGGAGACGATACCGATGAGCACACCGAGGAAGGCAAAGAGCAGGGGATTGATCTTGAACTCTTCACCCCAGAATTTGAAGCGGTAATCGGTGAGTCCTGTCTTTACCGGTTCGATGGAGCCCATCTCCATGGCCTCCCCGGTCTCCTTGGCCTTTTTCACGGCCGCATTGAACTTCTGGGTCATGGCCTTGATGTTCTTCCGCTTGTTCATGGCCTTGGGGGTCATCTCGGTGAGGGTCTTGATCCCCATGATCACCACCAGAACCGCGAGCCACTCCTTGTAGGCAGCCATGGGCAGCATGGCAGAGACATATTTACCGAGCCAGATGGAACCGATGAAGATACCG
The DNA here is from genome assembly GCF_000429965.1 of Desulfogranum mediterraneum DSM 13871. Lineage (GTDB taxonomy): Bacteria > Desulfobacterota > Desulfobulbia > Desulfobulbales > Desulfobulbaceae > Desulfogranum > Desulfogranum mediterraneum. The sequence continues at coordinate 217,465 of NZ_KE387006.1, forward strand.
ACACCAAAGGAGATACCAACCGGCCAGGCCACCCGCTTCTCCACCACGGCAAAGCGATAAAAAGAACCAAGGGGGGAGAACAGGGTCAGGGCCATGTTGGAGGGCTTGAGCACGTTGGCGGCGTTCACCCCCACCGGACCTGCGGTCTGGACAACCAGGACCTGGAAGGCGGCCATCAGCATACCGCCGGCAGCGCCAATCATGGAAAAGTAGGTCCCCACGGCAATGGCGCCGATCACGATCCAGAGAGGATTCATGTAGCGGAAGCCTTTGGCCAGCCAGAAACCCTTGCCCTCTAAGGCGAAGGAGGTGGCTTTGCTGCCGTTGACATAGACGTCAAATTTGGTGTCCGGCGGCGTGTGGCGATAGCTGGTAAAGCTGGCGCTAAACTGACCAGTGGCCTTGTCCAGCTTGACCGTGGTCCCCTTGTCCCAGTAGTTGCCGCTTGACTGGTCCTGGAGGACGGTCCTGGAGAAGATCACAATCTTACCAACCCGGTTGCCCTCCTTGACGATGGTGTTGATACCATAGCTGGATTCGTTGGCCCATTTCAGGAATTTCCACTGTTCCTCGCTCTGAATGGGGCCCAGCCCGGCCTTGGCTGCGGCATCTATCCCGTTGAAGTCTTTGTTGAGCAGGTAGCTGTAGGTGGAGTAGAGTCCCTTGGTGCGACCCTTGCCCAGCAGCACGGAAGGACCGCCGTACCTGGTGTCGTCAACGCGCTGACCAAAGGCTGTGGGGTTGGTGGTGAGGACATAGTAGAGGGGCGGGATGGAGGCATCCATGCCAAAGCCCCTCTTCTTGGTTTCCTTGGCAAACCTCTTCTCTTCGTGGGGCATGGTGGCATCAGAGGGCTTGAACTCCTCTTGCTGGGCAATGGTCAGGTAGAGTTCCTGTCCAGGTGCAATAGCTCCCTCAATGGTGACGGTATCACCAACCTTGCCGTTGGTGGTGATTGTGGTTTCCGCTGAGGCAAGCGTCAAACTTGCCAGGAGCAGGAGGGTGAGACTGATCGCCGTCAGAAACGGGATGCGCATTATTTTCATGCTTGATTCTCCTTGTGATTGTGGTGGTAAGTTGCGCATGGATGAAGGAATCGTTTTCCTGGGTGCACCTCCTCTCTGAATGTGATGATCATATCGAGTCGCTTCGCTCTACATTTCTATAGATTCAGCTGTTGCTGTATCCCCTTTTTTTCGTGCAATCCAGGCGCCGAAGAGGATGCCTGCCAGTGCCGCGCCGCTCGAGAGGGCGGCTCGGCTGGCCTCAAGCAGCGGTTCCCAGGGAAAGAGGACGGGGATGGCCAGGTAGCCTGTTGCCGCCAACAGCACGCTCATGCTGAGCAGCCCCATTTTTGGATGGGGAAAAGCGCTGCACCGGTCCATCAGGCCATAGCCTGCTGCCGCAGCGTTGAAGGCGATGATCAGCGGCAGAAGTAGCAACAGGGCTCCTGTTGAGAGCACCATGGAAAAAAAGAAGAGCAGGATAATGACGCCTGTGGCCGCTGTAGCCACGCTGTAGAGGTACACTCCCACGGGAGAGGCGAGGAACTGCTGCCATCGTTCTCCTGCCAGCCGTGTTCCGTTGTTGCAGATATCAATCATGGTTCACCTCGTATGTTCAGCTCTTGCCTTCAGGGCAATGTGAACGAAAAGTTTATTATTCCAGATAGGCTGCAATCGCCTGCCGGGATAGCTGTGCAGATCCTCTCATGATGTTGAGGGCTTGGCATTGGATTGGAGGGCCGCAATCCGGGTCGAGCCCACATAGGCATTGCTGGAAAAACCCGTTACCTTGATCATTTCCCGGGTAAGAGCTGCCATCTTTTTCATGTTGTTGATGACCAGATCCATCTCTGCGCTCATTTCCGGGTCGGCTACATCATCGCGCAGCAACTGGGCGGTTCCCAAGGCTGCAAACAAAGGGGTGTTCAGCTCATGGGCTGCGGTCCCTGCCATCTCGATGACCCCCTGCAGTTTCATCCGCTGGGAGTGTTCCTGTTCCAGCAGGACCTGGTCGGTGATGTCATGGACGGCCTCGATCACAAAATCCACCGCACCCTGGCCGTTGATAATGGGAGCGAGCTGGCGTTCAAACCAGCGTTCCCGGTCTGCTTCCTGGTACTGCTTGACCACGGTCCGCGGTTTGCAGGAGCGCAGCACCTGCTCCAGGGGAGAGTGCTGGCCTGTTGCGTCGTGCCAGGGTGATACCGATGGGTAGCGTTGGCCCAGGACCTCTTCCTCTCGGCGGCCGTGTCGTGCCAGAAAGTGCTTGTTGACCATGATGATCCGCTGGTCAGGTCCGATCACCAGCAGCTCCAGCCAGAGCGCGTCAAGGATGGTCTGGAGAAATCGCTCATGCTCTTCAATCTGGTTAAAGAGGAGGCTGATCTTGCGATATAACCTGGCTTTTTCAATGGCATTGCCTCCCTCTTCGGCCACCGTGACCGCAAAGTGGGTATCGTTGGCCGAAAAGGAGCGATGGTGAGCGCTGAGCAGGCGGAGCACCCCGATAATTTCCTGGTCGTTTGTTATGGGCACCGCCAGGATGGAGCGGATGCCCTCTTCCCTGATCTCCGCGTGATAGTTGACCCGGGGATCATTGGCTGCATCGTAGATCGCCACCGGCTCCCCTTTCAGCACCTTGAAGATGGAATCCTCACGGTTAATGCTGCCCCGGGTCAGGTATTTTTTGGAAACACCCGATGCTGCAACCAGCTCAAGACGATTGGTGGCAGGCTGGAGCAGGCGGATGGTGCAGCCCTTGACCCCCATGATCCCGGGCAGTTTTTCAACAATCGCCTCCAGGATCTGTTCAAGGTTCAGGGTGGAGTTGACCAGCCGGGATATTTCTCGCTGGGCACTAAAAAACCTGACCTGGTTTTCCAGTTCCTGAAACATCTGGCAGGTTGCAATGGCCAGCCCCACCTGTTCCGCGAGGGACATGGCAAAGTTGATTTCTGCCTGGGCAAATTCACGCCGGTCCTTGGTGAGGAGACGGAGCAGGCCGGTTATCTGATCCTTGTAGATGATGGGCAGTGACATGGCACTCTTGACGCCCTCCTTGGAGATAAAGGCACAGTTGTCATGGTCACAGCTTACATCGATATTCTTCCTGGCAGTCGGCCTGCCGGAGAGCAATGCCGACATCACCTCGTCGGTATCGATGGTTGAGCGGGAGAGATACTCATCGGAAACCCCCCAGGCAGCCCCCAGGACAAAACTGTTGGTTCCACGGTCAAACAATCTGATGGTGGCGGCGTCCACCTCCAACAGGGCAGGAAGCCGTCTGACCACCAGATCCATGACCTCCTGGGCATCATGGACACTGCTGATCAGGCGGGTGACCTCCTGAAAAACCTTGAGGTAGTCGTTTTCGATAAAATGGGTATCAGGGCTCATGGGCATCCTCAGCACCGCTGGCGTCAGGCGCAGGCGCCAGCGGTATCGTTGACCGGCTGCAGGTGGCTGGAGGGCATCAGGTCGACTGGAGGGTAACCAGCTTCAGGGCATGGGTGGTGCACTTGGCAACGCAGGCCGGTTTCAGGCCGGCGTCAAGCCGGTCCATGCAGAGATCACACTTCACCGCCTTACCGGTATCGGGGTTCTGGACCGGAATCTCCCAGGGGCAGGCGCTCGTGCAGGCCATGCAGCCGATACATTTCTCCTGGTCGATGTAGACGATCCCGTCTCTGCGCTGGAGCATGGCATCCGTGGGGCAGACCGGGACACAGAGCGGGTCCTCACAGTGTCTGCAGGCCGAGAAGGTGATCTCTGTCTTCGGGATGCCGCCTACCTTCTTTAAGGGGGTGCAGCTGACGGTGCAGAGGAACGGACCCACGGGCAGGTTCTTGTTGGCCTTGCAGTGCACCTCACAGCCATGACAGGCGATGCATCTGCGGCTGTTGAGGTGAATCATATATTTTTTCACAGTTCCGCCCTCCTGGTGGTGTTGCGAATACTCTTTTTCACATGGACGAAAACTTCGCAGAGACTGATTCCGCCTCCTGCCTGGTCCCAGTCATCCAGTGCGCCGACCATCAGTTTCTGATCACTGACTCCTGCCAGGAAACTCCTTCGCTGACGGGGAATCTCCTTGCCGAAACCATGCACCGTGAAGACCGCCTCCGGGTGGACATGATCGGTTACCTGGGCCGCCACGGTGGCGTTGTAGGAGTGATCGGCCGAGGAAAGCTCCACCTGGTCGCCTGTCTGAATACCCAGTTTTTTCGCCTGCTTGGTGTTGATCCAGGCCGTGTTGGTGGGCATCAGTTCGGAGAGCATGGGGTTGTTGGTGGTGTGGCCCTGGGTGTGGACCGCCACCTTGCCGTAGATCAGGCGGAACATGCCCTTTTCCGCTGCCTCCGGTTTCTCGAAGGGCTTTAAGGATGGCAGGCCCGCCTTGGTCAGTTTTTCACTGACCAGTTCAATCCTGCCGCTGGGGGTCTTGAAGGTGGAGTCCAGCTGGTCACGGTCATGCCAGAGGGGCTGGTCGATCAGTTCGACAAAACCCTTTTCCTCAAAGTCGGCCATGGTGTGGCCGGTGGGCTCAAGCTGCCAGGCCCAGAGTTCTTCGATGGTTGTGAAGGGGAAGGTGGCTTCCAGGCCCAGGCGATGGGCCAGGCCGGTGAAAATCTCCCAGGAGGCCCTGGTGTCGTACCTGGGTTCAACGGCCTTGCGCCGGACGGCCAGCCGTGGCTTCAGGCCTTTCTGCTGGACAATGGGGGTATCCCGTTCAAGATAGGTGGATTCCGGGAGGATGACATCGCTGTACCAGCCATACTCGCTGTAGTTGGTGTCGATGGAGACCAGCAGCTCGCACTTGTCAAAGGCCAGCTTCTGCTGCTGGGGATCGGGCATGCCGCTGAATGGATCATGGCGCATGGCAATCCAGGCCTTGATCGGGTAGGGATCTTCCTTGAGCATGTTGTTGAAGAAGAGATGGGCCAGACCAGGCCCCTTGTCGAAGTGGGTGTACTGCCAGCCGACCCCGTCACCCCGTTTGATATCAGGCTTCGCGCAGTCAATGGAGCGAATCCCTGGCAGGCCGCAGTCGGCTGCACCCTTGGGGATAAACAGCCCGCCCTTCAGCTCGATGTTGCCCATCAGCACGTTGAGGATATGCATGGCGCGACTGGCATAAAAGGAGTCCCTGTACCTGGCCAGGTTCCAGCCGGGATGAAAGATTACACCGGGTCGGTCTTCGCCGATCTCATCCACAAAGGCCAGCAGCTCTTTTTCCCTGATGTTGCACTCCTTGGCCGCCCAGGCCGGGGTGTAGGCTTCAATAAAGCTGCAGAGTTCGTCAAAACCGCTGACGTAACGGTCCAGGAAGTCCTGGTCGTAATAGCCCCGTTTAATCACCTCATGGATCAGCCCCAGGGCCAAGGCATAGTCGGTTCCCGGTCGAATCTGGAAGAAGCGGCTGGCCTTGGCACCGGTCATGGTCTGACGCACATCCACATAGGTGAGGCGGCCGCCCTTATCGAGCATGTCCAGGGTCTGATGGTTCTCGGCAATACGCAGCGCGGAAAACATGTCCCGACCAAAGAGCACCAGGTGGCGGGCATTCCTGATGTCGTAGCCAAAGCCCTTGCGGCCGACCCCGTTGATGGAGAGACTGGCATGGTGGGTGTTGCGGCCGCAGGTGCAGTCGTGATTGGTGTAGTTGGGAGAGCCGAAGGCATGGATAAAGGCCTTGTACATCCCCTGCCAGGGGCCGCCGCGACTGGAGAGCACCACCGACTCCGGACCATGGGTCTGCTTGATGGTTTTCAGTTTGGCGGCGATATAATCCAGGGCCTCGTCCCAGCCCGCCTCACGCCAGCGTCCGGCACCGCGAGCACCCACCCGGATGAGGGGGGATTGGGGACGTTGGCTGTCGTTGACCAGGGCAACACCGGCCGTACCCTTGGCACAGAGTGCCCCGCCAAGCAGATGGGGGTTCCCTTCGATCCAGGTTACCTGATTGTCTTCAGACTCCACCCGGATGGGGCAGCGCACCGTGCACATCCCGCACATGGAGTAAACTGATTGTTTCATACAACTCTCCTTGTTGTCATTTGCTGATCTGAACATTGTGACTCGCGTCCGATGACGCGAAAGCTGTCATCTGGATCCAGTTACTAACGTGTCAGAACTTCTGCTACTTTTTCTTTCAGCTCCAGGATGTCAATCGGTTTGACGCAGTATTCACCGGCACCGAGTTCAATGGCTGTCCGGGCTGTCTCCAGGGTGGGGTAGCCGGTCAGCATGATCGCCCTGAGCTCGGGGTTGAGCTTTTTCATCTCTTCCAGGACCTGGATGCCGTTCATCTTCTTCAGTTTGATATCAAGGACGGCAAGATCGACCCGATGCCGGGCGACATGATCGATCGCTTCCTGCTCCTCGGTAAAGGTCCGGACATGGTGTCCCTCTCTGGTCAGTACTTTTTTAACCAGAACCACTGCGTCCAGGACGTCGTCCAATACGAGTATTTCAGCCATTGTTAGGTGTGCTCCCTGTCTGTTTGCTTTGGCGCTTCACTGAGCGGCAATCGTATCTGAAAGGCTGTCCCGCTGATGGTCTCACCGCTCTCGGGATCGATGAACGGACTTTCAACCGTGATGCTGCCCCCATGTTCCTGGATGATGCCGTAGATAACCGAGAGGCCAAGCCCCGTTCCCTTGCCGACTTCCTTGGTCGTGAAAAAAGGATCAAAGATTTTGCTTTTGATCTCTTCGGGGATACCGCTGCCGGTATCCCGGACCGAGAGGAGGACCTCCTCCTGCTGGCTGTAGGTGGTGATGAAGAGGCGGCCGCCGTCTTCTGCCATGGCGTACTGGGCATTATTCAGGAGGTTGATCATGACCTGACGCAGCTTTTCCGCATCTCCGATCACCTCTGGATGGTGCGGATCAAAGTTGCGGATCACCCTCACCTGGTGGATGTTGAGGGAGTGCTCGGTGACTGCCAAGACCTCCTCGATGAGCTGGTTGAGATCAATGGCGGCCTTGACGCTGTCCGCCTGGCGGGAGAACTTGAGCAGGTCGGCTACAATCCTCCTGCAGGCCTTGGTCTGACGCTCCATGACCTCAAGGTTGGCATGGGCATCTGTGCCCTGGTGGTAATCATCCAGCATCAACTGGGTGTAGCCGAGGATGATCCCCAGGGGGGTGTTGATCTCGTGGGCGACTCCTGCGGCCATTTCGCCGACCGAGGCCATCTTTTCGCGGTTAATGAGCTGCTTGGTCATGGTCTTGAGCCGGGTCATATCCTTGCCTATCCCCTCACAGCCGACCATGGTTCCCGCCTGGTCATAGACCGTGTTGGCGGTAAAGAGGATATAGCGCCTGGTTCCGCCTCGTCCCCTGCACTCAATCTCCAGGTCCCTGACAAAACCGTTTTTTTGCAGTGCGTCGACATAGCGCTGGCGATCTTCCGCCCGGGCAAAAAGGTCATAAAAGCTGACGCGTTCCAGGGATGGATCCAGGTCAAGCAGTTCCCTGCCGCTGCTGTTGATGCTGGTCAGGTAGCCGGACTGGTCACAGAAAAAGATGATGTCCTTGGAGTTCTCGAAAAATTTGCGAAATTTCTTCTCCGAGGTCGAGAGGTTGCGGGTGCGCTCATCCACGATCTCTTCCAGGTGGGTATTGAGCAGCTTGAGTTGGGCGGCACTGGAGAAAAGCTTGCTGTTGGCCTCACTCAGTTTTTCTGCCTCCGACCTGATCGCCTTGTAGGCCGCAAGCCCCTTGTGATAGTAGATGGTGACCGCTGCGGTGGAGATGATCAACATGGTGTTGAAACCGCCCGAGTAGGGAGAGAGCTCTTTCCAGAGCGCTCCCTGTCCGCCAAAGACCAGGAAAATCCGGACAATATGACCAACGCCCCTGGAGAGCGAGAACGCTGCCATGGCAACGCAGAAATAGAAGAGGAAGCCCCAGATAAAGTTGTTTGGTTCTGTCCTGACCAGGATCCTGGCGTAGTAGAGGGCCAGGAAAGAGAGCAGGATTGCCAGGCTGGAGCCGATAATGTCGACAATGTTCGCAGGCAGGAGGGGCAGGCTGTTCATTGCTCCTTCTCCCTGAGAACTTCTTGACTAAAGCTGCGGAGTCCCACCACCAGGGCAACCAGGGCCGGGACATAGAGCAGATGGTCCATCTTGGTGATGAAGTAGACCATCTTTATCGGGCTGATGGGGCCAACAATCTGTTCGTTCCAGCTCGATTTAGCGATGAAATCCCCAGGTGAGAGAAACTTGATGGCCTCGTGCCCCACCAGGGCCAGCAGATTCCAGCCGGCAAAGAGAAGGCAGAAGGTCTGTAAGTATCTCCAGCCCCTACCGCTTAACTCAGGGGTTCGACGGGTGTGCCAGTAGAGGTAGATTAAGGCCCCCATGAACAGCAGGTGGGACATCTGGTGTACATAGAGCCCTTCGGGCGCGCTATGGGGTTGTAAGGCCCAGGCACTGCCTGGAGCACAGAGGATGCTCCAGAGGAGTAGCCAGCAATGTTGTCGGTATGGTGGTCGCTTCATAGTTTCCTCGTCTTGGTTACGCTTACAGCACTATTCATGCCGGAGATGACAGCTCTGTCGGGATGTGTTTTTTTTAATGTGAAAACAAGTTGTTGTCGGTTTGTATTCTTCTGGTTTTATCCGCTGACCTGGAGAGAGTGGTGTTTTTTGCTCTGATCTGCAACTTAAATGTTGCGCCGGAATGGGGCCTTGCCGGCTCCCATACCCTGCCGGCTCCCGCTATTGCAGGCTTTGCAAGGCTCTCCTTAAGAGAGGCAGGGGAGGATCAAGGTGCAACCGTTTTGGTGCGCTTGTCTTTTTTCTTATGATTATAGTGGCTTGTCTCGGTGGCGCCCAGGAGATACCCAGCTGAGACCACCTCTGGTGCCACATCCTTGTTGCGTCTCGGGTCGGCGGGGTTGAGTGCTCTCAGCCGGGTGGGTGCCGGAGGCTCCCCCGGAGAGGTGCGTGGGGTCTGCGGGGGCAGGATCGAGGCAAGCTCAAGTCTGCTGGGTACCTTGAAAAGTGAGATTTTTCGATCAAGGCCAAGGCGCGCGAAAAATTTTACCGCAGTCATGTATTTGATATTGCAGGGATAAAATTTTGGGTGCAAGGCCGAGATTGGAAGAAAAAGCATTTTTTCAAGGTGGCCTGCTGTCGAAGGGGCCTGGGTTGTGCACAGGGGGGGAACAGGCAGCCTCCCGGCCGGGGGAGGCTGCGCGGGGTGCAGCGGCTAGATGGCGATGCCGTCAAAGAAGCGCTTGTTGATCAGGATATGGCTTGCAATGCTGGCCGCGTATCCCAGGGCAATGACCGGGGCCCATTTCAGGTGGCTGAAGAAGGTATATATTCCCTTGGACTGGCCCATCAGGGCCACGCCTGCGGCCGAACCGATGGAGAGCAGGCTGCCGCCGACACCTGCGGTCAGGGTGACCAGCAGCCACTGTCCGGTGGACATCTCCGGGTGCATGGTCAGAACGGCAAACATAACGGGGATATTATCCAGGGTCGCCGAAAGTATCCCTACCATGATGTTGGCGGGCAGAGGCCCCCAGCCAACGTAGATAAGCTCTGAAACAATCCCCAGGTAGCCGATGAAGCCAAGGCCTCCGACACAGAGGATCACCCCATAAAAAAACATCAGGGTGTCCCACTCGGCCCTGGCGATGTTGCGAAAAACATCAAAGGCAACGGTATCGCCGATCTGCTCCCCTGATTTCTTGGGATCATAACCGGGCGCTCCCTTGGGATTCTTGTGGGTCCTCTTCAGGTAGAAGCCAAAAAGTTTGAGATAGGCAAGACCGGTCATCATCCCCATCATCGGCGGCAGGTGGAGAAAGTTATGGAAGCAGACCGCAGTGGCTATGGTCATGAGGAAGAGGACCATGACCGTCAGGGCGCCGCGTTTGAGGCGGACATCGACGGGACAGGCCGCCGGCTGCATTCTGGGGACGGCAAAGTGGAAGATGGCCGCCGGCAGCAGCCAGTTGATCAGGGAGGGAATAAACAGGTTGAAAAAGGTGGTAAAGTCAACCAGCCCCCTCTGCCAGACCATCAGGGTGGTGATGTCGCCAAAGGGGGAGAAGGCTCCGCCGGCATTGGCTGCAACCACGATGTTGATACAGGCAAGACTGATGAAGCGACGATTATCCCTGCCTATGGCCATCACCACGGCGCACATCAGCATGGCCGTGGTGAGGTTGTCGGCAACCGGTGAGAGGAGAAAGGAGATGGCACCGGTGAGCCAGAACAGTTTGCGCAGGGAGAATCCTGTACAGACCAGTCTGCTGCGCAGGGTTTCAAAGACCTGGCGCTCATCCATGGCATTGATATAGGTCATGGCCACCAGGAGAAAGAGCAGCAGTTCGGCATAGTCAAGGATGTTGTGGCGCACCGCCACTTCGGCCGCCTGGGTAAAGCCATTGGCCGCATAGATTGCAGCAATCAGACCCCAGATGATCCCGGCAGCCAGGAGGACCGGCTTTGACTTGCGCAGCTGGGTATACTCTTCAAACACAACCAGGCCATAGGCAACCATAAAGATCAGCAGACAGCTGAGCCCTGCCAAGCTGGTGGTCAGGTTGAGTGGACCCGCACTGGCCGCGAAAACGGTATCAGCAGCCAAGAGCAGCAACACCCCTGTCAGCCGGAATAATCTCGTCAGGCTGGTGGATAAGGCCTCTGCCACGATAGATCCTCCTCTTGGTGTATCAGTCCCTGAAAGTTCCTCTCCAACTCGGCAGCATCCTGAAAAATCCTCCGCATCTCGACACTCCCTCCTGTGGCCCTGTCGGCAGCGGGGTGAGAGGGTGTCGTTGTCAGCTCATTGTAGTAGGTTGTGATAATTTTGGTACAAAGATCTTGCTGCCTGAGCCCTCACAGGGGAGGAGCTCTCCATGCACTCACCGCCGACACGGTGGGGCCTGTTTCCCAAGGATTCCTGCGGTGCCGGTGGAAAGAGTACATTCTTTGCAAGAAAATGGTGGTGGGCTGTGGTACAAGCTGTTGCTGTTCCTCTGTCCTGATCCGCTTGAACCCTTGGTGAAGAGGTGGCTGGGCGTTTCCCGGCCCCTCGAAATGGAAGAAATGGAAGATAATCGCTGCTTATCCAAGATTCCCTCCTGTCTGTTATGAAAAAATATATCGGCTGGATGATCGTGGGGACCCTGCTCTTTTATCTGCTCAGTGTCCTCTCTCCCGCTCTCCTCACCGTGGCGACCCTCCTCGCCTACCTGGTGGTCCTGCTGAGTTGGCGATCCCTGGCAAAGGGCGCCCTGCACCAGGCCCTGTTGCTGGTGGGCAGCGGTTTGCTGGCCATCTCTTTTTCGGCGAGCCAGGGGGGCTTTCTGGGCTGGACCGAGATCTTTGCCGTTAACCTGCCCCTGCTGGCCATGTTTGTGGCGGTGACCTTTCTCACCCTCACCAGCCAAGATCGTGAAGATCCTGACCTGCCCAGCGGCAAGCGCGCCGTGGCGGCAACGGCCCTGGGAACCCACCTGTTCGGAGCGGTGATCAACCTGTCGGTGATGTTTGTCTTTGGGGATCGCCTCCAAAAACACGGAGCGCTCAGCAGGGCGCAACTGATTGTCCTGGGACGCTCCTTCAGTGCGGCTGCCTGGTGGTCGCCCTTTTTCATCGCCACCGGTGTTGCCCTTACCTATGCTCCGGGAATGGTGTGGAAAGAGACGCTGATTCCTGGCGCGCTGATGAGCGGGATCGCCCTGGGCTATACCATCATCGAGGTGTGCTGTTGGCAGAAAGAACCCTTTGCCGGTTATCCTCTCCGGGTTGAAAGTCTGCTGGTTCCGCTCCTGCTTGCCGCTGCCGTGATCGTGGTCCACCATTTCTGGCACGAGCTCAACATCTTGCTGCTCATCTGCCTGCTTGCGCCTCTGGGCGCCTGCCTCTTTATGCGTGGTCGGCCCAGGCTGGCAACACTGCATCGCTTCATCGACACCAGGATAGCAGCCGTGAACAGTCAGTTTGCCCTGTTTCTTGCCGCAGGGGTCTTTTCCACAGGCATCAAGTCGATTACCCGGCTCTACCCTGCTCTGTTCAGCCTCGAAGGTGCGGTTTTTAGCCCCCTGTTGTTTGCAGGCGTCTTGGCAGGGATGATCATCATCGGGATCATGGGGGTGCATCCCATTGTCAGCATCGCCATAGTCAGCCCGCTGCTGATCCCCCTGCAACCGGATCCTTCCCGGTTAGGTTTTCTCTTCTTGAGCAGTTGGGCGATCACCGCGGGCAGCAGCCCTCTGTCCGGGGTGGGCTTGGCCCTGGTGAGTCGATACAAGGCTTCACCCCGGGGGATTCTGCAGAGCAACTGGCACTATGCGCTGGTGATGTGGGGTGGGGCCTCGCTGCTGAATCTGCTTGTTTTTAACCACTGAGACTGCTCCCCCCTGTTGCTGCTTGGCATCATTTTCTTGGGTCTATCCGAATCTCCCAACCGCCTTATTGATATCTTTGGCTTAAGCCTGTGTAGATTTTGAGCCTGAAGCTGAAGTCACAATCACTTCAATCAAAACGTTTCAGGAGGCTTTGAACTCCTGAACAGCCCTATTTTCTCCTAAACCATGTCGCAGGGCGGGATAACCTGTTAACCTTTTTGGGAGATCCGGATGTAGCCTGATTAATTCAGTACAGCAATAGCTTCGATTTCAATGCGTCCGCCTAGAGGTAGAGCTGCTACCTGAAACGCACTGCGTGCGGGAAACGGCTGTGAAAAATACTCTGAGTAAACACCGTTTGCTTCCAGGAAATTGCTCATGTCTGCCATGAATACAGTTGTTTTTACAACATTGTCCAGAGAACCACCTGCTTCGGTGATGATTGCCTTGAGGTTTTCAAGGACCTGGCGAGTACACTCCTCAATGGAACCTTCACACATCTTGCCTGTATCAGGATCGATGGGAAGCTGACCGGAAATATAGAGGGTGTTGCCTGTTTTTATTGCCTGGGAATAGGGTCCGACTGCTCCTGGAGCATTGGTAGTGCTGATCTGTGTTTTCATTTTTGGAATTTCCTTTAAGTTAGTTGTTGTTAGCATAGATAATAGGAAGTGCGACGTACATCATGGCCGCAGCAAGAACCTGTTCTTTTTTTACATATTCATCGGGAACGTGACAGGATTTCAGGTCGCCTGGACCATAACCGATGACCGGGATATTGTTTTTTCCCATGATGGCGACCCCGTTTGTGGAAAAAGGCCAGGTGGTTAAGACTGCATCTTTGTTAAAAAGTCCTTTGTACGCTTTCTGCGCCGCATGGGTTACTGGATGTTGCTTGTCCAGCTTCCATGCGGGGAAAATGCATTCCTTAACGCACTGTTTTCCGGTATAGGAAGGCTCTTCAAACATGTGAACTTCAACTTCTGCGCCTGCCTCTACCACACTGGGAAGGTTTTTAATTTGGTCAATGGCGTAGTCTGCGGATTCACCCCAGGTCAGCCGCCTATCGATGGAAATGTCACAGTGGTCTGCAACAGAACATCTGGAAGGAGCTTTGGTGTGAACCTCAGAAACAACAAGGCAGCCTTTGCCCAACTCGCTATCTTTCACCTCCATTCTGGCGTTCAATGCTTCCAGGTCGGATATGATTCTTGCCATTTTGTAAATGGCATTGTCTCCCATGTGGGGAGCGGAGGCATGGGCTGTTTGTCCAGATACGGATACTTTGAGTTCCATGCGCCCTCTCTGGGCCAGTGAAATCTGGTCTTCGCTTGGTTCTGCCAGGATGACGAAGTCGGGGTGCATGCCTCGCTCTTCGATCATGTATTCCCAGGCCAGACCCTCGCATGGTTCTTCCTGAACGCTAGCACAGACCATGTATCTGATTCTGTCTGTTAGATTAAGGTCTTTCAGAATCCTACCGGCATAGATCATGGACGCTATGGCCGATTTCATATCTGTTGCCCCTCGTCCGTAAATGTTATCAGCATCCTGCTCGCCGGACAGGGGGGGGCGCGACCACAGGCTCTCTTCACCTGTCGCTACTACATCCATGTGACCGTCAACGCAGACAAAAAGCGGACCGTTTCCTACCGAGCCGCAAACATTGCCCATTTCATCGACTTCTACTGAGTCGAATTTGAGCTGTTTCATTTTATCGGCAACGATTTTTGCAGCCTCTCCTTCGTGACCCGAAAGGCTCTCCGTGCGGATAAGTTCGCTGGCAAGGTCGTATATTTCCTGCTCATAGTGTTTGGTGTGTGCAACAATTTTGTCAAACATAAAGTCTCTTTCCTGGTCTGGTTGGCTCGTTGACGCGAAGATTGGTTGCTTTCGCGCCAATGGAAGTATGTAGGAATGGACGAGGAGTGAAGAGATAACCTCATCAATTCTGGAATTCCTGGCGGAACATCTTCATTGTACTGATCATACACAGAAACAGTACAAACATCAGTGGCAAGGCAAATATCAGGCTGATACTCTGCAGGAGTTCAATACCTGTTTTGCTGCCGAGCATCAAAGTCAGTGCCATGGAAGCTTGAGCAATAGTCCAGATGGTCTTCATCCTGTTGCTGGGGTTGGTCGCGCCGTCCTGACTCATGGAGCTCAGGGTAAAGGTGGAACTGTTCAAGGAAGTGATAAAACAAGTGAACAGGGCCAGTACAACACCCCATGAGATAAGAGAACCTAACGGGAATCCTTCCAAAACGATAAAGGTGGCAGCCTTTGAAGATGCTGCTGCAGCCTTGAGGGCTTCAGCCGGGGCCTGAATTCCTATGGTTCCGAAGAAGGCTACCCAGAGGAAAATACCGAGGCAGGGTAGGATCATGGAGCCGAGGATGAACTCACGTACTGTTCGTCCCTTGGAAACACGGGCAATGAAGGGGCCGACAAAAGGTGCCCAGGCGATAGCCCATGCATAGTAATATATCGGCCAGCCGGTAATCCATGGGGTCTCTTCTTTTGCAGCGAAAGTAGGCAGCATCAGCCCATCACGGAAGAAGTCGTTCATGTAGTTGCCAATGGAGTCAAAATATACATTGAGCATTGTTGTGGTCGGGCCGACCACTCCTACCAGCAGGATCAAGCCCATGAGCAGGTATGCATTGTAGTCTGAAAGGACTTTGATCCCTCTTTCAAGTCCTGTTGTAGTGCAAAGGACTGTGATGCCGGTGATGATTCCAACAACAAGGAATTTTGTCAGTGTTGAGTCCGGAGTCCCAAGCAGGTATGAAAAACTTACACTCAGAGATAGTCCAGTTTGACCGAGGGAGGTTGAAATACCAGCAATAGCCCCGAATATGCAGATCAGGTTGACAGCTTTGCCCCAATTGCCGTTGGCTTTGTCGCGGCCCCAGGGAAGCAGAATGTTACTGATCAGGCCGCTTTCTTTCTTGCGGTACATGAGATAGCCGAGAATCAGGCCGACAACAGAAAATGCGGACCATGCCTGAATGCCCTGATGGATGAAACTCTGCTTCATTGCAAATTTTGCCGCTTCAGGGGATTGAGGGGAGATCCCGGTTGTGACCAGCGGATTCATGTAGTGATACACTGGTTCTGCGACCCCCCAGTAAAGCATTACAGTACCCATGCCGGCTGAGAACAACATGCCCATCCACGAAAAAGTGCTGAATTCTGGCTTCGAATCGTCATCGCCAAAACGGATATTGCCGTATTTGCTGAATGCAAAAAAGAACATGACCATTACATAGGCAAAAGAACCTGCCATGTAGACCCAGCCGAAAGTCTCGGTCAGGTAGTTCATTGTTCCTATGCCGACGTTATATAAATGTTCCGGGAAAAGCAGTCCGGTAAGTACGACTAGAGCAATAAAGCTCATGGTGCTAATGAACAGCATTTTTCCCTGGTTAAGCTGCTGGATGGTTACAACTGCAGGTTTTGCCGCGACAGCTACGTTACCATTTGACATAATAATCTCCTTGCAGTGTCAGGTTAATCAATGATTGTGATATGCTCACTGGCGCGGCGGGTCAACCACTCGGCACCGTCTTCAGTAATCACGATGTTTTCTTCGTGGACCATATCTTTGCCTGGAGCATACGTCATGCCTGGTTCAAGGGTGATAACCATGCCCGGTTCTAGCACGGTGTTGTCTGTGGCTGTGTTGGAGGGCCACTCTGTCAACTGGATACCAAGTCCGTGTCCCAGGCGCCCTACTTCGTTGCCGAGTGCTCCGCCAGCTTCCATGACCTTCCACATGGCCTTGTACAGGTCGGTGGTGGTTGCACCAGGGCGGGCCACTTTAAATCCGGCATCGGTTGCCTCGTAAACGCAGTCGTAGGCCCGTTTTGTCTCATCACTGCAATGTCCGAAAGCGAAGTTGCGGTCAAAGTCGGAGAAGTAGCCGTCGTAAACAGCTCCTACATCGATGATGAGTACATCCCCTTTTTCAATTATGCGCGAAGTGGGACCCATGATAATGGAATCGTATCCGTCGGGACCTGAGCCGGAAATGAGGTATTTAACGAATTCCGCTCCCTTGCTGAGCATGTTGATGCGCATCTGGGTACAGATTTCACGTTCGGTCTGACCTGCTTTGGCATGGGCTGGAATCATGTCAAAGCCGTGGTTGGTAATGGCACAGGCCCTGCGGATCTTTTCCACTTCGGCGGTTGATTTTATGCTGCGAAGCTGATGGATATCTTTCGCTATATCAATAAACTCCTTGCCCTTAAGCATGTCGGCAAGCTTCAGGTAGTCGGTGGTGGGCATGCGCAGGTATGACTGCAGTCCGAGGGTGGCGCCGATTCGTCCGAAACAGCTGGGGAGGGAGTTGATAACGCCTGATACGAGGGTGATACCATCGTCTTCAGGATTGGGTGAAGACCAGGTGTGGATATCTTCAATCCAGGTGGCCTGCATGCCGCTTGCACCTATGCCGGGGATTACGGCGATGGGTTTGCCTTCAAGGGGAATAACCAGAAACCAGGGTCGAGTTGGGCTTTCCCAAAACTGGGTATAGAAGCCGGTGAAGTAACGAATGTTAGGTTCTGTGGTCAGGAAAACAGCATCGAGTCTTTTCTCATGCATGACCTTCTGTATACGCGCTGTTCTTGCCTCAAACTCTGAAGTGGTAAAGCCGAGTTCATTATTTCCCATCATATTCTCCATAACAAGTTGTTTGAACTATAATTTTTCTCGTCCGAACCAGACCACATCCCGGTAGGTCTGTGGGGATGTGTCTCCTTCTGTGCTGATGCACAGAACTTTCGAGTTCTCATTGAGTCCAATTTTTTCCCGTGCCTCACACCCTTCTTCCTCCTGCATGATCCAGTTGAGAAAACCTATTGTTGCCGCTCCGGATTCACCGGAAACAACCTGCTGATCTCCCTTTATGGGAGCGCCCAGAATGCGCATGCCTTTGGCGGCTATGTCGTCTGTACAGGAAGCGTAAGCCAGCGGGTAGTCGCGCAGGATCTCCCAGCTGGTGGGATTGGGCTCGCCGCATGCAAGTCCGGCCATCAGTGTTGCAAGATCTCCGTAAACAGCGTGGGGCTTACCGTCATTGGCACAGGCAGAAGCATAGAAACAGTTGGCTGCTTCAGGTTCTACAAGGATGAAAGTAGGAGCATCTTTTCCGAATACAGACATAAAGAATCCCAGCATTGCCCCTGCAAAACAACCTACTCCGGCCTGAAGCAGCAC
This sequence comes from Desulfogranum mediterraneum DSM 13871, assembly GCF_000429965.1. GTDB lineage: Bacteria > Desulfobacterota > Desulfobulbia > Desulfobulbales > Desulfobulbaceae > Desulfogranum > Desulfogranum mediterraneum. Next base: position 235,076 of record NZ_KE387006.1, read on the forward strand.
GTGGGTGGGACGATTGACGTCAATGGCTTGCATCTGCTCCAGGGCTTCAAGGGCCAATGTGGTGTAGCCCTGCATGATCAGATTGGGGATTTCTGTATATCCGTCCCAGGCAGTGTCCTGCACTGTAACCCAGTCGTTTTTTTGTGCTGTGTCCCAAGCCATCCGTACACAGTCATCATAGTTCAGTTCGGAAATGGTGCATTGTGCACCATGTGATTTGATGTTCTCAAGGCGGACAGGGTCAGAACCTTTAGGCATGTAAATGATAGCTTTATGGTTGAACTGCTGGGCAGCCCAGGCCAGGCCGCGTCCATGGTTTCCATCGGTTGTGGAGGCAAATGTTATATCACCGACAGCGGCACGCACTTCTTGTGATTTCAGGGAATCGCAGCTTACTTCCGTAATGCTTTTGCCCAGTTTCCGGGCAAGGTATTCACCTACCGCGTAGGAGCCGCCGAGGACCTTGAAAGCGTTCAGGCCGAAACGGTATGATTCGTCTTTGACCAGCACTTCTCTAAGGCCGAAATGAGTGGCAAGATTGTTGAGTCTAGCCAGTGGAGTCGGGGTGTAGGCTTCAAAGGTGGAGTGGAAGTTCCGCACCTTTTCAGCTACGTCCCTGCTCAACATGGAGACATCAGCTCCTGTTGTGGGAGCTTTTAAACTCCCGTTGTATTGAATCTTTACTTTTGACAACGTCTGTCCTCCTCGATGAATAGATTAATGCAGCTTATTCATGACTAGCAAAGAGCGCGCCAGAAGCGAGATTTTGTATATGTTTTGTTATTGTAGGTGGTTAGATGTTTGTTGTGTCTGGTTTGACAATGGCGCAAGCTTCTCAAAATGAGAAATTTCTCATTTTGAGAAGCTTGCGAGAGAGGGGGCAAGCAGGGTGAAGGCGATAGTGGAGGAGGTATCCGTCAAGAGAGCTGGCGCTCTATGTCTTTATCGATCAAGTTTCCGATATAAAGTTGCCAGGCTGATTCCCAGGGTCTTGGCGGCCTGTTTTTTGCCAGAGGTGGAATCTCCGTAATATTCAAGTGCTCGCAAGATTGCCTGCTTTTCCATTTCCTTGAGCGGAACCATGGGCGATTGCGGTGTTTGAGAAAGTTTAACCGTTTCCGGCATTGACTCCCCTTTGCTTTGTAGGAAGCCGGCATGCAGTCCTGCTTCGTTGATAGTGCCATCTGGAGCCGACATGTTTATAAGATATTCAATGGCGTTTTCAAGCTCACGGATGTTACCTGGCCAGCAGTAATTGCGCATGCGTTGAATGATCGATGAGGGGAGGTTGAGTTTGTTTTTCCCGAATAAATCGCAGTATTTTGTGATGAAATGATTGACCAGCAGATCGAGATCCTCAAGGCGCTGGCGCAGGGGAGTGGTCTGAATAGGGATCACGTTCAGCCTGTAGTAGAGGTCGCTTCTAAACATGTTTTGAGCCATCAGTTCATGGAGATTGTCGTTGCTTGCAGCTATGACGCGTATGTCAACGGCTACAGGACGGTTGCCTCCCAGGCGGATTATGGTGCGCTCTTGCAGTGCACGCAGAAGTTTAACCTGTAGATAGAGCGGCATGCATGATATCTCATCCAGAAACAGCACTCCCCCGTCTGCCAGTTCGAATTTCCCGATCTGTCCTTGCGGCAAGGCTCCGGTAAATGCTCCGCCAACATAGCCGAATAATTCACTTTCAAGCAGCGTGTCCGGAATTGCGCCGCAATTTATGGCCACAAAAGGCTCTTTAGACCTGTCACCGATGGAATGGATGCCACGGGCAACCAGCTCTTTGCCTGTACCGCTCTCTCCGGTGATCAGGACGGATGAATTAGTATCTCCTGTAGCGGTAATCTGTTCTTTTAATAGAATAATGTGAGGAGAATGGCCGATAATATGGTCAAGGCTACTGTCGAAATTAACCGTTGCAGCCTGCAGTGACTTGGATACAACTGAACGGATGGTGTCAAAAACAAAAACCGAAGAAAAACGGTTTGTTGAAGATTCTATTTCGGCCTGTTTGCCAATTATCAATTGTTGCCGACCGTCCTGTTCCACACTATATTCATTTAGGTCGGATAGGGTGAACCCGGTCGGGGTGATGGTGAAGTTCTCAAATTGAGAAGGGATGGTTTTCTGGAGAATTTTCTCCGCCTGATCATTATTAAACACAACTGATCCCTGACCATCGTAGATCAGTATGCCTTTTTCGTTAGCGTTAACCACCTGAGACATGACGTTGAGGAGGTCATTGATATCCTCAAACTCTTTCCTCTCCCGGACACGGACCGCAATACTGCTGGCTAGTAAGGACAGAAAGTTCATGTAAATTTCACGTCGACCCAACATTTGCTTCCGCACTTCCGAAGAAAAGCAGACCATCTCCATAGCTCCGTATGTAGTTATTCCGTCAGAAATGGGTGCACAGACGGAACACAGTTCGTGACAAGTTGCCTTGGTCGGGCATCCTTTGCAGATGATGTTTTTACGGGGATTGTCAATAAAGAGCGGTGTACTACCTTTTAGGGTTGTTTTTAATAGGTTTCCTGCGTTGTTAATGCTCTTCCCAATGTTTCCGGCATATTCCCCAGTCCCGGCGATACGGATAAGTTTCGTGTTTACGACTTCTATGTCCAGCCCGGTAATAGCTGAGATTGTATCTGCGTAGTATTGAATCTGTTCTTGCATTTTAAGTAACATTGTTTACACCTTGTAAGGAATGGGTACTAAAAAATACTCATTTTTCAAAAAAAGAAATGCAGTGCTCCATCGGAAAAGAGCTGTTGTTGAGAGTTGCTGTAACAGGCAGTTGAGAATGCTTTTTTTTCTAAGACTATCTGAGTCTTTTTTAAAGTAACATGGATTCACTTTGAAAAAGAAAATAGAGCCCTGCTTTTCGTAATAGTAAATAGCTGAGCATCTTCCTGGGAGCATGTAAGCTTACAGGTGAGTATAGCTTTTCTGGGAAATCGTGAAAGATTAGGCAGGCTAATGACTCTCCTGATTGTTGAAGTAGTAGCTAATCTACAGTTGACTGGTAGTACAGGGATGTAAGCGGTCTGCAGCGGTCATTCAAGAGATTGTTCTTTGTTGTCATTTGGGTTAATTCTGAAATGAGCATTATTATTTGTGGTGCCTGCCAGAGCCGTGCCGGGAGTAAGTGCCTGCGGGCCATGGATGAGCGCGAAGGCACCTTTGCCCTATAAGAATGAGGACATTCAGCTCGTGGGCCATACCACCTGTGGCGCTTGCCCAGGGGGCAACATCGAGTATGCTCCTGCTGAAGTGAAGAAGAATGGTGCAGGGGATATTTATCTGGCCAAAGGTATCAAGTCGATTACCCGGCTCTACCCTGCTCTGTTCAGCCTCGAGGGTGCGGTCTTTAGCCCCCTGTTGTTTGCAGGCGTCTTGGCAGGGATGAT
>NZ_KE387006.1:238501-266480 GCF_000429965.1 Desulfogranum mediterraneum DSM 13871
TGCATCCCATTGTCAGCATCGCCATAGTCAGCCCGCTGCTGATCCCCCTGCAACCGGACCCTTCCCGGTTAGGTTTTCTCTTCTTGAGCAGTTGGCGATCACCGCGGGCAGCAGCCCTCTGTCCGGGTTGGGCTTGGCCCTGGTGAGTCGGATACAAGGCTTCACCCCGGGGGATTCTGCAGAGCAACTGGCACTATGGGCTGGTGATGTGGGGTGGGGCCTCGCTGCTGAATCTGCTTCTCTTGAGGGTACCTTGAGCTGATGAGCGGCAAGGTTCGGCCCAGGGCTTTGGAGAGAGGGAAGGAGCGGCTTTATCTGCCCCTGGCCTGGGGGAACTCGCTGGCCTAGTATTGCAGGCGGTTCCTGCCGGCCCGCTTGGCGATATACATCAGACGATCCGCGCCTCTGTACATGGCGTCAAACAGGGGGGAAAAGCTGCTGTCCACCATCCCCATGCTCACGGTTACCTCTATCTGTTGACGGGTAAAGGTCTGGCAGCGAATCGCTTCGAGCAACCTGGTGGCGATTGCCAGGGCCTGCTCCTTGGGGAGAGGCAGGGCGATCCCGAATTCCTCTCCGCCCAACCGACCGAAGATTTCATTGCTACGGAGATATTTTTTCAGTAATCCGGTCAGCTCCCTGAGTACATCGTCGCCGACGTCGTGACCGTAGAGGTCATTGATTTCCTTGAAGTGATCCACATCCAGCATAATAAATGATATGGTCCCATTGGCCGGGTCTGTCATCATTTTCTGGGCCATCTCCATAAAGGTACTGCGGTTGTAAATGGTGGTCAGGCCATCGGTCTGTGCCCTGGAGAGCAGGGCCTTCTTTTCCTGGACATGCTCGGTAACATCCAGAAAGATGACGATGTAGCTGTTGGCAGAGACTTGCTCGATCTCCCGTTCAAGGACTATGGGGGTGTCCCTGGTCTGGAAGGTGACAAGTTTTTTGCTGTTCTTCTTCTTGGCCTCTTCGAAATCTTCAAGTAATAAAGATATGTTGTTACCTGTGAGTGATTCTTTTTCTTGGCCGACCAACTTGAGGAAATAGGGGTTGACCCGTTCGATCTTCCCGTCCACCACGAAGAGCAAGCCGGCAGGAACCCGGTTGAAGATGATCTCAAGCTCCAGGTAGCGGTTCTCTATCTCCTGGCGTGCCTCAACCTCAAAGCTTATATCATCGAAGGACCAGAGGATAAAGCGGCCTGCATCTGCAGCAAGGGGAATGCCGGTGAGCTTGACCCAGAACAGTTCGCCATGCTTCTTCCTGTACTGCAGTTCACTACTTTGGTAGGAGCCGTCTCTGGTCTGGTCAAAATATTTTTTGTACTCTTCAAAATGGGTCCTGGTCGGTGTTAACAGCGCGGTCTTGCAGCCGACAATCTCCTCGTTGCTGTAGCCGAAGAGCGCACAGAATCTCTTGTTGGCCTTTCTGATTATGCGCTGTTCATCCACCAGGATCATCGCGGTGATGCTGTTGGCAAAGAGCTGTTCATCCCTGATGGGATCACTCTCCAACTGGGGGGGTGTTTCCTGAAGATCTGGGGTCATCTGATGATCATCCCGTAGATCATGTTGCCCGCGATCAGGCATAAGATCGCTGCCAGTATGTTTTTCATCTCTACATCTCTGAGGTAACTGTGCATGATGGTGGTGCCGATGATTCCGCCAAGCAGGGCTGCTACGGTTATGACCATGATCAAGATCCAGTCTATATCCACCAGGTAGGCATAGGAGAGGAATGCGGTACAGGTCGATGCAGGAATCATCAAGCTGACGGTTGCAGCGATTTTTTTCGGAGGAAATCGCATGTAGGCCAGTGCCGGGATAATCAATGCCCCTCCTCCTATCCCCAGCAAACCTGCCATAAATCCGACGGAGCACGCCAGCGGATACATCAGCCAGTTCATCTTCTCCCGCTGCAGGTAACGCTGCTCCTGTTGGCCAAAGATCAGATAGGCAGAGAGGAGCAAAAAAAGGACAAACAGGGCTTTGATATAGACGAGCTTGAAATGCTGCCCTGCGTATGCCCCCAGGGGGGCGCTCAGTCCGGAGATGCAGAGAAAGGGAACGGCTGCCTTCACCTCCAGTACTTTTTGCCGGTAGTTGATCAGGCTGGCTGTGGAGGTGGTAACGGTGTTGACCAAGAGTCCGGCTGCCTTGGCGAGATCGAAGCCAACGCCCAGCAGAGAGAGTAGGGGGATCAGGACAATGGCGGATCCCACGCCTCCGGTTGCAAACAGCGCTGAAAAAAAGAGAGTGAGCGTAAAGCTGGCAAGGTAGAAGAGCACCTCTGCGGCTACTGGCTACTGGCTACTGTTGCAGATCCTTTGCCTGGCCACCGCGAAGTCGGTCGGCCAGTTTCAGTAAGCCGCCGCTGAGGATCTTTGCCTGAAAACCTTGCTGGAGCAGATACTGGCAGGCGATGTTGGAACGGATCTCCAGAGGACAGGCACAGACGATGATCTTCTCCCCGGGCAGTTCCTTCAGCCGGTCAGGCAGCTCGTTTAGGGGGATTTCCAGCGCAAACTTCATACCCCAGAGTCTGGTTTCAAAGGGAAAACGAACATCGAGCAGCACGGCTTCATCCTCGTTGCAGAGGGTGATCAACTGATCGGGGCTGAGCAAGATCTCGCCGATATCTTTCATGGTCATGTTCCTGAGAAACTCATCCATATCTCTACCTCATGCCGGGCGATTGTATTTTCAAGAAAGAAGAGAAACGATAGGCATCTGCTCGAGGGCACCGGGCTGTGTCTCCTCTTGGCCACGCGGTTTGCAGAGCTGATAAAGGTTCTGGTGATTCTGGGGGGAACGAGGACCACCTGCTCCTGAATACGCCTACGCTGAATCGTGCTCAACGAACCAGGGGAATCCTGGTGCTGACAGTTATAGCCCCTATTGTCGCATCTGGAATGGGATTCGTCAAATCCAAATGAAAAAAAATCGCTTGTTGGCGCTGCCCTCTCTCCTGCCCGTTTTTCCCGGTGTCGACTATTTAATTGTCCTCTGCTTGTATTAATGGTAGGTGTTTAACTGTTTGAAATAATGAGGTTAGTGGTGTCGTTATCCAGCGGCTGGTCCGAGCCGCTCCCGGGTGGCGTTCGCCTCCGAGATCTCCAGTGTTTGCAGGGCTCTGAGCCGATTGGAACCCCAAGAGAACACCAAGAGCAATCCTTGAAAGGGAGGAAATCATGACAAAGCGAGTTCTGCTGGTTGTTGGCCTGTTGCTGTTGTTTACGGCTCAGCCACTCTGGGCTGTTGAAGAGCAGGAGGAGCAGGCCCGGACGGCTGCCGCTGCCTGGCTGTCCCTGGTGGATGCGGGCAAGTATGGTCTGAGCTGGGACCAGGCCTCGGACTATTTTCAGAAGAATGTTAGCAAGGAGCATTGGCAAAAGACGGCCCAGGGGGTGCGAATACCCCTGGGGACGCTGCTTTCGCGCCGGCTGCTGGCCAGCCAGTATACCACCAGCCTGCCCGGTGCCCCGGATGGGGAGTATGTGGTGATCCAGTATGCCGCCTCCTTTAGCCAGAAGGAGGCAGCCGTAGAGACGGTGACGCCTTCCCGGCAGCAGGATGGGACCTGGCGGGTATCGGGCTACTATATTCGTTAGCTGCCCTTAGAAGGCGACTGTGTTTCAGGAGCGTTGCAGGCGGCCGGGAGGAGCGTTTCGCGCTCCAGGCAAAGGAGATCGAGTTGAGAAGCAATGGCTGCAGATAGCACCACCGGCTTGCCGCTCAAACCGTCATCTGGCTTGGCCGGGCTCATCGACGCCAGGGTCAATCGCACCCTCCTGGCCCCGCGGCCGCTGAGTGCAGAGGCCGCCCGTCTCCATGGTGAGCTCAGGGTGGTGGATCTCCATGCCGATTTCCTGCTCTGGAACCGGGGGGCCTGGGAGTTCTCCTCCAGGGGGCACCTGGACCGGCAGCGGCTGCATCAGGGCAACGTGGCCATCCAGGTTTGTGCTGCGGTAACCGGGGTACCGGCCACGGCTCTCCTGGGCGCTCGTCGGCATCCCGATCGCTGGGATACCATCGACCTCTTGGGCCGGCTCCAGGGCTGGCCACGGCAGACCCGTTCCAGCAGGCTGGCCAGGGCACTCTATCAGGCCGAGAAGCTGAAGGCGATTATCGCGGCCGCTGGCGACTCACCCATTCCCCTGAAGCTGATCACCAGCTGCCGGGATATCGATGAGGTCCTGGATTGCCGTAGTCAGGGGGAGGCCCTCATCGGTGTGATCCTGGCCCTGGAGGGGGCCCATGCCTTGGAGGGCAATCCTGCCAATATCCAGCCCCTCTTTCAAGCCGGCTATCGGATCCTGGGCTTAACCCACTTCATGGACAATGCCATGGCCGGTGCCGCCGAAGGAAAGACAGGCCATGGCCTGACCCCGGCAGGGCAAACCCTGGTGCAGCAGGCGCAGGAACTGGGAATGCTCCTTGACCTGGCCCATGCCTCGGAAGAGACCATCGAGGATCTCCTGGGGATGACGAGCAGACCGGTGATGGCATCCCATGGCGGGGTCAGGGCGACCAGCGACAGCCCCCGCAATCTGGGACCTGCCCAGGTTGCCGCCATCGGTCGAACAGAGGGGGTGGTGGGCATTGGCCTCTTTGCACGGGCCCTGGGGGGGCAGAGCCTCACCCTGGTGTCCCGGGCCATGGACTATGTGGCCACCAGGGCCGGGTTGGAGCATGTGGCCCTGGGTTCGGATTTTGACGGTTTTGTCTCCACCGTGGTGGATAGCGCCGGCCTGCCCAGGATCACCCAGGCCCTGCTTCGTCACCTTGAGGGCCGGGAGGCGGAGCCGTCTTTTGCCAGCAAAAAAGCCATTGCCGGGATCATGGGCGAAAATGTTCTGCGGGTCCTGCGGCAAACCCTGCCTGGGGAGTGAGCCTCCCTCTCCTTTCGCCCTGCTGTTTCGCTCCCCCTTTTTCCCTGCCAAATCTCCTTTGCAAGAAGGGCGCTTTGGTGTCTAATAGCTCTGTTTAGGATCGCCTGTCCCGGCCTGTCTGCCGGGTATTTAAAGAGGATTATTCTGCTTATGCTCCAGATAGAAAGATACGTCCTGGCCTCGGATCTCAAGGAGGCCTATGAGCTGTTGACCACGGTGCCGGGAAGTGCGGTCCTGGGGGGCTGCGGCTACCTGCGCCTGGGGGCGCGGGCCATCACCACGGCCATAGACCTCTCGGCTCTGCAACTGGATTATGTCCGGGAAAACGGTCCCTGGATCGAGATAGGGGCCATGACCAGCCTGCGGAGCATGGAGACCCATCCTCTGCTTCGCTCCCTGGCCGGCGGGGTCCTGCCCCGCTCCCTTGGTCATATCGTCGGGGTCCAGCTGCGTGCTGCGGTCACCATCGGCGGCACCGTGGCCGGGCGCTACCCCTTCTCCGACCCCCTCACCGCCCTCCTGGCCCTGGAGGCCCGGGTCCATCTCCACCAGCGCGGGGTCCTCCCCCTGGAGGAGTTTCTCTCTGCCAAGCCGGCCAGGGACGTGGTGGTGCAGCTCTCCATCCCCCGGGATGAACGGCTGGCCGCCTTCGGTTCGGTGCGCAGGGCCCAGACCGACTATGCCGTGCTCAACGCCGCGGTCTCCCGGAAGGACGAGGAGTACCGGCTGGTGGTGGGCAGCCGGCCGGGCCGGGCCATGCTGGTGCCGGCGGCAGCCGCCTATCTCCGTCAACACGGCCTGAGCCGGGAGAGCATCGTCGAGGCCGCCGGGATCACCGTCCAGGCAGTCCCCCTGGGCACGAACCCCAGGGGCAGTGAGGCCTATCGCCGGGCGGTCTGTCCTGTTTTGATCAAACGACTCTTGAGCGAGGTGCTGCATGGAGCTTGAAACAACCATCAACGGCCGGAGGGTGAGCCTTACCTTTGCTAACGGCGAGTTTCTCGCCGAGACCCTGCGCCGCTATGGCTACCTCAGTGTCAAGCGCGGCTGCAACACCGGTTCCTGCGGTCTCTGCACGGTCTGGCTCGACCAGCGGCCGGTGCTCTCCTGCGCGACCCTCACCGCCCGGGTGGCCGAGCACCAGATCACCACCATCGAGGCCCTCCAGGAGGAGGCCGAGGCCTTTGGCCGCTACATGGTGGCCCAGGGGGCCGAGCAGTGCGGCTTCTGTTCCCCGGGCTTTGTGATGACCGTCCTGGCCATGAAGCGGGAGCTGAGCAATCCCACACCAGAGGAGATCAGCCACTACCTGGCCGGCAATCTCTGCCGCTGTTCCGGCTACAAGGGCCAGATGCGTGCCATTCAAGAGTTTATGGAGGTGGAGTGATGCGTCATCTACAGCAGGCCGTGGCCAAGATCGACGGTCTGGCCCTGGTCAAGGGCGTACCGGCCTATACCAGTGACCTGGACCTGAACAACAACGTTCTGGTGGTCAAGCTGCTGCGCAGCCCCCACGCATCGGCCCTGATCCGCTCCATCGATGTTGCTGCGGCCCGGGCCCTGCCAGGGGTGGAGTGTGTGCTCACCCATGAGGATGTCCCCCAGACCGCCTTTACCCTGGCCGGCCAGTCCTATCCCGAACCCTCGCCCTATGACCGCAGGGTCCTGGATCGACGGCTCCGCTATGTGGGGGATGAGGTGGCCATTGTCGCGGCCGTGGACGAGGCCAGCGCCACCCGGGCCCTGGCCCTGATCCGAGTGGACTACCAGGTGCTCACCCCGGTGCTGGATCCGGCCTCGGCCCTGGACAACGCGGAGCTGGTCCACCCGGAGTCGGTCCACACCAACTTTGAGATCGGCTGTGACCCCTCCAGAAACATCGCTGCCGCCCATGCGGTGGAGCAGGGGGATGTGGAGGCGGAACTGGCCGCCTCTCCGGTGGTGCTGGAGCAGACCTACCATACCCAGGCCCAGGCCCACTGCATGATGGAGACCTACCGGGCCACCACCTCCCTGGATGTCCATGGCCGTCTCCAGGTGATGACCTCCACCCAGGTCCCCTACCATGTGCGGCGTCATCTCTCCCGGATCCTGGATATCCCCAGGAACAGGATCAAGGTACTCAAGCCCCGGGTGGGCGGAGGCTTCGGCGGCAAGCAGACCGCCAGCGTCGAGATCTTTCCCGCCCTGGTGACCATGAAGACCGGTAAACCTGCCCGCCTGGTCTACAGCCGCCCCGAGGCCTTCAGCTCTACCACCACCCGCCATGCCATGGCCCTCACCGTCCGCCTGGGTGCAGACCGGGACGGCAGCCTCAGGGCCATCGATATCCACTGTCTCTCGGATACCGGTGCCTACGGCGAGCATGCGCCCACGGTCTTCTGGGTGGTGGGGCAGAAGACCCTGCCCCTCTATGCCCGGGCCAGGGCCTGCCGCTACCACGGCCACGCGGTCTATACCAACAAGACCCCGGGAGGCGCCCTGCGCGGCTACGGGGCCACCCAGGGTACCTTTGCCCTGGAGTCGGCCCTCAACGAGTTGGCCGACCAGCTGGGCATGGACCCGGCCGAGCTGAGGCTCAAGAATCTGATCACTCCGGGCGACAGCCACCCGGTCCTCTCCGGTTCCCTGCCCGGCGAGCCGGCACGACTGGCCAGCTCCACCCTGGACCGCTGCATCACCAGGGGGTGCGAGCTGATCGGCTGGGAGGAGCACTATCCCCGGGTCCAGCTCAGCGATACCCGGGTGCGCGGCTACGGCATGGCCGTGACCATGCAGGGCTCGGGCATCGCCCGGATCGATACCGCCTCGGTGCTGCTCAAGCTCAACGAGGATGGCTTCTTTACCCTGAGCCACTCGGCCTCGGATATGGGCCAGGGCTCGGATACGGTGATCAATCAGGTGGCGGCCGAGGTCCTGGAGGTGGAGCTGGAACAGATCGTCTCCTCCAGCTTTGATCTGGATACCCTGCCCTATGATCCCGGTGCCTATGCCTCCAGCGGCGCCTATGTCACCGGCAACGCAGCCCTGCGGGCGGCCGAGGATATGAAGGCCCAGATGCGGGCCGCCGTGGCCCGGCTGTGGTCGCTGGCGGACGGGGCCCGGGTCGACTATGCAGACGGCATCTTCAGCGGCGAGGACGGCCAGACCATGAGCCTGGCCGAACTGGCCCAGACCCTCTGTTCCTTTGAGGGGATGGATCAGCTGGTCGGCAAGGGAACCTTTGGCGGCGAGACCTCGCCGCCGCCCTTTATCGCGGGATTTGCCGAGGTCGAGGTGGATCTGGAGACCGGCGAGTGTGTGGTGAGCGATTACGTGGCCGTGGTGGACTGCGGTACGGTGCTCAACCGGAACCTGGCCCGGATCCAGGTGGAGGGGGGCGTGGTCATGGGCATCGGCCTGGGGCTCTACGAGGAGGTGCGCCACAACTCCAAGGGGCGGCTGATGACCGACTCCTTCATGGAGTATAACCTGCCCAGCCGCCTGGATATCCACGATATCCGGGTGGTCTTTGAAGAGAGCGTTGAACCCACCGGTCCCTTTGGCGCCAAGTCCATCGGTGAGGTGGTCTGCAACACCCCGGCACCGGCCATTGCCCAGGCCATTGCCAATGCCGTCAATGCCGTCAATGCTGTCAATGTGGCCGATGTGGGCAATCTGCCCCGGCTCTATTTCCGGGAGCTGCCCATCACCCCGGAAAAGGTGCTGCTGGCCACCCTGGGCGCTGATGCAGCCGACTGAGGACGGTGCTGCAGCCGGGAAGGATTCTGTGCTGCCCCTGTTTTACCGGGCCCTGGGGCTGGGCCCGGGCCAGGTGGTCTGCCTGGTGGGGGCCGGAGGCAAGACCAGCCTGCTCTATCGGCTGGCCCGGGAGGCGCGCGCCCTGGGGCTGCGGGTGCTGGTCTCCACCACCACCCGGATCGCCCGGCCGGCAGACGAGACCTATGACGGGCTGGATCTGAGCGGTGCCCTCTTTGCAGGCCGGGAGCTGAGCCGTCCCGGGATCTACCTGGGCGGCAGTGCGGCTGCCCGGGGTTCCAAGATCCGCGGGGTGGGCCCGGAGCTGCTCAGCCGGGAGCAGCCACGCTTTGACCTGGTCCTGCTGGAGGCCGATGGCGCCGCCCGCAAACCCCTGAAGGGCTGGAAGGCCAGCGAGCCGGTGATCCCTGCCCTAACCAGTCGGACCATCGGGGTGGTGGATATCCAGACCATCGGAGCGGTCATCACGCAGCAGCTGGTCCACCGTCTTGAGCTCTTTCTGGAGCTGACCCGGGCAAAGGTGGGCGAACCGGTCAGGCTGGAGCATCTCTGCAGGCTGATCACCCATGAGCGGGGACTCTTTCAGTATGCAAGGGGTCAGCGCTGCCTCCTGCTCAACAAGGTGGAGTCTGGCCCGGACCGTTGCCATGCCGACGCACTTGCCGGCCGACTGGGTCAGCTGGCTCGGCTGCAGGTGGTGGCCGGCAGTGTCCAGCAGGGCGTGTGCCATGGTTGCCATGCTTGTTGACGCTGTGAGCGATCGGCCGGATGCCGTCATCCTGGCCGCCGGCGCTTCCCGGCGGATGGGCGCCAACAAGCTGCTCCTCCCCCTGGGGACGACCACGGTCCTGGACTGTTTTCTCCGTCCATTTCCCTTTGCACTGTTTGGACGGGTCATGCTGGTCTATGGGGATCCCCGGGTGGCCGAGGCGGCCTCCTCCTACCCCCTGGTCTGCGTTGCCAACCAGGCGCCTGCGCTGGGCAAGAGCCACTCCATCCGTCTGGGGCTGGCCCGGAGCCGTTCCCCCCTGGGGCTGATGTTCTGCGTGGCCGACCAACCCCTGCTCCAGGCCGCCACTGTTGAGCGTCTGGTGAAGGTCTTTATTGATAAGCCGGAGATGATGGTGGTGCCGGTGGCACCGGGAAAGGCCGGGCTGCAGCAGAATCCGGTGGTTTTTCCGGCAGCCTCTCGTATGGAGCTGGAGGCGCTCCAGGGCGACTCCGGCGGCCGCCGACTCCTGGCCCGTTTCCCTGCTCAGGTCCGGCAGGTACCCTTTGACGATGAGCAACAGTTTATGGACATCGATACCCCGGAGCGTTACCAGCTGGCCAGGGAGATCTACGCTCTGAGGAGCCAGCCATGAGGCGGCTGGAGTCCAGGGGTGTGGTGGTGGTCCGGGGTGGCGGAGATATCGCCAGCGGCACCATCCATAGGCTCCATCGCTGCGGTTTTCGGCTGCTGGTTCTGGAGAGCGCCCGGCCCACGGCCATTCGCCGCAGTGTGGCTTTTTCCGAGGCCGTCTCACAGGGGGAGGCCACCGTGGAGGGAGTCCGGGCGGTGCTGATTACCAAGCTCTCCCAGGCCGGGGAACTCTGGGCACAGGGAGAGATCCCGCTGCTGGTGGATCCCCAGGCACACTGCCTGGCAGAGCTCTACCCGGACGCACTGGTGGACGCCATCCTGGCCAAGAAGAATCGTGGCAGCCACCGGGCCATGGCCGCGGTGACCATCGGCCTGGGTCCGGGTTTTTCGGCCGGCGAGGAGGTGGATGCGGTGATCGAGACCGCCCGGGGCCATGACCTGGGCAGGGTGATCCTCCAGGGACCGGCCTCGGCCAACAGCGGCATCCCCGGGGAGATCAACGGATTTACCACGGAGCGGGTGGTCTACGCCTCGCTCGGCGGGACCCTCCGGGTTCGGCGGCAGATCGGCGAGGAGGTCATCCAGGGGGAGACCCTGGCATGGATTGCTGACCAGCCGGTTCCGGCCCCGATCAGCGGGGTGGTGCGGGGGATCCTGCCGTCCGGTTTTGCGGTCCGCCCCGGCCTGAAGATGGCGGACATCGATCCCCGCCCCGGCAGCCGGGCCCACTGCCAGACCATCTCGGACAAGGCCCGGACCATCAGCGGCGGGGTCCTGGAGGCCCTGTTCTTTCTCCAACAGCGGCAGGTTGCTCAAGATGAGTGAGCCGGAGCAGGCGGATATCCTCAGCCTGATCGCTCTATCGGGAGATGAGATCTTTCGATCAAGGTCAGCTGAGCGCCGCCCAGAATAACGCAGTGGTCGGCGGAAAGGCCCTTTTTCAAGGGGGCCTAATCCTATAACCGGCGAAGCCTGTAACCCGCAAGTCAGGAGGGAAGACCATGGAAAGAGAGCAGCAAACAACCCCAGGGCCCGGCCGTGAGCAGGCCCTTGAGCTTTTTCTTCGCTATAATCAATCTGAAAGTTTGCTCAAACACGCCCTGGCCGTGGAGGGGGTGATGCGCTACTTTGCCCGCCAGCGGCAGCAGGACGAGGAGCAGTGGGGTATCGTCGGTCTGCTCCATGACCTGGATTACGAACAGTTTCCTGAACAGCACTGTCTCAAGGCCGGGGAGATCCTCCGGGAAGAGGGCTGGCCCGAAGAGATGATCCGGGCCGTGGTCAGTCATGGCTGGGGGATCTGCAGCGAGGTGGAGCCGCTAAGCGAGCTGGAGCAGGTGCTCTATGCCGTCGACGAACTCACCGGTCTGGTGGCCACCACCGCCCTGGTGCGCCCCTCCAGGAGCGTGATGGACCTCAAGCCCAAGTCGGTGAAGAAGAAGTGGAAGGACAGGCGCTTTGCCGCCGGGGTGGACCGCTCCATCATCGAGCGTGGCGCGGCCATGCTGGGGGTGGAACTCGGCGAGTTGATTGCCGACACCATCATGGGCATGCGCGAGGTGGCCGAGGAGATCGGCCTCAAGGGTGAGGCATGAGCGTTTTCTGCTGTGATGGGTGGCGTGTTTTTTGGCCGCGATCGGGGCGGAAATCAGAAATTGGGTACAGATAAGGGTACGTTGAAAAGTGAGATTTTTCGATCAAGATCAGGAAAGCGTAGCCTCTGAGGCATGGGGAAAAATGGCGCAGGCATATAACTGATATTTCGAGGATAAAATTTTCGAGATGACGTAGAGATTGGAAAAAGCGCTTTTTTAAAGGAGTCATAATATATATGCCTTACAGGACCATCGTCTGAGCAGCCTGCACCCTTTTTCCAACAGCTCGGATTACGAGGGGGCTGGATTACTATCGAAAAAAGCAGGGTTGCCTGTAAAAAATCATGTGTTGACGCCGCAATGGAGAGGCGAATACAGGGGTAAGGGAAAAGTGCCTGAATACGCATGGCAGCGAGGGGCTCTCCCCACTCAGTCATTCCCGCGCAGGCGGGAATCCAGTTTTGGAGGAACCATGAAGCTCCCTTGCGTTTACATCCTGGCGAGCAAACGGAAGGGGGGACACTCTACACCGGTGTGAGCCGCGACCTGCTCAGGCGTGTCTGTGAATCTAGCGGGCAGTGAGAACTGTTCGCATTGGCAGTTTTGTCGCTATTGTAGAAAATATTTAGGGTAAATATGCATCCTGAATTCGTATAATAAGCGCATAACCTCTGTAGGTAGTTGAAGAGGAGGGAAAAGTCCTTTGTTAGTATTTGCGTAGGGTCGTGAATGCTGGGTATAGGGTTGGCTGGAGCTCACTTTACCGATAACCAACCGGTTTTGATGATATGTCTCTGTGAGTGTCGCTCATCAGAACGGTATATGAGGGGGAGTAGATGTCTGATCGTTTCGCCTGGAATCGCATGGAACTGGCCGGCTCCCTGGGGGATCTGGGGACCCTGCTGCCCATTGCCATGGCCATGGTCCTGGTCAATGGCCTCAATCCGGTGGGGGTCTTTTTCTCCATTGGTCTGTTCTATATTTGCTCAGGCCTCTTTTTCGGGGTAACCGTCCCGGTGCAGCCCATGAAGGTGATCGGTGCCTATGCCATTGCCACCGCCCTGACCCCTTCCCAGATCATGGCCTCCTCCCTGCTGATCGGGGGCTTTCTCCTGCTCATAGGGCTGACCGGGGCCATTGATCTGATCAGAAGATATACCCCCAGGGCGGTGATCCGGGGGGTGCAGCTCTCCACCGGCATCCTCCTGCTCTCCGGAGGGATCAAGTTCATCATCGGCAGCTCCAGGTTTCAGCAACTCCAGCATGCTGCCGAGCCCTACCTGGCCCTCCAGTCCCTGGGGCCGCTCCAGGTGGGGGTGGTCATCGGCCTGGTCGGCGGCCTGGTCACCCTGCTCCTCTTGGACAACAAGCGCTATCCTGCAGGTCTGGTGGTGGTGGTCGGCGGAATCCTGAGCGGCCTGCTCCTGGGGGCCAGGGTGGAGCTCGCCACGGCGGAGCTTGGTTTTGCGCTGCCGGAACTGCTGCCCTTTCCCTTTCCGGCAAAGGCGGACTTCTCCTTTGCCCTCCTGGTGCTGGTCCTGCCCCAGCTGCCCATGACCGTGGGCAATGCGGTGCTGGCCTATGCCGATCTCTCCCAGCAGTACTTTGCTGAGCGCTCCGCCAGGGTGACCAACCGCAACGTCTGCCTGAGCATGGCCCTGGCCAACTTCCTGAGTTTCTGTTGCGGCGGGATCCCCCTCTGTCACGGTGCCGGCGGCCTGGCAGCCCACTATCGCTTCGGCGCCCGCACCGCGGCCTCCAACCTGATGATCGGCGGGATCTTTCTGGTCCTGGCCCTGTTCTGCGGTGGGCAGATCATCGGCCTGCTCAACCTGCTGCCCATGGCGGTCATGGGGGTGCTGCTGGTCTTTGCCGGTGCCCAGCTGGCCCTGAGTGTGATGGACCTGGAGGCGCGCAAGGACCTCTTTGTGGCCATGCTGATCCTGGGGATTACCCTGGCCGCCAACCTGGCGGTGGGCTTTATGGTGGGGCTGGTGGTGGCCTGGCTGCTCAAGTGGGAAAAACTGTCGATCTAAGGGGGGAGGGTGTCAAGACCGGGTTTGACCCCGCAGGCGCTCCCCTCCCTGCCATGGGGCCGGCGGTTCAGCCTGTCCCGGTTCAGGTGTGAGAGGAACCCCATGCCCATACCCTTCATTGAGTCAACCCTCAGCCCTTGACCTCATGGGGCAATGGGGCTAGGCTCAATATATCCCCAAGTATCAGTGGCAATATCTGTATCATTACTCACTCCATAGGCGGATGATCTTCCTGCCTATCGGCTATTTTTCGACATACAAAGAAGAGAAAGGAGAGTCATGAAAAAACAGTTACTGGAGTTGCTTATCTGTCCTCTCTGCCTGCCCAGGGAGTTTCCGTTGACAGCCGATATCATGGTCGAGTCCCATGGTGATATCGAGACCGGAACCCTCGGCTGTCCCTCCTGCAGGTCATCGTTTCCCATCACCGACGGCATCGCCAACCTCGACCCCATGCATCGGCCGGCGGCGGTGGCTGCCAACAGGTACGAGACCGAGACGCTGGTCGCCTCCTATCTCTGGAGTCACTTCAGCGAGCTCACCGCTGACGAGCACAGCTCCCGGGCCTACTCCACCTGGGCCGGACTGATTGAGCCGCACAGCGGTATCGCCCTTGACGTCGGCGGCGCGGTGGGCCGCTTCGCCTTTGAGATGAGTGGCCGCTCCGACTTGGCCATCGGGCTTGACAACTCGGTGGCCTTTACCCGCGCCGCCCGCAACCTTATGAAAAAACGGCAACTGTCTGTGGCCATCAAGGATGAAGGGCTTAGCGGCAAGCTCTTCTCCCTCGAGCTGCCGGACCACTTCATCAGTGAGAGGGTGGAGTTCATCGTTGCCAACGCCCTGGCCCTGCCCTTCCGTGGGGACGCCATCGGCTCGTTTTCCTCACTCAACCTGGCCGACAAGGTGCCCTCCCCAATGCAGCATCTCAGGGAGATGAACCGGGTGACCCGTCGGCAGAAGGCTCAATTTCTCCTCTCTGACCCCTTTTCCTGGTCCGAGGAGGTTGCTCCGGTAAGTGAGTGGCTGGGCGGCCAGGAGGCCGGCCCATTCAGCGGCCGCGGCATCGATAACATCAGCCGGCTGCTGCAGGATCCCGAGGGGGTCCTGCAGCCGGCCTGGCAGGTCAGCGAACCGGATAGTGTCTGGTGGAAGATCCGGACCCACACCAACCACTATGAACTGATCCGGAGCTGCTTCGTGCATGCCAGGCGATAGGAGGGAACGATGATCCATGATACCATCTGCCGTCTCTGTTCCTCCTGCTGTCCGATCCAGGCCCAGGTCGAAGACGGCCGCCTGGTTGCTGCCTGGCGCAAATCCTTTCTTGAGCCGGACCAGCGGCTGGTCTGCCCCAAGCTCCGTCATGCCCCGGATATCGTCTACTCAGAGCAACGGCTCACCAGTCCGCTGATCAGGGAGGCGGACGGCAGCTTCCGCGAGGCGGGCTGGGACGAGGCACTCGACAGGGTGGTGGCGCTGATGAACCGCCATAAGCAGGCATCCGGCCCCCAGTCGGTGGCCTGGCTGCGCGGCATGGCCG
This sequence comes from Desulfogranum mediterraneum DSM 13871, assembly GCF_000429965.1. GTDB lineage: Bacteria > Desulfobacterota > Desulfobulbia > Desulfobulbales > Desulfobulbaceae > Desulfogranum > Desulfogranum mediterraneum. Next base: position 253,695 of record NZ_KE387006.1, read on the forward strand.
CCGACTGGGGGGCTCCCTGGGACTACCCCAACCGGCTGATGCACTGCTTCGGTTCGCCCAATACCATCGGCAACGGCTCAATCTGCTTTGTGGCCCGTGACTTCGCCCACAGCTACACCTATGGTTCCATGGCCTTTCCCGAGGCAAAGAACGCCAAATGCATCATCGTCTGGGGGAAAAATGACGGCAACACCGTCTTGGGGGCAGCCGAAGGCATCGCGCACGCCCAGGCAAACGGGGCCACCCTGATCGTTGTCGACCCGGTCAGGACCCGCCTGGCCGCAAGGGCCGACATCTGGCTGCAGATCAAGCCGGGCCACGACGCCTTGCTGGCCATGGCAATGATCCATGAGATCGTGGCGCAGGGCTGGTATGACACCGAGTTCATCGAGCGTTATACCCTTGGTTTTGATACCCTGAAAGCGGTCGCTGCCCACTATTCCCCGGAGGCGGTGGCCGAGGCGATCTGGCTTACCGTCGAACAGATCAGGGAGGTGGCCCGGATATACGCCACCACCAGGCCTGCCTCCATCGTTGACGGCAACGGGCTCGACATGCACCGGGAGGTATTCGACTCCACCAGGACGGTGGCGATGTTGCGTGCCATCAGCGGCAACCTCGATATCCAGGGCGGCGATGTGCTGCCCCAGGCCGTAGCAGTGCGCAATATCCAGCTCAAGGATCGGCTGCCCGCCGGGGTCGAGCCGATCACGCGCGACTACCCCCTGTTCAACTCCTTCAGCGAGACCTGGGGTAACCAGGTCCAGGGTTGTGTCATCAACGCCCTCCTTGACCAGGATCCCTATCCGCTGAAAATGGTGGTGGTCCAGTCCGCTAACCCGCTGGTGACCATGGCCGACTCGGCCCGGACCAGAGAGGCCTTTGAGGCGGTGGAGTCGCTGGTCGTCATCGACATCTTCATGACCGAGACCGCCAGGCTTGCCGAGGTGGTGCTCCCGGCTGCCAGCTGCTTTGAGAAGACCCAGCTCAACCGCTCCTCGATCCGCAACAATCCCGTCATCCTGCAGAACGAGGTGATCGAGCCGCTCCACGACTCCTGGCCGGACTGGAAGATCGTCTTCGAGCTGGGCAGGCGGCTCGGCTTCAGCGAGGAGTTTCCCTGGCAGTCTGCTGAAGAGGCGATCAATTACCAGCTCGAACCCACCGGGATCACCGTTGCCAGCCTGCGCGGGAACCCCAACGGCCTCAGGCTGGAGGAGCTGCGCTATAAAAAATATGAGCAGGATGGTTTTTCCACCCCATCGGGGAAGGTGGAGTTTTGCTCCGAGCGCCTTGCCGCAGGGGGCTTTGCCGCCACTCCGCTGGAGCAGGGCATGGGTACCAGTCCCATCAGCTTTGCCGACAGGGCCGACGAGTTCCCCCTGATCGGGATCAGCGGTGGCCGCGATACCCGTTTTACCAACTCACAGTTTTTCACCATCGCGAAGCTGAGGGAGAAGGGGCCCGGCTGCTGTGTCGATCTCCACCCCGAGGATGCGACAGGCCTTGGCATCAGCCAGGGGGACCCGGTGGCCATCGTCACCCCGAAAGGCAAGGTCGAGATGGAGGCACGGCTCTCCACCGTCGTCAGATCCGGCTCGATCCGGCTGGCCTGGGGCTGGGGCGACTACCGGCCGCAATCGGGTCTCAACCTGCTTACCGAGGATGAGGTCCGTGGAGCGGTCACCGGCACTTCCACCAGCCGCTCGTTTATGTGCCGGCTGGAACCTCAGAGGAACTGAGGGGCTGAGGCTGGCTTGAAACCTTGTTTTTCACCTTTTCCCCTGTATGGGTACCCTGAACATAGGGCTGGCAGAGTTCTTGTGAGGTCGTGTTCCAATGAAGATTAGATGTGTCATCGTGGATGACGAGGCCCCGGCACGTGACGAGCTTCGTTACCTGCTTTCCCGTTACAGTGAGGTTGAGGTCTGCGGAGAGGCGGATTCTGCCGGCAAGGCCATCTCCGTCATTAAGCAGCTGAAACCCAACCTGGCCTTTCTGGATATTCAGATGCCGGGGAGAAACGGTTTTGAGGTTATCCAGGCCCTCGCTGCCATGGAAGCGCCTCCCGTTTTCGTGTTTGTTACCGCCTTCGACAACTATGCGGTCAAGGCCTTTGAAGAGAGTGCCGTTGACTATATCCTCAAGCCCATATCCGAGCAGAGGTTGGCGACCACCGTTGAGCGGGTAGGGCGACTCCTGGCGGAGAGCGATGAAACCTCCCTGGAATCTCGGCTGCAATCCCTGATCAACCATGTCGCCAGCTCTAGCCAGCCAGAGACGGTGAAAATCTCGGTGGAGAAGAATGGCCGCATGAGGCTGCTGGCACCGGAGGAGATCGTCTACTGCAGCTATCGTGAGGGCCGAATCCATGTCCACACCTTTGAGGCGACCATTCCCCTGCACGGGATCACGACCATGGACCGCTTGGAGGGGCATCTTGCCGGTTCAGGTTTTTTCAGGGCACATCGATCCGTTCTCGTCAATCTCAATTTCATCCGGGAGTTCAGCCCCTGGTTCAACGGAAAATACAGCCTCATCATGGCGGACCGTGAAGGCTCCGAGCTTGCGGTCAGCCGTTCCCGGGTGAAAGCCTTTAAAGAGCGGCTGGCTATCTAGTCAGCCGCTCTTGGCAAGGCATAAAGAATACCTCCGTAGTCTCTGGTTATCCTCCATGTCCATCGCAGCACTGATCACGATCCTGTTAAAGCATGTCGGCCTGTTGGTGGCCGGTGCCTTTGTCCTCCTGACCATCTCCCCGGTTCAGGAGATCAATTTCCGAAAAACCTGTATTGCAAACCGACTCTTCCTCATCATCTTTTTCGGTCTGTTTGGGATTCTCGGCACCTACAGCGGCAACGCTATCTTTAACTCCATCGCCAATCTCAGGGCCATGGCCGTGATAACGGCCGGCCTGTTCGGTGGTCCGCTGGTGGGCCTGGGCGCAGGGCTCATCGCCGGCGGCCATAGATTTATCATCGATCCGTGGGGCTTCAGTGCCATTGCCTGTTCCCTGGCCACCATCCTCGAGGGCGTTCTTGCCGGGGGGGTGCACCATCACTTCAAGGAACGATGCATGGATTGGAAGATCGCCTTTGTCCTGACCCTCTTTGGCGAGGGCATTCACATGGGGATGGTGTTGCTGCTTTCCCAGCCCTTTGCCAGCGCCCTTGCCCTGGTTAAGGTGATTGCCCTGCCCATGATCATCGGCAACAGCCTCGGTGCGGCCCTGTTTGTACACGTGATCGTCTCCATTCAGGCCTTCAGGGAGCGGAAGGAGTCGGATCAGACCCAGAAGATTTTTGATATTGCCAACACAACGGTTGCCTATCTTCGTTCCGGCCTGAATAGGGACAGCGCCCAGGCAATGGCGAGGATTATTCATGAGAAGTTGCCGGTGGCTGCGGTTTCGGTGACAGACACTGCTCAGGTGCTCGCCCACGAGGGAGAGGGCAACGACCATCATCTCGCGGGCAAGCCCATCATCACCAGGGCCACCATGCGGCTCATCTCAAGCGGGGAGCCTATCTTCCTGAAGGAACGGGAGTCGATCGGCTGCAACAGAGATGACTGTCCCTTCCGCTCGGCCATAATCGTGCCCCTGAAAAAGGGGGGCGGGATTGTCGGCACCTTGAAATTTTACGGCTCTTCACGCTTTGAACTCAACTCGATCCTCTTTGAGATCGCCAAGGGCTTGACCGACCTCTTTTCCATTCAGCTGGAGCTTGCGGATATCCAGGTGAAGGACAGGTTGCTGGCCCATGCGGAAATCCGTCACCTTCAGGCCCAGATCAATCCCCATTTCCTCTTTAACTCGCTGAACACCATTGCCTCCTTCTGTCGTACCGCACCGGATCGAGCAAGGGAGCTTATCCTGGATCTCTCCCTGTATATGCGGAAGAACCTCGATTCTTCCAGGGGCTTCATCCGTCTTGCCGATGAGCTGGATCAAATCAACTCCTACCTGGCCATAGAGAAGGCCCGCTTCGGCGAGCTCATCAAGGTGGAGATCGAGGTGGAGGAGGGGTGCAGAGAGTGGCCGATTCCTTCCCTGATCATCCAGCCCCTGGTCGAAAATGCCATCAAGCACGGCCTCAAGGCGAGGGAGGGAGGGGGCACCATCGGGCTTGCCATCCTCAGCCGCCAGGATGTGCTGGAGGTGACGGTTCGTGACGACGGTATGGGGATCCCGACAGATGTCCTCGCCTCCCTCCTGCTCAGAAAGGAGATCGAATCCCACCAGGAAGGGGTCGGGCTGCGGAACTCCAACTACCGGCTCGAGCAGATATACGGTCCCGAGTATGCGATGAAGATCGAGAGCCTTCCTGAACAGGGCACGACCATCTCTTTTTCCATTCCCAGGCAGGCGGAGTTGATGCCCCTTGCCGAGGGCGTGGCGGCTGGCCCATGAAGCAAGCCGTGTGCACCAGTCTTTTGTGGCACTGCCGCTGAAGGGTCTCTCCCCATGGGCTGGTCTATCGTAGCCGTCCATCCTGTGCAGGCAGGCGTCCAGAGGTCTCTCCCCATGGCTGGTTTATCATAGCCGTCCATCCCGTGCAGGCAGGCGTCCGGGGTTCTCTCTCCATGCCCTGATCTGTTGTAGCCGTCATTGCCGCCCAGGAGTCCATGGCGGAAAAGAATGCATGGATAGATCCATAATAACCGCAATCAAAACCAGCCCGGACATCATCCACAATGACCTCCGTACAGAGGGGGGCTCCGGAAGGGAACTCCCTCATCTTTTTGAGCCTGAAGAAGAGGTTCAATCCATGCTCATCTACCATCCTCAAGACTCTTTGGAGCGTTGAACAGTCGACCCGTATCCTGCAACAGGGGGCTTTTCTCCCAAGCCTGTTGCATGGGGCTTAGCTGTTATCTCCCCTGGGGACATTCGGATAGAGCCAAAACAGGGCAGTGCAACTCAGCTCCTTCCAGCTCCCTTCCAGGCCCCGAATTATACCTTCCGGCCCGGATCTGTTGTTCGCCCGAGTGACCTCCGTTAGCATCTCCTTGCATCGAAGCAGCAGAGTATCTACTCGTCATTCAACCAAAGGAGGATAAGAGATGACATTTTTTCTAAGCTGTGTCGGGTTGCTCATACTCGGCTACTGTACCTACGGCCTTTTCGTGGAAAAGGTTTTCGGCATTGATGAGGCCAGGAAAACCCCCTGCCTGGTCAAGGAGGATGGGGTGGATTACATCTCCATGCCCACCTGGAAGGTCTTTTTCATCCAGCTCCTCGATATCGCGGGTCTCGGCCCCATCTTCGGTCCCATCCTCGGAGCGCTCTACGGGCCTTCCGCCCTGTTATGGATCGTGGTCGGCTGTATCTTCGGCGGCGCGGTCCATGATTATTTCAGCGGGATGTTGTCTGTCAGGAGTGGCGGAAAATCGATCCCTGAGGTGGTTGGTGATATCATGGGAATGCCGGCCAGGCAGGCGCTGCGCATCTTTTCCATTATTTTGCTGCTCCTGGTCGGGGTGGTCTTTATCCTTGGGCCGGCCAAGCTGCTCAGCAACCTCACCGGCCTCAACGTCCAGCTGCTCATCGGCTCTATCTTCCTCTACTATTTCACGGCAACCATCCTGCCAATCGACAAGATCATCGGTCGGCTCTACCCCCTGTTCGGCGCCCTGCTGATCTTCATGACCGTGGGAATCATGGGAGGCCTCATCTACCACGGCTATGAGATCCTGCCGAACCTTGATTTTGGCGCCAATACCCATCCCGGCGATAAGGCCATCTGGCCGCTGCTGTTTATCACCCTCTCCTGCGGGGCGATCAGCGGGTTCCATTCGACCCAGTCGCCTCTCATGGCCCGTTGCATCAACAACGAGAACAAGGGGCGCCAGGTCTTTTACGGTTCCATGATCATGGAGGGCATCATTGCCCTGATCTGGACGACTGTCGGCCTTTCCTTCTATACCGGTCCGGAGGCCATGAACAGTGTGATCGCCTCCGGTTCACCGGCTGCTGTGGTCAATGAGGCCTGCAACACCCTGCTTGGTCCCCTGGGCGGTTTTCTCGCCATTCTCGGGGTGGTTATCCTGCCCATCTCCAGCGGTGATACTGCCTTCAGGTCAACCCGGCTGATTATTGCCGAAACCTTTAAGATGGACCAGTCCAAGGCGGCAAAACGTCTTATGATTGCAGTCCCGCTGTTCATCGTCGCCTTCCTGATTACCCAGGTCGATTTCAAGATCATCTGGCGTTATTTCGGATGGTCGAACCAGATGCTTTCCATGCTGGTGCTCTGGAGCGCTGCAATCTATCTTGCAAAGAAGGGGAAGTTTCACTGGATCTGTTCACTTCCCGCAGCCTTCATGACCGCTGTGGATGCCGCCTTTATCCTCCAGGCCAAGATTGGCTTTGGCCTGCCGGCCCTGCCGTCAAACATTGCCAGCGTCGCCATGGCGATCGCCAGCCTGGTCCTGTTCGTGGTCTATGTGCGTCCTGCAGAGATTGTCTGGGAGAAGGGTGCATCCGAGGGGGTGGTCTGTAACTGAGGCAGGAAGATTCCTTTTCTGCCCTCTTCGGGTTCTGGCAAAATTAAAGGGGGTATTGCACTGCTTGTGCAATACCCCCTTTCTTGGTCTAAGGAGACAGGCCACGGTTTTGGCTGGGGTATGATTAAGCCATGGCCTGTCCTCTGATGGTTTGTAATCACCAGGCTGGAATATTTTGAACCAACTTGTCGTTGCTGTATAAATCTACATGCGTAACCCTAAGCGCTCCCTCTCTAGGTATCTCTTGAGCATTCAAAATCATCTCTATGATCGATACCGCTGATTTCTTGTTGTTGTAAAAATAGGTTTTTTCGGTGTCATCTTCATAGGTGAAAATAGCTTTGAAGTTCATTGTTGGATCCTCCTGTCGTTATTGTGTTTGTTAGGACGGTCTGTTGTTCAGGTTATCCGTGGCTCGGTAATTTAATTGTCAAATTCTTAAAGTAATACATTGGTACGGTTGACATCTACATCGGAGCGGTGTCCGGAATCGGCAGAAAGTAATCATATGCCCAGTTGAAAGCAAAGGCATAGATTAGAGCGAAGGTGCTAAATCCAACATCGGTTAAAAATGCCTGCCACAATGATAGATCAAGGGTGAAGGCGATAAGGGGGAGGGCTGCCAGCAAAAGACTTGCTTCAAATAAAATCGCATGTATTGCACGAAGTTTTGCCGAGCGATTTGCTAATGATCGTCCAAGTCGTAATAAAACATGGTCAAATATTACGTTGTAAAGATAGTTTACAATCATCGCTATAACGGAGAGGCAGATAGTTAAGCCTCCGGTATGCAATATATCTTTTTCAAGTACTATCGATACCATCGGAGAACAAAGGAGTACTAAACCTATTTCGAATAGGACCGTGTGGCGAACTCTGTCTTTTGTTGATCTCACTGTTAACTCCCCACTAATTTTTATTACCTGCTAGCCAGGACCCTTTTGATGTCGCGTCAAGCATGTACGCCAAGGCGCTTTGTTGGAACGTTAATCCGGCAAATTGTCTTTCCGGAAAGATACTTTGCCGCAAAATTACCTTTCCCGCAAGATAATTTTGCGGTGTAGTTTCAGCTAGAGTGAATAGACAGGAGGGCTGGACGGAGAATAGCTTGGTATTTCAACTGCTTGTCCTGGTGATAAAAACTGGCCGGAAGCTTGGAAAGAAATCGAACCTGAGATGATTTTGTTGCTCAAGATTGGAGAACAGCTTCAGGGGGAAATTGTTCGTGCAATCGAAAAAAAAAGTATATGAGACGGTGACTTCAATGTACTCTTTCACCTGCATGCAGGCGCCCCTCAGGTTCCCACATCTCTTCAGGCGGTCTGACTGGAATCCTTCGCCGTTTAGAATTGGACGCCCGTCATCGGGGTGCGTCATCAGGGGACTGCCGCGTTTTAACGATGGAACCGCACTCTACCCAAAAACGTGGCTTGTCCCTCTGATGCTACTTTCATCGAACAATCAGGAGTGGTTTTGCAGGATAATCATTACATTGAGTATGCCCCACCCTTGTGCTTGCAGCCGTTGGTGCATTGCTATTGGTCGTACTCTGCTCATTCCGCCAAGAGCCTGGCCACTTCGAATCCAATTATCCCAGATGGCTGCGTGGATATAATTTTTGACTTGAATGTCCCCACACAGTCAAAATGTCTGGTTGTTGGTCCGATGACAAAACCGATACAAAATACAAAAAGCAACCTGTTTGGAGCCAGGTTCAAGCCGGGGATGGCCTCACTGTTTTTTCCTTCGCCTCTTAAAGAGATGGTTGACCAGATCGTTGAGATAAATGATCTCCAGGGTCAAGAAACTGATACCATGGCGGACAGTTTGGCCAACATGAACTGCCCTCAGGAAAGATTGTCGCGCATCAGCTCAATGTTTCAGCAGATATTATCTGATCAGCCAGTATTTGAAAAACAAATACAATCTGCCATCTCTATAATTGAGTTGTCGAGTGGGAGGGTAAGTATTCAGGAAATTACTCAAAAAATTGGCTGTAGTCGTCAACATCTTACCAGGAAATTTCAAAGGCACACCGGCTTGACGCCAAAATTCTTTTCTCAGGTTGTCAGAGTCAATCGACTTATTGAGATATACAAAACAAACTCAACATCCAGTCTTGGTGACCTGGCACAAATATGCGGCTACTATGACCAGTCCCACATGATCAGCGAATTTAAAAAAATCACAGGCATCACGCCGCAATCGTTCTTGAAAAACGCATAAATGTTCCATTCTTCCAATACAGCATTCGGCAAATATCGTACCTTGGACCTTGGCTGAAAATAACACTAGGGTACCTTGAAAAATGAGATTTTTCGATCAAGATCAAGGCGCGCGATAAATTTTACCGTAGGCATATATTTGATATTCCGAGGATAAAATTTTGAGCGCAACGCCGAGATTGGAAGAAAAAGAATTTTTTCAAGGTGGCCACTATAAATGGAGGGAAACATGATTGCTTATTGCGGAATGGATTGTGAGAAATGTGAAGGGTATCTGGCAACCCAAGAAAACAGCGATGCTAAAAGGGTCGAAGTAGCCGAGAAATGGAGCAGGGAGCATAACGCGGATATCAAACCCGAGCAAATCAACTGCACTGGCTGCAAGTCAGAGGGGCTCAAGTTTTTTTTCACAGAAAACATGTGTCCCGTGCGAAAATGCAACAGGGACAAGGATACAGTTCACTGTGCCAAATGCAGTCAGTATCGGTGTGAAACACTGGAAGCGTTCATCAAGGAGGCCCCGCCTGTTGGAGAGGCCCTTGAGAATTTGAGGTGAAATGGGAAAGAGGTGCAATCTCGGCAGGAGGCGCTAAGCTTGGTATCAAGCCTTTGCATGGCAATAACACTGAGCTTTGCAAGGGGCTAATCTGAAAAAACAGGATCTGTTATGCTTTTGCCAGCCTCCGGATAGCCTGAACCCCATTCTTGTCTCATCTGGGCCCGGAGGCCATTGATGTGGGTCCGGGCCTATCTTGTTGGTTAAACCTGGTCTGAGGCGAAGAAGTATACAATTTTCGGGTCTATCTTGATTTCAAAACCCATGAGCAGCGAGGGGCTCTTTCCTCTCTTCATTCTTGGTTGTCATTCCCGCGCAGGCGGGAATCCAGTCTTGGAGAAAGGATGCAGCGCCCTTAACCTGGATGCCCGCCTGCGCGGGCATGACGGAGAAAGAGAATGGGGCAATCCGAATCTCCTAACCGCCTTGTTGATGTAACAAGCTTTGGCTTAAGTCCTTCATAGCTTTTGAGCCTGAAGGTGAGGTCATGATTACTTCAAAATCGGTTCAGAAGGCATTGAATTCCTGGCCAGGCCTGTTTTCTCCTAAACAATGCTGCGGGGCGGATTTGCCTGCTCAACTCTTTTGGGAGATCCGGATATAGCCCAATTTTCATTGCCCCTATCGTTGATGCGGCCCACCAGCTTGAACCAGGGTTCGGAGATAAGCCGTTGGAGCGGGATCCGGAGTTCTGTCATCCAGGGGGGTACGAGGCCCGAGGCCCGCCGGGCCAGCCTCGTATGCGCCGTCAAACGAGTTGTCATCACCTGCTGGAACTTCCACCTCAAAGCGGTATCTTTTCCCTCTTTCCAGAAAGATTGCCACTGGCAAAGGCGGGCCTGTTGATATTGAACTCCATTGTCCGGGACGCGGTGAGCGTTGTCGCGCCTTCTGTTGCTTGGTGGAGCTGGCCGAAGACGCTACGCAGGTGAGAGACGGTCCGTCCGGCAAGCATGGCCAGCAGGATCAGGAAGCCCGCAAAGACCAGATTGACCACAATCTTCTTCATCCTCCGGATAAATTCGGAGCAGGCAAATTTCCTGAGCCTATTGATGAGTGCAGGAGAATATTCAGGAGGGACGCCTGTGGCCATGGGGGTGTTCTTGCTCTTCAGCGTAACCCACGCGGCTGCTGCCTTGGCCTGGGTTTTCTTCAGCAGGATAACTTTTAGGGAGAGGAGGACAGAATAGATGCCGACAAAACCCCAGAGCCAGGAAGGGTTCTGCCTCAATGCCTCGATCCAGCCGCGAGCAAAATAAGGAAGCATGTTGATGGCCAGTTGCAGAACCGGATCGAGCAGACAGGCCGTCTCCTTGCAGGTCCCGTCCTGGTCCCAAGCCAGAAAGAACCTCGAGTAGAGGAGGACGAGTGTCACGGCCAGCAGAACTCCATAGAGCCACCTGCGCATGAAGATAACATCCCGGGCCGCCTCCATTGCTGCGGCTCTTTTTTGGGCGTCGGCGTTGGTCTCGTAAACTCTTCTGGTCCCGGTTGAACTCCTTCTGGTCCAAACGGTCTCGTAATTTTCCGGCAGGCCGGTGGGGGCATAGGGAACCACGTTGCCCTCGATCCTTTCCAGTACCCCGTTGTGGATCTTTATGCTGTCGATCCTGACCCCGTCGGTCTTACCGATCTGCTCGATGTCGCGCGGTTTGTAGCGGTAATAGGCGGCCAGTCCGCGCCGGGAGTCGTGCTGGATCCCGTGCCATTCAGATTTAGTGGTATAAAGCCTGCGCACCTCTGGGATGAAACGAAGGCCGCCGGGACCTTCGACCTTGGTGATCATCCAATCCAGGGTCACCAGGGCGAGTTTGTTTCTCGGGTAACCGCCGCCCACGTCGGAGTGCACCCCCGGGAACCAGACCTGCTCGATCCGGTCGGGATCTTCACCGCCCGGTTCGTTCCAGAGAATGGGGTGGAAGGTATGGCGCTCGTCGTCTATGGAGAGCGCCTGACAGGCTTTTTTGACCATGCCTGGCAGGTCGTTGTTGGTAAACCGAATTGGAAAGATGAACCGGTCCCAGAGTTCGGTGATTTCGTCAACGGGAAAGCCGTAGGCGTCAACGGTGTCCCAGACGCCAATGAACTCTATGGACGGTTTAGTAGGGCCGGGGTCCTGGCAGGGGGCGTCGTCGGCAAAGATCTTGCGTACTTTGCGATATCGTTGATACAGCCATCCGGTATTTTTGCCGGCCCGGTAGGAGTTGAAGATCCTCTCCGCCTTGTCGCGCAGGTCCTCGTTGTCTTGAAAAGGAGTGCACAGGCCGCACTTGTCAATCAGGTCAGCGAGAATACGGACAGTAAAGGCTCCCCGGCTGAAACCAAAGAGGTAGATCTTGTCGTCCTGGTAATCTTTGCCGTCCTTTTCTTCAGCTCTGCTTTCGGAGGGGACCGCATTGTCTGTATTCTCTCCCTGGGTTCCCTTTCTCTTGGCCTCTTCTTCGTAATCTTTCTTGGAGGTATAGTTTCGGCAGAGGAAGGTGTAGAGGTCAAGCACGTTCCTCTTGAGGCCCCAGCCAAAGGCCCCTCCCAGGAGTTTGAAGACGATGAACTCCTGGGAGCCCACGCCGTCGTCATAACAGGCGATCTGATTCCTTTTATGAAAGTCGAGAGCGTCGTAGAGCCGCCAGACATTGGTTCGGTGCCTTTTGGCAGCGCCGTTTCCGGTACCGTCTGACAACAAAATGATGTTTTTCATTCAAAAACCTCCCCCCTTATCTGGCTGATGGACGAAAAGAGATCACGGTGTCAGGTCCGGTACCTTGTTCCGGCGCAAAGCGACCGGCAAGGGGCTGGACCGAGGCAGCACCATGATTCCAGGCGGCGCAGCCGCCAGGAAGGTGATGATCGCCGCTTTGTCCGCTGCATCATCTCGTTAGCTTGATCTGGTATCGATAGGTTTTCTTATATTCCTTTCCTTTTCGGTTTAATGATTGATAATGCGACCTGGTAATATCGACTGGTTACATGCCAGGCGGTCTTTGTTAAACAATTGTATCAAGTAGTTATTGTGGCAAGGCCCCGTTTAATGCCGTTCTACCCAATTATGCCTTTGTTTTTTTTAGAATATTATTAGCAAACATGAATTCTTCGAGTTTTTCATAGGATTGAGAGCCCATTAATTTGGTTCCGTTCATTATATAAGGGTTCCTTGAAAATTAAATACAGTAATTCGCAGCATCTTGACAGTTAACTTGCTGTTTTTGCATAAATTTGGTACAATTCTGTCGATTTGAGATCAAGCGGTAACCTTACTCGATGGAGACAACCATGATTCAGCCCGGCTTTTTCGATCTGCAGGATAGACTGCACAAAATTGACAAGAATGGTGACCCCCTCGCTAGGCTGAATGAGGTTATTGATTGGGAATTGTTCCGACCGGCTATCGAAAAAGTCCGCAATAAGAAACGAAAGTCAAACGTTGGCCCCAGAGGATACGATGCGATATTGCTGTTCAAGATCCTTATCCTGCAGTCACTGTACAACCTGTCGGATGAG
>NZ_KE387007.1:0-158463 GCF_000429965.1 Desulfogranum mediterraneum DSM 13871
AGACTACAACGTTGATAGGTCGGGTGTGGAAGTGCAGTAATGCATGGAGCTAACCGATACTAATTAGCCGTGAGGCTTAACCATATCCTTTTTTAAACAAAGTATTTACCCTGCTACTTTAATTGTCACAGTTTTTGATATATCGGTGACCATAGCGAAGAGGCTCCACCCGTTCCCATTCCGAACACGGAAGTTAAGCTCTTCAGCGCCGATGGTACTGCATGGGTGACTGTGTGGGAGAGTAGGTCGTTGCCGATTCTTTTATAGAAAAAGCTCCAATCATCATTGATGATTGGAGCTTTTTTTTTGGGGTTTTGAATCTGGTCCTTTTCCAGCTGCCGGGCAATGATCAGGGCTTGAATCGGAACAAGGCCGGCAGGTTCATGATGTGAGGCCCTTAAAGGGCCCTGAAATCAAAATGACTACAATTCATGATCTCAGGGGCGGATGGAATGGCTCCGTGCCTTCCCAGGGGCTGATGAAGGGGTTTACGGGCCTCGGGATCTGTTTCCCCGCCTTTTCCCAGGCCTCAGTCCATAGTGCTGAACCACAGCCTGAGACCTTCACTCCTCCCGCTCCAGAATCTTGTTTACTGCCGCAACCATACTCTCCTTGGGCAGGAGGCGTTGAATCGAATCTACCCCATCTTACTTTCGCAATATTCGGCTTAGAGAGAGTGCCTCGATCACCATCTTTTCCATGGCGTCCCTGTGGCTGCCCGGCCAGTAGATTTTATCACAGCCCGGGCAACGGAAAAAGGTATCATAATATTTACGGGTCAAGGGTTCCAGCAGGGGCAGCAGATCCTCTTTGGCTGCCGGTTGCAGCAGTGCATTGCACTTTATACAGCGACTGAATGGGTTGAGCCGCCCAGACAGGCCGTAGTAGGCGATAATTTCAGCCAGCTGTTGAATGGGATCTTCTGAGCGGATCAGGTGGCCGTGTTCGATAATTTTTCGCCGGAGCAGACCACGATCCCTGCTCAGGAGGATACATCCCCTCTGGGCAGCCAGCAGGGCGAGCTCGTGATCGGTCCATTGGGGCTGATATAGGGTATCCATCCCGATCATGCGCAGGTAGGTTCGCAGCCTGGCCACATTGACATCCACCAGGAAGCGGAGTCGGGGCAGTGGCTTGGGGCGCAGGAAGCTGGGCCGGCATGGATCCACTGGAGGAACAAGGGGGTAAATCCGGATCTGGTCGCCGGGACAGGGCTGATAAGAAAAGTCTACGCTCTTGCCATTGACAGAGATGGCGCCGATCTCTGTGTGGGGAATGGTGAAGGACTCGATGGTATCTTTGATGGACGTCCGGTGTTCGAGGCTGTGGTAAAGCCTTGGCATCATTCGCAGGGAGCCCTGCAGAAGAGGGCGCAGCGCGCCATGAAACTCCAGACCTATTGCCCCGCTTTCTTGACCAGGGGATATTTTTTTATCGGCACACATAGAGGTGGGCTCCTCTCCGCCCCTTGAACAGGTTTCCCGCACTGCCGGCCGGACGCTCAACGCATGGAAGCTGCTACGCCACCTGGTGTCGGCCTTGTCCGCAGCACAACGTTTGTCTGATCCTCTCAACCCTCCTGCTTACGCCCCTGCCAGCACTCGGCGGATGGTGCTGGCAATCTTGAGCAGCTCATAGGGCTTAACCACAAAGGCACTGATGCCTGCCTCTCGGGCCACCTGTTCGTTGAGCAACTCACTGTAGCCACTGACGAGAATTATCGGGATATCCGGGCGAATCCGGAGACACTGCCTGGCCAACTCAATACCGGTCAGCTTGGGCATGGTCATATCGGTGAACACCAGGTCAAAGGCCTCGGGGCTGCTTCGAAACAACTCCAGGGCCTCAAGGCTATTGGTGGTGCCGGTGATAGTGTATCCCAGGGTTCCCAGCATCTCTTCCCCCATGGTCACCAGCATTGGTTCGTCATCCACCAACAGGATGTGTTCGTCTCCCCTGGGCGCTACCTCTCTTTTCAGAGCGTTGCCACTGTGGCGGAGATCCTTTTCCAACCGAGGCAGATAGACCTGGAAGGCACTCCCTCTGCCCGGCTCACTGTCCACGCTGATCGCGCCATTATGCCTTTCAACGATCCCCAGGACAACGGCGAGTCCCATACCCGTCCCCTCCCCCGTCTCCTTGGTGGTAAAGTAGGGTTCAAAGATCCGTTCCATCAGTGTTGGTTCAATACCTTGGCCGGTATCCCTGATCTCCATCCTGATATATCGACCAGGAGCAAGTTCTGGAATCTGAGCAACAGGCGCATCGGCTGTCTCGACCGGCTCCAGGGTTATTGTCAGCTTGCCCCCTGTTCCGGCCATGGCCTGGGCGGCGTTGCTGCAGAGATTCATCAGGACCTGGTGCATCTGGGTGGCATCGGCGAGAATCGTGTCGTCTGGTTGGCTGATTCGAAAATCCCGACTCAGCTCAATGGTGGTTGGCAGGGATGAGCGGATGAGCTTGAGTACCTCCTTGGCAATCAGGATCAGGGATATCGGTCGTAACTGCTGTTCACTCTGACGACAGAAGGTGAGGATCTGATTAACCAACTCCCCGGCTCGTTTCCCTGCCTGGTAGACCTGGCCCAGATAGCGTTGTACATCAGGGGCAATGGGGCTGCTGGTCAGAGCCATCTCGGTGTAACCGATGATGGCGTTGAGGATATTATTGAAGTCATGGGCAATGCCGCCTGCCAGATTGCCGATGGCTTCCATCTTTTGGGACTGGAGCACCCTGGCCTCCAGTTTTTTTCGTTCGGTGATGTCGATCAGTGAGGCCACCTGCCGGCTGCTCCCCGGGATGGTGACCACCGTGGTAAACACCTCCACCAAGCGATGGTCTTTTCTCTGGATCTGTGCCTCGTAACTGTCGGCTGCTCCTTCAGCCGCCACCTGCGCGTTGGCTTTGCCGAGCCGGAGCTGCTGTCGACATTCCCTGACGATCAGCTGGCTCCAGCTCATGGTTCGCTCTATCTCTTGACGGGAATAACCGGTGAGCCGGATAAATTCAGCGTTGACCAGGGAGATGGAGAGGTCCTCTTCGAAGATGACCATTGCGGTGCCGGTATTGTCAAAGATGGTCCGATAGCGTATCTCCGAGTCGCGTAACTCCTGCTCCATCCGTTTCCGCTCGCTGATATCCAGGACCGTGATGTTGTATTCCCGGGCCGGACCTTCTTCGGTTGTGCTCCCTGCTAGTTTCTCCTTGTCCCTCTGTTGGTGAGGCGAAGCGGCGATCAGTGTTGAGTTTAAGAGGACATCGATAACACGGCCGTCTCTGCGGCGAAATTGGCTCTCAAGACTGGCCATGCCCTTTGCTTTGATCTCGGCATGGATCTGGTCTCCGACCCGGCTGTGCTCATCTTCCGTGAGGTAGATCAGGCGGCTCGACCGTCCCACCAACTCCTCCTCAGCATAGCCCAGGATTTCGCAGAGTCGGGTGTTGACCTCCAGAAAGATGCGATTGGCAACAATGGCAATACCCGTTGGGGATGCCCTGATAATGCTTTCCATCCTGGCCTCTTTTTCCTGCAGGGCTCCGACGGATTGCCGCCGTTCTTTCTCGGCGCGCAGCGCCCTGAGCCCATAGGCGACATCGGCTGCCAGTTGGGTGAGCAGCTGCTGCTCTTCAACGGTAAAGGCCGCCGGTTGCTGGGCCACGATGCAGAGGACCCCGGTCTGGCGGTCAATGAACAGGGGAAAGGCGATCACAGAACGACAGCGTCGCTGCTCAACGGCAGGACACCAGCAGGCAAGGTCCGTGTCTTTGCTCAGGTCCTCATAGACAACCGTTTTACCGGTCCTGATGGCCCGGCCAAGGGGGTTTCTGCCCTCCTGGCGATCCGCCCAGGAAAGATGGATCTCGCTTTTCAGGCAGGCGAGTTCGCAACCGGCATAGGCCACGGGGCGAACGGTTTGGGCCGGATCCTGTTCGGCAAAGGCGACACAGGCCGTCTTGTAGTTACCGCTCTCCACGATGATGCGGCAGATGCCTTCGATAAAGGGCAACTCATCCGTGGAGTGGACCAGGGCCTGGTTGCATTCACTGAACATCTGCAGGGAACGATTCAGTCTGCGCAGTTCTCCCTCTGCCCGGTTTCGCTCCTCGATCTCTGAGCTCAACTCGGCATTGGCCAGGGAGAGCTGATCGGTACGCTCTGCCACCAACCTGGTCATCTCCTGCTGGAGGCTGTAAAGGCGGAGGTGGCTTTCAATCCTGGCCAGAACTTCGACCGGTTCAAATGGCTTGGAGATATAGTCAAGGCCACCGACGGCAAAGCCCTTGAGCTTGTCCTCGGTCTCGCCCAGGGCACTGATAAAGATGATCGGGATATGGCAAAAACGTTTGTCTGCCTTGAGGGTGCGACAGACCTGGTAGCCGTCCATCTTCGGCATCTTGATATCGAGCAGGATGAGATCCGGCAGCTCCACCGCCACGGAGCGCAAGGCCAGGGGACCGCTGGTGGCCGGGCGCACCCTATAGCCGTGGTCAGAGAGTACCTTGGCCAGGAGTTTAATATTGCTCGGGACATCGTCCACGATCAGAATCTGGTGTTTCCCGGCATCAAAGCTCTTATCGTTCATCATCGCCTTCCTGCACGCTGCTCGTCTCCTTTTCCAACAGTTCCAGTAATGGTTGATAATCCATACTCTCGACCTGTGCCTTCAGGGCTGCCTGGGTAGAGGGGGCCTCGACCGTCTCGACAAGCTCCCGCATCCGGAGGGTATCCAGGTGCAGCACGGCCTCATGGAGTTCCCTGCGCAGCTCAGCGGGCAGGGACGCCAGCTGCGCCGGTGTCACCCTCTCTTCCTTATACTCTCTTTGCACTCCTTCTCCCAAGGGTTCGTAGCGATAGCGTACCCCAAGGTAGTGGGCCAACATCCCAAAAATTTCCTGATGACGAAATGGTTTGCATACCAAGTCGTTACAACCGGCGGCCAGAATGGGGCCTCGTTCTTCCTTAAAGGCATGGGCGGTCAAGGCAACGATGGTGACCTCATCTCCCCCCTCAGCGGTCATGGCCCTGATCAGTCTGGTCGCCTCCAGGCCGTCCATCTTCGGCATCCGGATATCCATCCAGATAAAGTCAGGGTGCCAGCGGCCAAAGGTCTCCACGGCCTCTGCTCCATCCTCTGCCTCCCGGACCGAGAACTCGGCGTTTTTCAGGAGATGGACCAGCAGGGTCCGGTTTTCCTCCCTGTCTTCCACCACCAGGATACGGGGGACCTGCTGACCCGCGGCCAGGCCGATGACCCGTTTCTGGGGAGAGGGGACGGAGAGCGGACCCTGCTCGGCCTCTTTGACCGGGATGGCCAGCCGGAAGGTGCTGCCGAGACCAGGCTGACTGCTGAGGCCGAGCTCACCGCCCATCATCCGGGCATATTCTCGACTGATGGTCATGCCCAGGCCGGTTCCGGTCTGGCTGTGCCGGCCGCTTTCGGTCTGGTCAAAGGAGCTGAAGACCCGATCCTGTTCATCTGCAGCAATGCCCGGGCCTGTGTCGCGGACCTCTACGATCAGCACCCGGGATTCAGGGAGCCTGGTGCTGAGGGAGAGGGTCACGGAGATGGAACCCCGGTCGGTGAATTTTTCGGCATTGTCGATGAGGTTGACCAGAATCTGTTGCAGTTTATGGCCGTCCACCACCAGGTAGCGGGGCAGCTGTTCCAGGCCCTCAAGGTGGAAGAGGACACCCTTGGCCGTGATCCTGGGACGGAACATCGCGTCCAGATCGTGACAGAGACCGTGGATATCACAGCCCGCCTCTTCCAGGGGATTGCAACTGGATTCGATTCGGGAAATTTCCAGGATATCGTTGATCAGGGCCAGCAGGTGCTCTCCGCTGCGGTTGATGGTGATCAGGGGCTCCTGCTGGTCTTCAGGGGTTGCAGGGTCCTGCTGCATCAGCTGGGTATAGCCCAGGATAACATTCAGCGGGGTGCGCAGCTCATGGCTCATGTTGGCCAGAAAGGTGCTCTTGGCTTGGTTGGCCGCCTCTGCATGCTCCTTGGCCCGGGCCAGTTCGGCTGTGCGTTCGGCGACCAGTTCTTCCAGGTGATCCCGATAGTGGACCAGCTCCTGCTGGGCCTCTTTCATCTCGGTGATGTCGTTGATGGCGGCGAAGCTGCCGATAAAGGCCCCCTCTCTGTCATAGAGGGGTTTTGGGGTGACCATGCTTACCAGGGACTCACCGTTTTCTTTAATCCACTCCAGCTCATAGCGCTGGGACGCGTTCTTGCGGCGTTCTGCAAACTGGGCACGAAACCTGGTCCGACTCTCCTCGGTGAGCAGGGAGACCAGTTCCCGCCCCAGCAACTCCTCCCTGGGGATATCGATCATGATGGCGAACTGGGGGTTGGCATAGGAGATCTGCTGGTTGAGGTCAATGGAGACCACCCCCTCTCCCATGGTTTCGATCAGGGCACGGTAGCGTTCTTCACTGGCTCTGAGTTCAATTCCCGCCTGTCTGCGTTCGGTGATATCGGCGTGGGTGCCGACCATACGTAGCGGTTTGCCTGACTCATCATGTTCCACCACCATGCCCCGGGAACGGATCCAGCGCCAGTCGCCGGATTGGGTCCGCAACCGGATCTCGATCTGGAATCGTCTGCCGTCCAGGTACTCCCGGACCGTTTGTTGGGCTTGCTCCCGGTCATCGGGATGAATCAAGCCCAGCCAGGAGTCAAAGTTCTGGGGGAAGGCATAGGGTGGGTAACCCAGCATGGTATAGTAACGGGGACTGAAAAAGGCGGTCCCGCTGGGGATATCCCAGTCCCAGACGCCCTCGTTGATGGCGTCCAGGGTCAGGGTCAACCGTTCCTGACTCTTCTGTAGGGCTGCCTCGGCACTTCTTCGTGCCGTCAGGGTGGCCAGCAGCCAGAGGAGCAGCAGAGACTCGGCAACCACAAAGCCGGCTATGGCGAAGATCTTGCCCATATCCCGTTCATAGGGGGAGGCTGGTTTGTTGATGAGGATGCTTCCGGTGGGCAGCTCGTTCTCGTCGATATTGAAGCGTTGCAGCTGGGAGTAGTCAAAGAAGGCCCGGGTAACTCCCTGCCTGAGAACCGGGAGCGTATCAGGATCTTCGCCTGCCAGGATGCGTTTGCCCAACTCGGCGGCAAGTTTCCCCTGGTAGTAGCCGTCAATCAGCTCCCCGCCCACCACACCGTATCCCAGATAGAGCTCCAGGAGGGCATAGATCGGTACCGGGCTGGCTGCAGATAGGCGGCGGGCAAAGTCGGGGGCCGCAAGGTAACGGCCGGCCGCGTCCCGGAGGAATACCCCCAGCAGGACCACGGTGTCATCCGGAAGTTTTCGAACATGCGCCATGGCTGCCTCTTCGGTCATGGCTGGGGCATAGCTGATCTTCAGCCGGGGATAGCGGCCGGTGAGTTGTTCGCGAATAGAGTCGGCCCAGGCCCTGCCGGTCAGATCAGGATCATTGAGGACAAAGACCTCCCTGGTCCCCGGATGGAGCTTGAGGATGATCTCCAGGGTCCTGGCAGCATCAAATTCTTCTACCGCCCCGGTGACGAGAGGCTGGTCCTTTAGCATCTCGTCGCGGAAGAAGTTGACCCCGCAGAAGACCACCGGAACCAGGCCGAACAGCTGCCGGCGATACTGGAGCAGGAAGTTCAGGGCAAAGTTATCCGAGGCCAGGATCACGGCAAAGGAGGTGTTCCTGTACTTATGGGCGTAGAGTGCGCGGAGCATCCCGATATAGGTAGGGTCGGCAATCCGCTTGGTATCCATGTATTCAAAGTGGAGCTCCAACCTGTTGTCAACGGGCTGGAGCGCCTCGGTCACCGCCCTCTTGATGCCATCGTCCCAGCGCAGGCCGGGGTGGTAGGAGGCGAGAATGAGCACATCTCTTCTGGAGGCGTCAACCGGCTCGGCTGTCCATGCCAGGTGATCTGTCGCCAGCAGGACAGCAAGCAGCGCCAAGAGCAGTATGGCTGGTCTCAGGCTGTTTACCCTTGGTCCTCTCAACACGCCTCGCCCTGTTTCCAGGGGGGCAGCCGAGGTCCGTAGGGGCAGGGGTGGGCCCTGCTCTGCCCTGTTGTCTGCTGAAGGGGAGGAGATTCGGTCTGCAGATCGCGTCGGCAAAGAAGGGCCAGATGCTCCCGAGTTCAAGCCGTGGCTCATCTCTGCTCCTTTCAGGCGCAATCCAGGACCTGGCCATCGTTTGCCAGCACTTGGATTGCGGGACCATCTGATCGTAAGGAGTGGGTGGAGCAGCTCAGGCAGGGGTCAAAGGCGCGGATGACCGCCTGGAGGCGGTTGATTACCGCGTCGGTGAGTTTGGGGCCTGTGAGGTAGTGGCGGGCTACCTGGAGCAGGCCCCTGTTCATGGCCAGGTTGTTGTTGCCGGTGGCCACAATTAGGTTGGCCCAGGTCATCAGGCCGTTGTCGTCCACCTGATAGTGATGAAACAGGGTGCCGCGGGGGGCCTCGACCACCCCGATACCCTCTGGGAAGTTGGCCTGACCAAGGGCCCGGACCCGGGGACTGAGGATATCCGGATCTCGGAGCAGGCGTTCCAGGGTTTCCAGGCAGTAGAGGATCTCAATCAGCCGTGCCTGGTGGTTGTAAAAAGAACTGAGCAGCGGACCCTGGTCCTGTCGACGAAACTCGGTCCACTCCTGGTGGGCCAGGGGGGTGGTGATGCCGTTACAGACGTTGAGCCTTGCCGCAGGGCCCACCCGGTAGATACCCTCCGGGTAGCCCAGGGGTTTGTAGTAGGGGGATTTAAGGTAGGAGTCTTTTTCGACGGCTTCACCAATATATTCCTGGTAGCGTGCGGGATCCACCTGATCGGCGACGATCTCTCCCTGTCCGTCGATGAAACGGAGCTTCCCCTCCACATGGGCAAGCTTCCCCTGCTCATCGACCAGGCCTAAAAAGGAGCTGGGGAAGTTGGCAAAGGTCGCGATCTCCCCCTGGTATCTATCCATGGATTGTTTGCAGAAATCCAGGCTGCGTTTGATGATCTCCAGGCCTTGGGGGAGGAGGGAGAGCAGCTGGTCCCGATGCTCCGGGCTCAGCGGTTGGTTGACGCCCCCCGGGACTACCCAGGAGGGGTGGATACGTTTGCCGGCAAAGCCCTCGATCACCTGTTGGCCGATCTTCCGCAGCCGGATGCCGTCCTGGGCAAAGGCGGGGTTTTCCTGTAATACCCCGAAGATATTTCGGTTGTCCGGATCCGAGTCCATGCCGAGCAGCAGGTCCGGTGAGGAGAGATAAAAGAAACTCAGGGCATGGGACTGGATAAATTCCCCACAGTTGAGCAGCTGGCGCAGTTTTGCAGCGGCCTCTGGTACCCGGATGCCCATGATAGTGTCACAGGCCCGGGCCGAGGCCAGGGAGTGGCTGATGGGGCAGATGCCGCAGATCCGTTCCACCAGGGCGACCATCTCGGTGTAGGGTCTGCCGGCACAGAATTTTTCAAAGCCACGCAACTGGGTCACATGGAGGCGTGCATCGGCGACCTTTCCCTGCTCATCCAGGGTGATGGTAATCTTGCCGTGACCCTCGATCCGGCTGACCGGCTCAATAACGAATTGCTGCCCCATAGAGCTGCTCCTGCTGTTGGTTGTTTGCCGTGTTGGCTTTTCTGTTCAAGCGCCGAATCTGCTCTTAGCGCTGAGATCCGGGATGCGGCCTGCCAGTAACTCGCTGAGTAAAAAGAAGATGGCCTCGCTGGGCGGTGGGCATCCCGGCAGGAAGAGATCAACCTCCACATAGGCGTGGAGCGGACGGACTCGGTCCCGCAGAGGCGGCACCTCCTCTTTCGGCAGCTGCAGCTGGCTGCTGGCCGTGGCCGTATAGACATGACGTAGCACCTCTTCCAGCTTGAACGCGTTGCGCATGGCAGGTACATTGGCCGTTACCGCACAGTCACCCAGGGCGACCAGCAGCCGGCTCTGTTTGCGAATCAGCTGTAGTTTCTTGAGGTCGTCTTCGTTGCCCACCGCACCTTCCACCAGGGCGATGTCAACCGCCTCAGGAAAGTCGAGGGTATCCACCAGGGGACTGTAGACCAGTTCAATCTGCTCAGCGAGCTCCACCAGCCGTTCATCTATATCCAACAGGGACATGTGGCAGCCGGAGCAGCCGTCCAGCCAGGTTGTGGCGATACGTGCTTTGTTCATGGGCGTGCTTTCCCTTTTCAAGGTGGCCTCAAGTTACTCCCGCCTGTTTGTCCGCATGGCCAGCAGCTGGGGGAGAAAGTGGCGATGTTTGATCATCTCGGCAACGGATGTCCCTTTTTCTGAAAGGGCACCGGTCGGACAGACCTGGACGCATTTGCCGCAGGCGGTGCAGCTCTGAGAGGAACCCCAGGCTTGGTTCAGGTCGGTGATGACCCGGGAGGAGATGCCCCGGCCCATCACATCCCAGGTATGGGCCCCCTCCACTTCCGCACAGACCCGGACGCAGCGCAGACAGAGGACACAGCGGTTGGGGTCCCGGATAAAACGCGCATGGGAGCCATCCACCTCCAGGCGAGGGTGGAGGTACTCGTAACGGACATGGCTCAGCCCCAGTTCCACGGCCAGCTCCTGCAGTTCACAGTGGCCGTTGGAGACGCAGACCGCACAGACGTGATTGCGTTCAGAGAAGAGCAGTTCCAGGATCTTGCGGCGGTAGTCCTGCAGGCGCTGGGAGGCGGTGCTGATCACCATCCCCTCCTGGGGATAGGTCAGGCAGGCAGGGACCGGCCTGTTCTGGCCGCTGATCTCGACCAGGCATAAACGGCAGCCGCCATGACCGGACAGGCCGTCGAGTCGGCAGAGGGTCGGGATATGGATCTTGTTCTGGCGGGCAATCTCCAGGATGGTCTCATCGGCCCGGCCGCTGAGATCCTGGCCGTCTATCTGCAGAGTGAGGATCCGTGGCGGAGGGGTGTTTTCTTGACTGTTTCGGGAAGCTGGGGAATGGTTCATGGCCTCTCCCTGGTGGTCGCCATGCTGCAATGGTGGGCAGGGCAGCGTTGGTTGTCAATATGGGCCCGGTACTCGTCTCTGAAATAGCGCAGGGTACTCAGGACCGGATTGGCTGCGGTCTGGCCGAGTCCGCAGAGTGAGGTGTTTTTGACCAGGTCGCAGAGTTCTTCCATGGTGGCGAGATCCCCTGGTGTGGCCCGCCCCTGGGTTATCTTGCTGAGCAGGGCATGGAGCTGGGTGGTGCCCACCCGGCAGGGCACACACTTGCCGCATGATTCGCTCATACAGAATTCCATGAAGAACCTGGCCACATCCACCATGCAGGAGCTTTGATCCATGACGATCATCCCGCCGGAGCCCATGATCGAGCCGACCTGGGCCAGGGACTCATAGTCCACCCCCATATGCAGATACTGCTCAGGGATGCAGCCGCCCGACGGCCCGCCGGTCTGCACGGCCTTGAAACGGCCTTGGTCCGGGATGCCGCCGCCGATCTCGAAGACGATCTCGGTCAGGCTGGTACCCATGGGGACTTCGATCAGGCCGGTTCGGCAGACCCGACCGGCCAGGGCAAAGACCTTGGTGCCCTTGCTCTTTTCCGTACCGATAGCGGCAAACCAGTCACTGCCGCGGCGGATGATGGGTGCAATGTTGGCAAAGGTCTCCACGTTGTTGATCAGGGTCGGGCAGCCCTTGAGCCCGCTTTCCGCCGGATAGGGGGGGCGGGGGCGCGGTTTGCCCGGGAGCCCTTCGATGGAGGCAATCAGGGCGGTCTCCTCCCCGCAGACAAAGGCCCCGGCGCCCAGCCGTAGCTGAAGATCGAAACTGAAGCCGCTGTTACAGATATTCTTGCCCAGGATCCCCAGCCGTTCGGCCTGGGCGATGGCCTTGCGTAGCCGTTTCACGGCCAGGGGATACTCTGCCCGGACATAGATGAAGCCTTGGGCTGCACCAAGGGCATAGGCTGCGATGGCGATTCCCTCCAGCACCCGGTGGGGATCGCTCTCCAAGACGCTGCGATCCATGAAGGCGCCGGGGTCGCCTTCATCGGCGTTGCAGATCACATACCTGGTCTGACGGAGTGCCTTGGCAACGGTGCTCCATTTCAGGCCGGTGGGGTAGCCTGCCCCGCCCCGACCGCGCAGGCCGGCCCTGGTGATCTCCTCGATCACCTCGGCCGGGGTCATCTCGCGGAGGACGGTATAGAGGGCCGCATAGCCTTCTGCAGCGATGTACTCTTCGATCCGTTCCGGATCGATGCTGCCGCAATTCTCCAGCACGATCTTGTGCTGCTTGCTGAAGAAGGGCAGGGTGCCTGCACCGTCTGCATCTGTCTTTGCGGTGCTGGTCAGGCCATCGACTATGGACCCGGCATCTGTTGGCGCACATCCCTGATAGAGCCTGTCTGCCGAGGCGACGGCGACCAGGGGCCCGGCAGAACAGAGCCCCAGGCAGCCGACCCCCTTCACCTGGACCTCCTGCTCCAGCTCCCGATCAGCCACGACCTGCTCCAGGCTCTCCTGCACCTCCCTGCTGCCGCAGGAGAGGCAGCCGGCCGCCTGGCAGACATGGATGCGGTGTTGAAAGCCCTGTTGGCGCTGCTCTTCCGCAGCCGCTATCTGTTGGAGGTCTTTATGCTTCAGGGTCATGGCTGAGCCACCTCTCTAGCTGTTCTTCCATCAGCGCTGGGTTGAGTTTACCGGCAACCCGGCCGTCAAAGACCGCCGCCGGCGCCAGCCCGCAGGAGCCCAGGCAACGGGCAACCACCAGTGAGACCTTGCCGTCTTTGCTGGTCTCGCCGGGACCGATGGCAGCGGATTGTTGGATTTGGTCGAGCAGGGCAGAGGAACCACCGATATAGCAGGCCGTACCCATGCAGACCACACAGCTGTGTTCGCCGGGCGGCTTGAGCGAGAAGTAGTGGTAAAAGGTGGCCACCGCATAGACCCGGCTCAAGGGGACCCGGAGGACATGGGCCACATAGGCCATGGCCTGGTGGTCAAGAAAGCCGAAGGTGTCCTGGACGGCATGGAGCGTTTCAATCAGGGCCTCGGGCTGATTGTTGTTGAGGCGCATGGTGCGGTTGACCTGCCGCCATTGACGATCTTGGGTCAGGGCGGCAAAGTCTTTTTCCGAGCAGATGTTGGCTTCAGCCTGCTGTCTCATGATTCCCCCCGGTGCTCGGAGCACCTGTAGAAGTGGACCTCAGTGAAGTGAAAGAGAGCTGCCGGCTGCGTATACCGGTAGAGATGTATCTATTATAGTGCTAATTTTTTGCAAGAGCCAATAAATAAAAGTGTCATTTTAGAGGTGTGAAATATTGGTCTTTTTCCTCTTGGCCTTGACAGGCTGCTCGGTGGAGCAGGCCCCTGTCTTGGGCCCATTCTCACGACAACAATATCGCAGCTCCCTTGGGTGCTCGATTCGGGCTCAGGGCGTTGGGAGATTCGGATAGACCCAAAAAGATCAGCAGCTCGCTTGATTGCTTTGGGGGTGGAGAGCTTTTGTGCTACCATCGATCCAGATGTCAACAGCAGGGGGCTGGAGTGGTTTGGCCTGCAAGGGAAGATCTATTCAGAATCAAGAGGGAGAGCAATATGCGGTTCGTTCAGCTGGTACTTTTCGTAATGGTCGTCCTCCTGGCCGGGTGTGCAGGGTTCAATCTTGATGCCCCAAAGGGGGTTGTCGACAATACCTTCTACTCCTCAAAGTTTCCCAGAATCATGGTTGAGGTGGAGGAGACCCTCCACTATCAGCAGAAGGAAAACAACAGGGAGCTTGCCCTGGGCAGTAATCTCAGGAGATCGACCCATGTAGAGCAGGATCTCTACGCCTTTGTCAGTGAGGATAAGAAAAGCGTTCTGGTGATCCGGGTCGAGCGGCTGCGGGAGCTCAACTGGTATATGAACACCCCGGACTACTCTCAGCAACCCAACTGCTACGCCAGCGGCACGGAGAGCCTGGCCGGGGTCCGATTCAGCACCGGGATCTCTGCAGTCAGGAAAAAGAACCACACCCTGCTGCTCAAGAGTTATGGGGCCGTTTTTGGGGATGCGATCCTCTTACAGATCTTTTACGCCGAAGAGGTGGCTGATAGCTGGGCGCAGACCACCTCCCTGCAGAGCAAGGAAAAGGCGGCTGAGCTGGAGGCCTTTAATCAGCGGGCAGGGCGCAGCTTTACGGTGGGCGACTACAGGGAACCTGCAGCCCTGGCGGCCAGCAATTAGGGGGAGCTGGCTGTAGCTTCCGGGATATTTAGAGTAACTCCAGTGATCAAGACGGACTTTCTTGAGTCGGTCAAACAGGCAAACTATGGAAGAGGCCCTCTAACTATGGAAGAGGCCCTCTGTTGGTGATCAGATAGAATCGGAACGATTTGCTGGCTGCTGCTGTCCGGTTTTCAGAAGGGAGATGAGGAGCAGGCTGGTGAACAACGACAGCAGGCAAACACTTACGACCCCATGCCATCCATAGGCGCCCCAGACCGGTCCTAATACCATTGAGGCTAAGCTTCCCCCGCCAATGCAGAAGAAGATATAGAGAGATGAGGCGCTCCCTAAAAGCTCAGGCGAGACGCTGTCTCCAACCAGGATGAAGACCAAGGGCTGACAGAGATAGACCGAGAGAAACAGGATCAGCAGGCCAAGGCTTATCCCGGGGAGAGTTGATGATATCCCCACCATACAGCAGGAGATGAGAGCGGCAGATAGTCCCCAAAGGATGATCTTGCCAATGCTGACCCTGTTGGCCAACTTTCCTGAAAATGGGGCAACAAGTGCTGTGATGCCGGCAAAGCTGATCCAGCCAATCTCTCTGGAGCTGAAGTTGAACGGAGGGTTGTTGAGTCGGTAGCTGAGGAAGGTAACAATGCCCATGAAGCTAAAAAAGAGTGTGCCTCCGACCAGCATCAAGCCAAGAGTTCTCATCCTCAACAACAGTTGATATGATTTTTTGTAATCATCCGCAAGGCTAAGAGTTTTCCCCTCCTTTGGTTCCTGGGGAGAGGGAAGTGAAAGCAGGGTCATTGTCGAGGTTATCAGGACCATCACGGCAAGGGTCCTGTAGCTCCACTGCCAGCCGATGACGGACGTCAAAATGCCTGATAATACTCTGCCAAATATCACCCCTAAGGTTGCAGCTGCGACGATTGTGCCAACATAAAAACCCCTATGGGGGTGGGGTGCAAGCCTTGAGATGTATGGAAACATTGCAGCAGGAATCAGCGCCGCACAAAAACCTATAGCTGTCATACCAGCCAACAGACCGTTAAAGCTCGCTGCAAAGGAGGTTGTGATCAGCGTTATGGCCAGCATCGCCGCACCCCAAAAAGAAATTTTGGCCAGGTTTCCCCTGTTCATCAAGGGCCCTGCAAGAAGAAAGGTTATTGAGTAACTCAGAGAAACGGTACTAAACGAGATCCGTGCCAGGGCGATGTTGACCTCGAAATATCGTGAGAGCTCCAGGAAAATTGACTGATTCATAAACACCGTGGAAACGGCCAGCATCGTCGCTGAGCAAGCGGACAAAATTGTTACTATTTCAGTCTTTTGCACGGTGGTCCTCGTCTCGTGATTGTCGATTCTTACGTTGCGTGGTACGCTGATCCTGTACTGTTAATCTGTATTGTATTATACAAATGTAAAATATAATATCAAGAGTAAGGGCGATAGATGAGCAAACTCGATTTTTCGATATTACGAACATTACGCATCAAGAAGGGGGTCTCGGCCGAAGATGTTGCCCGGGCAACTGGCCTGACGCGAGCCACAGTGGTTAAAGTTGAGAGTGGGGAGGGGAACCCTACAATGAGTACGGTTGGAGCACTCGCAGAGTATTTTAAGCTCTCCTCCAGCGAATTGATTAAGATCGCCGAAGGTTCCAGTTGCGAGAAGGTGGTCTCCAGATCCATGAAACGCGGAAAGGTCAAGGGCCGTATGCTCTCCTTCAAGGATCTCGAACTGTTTCATTTTCAGGTGAGCGCCGGTGCAGAGGTCGAATCAGATCCAAAACTCCATGAACACACCAGAGAGGTCTTTTTGGTGTTACAGGGAAACGTTCTGGTTACCGTTGGTGAAGAGGTCCATGAATTGAATTCAGGTGATGCCATTCGCTTCAAGGCACTCCAGCAACATAGCCTGTCGGTGCTTGAGGATTCAGAGATCGTGATGATGCATTACAATGTTTGATGGTCCCTTTTTTCAGAGAGGGCCTCTTCGCTAACAGTAGCCGTGGAACCTGTTGCAAGGGGAATTGCTCAACCACCTGCCCCTGGCAGGGGCCCTGATAACAGGGGCTGGATTTTTTACGCTGGCCAGCTGGAGAAAAGTGGTTCTTGAGCGGAGAAAAATGCGCAATTTCTTGCCTGACCAGGGCTGTGTCATTATTGTCTGCCTGTTAAGAGAAGTGCTTAAAGGGTGCACCTGGGGTGCCGGATAATTGGAAGGAACAGGGAGGAGCTTGGATGATGGATGCGGAAAAATTACTGCGCAAGGTGTTGGCTGGAGCGGTGCAGGGCAGCAGCGGCAAGAAGAAGAAAAAAAAGAAACATAAACGAAGTGATGATCTTATGGGAGGGGTCCTGGGTGGACTTGCCTCGGGCAAGGGCCTGATCACGGCCATCGGGCTGGGCGTTGGCGCCTATGAGATCCTCAGGAAGAAGTCGCCTCCAGCCGTCGGCCACACTCCTGCGCCTCCCCCGGGGAGCAACTCCTTCTCGGCCGGCCCGCCTGTTGGTGCTGCTGTGCCGCCCCCTATTCCTCGCTCCTCCCCTGTGCAGGCTGCTTCGGATCCGGCTGCAGGGACGGCAGGGCGTCCACTGAGCCCGGCAGAAGAGGAGAGCGGAGGCGCTGAGCAGGAGTTGGCGCTCAGGCTGATCCAGACCATGGTGGCGGCCGCCCATGCCGACGGGAGCATGGACAGTGGAGAGGAACAGCGGATCCTGGCCCAACTCCAGCAACAGGGGCTTGATCAGGAAGAGAAGCTCTTTCTCCTGGCCCAGCTGCATCACCCCAGAACCATCGACGAGTTGGTGGCCGGGGTCGATGAACCCCAGGTTGCCCAGGCCATGTACAGTCTGGCCGCCTCCACCATCGTGGTGGACACCCCTGCGGAGCGGCAGTGGCTGGATCAGCTGGCCGCCGCCCTCTCCCTCTCCGCCAACATCCAGCACTTTATCGAGCAGGAGCTGTAAGCGCGGCCGAGCCGACCAACAGGTTGGCTGTCCCCGCACCATGGGACGGGGCCGCTGGCCGGGCTGGAGCTGCTACTTCTTAGATGTTGTTTTGCTGCTGGTTTTCTTTTTCTTGGTCCGCCTCTTCACCTTTTTTTTCTTCCGGTCCCGGTCATAGGGGCTGTCCACCTCATACTGCCGGCCGTTGATCTCCAGGTCCAGGTCGCCGTCCGCCTCAAAGCTGTATTCAAAGGGGAGGTCGGTCCTGGGTTGCTGGAGACGGTTGAGCAGGTAGTTCTTGCCCTGGTAACTGACCTGGACCTGGTTGGCGGAGAGATAGCGGGCCTCAAAGGGAGGCGGCTCGCCACCGCAGGCGGCAAGCAGGAGGGGGACCGCGCAAAAGAGGAAGAGTCGGTGAGAGAGGTGCATGGTGTCTCCTGGACTGATCATGGATGGGAAGGCCTTTCCGATGAGCATAGCATGAACCAGGGGAGAGTTCATGGTCAAGCTGCACGCTTTTGCTTAAAAAAAAGCCGGCTAAGGGGGGCAGCGGTTCATGGGCGCTGTGCCGGTGGGCTGGGTGGATGGACCCGCTCGTCGCGGGAGGCGGAGATCTCCGGGAGCCGGCAGCAGGAGCCATTGCGGGGAAGGGTGATATCCAGTCGGGTCCCCTCTCCGGGGGTGGAGCTGATCTCCATGCTTGCCCCGATATTCTCCAGTCGATCGCCAAGGGTGGAGAGGCCGAAGCCCCTCTTCATGGTCTTGATATCAAAGCCGCTGCCATTATCCTCGATCTCGATCCGATGGCGCTCCTTCTCCCGGGTGAGGACCACCGAGGCGTAGCCGGCCCGGGCATGTTTGATACAGTTAATCACCCCCTCCCGTACCGAGCGGTAGAGGGTGACGCGCTGGTGTTCGTTGAGCTTGAGGGGCTCGTCCAGCAGGTTGAGAAAATCCATCTCCAGGTTATGGCGGGTCGAGGTGTCTTTTACCAGCCATTCCAGGGCCGCCTCCAGACCAAAGTCATAGAGCACCGGGGGACTGATCTGAAAGGTGAGGGAGCGGGTCTCCTCCAGGGCGGTCTGCAGGTGGTGCTCAACCTCCAGGAGGTCCTCCTGGCCGGGGGTCTTGCGGTTATGCCTTCTCAGGCCCGAGAGACCAAGGGCCAGCAGCTGGCTGACCGAGTCGTGGAGGTCCTCGGCCAGGGCCCTGCGCTCCCGTTCTTCGGTGGTGACCAGTTCGGTAGAGAGATTGCGTAAGCGTTGCTCGATATTCTGGCGCTCAGCGTCCATCAGTCGTTTCTGGATGTTGACCAGGTGCTCGGATTTTTCCCTGATGATCCGCTCCCGGCTGAGGATCTCCCGGTTATGTTCGGCCTGGATCAGCTCGGTGTTGCGGATCAATGCAGCCACCGTGGGTACGGCAGAGAGCAGCCTGGTCCAGATGCGTTGGCGAAATCCGGGGTCCTGGAAGGTCAGTTCAAAGTCATAGATGGCCTGGCCCGGTTCACCATACTCCCGGGGACCGGCCTCGATGCAGCTGAGCTTGCTCTGAATACGGCTTACCCCGGCCAGCCGGGCATAGGATTCAAACACTCCCCGGTGCCATTCCATGCCGAACTCCTTCATGATGATGTCCGGCCTGTGGATCAGGCGGATGACGATATGCCCCCTTTTCATGCTCCGGATGAGTGCCTCCTTGGTCCGGTTGTACTTGTCGTTTTCCCGGACAAGCCGTTCTGTCAGCCGGTAGGGACCGATCAGGGGGACGCCGATGGCGGTTTTTAGGCAGGATTGACTCTGGTAAAAGCTGCTGCCGCAGAGGTAGGCAAAACCCGGATCAGGAAGCAGCTCCTCTATGGCAGTATAGAGGGCCATCATCAGCCGGTTGGAAAACCAGTAGTCTGCAGACTCCAGATGGTGGAGGCTGAGTGGTTCGAGTCGGCCGTTCTCCAGGTTCTTGAGGCTAAAGGGCTCGCCTTGTTGGACCAGGGAAAGGAGTTCATCCAGGTCCAGCTCCGGATGGTGCCGGCGCAGACAGACGATCAGCCAGGCGGTGTTGAGGCTGGAGACCTGTTTGGCCATGGGGGCAGGCAGCAGGCCGCTTGGGGCCTCCTGGCCCGCCTGGCCCCGGCCTTGTGGCTGGTCAATCTGAGTCGATACGCATGCCATGGGCTGGGCCTGAAGAGAGGGAGCGGTTTGGGAGCAGCCGGCTGGGGAGCTGGCTGCCCGTTATTGAGGAATCTCGCGTCAGCAAGAAGCCTTGAGGGGGACGAGTTAGAGCTGCCAGGAGAGGGTCATGGCCAGGGAATGGTTGTCCTGGCTGTGGCTGCCGTTGAGCACGGCTGCCGGACCGTCATTGTCGATCTCCCGATCCTGATAAAAATCATAGGCATAGCTGAGGCGATAGCTGAGCCTGCCTAACTGTTTGCCGATACCAACGGTGAGGGTCTGTTTGTCCATACCACTGGTGCCGGGCTCAAAGGTGGCATCAGGCACCGGATTCTCCTCATAGAGGTAGCCCAGAGAGAAGCGGTAGCCGGCAGCGTTCTGATAACTGCCGCCTAGCATGTAGCCCCAGACATCATCCCAGTTCTTGGGGATGAAGGTCTGCCGTTTCCCGGCCACGGGCAGGGCCGTGGTGACGCTCAGGCGCTCATAGCTGGAGTAGTGTTCATAGCGCAGGGCCGCCTCTACCACCCATTGGGGGCTGGGTGCATAGGCGATGCCGACAAAGAATTGAGCGGGCAGGGTCAGCTCTGCAGCCGCCGAGGTGGCAGGGAAGAGCGAGGAGAGCATGGTCGGTGCGGTTTTTGGCAGGTCATAGTGGAGGTCGCCGTCCAGGTCGAGCTCCACCTGGCTGCGGTAGGAGGCGCCGATGGTCCACTGCTCGACCGGGTTGAGAGTGGCGCCGATATTCCAACCATAGCCGGTGGCGTCACCCTTGAAGCGTTGGCGGCCGTCGGCCTGGGCAAAGGCCTGGAGCGGGATCATCTGCTCCAGGGTGGCTTCGGAGCGTACGGCCCTGATGCCGACAGCCACGGCCAGGCGTTCATGGAGTTGCATGGCCAAGGAGGGGTTGATGTCCCAGGTGGTCAGCTCCGAGGAGGTGGTGAGGTAGCGAAAGATGGTATCTTCGGGAAACTCGCTTCGCAGGCCAAAGCTGTTGTTGACCCCCAGGGCCAGGGAGCTGCGCTCTGAGAGGCGGTAGCTGGCACTGAGGTGCATCGGGGTACAGATGTTGTGCTCCGACTCATAACTCTGCCCGGTGCGTGTGGAGTCCAGTTCTTTCTCCGGGGATACCAGGGTCAGGCCCAGGTCCAGGTTGAAGCCGTTGAATTCCAGCTGCAGGGCCGGGTTGTAGAAGAGGGAGGAGAGGCCTTCGGCGTGGGCCACAGAGGCGTTAGCTACCCCCATGGGGCCTGCCCCCTGGGTAAAGTTGGAAAAACCGGCTGCCTGGGCGCTTCCGCAGGGGATCACGGTCAGGAGGATGAGGGCCTGGATCGTAGAGAGAGAGCCTGGCCACAGGCAGCGTTTTATTGCGGCTGTGTTGCTGCTTCCGGGGCCGGGACAGGGTAGAGAGATTCATGCTACTCCTTGGTCAACAGTGGTTTGGTAGAGGGGGCTTTTCCCGGGAGCCGTTGGCGAAGATGGCCGCTTCCAGCCTCTTCCTGTCCAGGCCATGGTGCGGGGGCTGGTGTTGGTCCAGGTTCTGGTGGTGCGTTTGAGCGGCTTCAGGAGGCAGAGCGGCTCTGTACCTGGAGAAAAAACGCGAATATACCATGATTGCCCTCTTGTTCAGCAAAAAAGGGCAGAGAGACAGTCCCGATAGACAGCTCCGAAGGGCTCAGGGTACCACCGGGTGGCGACGCTGCGCTGCTCCCTCTGCTGCCGGGCCGATGATCTTGCCGGATCTGCCCAGAGGATAGGGGTGTTTACGGTACCAGACCGAGACCACCTCGATGTTGAAAGGGCGTTTGAGGCTGTAGATCTTGACGAACTCCTGCTCCAGCTTTTCCGGATCATAGTAGTAGCGGTAGATGGAACCTTCCGGGTTGTCCCTGCCCCGGCCATCGTTGATGGTACCATTGATATGGATCATCAGGTAGTTGACCTCCTCCATGGTGTAAGCGGGGTGAAAGCCGTTGAGGTTGATCAAGCCACGGTGTTCCATCCGAGGCCGGAGGATATGGTCGGCATGGGTGAAGTGGAGGATCCGTTCTCCTGGAGGGATATTCTCCCGCATCCATCGGCAGGCCTGTTCCAGGCCGTCGGACGGGGTCTGGGCAACACTGCGGTAGCCGATGGTGGAACGACCTCCCAGGTAGCGTGCTCCCAGCCACTGATAGCCGTTGAGGTGGGTGTAGGGGTAGGTGCGGACCAGGTCGATGGTGGTGGTGACCAGGGCGGCAGCGATCAGGATCCAGGCTGTCCGTCGGTAGCGGCCCAGGAGGTTCTGCACCAGGTCGGCCAGGAGGATGGCGGCAACGGGGAAGAGGGGCATCATGAAGTAGGTCTGGGCATGGACCATCTTCAGGATCAGGAAGGCCAGGTAGAGCAGAAAGAAGATCAGCGGGGTCCGCAGGGCTGGACGCCGCTGCCATTGGCAGAGGGCTGCCACGATCCCCAGGCAGAGGCCGATACCCATGATCAGGCCGGACTTGAGGAGCAGCACCAGGAAGTGGAGCACGGCCGCCTCTCCGGCAAAGGCCCAGCTGAAGGCATCGTTGCTGGAGGTGAAGATCGCCGCCAGGCTGGTGAGGATGGTCGGATTGGTGATATGGACCGGCGGCAGGACCAGGAAGGTGACCGCGGCCAGGGCCAGGACCAGCAGGGGAGAGCCGAGGTAGCCGGCCCTGTGTTTGCGTTTGAGGCCAAGCAGAAGCAGCACCAGCAGCCAGAGGCCCAGGGCGCAGAGGTAATGGCCGAGTACCGCGGCCTTGCTCAGGCCTTGATAGGCAGCGGGGAGCTCCTCAAGGTCTGCCGGGCCAGCCAGATAGTAGCCCCCGGCCACCACCAGCAGTCCCAGGCTCAACAGCCCCAGGCAGAGCACGGTTCTTCCCAGGCCGAATTTCGCCACAGGGGCAGGAGGGAGGGGCAGCCTGCCTGCCGTGGGCAGCAGCAGGCTTAAGGTGGCGGCTACCACCAGGGCTGCTCCCGAGGCCTTGGCCGAGAGCACCAGGCCCAGGCAGAGGCCGCAGGCCAGGACCCACTTCAGGGTCTGCTCCCTTTTCAAGGCCGTCACCAGGTAGAGCAGCCAGCTGGCCAGGCAGGTGATGAAGATGTCGCCCTCGGTAAAGGCCACCCTGGAAAAGGAGAGGAAGTAGGGGCTGATGGCCATGATCAGGCAGGCAATCAGGCCGGTCTGTATGCTGAACTCCCGGCGGCAGTAGAGAAAAACCGCGACCAGGGTGAGGATACCCAGGAGGCAACCGACCAGGCGGGCTGCATGGAGGGGGTTGTCGCTGAGATTGAACAGCAGCCAGGAGCTATACATGGGCAGGCGGACGTTGGTGGCATCGAGATCGCTGCCCCTGAGCCAGCCCTGGGGGGCGGCATCGTAGCTCTGGGCAATGGTGAGGTCGGTCTGTTCATCAAAGGAGATCCCGATCTGGGGAATCATCGGTACGATCAGTACCGTATAGAGCAGGATGATGGCTGTCAGAAGTACATAGGGGAGAGCCGTGTTGCGGGGCATGTGTATCATGGGAAGCGAAGATCTGTCCGGTTGCTGACCGGGATTTGGCGGGCTGAACCGCTGGTTGGCTTTGCCGGCGGGGGCGTGAATGGGGCGTGGCTATCGCTCCGGGCAGCAGCGTTTGGGCTTCGGTCCGGCACCGGTCGAGTTTGTGACCGTCGATCATGAGGCGACAGCGTGCACGGCCGCAGAGGATACCACATTGGGAGAGTGGCGTCATGGGGAAAAACTGTTCTGCCCTGATTTCAGCTGTGGCGGTCGGTGCAGGGCGGCTTGGAGCGGTTGGTATTGATTGTTTTTCA
This sequence comes from Desulfogranum mediterraneum DSM 13871, assembly GCF_000429965.1. GTDB lineage: Bacteria > Desulfobacterota > Desulfobulbia > Desulfobulbales > Desulfobulbaceae > Desulfogranum > Desulfogranum mediterraneum. The sequence continues at coordinate 23,112 of NZ_KE387007.1, forward strand.
GGCGGCGTTCTTGTTTGATAGCCAGGGCCTGGCTCCGGCACAGAGGATCAGAGGAGCCCCGGGTGCTGGTTGATCTCTTCCTCGATCTTATCCGGATCCGGGGCATTGTAGCGAATCAGGTTCTGGAGATGGACCAGGCTCTCCGGCTCGATCTGGTTGAAGCAAATCGCCACCTGCTCAGGCGTCACCCGGATAATCTCACCCTCTACCTCGATCCTGGGCTGGGCCTCGGGGCTGTCACCCAGCGGGATGGTGATATGGCAGGGCCCCTGCCGGGCATACTCCGCTTGTGCCGGGATCAGGCAGCCGCCGATGGCGATATCATCCAGGGTATCGATCAGGTAGGCCGAACCATCGGCCAGGGTCAGGGTCAGAGAAAAGTTGAGATGGATGCGAGAAAATTTTCTTTTTTCCGATGGCATAGTTCACACCTGGTCAGGGGTTGGGGAGGTCATCAGCTGCCTCCTGCTGAGGTCTCGGTCCACTCTTCCCGGTGGACCCGGGCAGGGTTGTAGCGGGTTCGCGCTTCAGCCGTCTTGGCCGGCCAGCCCAGGGCAACTGCGGCAACCGGGATGATCCGCTCAGGCAGACCGAAGAGTTCGGCCAGACCGCTCATCCGTTCTTTTCGCGGGTGCACGCCGACCCAGCAGGCGCCCAGTCCCAGGACATTGGCAGCCAAAAGCAGGTTCTCCATGGCCGCGCTGAGGTCCTGGAGCATGAAGGAGAGCTCCTGATCCAGGGCCAGCTCAATATCCCCGCAGACCAGGATTCCCAGCGGCGCCTGCCGCAGCATCCGGCCATAGGGCTGGATCCTGGCCATGGCGCGAAGTCTCTGCCGATCGCGAATGACCAGGAAGTGCCAGGGATCCTTCTTCTTGGCCGAGGGCGCGGCCATGGCAGCCTGGAGGAGGTCTTCCACCAGTTCGTCGCTGACCGCCTGCTCGGTGAAGGAGCGGATACTGCGTCGGGAGAAGATGAACTGCAGCGCAGGGTTCATCGGCTCACTCGTCCGTGGCCCGCCGGCTCTGTCGGGCGTCACGATTTTGTTGGAGATAGTCCGTGACCAGGGCTGCGGCATTTTCCGGGCTATCCACCACCTTAAAGAGGTTGAGGTCTTCGGGGGCGATGCAGCCCTGGAGGACCATCTCCTTTTGGACCCAGTCGAGCAGGCCCTGCCAGTAGCTGCTGCCAAAGAGAATGACCGGGAACTTTCTGATCTTGTTGGTCTGGATCAGGGTCAGGGATTCAAAAAACTCGTCCATGGTGCCGAAGCCGCCGGGGAAGATGACATAGGCCATGGCATGGCGGACAAACATCAGCTTGCGCACAAAAAAGTAGCGGAAGGTAATGCTGACGTTCTGATAGGGGTTGGGCGCCTGTTCATGGGGTAGGACGATGTTGAGCCCCACCGAGGTGCCGCCGGCCTCAATGCAGCCGCGGTTGGCGGCCTCCATGATCCCCGGTCCGCCGCCGGTGATGACGGTCAGCTGCTGGGCGGTGAGCAGGGCAGCGGTCTTGAGGGCGGCCTGGTAGTAGGGGGAATCTTCCTGGAAACGGGCGCCGCCGAAGACCGAGGCCGCCGGACCGATATCGTTGAGGGTTTCAATGCCGTCAATGAGCTCCGACTGGATCCGAAAGATCCGCCAGGTTTCTGAAGTTCTCAGGTCTTCCATAGGGGTACCGGTGAAAAGGCCCCGCTAGCGTGCGCTACCGGGGCCGATTGAATTGATCTGAATCAGAGGGCGTCGAGGGGATGCCAGGCCAGGCCCATCTCCCTGCTTCGCCCTCCTGATGATATGTTATAACAAACCGTCAAAGAAGTCATTACCCTTGTCGTCGACCAGGATAAAGGCCGGGAAGTCGACTACTTCGATCTTCCAGACCGCTTCCATACCCAGTTCCGGGTAATCGAGGCACTCGACCTTCTTGATGTTCTCCTCAGCCAGCAGGGCTGCAGGACCGCCGATGGAGCCCAGGTAGAAGCCGCCATGCTTCTTACAGGCATCGGTGACCTGCTGGGAGCGGTTGCCCTTGGCGATCATCACCATGGCTCCGCCCTTACCCTGGAGCAGATCCACGTAGGAGTCCATCCTGCCGGCCGTGGTCGGGCCAAAGGAGCCCGAAGGCTTGCCTGGCGGGGTCTTGGCCGGACCGGCGTAGTAGACCGGGTGATGCTTGAGGTACTCGGGCAGCGGCTCACCGCTGTCCAGCAGCTCCTTCCACTTGGCATGGGCAATATCCCGGCCAACGATGATGGTTCCGCTCAGGGAGAGCGGGGTGGAGACCGGGTGCTTGGTGAGCTCGGCCAGGACCTTGTCCATGGGTTGGTTGAGGTCGACCTTGACCACCTGGGCGTCGCTGCGGTCACGATACTCTGCCGGGATCAGCCGGCCGGGATCGCTGTCCATCTGCTCGATCCAGAGGCCGTCCTGGTTGATCTTGGCCTTGATGTTCCGGTCTGCAGAACAGGAGACCCCCATGCCCACCGGACAGGAGGCGCCGTGACGGGACATCCGGACCACCCGGATATCGTGGGCAAAGTACTTGCCGCCGAACTGGGCGCCCAGGCCCAGCTTCTGGGCCTCTTCGAGCAGCTCAGCCTCGAGCTCCACGTCCCGGAAGGCCTGGCCCAGCTCGTTGCCGCTGGTGGGCAGCTTGTCCAGATACTTGGCAGAGGCCAGTTTGACGGTCTTCAGGTTGCTCTCTGCGCTGGTGCCGCCGATGACAAAGGCGATGTGATAGGGTGGACAGGCGGCGGTTCCCAGGGTCTTCATCTTCTCCACCAGGAACTTTTTCAGGGTGCCGGGGTTGAGCAGGGCCTTGGTCTCCTGGTAGAGGTAGGTCTTGTTGGCGCTGCCGCCGCCCTTGGCCAGGAAGAGGAACTTGTAGTCGTCCCCGCCAGTGGCGTAGATGTCGATCTGGGCAGGCAGGTTGGTCTTGGTGTTGACCTCATCATACATGTTGAGGGGGGCATTCTGGGAGTAGCGCAGGTTCTCTTCGGTATAGGTGGTGAAGACCCCGGCAGAGATCTGCTCGGCATCGTCGCAGCCGGTCCAGACCTTCTGGCCCTTCTTGGCAACCACACAGGCGGTGCCGGTGTCCTGACAGACCGGCAGCACGAACTCCGAGGCCACCTCGGCGTTGCGCAACATCGCCAGGGCCACTTCCTTGTCGTTGGCCGAGGCCTCGGGATCGCTGAAGATCTTGGCAACGCTCTCGTTGTGGGCAGGGCGCAGGAGAAAGGAGACCTCGCGCATGGCCTGGTTGGCGATCACCTTGATGGCTTCCGGTGCGACCTTGAGGATCTTTTCACCATTGAACTCTTCTACGGAGACGTACTGTTCAGAACCTTCAAGTAAGCGATACTTGGTTTCATCTTTTCCCTGGGCAAAGGGATCCTGATATACAAACTCTGCCATGATACTACTCCTTATGGGTTGAATAGAGTGGAACCGATTGGCCGGCAATCGGTATATTCAAAAAGGTATACCCCCCTTTTAGATCGTGTTGCTGAGGCGGCTGTGGCGCCGGGAGTTATGGCTCCGGCCAGCTGCAGACACCGCCCCTTTTTTTACTCCGCCAGGCAACCAAAGGCAAGTCCCTGGTATCAGAAAGTCAATTTTTCCTGGAAAAACCAACGAATGGGCCATGAATGGCTATTCATTAACCAGGCTCAGTAGCTCAGCTTGGTCCCTGCTGCGGCAAAGAAAAAGCGTTCCTTGAAGTGGTGGTGCAACCTGGCGCTGTTGTCCAGGCCGGTACAGTGGGAGGCGCCGATATGGGGGATCTCAAAGGCCTCCAGGGCCTCCACCGTGGCCTGAAACTGGTCGCTGCCGGCAAAGCCCAGGTGGGTGCCGCCAAAGAGGGCATGGATGGGTTCGCCGGGGAACCGGGCGCTGACGTGGTTGAGGATGTTGATCAGACCGGCATGGGCACAGCCCAGGATGACCACCAGGCCCTGATCCGAGCGGACCACCAGGGACTGGTCGTCCCGGAGCTGGTCCTGGACCCATCTCCCTTCACCGGCCGGGCATTTCATATGGGGATCAGGCGGCTCAAAGGTGGAGATCCTGGGAATTTCACCGCTGAGGAAGATCCTGGGGAAGATCTCGGTCAGCTCCCTGATGGGGAGGAAACGGGCACCCAGGGACTCCAGGTATTCCCGGCGAAAGTGGATGCCGATCTCCCGGCACTCCTCGTCCTTGAGCCAGTAGCGGCTGCTGAAGCCATCGGGATGGAGAAAGACATCCGTGGGGCCGGTGCGGCGGAGGGCATCGGGCAGGCCGCTGGTGTGGTCATAGTGGCCATGACTGATGACGATTCCGTCCAGCTGGTCCAGGTGAACGCCCAAGCGCTCGCTGTTGTGGAGCAGACCCAGGCCCTGGCCGGTGTCAAAGAGGATCTGGTGGTCGTCGGTGGCCACATGGACGGCCCAGCCGTGTTCGCCGATCAGGCCCAGGGCGGTGGTCACTGAATTTTCACAGAGTACCGTACAGTCACATCGCATAGCTGCCTCCTCAATCGCTGTTCATGTTGTCTGGCAGAAAGTGTATACCCTCCAGCTACAGTCTCTACTGCCAGGGCCAAGGGTTTTCCAGGAAAAGTCCAGTTGCCTGCCATTTTTCTTGCTGGGTTCCAGGGTAAAAGAACTGCTGTCCTGCTCAGGCTGAGTCTGTGGGACGGCTGGTGGGACAGCCCCCGTGCTGTCGCCGAGGGTGGGCTTGGGGCTGAAGCGGAGCAGCTCGATCAGACCAACTCCGCCATCACCTGGTTGGCCAGGGGCTTGCCCTTGGCGCTCAGGCGCAGCCGGGAGCCCTTGAGCTCCACCAGCTGCAGCTCCACCAGCCGGCTGAGGGTCTGGCCGTAGTAGCTGAGTCCATCGATGCCGAAGCGGCGGTGAAGGGCCTCCAGGTCCACCCCCCGGATCAGGCGCAGGCCGATGACCACGGATTCGCGAAAGTAGCTCTCCTGGTCCAGGGTCTCCTGGTCCCCCCAGGCCGGGGTGCCGGCGGCCACGGCTCGGCAGAAGCGGCTGAGCTGCTTTATTCCGGTCCAGCGCCTGCCCCCATGGCCGCTCACCGCAGCCGGTCCCAGGCCCAGGTAGCTGCCGTTATGCCAGTAGTTGAGGTTGTGACGGCACCGGTGGCCGGGGCGGGCATAGTTGGAGATTTCGTAGCGCTCCAGGGGGCTGGAGCCGAGGATGATCCGGGTCTGTTCCATCATGGCCAGGACCTCCTCCTCCCCGGGCAGGCGGAGCTCCCCCCGTGCCACGGCCCTGGTCAGGGGCGTACCCTCTTCCAAGGTGAGTTCGTAGAGGGAGAGGTGATCCGGTTCCAGGGCCAGCACCGTTTCCAGGGTCTGCCGCCACTGCGCCGCGTCCTGGCCAGGGAGGCCGTAGATCAGGTCCAGGCTGAGGTCGCTGAAGCCTGCCGCGCGTGCCGCCTGAAAGGCGCGTAGCGCCTCTTCCCGGTTGTGGCCGCGGCCGATCAGGGCCAGGGTGGCATCGTCCAGGGACTGGACCCCGATGGAGAGGCGGTTGAAACCGGCCCGGCGCAGTGAGTTCATCTCCCGGGGGCTGATGGTGGCCGGGTTGATCTCCATGGAGACCTCGGCCTGGGGCTCCAGCCGGAAGGCCCGGGCCAGGCGGCCCAGGAGCTCTGCCGGCAGTTCCCTGGGCAGGATAGAGGGGGTGCCGCCGCCAAAGAAGATGGTGGCAAAGGGGAGCCGGTCCCAGGGGGGACGGCGGCTGAGCAGCTTCAGTTGGCCGAGCACAGCCTGGTAATAGTCGCGGATATCTGTGGGGCTGCCGACAAAGGAGCTGAAGCTGCAGTAGCTGCACTTGCTCTGACAGAAGGGGACATGGAGGTAGAGGCCGGGGCCGATGGCGGTCATGATCGCTGGTTCACTGGCTGGGGAGCGGGTTGTCTGGTGAGCAGGGGGCGGAGCAACTGTTCAGCCCAGCTGGGCCAGCAGCCCGCTGCACTGTTCACGGATCTGCTCCATCCGGCCATGGTCGGCAAAACTGTAGACCTCTTTGCCGGCGCCGATGATCAGGTGGTCCAGCAGCCTGATGTGGAGGAAGGAGCAGGCCAGGTAGAGGGAGCGGGTCAGCTCCTGATCCTGGCTGGAGGGCATCAGTTTGCCTGAAGGGTGGTTATGGGCGATGACCAGGGCCGCGGCATTATGGGCCAGCGCCTCTTTGATCAGTTCCCTGGGGTAGATGGTGTTGACCGCCACCGTGCCCTCGGCCACCACCCGGGCATCGATAATGCCGTGGGCACTGTCCAGAAAGACCACGGTGAGTACCTCTCGCTCCAGGCCCCGCATGGTGTGGATCAGGTAGTCGGCCACCTCCCGGGAGGAGTGGAGATAGTGTTTGCCTTTCAAGCGCTGGCGGAGGTAGCGGCGTGCCACCCCCTGGATGAGCTGGAGGGCAAAGACGTTCTTGGGGCCGATCCCCTTGATCCCTCTGAGCTCATGGCCAGGGGCATCCAGCACCGCAGGCAGGGAACCGAAGTGGGCCAGGGCTGCCCGGGCCGCTGCCTTGCAGTCCGAGCGGGGGGTGCCGAAGCTGAGCAGCAGCTCGACCAGTTCTCCATCGCTGAAGGCCTCGATTCCCTGGTCCAGGAACTTGTCCCTCAGCCGCTGGCGATGGCCCCGGCCCTTCTGCTGCCACTGCTCCCTGTTCACGGCCTTTGTCCCAAGGGCTTAGGGGGTGTTCAGCTCTTGCTGAAACAGCTTGTTGGCCAACTTGGGATTGGCCTTGCCCTTGGTGCGCTGCATCAGCTGGCCGACAAAGAAGCCCATCACCTTGGTCTTGCCGTCGCGAAACTGCTGGGCCTGTTCCTGGTTTGCGGCAATGATCTCCCGGACCATGGCCTGGAGTTCGCCCTCATCACTCATCTGGACCAGTCCCTTCTCCTTGACAATGACCTCCGGATCCTGGCCCTTGTCCAGCATCTCGGCAAAGACGGTCTTGGCGATCTTGCCGGAGATGGTGTTGTCCTCGATCATCTTCAGCAGCCGGGCCAGCTGGCTTGGCCGGACCGGGCAGGCCTCGATCTCCTCGGCCCCATACTCACGGAGCAGCTCGGTGCCCATGAAGTTGCCCAGCTTCTTGGCATTGCCATACTCGGCCAGGGCCAGCTCAAAGTAGTCGGCCAGTTCCCGGGAACTGGTGAGGATCTCGGCATCATAATCGTTTAGGCCCAGCTCCTCGCAGAAGCGCCTGCGCCGGTGGTCGGGCAGCTCGGGCAGGCCTGCGGCAACCGTGCTGATCCAGTCCTGGTCCACCACCACCGGTACCAGGTCGGGATCAGGGAAGTAGCGATAGTCATGGGCCTCCTCCTTGCCGCGCATGGTCTCGGTCTGGGCCTTGTCCGGATTCCAGAGCAGGGTCTGCTGGATGACCCGGCCGCCGTCCAGAAGGACGTCCCGCTGCCGCCGGACCTCGTACTCCATGGCCAGCTGGACGTTTTTAAAGGAGTTCATGTTCTTGAGCTCGGTGCGGATTCCAAACTCCTCCTGGCCCACCGGCCGCAGGGAGATGTTGGCATCACAGCGGAAGCTGCCCTCCTGCATGTTGCCGTCGCAGATATCCAGGTAGCGGACAATGGCGTGGAGCTTCTTCAGGTAGGCGGTGGCCTCGGCCGGGGAGCGGAGATCCGGTTCACTGACGATCTCCAGCAGGGGGGTGCCGGTGCGGTTCAGATCAACATGACTGACCGGCTCGAGCTCGTCATGGACCAGTTTGCCAGCATCTTCCTCCATGTGAATCCTGGTGATGCCGATGGTCTTTTTGGTTCCCTCCACCTCGATCTCCAGTTTGCCGTGCTCGGCAATGGGCAGTTCAAACTGGGAGATCTGATAGCCCTTGGGCAGGTCGGGATAGAAGTAATTCTTGCGGGCAAAGATGTTCTCCTGGTTGATGGTGGAGTCTGTGGCCAGGGCCAGCTTGATGGCCGCCTCCACCACCTGTCTGTTCAACACCGGCAGGGAGCCGGGCATCCCCAGGCAGACCGGGCAGGTATGGGTGTTGGGCGGAGCCCCGAATTCCGTTGAACAGCCGCAAAATATCTTACTTTTCGTGTTCATCTGGGCATGCACTTCCAGCCCGATTACAATTTCAAAATCCATGGAAATCCTATCTCTGTGCAAAAAATGTGTTAACGGTGGGGGGATTGGTTCGAGCTAATCCTGATACTCCTGATACTCCTGCTTATCCTGGCTGGTATCCGGGGCGATCCAGTTGCGGATGTGGACCAGCTCCTCGGTCCATCTGTTGGTGGCACGGATGGAGATGAACTGGGCGAAGAGGCTGTTGACCAGAAAGGTCAGCTCTTCAAACAGGGCCACCCGCTCCAAGATCTGGCCCTCCAGGCTGTCCGGATCTTTGCCGCCATCCTCGGTTCCCGCCGTCTTGGGCAGGCGGACGTTGCGAAATTCCAGGGTGGCTGCAGCCAGGGTGACCCCGTACTCATGGTCTCCCCGGGCCAGGCGCAGGCGGGCCTGTTCCGGTTTCTTGGCCAGGCGCAATCCTTCCCGGGCCTCTTTGAGCTCGGTCTGCAGGCCCCGGCAGATCACCTTTTCGCTGGCCTCGCCTTCGCCGTACTCCAACAGCATGTGTTTTTCAAAGATAACAAGGACGTCGCCGATCCCGGGAAGGTCGACATAGCCTCCCCTTTCCTCGGACTTGTACCATAACCAGGCGAGAAACTCCTGGCCGAGAAACCTTTTTTCCTGTATCAGATCAACAAGATCCATTGATGATGTCCACTGTCATAAGTGATGGTTGCCGGGAGGGTCGGCTGCGACCTTCCCGGATAAAAGCCGGCATGATTAAAGCGCTCTTTTCTTCCAGGAACCCTACGCGCCCTTTCCCCCTTTCCTTGGAGCATTCGCACCCATCTTCCGTCCTGGCGGCGAGGCCGGTATCCAATCAGGAGGCCTGGGAGTCCGTCGGGCTCAAGAAAAGTGAAACATGTAATTTGTTGTAATTATTGTATTTAATTCAAAAATCGATATTATGCGAAAAGTATCAATAGCTTATCTGTCTCAAAGTTTGAAAGTCCGACAGACTCCTAGGGCGCCATACTGTTCAGGAATGACGACGACTACCAAAGCACCTACACCCTCGCGACAACATCTGACAGGAGAGCAAATAGTTACCCTGCCCAGATCCTCTCTACCGCATCCTGCAGACCGATATATAAAGGAGCTCTTTGCCCCTCATGCATACGTCTCTACCGTCATGCCCGCGCAGGCGGGCATCCAGGGTTGCTCCGCATATACTTTCCTTCTTTCACGTCTTGCCCCCGAAGGCTGAGTGTATTATTCCGTTTGCTCATTCAAGATGAAGACGCAAGGATTCTTCTTCATTCCTTCAAAACTGGATTCCCGCCTTCGCGGGAATGACGCTTCATCTTCATCTTGATCAGCGGAGTACCTCCCAGGAGTCTGTCGGACTCAAGAAGGGCTAAGCCTGTAATTTGTTGTAATTATTATATTTAATGAAAAAATCGATATCAAGCGAAAAGTATCACGTTGTGTAATATCAATAACTTATCTGTCTCAAGGTTTGAAGGTCCGACAGACTCTTAGAGTTCAAGGGAGAGCGAACTTCCCTCTGACTGCTGTTCCTGTTGCCTCAATACCTGCTCAAAGATCGCCGTGGCCTGTTGCTGGTATTGGTCCGCCTCCTCGTTCTTTCGTTGACTGAGACAGACCTTGGCCAACTCCTGGAGGATGGCGCCCACACTGGGGTGCTCCTTGCCCTGGTTCTGCTCTGCAATGGCCAGGGTCTGGAGGTAACAGGCCTCTGCCTCGGCATACATCCGTTGGAGGCGGTAGGATTCGGCCAGGCTGTTCAGGCTGATGGCCAGTTGCGGATGGGTGGGGCGCAGGGTACTGCGGCGGATGGCCACCAGCTGCTCGTAGAGGGGCACCGCCTCCTTCTCCAACTCCAGTTCCATGCACAGGGCGGCCAGTTTTTCCAGGACCGCGCTGTTGTTGGGGTGGTCCTTACCCAGGCTCTTTTCCATGATCCCCAGGGCCTTCTTGTAGAGGGACAGGGCCTTGTCGTACTCGCCCAGGGTCTCCTGGAGTTCACCGATCTGGAACCAGCTGAGAGCCAACTCCGGGTGCTCCTGGCCCAGCTCCCTGGAGAAGAGGGTCATGGCCTCCTTGTAGAGGGGGCCGGATTTCTGGTATTGGCCGCTGACCACATAGGTATAGGCCAGGTCCCGTTTGATCCGGGCCAGTTCCAGCGGGGCAATGGCATGATCCTGGTTGCCCAGGCGGACACACTGCTCCAGCCAGTGGATGGCCTTGTCGTACCGGTAGAGTTGCCGGGCCGTGGTTCCGGCGGCATAGAGGTAGGAGAGCTTGCTCCCATCCTGGGCAATGGCCTGTTCGTAGCGGCCCAGGGCGGTGATCAGATCTATCCGGCACGCTGCCAGGCGACCGCTGTAAAAGGTGGCCCTGGCCTGGTCAGCTGAGCCCAGACCGCTGACCTCGGCCAGCAGGGCCTCTGCAGGGGCGGCCTCGCCGCTCAGCAGCTGTGCTCTGGCCTGTTGAGTTTTTTCCGGGTCCAGCTGGGCTTGGAGCTCATCGAGCAGCTGGAGCACCTCCTGGTAGCAGGCCAGTTCCTGGCGGTAGTTGTCGTCCAGGAGGGTGAGCTTGTCGTTGATGACCACCATCTTGCGCTGGAGGATATCCCGCTGTCCATCCTCCTGGGAGCTGATCGCCTCTTCCAGGGCCCGACGCTGTTGTTCTTCCTGGCTGTTTAAGCGGCTGCCATACTCCTCCAGGGAGAGGCTGATCGCTGCCACTGCTGCCAGGGGGGCCATCTCTTCCCTGAGTTCTGCCGAGGGTGCTGGAGACGGCTTCTCTTGCCGTCCGGATGGGGCGTCCGCCTGGCCAGTTTCAAGCGCTTCGACCTCTACCTCTGCTACCTCTGCTTCTACTTCTTCTACCGCTTCGGCCAGCGCCTCTGCAGCGACGGCAGCCTCGGTTTGCCCTGTCGTTGCTGCCGCTCCGGTCTCTTCTGAGCCAGGCTGGGCAGGTTCAGGCTCATCGCCGCCAGGTGCCTCGGCTTGAATCTCGGGTTCCGGGCTGGCGACTGCTGCTTCGGGCAACGGCTCGGGCTCGGCTTCCGGTTCAAGCTCAGGCTCCGCTTCAATTTCAAACTCAAGCTCAAGCTCTGCCTGCGGTTCCGCTCTATCCTGTGCAGCCGCAGCCATTTCCTCCCGCTCCTCCTTCATCTCTGTTTGAAGAGGAGGCGGGGGCAGTTCCTCTTCCGGGCTTTCCGGGGCCAAGGGGCCAGCTACCTCATGTCTAGATACCTCATCCGCTGTCACGGTTGCAGGCGCAGCAACCTGTTCCTGGTCGGCGGGTTCCTCGCTCACCAGAGGTTGCGGCTCTTCTTCGGTTTCCAGAGCTGCAAGGGGGGAGGGTGCTGCCTGCTCTACCTGTTCTTGGGGGCTTGGTGCACTCTCTTTTTTCTGGAGCACTTTTTTGACAACAACGACAACCACAAGCAGTACAACGATGCCAAGTCCGAGAAGCAGGTAGATATTCATTGTCCCTCCGTATGGATAGGTGGTGAGTAGGCGAGCGTTTCTCTGGGTACAACAGGGGCTTAGAGCAGGATGGCCGGCCCCATGTTGTCGTATCCGGCCGCAGCCTCTCCCTCTGCCATCCTCTGGCCGATCAGCCAGGGGATCTGGAGTACCAGCGACATCTCAAAGGTCTCCTTGAACAGATCCTCCAGCAGGGCATGGGCCTTCTTGCTGGTGGAAAAGAAGAGCAGGGTGTTGTCGGAGAGGTTCCAGCAGAGGTCGTAGGTGGAGGGGATGGGGGCTGATTTGCGGACCAGTTCTGCCCGGACCCGTTCCTTGATCTCCAGGCGGGCGGCCCGGCTCAGGCGGGGTAGCTCTTTTTCCTGCTTGATCCGTTCCTCTTCCTTCATGGTGTACTTCTTGAGGACCGCCGGCGAGACCTTGCGTTCGTCGATTCGCATGGTCAGGACCACGTAATCACCGGCTGCGTAGGAGCTGTAGGCAAAGTCTGAATCAAACATGTTGGCCACCGAGACCCAGCCGATGGAGTATTCATCCATGGTGTCGTCTATGTCCTGGAAACTATGTGCCACCACCCGATCTGCAACAAAGTCCCAGAAATGATCAGGTAGTTCGCCTGTGACTGAAAAGCGTGTAAATGATGCCGAGCCCGAGAGTAATCCCATAACCGTCCACAATTTCAAGATGTTTTTTATGTGCCCCGCCCGGGGCGCACTTTTTTTGTTTCGTCTCCAGGGTATCTCGAATACGCAGGTTTTTCAATCAGAGTCAAGCCGGGCGGAAAAATTCGGGATAGCCATACCTTTGAAGGTATAGGGGACAACTCCAGGTATGATGCCGACTTGGCAGAAAAAAGAGCTCTTCAAGCTGGCCTTTAGTGATATAGCAAACCTGGAAAGAGGCAACAAGATATTTAGATGATCTGGATTGATTAGAGGAGAGAGGATTCCCCCAGGGCCCCGCTTTCTGCCGACAGGGAACTCTGGCAGCTCGATCCGGGACCCCTCTGGGTGGGGGGAGGGGCAAGCCGGAAGGAGCAGGGGCAGGCAGCGATCAGGAGGGCTCTGTTATTTCTTGGCTGCGCTCTGCCAATAAAAGAAGCAGTCCCTTTCTTTTTTTGTTGACACCCTCGGTTCAAACGAGTAAAAAGGGCTCCTCAAAACACGGGGGTCGTTAACTCAGCCGGTAGAGTATCTGCCTTTTAAGCAGAGAGTCGCGCGTTCGAGCCGCGCACGACCCACCATTTTTATATACAGACCTGTCCCCATCGTCTAGTCAGGTCCAGGACACCGGCCTTTCACGCCGGCAACAGGGGTTCGAATCCCCTTGGGGACGCCATATACAAAGGCCCTGGGCATCATGCTCAGGGCCTTTTCTGTTTTCAGGGCTTCGGCTGGAGAGAGCCTTGGCCGCGGATGGCAACTCTTCATCTCTCGGGTTGTTGCCGTTATCGCTCCCCAACCGTCCCGAGCAGGTCGGGGAAGGGTTCTTCAAGTCTGAAAAAAAAACGTCTCTTGGTACAACTCCCTGTTGACACCAGCCACGGAACCGGGTAAAAGAGCACCTCGAAACACGGGGGGTCGTTAACTCAGCCGGTAGAGTATCTGCCTTTTAAGCAGAGAGTCGCGCGTTCGAGCCGCGCACGACCCACCATTTTTATATACAGACCTGTCCCCATCGTCTAGTCAGGTCCAGGACACCGGCCTTTCACGCCGGCAACAGGGGTTCGAATCCCCTTGGGGACGCCATATACAGAGGCCCTGAGCATCATGCTCAGGGCCTTTTCTGTTTTCAGACCACCTTGAAGCGTTGCCCCCTCTTTATCCCTCGACCATATTGTTGAACAAAGGATTCCGGAGAGAGGGCCCCAGGAAAAGTGGAGAAGCATGGCCTTTTTCAGCCATTCTATGGTAAGATATACTATGGTTTGCGTTTTTGATAGTTAAGGAGTCAGGGGGAGGGGAGCGATCCTGAAGCCGACTCCGAAGAGGAGAAAGGGGCGGAGAGTATCTTTCAGCTCTGTCTTCAACAAGCCAACTGTTGCCCAGCCTGACCACTGTTCTATGCTTCAGCCCAAGACCCTGCAGCAGCGCACCATTATCTATCTCATCCTGCCGGTCTTTCTTTTCCTGACCCTGGTGGGGCTGGTGGGTTTTCGGGCGGTGAGGAGCCTGCTGCTCGAGCAGTGGGGCCAGACCGCCCTGGCGCAGCTGGACAAGGCTGCCCACAATATCGATATGCAGCTGAAGCGGCCCAAGGATCTGCTGCTGCTCCTGGATGGGATCAGCAGGGCAGATGCAGAGCGTCGGGTGCACGAGTTCATTGTTGAGCGACTCCGCCAGCTGGACGGAGTGGTGGCCATTGATACCCAGTGGCCTGCCCGCCTGGCCAGTCAGGGGCTGCGGATACGGCGACCGATGGAGTTGTACCAGCGACACCGTCGGCGGGAGGCCGTTCCTGTCGGGCGATTGGAGGTCAAGCCGCCCCAGTATACCGCCGAGTTGGGTAAAAAAACGGTCCTGCTCTCCAGTCAGCTGGCCAACGCCAGCAACGAGCTGGTCGGCAAGGTGGAGGTGATGCTGGATTTCGGCCGGCTCATTGCCCAGACCACCCAGTCGGAGTGGTGGCAGACCTATACGGCCTATATCATTGATCAGGAGGGCCACATCCTGGCCGGAACGACCGCTGCCGATTCAGGCCTTCCGCTCGACCACGCCCTCAGCTTCGGGGAGGCAGGTGCGTTGGAACAACGGACCCTGGAAGCCTTGAGACAGGAGCGCTCAGGGCTCATCTTCGGTACAGGCTCGCCACCCACGGAAATCAGCGGTTTCTACCGTCTGCATGAGGCCCCCTGGACCATGGTGATCATAGCCCCGGGAGAAGAGGTGCTCCAGCCCATTGTTCGCTTCCGGGCGATCTCCTTTCTTGCCTTCCTCTCCTGTATCGTGATCCTGCTCTGGTTCATCCGTTCAAGTCTCAGCAAGACCACCCAGGCCATTGAACAGGTCTCACAGGCCGCGGATGACCTGGCCAACGGTCTGTTTTCCCGTCCCCTGGAGGTGACCAGCGAGGACGAGGTGGGCGATCTGCTGCGCAGCTTCAACCGGATGACCAGCCAGTTGCAGCGAGGGGTGCAGCTGCAGAGGGCCATGGCCATTGCCAGGGAGGTTCAGCTGACCCTGCTGCCCCAAAAGGACTATCTCGGTCAGGGGCTCACAGCCAGCGGGATCAGCATCTACTGTGACGAGACCGGCGGGGATTACTTTGACTTCATAGAGTCGGAACATCGCCCCGGCACCGTCCATCTGGTGGTGGGCGATGTGGTCGGTCATGGGATCGGTGCCGCCCTGCTCATGGCTACCCTCAGGGGGCTGCTGCGGGCCAGGGTTCAGCAGGAGGGGAGTGCGGACGAGCTCATTGGCGATGTCAACCGCTACCTCTGTCGGGATACGCTCCCCTACGGCAACTTTTCCTCCCTCTTTTACCTGGAGATTGAAGCCGAGCGTCGTCTGATCCGCTGGGTCAGGGCCGGCCATGATCCGGCCCTGCTCTATCTCTGCCAGGAGGAGTGCTGGCGTGAGCTCCAGGGGCAGGGAATGGTTATGGGCCTTGATCCCGGGGCCGGATTCCGGGGAGACAGCCTGGTGCTGGGGCCGGGGCGCCATATCCTGCTCATCGGCAGTGACGGGGTCTGGGAGGTGGAAAACGAAGAAGGTCAACCCTTTGGCAAGGAGCGGCTCAAGGAGGTCGTCCGCCACCATGCCCATGCCCGGCCCAGAGAGATCCTGGAGCGGATCACCGAGGCGATTACCCGTTTCAGGGGCCGGGTGGAGCCGGTGGATGATATCACCCTGGTTGCCGTTGCCCTGGAGGCCGAGGCTGCAGATCGCCCCGCTGTGATGACGGTGCAGGAATCAACAGGGAGAGATGATGGCTGAGCAGGAATCGATCTCCATGGAGGTGACCAAGCGCTCCCTGCTGTTTTGGGCCTTTCGCGGCAACCTGCGCCTCCAGCTCCTCCTGCTGGCGCTGATCGCTGTCCTGGTGGTGGCCCGGGTGGTCCCGCTGGAGATGCAGAAACGGATCGTCAATGAGGCCATCTTTCTCCGCCGCTTTGACGACCTGCTGCTCTACTGCGGGATCTATCTGCTGGCGGTCACCATAACCGGGGGGACCAAGCTCTGGATCAACTTTCTCCAGGCCACCATCGGCGAACGGGCCTTGTTGGCCATGCGAAGAACACTCTATCGCCACATCCTCAGCCTGCCCCTCCACTTCTTTCGCAGTACCCAGCCCGGGATGGTGGTCAGCTCGCTGATGACCGAGCTGGCCTCGGCAGGCTCCTTTGCCGGGATGGCCCTGGCCGTGCCGGTGGCCAATGTCCTGACCCTGCTGGCCTTTGCCGGATATCTGCTCTGGCTCAACCCCCAGTTGGGTCTGCTTACCCTGGCCATCTATCCCCTGGTGGTCTTCCTGATCCCCTATCTTCAGAAAAAAGCCAACCGACTCAACAAGCAGCGGGTGGATCAGTCCCGGCAGGTGGCTGGCCAGATCACCGAATCCATCACCGGGATCAACGAGATCAATGTCCATGGCGGCTACTTTGCCGAGCAGGGGAAGTTCAACCGCCTGGTGGAACGGCTGCGCTCCATCCGGCTGCGCTGGATGTTATTTCGTTTCAGTATCAAGACCGTGAACAACTATTTTGTCAGTCTGGGGCCCTTTGTGGTCTTTATTTTCGGTGGTTATCTGGTGATGAACGGCCGCTTGGAGCTCGGTTCCATGGTCGCCTTTCTCTCTGCCCAGGAAAAACTCTACGATCCCTGGAAGGAGTTGATCGAGTATTACCAGTCCTACCAGGATGCCTCCATCCGTTACCGGCGGACCATGCAGACCTTTGATCGTCGGCCCGAGGTCCCCCTGGATGATTGGCAGCAGGCGCCCCTGGCGATCAAGGGCCGATTGATCCTTCGGGATGTGGGCTACCGGACCGCCGAGGGCAAGGAGCTGCTCCGGCGGGTCAGTTTTTCCCTGGAGCCTGGCCAGCATCTGGCTCTGGTGGGCTTCTCCGGCAGCGGCAAATCCACCCTGGTGCAGTGTGTCGCCAAGATGTTTGCCTATACCAGCGGCTCCATTCAACTGGATGGCAGAGAGGTCAAGGCTCTCTCCAAGGCAGAGATCATTCAGCAGCTGGGCTATATCTCCCAGAATCCCTTTATCTTTTCAGGATCCATCCGGGAGAATCTGCTCTATGCCCAGCGTGCGGCTCGCCATGCAGTGGCCGGCACACCGCAGGGGGAGGAGGACCCTTCGCTGGACCAGCTAATCCTCAGTCTCCAGCAGGCCGGCTTTTTTGTAGATGTGGTTCGCTTTGGCCTGGAGACCCGTTTGGAACTCTCCACCGAGGCCATCAGGGCCAGGGTCGTTGCCATCCGGAACCGCTTTCGGGCAAATTTTGGGGAGCGTCTTGCCGAGTATATCGAATTCTACGATCATCAGGCCTGCCTCCACCACGCCAGCATCCTGGAGAATATCATCTTTGCCACCAGCACGGATCCGGCCTTTGCCACCACCAGGCTCCCCGAAGACCCCCGGTTCCGAGCCTTTCTGGTCGCACATGGGCTGGTGGCGCCCCTCCTCCACCTGGGGCTGATCCTGGCCAAAGGCTCTGTCGAGTATCACCTGGCCAAGGCCGGAAAACCGGATGGAGAACCCTCTGTTGCTCCAGGCGAGTCCACAGGGCATGAGCCTCCCACCCCCATGAAGGCTCAGGAGCTGGTCGCCTATACGGCCCTGCTTCATCGTCTGGACGAGGCGGGGCTCGACCAGCTTGCAGCCGAGGACCGGGATTGTCTGCTGCGTCTGGCCCTGGCCTATACCCCGGCCATCCATACGGTCTGCGCCATGCCGGCTGAGCTGGAGGGCCATATCCTGATCTGGCGGGATGCCTGGAAGGTGTGGAGCCGCCGTAAACTCCCCGGGGTCTTTACCTATCTGCGCCGGGATGCTCCCATCTTTGATCAGTCGGTGCTCAACAACATCCTCTTTGGCAGGATCAAGAGCGGTCCCAGGGCTCCCCAGGAGAAGATCAGCCAGGCCATCATCCATCTCCTGATCGAGGAAGATTGCCTGGAAGACGTTGCCGCAGCAGGGATGGAGTATCCGGTGGGCAATATGGGCGACAAGCTTTCCGGTGGTCAGAGGCAGAAGCTGGCCATTGCCCGGGTACTGCTCAAGGAGCCTGTCCTGATCCTCATGGATGAGGCCACCTCGGCCCTGGACAACGCCTCCCAGACCAGGATTCAGCGTCTGATCCAGGAGCGGTGGAAGGGGCGGCGAACGGTAATCTCCGTGGTCCATCGTCTGGACACGATCAGGGGCTATGATGCCATCGGGGTGCTCAAGGGTGGAGAGTTGATGGAGTACGGGGGCTATGAGGAGTTACTCGAGCGAAAGGGGGGCCTGCATGAACTGGTTGGCGGACACCGTTGAGGAGAGCTTGTCCGGCAAGGGTCCTCAGGCGGCTGATGAGGAATCCTGGAGGCAGGGGGGACCAAGGTGAAGATGAACGAGGCGGAATATTTTCTGGAGAGAACAGAGCAGAGCCTGGATGATTTTCACGACTGGCTGGCCGGACTGGGGCAGAGCTGGGGCCTCTCCCGGACCATGGTTCTGGAGATCAACCTGATCATCGAGGAACTCTATACCAACTGTATCAAGTATGGTGGTGGCCCTGATTCCGGGCCTGTGCGGGTGGCCTTGGCAAGGAGCAGTACCGAGGTGCAGATCCTTATCGAAGATAGAGGGCCGCCCTTTGATCCCCTGAAGGTGCAGCCACCTGATCTGATTCAGCCCATGGAAGAGCGGCAGGCCGGGGGGCTGGGGCTGCATCTGGTCCGCCATTTTGCCGATAGCTGTGGCTACGCCCGTCGGTCTGGAAAAAATATACTGCGCCTGACCAAGGTCATCGGCTGCGGATGAGCCAAGGGCTGAAAAGCGATGCCCCCTGTTACCTCCATGGAGAGAACAACGATCAAGCCTATGAAAATCATTGAACGCGACAGCAACGACTACCTGACCATTCAGATCTGCGGCCGCCTGGATTCCGGGACCGCCGGAGAGCTGGAAGCGTGGACCGGGACCTTTATCCCGAACCCGGCCCATCCCCTGGTCATCGATTTTGCCGAGCTGGACTATATCTCCAGCGCCGGCCTCAGGGTGATGTTTAACTTTGCCCGGGAACTGAAGGGCAGCGGCGTTCGTTTTGCCGTCTGCCGCTGTCAGGATCATGTCCGGGAGATCTTTGAGATCTCAGGATTTGATACCTTTATTCCCCTCTACGCGAGCCCGGAGGCCTTTGTGGCCCAGTAGGGCCTCCCAGATTGGGATCGGTTCGCTGTATCCGGACACTGCGGGCTGCCTGAGTCGTCCCGGGCGGTGCCAGGGGCGGTTTTGTTGGGGCCGTGCTCCTGGGGGCAAGCAAAAACACCTTATCCATAGGGGCGGATGTTCTCTGTTTACATACCATGGTTTTTGCCCGTCGTTAGCCGGGAAGGAGTAGGTACCATGTCGAAATCTATACGGATAGTTGGGGTTCTCTTCTGGCTGTCGGCCATGGTCGGGCTCGGTGGCTGCGTCAGCCTGCCCAGGGGAGAGCTGGTGCCCGATGCCCAGGTAAGCGCCATGTTCAAGAGCGCCACCGTGCTTCCAGGCTACAGCTATTACACCACTGGGCCCCGGGGCAGTGCCAATGCGGTTATCGCCCTGAACAGGCAGTACCGGCTGATTTCAAGGCTGTGGAGCCCGCTGGCCCAGCCCGATCAGCAGCTGGCTGCGGTTATCGCCGGTACCAGGGAGCAGCGGAGTCCCATGTGTTTTTTTTCCGGGGCCGTGATCAGGGATCTGCACGGAGAGACCGTGGGCTACTGGTATTCCAAGTGGGAGCGCTCGGCAGTCCGTTTTCCGGAACCCGGGCTGATTCAGGTCTTTCCCCCGGTGGAGCCGGATGTCGGCCCCTGTGCTCCGGAGGGGGCGCTGCGCTGGTAAGCAGTCGGCCTTCAGGCCAGCTTTAGTTTGCCAGGGCAGAGGTCTCCCTGTCCTCCATGCCTTTGAAGGCAGTGCCGGGAAGGTCCGGGAGATGGGCTCTGTTCTGGCTGTGGCTACGGTTTTTTTGCAGTTGCCTTGCCTTGATGGCATAGCGCTCTCCGCTGGCTGGGGAGATAGCCCTGTTGAGCAGCAGCAGGAAGAGGATGCTGCAGCAGGCGGCCATGACCAGGACGGCCTTGTTTTGTTGTTTGCTGGTGAGCATGAGTACTCCCTGTTGATGATGATCCTGGGGGGCGTGGGGGCGCTACAGCTCTG
The DNA here is from genome assembly GCF_000429965.1 of Desulfogranum mediterraneum DSM 13871. Classification (GTDB taxonomy): domain Bacteria; phylum Desulfobacterota; class Desulfobulbia; order Desulfobulbales; family Desulfobulbaceae; genus Desulfogranum; species Desulfogranum mediterraneum. The sequence continues at coordinate 43,052 of NZ_KE387007.1, forward strand.
TTGCCGGTGAGCAGCCTCTGCTCCAGAGTCTGCACCCCTACGGATCAGGACGCAAGGGCTGCTCCTTTCTTCCAGGGAGCAGAGGGCTGGGGGCAGTCCCGGGCCATCGCGAAGCTGAACCGGTCGGGACCCTTGCAGCGGCCCTCCCCTTAGTTGCCCTTCAGCTTGCTGAAGGGCGTATCCATGGCATCCACCCACTTGACCGCCCCGGTGGTGGTGTCCAGGACATAGATCTGGGTGCTGCGGTCTCTGACCACCACCTCCATGGCATATCTGCCTGTGGGGGGATGGGAGCCTGCTCCGGAGAGGAGCAGCAGGGCCAGCACACTGCAGCCGGCGAGCAGGAGGAGGAATCCGTTTTTTTGCTGTTGTGGGTTCAGCATGATCATGCTCCTTATGGTGGGGTGGCCCCTGGCCGGAGAGCTCAGGGGAGCTTGCACTCCACGCTCTCTACCTTGTCTGCCATGGTCTGGTCCCGATCCATGCGGGTGCCCAGCTTGATGGTGGTGGTGATCCTGGGGGCCCCCATGGCATGGACCTGTTGGTGGCACTGTTTCACCGCTGCCATGACCTGGTCCCACTCTCCCTCAATATTGGTCCCATAGGCGTGGAGCTGACTCTTGAGGCCGGCCTGTTGCAGGATCTGGTGGCAGGCCGCCACATAGGCTGAAACAGAGACACCGACCCCCATGGGGACGATACAGAGATCCATGATTACCTTCATTGCTGCTCTCCTCTTCTTGTTCTATGCGTATGCCGGCGGGCTGTTTTTCCTGCAGACCAGCCGCTGTTGCGGTCGCCTCAACCAGGCAGGGATTTTTTTCCCCAACCCTTCCCTGCACTATGCTACAATGTGAACAGCTATTCAAGAGCAACTCCACCCAGAGGCTTGATTCATGCGTATTCTGATTCTGGAAGATAACCGGCCCGTGCAGAGGCTGCTCCAGTCGCGGCTGGAGGCAGCGGGCCATCAGGTTGAAGCGGTCAGCAACGGCCACCAGGGCTTTCAGCTCGCCACCTCCAGTGCCTATGACGTCATCATCAGTGACATCCAGATGCCCCACTGGGACGGCTTCAAGTTCATCGACGCCATGGCGGTCATCTGTCCCCAGCTGCCCATCATCATCACCACCGCAGCCCTGGAGGATGGAGAGGTTGCAGCCCGGCTGGAGGCCTGCTCCAATGTGGTCTGCGTCTTTGGAAAACCCGTGGATTTTGAGGGCCTCTTTGCCCGCCTGGCCAGCATCATTCCCCAGAGTCACACCAGTATCAACAAGATGGCCCGGATTGTCTGCACCATCGGGCCTGCCTGCGATACTCCGGAGACCCTGGGTAAGATGATTCTGGCCGGGATGGATGTGGCCCGGCTCAACTTCTCCCACGGCAGTTATGAGCAGCATGAGCAGAGCCTCTGCGCCGTTCGTGAGGCCGAGCAGGTCTGGGACAAGCCCATTGCCGTGCTCCAGGATCTCAGCGGGCCCAAGATTCGCACCGGTGCCATGGAGAACGGGGCCATCCGACTGAAAACGGGCCAGACCATCACCATCCAGAGCGATCCCGTCCAGGGCTCCTCCCAACGTTTTTCCACCTCCATGCCCGGGGTGGTTGCCGATCTGCGTGCCGGTGACCAGATCCTCCTGGATGATGGCCTGTTGGAACTCCATGTCCTGGAAGATAGCGGCGAGGAGGTGCTCTGTGAGGTGGTGGTGGGGGGCATCCTCCAGTCCAACAAGGGGATCAACCTGCCCTCCACCGACCTTTCCCTGCCCAGCGTCACGGCCAAGGACTGGCAGGACCTGGACTGGGGGCTGGAACACTCGGTGGACTATGTGGCCCTCTCCTTTGTCCGCACCGCCGAGGAGGTCGCTGCGGTCCGTGACCATATCCATCGTGCCGGTAAGCGTAACATCAAGGTGATTGCCAAGATCGAACGGCCGGAGGCGGTGCAGAACATCAGGGAGATCATCGAGGTGGCGGACGGGATCATGATTGCCCGGGGAGATATGGGGGTTGAGCTGCCGGTGGCCAAGGTGCCGCGCATCCAGGAACGGATCATCCGGCTCTGCTGGGAGCAGAACGTCCCGGTGATCACCGCCACCCAGATGCTCGACTCCATGACCACCCATGCGCGGCCCACCAGGGCCGAGGTGACCGATGTCAGTATGGCCATCAAGGAGGGGACCGATGCGGTGATGCTCTCCCAGGAGACGGCCACCGGGGTGGATCCCGTCAACGTGGTGCGGACCATGGCGGCGATCATCTGTGAGGAGGAGCGCTATACCAGCAGCTCGGCCGCGCATTTTCAGCAGTTGGTCAGTGATTCTTCGCTGAACCCGGCTCTGGCGGCAGCGGCCAGTCTGATCAACATCTCCGCCACCCTGCTGCTGGATCCCGGTGGGGTGATGTACCCCTCCCTATCCAAGTGGAACCGCAAGGTGCCGGCCCTGCTGGTGACCCGCTCGATCCACGTGGCCCGCCACTCCAGTCTCTACAACAATCTCTTTCCGCTGATTATTCGGGAGGAACTCCGCCGTGACGAGATGGTCCAGCGCTCCATCGACCTGGCCAAGGAGTGGGGCTATCTCCGGACCGGCGATATGATCGGGGTGCTGGAGGGCTCCCGGCTGACCAGCAGCGGTTTTCAGCAGCTTGGCGCGGTGCAGGTGGTGCGAGTGGACTAGGGCCGCCTATGATGATGATGGGGTAAGGTGGAGCCAGGTCGCGGCCCAGGGGCGAGCTACTCCCCCAGGTAGGCCTTGACGATGGACTCGTCCTGCTGCAGTTTGCCGGCCTTGCCCTTGACCACGATCTCTCCGGTCTCCAGGACATAGCCGTAGTCGGCCAGCTTGAGGGCGGCCTTGGCATTCTGCTCCACCAGCAGGATGGTCACCCCCTCGGCGTTGAGTCGCTTGATGATTTTCATGATCCCCTGGACCATGAAGGGGGCCAGCCCCATGGAGGGTTCATCCAGGAGCAGCAGCTTGGTATCGGTCATCAGGGCCCGGCCCATGGCCAGCATCTGCTGTTCACCCCCAGAGAGCAGGGCGGCATCGCGCTGCCTGCGTTCATGGAGCACCGGGAAGAGTTCGTAGACATGCTCCATCCTCCGCCGTCGTTCGCTCTCATCCTTGAGGGTAAAGGAGCCCAGCTCCAGGTTCTCCTTGATGGTCATCCCCTTGAAGATCCTCCGCCCCTCAGGCACGTGAATCAGTCCCATGGAGACGATCTCATGGGGCGACTTGGTGGTGATCTCCTCGCCCATGAAGCTGATGGAACCGGCCTTGGCCCGGTTCAAGCCGGAGATGGTCCTGAGGGTGGTGGACTTGCCGGCGCCGTTGGCACCGAGCAGGGTGACAATCTCACCCGCCTCCACCGAAAAGGAGATCCCGCGGAGGGCGTGGATCTTGCCGTAGTAGGTCTCCACGTCACGAATTTCCAGAATCACGTCACTCATGCTTCCTCGTCGTCCTCTCGGCCCAGGTAGGCCTCAATCACCTTGGGGTCGTTTTGGATCTGGTCTGCAGATCCTTCGGCAATCTTCTGGCCGTAATCAATGACCGTAATATTTTCCGATACCTTCATCACCAGGCCCATGTCATGTTCGATCAGGAGAATGGTGATGTCGAGCTCGTCGCGGATGCGGCGGATCAGCTCGATCAGTTCGATCTTTTCGTTATGGTTGAGCCCTGCCGCAGGTTCATCCAGGAGCAGCAGCTTGGGCTTGGTGGCCAGGGCCCTGGCCCACTCCACCCGGCGCTGGTCGCCATAGGGCAGGTTGGCGGCAACCCAGTCCTTCTTGTCCAGGATACCGACAAAATCCAGGCACTCCTGGCTGATCCGGTGGACCCTTGCCTCCTCCCTGCGTTGTCCCGGGGTCTGGAAGATGGCGGCCAGGGCACCGGCATGGGTGCGGCAGTGGAGGCCGGACATCACATTCTCCTCCACGGTCATGGACTTGAACAGCCGGAGGTTCTGAAAGGTCCGGGCCATCCCCTGCCGGGTGATCGTATGGGGCTTCTTGCGGAGGATGGAGCGTTCGGCAAAGCGGATGCTGCCGCTGTCCGGTCGATAAAAACCGGTGAGGCAGTTGAACACCGAGGTCTTGCCGGCACCGTTGGGACCGATCAGGCTGGCGATGCTGCCCTGGGCCACCGAAAAGTTGAGCCCTTGGATAACCTTGAGCCCGGAAAAACTGAGGACGAGATCTTGAACGTGGAGAAGAGGCATTGCAGTTCTTATGGCAAAGATAAGGGAATTCAGGTTCGCCTTGCCGGCCAGATTCCTTCGGGCCGGTAGAGGATAATGACCAGCATGACCACGGCAAAGACCAGCATCCGCATGGAACCGATGCCGCGGAAGACCTCGGGAAAGAGGACCAGGGCAAAGGCGCCGATGACCACCCCCGGGATCTTGCCCATGCCGCCGAGGACCACGCCCACCAGGATCAGGACCGACTGCTGGAACATGAAGGTCTCCGGTGAGATGGCCGTCATCTTGGCGGCAAAGAAGCAGCCGGCCACGCCGCCGAAGATGGCGCCGATCACATAGGCATAGAGCTTGATCGCAACCCGGCCGATGCCCATGGCCTCGGCCGCGTCCTCGTCTTCCCGCACATACTGCCAGGCGCGGCCCAGCCGGGAGTGCTGCAGGCGGTAGCTGATAAAACAGGCCAGGATGGCCAGGGCCAGGAAGACGTAATAGAAGTGGTTGATCTGGTTGAGGTGGAGGCCGAAGAGGGAGGGACGTTCAATCCCGATCAGGCCGCTGGCCCCGCCGGTGATCTCCAGGTTACGGGCACAGATGCGGACGATCTCACCAAAGCCCAGGGTAACGATGGCCAGATAGTCGGAGCGCAACCGCAGGGTCGGCCCGCCGATGATCACCCCGGTGATCATCGAGGCGACCACGGCCACCGGAATGGTCAGCCAGAAGTTGACCCCGAACTCGGAGGTGAGGATGCCGGTGGTATAGGCGCCCACGGCAAAGAAGGCCGCATAGCCCAGGTCCAGCAGGCCGGCATAGCCGACCACGATGTTGAGGCCCAGGCAGAGGACCACATAGAACCAGGCATTGGTCAGGATCTCGAGCACATAGTTGTTGGCAACCAGGGGGAGGACCATGGCCATCCCGGCCAGAATCATCAGGATGGTGATCCGGTTGCGTTGGATGGCCAGCCAGTCGAGCAGCATCGAGCGGCTTGGGGCCGGGGCCGCCTTGGGAGTCTGGGATTGTTTGCTCATGGGGCTTACATCCTTTCAATCTCTGTTTTACCTAATAATCCTGTCGGCTTGAACACCAGAAGCAGGATGAGGATGCCAAAGGAAAAAACATCCTTCCACTCTGAGCCGATAAAAGGGATCTGGGTGCCGAAGGCCTCGAGCAGGCCAAGCACCAGGCCGCCGAGCATGGCGCCCCGGATGGAGCCGATGCCGCCGATAACCGCTGCGGTGAAGGCCTTCAGGCCGATGACAAAGCCCATGAAGAAGTGGACCGATCCGTAGTAGACCCCGGCCATGACCCCGGCCGCCGCTGCCAGGGCAGAGCCGATGAAGAAGGTCAGGGTGATGACCTTGTTGACGTTGATCCCCATCAGCCTGCAGGCATCCTGGTCAATGGCAATGGCCCGCATGGCCTTGCCGTACATGGTACGGTTGATGAAGAAGAACAGGGTGACCATCAACAGGGCGGCCGAGACCACCAGGGCGATCTGGGTATAGGTGACGAAGACGTTGCCCATCTCCAGGCCCTCAAAGCCCAGATCCGTGCTAAAGGCCTCGTACTCGCCATCGGTCAGGGCCATGACGCCGTTGGAGAGGACCATGGAGACCGCCAGGGCGGTGATCAGGATGGAGAGTCTGGGGGCGGCCAGCATGGGCAGGTAGGCCACCCGCTGGATAAGCACCCCCAGCAGTCCCACGGTGATCATGCTCAGGATCATGGAACAGAGGATGCCGCCCCAGCTCTCTCCCAGCAGGCCGCTGACCAGAGAGAGAAAGAGGAAGCCGATAAAGGCCCCGCACATGTAGAGGTCCCCGTGGGCAAAGTTCAGCAGCTTGATGATACCGTAGACCATGGTGTAGCCCAGGGCAACCAGTGCGTAAAACGAGCCGAGAATCAGTCCGTTGGCCAACTGTTGAAGCAGTATGTCAAGGGTAGACATAGAGGTATATTCGTTTGGTTCGGTATCCCGGTTCCGGCCGTGGGGGCCACGGTCCGGATCCGGGATACGGGGTAGTTGGAAGGGAAGAGCAGGGTACGACTACTTATTCAGCACCCATTTCCCACCCTTGGCAATCAGGGTGACAAAGTTACTGTGGGCCAGGGTGTTCTTCGGGGTAAAGGAGATCGGTCCGGCAATGCCCTTGAAGTCCTTGGTGGCGGCAATGGCCTTGATAATCGCGGCCTTGTCGGTGGAGCCGGCACGCTGGATGGCATCGGCCATCAGTTTCATACCGTCATAGGCCAGGGAAGAGTAGGCATCGGGATCCTGATCGTACTTCTTCTTGTAGGCCTCGCTAAAGGCCTTGGCCGCGGGCAGGTAGTCTACCGTGGGGTTGGAAAAACAGAAGACACCCTCGGTGGCCTTTCCGCCTATCTCGAGCAGCTTCGGAGAGTTGGAGCCATCGCCTACGGCAATGAGCTTGCGGTAGCCGGCCTGGCGGAGCTGCTTGATCACCAGGGCGCCGTCGGCGTAGTAGGCGGTCCAGAAGATGGCATCCGGGGCCTTGGACTTGATCCGGGTGACCAGGGAGGAATGATCCTGCTCGCCCTTGTTGACGACCTCGTAGGCAACCACTTCCTTGCCCAGGGAGGACCACTTTTCCTTGGTCAGTTTGGCCAGGTCTTCCGAGTAGCCGTCACCCTGGTGGATGATGGCCAGCTTGTTGGCGCCCTTAGAGGTAAAGAGTTCCACCGCGGTGTTGACCTGGTCGTAGCCCGTGGAGTTGACCAGGAAGGCGTTGCCCTGGTTGGCGTCGATCAGCTTGGTGGAGTTGGAGGCGGCAATGATAAAGGGGACACCGGCATCGCCGTAGAGCTTCAGGGTAGGCAGGGTCGCACCGGAACAGTAGCCGCCGACCACGGCGGCAACATCGGCAGAGACCAGTTTGCTTGCTGCTGCGGTGGCCTGTTGGGGGTCGCAGGCATCGTCGCCGGTGGTGGTGGTGATCTTCATGCCCAGGACGCCACCGGCCTGATTGATCTCATCGGCGGCGAGGAGGATGGCGTTTTCCATGTCCTTGCCGGCGGTGGCCTCAGAGCCGGTGGTGGGAACCATGATCCCTATCTTCAGATCAGCAGCCGTTGCTGCCTGGCCCAGCATGAACAGTCCTGTCAGGGCACACCCGAGTGCGGCCGTCAACATACTTTTTTTCACAGTGACCTCCTTTTGCACAAATGATTAATTTGGAACGGACCATCTTCCGCGACAGTGCGGTGAATCCTGCAAAAAGCTGGAATCAAGGAGCCATGAGACACCAGATTCGACGGGTTAGTCAAGTAAAATCAAGTGCCGCCGGCCCGGCAGATCCAAAAGCAGAGTTGCCACAAGGTGTGGTCGCTTGGCCGTTGTACTGAAATACGCTTAAACTGTGGATATGTTGTGGGATCGTTATTCTTCACCAGGGAGGGCTCACAGAGGCCGTGGTGAGAGAATCTGTTGACACTAATGGTTTAACCATTATAATGTTATTGAAAAATCAACCTTTGTCAAGGAAGCAATGAAAAAGCTGTTTCATAAGGCGCAACAGAAGCGGGTCTATCAGGATGTGGTGAACCAGATCCAGGAGGCTATCCTGGATGGCGAGATCGAGGCCGGCAGTAAGCTGCCGGCCGAGCGGAGCCTCTGTGAGATGTTTCAGACCAGTCGGGGCACTTTGCGGGAGGCCCTGCGGATCCTCGAGCAGAAGAGCCTGATCGAGATCCGCCTGGGCACCAATGGCGGAGCCTATGTCAGGGATGTCAACGGGGAACTGATGGCCGAAAACCTGGCCATGCTGATCCACTCCAAGGCCGTATCCCTGGCTCATCTGGCGGAGTTCCGGGAGGGGGTGGAGGCCACGGTGGGAGGGCTTGCTGCCCAGCGGGCCACCAGCGTGGACTGTGAGGAGTTGCACGGACTGCTGGCCAGGGCCGAGCGTTTTCGGGACGGCGGTTTGGAGCAGTGGGATAGCTTTGTCCGGGTTGATGAACAGATCCATACCGCCATCGCCCGGATCGCTGGTAACCCGCTTTACAGCTTCATCCTCAAGAGTGTCCACGACAACATTCACCGCTACTACGACAAGTTTCTCTTTGTCGGCAGCCAGGAGCTGGAAGAGAACTACCAGGACCTGGCGGCGATCATCACCGCCATCTGCGACCATGACAGCGCAGCTGCCGCCAGCCTTTCCAAGGGGCATGTGCACCGCTTTGCCGTCTATATGAAGGAGAAACTGCGTTAGAGGTAAAAGAACAGCTGCCCAGGCACTGAATATACATCGAGGTACGTATCTTACCCACCCTATCCCACCTTATCCAAGGGAGCGTATTATGGAATCGCACAAGGAACAACTCTACCAGCAGGCGGTGGCCCTGGCTGAACAGTGGCAGAATCGAGCCAATGAACTGCTGACCAGGGAGGAGAAGCATATCCAGGAGCAGATGAAACGGCTGCTCACCCACCCGGGCGATAAGGTGCTGCTCAGCAAGATGATCGACCAGTCCTTTCGCTCCCACGATGCCAAACGGGTGGCGGATCAGATCAGTCACCTCATCGACGAGGAGGGGGTGCCGGAATTTTTCAGCCGGGTGGAGAAGCTCTTTATCCAGATGTTCAAGGGGGTGGGCAAGCACTTCTCTGCCCTGGCCGTGCCCACCATGATCGACCAGATGCGGGCCAGCAGCAGCCGGGCTATCATCCCCGGGGAACATAAGGAACTCCACGCCCATCTCCAGAAGCGTAAGCAGCAGGGTATCCGGATGAATATCAATCACCTGGGGGAGGCTGTCCTGGGTGAGGAGGAGGCGGCCCGGAGGCTGGCCACCTATATCAGGGATATGGAGGACCCGGATGTGGAGTATATCTCCATCAAGATCTCCACCATCTACTCCCAGATCAACTCCCTGGCCCTGGACGAGACCGTGGAGATCCTCAAGGAGCGCTTGGCAGCCATCTATCGGGTGGCCAAGGTCAACACCTTTACCCGGCCTGACACCACCACGGTGGCCAAGTTCGTCAACCTGGACATGGAGGAGTACCGGGATCTGGAGATCACCTATGCCGCCTTTGTCGCCACCCTGGATCAGGAGGAATTCAAGGACTATTCCGCAGGCATCGTCCTCCAGGCCTACCTGCCCGACTCCTTTGCCATGCAGCGTAAGCTCACCCGCTGGGCCAGGGAGCGGGTGAAAAACGGCGGTGCTCCGGTGAAGCTGCGGATCGTCAAGGGGGCCAACATGGAGATGGAGAGGCTGGAGTCCGCCCTGTTCAACTGGCCCCTGGCTCCCTATGACAACAAGCTGGAGGTGGATGCCAACTACAAGCGGATGGTCAGCTACGGCATGGAGGCGGAGAACATCCGGGCGGTCAACCTGGGGGTGGCCTCCCATAACCTCTTTGAACTGGCCTATGCCGCCAACCTGGCCCGGGAAAGGAACCTTACCCCCTACTTCTACTTCGAGATGCTGGAGGGCATGGCCGACCATGTCCGCCGGGCCCTGAGTGAGGCGGCCGGAGATGTGCTCCTCTATGCGCCGGTGGCCTCCAAGGATGAGTTCATCAATGCCATCGCCTACCTGATCCGGCGGCTGGATGAGAACACCTCGCCGGAGAATTTCCTGCGCTACTCGCCGGACCTGCATGTCGGCTCGGATGAGTGGAATTTCTTGAAAAACGGATTTCTCCACTCCTGCCGCCTCCAGGAGCAGGCCCAGGACGGACCTAACCGGATCCAGAATCGGACCAGTGAGCAGTTTGCTCCCGAGGTTTCCAGCTATCATAGCTTGAGCTTCACCAATGAGCCGGATACGGACTGGTCCCTGGCAGGCAATCGCCAGTGGGCGGAGTCCATCCGGGAGCGCTGGCTGAAGAAGGGGGACGAGGCTCCGCTGGAGGTTCCGGTGGTCATCGGCGGTCAAGAGCTCTTTGCAGGCCTGGAGCAGCGGCAGGACTTTGATCCCAACCAGCCCGAGGCCCGGGTCTGCGTTGCCCGCCACGCCCTGGCCGGTCCAGAGGAGGCCCTCAGGGCTCTGGAGGTGGCCCGCCAGGATCCCGACGGTTGGCGGGAGTTGACTGCGGCAGAGCGTCATCAGTTCCTGTCCCGGGCTGCCATGGAGATGCGCAGGTCCCGAGGGGAGCTCATCGGGGCGGCGGCCGCCGATACCGGTAAGCTCTTTTCCGAGGGAGACGTGGAGGTCTCGGAGGCCATTGACTTTGCCGAGTTCTACCCCCTGAGCGCCCGGCAGCTGGCTGAAATTGATCATGTCGAGGGCCAGGGTCAGGGCGTGGGCCTGGTGATCTCGCCCTGGAACTTTCCCATCGCCATTCCCTGCGGCGGCATCGTCACCGCCCTGGCCGCCGGCAATACCGTGGTCTTCAAGCCGGCCTCTGATGCCGTGCTCACCGCCTGGATACTCTGTCAGTGTTTCTGGCGGGCCGGGGTTTCCAGAAACACCCTTCAGTTTGTGCCCTGTTCCGGCTCCCAGGTGGGCCCCTTGCTCACGGCCAGCAAGGAGGTGGACTTCATCATCCTCACCGGCGGTACCGAGACCGGCCTGCAGATCCTGGAGCAGACCCCTGGAGTCTATCTGGCGGCTGAGACCGGGGGCAAGAATGGTACCATTGTCACCGATATGGCAGATCGTGATCAGGCCATCAAGAATGTGATTCACTCCGCCTTCAGTAACTCCGGCCAGAAGTGCAGCGCCACCAGCCTGCTGATCCTGGAGAAGACCATCTATGACGACCCCCACTTCCGGCGGCAGCTGGTGGACGCGGCCCGCAGTCTCAAGGTGGGACCGGCCTGGAAGTTCAGCAGTAAGGTCGGTCCCCTGATCAAGGAGCCGACCGGCGATCTCAAGCGCGGCCTGACCCTCCTGGAGCCCCAGGAGGAGTGGGCCCTGGAGTCCGGGATGGTGGACAACAACCCCCTTATCTGGTCTCCGGCCATCAAGTACGGGGTGCAACCCGGTGGCTATACCCATATGACCGAATTCTTCGGTCCGCTCCTCGGGGTGATGCGGGCCGAGAGCCTGGACCATGCCCTGGAGCTGGTCAACCAGACCGGCTATGGTCTGACCAGCGGTATCGAGACCCTGGATCATCGGGAACAGGAGCAGTGGAAGGAGCAGGTCTTTGCCGGCAACCTCTACATCAACCGGGGCACCACCGGGGCCATTGTCCTGCGTCAGCCCTTTGGCGGCATGGGCAAGTCCGCCCTGGGACCAGGGCTGAAGGCGGGCAGCCCCGACTACGTGACCCAGTTCATGCACTTTAGAGAAATCGCGCCGCCGCCCATCCGGCCGGTGGCTGAGGATCATCCCCTCCACCAGCTGGCCCAGGAGTGGACCAGGCTGCTCCAGTGGGGCAAGCTGACCGAGATCAGGGAGGAGTTGAGCCGGGTGGTCAGCAGTATCTACTCCTACCTCCACCGGATGGAGCAGACCTTTGGCCGGGAGCAGGATTTCTTCCACCTCCGCGGTCAGGATAACATCCTGCGCTACCTGCCCATCAACAGGGTGGTGATCCGTCTCCATCCCCAGGATAACCACTTCGAGACCCTGGCCCGGATTGCGGCGGCTCGGGTTGCCGGCTGCGCCGTCACCCTGAGTGTCCCGATGGGGCTCGAAAACGGGGTAACCGCCTTTCTGGACAGTCCCCATGGGCAGGCGCTGCTCCAGGGGGTTGAGCTGATCGAGGAGGGAGATGGGGAACTCATTGCCCGCCTGGCAGAGATCGACCGGATCCGCTATGCAGCGCCCGACCGGGTCCCCCAGGCCCTTGCGGCGGCAGCAGCCAGGACCGGTTTCTATATCGCCAGAACCCCGGTCTACATGGAGGGGCGCCTGGAACTGCTCCAGTACTTTCAGCAGCAGGCCATCTGCGACAACTACCATCGCTACGGCAACCTGGGAGAGCGTTCCTTTAGCTGATCCTGGGCTCCAGCCGGAGTGAGCCCGGCTGGGAGGTGTATCTCTGTCTGGGATGCACCTCCCCATCGTTTAGGCCTTTATGCCTTTACGTGGTTACGCGTTTACGCCAGGGCTTGCAGCCTGGTGAGCGTTCATGGTATCCTTGCTCACGCTTCTTGTTGATGCCATTGCCCCCGGGCTCTTGTTCCCTGATCGTTCCGGGCAGGAAGGGCGGAGGCTGATGGTCATCGGCTGCCTCTCTTCTTTGAATCTGTTTTTTTAAGTGTGCCCATGGATCCCGCCGGTCTGACCACCTTTGTTGCTGCCTCCCTTGTCCTGACCCTCTCACCCGGGGTGGATACCATCCTGGTGATCCGCAACGTCCTCCGCGGCGGCTCCTGGGACGGCCTCTTTACCGCCCTGGGCATCTGCAGCGGCCTCTTTGTCCATGCCCTGCTCTCGGCCTGCGGGGTCTCCGTGATCCTGCTCCAGTCGGCCCTGCTCTTTACCCTCCTGAAGGGTGGCGGGGCCCTCTACCTGATCTGGCTTGGCCTGAAAAGCTGCATCAGTGCCCTGCGCGGAGGTTCGCCCCTGGATCTGTTCATCCCCCCCTCAGCCAGCCGTGATTGCAGCTGGCGCCTCTCCCTCAGAGAGGGGCTGTTTTCCAACCTGCTCAATCCCAAGCCCATCATCTTTTACATGGCCTTCCTGCCCCAGTTCATCGCTCCTGGTGATTCCGTCCTGGTGAAATCCCTGGGTCTGACCTGTATCCATTTTGCCTTTGGCATACTCTGGCTCGGTACTGTCTCCCTGGCCCTGCAACGGATCAGCGGCTTGCTGCTGCGTCCTGCGGTGGGGCGGAGCCTTGAGGGGCTCTGCGGCTCTGTGCTGCTCTTCTTTGGGGTGCAGCTGGCCCTGGTGGAGCGGTAAACCGATTTCTTCGGATCTCAGGGAGGGGAACTTCGATCCCCTCAGCTGATCGCGTTGGAGCAGGGGGCGCCGGCGTCTCGGCCAGGGGAGGAAAATGGGGTAAGGGGCGCCGGCTGAGCGGCGGTGGGGGGAGTTCTTCCTTCCCCCACTGGTCAGAGGGGGAAGGAAGAGGGCGGGGATGGTTAGATGATGGGCTTCATGGCGCCCATATAGGAGCGCAGCTCTTCACCAACCAGTTCCACCGGGGTGTAGCGGATGGCCTCGTTGACCTTGATCAACTCGATGTTGTCCACACCGTTATCGCTGGTCTCCAGGCCCTTGCCGATGACATCGCTGTTCACCTTGGTCATGAACTCGGCCAGCATGGGCACAGCCTGGTGGGCAAAGAGGTAGCAGCCATACTCGGCGGTATCGGAGATAACCACATTCATCTCATAGAGCTTCTTGCGGGCAATGGTGTTGGCGATCAGGGGGACCTCGTGGAGGGACTCGTAGTAGGCAGATTCTTCCTTGATCCCGGCAGCCACCATGGTCTCAAAGGCCAGCTCAACCCCGGCCTTGACCATGGCCACCATCAGGATGCCGTTGTCAAAGTAGGCCTGCTCGGCAATCTCGGCATCCGTGGACTGAGACTTCTCAAAGGCGCTTTCAGCGGTCTCGGCCCGCCAGGTGAGCAGGTTGAGATCGTCGTTATCCCAGTCTGCCATCATGGTGGAGGAAAAGTGACCGGACATGATGTCGTCCATGTGTTTTTCAAACAGGGGGGTGAGGATCTCCCGCAGCTCTTCGGCCAGGTAGAAGGCCTTGATCTTGGCCGGGTTGGAGAGCCGGTCCATCATGTTGGTGATGCCGCCATGCTTGAGGGCCTCGGTGACGGTCTCCCAACCGTACTGGACCAGCTTGGAGGCATAACCCGGCTCGATGCCCTGGGCGATCATCTTGTCGAAGCAGAGCAGGGAACCTGCCTGGAGCATGCCGCAGAGGATGGTCTGTTCGCCCATGAGGTCGGACTTGACCTCGGCCACAAAGGAGGATTGGAGCACGCCGGCCCGGTCGCCGCCGGTCCCGGCGGCATAGGCCTTGGCCAGTGCCCAGCCCTGTTCCTGGGGATCGTTTTCCCGGTGGACGGCGATCAGGGTGGGGACGCCGAAGCCGCGCTTATACTCTTCCCGCACCTCGGTGCCGGGGGATTTTGGGGCCACCATGATTACGGTCAGGTCTTCCCTGATCTTCATCCCCTCTTCCACGATGTTGAAGCCGTGGGAGTAGGAGAGGCAGGCGCCCTGTTTCATCAGCGGCATCACCGCAGAGACCACGTTGGTGTGCTGCTTGTCCGGGGTCAGGTTGATCACCAGGTCGGCGCCGGGGATCAGGGCCTCGTAGTTATCCACCACAAAACCGTTCTCTGAGGCGTTCTTCCAGGACTGGCGTTTCTCGCTGATGGCGCTGTCGCGCAGGGCATAGGAGACATCCAGGCCCGAGTCACGCAGGTTAAGCCCCTGGTGGAGCCCCTGGGCGCCGCAGCCGACGATGACGATCTTCTTGCCCTTGAGGGCGTCGACGCCGTCAAACTCCGAGGCATCCATGAATCTGCATTTACCCAGCTCTTCCAGCTGTAAACGGAGGGGCAGGGTGTTGAAATAGTTGTTGGCCATGGTTCAATCTCCTTGTGGTTACGGATAAAATCAAGCTGCTGTCGATGGTGTCACTATAGCAGTTTTTTTTGTTGCGAAAAGTGAATTGATTGCAATTATGTGTTGCAAATAGTGCAACAGTTGCTCAGGGGGAGAGATGATGTTTGTGGGGCATGTGAACAGGAGGAGACCATGGATATCCGGATGATCAAGATCTTTAACCATCTTGCCGCCAGCCTCCACTTCGGCAAGACCAGTCGGGCCTTCAACATGACGCCCTCCACCCTGAGTCGGACGATTCAGCGCTTGGAGCGCGATGTGGGCAGACCCCTGTTTGACCGGGATAACCGTTCGGTCTCCCTGACCAGGGCCGGAGTGATCTTTCGGGACTATGCCGAAGATGCCGAGCTGCGCTGGCACAGCCTGCAGCAGCAGTTGAGTGTGGGGGAGCAGCTCTCCGGTCACCTCTCCCTCTACTGTTCCGTGACCGCGGCCCACAGCATCCTGCCCGACATCCTGAGCACCTTCAGGGGGGAATACCCCGGGATTCAACTCCATCTCCAGACCGGAGATGCGGCCATGGCCCTGGCCAAGTTGCAGAACCGTGAGGCCGATATCACCGTCGCCGCCCTGCCGGAAACCCTGCCCCTTTGGATCGAGTCCATTGCCGTCACCCGGACCCCCCTGGTCTTTATCGCTCCGGCCGCTCATCAGGAAATCATGGTCGCTACCCCGGAGGGGAGCATCGACTGGCAGGCCACCCCGATTATCCTGCCGGAACAGGGGCTCAGTCGAGACCGGCTGGATGCCTGGTTTAAAGCCCACCACATTCAGGCCAACGTCTATGCCCAGGTGGCCGGCAATGAGGCCCTGCTGACCATGGTGAGCCTGGGGTGCGGCATCGGGGTGGTGCCCCAGCTGGTGCTGGAGAAGAGCCTCATCCGTCACGAGGTGGTTGCCCTGGAGAACGTCCCAGAGCTGACCCCCTTCACCATCGGGGTCTGTACCGCCCAAAAACATCTGGAGAATCCCCTGATCCAGGCCTTCTGGAAGATTGTGCGGAGGCGTGCGCCGGCTGCAGCCTGAAAGAGGGGAGGGGCAGGGAGCGCTGCCTCTTTACCAGGGTGTCTGGGCTGTAACTCGCCATAATCCATTGACTTAAGTGATGTCGTTTTGTATGAGTTGAAGGAGGAGGTCGATGCCTGCCAGGAGCAGCAGGTTTGCTCTGAGAGCACCCTGGAGGGCTGATGGCTCTTGCCGCCGCCCTGTTGACCTCTACCCAACAATGTTTGCCTCCGGAGAGCGCCTATGAATACCTGGTTTCGATTATTGTCCCTACCTGCAACCCTTGTCTGGCTGTCCTCTCCGGCCCTGGCGCGTCAGAACACGGTGATTGGCGAGGTCTCCCTTGGCTATGATTTTCAGGAACGGCAGTACGATGAGGGTGATGTCAACGAAGGGGAGCAGGAGGAGGTTGTTGCCGAAGAGACCGCCACGACCCCGGAGGTGATCGTCATCGAGGATCGACGCGGGGATCGACGCCGCTGGTTTGTCAGCCCCAGGGTGCGCTTTGGCTCCCAGGGGCTCCAGGACCTGTTTGAGTTTACCTATGCCCCCTTGCTCAGTTATGATGATCTCTACGATGAGAACGAGGTGGATCACAGCCTTAATCTCTTGTTTCAAAAAGATTTCAGCCGTAACTGGTCGATCAAGACCAGCAACAGCTTCTACTACGGAGAGGATCCGGTCCTGGACAAGGCCCTGCGCACCGAGACCATCATCCCGGGTCAGGAAGCGGTGGAGGAAACTCCGGTCGTGGGCTCGGAGCCCGAGGAAGAGAGCGATCAGGAGTTGAGCGAGACCTTTGGTCGCCGCCGTTTCTGGCGTAACGACCTCTCCCTCTCCACCGACTATACCTATGGTCAGGATTCCTTTGCCGGCCTGGGCTACAACTTTGGCCTGTTGCGCAACATCGATGGTAATCCGGGCGGCTACTCCGACTATGACCGCCACGAGGGCAGCCTCCGCTTCGGCCATCGCTTTTCCAAGCAATGGCAAACCGAGATCACCGCCAGGTATGTCAAGGGGATCTATGATGAACAGCAGGTTGTTGTGGTACGTCCCGGCGAAGAAACGGGCAGTGATGCAAGCGCTGCTGAAGGAGATGGCGAATCAGCGGCTGTCGCCGAGCCGACGCCGGAGAGGGAACGGCTGGATGATCTGGATGAAGATCTCCAGGAGTACCACGGGGTGTTGCGGCTCAACTATGACTGGCAGGCCAGTGACCAGTTTTTCGGCAAGTACCGCTACAGCAGCACCGACTATGAGGCGCTCCTGCGCGAAGACAGTACCATCCATGAGTTCTCCCTGGGCTGGAACCATGATTTTAGCCGCCAACTCCGGATGACCCTCTCCGGCGGTCCCTCCCTGGTGAGCTACAGTAATAGTGATCGTGCCAATGAGACCGATGTTAACGGCCTGGCATCCCTGACCTGGGAGACCCTGCATGGGGCGTTGAATCTTTCTGCCGAAGGGGGACTGGACTACGAGAATTTTGACGGCCGGCGCAGCGGCCTTACCCAGTTCTGGCGTAGCGGGGCCAGCTATTCCTACCAGTTTACTCCTGCCCTGAGCACGGTCCTCTCAGCCGGCTATCGCAACAACCGGCGTAATCAGTCGCCCTCCACAGGCACCGTGGAGATCGTCGATGACGGTACCCTGCCGGAGCCTGGTTCTGCTGAGGCGGCCGAGTTGGAAGAAAAGGCCAGGCAGGCCCTTGACCGGGAGTATACCGAAGATATCTACGATGCCGGCATCACCCTCAGCTACACCTTCATGCGCTGGTACACCCTCTCCAGTTCCTATCGCTACTACAACAACCGTTCCGGTGGGGCCCAGGACTATGACGAGCACCGGGTGTTGATCACCCTCTCCGCCTCCAAGGATCTGTTCCGCTGGTAAACTCCCAGGTTCCTGTTTCCTCTCCTTGCTCCGGGATGGTTTTTCGGAGCAAGGGGTGCACTGCAGCGCTTTGGGCCCGGGGAGCGGCCTCTCTTCCGCTTCAGCCCAGCTGCTGTTCCGTCCGCTTGATGATCTCTTCCTGATGGTCGGCGTCCAGGTCGACAAAGTAATCACTGTAGCCGGCAACCCGGACCAGGAGGTTACGGTAGTCGTCCGGGCTCTGCTGGGCCAGTCGCAGAGTGGCGGTGTCCACCACGTTGAACTGGATATGGTGGCCGCCCAGGCGGAAGTAGGTGCGGACCAGGGCGCAGAGCTTGTCCAGATCCTGTTCTGTCTTCAGTACGCTGGGCAGGAAGCGCTGGTTGAGCAGGGTGCCTCCGGACTTGGACTGGTCCATCTTGCTCAGGGATTTGATCACCGCCGTGGGCCCCTGGCGATCCGCACCATGGGAGGGTGAGGTTCCGTCCGAGGCCGGTTGCCAGGCCAGGCGGCCGTTGGGGGTGGCGCCCAGTTTCTTGCCAAAGTAGACATGACAGGTGGTGGAGAGCATGTTGAGGTGATAGACCGTGCCCTTGGTGTTGGCGCGGCCGTCAATGGCGGCAAAGAGGCTCTCGTAGACCAGCTGCATGATGGTGTCGGCCCGGTCATCGTCGTTGCCGAAGAAGGGGGTCTTGTTCCACAACTTCAGGCGCAGGGCTTCGTGGCCCTGAAAGTTGTCGGCCAGTGCCTGGAGCAGTTCATCCCAGGAAACGGTCTTCTGTTCAAAGAGGTGGGTCTGGATGGCCGAGAGACTGTCGGTGATGGTGCCGATGCCGCAGCACTGGATGTAGTTGGTGTTGTAGCGGGGGCCACCGTCATAATAGTCCCGACCCTTTTCAATACAGTCGCTGATGACCACCGAGAGCAGCGGAGCCGGCGAGTACTTGGCGTACATCCGTTCGATATAGTTGTTGACCCTTATCTTCAGGTCGATGATATGGGTCAGCTGGCGGCTGAAGGCGGTGTAGAGGGCCTCAAAGGAGTTGAATCCCCTGGGGTCTCCGGTTTCCAGGCCGACCTGTTTGCCGCTTAAGGGGTCATGGCCGTTGTTGAGGGTGATCTCCAGGATCTTGGGCACGTTGAGGTAGCCGGTCAGGATATAGGCCTCCTTGCCAAAGGCTCCGGTCTCGATACAGCCGCTGGTCCCGCCTTCCCGGGCATCTTCCACCGTCTTCCCCACCCGAACCTGTTCCATGACCACGGCATCGCTGTTAAAGACCGCAGGGTAGCCGTAGCCCTTGCGGATCACCCGGCTGGCTGCCTTGAGCAGGCGGTCCGGGCTCTTGGCGCTGATATGCACCGAAGGCTGGGGTTGGAGCAGGTGGAGCTCATCCGCTACCTCCAGGGCCAGGTAGGAGATCTCGTTGGCCCCGTCCTGACCGTCACAGAGCAGCCCGCCCAGGTTGATCTGGGTGAAATCGTTATAGGTGCCGCTCTCCAGGGCCGTGACCCCGACCTTGGGAGGGGCCGGGTGGTTGTTGATCTTGATCCAGAGACAGGAGAGGAGCTCCTTGGCCTGCTCGCGGCTCAGGCTGCCCCGGGCCTGTTCCCGCCGGTAAAAGGGAGAGAGATGCTGGTCCAGGTGGCCCGGGGACATGGCATCCCAGCCATTGAGCTCGGTGATGGTGCCCAGGTGGACGAACCAGTACATCTGCAGGGCCTCGTGAAAGGTTCGGGGGGCATGTTCCGGCACCCGCCGGCAGACCCTGGCGATGAGCTCCAGCTCCTGCCTGCGCGTACCATCAGCCTCCTCTGTTGCCAACTCCTCGGCCAGGTCCGCGTGGCGATGGGCAAAGAGGATCATGGCATCACAGGCAATGGCCATGGCACTGAGCTGTTCGTAGCGGTCCGAGGCCAGGGGGTCATGGTGGTAATCGAGCCTGCTGATCCGCTCATCGATCCGCTCCTTGAAATCCCGCATCCCCTGACGATAGATAGTGTTGTCCAGGGCGGTGTGACCCGGGGCACGTTGCTCCATAAACTCGGTGAACAGGCCGCACTCATAGGCATCCTGCCACTCCGGAGGTACCTCGTTGAAGATACGGTCACGCATGGAGCGGCCCTGCCAGTAGGGAATGACCTCCTGCTGGTAGCGCTCAATATCCTCCTCGCTGATCCGGTAACGGGTCATGGCCCGGCTGTTGAGCACCTGCAGATCGGCAACAGAGTGACAGGTCAGCTCGGGAAAGGTGGGCACCACCTTGGGGGCCGGACCCCGTTCTCCCACCAGCAGCTCCTTGGCGCCGATGTGGATGGTCTTCTCTACACAGAGGTAATGGAAGAGCCTGGCACGGAGCACGGGTTGGGAGTATTTACCGTTATGTTCCCGGTAAAACTCGGTTTCCAGCAGGGCCCGTTCGATGGAGATGGCGGGCTCTGCCTCAAAACTTTCCTGTCGTAACTGGCTGATACGGGTATTCATCTTAACCACCTATGCGAACTGAGAGATCGAACTGCCGGAGCCGTTCAACAAGAGCGTCAATCCGGGTATCATCAGGCCGCAGCTGCTCCTGGGGATACGGGATGTTGAGTTTCCGGTACTTGGCCGTTGCCGAGTGATGATACGGCAAGAGGTCGATGGCGTCAACTCCCGGGAGTGCGGCCACCAGCTCCCCCAGGCGACGGATATGGTCCGGATCATCGTTGATCCCCGGGATCAGGGGTACCCGGATCCGCAGCGGGTAGCGGTGGCTGGCCAGAAAGTGCAGGTTCTCCAGGATCCCACCGTTGTCCACCCCGGTGTGACGGCGGTGGGCTGCCGGGTCCAGGTGCTTGAGGTCAAAGAGAAAGAGGTCGGTATGGGGGGCGATTCGTGCCAGGACCTCCCGGGGGGCATAGCCCGAGGTGTCCACCACCCGGTGAATCTCCTCTTCACCTGCGGCCTCGAGCAGGGCCAGGAGAAAGCGGGGCTGCAGCAGGGGTTCCCCCCCGGAAAAGGTAACCCCGCCCCCGGACTGGTCAAAGAAGGGGCGATCCTTTTCCACCTCTGCCATGACCTCCTCCACCGTGCTCTGCCAGCCGGCCATCTCATGGGCCCGGGCCGGGCAGATGCGGGCACACTCTCCGCAGCCATCACATTGGTCCGGATCGCGCCGGATGCTCCCTGCCTGGAACTGCAGGGCCTGCCTGGGGCAGGCCCTGATACAGCTGTGGCAGCCGAGACAACGATCGCCGGACCAGAGGGGGTGAGGCTGGGGGGCAAGACCTTCCGGGTTATGGCACCAGCTGCAGGCGAGGGGGCAGCCCTTGAGAAAGACCGTGGTGCGAATGTTGGGGCCATCATGGAGGGCGTAGCGTTTAATGGCAAAGATGGTTCCGCGGATCATTGGCTGCTGGCTGTTGATAGTAATACCTGTTCCTGTTAAGGTGGCTCGATACTACCCTGTCAGGGCAGCTGTGTAAACGGGAACAGCCCCCAGTGAGGAAAAAAGAAGGGCCGGATCTGGTTCCCGTGATTCAGGCCCCTGGGGGGGCCACCGGAGCCTGCGGCCCCTGGCTCTGCTTGAGGGTGGACATGGCGGTGGCCACCATGGAGGCAACATCGGTGAGGTTGCCGGGCAGGATCATGGTGTTGTTTTCCTTGGCAAGTTTCCCGAATTCATCCAGATATTTCTTGGCTACCTCCAGGTTGGCGGCCTCATGGCCACCGGGCATGCTCAAGGCCTCGGCCACCCGGCTCAGTCCCTCGGCCGTGGCCTCGGCAACCTTGAGGATCTCCTGGGCCCGTCCTTCGGCCTCGTTGATCCGGCGCATCTTTTCCCCCTCAGACAGGGCAATGGCCTCGGCCCGTTCCCCTTCGGAACGGTTGATCAGGGCCTGACGCGCCCCTTCGGAGCGGGCAATCTCGGCCCGTTTTTCCCGTTCCGCCTTCATCTGTTTTTCCATGGCCTCCAGTACCGACCTGGGGGGCTGGATATCCTTGATCTCATAGCGCAGGACCTTGACCCCCCAGTTCTGGGCGGCCTCGTCCAGGGCGTCCACCACCTGCTGATTGAGGACCTCTCTGGCCTCAAAGGTGTTGTCCAGGTTGATCTTGCCGATGGCTGAACGCAGGCTGGTCTGGGCCAGCTGGGCTGCGGCAAAGTGGTAGTTTTCGATCCCGTAGGCGGACTGACGGCTGTTGACCACCTGGAGATAGAGGACTCCGTCCACCTCCATGGTGACGTTATCCGAGGTGATGCAGGTCTGGGCCGGGATATCGATGGGCTCCTCCTTGAGGTTGCGCTTATAGGCGACCTTGTCCAGGAAGGGGACCAGGATATGGAAGCCGGCGTCCAGGGAGACCCGATACTTGCCCAGTCGTTCCACCACGTATTCGCTGCGCTGGGGAACCACCACCGCGGTCTTGACCAGGACGACAATGACAAAGGCGACCAGGGCGCCAACACCGATGAGCATTTCCATTACTGTTCTCCTTGTGTTTTCAGGGGGCGGACCCGGACGAGCAGGTCCTGTTGATCGACGATTTCCACGGTGGTGCCGGGGCTGATCTCCTCATCTGCCGCGGCCCGCCAGAAGGAACCGGCATACTTGATCTTGCCCTCTGCCGGCGGTCTGATGGCCTCGGTGACCGTGCCGGTGGCAGGGGCTGGGTCCAGGGTGACGGAGTCGCTCTCCTCCTTGCTTCTGCCCATGAAGACGGTGCGCAGGCTGGAGCGGAGGCTGAACAGGGCGACCAGGCTGGCCAGGAGGAAGCAACTGAGCTGAGCGGAGAGTGAGAGCTCAAAGAGGGCCAGGGCCAGGGCGGTGCACCAGGCTCCGATCCCGAAGAAGAAGACCACAAAGGCCGGCAGGGCCAGCTCCAGGAGATAGAAGAGGATGCCGAGAATGAACCAGGCAAGGATCGGTGAGAAGGGCAGGTCAATCATCAGAGAGGTGCTCCAAGGTCGTTGATTTTCTCCAGGATACCATAGATGTCGGCTGGAGAGCAAAGTCCAATTCCATCCGGCTGGAGATAACAGCCGGTCCGGGCTGAGCCCTCTCGGGTTGCCTGGAACCCTGTAAGGGAGAGGTTGCTTGAAAAGCGGTGCTGTGGGTCAGAGGGCACCTTATCCTGACAATGGCTGTGCCGCCCGAAACAGGCCCCCTTGCAGAGCCTGGTCGGCAGGTATTCCCTCTAGAGTATCCAGCGAGTATCCAGCGAGTACCCGGCGATGGGCACAGACGCTACAGGGCCCTGTCCGTCTAGTCCGGACAGGGCCCTGGTGGTTGTCAGGTGGGGTGAGGGGGGCCGTTATCGACAGGGACGATAGCCCCGGGGGCGATATCGGGCAGCTTGATAGTGTTTATGGTTGTGATGGCGACGCCAGTGGTGTCGATGGTGATGGTTGCCCCTGCGGAACTGATGGTTGCCTCGTCTATAGGCCCGTTTATGGGTGTTTGTTGAGGGCGACAGATAAGGGTGTCCCTGTCTGTATCGTTGATGGTGGAGCCGGCCAGGGCCTCGCTCCGGCCGAGAACCCTGCCAGCCGTTGCTGCTCACCAGGATGCCGATATTCCACTGGGGTATACGGACCTGGAGATGCTCCCCATGGCCGGCTGAGGCGGTCTGTGCATTCATTATCCAGCAGCCGAGCAGCAGGGTGGCGACGGTCAGCATCCTCTTGAAGCTCTTGTTCATGATCGTACCTGCCTTCCCAGGTCCGATGGACCAGGGGGATGAGCGGGGATTAGCAGCCTTCAATGGCCTTTTTCGCAGCGGTTTTGACCTTGACCTTGGTCCCGGGCACCAGGTCTTTGAGTTTGCTGCACTCCAGGGTGACCCGATCTCCTTCCACCTCAACCACTACGCAGGAAGAGCTTTTCGCCAGGGCCATGCCGGTTCCCAGGGTGAGTGCCAGGCCGAGAATAAGGGCAGTGAGTGTCTTTTGCATGGAGTACCTCCTGTAGGATGATTGCTTGATTGCCGCTTTCCATGCCTACACCATAAGTGAGCCCCGCTCTCCTGTCAGTCGACATAGCCGGACATCCGCCCCCACATCGGGCGATGTCGAGTCGACATCGCGATAATTCCAAGACGTATTTACCGGGAAATGGTATGTTGAACCACTGGGAAGAGGAGTCTTCCCGGGCGGTCCGGTCGAGCTCTCCTCTCTCTGAGCCAGGGGGGCTCTGTTTGTAGCGCTAAACCAGTGATCTATGCTTGAGGTCGGATGAGCAACCACCATGAGTAGTGTGCATATCAACGGCAACGCCATTCGTGCCCTCCGTGAGCGCAGGGAGTTGACCCAACTTTACCTTGCCACCGTGGTTGGGGTGACCACCGATACCATCTCCCGTTGGGAGAATAACAAGTACCCCTCCATCAAGTTGGAGAACGCCGAGAAGCTGGCCCAGGCCCTGGAAGTCTCTCTGGAGGAACTCTTGGAGCCCCCTCTTGGAGAGGGGGAGGGAGAGGCGCCAGGGGCACCGGAACCTGCAGCAGCTGCTATAGGTTCGGCAGAGCGGCGACGGGCCGTTGGATGGCAGGGATGGAGGCTTCCCCTGCTGGGGGCCATTCTGATCGTTTTCCTGGCTGCTGCCGCCTATCTCTGGTGGAAGAGTACTGGCCAGCCGACCATCAGTGCGGTGCGGACCCTGCCCCGACACAGTGCGCCGGGGCACTCTTTTCCGGTGTTGATCAGGCTGCAGGCCGATAGCCCGGTGAATGTACCGATTATTCTTCGGGAGAGGATTGCAGCCAGGGTAACGGCCAGCGGAGTGGGACGGGAAGGGGGCAGCCATGATTTTGGCGATCACCCCCGCTGGATCGGTCGCCTGGTTGAGGGGGAAGCCGTGTTTCTCTACCTGGTGCAGCCCCACGACTCGGTGAGAGTGGGCCAGGAGATACACTTTAGCGGTGACTGTGTTTCCGGTTCGATCAAGAAGCGGGATACTGTCACGGGCGGGGCGCAGAGCGTCACCATAGCCCCGTACCACTGGGCTGATCAGGATCAGGACCTGCAGATAACGGACAGCGAAATCCTGGATGCCTATGAGCGTTTCTCTTCGCCGGGCAAAGAGAATATTGATTTTAGTGAAATCGAGCAGCTCTGGTTGGCCGGGGGCTATCGCTGGGACAGCGAGCTGCAAGGCTTCTTTGCTGTCCAACCCCAGCAATCCCAATGAGGAGAGGACCTATGAACCGACAGCTCCTTATCATCATCACCCTCTGGCTGAGCCTGCTGGTACCGGGGTGGGCAGTTGCCGAAACCGATGTGAGCGGCGTCTATCAGGCGGTGGGGGGCGATCAGGTTCGGATCAGGATCCAGGTATCCGAGCCGGCACCCATGGCCTTCATCGTTCGTCAATATTTACCCCCGGGGGTACAGCTGCTCTCGGCAAGTCCAAAACCCATGGCCTATAAAAAAGGCAAGGGGATGGTCAAGTGGTTGTTCACCCATGCCCGTGCAGGAGGATTGACCCTGAGCATGCGCCTGTCGCAACCCGTACCGACCAAACGACTCAGGGGGGAAATAAGTTTTCGCCACCCCGCCAGCGGAGCTATGATAACCAAACACATTCGCTGAGCCCTGGGCAGCCGTCAGGGCCCCCAGGCTGAAGGTGAGCTGGGAAAAGTGCTTTTTCAGCTCAGCTGAAGTCAAGGTGATGGCGGTGCCCTCTGATTACTCTGGAACCATTAACGACCTGAACAGCATGGAGGAGAAATGTATATTGGCAGAATAATGCACAGCGAACTGGTGACCGTGGCCCCGACCACCACCCTGGTGGAGGCGCGGGACCTGATCGCGGACAAGGGCATTGACCACCTGCTGGTGGTGGATAAAGAGGGGCAGTTGGTCGGTTTACTCTCGGATCGGGACCTGAAACAGAACTGGGCCTCTCCGGCCACCACCCTCTCCACCCATGAGTTGACCTACCTGCTCCAGAAGGTGGAGGTGGGGCAGATCATGGTCAAGACCGTGATCACGGTCGAGCCTGATACCACCATCGAACGGGCCGCCTACATCATGCAGACCAACAACATCAGCTCCCTGCCGGTGATGGAGTCCGGAGCGCTGGTGGGAATTATCACCTCCACCGATGTCATGGCTGTCCTGCTCCAGGCCATCGGCATGGGAGAGGACAGTGTCCGTCTGGGGGTCTTTGTGGATGACTCCATCGGCAAGTTGGCCGATGTGGCCATGGTTCTGAAGCAGGAACAGATCAATATCCAGAGCCTGTTCTGCTGGCCCACCAAAGATTATCCCGGCATCACCCACCTGGTGATGCGAATCGGCGGTGATGAGGGCGCCAAGGCCGTCCTGGCCCTGGAGGCAGCCGGTTTCAGGGTCCTGACCAACTATGAAAAGGATCTGAGCCCCTATCTGCCGTCCTCTGCAGGCTGATAGGGCCATGACCGTTTTCCGGCCACAGCCGAGGGCCGCAGCTGGGCCGGTACCCTTCGTTTGCCGCTCAGGCGGGAGGAATCGATGAGCCGTAACTGGGATAGAGCCGAGCTGTTGCGTACCTCCAGTGCCTACTGGCGGGGTTGCACCCTCCAGGCCGGGGTTCGCCTGGATATCTTTACCCTGCTGGGCAGAGCCGTACGCTCCCTGGAGGAGATCGCCCAGACGGCCGGCAGCGAGCGGCGGGGGACGGAGTATCTCCTCAACGGGCTCGCAGCCATGGGCTTGCTGGAGAAGAAGGATGATGGCTACGCCAATACCGCCAGTTCCCTGCGGCTGTTGAGCAGGGACTCCCCCGACTATATGGGCCAGATCATCCTCCATCACCATCACCTGCTGGATGGCTGGGCCCAGCTCGATCAGGCCGTGCTCACCGGCAAACCCGTGGAGATGCGTTCCTACGGGGATGCTCGTGAGCGGGAGAGCTTTTTGATGGGGATGTTCAACCTGGCCATGACCACTGCTCCCCGGATCGCCGAAGCTGTCGATCTGGGGGGACGAGCTTCGCTCTTGGATCTGGGCGGCGGCCCAGGTACCTATGCCGTTCACTTCTGTCTGGCCAATCCCAAGCTCAGGGCTGCGGTCTTCGATCTCCCCACCAGCCGGCCCTTTGCCGAGCAGACCATCCGCCGCTTTGGTCTGGAAAGTCGGGTCTCCTTTCATGGAGGCGACTTTCACCAGGATCCCCTGCCCCCTGGGCCCTATGGGGTGGTCTGGCTTTCCCATATCCTCCACAGCTACGGGCCTGAGGCCTGCCAACAGTTGATCGCCAAGGCGGTCCAGGCCCTGGAACCAGGGGGCCTGCTGCTGATCCATGACTTCTTTCTCAACGAGGCCAAGGATGGTCCCGAGTTTCCGGCCCTGTTTGCCCTGAACATGCTGATCAACAATCCAACAGGACGCAGCTATGCCGAGTCCGAGGTCCGGGCCATGCTCCAGGCTGCAGGTTGCAGCGGCATCGAGCGCCTGGACTTTCTCGGCCCCAACGACGCCTCGATCCTTGCCGCCGTGGCATGAACACCCTCTTTACCTCTTGGGCGCTGGTTGCCCTCCTGGTGGCGCTCTACACTCTGGTGCTGACCATGGTAGCCCGGGTCCGGCTCCGCACCCTTGAAAGCGTTCCGCCCATGGCCGGTGATGTCCTTCCCCTGGTTTCGGTGATCATCCCGGCCTGCAACGAGGCCCAGGGGCTCGGCCAGACCGTCAGCGCCCTGCTGGCCCAGGAGTATCCCTGCCTGGAAATCATCCTGGTCAACGATCGTTCCACCGATGGTACCGGGGCCCTGGTCGACGCCCTGGTGCGCTCCTCTCCGCAGGTCAGGGGGGTGCATCTCCAGGCTCTGCCCCAGGGATGGCTGGGCAAGAACCATGCCCTCCAGGTCGGCGCCGACCTGGCCGCAGGCGAGTATCTGCTCTTCAGCGATGCCGATGTCCTGCTGGAGCCAAGCACGATCTCCCGGGCCATGCGCTGGCTGGCGGCGGAGCGGCTGGACCACCTGACCCTCCTGTTTCGCAACATTGCCCCCGGCGGCCTGCTCAACGCCACCATTGTCGAGGCCATGATCGGCCTGCTGGTCCTGTTGCAGCCCTGGAAGGTCAGGCGGGCGGAGTCCAAATACTTCATCGGCATCGGTGCCTTTAACCTGGTCAGCGCCGCTGCCTATGCCCGTATCGGCAGCCATCGGGCCATTGCCATGCACCCCATAGATGACCTCATCCTGGGAAAGCGGATCCACCGGGCGGGCCTGGCCCAGGACTGTCTGCGGGGGGAAGGCTTTGTGCGGGTGGCCTGGTATGAGAGTGTGGCAGCGATGAGTGAGGGCTTGCTGAAGAATGTCTTTGCCTTCTACAACTTTCACCTGCCCACGGCCTCTGCAGCCGGAGCGGTCATCTTTGCCTGCAGCATCGCCCCGCTGGTTGGCCTGTTCCTGCTGGAGGGGGCACCCCGCTGGCTCTGCCTGGCCACCCTGTTCTGCAAGGCCGGGGCCTTTACCATCAACGCTGCGGCCATGAAGGTGCCGCTCCGCACCGTGCTCTGGTTGCCCCTGGCTCCCTGGGTGCTGCTCTTTATCTCCATCAAGGCCGTGGTCGTGGTCAGCAGAAACCAGGGAATCCCCTGGCGGGGCACCTGGTATCCGCTCTCCCAGCTCAAGGATATCGAGCCCCTGGTGACCCTGAAGTGGCTGCTGCGTCGCTGAGGCCGCTTCAGTCGCTCCTCCTGCGCAACCCCTTGGTCAACTCCTGCAGCTCCTCTTCCATCAGGGTCTCTTTTGTCAACAGCGCCCGGGCACAGCGTTCCAGGATATCCTGATTTTCCTCCAGGATCTTGAGGGTGGAGGCAAAGGTGTCGTCCAGGATGGTCCGGACAGCCCGATCGATCTGTTCTGCCGTGGTATTACTGTAGTTTGCCGTAGCGGGCGGCATCCCGGGCTGGTTGAGAAAGGTCGGCGGCGGTTCCTCATGCACCACGTGGCCGATGGTCTCATCCATGCCGTAGCGGGTGACCATGTTGCGGGCGATATCCGTCACCCGCTGGAGGTCATCGGCTGCACCGGTGGAGAGGTGATTGAAGATCAACTTCTCCGCTGCCCGGCCGCCCAGGAGGACCGCAATCTTGCGTTTCAGCTCTTCCCTGGTCATCAGGAAGCGGTCCTCGGTGGGCCGTTGCAGGGTGTAGCCCAGGGCGCCGATGCCCCTGGGAATGATGGAGATCTTGTGGACCGGATCGGTCCCGGGCAGGGCCAGGGCGGTCAGGGCGTGACCCACCTCATGGTAGGCGACGATTTCCCGTTCCCTGGGGTTGAGCAGCCGGTTTTTCTTTTCCAGGCCGGCCACGATCCGTTCGATGGCCTGGGTGAAATCGGCCATGGTGACCTGCTCGGCCTTAGCCCGGGTGGCCAGCAGGGCCGCCTCGTTGACCAGGTTGGCCAGGTCTGCCCCGGAAAAGCCGGTGGTGAGATCTGCCACCTGGGCAGGGTCCACATCCTCCCCCTGCTCGATTTTTTGGAGGTGGATCTGGAGGATGGCGATCCGGCCCAGCTTGTCCGGCCGGTCCACCAGTACCTGGCGATCAAAGCGGCCGGCCCTGAGCAGTGCCTGGTCCAGGATCTCGGGGCGGTTGGTGGCCGCCAGCAGGACCACGCCGCCGCTGGGGTCAAAGCCGTCCAACTCGACCAGGAGTTGATTCAAGGTCTGCTCCCGCTCATCGTTGCCGCTCAGGCCTGGGGCGCTCCGGGATCGCCCCAGGGCGTCCAGCTCGTCGATGAAGATGATGGCCGGGGCCGATTTCCTGGCCTGTTCAAAGAGGTCGCGCACCCTTGCCGCGCCTACACCCACAAACATCTCCACAAATTCGGAGCCGCTGATGGAAAAAAAGGGCACACTGGCCTCACCGGCAACGGCCCGGGCCATCAGGGTCTTACCGGTTCCCGGCGGCCCCACCAGGAGGATCCCCTTGGGCATTCTGGCCCCCAGCTTGCCGTAATCCTTGGGGGCCTTGAGGAAGTTAATGATCTCTTCCAGCTCGGCCTTGCTCTCATCCACCCCGGCCACATCATCAAAGGTCACCCCGGTTTCATGTTCCACATAGATCTTGGCCTTGGATTTGCCGATGTTCATGAAGCCGCCGCCCATGCCTCCCTGTTTTTCGACAAACTTGCGGATGATCAACATCCAGATGCCCAGGAAGACCAGGGCCGGCACCACCCAGGAGAGCAGGGTGATCAGGAATTTACTCTCATGGACCTGGGTAAAGGGGACCTGGAAGCGGGAGAGCTGTTCCGCCAGCCGCGGCTCCACCCGATTGGCTACAACGATTTTTTTGCCATGCTCGTCGGGCGTATTGAGCTCACCGCTGATGTAGCGCTCGTGGATGGTGAGTTGAGCTATCTTTCCCTGTTCCAGCAGGGTCTCCAGCTGGCTGTAGGGGATGGGTTGAATGACCTGCTGCTGGGTCCAGATTTCATGGAGGAGCATGATGCTGAAGACCGCAATGATAGTATAAACAAGGTTGATTTTATTGGTATTGTTCATGGCGGGAGTCTCCTGGATAAGAAAGGGGAGTAACCGCGCTCTCCCTGTACAGTCCCTGGCTTGGAGGGAAGGAGGATGGGAGCACCGGAAAATCGCACGTCATCACTGGGGTTCTATCTCTATGGTAGCACATCTCTGTGAGCCGGCAAAAAGATGTTCGCTTCACCTGCTCGGAGGCTGTGCATCCTCTGGCTGAGTTGGCTCATCCTCATCCCGATCGCTGCTTGTTTCAACCTTGCAAGGAGATGGCAAGGGCTCGTGGGAAGGGGGGTGACTCTTTACGAAAAAGAGGTGCGTTCCAGCAATATATTGGATATAGGAGAGCTGTCTGTCACGTCGCCGCTCTTTGTCGAGAGAGTTCTTTTCACTGTACTTTCAAGGAACCCTGTATGGATCAGTTTACCCTGTTCATGGAAAATATAAACAGATACATTGAAAATCCCTTTGGCTTACTGGCGGTCTGCACCGCGCCCATCATTGGCTACTATCTGTTCAAGATCTACATCAGACCCCTATGGGAGAAGAAGGAGGATCAGCAAGGTGAGCAGCAGGCAGAGAGCAGCAGGGAAAAGCGGAGGCAGGGCAAAAAGAAGCGCTGAGGGCAGGTGGGGGAACTCAGGGCGAGCTGGGAGAACCTGGGGGCAGTATGGGCCTGACCGTCGAGGATGGCTCCGGCCTTCTGTCGAGGGCTGCTGCCATGCCCATGGGCACGGCAGCCGTCTCGGGATAGAGAGCCCCTCACAGGGCTGGTTCTCTGCCGGGGCCCGGTTGCGGCAAGCCCCCTGACAGGGATTCGAAAAAAGGATCCGAAAAGGAATCCTGGAGGGCGTGCCTAAAGGGAAGTGTTACCGTGGAGGCGCTGGCCCGGCCGGGGGCGAGCACCAGTCAGCTGTTGCGGTGGGTCTCGTCCAGCTCCCGGTACAGGGCCAGGATGCCGGAGCGGGTGAGCTTTTTTATCCCCAGGGGGCGGAGGATGTCGATCATGGCGTTCACCTTTTTTTCCGTTCCCGTCACCTCGATGATGTAGGAGTCGGTGACTGCGCTGACCACCTTGGCATTGAAGATATCAACGGTCTGGATCAGTTCGCTCCTGTTTTCCGGGGTCACCTCCACGCTGATCAGGGCCATCTCGCGTTTGACCGCCTCGTCGTGGGTCATGTCACGCAGCTTGATGACATCGATCAGCCGGTTGAGTTGCTTGACGATTTCATCCAGCTGCTTGGGGGTGGCATGGGTCTTGAGGGTGATCCTGGAGAGTTCCGGATCATGGGTGGGGGCGCCACAGATGGATTGGATGTTGTAGCCTCTTCCTGAGAAGAGACCAGTGATGCGGGCGGTCACCGAAGGCTTGTTGGCCACCAGCATGGTCAGGATATATGATTGTTCTTCCATAACAACCTCGTCTGCCGTTCAAGATGATAAGGGGAGCCTGCCGACCTCTCCGGTCGGGCCCTGCTCTGTTGTTTCTGCCGCGGAGTCCTGGTTGCGCCTCGGGCTGTGCCCGGCTGAGACCACGACCGGGACTCCGGGGGTGGGGGCTGTCCCGCTCTGGAACAGCCCGACCGTTCTACTGTTCTTCCTGCTTCTCCATATAGGGCCCCAGGACCATATTCTGGTAGCCCTTGCCGGCCGGGATCCGCGGATAGAGGATCTCCTGGCGGTCGCAGACGATCTCCAGAAATGAGGGGCCGTCGGCGGCCATGAACGCGGCCAGGCCGCTCTGCAGCTGGCTGCGTTCCTCCACCCTGCGGTGAAAGGGAAATCCAAGTTCTTTGGCCACGTTGGCAAAGTTGACCCGGGAGTCCTTCTTGGTGGCCACATGGTCACCCTGGTAGAGGAAATCCTGGATATTGCGGACCATGCCGTCCCCATGGTTGTTGAGGAGCAGCACCTTGATGGGGAGCTGGTAGCGGCCGATGGAAAAGAGTTCGCCCAGGTTCATCAACAGGGAACCGTCACCATCGATGGAGATGATGGTGGCATCAGGGGCAGCATGGTAGGCGCCGATGGCCGCCGGCAGGGCATAGCCCATGGGGCCGAAGCCGCCGGCGGTGAGAAAGGACTTGGGCTTGAACATGGTCAGGTGCTGGGCGGCCAGCATCTGATGGTTCCCCACCCCGGTGGTGACCTTGGTGTTGGCGGTGATCAGGCCGGCCAGCTGCTCCATCACCTCGGCCTGCTGAATTTCTTCAGCTTTACGGTTGTAGTCGAGGGGGTGGCCCTGTTTGAGTTGCTTGGCCTGTGCCTGCCAGGCGCCGATATCCAGCTGGATATCATGCTTTTCGGCATAGTTGAGCAGATCGTCCAGGGCGGTCTCGGCCTTGCCGATAAAGGAGAATTTTGGGTCCCGGGTAAAGCGGACCTCCTGAACCTTCAGCGGGTTGATGTCAAAGTAGGCGATATCCGCGGCTAGGCTGGAGTCACCCACCTTCTCGCTGACCCGGTCGTCCCAGCGCACCCCGAAGGCCACAAAGAGATCGGTCTCCTGAATGGCCTTGTTGGCGGCCGGTACCCCGAACATCCCCAGCATGCCCATGGCCCAGACAGCGGTCTCATCCAGGACGCCCTTGCCCATCAGGCTGTTGATGGAGGGGACCGCAAAACGGCGGTTAAAAGCCCGGATCTTTTCACTTCCTGCCCGGGAGTTGAGGCCGCCGCCGATATAGAGCAGAGGTTTCTTGGCGTTTTGGAGGAGCTCAAAAAACTGCTGGCACTGATTCTCCCCCAGGTGACGCTCCTCGTCATACTTGCGCCGGAACTTGTCGATGCTGATACCCTGGTACTCACCCTCGGCCATCTGGATGTCATAGGGAAAGTCGATGACCACAGGGCCTGGTTTGCCGGACTTGGCATAGAAGTAGGCATCCTTGACCACCTCTTCGATCCGCTGCATCTCGTTGACCAGGACCACCTTCTTGGCGGCATCGGCAAAGACGCTCTTCACATTGATGTGCTGGAACTCGTCGGTATCCATCTTGGTCTGGGCCACCTGACCGGCAAAAACCAACATCGGGACAGAGTCTGCATGGGCATCGGCCACGGCGGTCAGGGTGTTGGTGATGGCCGGGCCCGAGGTGACCACGGTGATGCCGATTTTTTCTGCGGCCCTGGAGTAACCAGAGGCGGCAAAGGCACAGGCCTGCTCATTTGCACAGACTGTGAGTTCGATCTCGGTGGCACCGAGGGCATGAAAGACCGGCAGGATGGTTGCACCGGAGAAACCGAAGATGCGGTCAACGCCGAGGTCAAGGAGGCTTTTGGCCAGAATTTCTGCATTGTTCATAAATCTATCCTCTGGTGATGGGAGCGTGTTTCTTGAGGAAACTCTGAAAAGTATATGGTCTTTCCCGCCAGCCTTGCAACTGAAGGCTCAGGTGCGTAGAGCGGAGTCTGGGGAAGTCCTTGATCTGTGGTAGCGGTGCGGTCGACTGGGGTGGCACCGCCACTAATTCATCAGCAAGAGAGCATCGTGCCATGGGCAGCAACTCCACAGGGGAAAAGGGCGGCAGCTGGTGCCGGTTGTTCCCGGAAACAGAGCCAACGGCAATGCTGGTTACAGATAACATGTTCTGCGCTCATTGGCCAGCCTGGAACGCACAGGGGGCTATTTGAAGGGGTTTTCTCCCTGCTGCCACTGCAGCGGCTTGCCAAAGACATAGACCTGGCCGGACTGCTGGAGGGTGGTCAGGATAAAGACCTGTTCACGGGCCACCGGCGTATGCTCGGCAAAGGAGTCGGCAATGGCGGCCATGGTCTCCTGGATGGCGGATTCCGCAAAGAAACCGGCCAGGAACAGCTCGACCACCACCGGGTGGCTGCGGTTGTCATAGTGGTCGGCAAGTTTGCCGCCGGTGATCATCTGCTGGGCAGGGATCACGTTCCAGATAACGGTGATGCCGGACTCCGGCACCCCGGAGGCAGCGGAGATGTCCCTGCTCAAGAGGGGCAGGAACTGCTGGGGCTTGATGGTTGAAGGCAGGATGGAGACCCGGACCAGGGGGTCCCGGTAGCCTTCGCCGGCCTGGACTGCGGTGGTGGTCAGGAGGAGCGGGCAGAGCAAACAGCAGAGGGCAAGAAAGCGGATCATGTGGTTTTCCTGGTTGAGGTGAGGGCTTGCGAAGCAGCCTGGAGCTAGAGAACGACCTTGGCTGCCGGCGCTGTCAGCAGTTTATCGGTCAGTGCCCGCAGGAGCAGGCCGTAGAGGGGCAGGAAGAGCACGATGCTGACCAGGAGTTTGAACCCATAGTCCACAGCGCCGATCTCCGGCCAATGACTCGCCATAAAGGCATCGGATGAGGCCCAGAAGGCCACGGAAAAGAAGATGGCCGTATCCAGGAGGTTGCCGAGTACGGTGGAGGCGGCCGGGGCGACCCACCAGCTGGGATGTCGGCGCAGCCGGGCAAAGACCTTGACATCGGCCAGCTGCCCCACGGTATAGGCGGCAAAGCTGGCAAAGGCAATCCGGAAGACAAAGGTGTTGAAGCCGGCCAGACTGGTCACGCCCTGGTATCTGCCTTCAAAAAAGAGGACCGAGATCAGGTAGGAGAAGAGCAGGGCGGGCAGCATCACCCGAAAGATGATCCTGCGGGCCTCTGCTCCCCCAAAAATGCGCACGGTCAGGTCGGTGGCCAGATAGACAAAGGGGAAGCTGAAGGTGCCCCAGGTGGTATGGATGCCGAAGAGTTGAAAGGGTATCTGGACCAGGTAGTTGCTGGCGGCGAGGATCAGGATGTGCAGGGCGGCGAGGATGGAGATGGCGCGGTTTCTCTGCGCCTGGGTGAGTGCAAGCATACTGTTTCCTTTTTGCTGTTCGGGGTGAGGGAACCCGAGTGGATTGATGGCAGCGGCTCCAAAGAGCGGCTGTTGGCCACCTTGAAAAAAGTTTTCCTTCCAATCTCGGCGTTGCGCTCAAAATTTTATCCTCGGAATATCAAATATATGCCTGCGGTAAAATGTATCGTGCGCCTTGACCTTGATCGAAAAATTGAATTTTTCAAGGTACCCTGTTGTCCTGGGCGGCCTGCAGCGGGACAGCCAGGGGGGATACCTGATCTGTGCTTGATGACAACACCTTGCCGAGGGATCGTAACAAAAACCGATCTCCAGCCAGCCTGCTGCTGGGTGTTGCTGAAGAGCGCAGGGGGACGATTTATCGGGAGTTCTTCTCCACCGAGAGGAGCACACCATAGTTTTTGGTTTCCCGCTCAACGATCTCGCCGCCGTTGAGCCGCACGATCCGGTCCATCTTTTCCGCCATCTTGGGGATGCAGAGGAAGCTGAACCGCTCGCCGTCGCTCATCCTGTCGAGACGTGCCCGCACGTCTTTAAAGCCCCATCAACAGTCTGTGCGGTAGTCGATCTCTATCCTGACACGTTTTCTCATCACTGCTTCTCATCAATGATTCTCGGGGAGCAGCCCTCTGGTCTGAGCCAGGGGGGGAGGCTGCCCCTGGTTGAAGCGGACTCTCGCTAAACAATTCTTTGCAGATTCTATCTATATCCTATACAACAGATGAAATCTTCCTTTTTTTTCCTCGTCTTCCTCAGGGCATACGCTAAAGATGGTACCTCCTATATCGACCTCTGTCTTTGATATCTTTAAGATCGGTCCAGGCCCCTCAAGCTCCCATACCATAGGTCCCATGAAGGCGGCCAGCTGCTTTCTCGATAAGCTCCAGGACCTACCTGCGGAGCAGCAGGCGCAGCTCAGCAGTCTTCACGTCCACCTCTATGGCTCCTTGAGCGCTACCGGTATCGGCCATGGTACCCATAAGGCGGTTTTGGCCGGCCTGCTCGGCTGGCTGCCGGAGAGCTGTGATAGCGACGAGTTGCTTGGGCTGATGAGCCGGGAGGGTGAGGGCTACCAGATTCAGGCCGGCGACCAGGCCATAGAATTTTCCCGGGAGGATATCCACTTTGACGGAGATCGTCCTGGGGCGGAGTTCGCCAACACCCTGGTCTTTACGGCCCGTGGTCCGGGGGGCGTGGTGCTGGAGGCTGAGTACTACTCCATCGGCGGCGGCTTTATCCGCAGCCGGGGAGAGGAGGAGCCTGTTCGTCCTTTGCCGGTCCATGCCTTCAGCAACATGACCGAGCTGCGCCGCCTGGTGAACCAGCGGCAGCAAGCCCTCCCTGAACTGATCTTGGAGAATGAAGAGCAGCTCAGCGGAAAAAGTCGTGAGGAGATCGAAGCCGGCCTGGACCGGATCCTTGGCGCCATGCAGGCGGCCGTGGACAGCGGTCTGGCCGCCGACGGCGTCCTGCCCGGGCCCATCGGCCTGCAGCGCAAGGCCCGGGTCCTGGACCAGCACAGCCGGGGCCTGAAGAACAGCCATGATCGTTTCCTGGCAGCGCTCAACGCTTACAGCCTGGCCGCCTCAGAAGAAAATGGGGCTGGCCGCAAGGTGGTCACCGCGCCCACCTCGGGCTCGGCCGGAGTGATTCCCGGGGTGGTGGCCGTGGCCCGGGAGTTTCTCCACTACTCGCCCCGCCAACTGCGCCAGGGGTTGGTCGCTGCCGCAGCCATCGCCTTTGTGGCCCGTCACAATGCCTCCATTGCCGGGGCTGAGGTGGGCTGCCAGGGGGAGGTTGGGGTGGCGGCTGCCATGGCAGCCGCCTTTCTGGCCCAGGGCGCAGGTGCAACCATTCACCAGTTGGAGAACGCAGCCGAGATCGCCCTGGAGCATCACCTGGGGATGACCTGTGATCCTGTCGGCGGTTATGTTCAGATCCCCTGCATCGAGCGCAACGCCATGGGCGCGGTCTCGGCCTATAACGCCTATCTCCTGGCAAGCGTGGGTGAGGAGGAGCGGCAGAAGATTTCGCTGGACCAGGTGATCGAGGCCATGCGCCTGACCGGGGCCGAGATGTCGACCAAGTATAAAGAGACGGCCCAGGGTGGCCTGGCGGTCTGCTCAGTGCACTGTTAGGGGGATGGTATGGAGAGCAAGAAAAAAGGTGTTGGCGTGATTGCCCTGCTGGTGACCGGCAACCTGATCGGGGCCGGGATCCTGGCCCTGCCCATGCAGACCGGTGGCGCCGGCCTGTTCTACTCCTTTCTGGCCATGGTGGTCTTTGCCGGGGCAATGTATTTCTCTGCCATGGTCCTGGCCAGGGAGGCGGTGGCTCGAAAGGAGGATAACTTCAACTATCCCAGCCTCTACGGCAGCTACCTGGGGGCCGGCGGCAAGTGGCTGGCCACTGCTGCCAACCTGCTGATCCTCTACGGCCTGCTTACCGCCTACCTCGGCGGCGGCACCGCCATCATCGTGTCCGCCCTGGCCGACAGCCTGGGCACGGGAACAGCCACGACCATGGGGGTCACCCTGGGCCTGTTTCTGGTCCTGTCCGCCTTTACCGCCATGGGCAGCGGCTTTGTGGCCCGTTATAACCAGTGGCTGATGCTTTTCCTGGGGATCTCCTTTGTCGCCATGGTGGTCATGGGGGCCGGCAAGGTGGAACTGGCCAAGATGGCGTTCCACGACCTCCGTTTTTTGCCCGTGGCCATCCCGGTGATCCTGACCTCCTTTCACTTTCACAACATCATCCCCACCATTTGCAGGGATATGGAGTGGGACCTGGCTGCGATCTCCAGGGCCATGCTCATGGGCATGGTCATCGGTTTTGTGGTCAATACCCTCTGGGTCGGGGTGGGGATCGGCACCCTGCCGCTCACCGTGGGCAGTGACTCCATCCTCAGCGGTTTCCGCCAGGGCCTGCCTGCCACCGTGCCCCTGGGCCATATCCTGGAGAACCCCCTCTTCAACGGGGTGGCCGTGGCCTTTTCCCTGACCGCCATCTGTACCTCCTATGCCGCCACCGGCATCGGCCTGATGGCCTTTAACCGTGACCTCCTCGGCAACGGCCGCCGCCTGGGTGTGGTGGCCGCTACCTTTGTGCCGCCCCTGCTGATCGCCATCTTCTTTCCGGCGATCTTTCTCAAGGCCATCGGCGTGGTCGGTGGGGTCGGGATTGCCCTGCTCTTCGGGGTCTTGCCGGTGATGATCTATCTCCTCAACAACAAGACCCTGGGGGCCAGGATCTTGGCCCTGCTGATGGGGACGCTCTTTGTCGGAGCCCTGCTGGTGGATCTCGCAAATGATATCGGCTGGATCAACACCGAGGCGATCCTGAAGGATTTTCAGGAAAAGGCGGTCCGGCAAGAGCTGCGGCAGTGAGCGGGCCTCTGTTTCCTGCTCCTGCGCCTCCAGGCAGAGGGCAGCCTGTTTGAGCTTATAAGAGCCGGTGTTCCCGCAGGTCTTGGATGAACCGTTTCTCCAGTTGTTCGTCGTCCCTGCGGACAAACCTGTCCAGGTTGACACTTCTTGCGCGGGCCGACCAGATCCGCTGACCGCTGTGCACCTCAAACAGAGAGGCCTCCATGGCGTCAACGGTTCTGTCCACCTCTGTGCCCCCCCAGACTTCGCTATAGATGACCGAGTAGTAGCCATAGCCACTGTCCCAGCTTATGCCGCCGCCAAGGGCGTAGTGCTTTTCCGGGAACTGGTACTCGCTGCTCTTCTCGGCAAGGAGATGGGTAATCAGGAGAACGCTTGCCCCTGAGCGGTTGAGGGCCTGTTGCAGTGCCTCCCTGGTCGGCTGGCCCGCAGCCAAGTCGTAGCGATAGCTGGGCATGGCCCTGAGTCCTGCCTCTTCGAGTTCAGCCACAAAACTGTCTTCATAGATTTTGTGGGCAACGGGATCCTTGAACACCCCGAGCACAAAAACCGGCCCCTTAATTGGTCCCTGATAGCCGCTGTTGATCCAGGAAGAGGTCAGGGTGGTACTGGCACAGGCCTGGCAGCAGAGAGCGATAATGAGCAGCAGAATAGCCTGTCCGGGTCCTGGTTGTCTCTTTGAGTGTTCCATTTTCTTCCCCCTTGCAATGGTATCGTGGCTCCAGGCTGGGCGTCTCCTTCTTCCGGCTCGATGGTCTCCCCTCCCGGCGCCCTGTCTCCACTGATAGTACTCTCTTTTTTTCCAGCTTGGCAAGGTCGGTCTCTGTCAGGGGCGGCAGGGGGAGGTGAAGCGAACCGGCCCTTGGTCCAGTTGGATCGTTCCTTTGCTCTTGGCAAGGTTACGGACTGGTTGTTCTGGGACGGCTTCTGTTCTGGGGGGGCGGGCAAACAGAGGGCAAAAAAAAAGCTTGCTCCCCGGGGGAAGCAAGCCTATCTGAGAAAAGCTGCAATATTCTGCGTTGCGCTTTTGTATACAAGTGGTGGCGATGCAGGGACTTGAACCCCGGACACCACGGATATGAGCCGTGCGCTCTAACCAGCTGAGCTACATCGCCACTAAAGGTAGAACCGTTCGTTTTTGAACCGTGCCAATATTCAAAATTTAGCCGCGTTTGTCAATAGGAAAGAACACCTTTAGTCAAGAAAATTACCTGTTCCCCGAGGCAGCCAAAAAAAAAGCGTTGTCTGCCCCGGCCAATCGGCCAAAGAAGACAACGCTTATTTACAGCAAGCCTGGAAAGGCAGGGGACATTACATCATGCCGCCCATGCCGCCCATGCCGCCCATGCCGCCAGGAGGCATACCGCCCATGGCGCCGGCACCGGCATCTTCCTGAGGCTCTTCGGCGATCATGCACTCGGTGGTCAGGAGCAGACCGGAAACAGAGGCTGCGTTCTGCAGGGCAGAACGGGTCACCTTGGCGGGATCGATGACACCAGCCGCGATCAGGTCTTCGTACTCTTCGCTGGCAGCGTTGAAGCCGTTGGCGCCTTCCAGGTTCTTGACGTGCTCGACGATCACGGAACCTTCGCGGCCGGCGTTGGCAGCGATCTGACGAACAGGCTCTTCCAGGGCACGGCGGATGATGTTCTTACCCAGGGCCTGCTCACCTTCCAGCTGGAGGCTGTCCAGGACCTTGAGGCAGCGGAGGTAGGCAACGCCGCCACCGGGAACAACACCCTCTTCAACCGCAGCGCGGGTGGCGTTGAGGGCATCTTCAACCCGAGCCTTCTTCTCTTTCATCTCGATCTCGGTGGCAGCACCGACATTGATCACGGCAACACCGCCGATCAGCTTGGCAAGACGTTCCTGCAGCTTCTCCCGGTCGTAATCAGAGGTGGAGTCTTCGGCCTGGGTGCGGATCTGCTTGACACGGGCAGCCAGCTGCTCTTTGTCGCCGGCACCATCAACGATGGTGGTGTTGTCCTTGTCCACGACGATGCGCTTGGCAGTACCCAGATCGTTGACCGTGATGTTCTCCAGCTTGATGCCGAGATCTTCGGTGATGACCTGACCGCCGGTGAGGATGGCGATATCTTCGAGCATGGCCTTGCGACGATCACCAAAGCCAGGAGCCTTGACCGCAGCGATGTTCAGGGTGCCGCGCAGCTTGTTGACCACCAGGGTGGCCAGGGCCTCGCCGTCCACATCTTCGGCGATGATGAACAGGGGTTTGCCCATCTTGGCAACAGACTCGAGGATAGGCAGGAGGTCTTTCATGTTGGAGATCTTCTTCTCGTTGATGAGAATCAGCGGATCTTCCATGTTGACTTCCATGCGATCAGGGTCGGTTACAAAGTAGGGAGAGAGGTAGCCGCGATCAAACTGCATACCCTCAACCACGTCCAGGGAGGTCTCCATGGCCTTGGCTTCTTCAACGGTGATAACGCCTTCCTTACCAACTTTATCCATGGCCTCGGCAATGATGTTACCGATGGTCTTGTCGTTGTTGGCGGAGATGGTTCCAACCTGAGCGATCTCTTTCTGCTCTTTGGTGGGGTTGGCGATGGAGCCCAACTCAGCAACTACGGCGTCAACACTGGCATCGATACCACGCTTGATCTCCATGGGGTTGGAACCGGCAGCAACCAGCTTGGCACCTTCACGGTAAATGGCCTGAGCAAGAACAGTGGCGGTGGTGGTTCCGTCACCGGCAACATCAGAGGTCTTGGAGGCAACTTCCTTGACCATCTGGGCGCCCATGTTTTCGAACTTGTCTGTTACTTCGATCTCTTTGGCAACGGTTACACCGTCTTTGGTGATAACCGGGGCACCGAAGGACTTCTCGATCAGGACATTCCGGCCCTTGGGACCAAGGGTTACCTTTACCGCATCGGCAAGGGTGTTAACGCCGGCCAGCATCTTTTCACGGGCCTTGGTACCATATTTCAACTCTTTTGCAGACATGTATATCTCCTAATTAATAACTTGAACCGATAATGTTTTTCTTACGCTTCTACTACACCGAGGATGTCATCTTCACGCATGATCAGAAAATCCTCTCCGTCCAGTTTTACATCGGTTCCACCGTACTTGGAAAAGAGGATACGATCGCCGATGGCTACATCCATGGCTACCCGCTCACCAGCGTCGCTCAGTTTACCGGGACCAACGGCCACGATCTCGCCTTCAGCCGGCTTCTCTTTGGCAGAATCGGGAATGATGATGCCACCTGCTGTTTTCTCTTCTTCTTCCAGGCGCTTGACCAGGATACGGTCATTCAGTGGACGAATTTTCATGGATACTCCTCCTGTTGTTACGTAAGTGTGTTGTAATAAAAACTGTAA
This sequence comes from Desulfogranum mediterraneum DSM 13871, assembly GCF_000429965.1. Taxonomy (GTDB): domain Bacteria; phylum Desulfobacterota; class Desulfobulbia; order Desulfobulbales; family Desulfobulbaceae; genus Desulfogranum; species Desulfogranum mediterraneum. The sequence goes on from NZ_KE387007.1 coordinate 84,667, forward strand.
AATCTAAGCCTATATAAGTTCAGCCCCGAGCTGCTCGGCGCAGCCTCCTCTGTGTGGGGGCTAAAGCGAAGCTTCTGCTTTCAAACTCCGCAAAACAATAGTGACAGTTTTTGAAAAATCAAGGGCAGGTGGGCGGAAAAAAAATTCCGCCCAATATGCTGAAATTAAATGGTAAAATTTTCGAGGTGCAGCGATGAAGTGTTTTTTTTAGCGCACCGGGACGACCCATTCGTGGTGGTCCGCACGGCTGCCGAACTGGATTCCCTGGAGCTCTTCGTAGAGCCGCTTGGCCAGGGGGCCGGTGGTGCCCTGGTTGATCTGGATGGAGGACTCCTTGTAACATAATTCGCCCACCGGAGCGATGACCGCGGCCGTACCGGTGCCGAAACTCTCCTGCAGGGTTCCGTTTTCACTGGCCGTGATGATCTCATCGATGCTGATCGGCCGCTCCTCGACCCGGATCTCCCAGTCCCGGGCCAACTGCAGCACCGAGTCCCGGGTGATGCCCGGCAGGATGGAGCCCTCCAGGGGCGGAGTGAGCAGGACGTCGTTGATCATGAAGAAGATGTTGGAGGTACCCACCTCCTCTATATACTTATGTTCCCTGGCATCCAGCCAGAGGACCTGGGTATAGCCCTTTTTCTGGGCAGCGATCTGGGCCTTGAGGCTGGCGGCATAGTTGCCGGCGGTCTTGGCGTCTCCCACCCCGCCGGGAACGGCCCGGACGTACTGGTCTTCCACATAGATCGTGGTGGGGTTGAACCCCTCGGCGTAGTAGGCGCCCACAGGACAGGCGATGATGAAGAACTGGTACTCCTCGGCTGCCCGCAGCCCCAGCATGGGTTCGGTGGCAATCATGGTGGGGCGGATGTAGAGGCTGGCCCCTTCGCTCCGGGGGACCCACTCCCGGTCCAGGTAGATCAGGGATCGCAGGGCCTGGAGGACCCGCTCCTCGGGAAAGCGGGGCATGCACATCCGCACTGCCGAGAGGTTCATCCGGGCAAAGTTATCCTGGGGACGGAAGAGCAGGATCCGGCCATCCTCGGCCCGGTAGGCCTTCATCCCTTCGAAGATGGCCTGACCGTAATGGAGCACCATGGCTGCAGGATCGAGGTCGAGTTGCCGGTAGGGCTGGATGGCGGCCTGGTGCCAGCCCTGCTTCCGGTTCCACTTCATGGAGAACATGTGATCGCTAAAAAACTGACCAAAGCCTAACTTGTCCTGAGCGGGTTTGCTTTTTAGTTGATCCTGCGGTACTTTTTCTACAGCTATCTCAAACTCCTGGTTCAGCATGTTGTCCTCTTGTTGTCAGCACTCTTGCTGCTGCTAAATTGTAGGCCAAGACGAGATCCGCTAGCATTAATAACAGCCATGTCGTATGATCTCAGCTTATGTCACATTTGAAATCTGAAAAAAAGAGTTCAGGCCTTGACCCTGCTCAGCCAGATCACAGCCAGGGGCCAGCCAGAATCGTTACTTCGGTTCAGATACGGTTCTTTGTGGTGGTCTTTTTACTCTCAACTCTGATGCTGGGTTGGGTGCTCTGGCCCTTTGGCCAGTTTCTGATCCTCGCCTTTCTCCTGGCCGGCATCTTTCGGCCCATCTATAGCTGGCTGGGGAGATGGGTCTCTGTCTGGGTGGCCTCGGGCTTGACCTGTGGGCTGATCATCCTGATCGTCTTTATCCCCCTGACCTTCTGCATCGGGGCGCTCTCCTCAGAGGCCCTGAATCTCTACCATCTGGGTAAGGACAGTGATGTCCTCCTGAAACTGCCCCAAGTCATTCATAATAACTCATTGATTCAACAGGCACAAGAGGTACTGGCCGGCTTTGGGGTGAATTTTAGCCCACCCGATGTCAACGAGATCATCTCCAATGTCAGTAAAACTGCGGGTATGTTTATCTACACCCAGGCCTCTGCCTGGGCCGCCAACGTGATGAGTTTTGCCTGGCAGTTTTGCGTGCTGATTCTGGTGATTTTTTTCCTGCTGATCGAGATGGATGAACTCATCGAATTTTTTGCCAAGCTCTCTCCCCTGCCCGATGATCAGGACCGGCTGCTGATGCATAAGTTCATGGAGATCTCGGGGGTGATCCTGGTGGGCAACGGCCTGAGCGGCGTCTTTCAAGGCACCGTGGGCGGGATATTCTTCGCCCTCTTGGGGCTGAAGTCTCCGGTACTCTGGGGGGCGGTGATGGCGGTGCTGGCCTTTCTGCCCATCTTCGGCATCGGCCTGGTCTTGCTGCCCACGGCGGTTATCCTCCTGCTCGGCGGATCCATTGCCAAGGCCGTGGTCACCGCTGTCTTCTATCTGCTCCTCTCCTTTTCAGTGGAGTACCTGCTCAAACCCAAGTTTGTCGGCAGCCAGGTGAAGATGCATACCCTCTTGGTCTTTCTTGCCATTATCGGCGGGATGAGCCTGTTCGGAGTGCTGGGTATTATCTACGGGCCCCTGATCGTGACCGCCTTTTTGACCTTATCGGATATGTATCTGGGCGAGTACCGTCTGCACTTAAACGCTGATCTCACTTGCAATGGTTGGGGGACGCCAGGGGATGTCGATGGCGATGGCGATGGGAGCGGGGATGCGCCGGCCTTGCCGCCGCTGGTTGAGCCTCACCGGGAGGGTGCTGCAGAAGAGCTGGACTAAGGGGGGCTGGCAGCCAGTGTCTTACTGGGCGGCTGTGGTGAGTGGTACGGCTGGGTGCTGATGGCCGAGGGTGATGGGAGTTTCGCTGAATTTGAGCTGGATTCCTTCACGGTTGACGGTTTGTTCCAGAAATGCCTGCTTGCAGTCAGCCCCGCTGTAGAGCACGTTGATAGGGGTGCTGAGTTGTTCTTCCCTGTTGGCCGTGTTGAGGAGATGGATGAGTTTGTAGATTTTGAAAAGGGAGCAGTCGTCCAGCAAGCGGGTAGCCCGCAGGTCGATGACCAGCAGGCGGCAGGAAGCGCTGTAGAGCTCTCCCAGGCCGGCTTGAAAAATTGCCTCAGCCTGATCCTGATTAATCCGGCTGGTGACGATAATCTGTACCGTGCCGTTGTTCATTCGTTTTATCTGCGCATATTCTTGGTGCATCCTCGATCCCTCCCTGCTGCTCATCACGCTGCCCATCCTAATCTTTTTTGACTTTTTAGCTTGTGGTATCTCGCCTCCTCTTTGCGTATAGTGTAACCAGTCTGTCTCAGGAGCCCAGTAAAGGTCTGGTAAGCTTTTCTCTGTCCGTAAGTGTGGGGCAAGACAGGGGCCTGGCCGGGACCCTGGAGAGGCTGCTGTGGCCCTGGCTGAGCAGAGCTTATCTCTTTACTCTTTCTGACGCGGCTTATACAGTGTAAGGGAAGTAAAGAAAACAAAGAGACAGGGGGATAGCTCAGACCATGGCCAGGCTATGGTCCGCGCAGGAGGGGGGTATAAATTATCTTTAAGGGAGCACATTAGGAGTTGTTGAAAGCGAAAAATTGAGTACATTGGTCATACCAATAATTGGTCTGTTTTTTTTGAAGGGGAACCCATGGCTCTCCCTGAGCCATCCGGGCTGGTGAATCAATCCACAGGATCCTCCGGGGATAATAAGCCCCACTTGGTCCCTTGTGTTAACTGTTTGAGAAGATGAAAAGAGGCTCTTATGTCGAATAATTTGTATGTTACTGCTGCCGAAGAGAGGAGTGGCAAGTCTGCCATCGTCCTCGGTGTGATGCAGATGATCCTGAAGGAGGTCGGCCGGATCGCCTTTTTCAGGCCCATTATCAATGACCATGTCTTTGGCCGGGTTGATCATGACCTGAACCTGATCCTGAAATATTTTGATCTCCAGGTTCCCTATGAACATACCCATGCCTGCACCCTCAGTCAGGCCAGGCAGCTGATCACCTCGGGTCAGGAGGAGCTGCTCTTTGAAAAGATCCTCAATAAGTATAAGGAGCTGGAACGAGAGTATGACTTTGTCCTCTGTGAGGGCACCGATTTCCGGGGCAAGGATGTCAACTTCGAGTTTGACCTCAACGCCGATATTGCCGTCAACCTGGGGGCACCGGTGCTGGCCGTCGCCTCGGGGCGCAACAAGACCACCGACGAGATCTGTGCCTATACCGCCATCACCATAGACACCCTGGAGGAGAAGGGGGTGGACCTGGCCGGCTGTATCATCAACCGGGCGCCCAAGGGATTCCTGGAGGAGACCGCAGGCAATATCAAGTGCATGGCCCAGTTCGATCGTTCCCTGCCCCTCTATGTCATCCCCGAACACAAGGCCCTGGGCAACCCTTCGGTGGATGATGTCAAACGCTGGATGGGGGCCGAAGTCCTCTACGGCGAGTCCAACATGCTCACCCTGGTGGACAGCTACCTGGTGGCCGCCATGCAGATCGGCAACTTTCTGGAATATATCAAGCCGGAGAGCCTGATCATCACCCCGGGCGATCGCTCGGATATCATCATCGCCAGCCTGGCCTCCCGGATCTCCAGCGCCTACCCAAATATTGCCGGGATCATGATTACCGGCGGCATCGATCTGAGGCCAAGTGTGCGCAAGCTGATCCAGGGCTGGACCGGCATCCCGGTGCCGGTCCTCTTCGTCGAGTCCCATACCTATGATACCATCCAGAGCGTCAACGAACTCTATGGCCGGATCGAGGCCACCGATGACAAACGGATCGCCACGGCCCTGGGCTGGTTCAACAAGCATGTCAATATCAAGGAGCTCCGGGAGCGGGTGGTTTCCCGGCGTTCCAACAAGATCACCCCCAGGATGTTCGAGTACTCCCTGGTGGAGAAGGCCTCCAGCGACCGCCAGCATATCGTCCTGCCCGAGGGGCTGGGGCAGCGGATGCTCCAGGCCGCAGATATCATCCTTCGCCGAGGCATCGCCGACCTGACCCTGTTGGGGCGGAAAGATGAGATCGCCACCAAGGCCGCCAAGTTGGGGATCAACATCGAGGGTGCCACGGTCATCGACCCGGTGGAGTCGAACAGGTACGAGGAGTTTGTCGAGACCTACTTCGAGATTCGTAAGCACAAGGGCATTGTTCGCGATGTTGCCCGCGACCGGATGTCCGATCCCACCTACTTCGGGACCATGATGGTCCACAAGGGCTTGGCCGACGGCATGGTTTCCGGTTCGGTGACCACCACGGCCCAGACCATTCGGCCGGCCTTTGAGTTTGTGAAGACCAAACCCCATGTTTCGGTGGTCTCCTCGATCTTTATTATGTGTTTTCAGTCCAGAGTACTTGCTTTTGGGGACTGTGCTGTGGTACCAAACCCCGATGCCCGCCAGCTGGCCGAGATCGCCCTCTCCTCGGCCGAGACAGCCCGGATCTTCAACATCGAGCCCAGGGTGGCGATGTTGAGTTATTCCACCGGGATCTCCGGCTCGGGTCAGGATGTGGAAAAGGTGGTGGAGGCCACGGCCATAGCCAGACAGCTGATGGAGGAGCGCGGCCTGGACTTTCCGCTGGAGGGGCCGCTGCAGTACGATGCGGCCTTTGATCTGGAGGTGGCCAAGGTGAAGTCTCCTGAATCGGTGGTTGCCGGCCGAGCCACGGTCTTTGTCTTTCCGGATCTGAACACCGGCAATAACACCTATAAGGCCGTACAGCGGGCGGCCAATGCCGTGGCCATGGGGCCGGTGCTCCAGGGTCTGAATAAGCCGGTGAATGACCTCTCCCGCGGTTGTACGGTCCTTGACATTGTTGATACCGTCGCCCTGACGGCCCTCCAGGCCCAGGAAGCGAAGAAAAATAAATAATAACTTTAGTAGATTGGAGTTGAAGCAGGTATGAAGATTTTGGTGATTAACTCAGGGAGTTCTTCCATTAAATTCCAGCTGTTGGATATGGAGGAGGAGCGTGTCCTGGCCTCAGGCTTGGTGGAACGCATCGGTGAGGCCAGCGGGCTCTTGGCAACGAAATTTAACCCTGACACCGAACAGCAGCAGGTGGTCAAGCTGGAGCAGCAGATTGCCGATCATCGCCAGGGGATGTTGGCCGCCATCGCCCTCCTGACCGATGCCGACCAGGGGATTATCAAGGATGCCTCGGAGATAGGGGCCATCGGCCACCGGGTGGTCCACGGGGGTGAGGACTTCCATCAGCCCACGGTGATCAGCAAAGAGGTGCTTGAGGCCATCACCGCCAACATCCCCCTGGCACCGCTGCATAATCCGGCCAACCTGGACGGTATTACCGTGGCCATGGATCTCTTCCCCGCGGTGCCCCAGGTGGCGGTCTTTGACACGGCCTTTCACCAGAGCATGCCCCCCCATGCCTATATGTATGCCCTGCCCCATGCCTACTACACCGAGGACCGGGTCCGGCGCTATGGCTTCCACGGCACCTCCCACAAGTTTGTGGCCACCGAGACCGCCAAGATGCTGGGCAAGCCCCTGGGCGAGTGTAACCTGATTACCATCCACCTGGGCAACGGCTGTTCCATGACCGCCGTGGAGAACGGCGTCAGCGTGGACACCTCGTTGGGTATGACCCCTCTCGAGGGGCTGGTGATGGGGACTCGCTCCGGTGATGTGGATCCGGCCATCCATACCTTTCTCCACCGCAACAAGGGGATGAGCCTGGATGATATCGACGAGGTTCTCAACAAGGAGTCCGGCCTCAAGGGCCTGTGCGGGATGAACGACATGCGCGATATCCATGACGCCATTGCCCAGGGCGATGAGCGGGCCAAGCTGGCCCTGGAGGTGCAGACCTACCGCAATAAGAAGTATATCGGTGCCTACATGGCCGTCCTGGGACGGGTGGATGGACTGGTCTTCACCGCCGGTATCGGTGAGAATGATCCCGATGTGCGGGCCCTCTCCCTCAAGGGTCTGGAGGCCTTTGGGGTGAAGATCGACGCCCGGCTCAACGATCAGCGGGTCAAGGAGCCCCTGCAGATCTCCAGCGCAGACTCCACCATTCCGGTCCTGGTCATTCCAACCAACGAGGAACTGGCCATTGCCCGGGAAACCCTGGCCATCGTCCAGGGATAAGGGTGAACAGGGACGGCGGTCGCGATCTGACCGACCGTTCCTGCACCTTTCTCAGTCTTCAGGGGGCGTCTCCCGCCCCCTTCTTTTTTTCGGTAGGATCCCTTTCCAGGGAAAGAGCATGGGCACCCGTCGGCAGTAGTCTCGGTAGGGTGTGCCCAGTTCCTGTTTCAGCCGTCGTTCTTCCAGCAGCGTTCCCACCAGCAGATAGCCGCTCAAGAGCAGCCTGACCGGCAGGGTGAGATCGGTCACCGGCTCCATCCCCCAGAGCAGGGCGATCCCCCCGCTATACCAGGGATGGCGTATGGAGCCGAGTATGCCGTTTTCCTGAAATCTGCGTTCCAGAGGCTCTCCCTGTCGATGGGCCCGCCACTGGCGCAGTCCCAGAAAAAATGCAAGATCATAGGCCCGGGCACCGGCCACAAACATCCAGAGCCCATAGCTCAGTAGCAAGACCTGGGGGAGGCGCCATAGCCCGCTAAAGGAGAAGATCTGCCGCTGGGGCAGCTGTTGCTGGTACCAGAGCAGCGGCAGTAGGCTGATCAGGGCAAAGCAGATATAGCCCAAGCGGTAGCCGGCCTGGAGGCGGGGATGATCACCGCAGATCCGCTGTTGCGCCGTCGGCGTGATCAGGAGGCTGTGGAGGGTGCACCAGAGGGCCCAGCCGAGAAGAAGCTTCACCATGGGTGCGGGATCCAGCTGTCCCTGCCCGGCGATGGCCCCCTGGATCTTCCCGCCGGCCAGGTTGTGCTGTTACTGATTACGGAACTCCCGCAGCATGTTGGGGTGATGCATCTCATCCTCCATTGCCACGGTATGGCAGAGGGCGCAGTTTAGCTCAGAGCCCAGGGGCAGGGTGTTGCCCTGGTACTGCAGGGGCTGGAGGTTATGGACGAGCTGGCCATAGTCGTTCGCGGCCGGATACTCCCCATGGGCAGCGGCGTGACAGGCCTGGCAGAACAGGGCGGAGCTCTCGTCGCTGCGGTTGCGGTAGAGTTGGTCCTCGGCCGCGGTCCACTGGTTGAAGCTGGTGTCGGTCTCCGGCTGTTCAAACTCCTGGTGGCAGTTGAGGCAGTCCGGCTGGTTGACCCAGGGCTGTCTGGCAACGATCTCGTCCGGGTTCTCCACGGTCTGGGGTGCAAGTCCCTTGGCCAGGGCGGCGGCCCGGGCCTTTCCTTCGAGGGCCTCTGCCTTGAGCAGGCCCAGGGCATGGTCCTCCAGCTGACCGTGGCAACTGGTACAGTCCAGACCGATGGCGTCATGGACCCCCCGGAAGGACTGGCTGGCGCCGTCAGGGGAGGAGGGGTGGCAGAGGCCGCAGGCCCCGGCGCCCCGTTCCCGGAGGAAGTGGGCATGGAAGCCGTGGATGGAGGCCGAGAGGCTGAGGAGTTGACCGTCGCCGCCGTCGGAGTCCAGCCTGGCGGGATGACAGCTCCGGCAGCTGCGGGGCGCCCCCTGTTCAGCCGCGGCCAGCAGCTCGGTCTGACTCAGCCGATCATGGATGGCCAGGACGTTGGCGGCGGTCTCGGCGCTGAGGCCGGCCCGTTTGTCCACCCGCCATTGGCCGCCGTGACACTGGTAGCAGCCCATCTCGGTGGAGACCGGTGCCGCCACCCGGGTGGTGGCCAGCACCCGGCCGGCCGGATCCCTGGCCTCGATGGTGACCATGGGGTAGGGATCAAAGCCGCCCCCATCGGGGTAGGGCAGGATGGGCAGCTGTTCGGCCGTAAACGAGCCCTCCTCCGGACTCATCATTCCCTGGAGCGGGCTGCCGCTGAGGCCGATATTGTCGGCAGGGCTGGCTGCAAAGAGTGACTGGGCGTTCTCCCAGAAGCTGCTCCTGGCCGCCGGATCCAGAAAGGCTGGTTCCAGGCGGTAAAGCAGGTTCACCTCCTCGCTGACCAACTCTGGGGTCTCCCCCCGCCGGATCAGCTGGGCCCGGATGGTGCTGGCCGGCGGCTGCAGGGCCCAGAAGTCGAAGCCGTCGCTGAGGCTGTGCATGCCTGTCGTGCTCCAGGCCAGCAGCACATAATCATCCTGCTCCTGGTCAAAGGGAGGCAGCTCCACCTCCTTGGCCTGGATAGGGGTGGTCTTGGCAGGGTCCTGATTGCCGTGGAGTCCGTAGGCCAGGTACGTGGCCAGGGCAAAACGCTCCTGGGCGGTTCCCGCGTAGGGCGGCATGGTAGGATGGATCGTAGCCATGCCGCTGAGCATGGCATCCAGTCCCGAGGGGGTGAAGTTTGCTGTCAGGGGGCGGATGTTGTGCATGGGTCCGTCCACGGCATGACAGGAGAGGCAGAGGATGTTGTAGAGTTCCCGGCCGGCAGCCAGACGGTTATCCGGGGTGATGGTCTTGTGTCTGCTCCACTTGGCCCGGCTCAGCACCCCCTCCTGGTTGATCTGCTCCAGATCCCTGGTAAAGATGGAGTTGGAGTACATGTAGTTGGAGATGATATAGGGGCGGCGACCGCCCTCCCTGATAAATTCAAAGCAGCCCATATAGATCAGGCCGATCACCAGCATGAGGACGGCCATGGGCCGGGTGATGCTGGCTGGCATGCGGATGGCCAGCAACAGGCCGCCCAGGACCAGGACAGGGGAGAGCAGCAGAAAACCGTTGAGGTAATAACTGATCATCGGCATCCGCTGGAAGACCAACTCCCGGAGCTCAGCCGGCAGGGCGGTCATATACCAGTAGCCCGAGGCGATGAAGAGGGCAAAGGGCAGCAGCAGCCAGAGGGCGGCATAGCGGGTCATGGTGAGGCGCAGTCGGGCATCCTTGCTCCAGGTGGCGGTGACAAAGCCGAACAGCCCGGCGATCAGGAGGGCGAAAAAACTGCGAAAGGCCAGGGCCGGCCAGAAGGTGGGGTTGAAAAAACCGCTCCAGAAGTTCTGGTCCTGGGGCCAGCTGCCCGGGGTGAGCATGAAGTCGATGATGCCGTTGATGATGAACAGCGACATCCAGGCGGCCCCGAAGTAGATCCAGCCGATCAGGAGGTGGTGTTTCCGGCTGAGCCGGCCAAAGGTGTAGTAGTAGAGAAACAGGGCCACGATCTCGATCACAAAGAAGACCCACTCCGCTGCCCAGGCAAAGACAAAGGTGTGGATCAGCACCGAGGTGGCGGCCGGGTTAAGGAGGGCGATGGTGAACCATATCCCCACCCCGGTGATGCCGCCGGCCACCATGGTGACCAGCAGGAAGAAACGGGCGTGCCTGCGCACGTACTCCATTATGGCCGGGTTGCCCTCACGGTGTGCTTTACGTTCGGCCAGCACCAGAAAGAGGCCGCCGCCCACGGCAAAGTGGGAGATATAGACGTGGAAGACGGCAATCGCCGCAATCAGCAGGCCGCCGCCGAAAAAATCAAGTTGCCAGACCGGATAGTTCATGACGACACCTCCTCACTGTCCAGGTTCTTCCAGGTAAGCCGGAGCATCCAGACGATCAGGGCGATCCCGAAGACAAAGAAGAGCAGAAAGATGATCAGGGGCGAGTAGGAGGCCTGGACCGTCAACTCGTCTGGAGCAAACCAGGGCTGGAGGTAGGCGCTGCGCAGCCGGTCCCGAACCAGGACCATCAGGGCCAGGGTCCCCAGCAGGGCGGAGCAGGCAGGCAGCACCTGTTCTCTCAGGGCCAGGACCACCGCAAAGACCGCGGTGATGATCGCGCTGATGAGGAAGATCAGGAGGAAGACACCGTTGGCCGAGTCCATGGTGATCAGGCCCCTGGGCAGGGAGCCGGCAAACCAGGCGCCGATCCAGAAGTTGGCAAAGGTGGCGTAGCCAAACCAGCTGCAGCCGTAACGGATCCAGGGCTGGAGTCCGGACTCTCCTTTATGTCGCTTATAGCTGAAGAACAGGGCGATAGCCATGCCGCCAACGGCCACGGCCGAGCACATGAAGTGGAGGTAGCGGGGCCAGAGGCTGGGGTCAGCCAGGTTGAGCAGCAGGCCGTTGGGACGCTCCAGGTAGCGGGCCCAGGTCTCGGGTTGGAGCATCATCGTGATGTTGTTGCTGAAGAGAAAGCCCACCAGCAGCAGCAGCAGAGTGATCAGGCCGGTGAGGATGGCCCGGCCCTTGTTCAGCTGGAGATACTTGTACTTATAGATATAGGCCAGGTAGTAGGCGGCGATGACCATGGCGATGATCCACAGCCAGAAGACCGCCATCAAAATCGAGCTGGTATAGATAAAGTGGCCATAGAGGACCTGGAGAAAGAGGAGCGGGGCGACCCCGAAGTTGACCGCAAAGGCGATGGCAAAGGGCAGCTTTTCGCTGATGGCTGTGGTGGCTGGTGAGCTGCCGCCGTCACGATAAAAGTGGCTGACTGCGGCGATAAAGGCTGTGCCGACCATCACGTTCATCAGCAGGATGTGCATGAAGAAGGTAACCAGGAGCAGGAGCTGAAACCAGCCCCAGTGCACCGGGATCACATCCGGGGTGGGAATAAGGGTCGCGGGATCCATGCAAGCCTCCTGTGGTGGATCACGGCTTACGTCGTGCCGGCGCAAGCCGTCCAGGGTAAGGTCAGAGTAGCGCCTTGTGGAAAGTTTGAGGAGAGGTTGATCGCCCCCTGGAAGCCGGGGGAAGAACAGCCTGGTGCTTAGTCGAGTATCTCAATACATTTTTCCGGACAAAAGGCCGCAGCCTGGCGAATGGCTGCGGTGACCTCCTGGTCCGGGTCGATCAACTCCGCCTTGCCGGTCAGCTCACTCAACTCAAAGACATCGGGACACATCTCGATGCAGGTCTGGCAGGCGTTGCAGAGATAGCTGTCAATGATGATGGTACTCATGCGGCCTCCTGAGGGAGTTGCTTATCCGTGGTGTGTGGTCACCGGCAGCCATCGCAGCCTTCAGGGCCACCGCTTTCCTCTCCATGGGGGGAAACCGCAGAGCAGCAGGAAAGCGGTCATTCACAGCAGGGTGAATCTGGAGCACCTTTGCGGGTGTACCCCTCTGTTTATAGCATAAAAAGCTCTGCCTTCAAAAAAAAAACCTGAAGAGCTGCCGCCCGGATACCAGGATCAGCAACAACCGGAGAGGGCCTCCTTGTTGAAGTTCTTATCCGGAAGGATGGGATAGTCACCGGTGAAACAGGCCAGGCAGAAATGCTCCTTGTCCAGGCCGGTGGCCTCTACCAGGCCGTCCACGCTCAGATAGGTGAGAGAATCCAGTCCAAGGTATTCCCGGACCTTTTCAACGGAGTTATCGGCGGCGATGAGCTGGTCGCTGGAGGGGAAATCGATCCCATAGTAACAGGCGTGGCGGGTGGGTGGGCAACTGACCACCATGTGGACCTCTTTGGCCCCAACCTGTCTCAGGCTCTGGACTCGGCTCCGGCCGGTGGTTCCCCGGATGATGGAGTCCTCGACGATGATGACCCGTTTGCCCCGCAGGAGGCAACGCACCGGGTTGAGCTTGACCCGGACGGAAAAGTCACGCATGGATTGGGTGGGCTGGATAAAGGTCCGGCCCACGTAGTGGTTGCGGATCATGCCCATCTCCATGGGGATGCCCGAGGCATTGGAGTAGCCGATGGCCGCATAGTTGCCGGAGTCGGGAAAGGGCATCACAAAGTCGGCATCGATCTTGGCCTCCCTGGCCAGGATCTCACCCATCCGTTTACGGGCGCGGTAGACGTTGAAGCCAAAGACATCGGAGTCGGGCCGGGCAAAGTAGACGTGTTCAAAGATGCAGAAACTGTCCTTGCAGGGTTCCCAGGGAAAGAGGGTCTTGAGGCCATCCTTGGTGATGATCAGGGCCTCGCCGGGTTCCACCTCGCGGATATATTCCGCTTCGATCAGGTCCAGGGCGCAGGTCTCCGAGGCCACCACATGGGCGCCGTTGTCCAGCACGCCCAGACAGAGCGGCCGGAAACCATGGGGATCGCGTACCGCGATCATGGTATCCTTGGTCATCAGCAAGAGGGAGTAGGCGCCCTTGATCCGGGCAAAGGTCTTGGTGATGGCCTCCTCCAGGCCCAGTTCCAGGTTTTGGGCCATCAGGTGGACCACAATCTCGCTGTCCATGGAGGTCTGGAAGATGGAGCCTTTGGCCTCTAGCTCCTCCCGGAGGGTGATGGAGTTGACCAGGTTGCCGTTATGGGCCACGCTCAGGGGCAGGCCCTTGTGGTGGACCAGGAAGGGCTGGGTGTTGATCACGTTGGATTCGCCGGTGGTGGAGTAGCGGACGTGCCCCACAGCCATGTCCCCCTGGAGGCGCTGGAGGATTCGCTCGGTGAAGACCTCTGGGACCAGTCCCATGTCTTTATGGAGTGCAACCTTGTCGCCATCGGAGGAGACGATGCCGGCGCTCTCCTGGCCACGGTGCTGGAGGGCGTAGAGACCGAAGTAGGCGAGCTTGGCAGCATCCTGGTGGCCGAAAATACCACAGATGCCGCACTCGTGTTTGGGTTTGTCAGGGTGTTGCTGGACAGAGGGCTGGTTATCTTGTGTACGCATGGTGTGCAATAGGCTGGTGCTGGGAGGCAGGAGCTGCAAAAGTGAAAGGCACAAGGAACGATTCCTTGTGCCTGTAAGTCTATGCAAATTTTTGGTCAACTGCCTCAAAGCATTATTTACAACCAGATTACGGGTTTTTTTTCAAGGAAATATGAGGTATTTTGATCAAAATAATAACATTTGCAAAAAAAAACGACCTTGCCATGGATACCAAAAAAAAAGACCAGGCCCAGATCCGACTGACCCAGAGCGTACAGGCAGCCGGTTGAGCTGCTAAGCTTGGCCCAGGGGACCTGGGCCGGATACTCTGCGGACTTGATCTGCCCCAGGATGCAAACCTGATCGTTGGCTCAGAGAGCTGCGAAGACGCCGGGGTCTATCGTCTCAACCAGGATACCGCCCTGATCCAGACCCTGGATTTCTTTACCCCCATCGTGGATGACCCCTTCAGCTTCGGTCAGATCGCGGCCGCCAATGCCCTCTCCGATGTCTATGCCATGGGCGGCACTCCGCTGTTATGCATGAATATCCTGGCCTGCCCGGTCCGAACCATGGCCGACGAGGTCTTCCGCCAGGTCATTGAGGGGGGGCTGTCCAAGGTCAAGGAGGCGGGCGCCCTGTTGGTTGGGGGGCACTCCATAGAGGATCAGGAGTTGAAGTACGGGCTCTCGGTCACAGGTACGGTGCACCCGGACAGGGTTCTGCTCAACAGCGGGGCCCGGGCCGGAGATCGGTTGGTCCTGACCAAGCCCCTGGGAACCGGGATCCTCTCCACCGCCATCAAAGGCGGTCTGGGCTCTGCAGCCCTGGAGGAGCTGGTGGTTTCGACCATGGCCCTCTTGAATCGGGCCCCCATGGAGTGGCTGAACAGTGGCTCGGCAGCCCGACGCAGCGGCGTGCATGCAGCCACGGATATCACCGGCTTCGGCCTGCTGGGCCATCTCCACGAGGTGGCCCAGGCCTCCCAGGTGGCCATAACCGTGCATGCCGACAGGCTGCCCCTGCTGGCGGAGGTCCGGGAATTTGCCGATATGGGCATTATTCCAGAGGGTGCCTATACCAACCGGAAGTTCTACAGCCAGTGGGTGGACTCCAGCTTGGGCGAGCTGGATTCGCTGGAGTTGATCGGCTATGATCCCCAGACCTCGGGGGGGCTGCTGCTGGCCATGGAAGAGAGCTTGGTGGCACCGCTTTTGGCCTGGCTGGAGGAGCAGGGCTATCCGCTGGAGTGCGCAGTCATCGGTCAGGTGGAACAGGGGGGCGTGCCCGGTCGCATCCGGCTGCTCTGATCAGCCGGTCCCGCCGGAGAACGCCCCTCCACCGAGGGAGCTTAGCAGCTGGTCTCGGTGGCCAGGGCCAGGAGCAGCCGGGTCAGGTTGACCATATCATCCAGCTCCACCTGTTCCTCGGTGGAGTGAACGTTGGTCATGCCGGTGGCAATGATGGCCGTGGGCAGGCCGTGACCGGTGAAGATGTTGGCATCGCTGCCGCCTCCGGCCTTCTCGTAACTCATCTCCAGGTCCACAGCCGTTGCCGCCTGGTCCACCCGCCTGAGCAGGTCGCTCTCCCTATCCAAGGCCATCAGCGGGAAGTCCTGGTAGACCTCCATCTCCACCCCGGGGCAGCCTTTGGCACTTCCTGTCGGGTCCTGCCACTGAGCAATCACGGTCTCAAAGGTGGTCCTGATCTCCTGGGTGACCTCCTCCAACCTGGTCGCGCTGTGGCTGCGGACCTCTCCCTCGATCACCACCTTTTCCGGGACAATGTTGGCGGCAACCCCGCCCCTGATGGTGCCGAAGTTGACCGTGGTCTCCTCGTCCAGTCGGCCGCAGGGACACTGGGCCAGGGCCCGGGCCGCGACGGTGATGGCATTGATCCCCCACTCGGGGTGGAGGCCGGCATGGGAGGCTACGCCGCCCACGGTGATGGTCAGCCGGTTGAGGGCCGGTGCATGGGTGATGACCTTGGCAAAGCCGGAGGAGTCCAGGGCATAGCCCTCCCTGGCCTGAATCAGTTGGGGGTCCAGGGCCTTGGCGCCCACCAGGCCGATCTCTTCGCAGGTGGTGATCACCAGCTCCAGAGGCCGATGGGGCCGGTCGTTCTCCCGGAGCACCCGCATCATCTCGATACAGGCTGCCAGGCCGGATTTATCGTCGCTGCCCAGGATGGTCTCCCCGGCGCTGGTGAAGAGGTCGCCGCTGCGCTTGACCTTGACCCCGCGGGCCGGTTCCACCGTGTCCATGTGACAGGAAAAAAAGATCGGCTCCTGGTCCAGGCTGCCGTCAAAACGAAAGATCAGGTTGCCGCAGTCGGCACCGGTGACGGCTGCCGAGTCGTCCTCCACCACCTCTGCCGGGCCCAGCCGGGTCAAGATTCCCTTAAGCAGTTCCGCCACCCGTCCCTCATGGCGCGAGGGGCTGTCGGTTTCACAGAGTTGGGTAAAGATATCGGCCAGTCGTTCTCGTTTAACCTGCATTGCTGTACCTCATCAGGACTACGGCATGGCAGGCGATGCCTTCACCCCTGCCGGTATAGCCCATCTGTTCAGTTGTGGTCGCCTTGATGTTGACGTCCTGGGGGGCGACACCGCAGGATGCGGCCAGATGTTCCTGCATGGCCTTGAGGTGCGGTGCCAGTTTTGGTTGCTGGCAGAGGATGGTGATGTCAGCGTTGCTCAGCTCCAGCCCGGCCTGTCTGGCCTGGGCCATGACCCGGTCGAGGAGGAGGATGCTGGAAATATTCCGGTACTGTTCGTCGTTGTCCGGGAAGTGTCGGCCTATGTCACCTGCCCCCATGGCGCCGAGGACGGCGTCGGTCAGGGCGTGGCAGACCACATCGGCATCGGAGTGGCCGGCCAGGCCGAGCTGGTAGTCAATGGTGACGCCGCCCAGGATCAGGCGGCGGTCGGCAACCAGGCGATGGGCATCAAAGCCGTGACCTATCTTCATGGCAGCTCTCTGGCTAAGGAGGTGTTGGGCCAGCTGGAGGTCGCCGGGCCTGGTGATCTTCAGGTTCTGTTCGTTGCCCTCCACCAGGCGGACGGCAAGCCCGTGGTGTTCCAGCAGCGAGGCCTCGTCGGTCCCCTGGAAACCGCTGCGGGCGGCATGGTCCATGGCCTCCTGGAGCAGGGCGCGCCTGGCAGCCTGGGGGGTCTGGGCCTGCCAGAGATGGCTGCGATCAACGGTGGCCTGGATGATCTGGTCCGGGGCCGCCTGTTTGAGGGTGTCTTTCACCGGGATTGCGGCGATTACGGCGCCATGCTCTGCGGCACCCTGGATGGTGCGGAGGATGGTCTCCCTGTCAATCAGAGGGCGGGCCGCGTCGTGGACCAGGATCAGCTCGATCTCCGGATCAAGGGCTGTCAGCCCGGCCTGGACCGAGTCCTGGCGGCTGGCGCCGCCTGGGGTGAAACGGATGCGGGGGTGGTGTTCCCGGGACAGATTGGGGAGCAGCAGTTCCCTGGTGGTGGCGGCATGATCGGGATGTACCGCGATCACCAGTTGCTCGATGGCAGGGATGGCCAGGAAGGCGGCGCAGGTATGGGCCAGGACCGGCTTGCCAGCAAGCAGGAGCAGCTGTTTCGGGGTTGGGCCGCCCATTCGGGTGCCGCTGCCGGCGGCCGGGATGATGACCCCGGTCCGGAGAGTGGTCGGTGTGGTTCTCTTCACAGGAGTAGAAAAAAAAAAGAGGGGTGAGCTGTAAGCCGAATTCTGTTTCCATCCAGGATGGACCATGATCATTTAGCTGGGACCCCGGTCGCCCGGAGCCTCGTGCAACCTACCCGGAAGTTTCGGACGGGTCGCCCTCAAACACTTCCCTATTTGGTCTTGCACCCGGTGGGGTTTACCCTGCCTCTGCTGTCGCCAGCAGAGCGGTGAGCTCTTACCTCGCCATTTCAACCTTACCTGTGAATGTCAGACATTCCATCGGCGGTGTATTTTCTGTGGCACTTTCCTTCAGTTACCTGAAGTTCGCGTTACGAACCACCGTACCCTGCAGTGTTCGGACTTTCCTCTCCACCAGTATTCTGGCGGAGCGATCATGCGCTCACCCCTCAAGCTTGTTTGGGGTTGATTGCTCTGTTCTGCTTTTGTTTATCCCTGTTGGTCGATTCCCAGGTTGGCCAGTTCATCGGCCCGTTTGTTGCGTGCCCGGGGCACATGGGCCACACTCCAGTTGTCCAGCCCCTTGAGTTGAGCGAGCACCCGGGCGTAGAGCGGCTTCAGGGTCTCGTTCTTTACCCGATACCGACCCTGGATCTGGTAGACGATCAGCTGGGAGTCCAAAAAGATCTCCAACTGACGACAGCCGGCAGCCAGGGCCTGTTCCAGGCCGATGATCAGGGCCTGGTACTCGGCCACATTGTTGGTGCAGGTGCCCAGATACTTCGCGTAGCTCAGTAACTCCTCTCCCTGCTGGTCAAAGAGGACGATCCCGGCTCCTGCCTGGCCCGGGTTACCCCGCGAGGCCCCATCGGTGAACAGGCGGCAGCGTTCCTTGGCCATCGCAGTCCGTTTTTCCTGCTGCACCGGGGGGGGCGGAGGCGTGGGCTCCGTTCCGCTAGCTTCAGCCGGCGCCCTGCCCGAGACCAGGGCCCGAATGGCGGCCGGGGGGCTGGAGGGGAAGAGTTCGGCCAGGAGGGCGTCATCCAGGCGGCTGGCCAGGGTGTCGAGTACCTCTTCCCTGCTGGGTGGACTATTTCTCAACCGCTTCCACCTCTTCCGGGGCTTGTTTCTCTTTGAAGTAGAGCATCCGCTGGCAGTTGGGACAGAGGTTGAGTTTGTTGCCCTTGCGGACCTCGTTGAACTGCTGGGGCGGAATGGTCATGAAGCAGCCCTGACAGACACTCTCAATCACCGGCACCACGGCCAGGTTGTCCCGTTTCTTGAGCAGCATGTTATAGCGTTTCATGTGGGCCTGGCTGAGTTCCTCGGCCAGGACGCCGTGTTTCGTGGTCACCTTCTTGCGGGTGCTGTCAATCTTCTTGATCTCTTTTTCGACCTGAGCCATCTCTTCTTTGAGCAGCTCCTTCTCGCCCTTACAGAGATTCTCCAGCTCGGCGGTCTCGGCCGCGAGTTGCTCAAGCTGCTCCATGATCTGGAGCGTTTTTTCTTCGGTTTCCTTGAGCAGCTTCTTGTTTTCCTCGATCTCCTTGAGCAGGGCCTGGTGTTCGCGACTGGTTTGGACCTGCATCATCTTGTTCTGGCGGTCCTTGATCCTGGCAGCGGCGTCCTCGTTCTCCAGGGCGGTATCGCGTTGCAGTTGTTGCAGGGCTTCATCTTTCCGCTGGCAGCCTGCAATGGCCTCCTCTTTTTCGAGAATCGACTGCTCACGGTCTGTTATGGTTTTCTGCTTGCGGGCAATTGCGCTGTTAAAACCGGCAATTTCAGTGTCGATTTCCTGGAGGTTGATGAGCTTAATTATTTCTTCTTTCAATGGCTTACTCCTTGATCGCCTTACAGAGATTCTTGTCCTGGGGCATGGGCTGGGAGCCGTGTGGTCAGGTCACGGCAGACGCATCCGTTGGCTCAGGGGGGGTTGTTGTTTTTTCAATGAGACGCAGCGGTGGCTGCAGGGCGGCAGTGGTCACCTTCACCGTCCATCCTGCCCTGCTCAGCTGCTGCTCAAGTCGTTGTTTCAGGATCACCATGGCGGGGTTTTCCGTGGCAAAATGGCCGCCGTCAATAATCCAGAAACCTGCATCCTCTGCCCATCGGGCAGTGGCGTGTTTAATCTCCGCAGTGACAAAGACCTCGGCGCCCAGATCCATGGCCAGCTGGGCGTAGTCCCCGCATGAGCCGCCGCAGACGGCAACGGTCCGTACCTGCTGCGGTCTGGGGCCGGCCTCCAAGAGCCAGGGCGGCTTGCAGCTGCTGCGCAGTCGGGCGATGAATTCCAGCGGTGACAGTGGGGCAGCATAGCTCCCTATCCGGCCCAGGCCACAGGCCCTCTCCTCGTTGCAGGGGTGGTCGGCGTTTACCAGGGCCCCGGAGACGGTGAGCCCCAGGCCTGCGGCCAGCACATCGCTGACCCCGCCGGGGGTGGCGTCCAGATTGGTATGGCAACCAATGACGGCTATGTTATGTTGCAGGGCAAGGGCAATGAGGCGACCGATGGGCTGGTCGGTGCGGATGGCTTTTAGGGGGTGGAAGATGGCAGGGTGGTGGGTGATGATCAGGTCGCACCCTCGGGCGACAGCGTCGTTAATCAGGGTCGGCGAGGGGTCCAGGGCAAGGAGGATGCTGCCTATCTCCTGGGAAGGATTGCCGATAAGCAGGCCGACATTGTCCCAGGGCTCAGCCAGAGGTTCGGGGGCAATATCCTGGAGCAGACTGATTAATTCTTGAACCGTTGGCGCCATGTATTACTCTTAGACATAAAGAAAAAGAGGTACATCCCTTGAGGGGTGTACCTCTTTACAGACAATGGAGACCGTGCCTTGCAGGAAGGAGCAGCTACTATTTTTCGCAAGCCGTTGATTGTGTTCAAATGCCTGATCTTTCATTCAGGAAATTTTTGCCGGCAAGGTTCCGGTAAAATGGTGGGCCTACCTGGACTCGAACCAGGGACCGACCGGTTATGAGCCGGTGGCTCTAGCCAACTGAGCTATAGGCCCGAAAAATTCGGTAAACTTAAAATAATAACAAAAAAAAAACTTCGGTCAAGCTTTTTCTCTCTTTAACTGCAAAAAGCCATCGATTTTCCATGGGGTCCTATGTTGTATAACAATCTTATTTATTTTCTGGTGGTGATCTTTGTCTTCTCCACCAAGGACGCGACCGCCACCCCGTGGCTCCCTCCTTTCGCCACCCTGGGCTGTCTGGTCGGGCTGCTGAGCTTGTTTTCCTGGCTGGCACGACGGATCTATTCCCGGAGAAGAGCAGGGCGCTCTCTGGATTATTTTGCCGCCGAGCGGACCCTGACCATCCTTGGGGTGGCCCTGTTCACGGTCATGGTCTATGGCCTGGACCTGAAGTATTATCTCCACGGCCTTTCCTGGGGTGATCGTTTGCCGGTTCTGGAAAACCTGGCCGGCTTGTCTCTGTTCTTTCTGCTCCTCTCCCTGGCCTGGATTCAGGCCAGGGAGAGCTATCAGCAGCTCTTTCATCGCCACTACACACCCTCTGGTTTTGTCCTTACCAATATCAGGACCAATCTGCCCATCGTTCTGCCCTGGGTGGTGCTTTCCCTGGTTTTTGACCTCTTGACCCTGCTGCCGGTGAGCGCGATCCAGGAGGTGCTGCTCTCGCCCTGGGGTGATCTGCTCCTCTTTGCGGTCTTTGTCACCTTTCTGATGATCTTTTTTCCTCCCCTGGTTCGGCGTCTCTGGAACTGTCGTCCCATGCCCCAGGGACCGGTACTCAGCCGGATTCAGGATTTTTGCCGGCAACAGGATTTCCACGCCGAAGTCCTCTATTGGCCCCTGTTTGAGGGGCAGGTCCTCACCGCCGGGGTCATGGGGATCATCCCCAGGTTGCGCTACCTGCTGATCACCCCAGCCCTGCTGGAGGCCCTGGATGAGGCGGAACTGGACAGTGTTCTGGCCCACGAGATCGGTCATGTCAAGAAGAAGCACATGATCCTCTATGTGCTGCTCTTTCTGGGCTTTAGTCTGCTGGCAGGCTCCCTGGCGACCCCGGTGCCCCATCTGATTCTGGCCAGTGACAGCTACTACCGGATCCTGGCCTGGGCCGATATGAGTCCGGAATCTCTGCTGGCCTTGCTGGGGGCCATTCCCCTGCTGGTGCTGCTGCTGGTCTATTTCCGCTTTATCTTCGGCTACTTTATCAGAAATTTTGAGCGACAGGCCGATGCCTTTGTCTTCTCCGCCCAGGAGAGTGGGCGACCCCTGATCAGCTCCTTTGAAAAGATCGCCCGCCTCAGCGGGACCAGGCGCCAGGAGAAAAACTGGCATCACTTCGGGATCGGTGAGCGGATTGAATTTCTGGAACGCTGTGAGCTGGACAGGGGGGAGATCCGTCGCCAGGACCGCAAGGTCTACTGCTCCCTGGCTTGCTATTTCCTTGCCATCCTGGCCCTGGTGTTCACGGTGCAGAGGGTCGACCTCCAGGCACTCTCCCACGGCTATGAGCTGCGCTACGCCGAGGCCGTACTGTTGCAAAAGGCCCGCCAGGAGCCGGGAAACAGTGTCTGGCCCATGCTGCTTGCGGACCTGATGCAGAGCAAAAAGATGGAGAAGGAGGCCATTGCCGCCTATGAACAGGTCCTGGCAATCAAACCCTCCAGCGCCGAGGTGAACAATAATCTGGCCTGGCTCCTGCTCACGGCCAGTGATGTGGCTGTCCGTGATCCCCAGCGGGCCCTCACCCTGGCGCGCACCGCTGCCCTTGTCCGCAGGGAGGGCTTTATCTTTGATACCCTGGCCACCGCCTTCTGGGCCAACGGCCTGGTAGAGGAGGCGCTGCTCCACGAGGCCAAGGCCATCAAGGTGGATCCTGATAATCGACGCTACTATCTCCAGCAGATGGAACGGTTCAAGACCCGGGTCTGGGGGAAGGAGCCGGGACCGGAGAGCGAGCAACAGGGCTAAGGAGGAATGACGCTGCAAGGCCGTGCCCTCTGCTCGAGTTCATGGTGATTGCCGAACCGTTGGCTGGCTCCGGGGAGGAGGGGCAGAGGCTCGGAGGCTTCGCCTGCCTGGGGGTGGGGGAGAAAACTCCCAGGTGAAGTGGACCTGGGGGCTGTTGGCCTGGTCTTGGAGGGCGGCCTAGAAGAGCATCTCCGGGATGGACATCTCGCCCCGGTCATAGAGGGTGGTGAAGGCCTCGATCACCCTGGGTGAGAAGGGCTGTTCCTGGTTCGGTTCCTCACTGTTGGCAACAATCAGGTCCCGTGCCTCCTGGCTGGCGTTTTTTCGGCGCTGGAGGCGGTTGCTTACCAGGGTGTCGTAGTGATCGGCAAGGGCCAGGATTTCGGCACCAAGGGCCCTGGGGTCGTTCTTGTCGTGGCCCTGGCTGTCCCCGCTCTGCTGGTGGGGGGCGACGAGCATGGGGAGAATTCGTTCCAGGGGACTGCCTGTGGTCTCGCTCGGGCGGCGGGGAGAGCTCTCCGGCCCCGGGTCAGGGAGGGGGCTCTCAAGCAGTGAGGTGGCTTTGTGGAGGATGTCCCGGTTGAGGGGGAACTTGCCGATGTCGTGGAGCAGGGCTGCCGAGCGGATGTCTTCGATGGCCTCTTCACTCAGCTCAAACCAGCCGGCTAGCTTGACCGCATAGATCGAGACCCGAAAACAGTGATTCTCGGTCGCCTCGTCCTGGGAGATAAAGTGTCTGAGGATGAAGAGGATGCCCTGGTAGGTCTGGCGGAGTTCCTGGATCTTGCCCTGGAGCTTTTCGTGGAGGGTGCCCATGGCATAGGCGATGACCAGGAGAATCGATCCCCAGGAAACCAGGTGGTACCACTGGCTGCTGCCGCCCAGCCCCATGAGTTCCGGGGAGTGGAAGAGGTCGGGGTTGACGGCACAGATGAAGCCGACCAGCAGGATGCTGGCCAGGGCGGTGAGCAGGGCCTTGCGTCGGCCGAAATAGTAGGCCGACATTACCGTGGGCAGGCTGTAGAGGCCCAGGAGCAGATAGCGGGAGGTAACGGCGTAGTTCAGCATCCCGGAGATTACCACCATGGCGAGAATGATACCGCTTTCCCGGTTGGCGCGGATGCGTTTGGTCCAGCGGTGCCGGTGTTGACTGGCGGTGTGGCGGGTGCTCTCCTGCTCGTTCCGGGTGCTCTCTCCAGAGGGGCGGTGGTGCTCTGCCGGGATAAAGCTTGCCTCTGCCCGGAGGTTGCGCAGCTCTGCCATCACCTTGAGGGCGGTGAGGTGGGGGACGTTTCTGGCCAGCACTACGGGCAGCTTGTCCAGGAGCAGGGGGATCTTGTCCTTGGGGATATTCTTGGCATGTTGCTGGAGATAGGCAACAACCGCTTGCTGTCCATCGTCGGTAGGGGCGGTTTTAAGGATGATAGAGCCTCTGTTCTGCTGCATTGCTCCTGGGAAAAGCGGTGTTGAGGTGAGCGGTTATCTCAGGTATGGTGGGACCTGAAGATGTTGAGGGGTGGGACAGGCCTGTCGGTGCAGCTGTAAGCCTGTTATGCCCGGGTGTCGTTGTGGATCAGGAAGTGGGGGAGATGAGATCTCCCCTGCTTCCCTTGAAGTATAAGAGAAGGTCCGGTCGGCTTGCAAGCACGATCTGTTTTTTTGCAGAGCCAGCAGCAGCTGATGCGGCTGAAGCGGCCGGCAGCTGAGCCGGCAGAGGGAGAGCTATGAAAGGAGAGGCAGGGAGGGGCTGGCTGGTGTGGCTGCAGGGACTGTTGTTGGCGGTGATCGCAGGGGGACTTGTTGGCTTGCGGTTCGGTCTCTTTCCCTGGCGTGCCGTCCTGCTGAGCCTGGCCCTGGCCTGTCTGGGGATGGCCATTGTCGGTTTTCTGAGCCTGCTGCTGCTCTATCTTGACCTCAAGAGGGGGCGGCAGCAGAGGCTGAAGTCGTCTCTGCTGGCCGTGGCCTTGTCGGCGCTGCCCGTGGCTGCGGTCCTGGTTATGGGCGTGCGGGGGAGCGATCTCCCCCCCATCCATGACATCAGCACCGATATGGAGAACCCGCCTGCCTTGCTTGCCGCCCGGCAGCTGCGGCGGCCAGGGGATAACCCCCTGGGCTATGGCGGAGCCGAAGTTGCCCGCCAGCAGGCCGCAGCCTACGGGGAGGTGCAGCCGCTGTTCTCTGTCCTCCCCCAGGCCACCGTCTATCACAGCTGCAGAGAGCTTGTCCGGGAGTTCGGTTGGCAGCTTGTGAGCGAGGATGCCGCCCAGGGGCGTCTGGAGGCCGTGGCAACGACCCCCCTGCTGGGTTTCAAGGATGACGTCGTGATCCTGGTGCAGGCGACGGGGCAGGGGAGTCGGGTGGATCTCCGTTCCGCCTCCCGGGTGGGGGTGAGTGACTTTGGGGCCAACGCCGCTCGGATCGCTGCCTTTTTGAATCGTTTGCAAGAGTTGGAGCCTTGAGCCATGGGAAAAACACGTATTCTGGTCACCAATGATGACGGGGTCTCTGCTCCGGGACTGCGGGCCCTGCGGGAGGCGGTCGATTCCCTGGGAGAGGTGGTGGTGGTCGCTCCGGAGCGGGATAATTCGGCGGTGAGCCATTCTCTGACCATGAATCGGCCGCTCAGGGTGATTGAACTGGAGGCAGGGATCTATATGATGGACGGGACCCCCACCGACTGTGTCACCATTGCCCTGAATAAGATTCTTGAGCGCAAGCCGGATCTGATTGTTTCCGGGATCAATCCAGGCGCCAACCTTGGTGATGACATCAGCTACTCGGGAACGGTCTCTGCCGCCATCGAAGGGACCATGTACGGGATTCCTTCGATAGCCTTTTCTCTGGGCGGCGGTCCGCCCTATGATTTTGAGGTGGCGGCCGGGGTCGCCTGGAAGCTGGCCTCCATGGCCCTGGCCTTTCAGCTGCCTCCGGGCAGTCTGCTCAACGTCAACGTGCCGTCCCTGCCGGCAAAGGAGATCCGCGGGATTCGTTTTACCTGCCAGGGGCGGCGGGTCTACCGGGATGCCATTCAGGAGACCTATGATCCCTGGGGCCGAAAACATTACTGGATCGGCGGCGGTACCGCCCACTGGTCCGGCGGAGAGGAAACCGATGAGCAGGCCCTGCGTGATGGCTGCATCTCGGTGACCCCTATCCAGCTGGATGTGACCAACCATGGTGGGCTCAGTTATCTTGAGCGTCACTGGAAGATGTAGGAGTTGATGTGGCTATCCTGGGAGCACATGAGTCGGTGGCCGGAGGGCTGCAGCTGGCCTTTGAGCGGATCAAGGGGGTGGGGGGCGAGGCCCTCCAGATCTTTACCCGCAACCAGCGGCAGTGGCAGGCGGCAGCGATCAGCGATGAGGAGGTCCTCCTCTTTCAGGAGGCCCGGGCCCGGGCCGGGATGATGCCGGTTGCCTCCCATGCTTCCTACCTGATCAATCTCGCTACCCCTGACCCAGTCAAGGCGGCCCGTTCATGCCGGGCCCTGGCCGATGAGCTGGAGCGCTGCCGTCGCCTGGGGATAGAATCGGTGGTGCTCCACCCCGGCAGCCATGGAGGTGCAGGGGTCGAGGCCGGGCTGGAGCAGGTAGCGGTCAACCTGGATGGCGCCCTGGAGTTGGCCGGGGCAGCGACTGGCGAGGTGCGACTCCTCCTGGAGACCACCGCCGGTCAGGGTACCGGCTTGGGGAGCAGCTTTGCAGAGCTGGGCTGGCTGCTGGCCAACAGCCGCTACCGCGATCGGCTGGGGATCTGTGTGGACACCTGTCATATCTTTGCCGCCGGCTACGATCTTCGCGATAAGTGCAGCTATGAACAGACCTTTGCCGCCCTGGACGAGCAGGTCGGACTGGAGCAGGTCTGTTTCTTTCATCTCAACGATTCCAAGAAAGCGTGCGCCAGCCGGGTGGACCGCCATGAACATATCGGCAAGGGCTGTATCGGCCTGGAGGGATTCCGCCTCCTGGTCAATGACTCCAGGTTCCGTCGCCACCCCATGACCCTGGAGACGCCCAAGGGCAAGGATCTGGAGGAGGATCGGCAGAATCTGGCTGTGCTTCGTTCCCTCCAGGCTTCAGCTCTCTGAGGACCAGGGCGAGCGAGGGCGCGTCGCTTCCTGGTTCTTCACTCCGGCCGCTCCTGGGGTTTGGTCGTTCCCTCCAGCCGAATGGAGGCGGTGGTTGAATGGTCACTCCTCAAGCCGTCCCGGTCCACGGCCATGACCTGAAAGCGATACTCTTTGCCTTGCTCGAGCTGCTTTTTGAGCAGCAGGGTGTTGGTCGCTGTCTGCCCCACCTCCTGATTGAGAAATCCCACCGAGATAACCAGGTAGCGGGCTATGTCCTCTTCCCGGTTGTGCTGCCACTGCAGCCGGAGCCCCTGTTCCAGTTGCTCCACCTCCAGGCCAACGGGCGGAGCCGGGCGCGGTTTGGTGGTGGCCCGCACAGCCGGGGAAAATTTTCCCTTGAGCCCGTCGTGATCAATGGCCCGAACCGCATACCAGTAACTTTGGCCATCCCCCAGGGAACCATCCTTGAAACGGTGTTGGCCGGCTGCAACGGTGCCTACCCTCTGGTCGAGGTTGTCGGCCAACTCGCCGCGGTAGATCTCGTAGGCCCTGATATCCTTCTCCTGGTTGGCCTGCCAGCTCAGCTCTACCTTCTTGACCAGTTGACGGCTGGGGACAACCCCCGCCACTGCCGCCGGTACAGGCTTGGTGAGCCCGGAGGTGATCTGGGAGTCAGGGGAGGAGACATCCACCACGTTGATGGCCTGGAGTCGGTAGTAGTAGCGGCTGTTGTCGGCCAGCGGGCGGTTAAAGCTGCCGCTGTCCACATACCCCTGGGTGAGGCGGCCGTCGATGGAGGCGATCAGGGTAAAGGGCCCCTCGTGCCGGCTTGCCCTGAACAGGGCGTAGCCCTTGATATGGGGATCGTTGCCGGCACGCCAGGAGAGAGAGACCCTGCGGGCCTGGTTATCCTGGGCCTTGAGCCGGGTCGGCGCTGATGGCCCCCCCTTGGTCAGGGCCGAGGTGACGGGGGAATCAGGGCTCTCCAGCTCCACCCTGTTGCGGCTGCGGATGGTGTAGTAGTAGGTGGTGTTGTCGCGTAGTTTGCCGTAGCGTTCATAGGAGTGGGCCTGACCCCGGTCGACATAGCTCTGTTGATCACTGTCATCGAGTTCAACAATCTTGGTAAATGGCCCTGCCGCCTGGGTGGCTCGGTAGATGGCATAGCCGGTGACGTTGGGGTCTGAGGCGAGCTCCCAGGAGAGGGGGATCTGGCGCAGACCGCTTCCTGTGGCCTTGAATTTGCGCACCGGCAGGGGGGCGCCGGTGGTGGTGATGGTGAAGGGGCGCTGGGGGATGTTGGCCAGGCCGTTCTGGTCCAGGCCGATCACGGTGTAGTAGTAGCTGGTGGCGTCTTTCAGCTTTCTGTCTTCCAGGATCAGGGGGCCGGAGTCATTGGCAACGGCCTCGTCCACGGGGTGGAAGACCGCCGTGGCCGAGTCGGCGCGGAGGAGCTGGTAACTGCTGTGGATATAGCTGGGGCTGGGGTGAAGCACCACGCGCGCCCCCCGGATGCGCCCCTCTTTGGAGAGGACGGTGGGGGGCTGGATCCTGGGAGAGAAGACGGCACCCCGCTGGATCAGCTCTTCGAGCAGGAGCTTGCAGCCTTTAACGATGCCTGTCTGGAGGGTTTTCTGGTCCGTGGCCTCCTCCGGGGCGGTGATGGTGATGGTCCAGGCCGCTTGCGTCGTGGCTATGTCCAGCAGTCGGATCCGCAGCTGGCTGGAGGCCTTGGGGCTGAGCGCGCCAACAGCCGATGGTTTGCGGCTCAGCTGACTGCTGACGACTCCCCTGGCCTTGAGTCGTTTGCCCATGGCCACGGCTGCGCTCCCGACATCGTCGGCCTCTCCCCCTGGGGACGCTTCCCGGTCCAGGGCCTCGTCAGCCGCTATCAACAGGTACTTGTTGGTCCGGTCCAGCTCCTGGTAGAGGAGGCTGCTCAGTTCGCTCAGTTCGTTCAGTAGGGCGGGGCTGGGCGCCTCTCCCGGGGCGGTCTCGTCAGCCCGGACAGGCAGCACCGCGACCCGGTGATAGATGCGGTTCTTGGCAGCGGCCTGCAACTCGACCTTGATCTTTGGCTGTGAGCTCGCTCCGGTTTGAGCAGGGCTTGTACCCGGCAGGCAGAGCAGCAGGGCCAGGAGCAGGGGCAGGAGGACGGCAAGAGCCGGCCCGGTCGGACGGCCATGACGGGGCAGCACAGGGGCGGGCAAGGGGGGGGGCGTTTTCATGGGGGACTCCTCAACTCCGGTTGGGCGACCTGACCGCTCAGCCGGAGGACGTGGGCTTTGGTTTCTTCCAGATCGATGCTCAGGATCTGGCGCTCTTCCACCACCAGGCGGCCATGGACGATCACCGAGCGGACAGCATGACCGCTGCCGCTGTAGACCAGGGTGTTGGGGCTGTAGAACGGTTGCATCCTGGGTTGGTGGAGATCGATGAGCAGGATGTCGGCCAGCTTTCCCGGATGAAGGGCGCCGAGGTCGTCGGCCAGGCCCAGGGCAGCAGCTCCGCCCCGGGCGGCGGCGTGGAGGATCTGCTCCGCCGGTACGGCCACCGGGTCCAGGCTGGGGATCTTGTGAATCTTGGCGGCCAGGCCCATCTCCTTGAACAGGTCCAGGCTGTTGTTGGAGGCCGCGCCGTCCGTGCCCAGGCCGACCCGGATCCCCCGCTCCAGCATCCGGGGCAGGGGGGCAATGCCTGAGGCCAGCTTGAGGTTGCTCTGGGGGCAGAGGATCACCCCGCACTCCCTGTCAGCCAGGATGTCCAGGTCCTGGTCATCGACCCAGACGCAGTGGACACAGATGGTGTCCCTGTCCAGGATGCCCAGGGCATCCAGGTGCCGGGTCGGCGTAGCCCCCTGGGGGGAGGAGATCAGGCTGTGCTCCTGGGAGGTCTCTGCCAGGTGAAGAAACAGCGGTACCCGGCGTCCTCTGGCCAGCTCTTTGGCCCGGATCAGGGTCTCGGCTGAGCAGGTATAGGGGGCATGGGCAAAGAGGGCCGGGCTGATCAGGGGATCCTGGTCCTGCCAGGCGTCAAGGAAGGAGGCTGCCCTGGTCAGTCTCTCCCCTGGGTCAGGGACCCCGGGAGCCGGGAAGTCGATGATCGCCTGGCTGGGGATGGCCCGGAGCCCTGCCTCGGCAAAGGCCCGGGCCACCTCCTCTTCAAAAAAATAGCCGTCGGCCACGGTGGTGGTGCCGCTTAAGAGCATCTCGGCGGCAGCCAGCTTGCTGCACCAGTAGGCCATCTCCGCGCTGACATGGCGGGCCTCTGCAGGGAAGATATGCTCGTTCAGCCAGGAGGAGAGGGCCAGGTCGTCGGCCATGCCCCGGAACAGGGTCATGGGGGCGTGGCAGTGGCCGTTGATCAGGCCGGGCATGGCCAGGTCTCCCTGGCCGTCTATGACCGTCCCGCCGGTGGAGGAGGGGCACTCTTCCATGGGGCCGGAGGCGAGGATCCGGCTGCCGGAGACGGCGATGAATCCCGGCGCGATCAGTTGCTCCCTGCCGGGCTCTGGCAGGAGGCTGCAGTTGGTGATCAGCAAATCAATAGGCATGGTCGGTTACAGGCTTGGCTGGTTCATGGTGACGGGCGGCTGCAGGCTGTGGCTGAGCATTGGTGGAATGCAGCTGTCCAGGAGGCGGAAGCGTGACAGCAGGCCTCTGTTTTGCCACCAGCGGACGGAGGCGGATTTGCCGATAACTGCTTGCAAAACGAGCAAGAGCTGTGTATCACAGGTGGCACGTATCATCGGATAACTAATCACTGACTATACCGAGCAGGAGGCCAGGGGGCAATGGTGGAATGCACCTGTCTGGAGTTTCCTGGCAGCCCGGAGCAGTCTCTCTTCTTATAGACCAATTTTGTTGAGGATTCCATGGGATTTCGTTGTGGAATAGTCGGCCTGCCCAATGTGGGCAAGTCGACCATTTTTAATGCACTGACCGCCGCAGCCATAGATGCGGAAAATTACCCCTTCTGTACCATTGAGCCCAATGTGGGTATCGTGCCGGTGCCGGACGTTCGCCTGGATACCCTGGCTGAGTTGGCCAAGACCCGCAGCAAGGTGGCCACCCAGATGGAGTTTGTGGATATCGCCGGCCTGGTCAAGGGGGCCAGTCAGGGCGAGGGGCTGGGGAATCAGTTTCTCGGCCATATCCGTCAGGTGGATGCCATCCTCCATGTGGTCCGCTGCTTTGAAGACAGCAATATCGTCCATGTGGATGGAGAGGTCAATCCCCTCCGGGACATGGAGGTCATCTCCACGGAGCTGGTCCTGGCCGACATGGAGACCGTGGAGAAGCGGCTGGTCAAGACCCGCAATCAGGCCAAGTCCGGTGATAAGGAGCTGATCGCCGAGGCCGCCTTTTTGGAGCAGTTGCTGGGAGTACTCAACGAGGGCAAGCCGGCACGAACCGTGGTCCCGGAGAACGACCGGGAGCGCAGGGTCCTCCAGGCGCTCTGCCTGCTGACCACAAAGCCGGTGCTCTATGTGGCCAATGTCAGTGATGAGGATCTGGAAGGCGGCAATGCCTATGTCGATCAACTGGTGGCGGCTGCCGAGGTCGAAGGCGCCTCCACGGTGACCATTGCCGGCGGCATTGAGCAGGAGTTGAGCCTGCTGGAACCCGAGGAGCAGGCCGAGTTTCTCCGTGATATGGGGATGGAGGAGCCGGGGCTCAACCGTCTGATCCATGCCGGTTACGCCCTCTTGAACCTGATCACCTACTTTACGGTCGGCGAAAAGGAGACCCGGGCCTGGACCATCACCCGGGGAACCAAGGCGCCCGGGGCCGCTGGGAAGATTCATACCGACTTTGAACGGGGCTTTATCCGGGCAGAGGTGATCGCCTATGACGAGTATGTCAGCTGCGGCTCCGAATCGGCGGCCCGGGATAAGGGGGTGCTCCGTTCCGAAGGCAAGGAATACACGGTCAATGATGGGGACTGCATCCTCTTCCGATTCAATGTTTGAGGCCTGAGTATGGAAGCGATTCCGCACAAGAAGGTGTTTATCAACCAGCTCCGGCAGGGGCAGCAACTGCAGGAGCTGTTTCTCCTCGCCCGCAAGACCCTGGCCGAGACCAAGGCTGGTAAGCCCTATCTGGCCCTTGGCCTGATGGATAGGAGCGGAGAGATCGAGGCGCGTTTATGGGACAATGCCGCCCACTACGATGCCCAGGCCCAGATCGGTGATTTTGTCCTGGTCCAGGCCACGGCAAAGTCCTACCGCGACCAGCTGCAGCTGGGGGTGGTTTCCCTGAAGCGGGTGGACGAGAGCGAGGTGGCCCTGGAGCAGTTCATGCCGGCCAGCCCCAGGCCCCTGGCCGAGATGGAACGTGAGCTCAGCGAGGTTCTGGCGGATATCTGTGATCCCGCCCTGGGACGACTGCTCCGTGAGATCTTCCAGGGGGAGACCCTGGCCAGTTTTGTCCGGGCTCCGGCGGCCAAGAAGATGCACCATGCCTATATCGGCGGTCTGCTGGAGCACACCCTCTCCATGGTGGCCATGGCCAAGAGAACAGCCGACCATTATCCCATGCTGGATCAGGATATGCTGGTGGCCGGCGCCCTGCTCCATGATATTGCCAAGATCGAGGAGTTCCAGTTTGCCCGCCTGCCCTTTGACTACACCGACCAGGGGCGGCTGGTGGGTCACCTGGTCCTGGGGACCGAGTTGGTGCGCAGGGCTGCGGCCCGGGTCAGTGAGCTGGACCCGGAACGTCTGGACCAGCTGCTCCATATGATCCTCAGTCATCACGGTCAGCTGGAGTACGGTTCACCGGTGCTGCCCATGACCCCGGAGGCCATGTTGCTCCACCATCTGGATGACATGGATGCCAAGATGAACTACCTGGAGCGGCTCCGGAATCAGCTGAGCGAGCCTGGCTGGCAGTGGACCGACTACCAGCGGCCCCTGGAGCGGTTCTTGTACCTGCGCGGGGTGGATGAGGAGGAGCTGCAGCGGCAGCATGATCAGCAGCGGCAGGGCCGACAGGCGCCGCGCCGGAAGCGAGCGAGCTGTAAGAAAAGTGAAGCAGAGAAGAAACAACAGTCCCTGTTCTGAACCTTTGACCAGGAGGCTGCACCCTACAGGCAGACCGCTGGCCCTGGGAGTCGCTGAAGGCGCTTCCGGACGGGGGGGATGATGGCATTTTCGGAAATCCAAGGTCAGCGCAAGGCCGTCACCCTGATGGAGCGGGCCCTGGCCGGTGGCCGCCTGAGTCACGCCTATCTCTTTTCCGGTCCCGATGGGGTGGGTAAGACCACCATGGCCAGGGCCGTGGCTGCCCTACTGCTCTGCACCGCCCCCGGCCCTGACCACGGTGGTTCGGGGACAGGCGTCCCCTGCGGCCGCTGTGGAGGCTGCCTCCAGCTGGCATCGGGGAATCACCCCGACCTGGTGGAGATCCGCCCCGATGGGGCGGCCATCAAGATCGGTCAGGTGCGCAAGCTCAAAGAGGCCCTGGCCTTTGCCCCCTTTGCCCAGGGCTACCGGGTGGTGCTCCTGGAAGAGGTGCACACCCTGCGGAGGGAGGCCGGCAACAGCCTGTTGAAGCTTCTGGAAGAACCACCCCACGATAACATCTTCATCCTGATCGGCTCCTCGTCCGAGGCCATGCTGCCGACCATCGTCTCCCGCTGTCAGGTCATCCCCTTCTTTCCCCTGCCCCAGGAGATCGCCGCCGGGATCATCGCGGCCAAACGAGCCGATCTCTCCCCCGGCGATGCCGCCATGCTGGCGGCCCTGGCTGAAGGCTGCCCGGGCCAGGCCCTGGCCATGGACAGCGATGGCCTGCTGGAGGTCTATACCAGCTTTCTCTCGCGCCTGATTCAGGCATCCCCCCGGGAGTCGGGTCAGGTGGAGGCGGCCCTGGCCTTTGCCGCCAGGATGACCACCCTGAAAGAGGGCTTGCCGCTGTTGCTGCAGTTGTTTCGGATCTTTTTCAAAGAGGTCATGGTCAGTCGCTTCCATAGCCGGGTGAGCGCCCTTCCCGGCGAGGAGCTCAAGCGGGCAAGAGAACTGTGGAACTTGGACCAGCTTTCTGCTAAGATAACGGCGATAGATAGCGCTGAACAGGCCCTGGCTCGAAACTGTAACCGGGGGCTGACCTGCGAGGTCCTGCTGCTCGATCTCTTTGACTGTGGATCCTGAGCAGGGATCCCTTTACCCTTTTGATGGCCCTTTTATGTCTGAGTTAGAACCGGAACAGGATGCCGACCATGTTGAGAGCCGGGAGGTGGCCGATGGCCTGACCTGGTATTACCGGCTGCGTTTTCGCCAGCAAGGCCAGGAGTTCACCGCCGAGGCCCATCTCCACGATCTCGGCTATGGCGATACCGTGATCGTCAAGACCGATCACGGTAATGAGCCGGCCATCATTGTCGGCAGGGCCGCCGGACAGGGGGACCCGGATCAGGAACGACCGGTCAGCTATCTGGTGCATCGGCCGGCCTCTGCCGATGAAGAGGAAAAATACCAGCAACTGCCCTTCCAGGAAAAGTCGGCCTACGCCTTCTGTCAGAGGCAGGTGGGGTTGCTCAAGCTGCCCATGCATCTGGTGCGGGTGGAACGTTTCTTTAATGGCTCCAAGATTATCTTTTATTTTACCGCCGAAAATCGGGTGGATTTTCGTGAGCTGGTCAAGGTGCTGGTTCAGGAGTTTCGTACCCGGGTAGAGATGCGTCAGATCGGGGTGCGCCACGAGACCCAGATGATCGGTGGCCTGGGCAGCTGTGGACGGGAGCTCTGCTGTTCCAGTTATTTGAAGAAATTTGAATCGGTCTCCATCAAGATGGCCAAGACCCAGGATCTCCCGCTGAATCCAGCTAAGATTTCAGGTGTCTGTAACCGGCTGCTCTGTTGTCTGACCTATGAGTACGAGACCTACCGCAAGGTCAAGAAAGGGATGCCCCGGGTCGGTCGCTCCCTGCGCTACGAGGGCGAGGTCTATAAGATCATTCGTCAGGTCCCCCTGACCGGGACCTTGCTGGCCCTGAACAGCGACGGCGAAGAGCGGGTCTTTGTCGAGGATGAGTGGCGGGCTGCGGAGATCCTCCAGAAGGCCCCGGCCCGAAAAGGCCAGGGCAGGAAGGGCGCTCCTGGCTCGCCCTCAAAAAAAGGCAAGTAAGCCCGGATATCCATCAGCTTCCATTTCCCCTAACTTTCTACCCCTGAACAAACGATCATGCCTACCTACGTCACCACGCCCATCTACTATGTCAATGCCATGCCCCATCTGGGCCATGCCTATACCACCATCGTTACCGACACCTACAGCCGATTCCGCAGACTCTGCGGGGATGAGGTCCGTTTTCAGACCGGCACCGATGAGCATGGGGAAAAGATCGTGGAGGCTGCGGTCAAGGAGGGGGTCTCGCCCCGGGCATATGTGGACAGGATCTCGGCCGCCTTTCAGGCCACCTGGCCGCAGCTCTCTGTGGCCCAGGACTATACCATCCGGACCACAGACCCGGACCATGTGCAGACGGTCCAGGATATCCTTCAGCAGGTCTATGACAACGGTGACATCTATTTCAGCGAATATTCCGGCCACTACTGTCAGGGCTGTGAGCGCTTCCTCACCGAAAAGGAGTTGGTCGACGGCAAGTGCCCCGATCATCAGGTGGCCCCCAAGGAGATCTCCGAGCAGAACTACTTCTTCCGGATGTCCAAGTATCAGGATTGGTTGATCGATCACATCAAGGCCAACCCGGAGTACATCACCCCGGAGCGTTACCGTAACGAGGTGCTCTCCTTTCTCAGCGAGCCTCTGGAAGACCTCTGTATCTCCCGGCCCACCTCCCGCTTGACCTGGGGGATTCCGCTGCCCTTTGATGAGAACTTTGTCACCTATGTCTGGTTTGATGCCCTGATCAACTACCTCACCGGCATCGGTTATCCCGATGGCTCGGATTTTGAGAAGTACTGGTCAGTGGCCGAGCACGTGATTGCCAAGGATATCCTCAAGCCCCATGCCATCTACTGGCCGACCATGATCAAGGCCATGGGGTTGAGCCCCTACAGGCGGCTTCACGTCCATGGCTACTGGAACGTGGATGAGACCAAGATGTCCAAGTCCATCGGCAATGTGGTGCGGCCCAAGGAGCTGGTGGATACCTATGGGGTGGATGCGGTCCGTTACTTTGTCCTTAGGGAGATGAGTTTTGGCCTGGATTCCTCCTTTTCCAGCGATGCCATCGTTGCCCGCCAGAATTCTGATCTGGCCAATGACCTGGGTAACCTCTTTTCCCGCTCCCTGACCATGGTGGTCAAGTACGCGGCGGGAAAGGTCCCGGCCGCTGATCCGACCAGCGAGGGGCCTGCCGAGGCGGAGTTGAAAAATGCCCTGGCAACCATGGTGAGCGGCTATGAAGAGCATATGAACCGCTTCGAGTTCCATCGGGCCCTGCAGGCGGTCTGGGAGGTGATCGGTCTGTTGAATCGCTATATCGTCACCAATGCCCCCTGGGAACTGGCCAAGGATCCTGCGCAGGAGGGGCGGCTGCAGACCGTGCTCTACTCCCTGAGCGAGGCCCTGCGGATCATCACCCTGGTGTTGGGGCCGGTCATGCCCGAGGCTGCGGCCAAGATGGTCACGGCCCTCGGTCTTGATGGACGGATGGAGAACGTTACCCTGGCTGAAGCCGGAGCCTGGGGCGGCATCCAGGTCGGGACGCAGGTGGCGGCACCCCAGCAGCTCTTTCCCCGGCTGGACAAGAAGGCGCTCGCGGCCGGTAGTACTCAGCAGGCGGCTCCTGTCAAGAAGAAGGCCCGGAAAGAGGAGAAAAAGAAGGAGATCAGTCAGGACGGCCTGGTCAGCTTCGAGCAGTTCGGCAAGTTTGATTTGCGGGTGGCGGAGATCCTCGCAGCCGAGAAGATTGCCAAGTCGGACCGCCTGCTCAAACTGACGGTGCTCCTCCCGGAAGAGCGGACCATCGTCGCCGGCATTGCCGAACATTACAGCCCGGAGGAGCTGGTCGGTAAACTGGTGATCGCGGTGGCCAACCTCAAGCCGGCCAAGCTGATGGGGGTTCCCTCCCAGGGCATGGTGCTGGCCGCCAAGACCACCGGAGAAGACGGCAGGGAACAGCTGATCCTCTCCACCGTGGCCGGCAGCATTGCCCCGGGCAGCAAGGTCGCCTAACGAGTTCAAGAAAGTATAGATTCCTTTTTTACAGGTATGCAGATATGTTTATGCTCAGTAATTTTCTCATGGCCGTGGCCAAACTGGTCAGCTTTGTCCTCAGCGCCTACATCTGGGTGGTGATCGGTAGGGCGGTGATCTCCTGGGTCAACGCCGATCCCTATAACCCCATTGTCCGTTTTCTGATCCAGGTCACCGAGCCGCTGCTGGAGAGGATTCGACGGGTTCTGCCTCCCATGGGGGGGCTGGATCTGAGCCCCATGATCCTGATCATGGGGATCATCTTCCTGCAGAGTTTTCTGGTACCGACCCTGCAGCAGATCGCCATGGCCCTGCAGTAGGGGCGGCAGATCGTGGCCGCTTACCCCTGCTGCTCTGCGCAGGCCGACGGCGCCGTGCTGCTCCGGCTCTATGTCCAGCCCAGGGCCAGTAAGAATGAGTTTGCAGGGCTCCATAATCAGGCCCTTAAGCTGCGCCTGACCAGTCCGCCGGTGGATGGCAAGGCCAACAAGGCGGTGCTGGCCTTTCTGGCCAAGGTCTTGGGGGTGAGCAAGTCGTCCCTGGTTATCAAGAGCGGTCAGCAGAGCCGGACCAAGACCGTGCTGATTGAGGGACGTTCCCTGGAGCAGGTAGAGGCTGCCCTGGCAGCATTACCGGGGCGGCACTGAGGATCGTCCGCGCCGGTTCCGTTTTTTTGCTTGCCACGGTTGGAGAAGGTTCAGAGCAGGGGGCTCTTTCTTTCACCCCAGCACCACAGTGCAGCATCAGAGCGCAGCACTAGAGCACAGTAGCAGAGAGGATGTGCAGAGCTGGTGCTGGCTATCCGCAAGAGCAACCATGAGGAGGGTACCATGGCAGACGAGCAGACAGATTTTCTAGTCCTGGCCAACTGGAAGGCCAACTTCGCACCCCAGAGGGCCTACCAGTGGTGTGATACCTTTGCCGGCAGCTATCGCCCGCTGCCGGGAGTGGAGGTGGTGATCGCGGTGCCGGCGCTCTGCATGCTGGAGGTGGCTGCGCGGCTCGGTTCCCTTCCCGGAGTGGCCCTGGCCGCCCAGGGGGTATCTTCCTATCCCCAGGGGAGTTATACCGGTGCCACCCCCGCAGCCTGGCTCAGGGGGCTTGCGCGCTACAGCCTGCTGGGCCATCGGGAACGGCGTCACTATTTCCATGAGACGGTCCAGGATGTTGCCCGTCAGGTTGCCGAATCCCTGGCAGAGGAAGTGCAGCCCATTGTCTGTGTGGATCAGGAGACGGCCCGGAGTCAGGCGGCGATCTTTGATACGGAAGATCTTTTGAAAATCCATTGGGCCTATACGCCCCAGGATGCGGAACAGCTCGAGCGGAGCCACAGCGCTCGGGCCATAGAGGAGACGGTGGCCTCCCTGGGACGGGCTGTCGGCAATCAGCCCATGCTCTATGGCGGTGGCGTGGGGCCGCAAAATGGGGCCCAGCTGGCGTCCTTAGCCGGTATCTCCGGCTTGTTGGTAGGGCGGGAGTGTTTGGATGCTCAGGCCTTTGTCCAGCTGCTCAACCAGTTGCCTCTGCCCTAATGCAGCTCAAGGTAATCTTGAAAGGTTGAAAGTTTATCCTCGGAGTATGCACTCTATTCACTCTATTCACACTATGGCTGCGGTACATCTTTCCCCATGCCTTGGGCTTGATCGAAAAAACTCATTCTGTAAAGGAGCTGCAAGCCGGCTTACCTCCTTTTTCAGCGGTTTTTAGCGCAGCGATAGAGTGGGTTCGGTTGCCGGCGAGCATTGCTGCCCGCTCGGCAACCGGTGGCGCTGTTCTCCCTTGGGCTCAGCCGCACCCTCAATCAGCCAGGGAATAGACCTGGGGCAGGTTGCGATGGATCTCGGCGCAGTCCAGCCCGTAGCCGACGAGATAGCCCTGATCGATGGAAAAACCGCTATAGTCCACCTGCACCTCCACCTCTCGCCGCTCGTGTTTGTTAATCAGGGCACAGATTTTCACCGATTCGGCCCCCATCTCTGCAAAATGACTGGTCAACCAGGCCAGGGTATGACCGGTATCAATGATATCTTCCACCAAGAGAACATGCTTGCCCTTGAGATCGATTTCAGAGGGTTTGGAGAGCCGGATGGTTCCCGAGGAGTGGGTGGCGTTGCCATAGCTGGCCACCCGGATGAAATCGATTTCCAGCTCCAGGTCAACGGCTCGGCAGAGGTCAGCGGTGAAGATAAAGGCGCCGTTAAGCACCCCCAGCATCACCAGCTTTTTGTCACCATAGTCGCTGGTGATCTCCTGACCAAGCTCGGTGACCCGTGCTTGAATCTGTTCTTTGCTCAGTACGGTTTTTTTTATTTCCATATTTGTTGGTGAAGAATCGTATTCCATCAGAGATTTGGCTGAAGCGTGCAAGGCACGCCCCTACAGTTTCCATTCATGCAGGAGTCGTTGGGCTTCGGCTCGTTCAGGGAAGGACTGTTTCTGGGTCAGGGCCTGTTCGAGCTGCTGGATAGCCTCCTCCTGCTTCCCTTCGCCCTGGAGGGCCAGGGCCAGGTGATAGCGGAGAATGGGGTTGCCCTTGTCCTGTTCAACGGCCTGGCTGAACTCGTTACGGGCCAGGCTGAAAGATTTACGTTTATAATGGACCCAACCCAGGGTGTCAATGATGTGGGCATTGTTGGGCTGCTCCTGCTTGGCGATCATGGCCAGGCGCAGTGCTTCTCCCAGGTCCGGTTCCGGGCTCTCTGCAATCAGCCAGGCAAGGTTGTTGGCAGCCGGGGCAAAGTTGGGGTTGATGGTGAGGATCTTCCGATACGACTCCCGGGCCAGTTCCAGCTGGCCGGTCTGTTCATAGATGGTTCCCAGGCCCATGTGGGCGCTAACGGCGTCAGGTTGACGGCTCAGGAGTTCTTTGTACTCGGCGATGGCCTGCTCGGTTTTCCCCTGCCTGATCAGAATCAGGGCGCTCATGGCATAGGACTGTGGGTTCTCAGGGGCCAGGGCCTGGGCCTTTCTATAGGCTGCCAAGGCCTCTTCTGGCTGGTTGGAGCTGAGCAAGAGGTTGGCGAACAGAATCTGGAGAGCACCGCTTTCCGGCGCCTTGTCCAGTTGTTTGCGGGTCATGGTGATCAGGGCTTGCCGGTCGCTGCCTGCCTGCTGGGCCAGCTTGAGGACAAAGCCGAAGGCCTTGGCATTGCCCGGCTGAACGGCAAGAACCCGTTCAAAGGCATCCCTGGCCTTGTCCGGCTGTTTCAGGCCGAGGTAGGCCAGGCCCAGGCTGCCGAGGATCTCGACATTGTCAGGAACCTTGGTGTCCAGCTCGCTGAACATCTTTTGGGCATTTTCAAAGTCTTTGGAAAAGAGCACGCTCTTGGCCAGAATCATGGCGGCCTGGAAATTTTTTTGATCAAGCTTCAGCGCGGTGGCAGCCTCTTTTTTCGCTTCTTCGAAGTTGCCCTCCTGCAGGAAGAGCAGTGCCAGCATGGAGCGGGCCTTGGCGTGGGTCTGATTGCGACTGATGGTTTCCAGGAGTGCGTTTTTGGCAAGGTCTGTCTGTTTCAGGTTGCTGTGGGCAATGGCCTTTACAAAAAAGGTTTCATCCCATCTGGGATAGTCGTTGCTCAGCTTATCCGCAATTTCCAGAGCCTCTGCCGGCTTGCCCTCTTTGAGCAGGAATTTCGCCTGGACCAGCTTTGCCCCGCCATTTTTGGGGTTGGTGGCAAGAATCTCAGCCATGAGCTTCCTGGCCTGTTCAAATTTTCCGCGACTGAAATAAAAATCAGCCAGTTTGGCCTTGATGTTTTCCGGGCTCTCCGAGGCCGCAATCGCCTCTGTGTACAGCTGTTCTGCCTGGCTGTCTTTTTTCTGTTTGGCGTAGAACTCGGCAACAGATGCCTTTAAGCCGATATCTTTTGGAGCGATTTCCATGGCCTTGAGGAGATCCTGTTCCGCACCTGCAAGGTCGTTGTTACGGAGGGCAAGGTTGGCCATCTGCAGATAGGGCTGGGGTGATTCAGGGAAGGCGGCCGCCATCCGGGTGAGTGTGCTCTTGGCCTTGTCCAGCTGCTTTTGGCTGAGATAGAAGGAGACCAGGGTGATGTAGTTTCCCTGTTTCTGGTCATTGAGGTCCAGGGCCTTGATAAAGGCTGCCTCAGCAGCAGGAGCTTTTTTGGCAACAGCCAGTACCCTGCCTTTAATGGTGTAGAGCCGATCTTCCGTCGGTGCCAGGGCAATAGCCTTGTCTATGTTGCTCAAGGCCTGCTCCGGGCTGTTGTCAAGGAGTTCAAGGTTGGCTGCAAGGGCCAGGCCATCAATGTTTTCCGGGTCCTGGCCAAGGATTTCCTCAATGAGTCTTCTGGAGTCCTCTTTTTGCTGGCTGAGCAGATAGAACTCTGCGGTTTTTACCTTGGCATCAAGGTTGTCGGGATCCAGGGTCGCAGCACGTTGCAGCTCTCCAAAGGCCTGGCGGGGGTCACCGCTCTTGAGGTAGAGCAGGCCGAGCTGGTAGCGCGCATCAGCGAACTTGGGATCGATCTGGATGGCATTTCGCAGCTCGATGATGGCTGCCTCGGGCTTGTCCTCATCCAGGTAGATCATTGCCTTTTTAAAGTGGACCTCCTTGTCCTTGGCCGGATCTGAACAGCCGGCAGTGAGGGCCAGAAAAGCAATGAGCACAGTGGCTACAAGCGAAAAGGCAAGGTTTTTTAAGCGCATGTTCTCCCCATCTCCTTAAGAGTAAAAGAAAAAGTATTGTGATGAATGGTAGCAGACTATGGGTCAAAACAAAAGTATGCTTTTTGACCTGGAGTTAAATGATTGCCTCCCCGTAGGGGGGCTTTTCAGAGAAAAAAGTTGCAATGTGTTTTAGGTTCACTATACATTTAACTTATTATAGGTCAAATATTTTTGGAGCAACTTTACTCGAGAATGGAGTGGTGATGAGCAGACAACCTGTAGCGGTACGCACTTGGCTAGTTGTGGTTTGGGCTATGATAAGCCTGTTGGCTCAACCATGCTTTGCGGCGGAATCCACCGGAGATGTGCCCGTAGACAGGGCGATGAAGGAGCAACTCCGCAAGGAGATCATGGGTGATGCCGTTCCGCTGAAGGTGGACGAGGAGTATGTCATCGGTTATCGAGATATCCTTTTTGTCTCCATCTATGGCGAAGGCTCCATGTCCGTTGGGGTGAGCGGAGGCAAGGCCGATTCCGCATCGCTTGGGGGAACAACTGCCACTGCAGGATCCGTAATCCGCGGTCGAGGTACCGGATCGGAGGTCCGCATGGACGGCAGGGTTTCGCTCAAGCATATTGGCGATGTCTATGTGGTTGGGATGACCCTGACCCAACTTGCCGATTATTTGAAAAAGCTCTACAGCTCCATCTATGAAAGCCCCAGTGTGACCACCACCCTGATCCAGAGCAACAGCAGGCAGTATACGATCATGGGCCAGATTCTCAAGCCCGGACTTTATCACCTGGATTACCCCCTGACCATTGTCAAGGCCGTTGCCCAGGCGGGTGGTTTCAGCGAGTGGGCAAATTCAGAGGTCACGCTTATCCGCCAGGGCAGTGCCTACCGAGGGAAGGGGGATGAGGCCAAAGGCCGCACCTTTGATTTTGACTATGATGACTTTCTCAAGGGTAAAGACTTGCAGAAAAATCTCCAGGTTCAGCCAGCAGATGTGATTATCGTGCATTGAGCATGGCTGCAAGATGAGGTTTTGGCCAAGCCTATATATTTATCCGGATTGAGCTGCGTGATGACCCTATCGATACCCAACTACCTCACCATTGATGTGGAAGACTATTTTCAGGTCGCTGCCTTTGAGCGGGTGATTCGGGAAGATGCCTGGCCTCAGTTTGAATCCAGGGTGGAGGCCAATACCCACAGGGTCCTGGAGTTGCTCGCCGATCACCAGGTGCGGGGAACCTTTTTTGTGGTGGGCTGGACAGCCGAGCGCTACCCTGCCCTGATTAGGCATATTGCCGACCAGGGCCATGAGATCGCCTGTCACAGCTATCGGCACCAGAAGGTCTACACCCTGACTCCGGAGGCGTTTCGTCAGGACACCCAGCGGGCGAAAACGGTCCTGGAAGATATAAGCGGTAAACCGGTTGTCGGCTATCGGGCTCCCACCTACTCCATCACGGCCCGCTCCCTATGGGCCCTGGATATCCTTGAGGAGCTGGGTTTTCAATGGGATTCGTCTATCTTCCCCATTATCCATGACAACTATGGCATACCCGATGCCCCGCGCTTTGAGTATCCCTTGCCTGGTCATAATCTCATGGAATACCCGATATCTACGGCCCTGTTTTTCGGGCGCAAGATTCCGGTTGCCGGTGGTGGCTATTTTCGGATTTTTCCCTATTGGTTCAGCCGGATGGCTTTAGGGCGCATCAATAGCCAGGAAAAGAAACCATTTATTTTTTATCTCCATCCCTGGGAGTTTGACCCCCAGCAGCCGCGGATAGCCAGGGCCGGCTGGAAGTCACGCTTTCGTCATTATCTTAATCTTGACAAGACAGAGGGCAGGTTTGAGCGCCTGTTGAGCACATTCCGGTTTCGGCCCATTTCGGCGCATTATTGCGCCTGAGGTTGCAATAGCATCCAGAATTCTTTAACGTCAGGGTAGAATGCCATCGTGATTACTGCAAACAGGGGTACCAATATTGTCGGCCTGAGTGCTGTCTTCTTCCTGGCCGCATTCGCTTATCATGATACGCTTTTCTGGATGTACGATCGCTACACAGGTGCGGATTCCTATTACTCCCACGGTTTCCTGGTGCCCCTTGTGGCCCTCTTCTTTGTCTATCAGCAAAAAGCTCGACTGCTTCAGATGGAGCAAAGAGGCTGTGTTGCCGGCCTCTATCTCCTCATCTTTGCCCTGCTGCTTCATCTCCTGGGCACGGTTCTCTATATCTTTGCGATCTCCGGTTTTTCTCTCTTTCTGTTGCTGACAGGTCTGTGCCTCTTTCTTTTTGGCCTGCAGGTCTCCAGGTTGCTCTGGTTTCCGCTCGTCTTTCTGATCTTCATGGTTCCTCTGCCCATGGCCATGATCAACCTGGTCTCTTTCCCGCTGAAGGTTTTTGCCGCTAAAGCAGGGGTGTGGGTGGTGGGTGCGCTGGGGGTCCCTGTGTATGGGGAAGGGTTTAATATTTTTATCCCGGCGGGACAGCTCCTGGTCGGCAATCCCTGTTCAGGTCTGCGCTCACTCATTGCCTTCTTAGCTCTTGGGGCGGTCTTTGCTCACCTGGCACCCTTGGGAGTCGGCAGGAAATGGCTGCTCTTTTTTCTGACCATCCCTGTTGCCCTGTTTTCCAATGTGGTCCGGGTGCCCCTGCTTATTCTTGCCTCCCACTACTGGGGTCTGGAGGCTGCCGGACCCGATACCCTGATTCATACCGGGTCCGGCATGTTGGTCTTTATAGTCGGTTTCCTCCTGTTGATGGGCGCTGCCAAGGTCTTGGAATGGAAAACCTGAAACTACGTTACCTGATAGTCGTTCTCCTTATGGCCCTGACCGTTGCCGTGGTGCAGGGGGTGCAGTATGTCCCCTCTCAGGATATGAGTGGAGGTCTCAGTGATCTGGAGGCCATTCCCATGAGCATCGATGACGAGTGGTATGGCCGGGACTTTCCCCTGGAAGAGCAGGTCTATGATATCCTGGAGACCCGCTCTATTATTCATCGCTCCTATAGTCGGCCTGACGGGGAACGTATCTTTCTCTCCATCGTTCACTACTCGGATACCAAGGTGGATTTTCATACGCCGGAGGCCTGCCTGGGGGGCAGAGGACTCAAAACGGAAAAAACCGAGAAAACCATCAGCTTTCCCGCAGGCGGTCGGCAGGTAGTCCTTGGGGTTGCCGAGATCATGA
Source organism: Desulfogranum mediterraneum DSM 13871 (assembly GCF_000429965.1). Taxonomy (GTDB): domain Bacteria; phylum Desulfobacterota; class Desulfobulbia; order Desulfobulbales; family Desulfobulbaceae; genus Desulfogranum; species Desulfogranum mediterraneum. Next base: position 128,735 of record NZ_KE387007.1, read on the forward strand.
CCCGGATGGAGGCCGGGGGAACCCTGACCTACTATTTTTATAAATCAGGGGATTTCATAGGGAGCAGCTACATCTTTATGCGCCTGAGCATTGCAGCCAACAAGCTGTTTCGCAATGATACCAGGGGGTCCCTGATCAGGGTCTCCACCTCTATTACCCCCGCAGGCGGTAAGGCAGAGGCAGAGTTGCTGTTGCGAGGTTTTTTGCGGGATTTTTATCCCTATGTCCTGGGGGTGCTGTAACGAGTCCCTCGGAGAGGATGGGGGCAGATGGTGTTCGCTGATCCTTGGAAAGGAGGACCATGCTTAAACTGAGAGCGGCTGAGAGCAATGATCGTTCAGCTTGGGATGCCTACGTGCTGACCCAGCCAGATGCTGCACCCTATCACCTTTGGGCCTGGCGGAGGACGGTTGAGCTGGCCTACGACCATGCGGCCCACTACCTCTTGGCCGAAGAGGGGGGACAACTCGTCGGTGTCTTGCCCCTGTTTCACCTGCGGGCCCTTTTCTTTCTCAATGAGCTGACAGCCCTTCCCTTCTGTGATGTGGGCAACTGTCTTGCCTCTTCACCCCAGGTTAAGGAGGCCCTTGTCCAGAGGGCGCTGGCTCTCGCCAGGCAGTTGAAATGCCGCAGCTTCTGTCTGCGCGGCAAGCTTGAGGAGTCGGTAAGGCGGAGTGCAGGCCTTCAGCTCGAAGCCTCGCAAAAGCTGAGAATGGTGCTCTCTTTGCCCGACTCTTCAGAGGTGCTGCTGGCTGGTTTTAAGTCCAAACTGAGGAGTCAGATACGTAAGGCGGAAAAGAATGGTCTCGAATTTTCCTGGGCCAGAGGTGGAGGCATCAAAGATTTTTATACCGTCTATGCCCGGAATATGCGCGATTTGGGCTCTCCCCCCCACTCCAGGCAATGGTTTGATTCGGTTGCGACCCAGTTTGGCGAAAGAGCCAGGATCGGCCTGGTCACCTTTGAGGGGAAGTGCATCGGTGCTGGCCTGATCATATGCACCGATCAGCAGGTGGCCATTCCCTGGGCTTCAACCTTGAGGGAGTATAACCGCTTGAGCCCAAACATGTTGCTCTATTGGAACCTGTTGAAATTCAGTGCTGATAAGGGCTACAGGGTCTTTGATTTTGGGCGTTCTACAGAAGGTGAAGGCACCTACAGGTTCAAGCGGCAATGGGGGGCAGAGGACGTACCCCTCTGTTGGTATTCTTTGCCAGGGGATTACAGCCCCGGGACAAGGGTGCAGCGTAATGGCCGTAAGGGACGAGATCTCCTTGCTGCGACCTGGAAGCGCTTCCCTGTGCCTGTGTCCAACTTTATGGGCTCCCTGATGAGGGGGTATATAAGTCTTTGATGTTAAAGGGGGAAACATGCTTGCCCTGATGGTTCTAGAGTCAACCGCTGTGGTTGCTGTCCATGGAGCTTCTGTGCCTCCGGGCCTAGGCTGGTCTTCTGACCCTTGCCGCTTGGCCGTAGGATGATGCGAATAGGACGAACCCTTCCCCCGGCCGCCTCCCCCATCCCCCTTGTTGCTCTCTTTCGTTCTCTTTCCGGGCTTTTTCATGGACAAGGCAGCAGGGGCGAGCAGTTTGCCCGGGAGATACGGCAGGAGTTCAGAATCCGGCACTGTTTTTTCCTTTCCTCAGGAAAGGCTGCTCTTGTCCTGATTCTCCAGGCCTTACATGAAATCCATCCGGAGAGGGACCTGGTCGTTCTCCCGGCCTTTACCTGTTACTCTGTGCCTGCAGCCGTCAAGCGGGCAGGGTTGCAGCTCTGCCTGTGCGACAGCGCCCCTGAATCTTTTGATTTTGACAGGGAAAAGCTTCGAATTCTCCTGGCTGATGAGGCGCTGAAGAGAAGGATTCTCTGCCTCCTGCCCAGCCATCTCTTTGGTTGCAGTGCCGATGTTGCCTATCTCCAAACCATCATCGGCCAGGATATCTTTCTTGTCGAAGACGCTGCCCAGGCCATGGGGGAGAGGTCTGGTCCGCAGAAACTCGGGACCTTGGCAGATATTGGTTTTTTTAGCCTGGGACGGGGAAAAGCTCTCTCGACCATAGAGGGGGGTGTCATTGTAACCAATCGGGATGACCTTGCAGGGCGCATCACCTCCCGAGTGTCTGACATGGCCAGCTGCAGCCAGGCGGGCTCTGTTATGCTGCTCTTCAAGGCGCTGGCGATAACGCTCTTGCAGAGGCCGGCGCTGTTTTGGCTGCCCAAGGCGCTACCCTTTCTTAAACTTGGAGAAACGATCTATGATTCGGAGTTTTCTCTGCGGCAGATATCTGCTGTTCAACTGCAACTGGCAAGGAAATGGCAGCAACGCTTGGAGACACATCGCAGAGCACGATTAAGAAATATCGCCTATTGGCAACAGAACCTACCAGAGGGGCTGGCTCAGCTGCGTCCTCCAACTGGAAACAGTTTGGTACGGCTGCCGATCATCGCCAGGTCCCGGAGGCAACGGGATGATATTGTAAGGCAAAGTGAACTGCAGGGACTGGGGATCATGCCGGTTTATCCTGCACCGATACACAGGATTGCCGATCTCGCCAATGATTTTTTAGGGCAGGAGTATCCACAGGCAGAGGATCTCTGCAATCGTCTCCTGACCGTTCCTGTTCATGAGCAGGTTACAGCCAGGGATAATGAACGCATTCTTAGCCTGTTGACCAACTTGTCAATGGGGAGAGGGCTTGGCGGCCAGCGCTGAGAGCTTAAGTCTGTGTGGTGTGTCTGGTCCTTGCTGTGAACATTGTAAAAAAGGGATAGACCATCCCAGCTCTGGGTGACCCTTGTTCGCTGCATCTTGAGTGGATCTGTGAGGGGAGATAATGACGGTCATCGTAACCTGTGCAAAAAATAGAATAGCCTACAATGTTGTCAGAAGTCTGGGGAGCAAGAGACTTGAAGTGCACAGCGCCGATTTTAAGGCCCAGGCAATGTCCTTTGCATCTCGCTACTCCAGCGGTCATTTTGTCTACCCATCACCTTTTGTAGACCAGAAAAAGTTTATTCGTTGTCTCGTAGAAAATATTCAACGGCTGGGGGCCAGGGTCTTGATACCGGTTCTTGAGGAAACCTTTCTCATCTCCAAATACAGCCACGACCTGTCTCAATATGTTGATATGGTCGTACCTTCGTATAAGCAGATACTTGTAGCGCATAACAAGGATCAGTGGGAAGCTGTTGCCAGGGCCCATGATATTCCGGTGCCGTTGACCGTTACGGCTGCCTCTCTGCAGGAACAGAGAGGCAAGGTCGATGACCTTCCTTTTCCGGTACTGATAAAGCCGAAGCAGGGTGGTGGTGGTTGGGGGGTGGAAAAGATTGACTCTGCCGATGGCCTGCATCGTCTGCTGGACGCGGACGGCTATCTGGGCCTTCCCCTGGAACGGTTTCTGGTTCAAGAGATGATCCAGGGTGAAAGTCACTGTGTTGCCATGCTGTTTAATCGGGGCGCTCTCCGGGCCAAGGTGGTCTATCAACAGCTGCGAAATTTTCCTGTTGGCTTTGGCCAGGCAACCATGCGGGTAAGCGTACGTAATGAACGAGCAGAGCACTCTTTCCACACTTTTCTGAAATCGCTTGAGTGGCATGGGGTCTGTCAGGCTGATTTTGTTGTTGAGAGCAGGACCGGCGTCCCTTACCTGATTGATGTTAATCCGCGTCTGTGGGGAGGCTTGGCCCAGGCTCTTGCCTCAGGGGTTGATTTTCCCTATCTGCTCTATAAAATTGCTGTTGATGGCGACGTGGAGCCGGTGGAGAGCTTTACAACCGGTGTCTACAGCAGGTGGCTTGGTGGTGAGCTCAGATCTTTTCCTGCGCTGTTGAAAAAAGAGGTGTGGAAACTGCAATTTATCCGTGAGTTTTTATCGCCTTCGGGCTGGGATGTCTATAAGGATGATTTTTCCGTCAAGGATCCTGCCCCGTTCTTTGTCTGGATGCTCCACTCGCTCTTCGAGGCCCTCAAGAGAAAGATGGGATCTTCCCCGGCAGAGGACTCTCTTCGGGGGATCTGGCAATGATGGGGGGGAGAGCGGGGGATCGTGCCGCGGTCTTCCCTTCGGGGTGCAGGGTCGCTCACATCCTGGCAGCGGTAGAATTTGGTGGTGCGGAAAAGGTCAGTTTAACCTTCTTTCGCAACGTGGATCGGCAGAAGGTGGAGGTCTATCCGATTCTGCTGGTGCGGCCCTGGGAGGAAGACGGGCTGCTGGTTAAGGAACTGCAGAGGGCGGGCTATGTTTTTGCCCGGGTCCCTGTGGCAAAGAGGCCGTCACGGGAGGGAAGGGATTTCTTTCGTCTGCTCCGATGCGCCAGGCGGATCTATGCGGAGCTGAAAGATGGTTGCTTTGATCTGGTGCATACCCACGGTTATTTTGCGGATATTATAGGGGGGATGGTGGCCAGGTGGCTCAAGATTCCCGTCGTCTCAACCTGCCATGGTTTTATCTCGCTGGATGCCAAGTTGAGCCTCTACAATACCCTGGACATCATGGCTTTGCGCCTTATGCACCAGGTGATAACGGTATCAGAGAGGATAAAGAGTGACCTCGTTGAAAGGGGACTGGCCGGAGACAGAGTCGAGGTGGTGCAAAATGCCGTGGAGTCGGCCTATGGCTCCTCGGAGCGTTCGCGGCGACGAGCCGATTTTCGCAGCAGCTATGGCCTTGGGGAGGATGAGCTTGTCCTGGGCTATGTCGGGCGCTTGAGTGCGGAAAAGGGAGTGCTCTATCTGCTTGAAGCGGTTGCTCAGCTAGGCTCGTCTGGTCACCAGGTTCGCCTGGTTGTGGTTGGCGATGGGCCGCAGAGAAAAGAGGTCGAGTCCTTTGTGCAGGCACGGGATTTGGCAGCCAGGGTGATCCTGGCAGGCTTTCAGGAGGATGTTTCAGCTCTGCTGCCGGGCCTGGACATCTTTGTTTTGCCGTCTTTGACGGAAGGAACCTCCATGGCCCTGTTGGAAGCGATGGCAGCTGGTCTGCCCGTCATTGCTACGGCTGTGGGGGGGACGCCCAGGGTTATAACATCCGGACAAAACGGCATCTTGATTGAGGCACAGTCTGCGGATGCGATTGTTGATGCCGTTTTTCAGTTGGCAGCTGACCCTCAGCTGGTTGAGAGAGTGGGGGAAGCGGCCATGGAGAGGGTCCTCTCCGAGTTTGGTGTTGACTCCTGGTTGCAAGCGATCGAGGACGTGTATGCCAAGGTGCTTGTTGGTGCGAGGGGTTCCGGGCAGGCGCCACTTGAAAGCGGTGGAGGGTGACGCTGTCCGGAGCTGAATGGCGCAGGGATGATACCTTCCGGAGCAAGCTTGAGTTTTGGTCGGGGAGCGGCGGGAAAGGGGGGAGGGTGGAAATAGGGAGGCCTGCAGATGAAGGGTGAGGGAGAAAAAATCAAGGTACTGTTCATCATCGTTCAGATGAAGATGGGTGGTTCTGAGCACCTGGTGCTGGACCTGATCCGTAATCTTGATCGAACGGTTTTCAGCCCATACCTTGCCTGGTTTTATGAACAGGAACCCTTGAAGGAGTTTGCAGATCTGGAGCTGCCCCTCTTTTTTGTCCCCAAGCTACACCGGTTTGATTTCGGCACGATGAGAACCCTGGCCAGGATTATACGGAAGCATGGCATTGATATTGTCAATGCCCATCATTTCCTGTCGCTGGTCTATGCGTTCTACGGTGCAAAAATGATCAACCGTGCCAAGCTGGTCTATACTGAGCATTCAGAGTGGGAGTTGCAGGCCATTCGCGGCAAATGGTTGGCTGTGGGCCGCTCTATTGCTCGATGTATCGATGCCGCGATCGGGATCAGCGATAAGGTCAAGCGTTGTCTGGAGGAGACGCTGAAGCTACCTGCAGAGAAGGTCTTTTCCGTAAAGAATGGCGTCGATTGTACCCTGTTTTTCAGGGCCGGTGACCAGGATAAGGTCAGGGCGAAACAGAGCCTTGGGCTGGATCGAGATGACCTGGTTGTTGCCATGGTGGCCAATCTGAAAAAGAATAAAAATCACCTCTTCCTGCTGGAGGCATTTCGTCGTTTATCGGCAGAGAACGGTACGGTTAAGCTGCTGCTGGTCGGTCAGGGCTTCAGTGGTGACCCGGAGAACTCGGAGCAGGATATTCATGGTTTTGTCAGGCAGTTCGGTCTCGATGCCCAGGTGCTGTTGATGGGCGGGAGGTCAGATGTCCCGGAGTTGCTCAGGGCCGCTGATATCTTTTGTTTAACCTCCTCTAGGGAGGGGTTGCCGATCAGCCTGATTGAGGCCATGGCCAGTGGCTTGCCGGTGGTCGGGACGGATGTTGAGGGGATTCAGGATGTGATCGTGCCCCATGAAAACGGATTTTTGGTCAGGCTTTTTGATGTCGAAGAGCTCCATCTTGCCCTGCGCCGGCTTGCAGAGGATGAATCCATGAGAAGGGAGATGGGGCGTAAATCCGAGGAGTTGGCACGGCGCTGTTACGCGATCGAGCACTGCATCGATCAGCATCAGCATCTTTTTCGTCGTCTCTAGGCTATGTTGTGCAGGGTGTTGCACCCGCTTTTCCGCCCGGTTTGCCGGCAGCTGGAATCCCGGGCGGGTCTGAAGGGGGGGTGAGGAGGCGTTCCGTTCCCCTGGTGAGGGGTGGGGTTGAGCCTGAAGCTAATCTTTTGGCAGGGCAGGAGTTGTTGCAGGAGGTGAGGATGATCATTGTTGATACAGCACTGAGGAAGAGGCAGGAGGAGGCTCGGCCTGTTCAGGTGGGCCTGGTGGGCGCTGGTTTTATGGGGCGAGGAATCGCCCTGCAGATCTTGCTGTCCATGCCGGGGATGCGTCTTGCATGTATCGCTAATCGAACGCTTTCTGAAGCAGAGCGGGCGTACCGGCAAGCCGGGGTGGATGGTCAGCTCCGCTCTGTGGGCAATGCGTCTCAGCTGGAGGATTGTGTTGCCGGTGAGCAATACGCTGTTACCGCTGATGCCTCTGTGCTGTATCAGGCTGAGAGTGTGGATGTTATCATCGAGTCAACAGGTCATGTTGAGTATAGTGCCGGGGTTGTTCTCAGGGCAATAGAGCATAAAAAACATGTTGTCTTGATGAACGCAGAGCTTGATGCGACGGTTGGTCCGCTGCTCAAGCAGTATGCCGATGCGGCAGGTGTGGTCTACACCAATGCGGATGGTGATCAACCCGGTGTTATTATGAATCTTTATCGCTATGTCCAGTCGATAGGGTGTCGGCCCGTTCTGGCAGGCAACATGAAAGGGCTTCAGGATGTCCGGCGTACTCCTGAGACCCAGAAAGGGTATGCTGAGCAGTACCATCAAAAGCCGCAGATGGTGACCTCTTTTGCCGATGGAACGAAAATATCGATGGAGATGGCGGTGGTTGCCAACGCCACAGGCTTTACGGTGGGGCAGCGGGGAATGTATGGGCCGGAGTGTTCCCATGTCACAGAGGCGGTGAATCTGTTTCCTGTGGAGCAGATGATGGAGACCGGACTGGTGGATTATGTGCTTGGTGCAGAACCCGGTGGCGGGGTCTTTGTGCTCGGGCATAATGCACATCCCGTTCAGCAGCAATATCTGAAGTATTATAAGATGGGTGATGGTCCACTGTATACTTTCTATATCCCCTATCACCTCTGTCACCTGGAGGCGCCCCTGACTGCAGCCAGGGCGGTTCTGTTTCATGATGCTGCAGTTGCTCCGTTGGCAGGGCCGGTGGTTGATGTGATAACTGCTGCAAAAAGGGACCTTAAGGCCGGAGAGGTCCTGGACGGGATTGGTGGATTCTGTTGCTATGGAATGGCAGAGCGGTATGAAGAAAGTCTGAACAGTGCCTTTCTGCCCATGGGGCTTGCAGAAGGGTGCAGGTTGCGGCGTGATCTTGTAAAAGATACCCTCATCAGCTATCATGATGTTGAGCTGCCTCCAGGGCGTCTTGTGGATACCTTGCGGCGGGAGCAGGATCTGCAATTCATCCATTCTTGAATGGTGGTTGCTCCCACAGTCGTGTTGTCTGAATAAAGGGCAGCCGGTATCGTCTCGGAATGCAGTTGCTCTCTCCCTGTCCAGGGCTCTGTCTTGTCCCGGGGCAGGGAGAACGGGCTTGCTCTCTGTTTTTTTCGGGTTGCCCCGGAGGTAAGACTGGGGGACTGTCTGCTCACCGGAGATAAAGTTCCCCTGGTTGTGGTTGGAGGTCTCGGGCTGCGATGTATTCGCGTCTTTTATATTCTGACAGAAAAAAGGATGCCATGGAGAAGAGCAAGCGATTGATATTTGTCGGCGGGGCGCCTCGATCAGGGACGACTCTGGTGCAGAACGTCCTGGACTCGCATCCTCTTATCCTTGGAGGGCCTGAGTTCTTGCATCTTCCCGATCTGGTGGAGTTGAGGCGGAAGCTGAAGAGCTCGGTGGCTTGTGGATATATCAATATTCTCTGCGCCGAGCAGGAAGTAGACGCCCACCTTGCCGGTTTTGTCGAGGATATTTTCTTACGCTTGGCAGATAAGAGCTCGTCTAGGCTCTATAGCGAAAAAACGCCTGCCAATATCCTGGTTTTCCAGGACTTGATGGAGCTTTTTCCGGAGGCTCATTTCATCCATGTGATTCGTGATCCCAGGGCCATCGTTTCTTCGATGCAGCAGGTGAAAAATCGTGCCCTGGCCAAGGGCATGGCTCCCCCTGACTTTACTGCCCAGTTGTCGGCAAGTATCTCGTATGTGCAGCGCTGCCTTGATGCTGGATTTGCCGCCCATCGAAAGAGCCGTTCCAGGGTGCTGAATATTGTCTATGAAGAGCTGTTGAAAAATAGTGTGGAGCAGACGGAAAAGATCTGTGCGTTCTTAGGTGTGGAATGGAGCGAGCTGATGCTTTCCCCGGGGGAGAGTACACATCTAGGGGAGCAGGCCATAACGGTTAAGTCTGGTGAGATCTGGTATGATAAAGACAGCTATAATAGAAATATTGATCCCAGCAGTATGGAAAAGTGGCAAACAGAGCTGACCCTCAGGCAGCAGCTCAGGACCATGCTTGCCTTTGAGGGGAACCGTGATTTGGCAGCCTGCGGCTATGACTTCTCTCTGGAGAGCTTGTCCCAGGTTGATACCCGCTGGATGCGATGGTACTGTCAAGGTCTCTGCCTGCTCGAAAAGATCTCTACTGCCTCCCTGGCCAAGCTGCGAAAAATACCTGGTCTCGGTATGATCAAGAGAACCTTCCTCTAGCGAGGCATCAACGCTGTCGTAATCCAGCCCTGGTAGCCCTTTCTCTTCCCCTGGGCCCGACCTGTACGGCCGTATGGCCTGTGCGTTTTTTTGGCGCTGCTCCCTCTTCAGGCTGGAGGCCACCTTGAAAAATTGCCTTCCTTCCAATCTCGGCGTTGTATCCAAGAAATTATCCTCGGAAGATTCAATGTATGGCTGCTGTACAATCTATCGCGCGCCTCTCCCGGCTGAGGCGGAAAGGAGGGTAAAAAAGGTGGTTAGGTTGATTAAATCATCGGGAGGAGATATCATTTGAGAAGACCAGTTGGCATGCATTCGGCCAGTCGCGGTTATCTGTACACTTTTTCTCTGGAAAAGAGATCCTGCCAATCTCGGTTCTGTATTATCTTGGTTTTCTTTTGTTGAAAGAAGGAAAGGCTGACCCGTAGAGGATGCCGCTGTTGTGTTTCGACTGATCCTGTTGTCTCTTCCTTGAGCCGCTGGAGCAGTTGGAGCAGCAGGAGGAACCTTCTGAGGGTCAGATACCTGTGACCATCTGGAAGAGCAGTGCAGTGGGCGTTTTGGTGAGTTGATCGGGTTCCCCTCTCCTCTCAGATAAACCTATCTTTCTGGTGCTGTTAAATGTGTGGTATCTTTGGTGTTGTTTCCGTAGATCCATTGCAGTTTGACATCGAACGCTGTACCCATACGATGTCCCACCGGGGCCCTGATGATTACGGCTTTCATCGAGACGGATATGGTGGTCTGGGCCATCGACGGTTGAGTATTATTGATCTTTCCGGAAGCAGGCAGCCGATATACAATGAAGATCAGACCAAGTGCATCGTCTTTAACGGCGAGATATACAACTTCCAGGAGTTGCGACAGGAGTTGCTTTCCCGGGGGCACCGTTTCTCCACGCTTGGGGATACAGAGACGATCTTGCATGCCTACGAAGAGTGGGGGGGGCAATGTGTCGATCGCCTGCGAGGTATGTTTGCCTTTGCCATCTGGGACCTGAGGGAGAAGAAACTTTTCATCGCCCGCGATCGCCTGGGAATCAAGCCTCTTTTTTACGCTCAACATCAAGGGCGACTCTACTTTGCCTCTGAAATGAAGGCTATCTTGGCCGATCCGTCTTTTCCGAGAACAATCAATGAGTTGGCCCTCAACGCCTATTTCTCCTATTCCTACATCCCGGCTCCCCTTACTATCTACAGCAAAATCAATAAGCTGGAACCAGGTCATACCCTCTGCTGGCAAAATGGGGAGCTTGCTCTCGAGAAATACTGGGACCTCCAGTTTTATTCCGAATCCAGAAAAAGCATAAGCTACTATGCCGAAAACATTGTCTCGCTGCTCCAGGAGTCTGTTGATCTCAGGATGATGAGCGAGGTTCCTCTGGGTGCCTTTTTGAGCGGAGGTATTGATTCGAGCACCATTGTTTCCTTGATGAGCAGGGGAGGGGCGGAAAATATCAATACCTTCTGTATCGGCTTTGGGGGGGAAGTCGGTGGCTATCTCGATGAACGCGGCTATGCCAGGCAGGTAGCAGACAGGTATAAGACCAATCATCTGGACTATGAAGTCGTCATGGATCCGGAGGGCCTGATAGAGAAGATCGTACGCTCCTTTGATGAGCCCTTTGCAGATGATTCAGCCTTGCCCTCCTACTTTGTCTGTAAGGTTGCCAGGAGTAATGTCACGGTTGCCCTTTCCGGGCTGGGTGGCGACGAAATCTTTGGCGGCTATGAACGGTATTTGGGGTTTAAGCTCCGTGGTCTCTACAACAGGGTCCCCTCGTTTGTCCGCAAACATATCATTGCAAATATGGTGGCTCGGCTCCCCGAGCGATCCGATGGCCACTATACCATCAACCACATGAAGCGTTTTGTCCGCTCCAATGAGTTGAGCGCCGACCGCTGTTACCTCAGCTACCTCTCCATTCTCTCCAGTGGGTTACGTCGAGATCTGTTTAGCGATCCTGGTCGATTCGAACAGTATCATGAACCCTGCGATGAGATCTTTCTTCGCCATTTTAATAGCGATAATGTGGAGGGGGACTGTGGTTCTCTGGATCGAGCCCTCTACTGTGACTTTAAGACCTACTTGCCTGAGGATATTTTGGCTGTCACGGACCGCCTGAGTATGCACCATGGCCTGGAGGTGCGGGTTCCCTTTATTGATCATAAGTTTCTCGAATTTTGCGCAACGATTCCAAACGATATCAGAATGAAGGGCCTGGAGAAAAAATATTTGCTGAAAAAGACGGTTCGCCCACTTCTGCCCAGGGATGTGATTGACCACCGTAAACAGGGTTTTGTTGGCCCCATGACCCAGTGGTTGAAGCATGATTTGAGGGAGTACACCTTGACCACCTTAACAAGGGCGAACCTGGAAAAGCATGGCCTGGTGAATGTTGAGACCGTTCATCGGGTGATTGATGAGCATTTTTCAGGAAAAGAGATTCATGACACCCTGATTTGGTCCTTGCTTGTCTTTCAGAAGTGGTTTGATCTTTATCAAAACTGAGAGGGGTGAACTCGTATGGGTTGGCTTGAACTGGTCTTCTTTGCACTGCTTTTCTTCTCGTTTTATTCCTATGTTTTTTTTCCTCTCTCTCTGGCGCTCTTGACCAGGGTGTTTTCCAGGGCATGGAAAAGGGCAGAGGGTGAGCCCCTGGTCACGGTGATCATCTCAGCCTACAACGAGGAGAAGGATATCAAGGGCAAGGTTGAGAACACGCTCGCCTTGGATTACCCGGAAGATAAGTTGTCCATTGTTGTCAGTTCAGATGGGTCAACTGATCGTACCGATGAGATCGTTCAGGGGATGAGCGATAGGCGCCTGCTGCTCCGCTCTTTTTCCGGAAGGATCGGGAAGACGGCATGTCTGAACAGGGTGATCGAGGAGTTTGAAGGAGAACTGGTCGTTTTTACAGATGCGAACTCCATGTTCTCTCCCGGTGTTCTCAGGCAGTTGGTCTCAAATTTTAATGACCCGGAGATCGGGGCGGTCAGCGGCTGGACCAAGTATTGTAATAGCGCCTCAGGTGAGGAGACGACCGGGCTCTATGCAAGGATTGAGCGGCAGGTGAAGGTGGCTGAAAGCAGTGTCGCCTCCTGCGTTGGGGCCGATGGCGCAATCTTTGCCATCCGGAAGGAGCTGTATCGGCCTTTGCGCTCGGATGATATTAATGATTTTGTCGTGCCTTTGAATGTGGTGAAACAGGGGTATCGTGTTGTTCTCGATGAAAAGGTCTTCTGCCTCGAGGAGGCTACAGAGGGGGTCGGGAATATTTATAAGCGGCAGGTCCGGATCACAACTCGAACAGCCTGGGCGCTCTGGCGGCATCTTGGCTTGCTCAATGTTTTCAGGTATGGATTTTTCTCCTATTTTTTAATTTCTCACAAGATCCTCAGGCTGCTGACGCCGTTTTTTCTGCTGGCGGTCTTTGTTGTCAATCTCATGCTGCTGTCCAGGTCTCCCCTTTATCTTGTGCCGCTCTCTGCTCAGCTGCTGTTGCTTGTCACCGCGATGGCAGCGTTTTCCGGGACCCTGGTTGGCACCGCTCCTTCCGTATGTAAATATTTTCTAATAACTTTTCTGGCTCAAGCGGTCGGCTGCCTGCGGATGGTCTTTGGTCAGAGGGACGTGGTCTGGACGCCTAAGAGGTAGCCTGTGGGGGAGGCGGCGGTGACTTGAGGGTACTTTGACGGTTAGATCTTTCGATCAAGATCAAGCAATGGGAAAAAACGGCGGGCTGCCGGTCGAGATGGTCAGTCCCCTGGTCATGGGCAATCCCGTAACCCGTTCTGCAGCAGATGTTCCACCGTGAGCTGAACGTTATTTGTAGCTGGCAGCTCTCCATCCTGGCCTGAAGATCGCCGTTATGATCTTTGATAATCTGGTACCGTTCTCTCGGCAAGGCTCGCCGGTTCTGTTTTTTCCTCCTTCCTGATAGCTCAACCCTGGGATCTTCGGCCGTGCGCCGGGAGTGGCTGCCGGTCAAGAGTCGGCTCTGTCTGGAGCAGGGCCGCTTGAGGCCGCTGCTTTGGAGTGCGCTGATCCGCTGACTGCAGTCTGGCAGCAGTTGACCAGATCTTTCGGGGCTCAGCTCAGGACGGTGTCGGTTGAAGGGGAGGTGCTGGTTGGGAAAGATTTTCTTGAGGTGGGGGATACGATGAATATGGTGTTCGAGCTGCTGGTGAGGGTGCTCTGTGATGCACGTCCAGCTGAGACCGCAGATGCCGCCTATCTGTACTGTCAAACCGAGGATAGTCAAGAGGAGGTCTTGCAGGCAGGCTCGTGGCTGGTGCAACGCGGGCTCGCTGCACGGGTGTTGATTCTTAAGACAGGAGCGAAAAGCGGTTATCCTGGTTTTGGACAATGGAGTGAGCGATTAGAGGAGCTGGGTGTGGCAGGGGGCCAGCTTGAAGGGGTGGATCCGGGTGGAGTCTCTGCTCTTAATACCCTGGTTGAGTCAGTGGCCCTGATGCGCTTTCTCAGGCAGCAGGGGTATGGTTCTCTCTATGTGGTTGCCCCTCCCTTTCACCAGTTACGTGCCTTTATGACAGCGGTTACCGTGGCCCTGGAAGACGCTGGTCAACTGAAAATTTTCAGCCATCCTGCTCTGTCCAGGCCGTGGGGCGAGCAGGTCGTGCATTCACAGGGTGTGCTGAGGGCGATGCGGCGGGAGTTGATACACGCTGAGCTGGAGCGAATTGATACCTATCAGGGCAAGGGTGATCTTGCTGGTTTTGGATCGGTTTTGGGCTACTTGGATCGTAGGGATGGTCAGGGGCTGCCGTAGGCGCTGTTTTTCCCTGTGGCTGCCGTGCCGGCTTTGTCTTCTGGTGTTCATTGATTAACTGTGGGGAGATTAGGTGTCGCTTTGCGAAATAGAATTCTTTTAAATTCAGTTACTAATGTGGGGAATCATTTTTTCCGCCTCTTTGTGGGGATTTTTTTGACGCCGTTTCTCATTAGTCGCCTCGGCAACGATGTCTATGGCCTTATGCCCCTGGTGAATTCAATCACTGCCTATATTGCTCTTATCTCAGTGGGGATTCAGAGCGCTGTGGGGAGGTATGTAACCATGTCCATCGCTCAGGAGGACTATCAGGAGGCTAACAGGTACCTCAATACCGGGTTTTTTATGATCGGTGGCCTGGTCCTGTTGGCCGTTGTTCCTTTTCTGCTCATTGTTTTTTATTTTCCCTCATTATTTAATGTCCCCCCGGGGCTGGAGGTGAAGTCTCAGTGGGTGATGTTCTGTGTTGGCTTGAATTTTATTATAAATATATTGTTCAGCCCCTTTACTGTTGCCTTTTGGGCAAAGCAGCGGTTCGATTTGGAAAATCTGATATCTGTAATCGGTCAAATGGTGCACGTCGTCTTTATCGTCATGCTCTTTTTAGTGTTGACTGAGGATATTCTGGTTGTAGCTGTGGCGGTGTTGTTTTCAGGTGTCTTGTCAACCTTTTTGAGGGTTGTGGTCTCCAAGAGGCTCTATCGTCAGTTGTCCATCTCTTATCGGTTTTTTGATAAAGAAAAGGTGGCACGACTGATGTCGTTTGGGGGCTGGATGTTCATTACCAGTGTCTCTGTGATCGTGTTGATTAATACGGACTATATCATAATCAATAACTTGATAGATTCCACTTCTGTTACTGACTACTCTCTTGCTAAAAGATGGGAGGATATGGTTCGTTCCGTTATAACCTCTGCCTTTGGGGTGCTTGTACCGGTTGCCACCCATTTGGGCGTGGCTGGAGATTACTCCCAACTGGTGAAGATATGCTTGAAGGGAACGAGGATTACCCTGGCCTTGACGCTGTTGCCCACCTTTTTGCTTGCCATCTTTTCCAGGGAGCTGCTTGTTACCTGGGTCGGCCCTGGCTACGAACATCTCGTGCCGCTCTTTTGCATTGCCCTGCTGCCCATGTTTTTTGAGATGGGCTCTCTCCCGGGCGGGGTGATCCTGCGGGGGCTGGGTCAGGTGAAGGTCCCTGCAATGGTATCCCTGGGAGTTGCCGTGACCAATATCTTTTTATCTATATATTTTATCCGGATAGGCTGGGGGATCGCCGGCGTTGCCTTTGCAACGGTCTTGGTGCTCTTTGTGAAAAATACCCTTTTCGTGACCTGGTACACCTCTCATATCCTCTCCTGTTCCGTTGTTACGATCTATGCTGAGTATTTCAGGCCGCTCTGTGCCGCTGTACCAATGGTGGGGCTGGCGCTTTTTTTGAAATATTCCTTTGACTGTACAGGTTGGCCTGGGCTGGTTCTGGCCAATATACCGTGTGTTTTATTGTTTTTGATAGTCGTCTATTATTATGTGTTGGATTCTGATGATCGGCAAGGGGTCTGCGGTATGATGGTTGCTTTGCGGGAAAGGGCCATTGTTCGTGCACTTAGCAAATAATTACGATGGGGACTCGTCACATGAAAGTTGTTATTTTTGCAGGTGGATTCGGTACTCGGATAAGTGAAGAAAGTCAGGTTAGGCCAAAGCCTCTTGTGGAAATAGGCACCTATCCTATCCTCTGGCATATCATGAAGATTTATTCGGCCTATGGCTTGAATGAGTTTGTTATCTGCTGCGGTTATAAGGGTGAGATGTTGAAAGAGTATTTTGCCAACTATTACCTGAATAAATCTGACCTTACTTTTGATATGAAAAATAATGAGATGAAAATTCATAATTCAAAAGCGGAAAATTGGAAGGTTACCTTGGTCGATACCGGGCTTAACACCATGACCGGCGGAAGGCTGAAGCGGGTGAGGGAGTATATCGGTGATGAAACCTTTTGCCTTACCTATGGAGATGGGGTGAGTAATGTTAACATCAGTGAACTGATTCGTTATCATCGGGAAAACAGGACCCTGGCTACCTTGACTGCCGTCCAGCCGCCGGGACGGTTCGGGACCATTGTTCTTCGTGAAGGGCAGAATGTCATAGAGCTTTTTAAGGAGAAGGAAAAGGGTGATGGGGCCTGGATCAATGGGGGCTTTTTTGTGCTGGAGCCTGCTGTGATCGATTACATCAAGGGGGATGATATCAGTTGGGAAAAAGAGCCATTGTCAGCCATTGCCTCTGAGCGGCAACTGACCGCCTACCGGCATGAAGGCTTCTGGCAGCCCATGGATACCCTGCGGGATAAGATGTACCTGGAGGAACTGTGGGAATCGAGTAATCCTCCTTGGAAGGTATGGAAATGAATAGGGCGTTTTGGAAGGGCAAGACGGTTCTGGTCACCGGTCATACCGGTATCAAGGGGAGTTGGCTCTCTCTCTGGCTTCACGCGCTGGGGGCAAAGGTCATCGGCTTTGCCCTCCAGTCCCCTTCGAGCCCAAGTCTGTTTGAGGTGGCCGCTGTTGGTGAAAAGATAGTCTCCATTCATGGCGATGTTTGCGATCTGGCTCATCTGGTGCGGGTCTGCGAACAGTATCGGCCAGAGCTGGTCATCCATATGGCAGCCCAGGCCCTGGTGCGTGAGTCGTACCGATCTCCGGTCGAGACCTACGAGACCAACGTGATGGGGACGGTAAAGGTGTTGGATGCCGCCCGCCAGGTGGACAGCGTACGGGTGGTCGTTTCGGTCACCTCTGATAAGTGCTACGAGAATCAGGAGTGGGACTGGGGGTATAGAGAGAATGAGCCCATGGGCGGGCATGATCCCTACTCGAGCAGCAAGGGGTGTGCAGAGTTGGTTGCAGCAGCCTACCGTCGATCGTTTTTTGCTGCAGGCGTTGACGCTGTTGAGCGACCGCCTGTGCATCTGGCCACCGTACGGGCTGGCAATGTGATCTGTGGGGGAGATTGGGCGGCAGACCGCCTGGTGCCCGATGTGATGCAGGCCTTTTTGGAAAAACGCAGGGTCGTTATCCGTTATCCCGGGGCAATCAGGCCATGGCAGCATGTCTTGGAGCCCCTGGCCGGTTATCTGTTGCTGGCAGAAGAGATGTGGAAGCATGGCAGCACCTTTGAGGGCGGATGGAATTTTGGTGCCGAGGATCGCGACGCCCGGCCGGTTTCCTGGATTGTTGAACGGTTGGCGAACCTGCTGGACGGGCAGCTGCAGTGGGAGGTGAGTGGTGCTGTTCAGCCCCATGAGGCCAGATATTTGAAACTCGACTGCTCCAAGGCAAAAAATCAGCTTGGCTGGTCTCCGCTGTTGAACCTTTCAACCGCCTTGGAGTGGGTTGTCCGCTGGTATCAGGCATACCAGGAAGGGCAGGATATGTTCCGGGTAACGAGGGAGCAGATTGAACGATATGAGGGGCTGCTCAGACAGGCCTGAAACGGCTGCCGTCAAGCTGCGGCGTTTCAGCCTCGGTAGGGTGTCGTCAGCGCTTGATGGAGGATGTTGAGGGTTCTTCGTCAGTCTGGCTGACCAAATTTAACCCTTTGGGATCGTGCGATGACAGAGCGTGAATCGAAAAAGATATTGCTGATTTCCTATCACTTCCCTCCCAGCGCGGCGGTCGGTGGGGTGCGAGTGGCGAGTTTTGCAAAATACCTTCGTGATCTTGGCTGGTGTCCCTATGTCTTGACTGTGAAGGACCGGTATCTCGCCCGGAAAGACCCGGCTCGTCTTGAGTCCCTGGAGGGGATCCCGATCGTTAAGGCTGGAAAGTTGGTTACCCCGAGGGACCTCTATATCAGCGCCAAGACGGTTCTCGGTCGTTGGAGGGGCGGCGAGTCGGAGGAGAGCGACTCCGCCGGAGGTGGTGATCAGGGATCGTCGTCCGGGCAAGTCGCTGTGCAGAGGCTAAAGCACATTCTGGCCTCCATGATCTATGTGCCTGATGAAGAGCGGAACTGGATTATCCCTGCGGCCTTGAAGGCGATTCGTCTCCTGCGGAGTGAAGAGATCGACTATGTCCTGAGCTCCTGTCCTCCCTATTCCGCCCACCTGGTCGGTCTGCTCGCCTCCTTGGCCCGGCCGAGGGTTAAGTGGATTGCTGATTTTCGTGATCCTTGGATGACGCCTACAGAAAAAAAAGGCTACCCTACAACCCCCCTTTCCAATTTTCTCGATTATTCCCTGGAGAAAACAGTGATTCAGCGGGCAGCCCTGGTGCTCGCAACGACCAAAAAATTAACTGAAAAGTATGCCGAGCACTATCGGCAGAGCGCAGCTGAGAAGTTTCGTTTTGTTCCCAATGGCTTTGACGGGGACCTCTCTGCGCGCACCAGGGAACCATACCCTGTGTTCACCATAAGCTATGCCGGAACCCTGTACTTTGGGCGGACACCAGAGCCGCTTTTTGCGGCGGTTTCCTCTCTGATTCATGATAAGGCGGTCTCTGAAGAAGACCTTTGCATCAAGCTGGCAGGGCACTGCAGGGAAATCGGCGATCGATTAACCGTTGATGTCGCAGAGAGCTATGGCCTGAGCAATGTCGTCGAGGTGATCGACCACCTGCCCCTGGCTGCGTCCAGGGAGATGGTGCAGCGAAGTCATCTGGCACTGTTGCTGGCGCCTGATCAACCGTACCAGGTGCCAGCCAAAACCTATGAGTATATAGGTCTGGGGGTACCGATTCTCGCCATAACCGGAGAGGGGGCAACCGCAGACCTGGTGAACGAACTGCCCGATGGCAAGGCTGTTTCTCCTGAAGATGTGGCGGCGCTGAAGGCGCATCTCCTTGACGCCATACAGGGCGTTGCCTGTCCTTTGCCTGGAGGTGAGCACTGGAGAGAGCAGTACGCGCGGAGAAATGCGGTACAGGGCTTGGAGCAATTTCTTCATCGCCTCTGACCGCAGGTGATGCTGCGGGACCGTTTGGGGTATGGCGGCATAGGTGGCTGAGCCCGGGAGCGGTAGAGCTATTGTACACGGTCTCCTGATAAACTTTAGAGCAAGCTGGATCCAATGAATATTAGCTTAGTTGTTCTCACCTGCAACAGAAAGGATAGTGTCATTCCATTGCTGAAAAGCCTTGAGGAACAGACGAGGTACCCTGAGGAGGTTATTGTCGTTGACAATAACTCAACAGATGGAACGTCTGATTGTATTAAACAGCAATTCAAGTTTGTTCGTCTGGTCAGATTGGAAGAAAATAGGGGGGCATCTGGCAGGAATGAAGGCATAAAGAGGGCTGGAGGTGATTTGGTTATCACCCTTGATGATGATGTTTTTTTTGCAGAAAGATGCGGGATAGAGAAAATAGAACAAATATTTGAGACGAACAGGGATGTTTCGGTTTTAAATTTTCAGATTCTTGACGGTGAACATCAAAAAATAATACCTTTCAACTGGTTTCACCCTTATGAGATGGAACGGTATGCTGATCAACATCTGCTGACCGATTATATTTCTGAGGGTGCCGTCTGCTTTAGAAGGGAGGTGTTTGCTGTCGTTGGTTTCTATCCAGAGGAATTTTTTATCAGTCACGAGGGCCCTGATCTGTCCTATCGCCTTTTAGATAATGATTTCAGTATCGAGTATTCGCCTGAAATAAAAGTGATACACAGATGCTCCACTGAGCACAGGGTCACATGGCGTAACACCTATTATGACACCAGGAATCAAATCTGGTTAGCCATACGTAATCTTCCCTTTTTTAGAGCCCTTGCTCATATTTTCTATCGTCTTTTTACTACGTTTTTGTTTGCCTTGATGAGACGGCAGTTGAGGTGGTATCTCAAGGCGGTGTATGATGGTTTTAGGGGGATAGGATCAGAACTCAAATATCGAAAGCCGATCTCAAAAAATACAGTAAGCAAAATAAGAAACATAAGGAAGCACAAGCCTGGTGTCGGTTATAAAATAATGAGTTTCGTAAAGCGGGTTAACCTGATTAACAAAACCTTTGAAGTGTAGGCGGCGATGGAATCCGGAGCCGGAGGTTGATAGGAGCTCTGGGGTGAGGCCATGGAGCTTTGAGCGAAGGTTGAGAGCGTGCTCCTGTGCCGTGGACAGCAGGGGCCCAAGGTGAAGGGGTGCGGTTTACCCTCTGGCGAGGGCAATATTGAACCATGGTGGTGAAATGATTCAAGGTTTCCTGTTAAATATTAGGTTGCGGAAAAGATGGTACCATAAGCTTATCTATAAGACGGTGTTTGCCTTTAGGGCGCTGCGTTTGCCTTTTCCCGGTCTGTTTGGTGCTGTTTTTTTTAATCTGCACAATGTCATGCTGATGTGCTGGCGGCGACTGAAACAGTTCTTTTTTTATGAGCCCATGTTGAGGTATCGCTGCAGCAGGGTAGGCAGGTCTGTTTTTTTTGAAGTGAATTTCCCGCTGATCATTGGTTATGGCTCCTTGTCGGTTGGTGACAAGGTAACGATTGGTGGAAATGTCACGGTAATCGTCTCCTACAAGATCAATCCTGACCCGGTTGTCTCTGTGGGGGATAACGTGTATTTGGGGTATGCAACAGTGCTCTCCTGTGCTGAGCGTATTGCAATAGGTGACAATGTTCTTATTGCCGAACGGTGCTCAATATTTGACAACAATAATCACCCGGTTGATCCGGTAGCCAGGAAAAATAATGAACCTATAGGGAGAGCTGACGTCGCTCCTGTAGTGGTGGAAGATGGTGCCTGGATAGGTGCAAGGTCTATTATCATGAAAGGGGTCACGGTGGGTAGGGATTCCGTGGTTGCCGCCGGTTCTGTGGTGACCCGGGACGTTCCCCCTGGGATGATTGTAGCTGGCAATCCAGCAGTCGTTGTTAAGCAGATAAAGAGTGCCTCGGGCTAGCTCTCTGGGCTGGAGCCTTGGCTGCGGCACTGTCCAGCGGAACCCGCTGGGCGCTTTGATGTCTGTTTCGGCTTTCCCGAGGCCATGGTCGTAGCCATGGGCATCGGACCTGGGTGGCCTCCTTGTCTTGGTTGACTGTTTTCCTGTGTATCTTGTGCTCGCTGGTACGTATCCTGGAGGAAGGCTTATGGGGTTGGATAAACACGAACCGCTTGTAAGTGTGGTGACGCCCGTCTATAACGGCGAAAAGTATCTGGAAGCGTGTGTCAAGAGTGTTCTCTCGCAGTCCTATGGTAATTTTGAGTATATCATCGTCAACAACTGCAGTACCGATAATACCCTGGAGGTGGCACAGAGGTGCGCTCTGCTTGACAGGAGGATTTCTGTTCACAGTAACGAACAGTTTTTTTCAGTTATCGAAAATTGGAATAATGCACTGGGCTACATCTCTCCTGAAAGCAGATACTGCAAGCAGGTGCATGCCGATGATCTCCTGTTTCCTGAGTGTCTTTCCAGGATGGTCGCTGTGGCAGAGAGAGATGCTGCGGTGGTCATGGTCGGTTCTTATCGTATTGCCGGTACCAGGACAGAGTGCGGAGGCTTGGCCTACCCTCAAGAAATATTTGATGGCAACGAGATCTGCAGGAGAGTTCTGCTTGAAGATAACTTTCGTGTCTTTGGATCGCCCTCGACCATCCTGATCAGGGCTGATGCTATTAGAGATGCTGATGGATTCTATAGGGTGAACTCGGTCTTGGCTGCCGATCACGAGTCAGGGTTCCAGTATTTAAAAGATAAAAAGTGGGGATATGTTCACCAGATCTTATCGCTTACCAGGGTTCATCCTGAACAGGTTTCCAGTTTTGTCAGGAAGTTTCGGGTGTGGGAGCTCGACTATCTCATGCTGCTCAAGAGATACGGGCCCGTTTACCTGTCCGGAGAGGAGTTGGCGAAAAGAATGAAAGAGGTGGAGTCCCATTATTACTTTAACTCAGCAAGGGCCATTTTTTTCAGCGATGAAAAAAAACGGTACCTCAACTATCATCAGGAGACCATGCAGCGCTTCGGCGCCCAATTCAGCTACAGTAAGCTCTTCTTGGTTGTGCTGAAGAGTCTGCTGAATAATCTTTTGAATCCGGTTGGCCTCTTAAAAAGGGTTGTCAGTAAGGTGAAGAGCCTCCTGGTCAAGGCTTGAATATGCTGCGGTCAAATTGTCACCATGCCTTGATCTCGGTCGGAAGCTCTCATTTTTCAAGCTAGCCTTAAGGTTTCCAGTCTGGCCAGGAGTTATCCTTTGCTGAAATAATCAAATCTTCACTGACGGGCCAGTCGATACGGAACAGGGGATCGTTCCAGCGGATGCCATGTTCAACTTCAGGGGTATAGAACTCCGATACCTGGTAAAAGATCTCTGCGCCGTCAACCAGGGTGAGATAGCCGTGTGCAAACCCTTGGGGGACGTAGAGCATGGCCCGGTTTTCCGCACTCAACTCGATGCCGAGCCATTGCCTGTAGGTGGGTGACTCCGGCCGTATATCAATAATCAGGTCGAGAATTGCCCCGGCTGTACAGCGGACTATTTTTACCTCTTGGTGCGGTTTTTTTTGGTAATGCATCCCGCGTAGGGTGCCCTGCTTTGCGTTGTATGCAATGTTGCACTGAGCCAGGTCAGCGCAAAGCCCATGTTGTTTGAACTCCTTCCTGCACCATGCCCTGGCAAAAAAACCGCGGCTATCCTCTAGCCTTTCCGGGCGGATAAGGTAGGCATCGTTGAGTTTCGTTTCTTCAAAAATCATTTTGTTCGCTCCTGTTCTTTGCTGGTGATAGCCTCTACATCTTCCGTCCGTTGCAGCAAAGGGTGAAAGCCGCAGCTCGGCTTGGTCTCTCCAGGGCAGGTTGTTTCTTTGCCGATAGCGGCCCGAAGAGCACCTTGTTTTAGGATAGTATCCGCTGGGGCTTTGATTTGTCCAGGCCAGGGGGATAAAATTTCCGCTCCCGACGAATTGGGATGGTAAAATAAAGGAAAAGTGGATTGCCGGCTGCTCCTGTTGCCCTGGAAAAACAGAAAACAGGCTGCAGTATTTTTTACCTCAACGCCTCCCTTTGCCATGAAAGAGTTATTTGTCGTAGAGCCGGTCTGTCATCGCATGGAGCATGTTCCGTTTAATGCAGCTCTTTTGCAGACGCTCACTTGCGCCTACCCGGGAAGAAAGATTTCCTTTTTCGGCGAATGTTCCCATGTCGATAACTTGGTGGAGTTTCTCCCTGTGGAGATCTCCAGGATTATCAGGTGGCATAAGGTGGTTATCCCCGGGCGCCGCCTCTGTCCATATGATCGATTTCGTCAGGAAAGGGTTCTCGTCTCGAGACTGGAGCAGGCTGGGCTGGGAGGGAAGTGTTCTCAACTCATTGTGTCCTGTGGAACATCCACGATTATTTGGGCCATTAAGCTTTCAGGGGGCTACTGGCGGAGGAGCTTTGCCTGTCAGGTTGTGTTGCATGGGCTGTTGAGTAGCCTTGCAGGGTGGCGTTCAAAAAATCCCCTGAGACGTCTTGTTGATCTCAGGGGGGCGTTGACTCGCTTTAACAGGAAAAATATCCAGTTTGTAGTCCTTGAGGAGCATATTGAGGACGCCTTGCTTGCTCTCTTGCCGCAATTAAGACCCTATGTGGAAGAGATTGATCATCCTGTCGTCTCTTTGACTGGAAACAGTGGTTCGGAGGCCTTGCCTGGGGGGAGGGTCTGTTTCGGTTTTTTGGGGCTGGCAACAAAAAGTAAAGGGTTCCATGCCTTTGTGGAGATAGCCTCTTCGATAAAAGAGGAGTTCGGCGACAAGGCGGAGTTTCGGGCAATAGGAAAAATTCCCCAGTATGAGCCCTGTTCCGTTGATCTGTCGTGTCTGGATATGCCGCCTGCTCTCGAGCAACTGCCTCGGAGAGAATATGAAAAAAGACTGGAGGGGGTTCATTATCTCGTTTTTCCCTACAGTGAGGAGCACTATCTGCTGACAGCAAGTGGGGCCTTGCTGGATGCGGTTGCCTTCAGCAAACCCATTGTAGCGTCCAGAATTAATCTCTTTACTCAGTTAAAACAAGCAGGTGGCTCTGTGATTTTTGCTGACGATAAAAAATCCTTTCTTGCCGTCATCCGTCAGCTCATATATCATTTTAACAGGGAGCAGTACCTGCAACAGTCACAGGGGATGGAGACCGTCTCCCGTCAAAGGGCTCCTGAAAATCTGGCACTTGATGTGCAACAAAGGTGGAAAACATCGTGAGAGGGGCGAAGGAAGAGGGGGGTAAATATGTTTTTTTCGGATGAGGGAGTTGCGACGGTCAGGGGTGAATAGCCAGCAGGGGGAGAGTCAAGTGATTATGCTCGGTAGAACCAACTCGGAAAAATGTGTTGTCCGGTTAGCTGATAACAGGATCAGGGTAGATGGGGACCACGAGGTTTTCTTGGGCTATAAGGTCGGCCATCCCGTAGAAGGGAATGGGATATTTACAGAATGGTCTGTGAAGGACGATATCTTTAGCCTGGAAAATGATCAGTTTGGGATGTTTCCTGTCTTTTATCGGAAAGGTCAAGATAGTCTCTCTGTGGCAACCTCGCTCTCGGACTTGATTGATCCGGATGATCTCAATGAGTTGGATGATCCCGCAATAGCTGTGTTTTTGAGAATGGGGTCGTTCCTTGGAGATAGCACGCCTTTTAAAAAGATCAAGTCCCTGCCACCCGGGGCAAAGCTACAGTTTTCCAAGGAAGGGTTTTCCTTGGAAAAGAGAAGGATCTCCACCCCTGAAAAGAGTGCCCTCTCCTTCTCCAGGGCCCAGGAGGTCTACTGCGATTTATTTCAGGCTGCAGTTGAAAAGTTTGATGTGGCGTCTCTGAAAGTAGGGCTTCCCTTGTCTGGCGGACGCGATTCCCGCCACATTTTATTTGCGATGATATCTGCGGGGATGGAACCACATTCTTGCATGACCTTGAGGCATCAGGCTCCAAAGAACGATGAAGACGTAGAGATCGCCAGGAAAATTTGTGACTTTGCGCAGATCAATCATGAAATAATACATCAGCCTCTTTCTTTCCTGCATTCCGAGATCGAAAAAAATCAACGCACCAACTTCTGTTCACTGGAACATTCATGGATCCTTCCCCTCTCACAGTACTTACAGGATAATGAATATGATGCCATCTTCGACGGCATTGCCGGGGGGATGCTTTCAGATGGTTCTTTTTTGACAAGGGTGAAGCTGGAACTCTACAGGAAGGGAAGATTCAGGGCCTTGGCTGAAGAGGTTCTGGGGGACGAGGGGTATCTGCCGAAAATGCTTGAGGGGCGGGCCTATCAGAGATTTGAGAGGGCGCTTGCTCTCGACTTGGTCGCCAGGGAACTTGAAGTGCATGCCGATGCACCCAATCCGGTGTCCCAGTTCTACTTTTGGAATAGAACGAGACGGCATATTTCTATGAGTACCTGGAGTGTCTTGTCGCAAAAGTGCCAGGTGTTCGCCCCCTACCTGGACCAGGATGTTTACACCTTTCTCTCCTCCTTGCCGGGCGAATTCTTTTTTGACAAAAGGTTTCATGGAGAAGCGATACAGAACTATTATCCGCGTTATGCACACTTGCCCTATGAGGCTGAAGATGGTCCTCCCCAAAAAAAAAGTAGGGTTGTCTCTTGGTATCAACTGTTTGATTTCCTTTGTTACTTTGTGCGTATGCGTCAAGATGATTCCCTCTGTAATCCACTCTTTGTCTATCCCAGAATCGCTAAGGGGTTTATCTCGTCCGATTACTACAATAGGTCAAAGACAATGTATAAGATACCTGTATATCTTAATGAGTTGTTAAGGCTAGCCAAGGCTGAGACATGGTAAAAGGCCTGTTTTTTTTATGGACATTTGTATTGATTGCGCGACCCCAAGATTTTTTTTATTTTATCGCGCCATTCAGGCCGGCCCTGGTTCTGACTCTCATCGTTTTCTTTGCTGCAGCATTGAGCGTCGGGTTAAAAGATGCAAGTTCTTTTAAAAACAGTGCACAGCTGAAAAGGTATCTTTTTTTGTATGCTGTTATGGCCCTTGGAGTTCCCTTCTCTATCCACAGGGGGGTGTCTTTTGATTTTATACTGTTCCAGGTCTTTCCTAATTTATTGTTTTTTTATGTGTCTGTTTTGTTGATTTCAAGCAGGAGAGATCTGGAGAATTTTATTTTTTGCGTTTGCTGTGCGAATTTTTTTTATGTCGGCTTAGGTTTACTCACCAGTAGTGGAGCGCAGGGACGGTTCCAGT
This sequence comes from Desulfogranum mediterraneum DSM 13871, assembly GCF_000429965.1. Classification (GTDB taxonomy): domain Bacteria; phylum Desulfobacterota; class Desulfobulbia; order Desulfobulbales; family Desulfobulbaceae; genus Desulfogranum; species Desulfogranum mediterraneum. The sequence continues at coordinate 154,936 of NZ_KE387007.1, forward strand.
TTGGTTCAATGTATGACGCCAACGATTTGGCCTATTTCCTGATCTCAACTTTTCCGTTGAGTTTCTATTATTTAAGCAAAAACGAGGCGTTGTTCAAGAGGGCTGTTGCCTTTGTGTCTGTGGTCTTTTCCATAGCTGTGTCCGTTATGACTGGTTCAAGGGGAGGCTTGCTTGGTTTAGGCACTGTGCTGCTCCTTGTCCTCTTTAGCCGGTGGAGTCCGCTGAAATTAATCCACCGGATCTTGTTTGTTATAATCTTAATTGTCGGGGTAACGGTCAATCTCGACAAGATAGATGTCGATAGATTCGGTACTCTTCTGAATGCGGAAACCGACTATAATATAACGAGTGAATCCGGAAGACTGTCAATATGGAAAACGGCCTTGAAGCTGACCATGACCCATCCTTTTACAGGGGTGGGGGTGGGGTGCTTTGCCAACGCAATCGGGTCCTACCGGCAGGAGATCGGGGAAATTCCAAGGTGGCAGGCGCCGCACAACTCTTTTGTTCAACTGCTCACCGAGGTGGGGCTGGTTGGTTTTTGTATTTTTCTTTCCATGGTATCAAGTGCGATGATGGTCTTCTTGAGATGTGCGCGGGGGGATAGTCCGATATTGAATGTTTCGTGCCTGGCCCCTGTGGGAAGGGTTATCTTCATCGCCTTCCTTGGTAATCTCGTGACTTCTTTCTTTCTGTCTATGGCCTACTCTATCCTTCTCACCCTGTTCTTTGCATTTTCATTTATCTTGCAAAACTTAATGGAGCGTGAAGCCGGGGGCGTGGCAGGGTGATCTCTCCGGCTTTTCAAGGAGGCCTTAAGGTTGAAGCTGTCCTCCGGATGGGCTGTAGGCAACCATGGTAAGGGGGAGGTGTGTTTTCTGCCGGGCTGATCTGCAGCTCGATGCTGTTCGCCAGACGACCTTGTCTCCGGCCCCAGGCTTGAGCTTACCTTGAGCCTTCCACTTTTGTTTCTCTTTGTGCGTATCGCTTTACACCTGTCTTTTGGTCATTTTTAGGCCTTCCTGGGGAGTGTTCTCTGCTTCCTGTTCACCTCTTGTCTTCTCCCTATGACGGAAGTCTTGTTCCGGGAATTGTAGTATCCCCTGCTGCCTCGTTTCAAGGTTGGGTGCAGGATCCCCCTGTGCAAGGGGTGTTTGCATTGTGATCTATCTGTTCTCTTTTTTTCTGAAAAACGAATTGTTTTTCCGATTTTTCGGCATATGCGGCCTCTGCTTCCGGAGCCACGGGTGACTATGGTCTGGAGGTTAAGAGGCTGTCTTTCTGGGTTTACCTGGTGATGATGCCTTGGGTGGTTTGGGCCGGGGGAGTCTTTGCAGCTGTTGGCCATCCGGCCTGATGGCGCTTTCCTTCTGTAAGCGATGATTGTAGGATGTGCCCTTCGTCGCGTAACTCTTTGACTGTAGAGGGTGTTTTGCGGGGGGCTCTAAAGCACTGTCCCTTTCAGGGGCGGGCTGGGTTCTGAGGGGGGGCGGGGAAGGGGCGGTATCTCTTGACCAGTGAAACTGTTCTTCCTGGTAAGCTGCTCTCTGGAAAAATCGGGGGGCGCGTTCTTTGCATGATTTTTTCCAGGGAAGTCGTGGCTCGCGGGCAGTTCTCCGGGAGACCGTTGCCTGAAGAAGACGTGTTCTTGAGGATACAGGTGTCTTCTTTTGTAATAGAAAAGAAGGTGTATCGCATGAATTTTAAAAAATATTTTTATTGGAACACTTTGGTTGTCCCATCTTTTGTGCTCTTGTTTCTATTCGTCGCATGGGGGATGGCTTTGGCCTTGCCTTCCGTCAAGTTGATGGCTGTTGGCGACTCAATAACCCTTGGTATTGGCAGCGAGTTTGAGGATGGTTACAGGAAAAGATTATTTTTATCCCTGGTGAATGCCGGATACAGAGTTGATCTTGTCGGGAGTCAGCAGGATGGGCAGTTTTCCTCCCCGTTTTTTGACGACGATCACGAGGGACATCCAAACTGGACATCCTCTGATGTTCGAATACATATGTATGATTGGTTGGTGGATTATGACCCTGATATAGTTCTTCTTCATATCGGTACCAACGGTGTTAGTCCTGATGTGAGCGAAGTCGCAGCTATCCTCGACGAAGTGGATAGGTATAGTGAGACTGTTTCTGTACTCCTGGCAAGGATAATTAATCGTAGTTCATATCACAATCTCACTGCCCAGTTTAATGATAACCTTGAGCTGATGGCTGTGCAGCGACAGCTAGAGGGGGACCTGATTGTCGTCGTTGACATGGAAAGTGCCTTGGATTATCCGCAGGATATGTCCGGTTTTTTGCATCCCAATGACAGCGGCTATGCCAAGATGGCGGACCGGTGGTACCAGGCGATTGAAACCGTGCTCGGTGCTGCACCGTTGCATCCTCCGGAAATTTTAGATAGTAAAAACGAGGAGATGTTCCTTGGCGAATCCTACCAGTTCGATGTCGATGCCTTTGGTAATCCCGCTCCAGCCTACACCTTGGAGAGTGGACCTCCGGGTATGAGCATTGACGCCATTACAGGCTTGTTGAGCTGGACACCGGACTCGGTCGGTACTTTTCCGGTGACTGTAGAGGCTCAAAACTCAGAAGGCGAAGACAGTCGCTCCTTTGTCATAGAGGTGACGGTTCCCCCTCCTTTGCCGGGAGGCCTTGTCTCCTATTGGAAGTTGAACCAGGCAGGAGGCGTCGTTTTCTTTGATGCAACGGGTTTGAATGATGGTCTTTGTGCCGCGAGTTGTCCCCAAGCTGTGGCAGGACGGGTCAATGGTGGACAACTTTTCGATGGAACAAATGGCGTAAACGTCGCAGCAGACAGCTCCTTTGACCTGGGAGTGTCTGATAGCTTTTCTGTTGAATTTTGGATGCGAAAGGAGAGCAGTACCTTCCAGAATGAACCTGCCATGGCCCGTGATGACAGGTCGAGCCAGATGCATTGGTGGGTTGGCGTGGGCCATGTCGCCGGCCCGGGTAAGGCTCGGTTTTTTGCCAGAGACAGTGCGGGGAATGGTTTTGGGGTGTCTGGAACCACCATGCTGACGGACGGGGGGTGGCACCATGTGGTAGCTGTGCGTGATGCCGAGGCTGCGGTCTTGAATATTTTTGTCGATGGGGTCTTGGAGGGAACAGAACCTGCAACCTACAGTGCCGGTTTTACAGCTGCATCTGCGAAGCTGACGATGGGCATGATGGCTGGCCCTACTGGATATTGGAATTACAGAGGAGTTCTGGATGAGGTTGTCTTTTACCGTCGAGTCCTGACCTCTACTGAAATTGTTGACCATTATGAGAGCGGTGTGGTCGGTCGTGGCTACTTTGAGGAAGGTGATTTTGCCCCGACGATCAGCTCCTTGCCAGTAACCGGAGGCACCGTGGGGCAGCTCTACCGGTATGACGTCGAGGCGAGCGGCTCGCCGGTTCCCGGCTACCTTTTGGAGAGCGGTCCCGTGGGGATGGTGATCGACCCTGTGAGCGGTCTTCTGGAGTGGACCCCAGTCGCGGCGGGTAGTTTTGC
>NZ_KE387007.1:161133-252995 GCF_000429965.1 Desulfogranum mediterraneum DSM 13871
GTTGCCCGTGAAGACCGGGCAAGTCCGCTCCACTGGTGGGTGGGGGTCGGTTACGCCGTTGGTCGTGATCGGGCCCGTTTTTACCTCAGGGACCGATCCGGCAGGGGGTTCGGGGTCTCCGGAAGCACCGTCCTGACCGATGGCCTGTGGCATCATGTGGTGGCGATCCGTGATGCCGCGGACGCCGAGTTGCGGCTCTATGTGGACGGCATCCTGGAGGGGAGTACTGCGGCCTCCTACAGTTCGGGATTTGTGGGGATCGATGCCACCTTGAACCTCGGTTGGGTGGATTATGGAGGTGGGTACCACTTTAGAGGAGAGCTTGACGAGGTGGCATTCCACCGTCGTGCCCTGAGTCAGGCAGAGATCACGGCCCATTATGAGAGCGGAGGCTTCGGGCGAGGATACTTTGAAGAGTAGGCCTTAGGGGGAGGGGGCAAAGACTGCAGATCTGAGCTCTCCCATCGTCCGCCCCCAAAAGAATAAAAACGATACCAGGACACCTTGAAAAATTGATTTTTTTCCAAGTTCAGCCTTGTGGGTACAGTCTTGTCTCCGGCATGTCAACCGTATGGCTACGGTAAGATTTGTCGCCTCCTTGGCCTTGATCGAAAAATCAGATTTTTCAAGGTAGCATGAGGCTTGATCTCTTGTTTTTATCTGGAAAAATCAGGGTATCCTTTTTGAGAGACCCGCCTGGATGGGCTATAAGGAAAGTGGCTGCAGGGTTGCGGCACAAGCCCCCTGTGTCAGGATAGATGTCGTCTCTTCTCGGAATTGTGTGTGGAGAGGGGGGAAAAGATGTGAAAGACAGGCCCCTGGTTCCTTTGCAGTCGCTTGCAGCTCTAGCCCTGAGACTCAGGCTTTCTGGACGATGAAAAACCATCTCTGGACATGCTGAGCGCTATCCTTCCTGGGGCTGATAAGCAGTGAGCTCAGAGCATCAACAGTCGTGTGGAGAAAGATCAAGATTCCAGCCAAGGCTTCATCGGCAGAGAGCGAGCCGGAACCGCTCGCTTGCTCTCTGAGGAGGCGTGCAGGCCTGCCTGATATGCGGGAAAAGGAGAGCTGTCCCGGTGCGTTGGAGGAAGATTCGTTTTTTTTTGGAGGGATGGTCGTTATGATTCCGTGGAAGATGAAGAGGGTGTGGCGAATATTTTGGCTGAGTCAGGGGGGGATTGGAATGTATGGTCGTTTTGCATCCCTGATGGGAGGCTGTTTTAGTGAACCATATTATGGTCGTGTTTCCCTGGCGAAATATAGTCAAAGAGGATTTGTTTCCCCCCTTGCCACTGTTTCGCATGAGCATTTTTTATATGGTGATAATGTGTTTCTTGATGATAGGGTCTTAATATATTGTGACTATGATGGAGGCGCCGTTGCCCTGGATGACAGAGTCTGTGTTTTTCGGGATACCATTATGCAAACAGGGCAGGGGGGAACCATTGAACTTGGCTCAGACACTTCTGTGCAGGCGAAATGTCTGTTTTCTGCTTATAAGGGGTTGATAAAGATCGGAAAAGATGTGCAGATTGCACCGAGTTGCAGTTTTTATTCCTATGATCACTCCCTGTCTGCAGGAACGCTTGTCAGGTCGCAGCCGTTGAAAAGCAAAGGAGGGATTGTTGTTGAAGATGACAGTTGGATTGGAGTTAATGCCGTACTGCTTGACGGGGTGACTGTTGGTAAGGGCGCCGTTGTCGGGGCAGGCTCTGTGGTAAATAGTGATATACCTCCAATGTCTATAGCCTGCGGCGTACCGGCAAGAGTCGTGAAGATGCGAGTCTCCTGAAGCTGTGATCCGGGAAGGGTCGCACGTGGGATTCAGCGGAGTTGCAAGAAGACGTATCCTGTCGGCACATTACGGCCAACAGGATACGCTGTCTTGTTACCTGCGTCTATCTCTGACGTTTGCCTGTGGTTATGGGTAAGTGAATGTAAATCTCTCCATGGTGGCCTCCAGTCAAGCCTTTACCTTCAGGCCAGCTCGAAAAAGTGTCTTTTCTTGCAAACTTGTCAAGACTTTACCCTTGGAATATCAGGCAAGTGCCTGCGGTGAAAGGTGTCGCAGGCCTTGACCTTGATCGAAAAATAGAATTTTTCAAGCTACCCTCTAGTGTGTACGCTATTGGAGGTCAAAGTCTTGGGGCGCAGATAAGGACTGGGGGGGCGGATCTGTGGGGCCTGGGGGCGGAGTGCCGCCTACAGGACCAATCGGGCCGCTGGATCTGATTGCGATGTCATCGTGATCGATATACATACTTCTGCTGTTGGCCACATCCTTGCTGTTTGAACCGACAGTAATGCGGGATATAGAGTTGATGGCTCCAAAGTCAACATTAGAGAAGTTGCCCATCAGTTCACCGTCTACCCAGTATTGATAGACTCCGTTGGGGATGTTAAAATGCACTTCAAACATGTGCCAGCTGCCGTCTGAGGTCTTGGTAGGGTAAAATTTGTCACCAAATCCCCCGGTATGGCGATAACTCTGGACCGTGGAGTAGAGTCGCATGTTTCCGGATCTGTCCATAAATTGAAATACCATCCCTGTGCCCGAGGGGGGATAGATGTACAGGCTTTTGTACTCCCGAAAAAAGCCGAACCCTGTTTCCCATCGCATATACCAACGCATCCAGAATTCAGTTTTAGCGGAATTAAAGCGTATGCTTATTCCTCCAGAGCCGTTGTTTGTGCCAGGGCCTACCCATTTACGCTGGCCTTTTCCCCCTGCCCCGCCAGGATAATTTGCAGCTGTGGTGATCTGGGTATATTTCTGATCAGGCTCTGTCCAGCCGTTCAGCCCCTTTTCCAGTCCGTCACAGTTAAGGGGATCGGTGTAGGTGTTCCAGTCAGCGCAGTCGTAGGTGGTTGACCAGGGAATGTTTATACTGGCAGAGGCACCGTAAGGGGAGAGCAGATACGCAAGAATTGCTGCCATAAAAAATAACTTCTTCATTGTTAACTCCTATACGAGAGAGCAGGTGGGGACTTAGTTCTCGGGCCATCCCCTGTGCTTTCGAGGTTGTACTTGGTATGTTTGGCTAATGGTTTCCCCTTCCCCCTCTTTTTTGGGGGAATACAGGGTTCTGTTACCGTTTTGTAATCAGGTGCTTTGTGATGCGTTCTAACAGAGACGCTGGTTTAAAGATCGTTGCCTGTGGTAGTAAAAGTTTCCTCGTTTTGGTCTGTTTTTTTTGGGTGTATTTTCAGTTTATTAGGCTCTGGGCCTTCACTTGCTTAAGAGCGTTTCCCTGAAAATCGTTTCCTCGCTGTCTGTGGCCACTCACTGATAGCTGTCTTGGTATCATGCAGTAATTAGGCCATTTTGTGCAGGATGATACTTTGGCTTTGCAGGGTTCTCTTCGAGGTAATCGTTGGTCGCGTCTTCCGGGTGGAGCCAGCTTGGCTGGAAACAAGTACGGTCCAGTAAAAATAGGCACTCTTATGGTTGGTTGCCAGCAAGGATCTGCTGTGGAGCATGATGCCGGAGCGAAACCATGCCAGGTTAGCCAGATCATGTTGTCCCCGGGAAAGCTGGGTGGCATGGAACCGCCGTCCCCTGCAAGTAGGTATGAGTTGCTGAAATTTCTGGGTCATGTGGGCTGCGTTTCGAGGCAGATTCTCTTTTACCTTAGGTCCGCTGTCCCTGCTTTTCCCGAATGCAGAGGGCTTGAGCGGCTGCTGGGGAAAACAGACTTTCTGTTGAGCAATCCATCTGCAAGCTCATGCCTCTGCGCTTGGTGGAGCACTTTCCACCCACCATAACCGGGCGTTACCGGTCGGTTGAGTGGTTGCCTTGGCGAAAGAAGGTCGTGTTTCCTTAATCGAGCCAGCTCAGATCTGGTCAAATGAAAGGGTATCTTCAGGCAGATGGCGGGACCTATGACGACGAGTTCTCCTCTGTTGAAGCTGTTGGGCAAACACCGGCCTGCTGCCGGGCAGGACTGTTGGGCGCTGCATCTCTGCCAGCAATAGCGATCTCTATGGAAGCTTTGCGATATGGCGCCTCCAGTCGACAACGGCTCTGCTCTGCCTCTGTCTCCTCTGGCGCGGAACATCCTTCCGGGTAGCATGCCCTGTGGAACGATCTCCTGGTGCTTCCCTGGGCTGCTGACCTTGGGGAGCACCGGCGAGTGGTGCATGGTTGTTATGAGCGATATTCATCTGCTGCTCCAGATCGGGAAAACCAAGCCGGAACCCGGATAACCGCTGTTGGCCAACAATTTCAAGGCTAAGGCTTGGGTGAGTTCTAGTTACTGGAGGCGATATTTAAGATCTCTGGAGGAGGTGTTGTGGATTCTGGTGGCTGCCAGGCGACTTCTTCACTGAAGCTACTGCTTGCTCCCTGGTCGTCATAGGCTGTGGCTGCAAAGTAGAGAGTGTCTCCTGGCGCCAGGTTGTTGACCGTAGCGTAAATTCTGCCGTTCACGGCCTGAGGCTTGCCGATGTCGAGCGTGGTTGTGTAGGCACGGCTTGAGGTCCCGTAGTGAATGCGGTAGCCGGCAAGGTTGGTCTCCGTGTTCGGCAGCCAGCTAAAGGTGGCGGATCCTGCTGCATCAGGCGGAGGTGTCTTCGTATCTGTCGGATTCCAGATAGCCTCTTGGCTGAAGCTGCTGCCTGTTCCCTGGTCGTCATAGGCTGTGGCTGCAAAGTAGAGAGTGTCTCCTGGCGTCAGGTTGTTGACCGTAGCGTAAATTCTGCCGTTCACGGCCTGAGGCTTGCCGATGTCGAGCGTGGTTGTGTAGGCACGGCTTGAGGTCCCGTAGTGAATGCGGTAGCCGGCAAGGCTGGTCTCCGTATTCGGCAGCCAGCTAAAGGTGGCGGATTCTGCATCAGGCGGAGGGGTCGTCGTATCTGTCGGATTCCAGACAGCCTCTTGGCTGAAGCCACTGCTTGCTCCCTGGTCGTCATAGGCTGTGGCTGCAAAGTAGAGTTTATTTCCAACGGTCAGGTTCTCGATGGTGCCGTAAATTCTACCGTTCACGGCCTGAGGCTTGCCGATGTCAATACTTGAGGTGTAGTTTCGGCTTGAGGTTCCGTAGTGAATCCGGTAGCCGGCAAGGGCTTTTTCCGTGTTCGGCAGCCAGCTGAAGGTAGCTGTCTGGCTCAAGGCAATACCTGTCAGGCTAAGATAAAAGAGCATGCTGAAAACTATCTTCTTGGCTGAGCCGGTGAGGCTATGATTCTTTGTTATGGCCATGGTATCCTGTCTTTCCTGCTTTTAATGTTTCAACAGGGAGATGGTGATTTCTCCCTGAATCTCTTTGATTTCAGGTGCTGTTGTTTGCTGATTATTCAACGGATATCTCCTGTTCTCCATCGTCATTCTCTCCTTCCACACCTGTGCCGATGCTTAAGTAGTATCTTGAGTCCCCGTTGCTGTTATCGTTGGCCTTTGACTGTTTATGGTCATTTTGGAGCTGAAACCCGGATGAATCTGCCTGCTCTAAGCCAACCATCTTTTTTTTCTCGCTAGTTGCCGATCTTGTATCAGGGAACAAAAAAGCTTGTCCGGGGGCAGCGGCTGGGGAACGCATCTCTTCCCGGCTGCTGTTCGCCTTCGTCTCGGACCTGCCTGCATCAAAGATTAAACCCTTGAAGTTGCCGCTTCCTTGCTGCCAGGCAATGTAATGGACAGCCTCTTCGGCAGCTTGCTCCTTACTCCCCTTTTGTTGTGAAAGTTGATACTCAAAGCCCTCGCCATTGATATCAGCTAGTTGGGCCCTGGTCGTTGTTTCCCTGTTGGTGGAACCGATGGTGGCCAGTACGATTGGTCTCTTGGCAAAAGGCTCTCTGAATTGAATAGCGTTGAGCCTGGTATATCCGGAAGCAATGCCTGCCTCCACAGTTGTTGTCTCGTTGAGGGCAAAACGCCCTTTTTCGACCACCAGGTAATTAACGGTCAGAGGGGCGTCTTTGCTATCTGAGGACGTCTCGGCGATGAATTTGATATCAAAGCCAGAGGCGTCGATATTTCGCAGTCGAACGGCGCCTGGGGGGAGGGTGCTCAATTTTGGAGCAGCGGTGACAACCACGGGGGTTGTAAAGGGTGTTTCCAGTTGAACCCTGACCCACTCGGAACTGATATCTATTTCACCCATTTCCAGGTGAAATGGTGCCTGCTTCTCGCTGTTGTTTACCCTGATGGTGGTGCTCACCGTGTCTATGACCTTCTGGTTTGCTGTTATCTGCAGGGATGCGGTAAAGTCAGCTTCTGTTGTATAGGTATGGCTGGCAGAGCGGCCGGTTGCGGTGGTGCCGTCTCCAAAAAACCAGGTGTAGTTATGAGAGGAATCGTTATTCTCTGTTGCTCCTTCGGCGTTAAAGGTAACGGTTAATGGAGCACGACCGCTGGCAGAAGAGGTGGTAATTTTTGTCTGTATCGGAGGCGTTCCGCCTGTTGGTGCTGAAGTGACTATAATGGGAAGACTCTCGAAGCTTGTCAGCCCATGGCGGTCTTTGGTGGTCAGGCGTACACCATAGGTGCCAGGCTCTGTAAAGGTGTGTTGGACCTGTTCTCCGGTGGAGACCTTGCCGTCTCCAAAATGCCAGGTGTGGGTAACCGGAGTGTCATCTCGGGGCGATGACTGGCTGCTCTTAAAGCTCACCTGTAACGGCGCTGGTCCGGTTGAGGCGGATGCCGAGATAATCGTGTTCAGGGCAGCCTCTGCTCCCTGGGCGATCAGGTCATTCTTGGGGGCGGCCTTGTCGGTCATTGTCGACGCTTGGGCTTTGTTGCTGTTATTAAAATGGTAATTTTTAGCTGAGGTGCTGGTAGCCGGCTTGTTGCCTGCGGCAAAAGAACGGGTGCCAGGTGCCTTGTCGCCAAGCGGGGACTGCCGGTCTGGACTGGCTACGGTTGGGGTGGATAGGGGGGAGCTGCCAGTGGTGGGTGTCGTTGCTAAGCGGGCAGAATGAATTTTTTTCTTGCTCTGAAAGGGGAACGGGGCTGAATGGGCGCTCTCGGAGCCATCGTTGAATAGGGCTGTAATGGTGAACAGGGTTGTGTCGCGTTGCGGAGACACTCGACAGTCCATGGAGAGGGCCTTGGGGTTACGGGTTTCGCAAACCTGACGGCCTTCCTGGTACATCCGAAAACCAGCCACGGCTGGGTTGCTTGGCGGGGTGTAGCCCCACTCAACATGAATGGATTGCTCGCCAGCAGCAGGGATGGCCGGACAGATGATACTGGCCAGCAGTATGGGTAATAGGGTGAGTCTGTAAGACATTGGTCTACCTATGGTCAAAAGGGGTCTTTGAGTGTTTTAGTATTTTCTGGTGAAAAAACTACCGGGCTGTCTTTAGCAAATAGAGTGCCAGAAGCGTTGTTGAGGGCAGGGTGACCTCAACTTCATCGTGCAAGGAGGCGACGCCGTCCGGCGATCTTCAAGATCAACTGGCCAAAGAGAGCAGAGGGAAGGGGGGAGGATGCCCCTGTTCTCCAGGCGCCAACGTGTGTAGGGAGGTATGGTATCTGGTGGCTAGGTGGCTAGGTGGCTAGGTGGCAACGAGAACAGCTCGCCTAAATCTCGACGAGGTATAGAGGGAGGTTTATGACTGACTGACGCTTTGTCTTGGCCTTGAGTGACCCCTCACCTTCAGCTGAAGCGCTGTGCCCTGTCTACTAAAAAGCAGAAGAACAAGCTGGAGTCGAGGCTGAATATGCCGAACCTCTTTGGAGGTGGAGGTGGAGGTGGAGGTGGAGGTGGAGGTGGAGGTGGTGGGTTGCCTTATCGCCTGGGGCAGGGTGGCTCCCATGTTGCGGGAACAGGGCCCGGCAAGCATGGGAGTTTGGCCGTTTATTTTCCTACAGTGATCTCGTCTTTGATTTTTTGGTACAGTTTGTCGCCAATGCCTTTGACCTTGACGAGATCTTTTTCGGTCTTGAATTTACCCATCTCTTTTCGATACTTGAGGACTGCCTCGGCCTTTGCCGGGCCAATCCCGGAGAGGCTCTCCAGTTCCTCCACAGAGGCGGTGTTGATATTGATCTTGGCAAGAGCTGCACCAGCAAAAAAGAGTACGAGCAAAAGTATCAGGGTTAGTTTCTTCACGTCGGTCTCCTTGGCTAAGATTGTACATTGTTAAGTCCCGTTTTCATTTCATATCGTATTGCCGCTTAGGGCGTGGTGTCAATGGAAAACGAGGGGTCTTTTTGGTATAACTGGCTATCGATACTAGGTTTTCTTTGTGTTGCAAGGGCTTGGTGGAGAAAGATGGAACTTCGGGTTTTGTTATTTTTCTGGTATCGTAGCGGCACTTTTTTTTCGAGGTCAATGGCTGCCGCAAAATGTGGCACTATGAAGGGGGATGAGCTCGGACCCATGAACAGGTATTCACAGGACCTTGAAGAGTGGACTCCCCTGTCAGGCTTGCTCTGCTGCAAGGCTGGTGTTCGCCTGAGACCGTGCCTGCTCTTGCTGTATCTGTCAGTCGTTAAGCTGGTAAGGAGCGTCTTTTCCATGTTTTTATGCCATGGCTGCCTGGAATATGATAAGATTTCAGGATCTATTAGCAGTGAGGAGGAACTGTGTATATGCATTCTTCGGAATTTTCAGAGAGTCTGATTGTTCATTTTAGACGGGCGGAGTTGTTGCGTGAAGAGGCGGTACAGTTACGGACCCTGGACTTGAACAGTCATCAGCTCTGTGACCTGGAGTTGTTGTTGAATCGGGGGTATTACCCTCTGAACGGCTATCTCAGCCAGGCTGATTATAACTCTGTGCTCGAGCGGATGGAGTTAAGCGATGGTTCGGTCTGGCCCATGCCGGTCTGCCTGGATGTGTCGGCGTCTACGGCAGCTCAGCTCTCCCCCGGACAACGTATCGCCCTCAATGATCAGGAAGGTTTTCAGCTGGCAATTCTTACCATCGGCGAGATCTGGCAGCCGGATAAGCTGCTCGAGGCGGCAGCCGTCTATGGAACCACGGATCCCCAACAACATCCAGGGGTGAAGCATTTGCTCCAGCAGACCGGGGAGTGCTATCTCAGCGGAGTGGTCGAAGGGGTTTCACTGCCCATTCACTATGATTTCAGAGATCTTCGCCTGACCCCCTCGGAAACCCACCGTCGCTTCACCCTGTATGGTTGGCGGCGGATTTTAGGTTTTCATACCCGCGAGTATCTCCACTGCGCCCATCGGGAGATGGTGTTGGCTGCGGCCCGCGAGATCGGAGCCAGTATCTTTCTCCATCCCGTGGTTGGCCTGGAGCACCCGGGCAGGCGGGATCATTACACCCAGGTCCATTGTTACCAGGAGTTTGTTACCCAGTTTCCCGCCAATATGATCCTCTTGGGGATCACTCCTCTGGCCGACCGTTTTGCCGGCCCCCGGGAGGCCCTCTGGCATGCCATGATCCGGAAAAATTTTGGCTGCAGCCATTTCATGGTGGCTGCCGATCACGGTGACCCCTTTGCCGGAGCAGGGCAGGACCTCTTCTATCCGCCCCGGGCTGCCCAGCAGCTGGTGGCGGAGATGAGTCCTCGTACCAGGATTGAGATGGTCCCGGAGCAGGCCATGGGCTACGTGGAGGCCAAGGCCCAGTATGTCTTTCTGGATAAGGTCAGCGATGACGAGGAGGTGAAAAATATCACTTCCTCGGAGTTGAAGAGGCGACTGGAGTGGGGGCTTGATATTCCGGAATGGTACTCGTTTGCAAACGTTGTCGATGAACTGCGCAAGGCCTTTCCGCCCAGGTCCCAACAGGGCTTTACCGTCTTTCTCACCGGCCTCTCCGGTTCGGGAAAATCGACCATTGCCAAGGTCCTGATGGTCCGCTTCATGGAGATGCGCGATCGGCCGGTCACCCTGCTTGATGGGGATATTGTCCGCAAAAATCTTTCCTCAGAGCTCAACTTTTCCAAGGAGCATCGCGACCTGAACGTGACCCGGATCGGCTTTGTGGCCAGCGAGATCACCAAAAACGGCGGGATCGCCCTCTGTGCCCCCATTGCCCCCTATGAAGAACCCAGGTCCGCCAACCGTGAGCTGATCAGCCGCTACGGCGGCTATATAGAGATCCATGTCGCCACCCCCCTGGAGATATGTGAACAGCGTGATCGCAAGGGGCTCTATGCCAAGGCCAGGGAGGGGCTCGTCAAGGGGGTGACCGGTATCTCTGATCCCTATATCACCCCGTCCAGCCCTGAGCTGACCATTGACACCAGCCAGCTGACCCCTGCCGAGGCCGTGCAGGAGATCATGCTTTATCTTGAGGAACAGGGGTATATTCGCTGAGTTGAGGGCAGGATGAAACGCTCCCTTTTCCTTGCCCTTGTCTTGGGCCTGATCGCGCCTTTTTTCTTTTTCGGCGGTCCGGGGTACCACGCCGAGCGTTCGTTTAAGGCTGGCTGGGATCTGGGACATATCGTTTTCTTTACCATTGCCGCCCTGCTCCTCCACGGTTGGCTGGAGCGAGGCCGGCAGTGGTCTTCGGCTCGCTGCCTGGGAGGGGTGTTTCTGCTGATTCTGCTTCTCGGGACAGGGGTGGAGCTTCTCCAGATGCAGCTGAACGGCCGATATCCAGATGGCTACGACCTGCTCCGTAACCAGTTGGGCGCCCTGCTGGGCTATCTTCTGGCCAGCCACGTCCGGGGACAGCTGTTGGCTCCGTGGTGGAGGCTGGCGCTTGGCCTGGTGGTTCCTGTGCTGCTGCTTGTTGCCCTCTGGCCCCTGGGGCGCAGCTTGACAGATGAGTATACCGCCCGGCAGCAGTTTCCCCTGTTGGCCGATTTCGAGACCCCCTTTGAGCAGTTGCGTTGGCTGAATCCCCGCCAACTCACCCGGCAGAGCACCATCGTCCGTCACGGCGACCATGCGGTTAAGGTCAGCTTGACCACCGCCCAATATTCCGGGACTTCACTCTTTTATTTCCCTGGTAACTGGCAGGGCTACTCCTGGCTCCATTTCAGCGTCTATAATCCCCTGGCCCAGGGCCTGGAGCTGCACTGTCGCATCCATGATCGCCAGCATAAGAAGAACGGCATGGTCTTCAAGGATCGGTATCATCAAAAATTTTTTCTCCACCAGGGGTGGAATGATCTTAAAGTATTTCTGACAGAGGTTGAGCTGGCCCCCGCCTCCAGGTCCATGGCCATGGAGCAGATAGAGGGACTTGGTTTCTTTGTGATCCGTCAGCCTCATCCCCGTGACATCTATCTTGATTATCTTTACCTGAGCAGGTAGCTACTGTGCGATTCTATCGGCCTCGATCTTTTTTTTCCCTCCTCCTTCTCGGCTTTTTCTTTGTCTCTCTGCCCCTGTTTACAGCCCTGTTCAGTTCTGTCCAGATTCTCGATGGCCTGCTCCAGCAGAGTGCGGTTGCCGTGTTTCGCTCTGTCAGTCGGGTGGAGAACTCCCGAAAGCTGGTCGATCTGCTGCATGATCAGGAGCGCTCAGCCCGGCTGTACAATGTCCTGGGGGAATCCGTCCACCTTCAGGAGGTCAACCGTGCCCAGGAAAAGGTGGAACAGGTCTTGGCCCATTTTATAATAAACAGTTCCGATGTCGAGCTCATCGGTCTCATCGAGCTGCTCGATGCCAAGGTTCGTCACCTGGTGGCGGCCCTGAATAAGGTCTCCGGTGACCCCGAGTCCCGCAAACAGACCCAGGAGACCACCCTGCTGCTCTACAGCGAGGTCGGCTCCATTGCCGCCAAGCTGGAGCGGCAGAGCAATACCCTGATGGTGAATGAGGTGGACCAGCTCCGGGAGAGCGTCCGCCGCAACAAGACCGCACTCTCCTGGCAGGTATCGGGATTGATCGGCTTCAGTGTCCTGCTGATCATTTTCTTTATTTCTCTGATCGTCAAGCCGGTCAGCCAGATAGACAAGGGGATCGATCGTCTGGGGGAAGGTGATTTCTCCACCCCCATTGCCGTGTCCGGATCCAGGGACCTGGAAGCCCTGGGGGAGAAGCTGGATTGGTTGCGTAAGCGGCTCAATAAGCTCGATCGGGAAAAGGTAAAGATGATCGCCCATATTTCCCATGAGTTGAAAACGCCGTTGGCATCCATCAAGGAGGGAGCCGGTCTCTTGAAAGACGGACTGGTGGGGACCTTGACCGTCAGCCAGGAGGAGGTGGTCTCAATTCTGGATAAAAATTGTGATAAGCTCCAGCGCCTGATTGAAAATATTCTGGATTTCAACATGGCCGAGGCCAAAGAGATGCCCATTGATCAGACCGAGCTGCCCCTGGATGCCCTGATCCGTGATGTGGCTGCAGATCATCATAACCCGACCCTGGCCAGGAACATTGCCCTGGAGCTTACCCTGGAGCCTGCTGCGGTCCTGGGTAATCTTCAACAGATTAAAACCGTCTTTGACAATCTCCTGGCCAATGCCGTCAAGTTTACCCCGGATAACGGTACGATCCGGATCTATATGCGGAAGAAATCAGGATCGGTCAATGTGATCGTGGAAGACAGTGGGCCCGGGATCAGCGAGGAGGATCGCGCCCAGATCTTTCTGCCTTTTTTCCAGGGAAACCAGCCTAAACAGGCGGCTGTTAAGGGTTCTGGCCTGGGGCTTGCAATAAGTAAAGAGTATGTGCAAAATTGTGGCGGGAGTCTGCGATTGCTACCCAGTCGTCAGGGGGCCCGTTTTTCAGTAACCTTACCTCGGATGAAAGGTGGCATGGAATGAGTTGGCGGTGGATTGCTTGGTGGATACTGTTGGCCTGTTGTTGTAGCGGTTGCGTCGGCCTGAGGCCACAGGCTTCGATTTATAATGGTCGTCAGGAGGCAAGTGTTGTCTTTTTTCCCACCCATTGCAGTAACCTGCTTTCCTGTATCAATGAATCACAGGATTTATCCAGGAAGGAGTTTTCTTCCTACTATAAGAAGAGTGTGGCTCAACAGGGTAAACAGCCGGCAGAGGAGGATCAGCTTCGTCTTATCTGTTTGAGTATGCATCAATATGCAAGCTATAAACAGTTTAAGCAGGGGTTGGAACTTTTAGAGAAGTACATTGATGGACATCCGGATGAAGAGGGAAGCCTCCAGGGCTTGAATCTGCTTTTAAAGCGCATTAACCGGGAGAAGATTAAGCGCTGGTCTCAGCAAAATCGACTGACCGATGAAAAAGAGGTGGTTGAAGAGGAAAATCGAGGCCTGTTGGAGACCGTTGCCGGCTTGGAGGGCCAAAGGGAGTTGGACCAAAAGCGGATCAATGAGTTGCAGAAGCAGATTGAACAGTTGAAAAATATAGAAAATATAATCAAAAACAGAGAGTTGTAGTGATGCCTCCGGGTGCAAGGGTAACAGATATGAGCGAGAAAAAATGCAGGATCCTTTTGGTCGACGATGAAGCCGATCTGCTGCGGTTGTGGAAGCTGCGTCTCCAGTCCAGTGGCTATGAGGTCTCTGTGGCTGAATGTGCCGAAGAGGCCTTGGCCACCTTTGCGGCGGTCAAGCCGGATGTGGTGCTGACCGACTTGCGGATGCCGGGTCTCGATGGGATGGCCCTGTTCGAGGCGATCCGTAATCTCAATAAATCCATACCAGTTATTATCATCACCGCCCATGGCTCTATCCCCGAGGCCGTGGAGGCCACCCGGCAGGGTGTCTTTTCTTTCCTGACCAAGCCCATCGACGGCAACGAGCTGCTGGAAGAGATTGAAAAAGCTTTGGAAAGCACCGGCGGATCCGGAGGGGACTCCTCAGGAGAGCGGGAAGAGTGGCGCCGGGAAATAGTCTCCCGCAGCGCGCTGATGGACGAGTTGCTCTCCCGGGCAAAACTGGTTGCAGAGACTGACTCCACCATCCTGATCCGTGGGGAGAGCGGCACCGGCAAAGAGTTGCTGGCCATTGCCCTGCACAAGGCCAGTAACTATAGTAAGGGGCCGTTTATCCCGGTCAACTGTACCGCCATTCCAGAGACGCTGCTCGAGTCAGAGCTCTTTGGCCATGTCAAGGGCTCCTTTACCGGCGCCTCCAGGAGTTATGCCGGGCTCTTTCAGTCGGCTCACAACGGTACCCTGTTCCTTGATGAGATCGGCGACATGCCACTCCATATCCAGGTGAAATTACTGCGAGTGCTCCAGGATCGACAGATCCGGCCGGTGGGCAGCTCCCAGCCGGTACCGGTGAATGTGCGTATTATTTCGGCCACCCATCGCAACCTGGAAGAGGCGATCCAGGCCAACGCCTTTCGTGAGGATCTGTTTTATCGCCTGAATGTGGTCAGCCTGGAGCTGCCGGCGCTGCATAAGCGTAAGGAGGATATTCCGCTGCTGGCAGAACACTTTGTCAGTGTCCTGACCGAAAGGGGAGACGGTAAACCCAAGAAGTTTACTCCGGAAGCCATGCAGACCCTGGTGGAGGCGCCCTGGCCGGGGAATGTCCGCCAGTTGTATAATGTGGTGGAGAATGCCGTGGCCCTGGCAACCTCCTCTTTTATCACCGAGGAGTTGCTCTACGATGCCATCAAAACCAACCAGAAGAAGATTGTTCCCCTGGCCGAGGCCAGGCGACAGTTTGAGCAGCAGTACCTGATCCAGCTCCTCCAGACCACCCGGGGCAATGTCTCCCAGGCGGCGAGGCTGGCCCACAGGAACCGGACCGATTTTTACAAACTACTCAACCGTCATCACATTGTGCCCTCCCTGTTCAAGTCCTAGGCGCCGACAGCCGGCAGATCTCTCGCTATCCGTTGCTGTCGTTTTTTTGCGACTAAGGGAGGGGCGACCCAGGGGTGTTTCTTAGGTTTCAGGGGGTTATGTTGTTGCTTTTTTGCGACTTGAAAGGGGTTGACAGTGGCTGCAGAAGAAGGTGGCCCGGCCGGCTAGGTTCTTCTTGCTGATGGGGGTTCGGCAGCTGGGGCAGGGGGCATCCTTTTTGCCATAGACGCTGAGTTGCAGTTGAAAGTAGCCTGCCCGACCGCTTGCCCCGAGAAAATCGGAGATCGTCGTTCCCCCTGCAGCAATGGCCTGTTCAAGGGTGGTTCTGCAGTGGGTAATGATCGCCTGCCACTGCTGTTGATTGAGCCCTCTGGCTGGGGACTCCGGGTGAATCCCTGCCTTGAAGAGCGTCTCGTTGGCGTAGATGTTGCCGACTCCGGCAATGAGGCGGCTGTTCATCAACATGGTCTTGACCGGGATGGTTCTCTTTCGAGCCAGGCTGAAGAGCTTTTCCGAAGTGAACCCCTCGCCCAGGGGCTCGATGCCTTCGTGGTTGGAAAAGTCCTGTTCGCTAAGAGCAGCCTCGGCAGCTGGCCAGACCATCACCCGGCCAAAACGGCGCACATCGTTAAGCCGCACGCTCAGGCCGTTGTCGAGCTGCAGGGCGAGGTGGTCATGCCTTGCCAGGGGGGTCTCATCTGCAAAGAGGCGCAACTTACCGCTCATCCCCAGGTGGATGACCAGGACCGCTTCGCTGGCCATGCGCACCAGCAGGTACTTGGCCCGTCGATCGATGGTGGTGATGAGCTGTTGCTTGATCTCTTTTTGGAGCAGCTGGACCGGCACGGCGGTACGCAGCCGTTTCCCGCTCCACTGGATCCTGATTACCCTGCGCCCCGGGAGGTGGGAGAGCAGGCCTTGACGGGTGACTTCCACCTCCGGGAGCTCAGGCATGATCACCCTCCTGGCTACAGGCGATGACATAGTCCTTGAGCAGGGCCAGGCGGACCTCAACCGGTCCGCCGTCGGGACTCCTCTCCAGGGAGCAGGCCATGGTCCAGCACCTTTCGCTCTCCTGGCGGATGCCCTGCACCTCAATGCCGCTGAACAGGGAGGGTTGGTCGTGGAGCATGCTTTTCTTGATCGCCTCCTTGGCTGCCCAGATCAGGGTGAGGGTGAGGAGCTTGTCGGTGTCTCTTAAAAGCGACGTTTCCCCGGGGCTGGTGAATTTGTCCGCCACCAGCTCGATCTTGGCCAGGATCTTCTGGATGTCGACTCCACAGCGCCCCTGGCACGAACAGAAGGCTGCGGCGTAGCCATGGCTGTGGCTGATGGATATCTGTGGCAGTCGTGTCAGGCTGGAGCGCTCTCCATGTTCCAGGTAGGGGCGGCCATGTTCATCGGCCAGGATGGATAAGCTCTTGGCCCGGGCTGTGCGGAAGGCAGGGAGCAGGCTGAGACAGTACTTGGCGGCGAGTCTGCCGCCGAGCCACTCCAGGTAGCGTTTGGGATAGCTGAAGCCGGCGCAGCGCTGTTGCTCGGCCTCGGACAGCAGGGAGCACCACCAGGGCGGGGTGGCCGCGTAACTGTGCAGTGCCTTGAGCAGGGAGATATCGGCCAAGGCCAGGGTGGAGGTAGCTGTGCCCGCCAGATGGGCAAAGGCCGAGGAGAGGCGCTGCATCTCGGGGAAAAAACAATGCTCAGGATTGTGTTCCCCCCCCTCTGCCGGTTGCCAGGGAGAAAGCAGGGGAAGAATGGTTGTTAAATCCATGGAATGGGGTATGGTCCACCTGATTAGCTTAAGGCTACCTTGAAAAGTTGTTTTTTCTGCCAATCTCTGCGTTGCGCTTGAAATTTTATCCACTGAATATCAAGCGTATGCCTGCGGTACATTTTATCGCGCGCCTTGGCCTTGATCGAAAAATCGAATTGTTCAAGACCGCAGAGCTGAACCCTATGCTGCCGCGACCCGGGTCATGTGGGGCTCGGTTCATTTCCCAGAGACTCTTCTTTACTCTACAACGTTATGGCTGTGTTTGCTGAATTTAGTCTGTTTGATATCTTTGTTGTTCTGATTCTGCTGTTCTTCCTGATCCGCGGGCTGTGGATTGGCTGTGTCCGTCAGTTGGCAGCCTTCTTTGCCCTGGTCGGCGGCTACTGGCTGGCCGCCCGCTACCATGGAGAGCTGGCGCCCCTTGTGGATCACTTTCTGGATGAGCCCAAGCTCATCTTTCTGGTCAGCGTGATTGCGCTGTTTATGGTGGCCGTGCTGGTGTTCACCCTCCTGGGGAAACTGCTGCACAAGGTGGTACAGATCACCCTGATGGGTTGGTTTGACCGGCTTCTGGGCGGTGGGCTGGGGGTGCTGAAGGGGCTGGTGATCAGCTCACTGCTCTACATGTTTCTTGCCTCCAGCCTTTCCGCCTCCAACAGCTTGCTGGGCCGCTCTTTTACGGTCCCCTACCTTCAACTCGGTGCAGCCCAGCTGCAGCGTCTTATCAATGATCCGCGTCTGCGTGACTACTTTAATCCCAAGAAACCGGCCATCGGTTCCCAGGAGAAGGCACGCTCCAAATCCTCCTCGCCGGGAAAGAACTAGGCAGGAGTTGTCTCGGCTGGTGTGAGGGCTGGGGGGAGAGCCTGCCGGCGCTGGGCTGCAGCTCTCCCGGCCCGGGGCTCCTCAGCCTCCAGCCTCCTCAAGCAGTTGAGCACGATATTCCCGGGCCATCCGTGCCACATCCTCCTTCCAGTCCACCATCAGATTCAGACCCGCCTGCTTGAGGCGATGGTTTTCCAGGATAGAGTTGGCCGGTCGTGGTGCAGGCGTCGGGTATTCCTCGGTGGTACAGGGCTCCATGGAGTAGGGAACCTGCATGCAGTCCAGGAAAAATCTGGCCCCCTCGTACCAGCTGGAGTGGTTCTCGGCGCTGGCATGGATGATCCCGGTGAGTTCGTGCTCCAGGAGGAGTTCGATCTGGGCAGCCAGGCGCCAGGACCAGGTTAAAGAGCCATACTGGTCGTTGACCACCCGGATGGTGCGTTCGGGGTCGGCCACGGCCAGACGCAGCATGGTTTTGAGGAAGTTCTTGCCTCCCATGCCGTAGAGCCAGGCCGTGCGGATGATCAGGTGGTTGGTCAGGGACTGGACCGCCTGGTCCCCCTTGAGTTTGGTCTGGCCGTAGACCGAGAGCGGCCGTGCCGCTGCGTCTTCTCGATATGCCTGGGGAGCAGGCAGGGCCCCGTCATAGACATAGTCGGTGGATATCTGCAGCAGTCGGGTGTTGTACTCTGCACATTGCTCGGCCAGGAGCTGGGGCCCCAGGGCATTGACCTCCAGACAGCGCTGTTGATCGGTTTCGCAGTTATCCACGGCCGTGTAGGCCGCGCAGTTGATGACCGCCTCCGGTCGGTGGGCAGCGAACAGGGCGGCCACCTGGGCACCATCGGTGATATCCATATCCTGGACATCACAGCAGGCCACGGTATGTTTGGGGGAAAGGGTGTGGAGGCAGTCCTGGCCAAGCTGGCCGTTGGCTCCGATGATCAAGAGTTTCATGGTGCTCGCTCCTAGGAGAGATCGGCCACGATATCCATCAGATACTGGCCGTATTGGTTTTTCATCATAGAGGCAGCGAGCTCTTCCACCTGCTTGCTGTCGATGTAGCCCTGGCGAAAGGCGATCTCTTCCAGGCAGGCAATCTTCAACCCCTGCCTATCCTGAACTGCCTGGACGTAGCTGGAGGCCTGTTGCAGTGACTCGTGGGTGCCGGTGTCCAGCCAGCAGAAACCGCGACCCAGGAGCTCTACGCTCAGCTTGTTCTGCTTCAGGTAGGCATTGTTGATATCGGTGATCTCCAGTTCCCCCCGTGCCGAAGGGCGGATCGAGCGGGCGATCTCGACGACCTGCTGATCGTAGAAGTAGAGTCCGGGTACCGCATATTTGGATTTGGGCTGGCTCGGTTTTTCCTCGATGCCGATGACATGGTTGTGGGCGTCAAATTCCACCACCCCGTAGCGTTGGGGATCCTTGACCAGGTAGCCGAAGATGGTTCCCCCTTCCTGGAGTTGGCTGCAACGGGAGACGATCTCGGCAAAGCCGTGGCCAAAAAAGATGTTATCCCCCAGGACCAGACAGGTGGAGTCTCCGTCGATAAAGGATTGGCCGATCAGAAAGGCCTGGGCAAGTCCCTCGGGCCGCGGCTGTTCCGCATACTGGATGTTGAGCCCCAGGTGCTCGCCGCTGCCGAAAAGCTCTGTAAAGCGGGGGAGATCGTGGGGGGTCGAGATGATAAGGATATCCCGGATGCCGGCCAGCATCAGCACCGACAGAGGGTAATAGATCATCGGTTTATCGTAGACCGGGATCAGCTGCTTACTGAGCACCCGGGTAAGGGGGTAGAGGCGGGTGCCGGAACCTCCTGCCAGAATAATGCCTTTCAATGGCTCGCTCCTGAGAGTATTGGGCATCTGGCCACAGGCTGAGAGGCGGCCTGGCTGTTGTCGCCTGGTCGTTGGCGGTGACCGCTTCGATTGGCGGCGGTCACCCCCTGGCGAGCGTGTGGGCAGATCCTGTTTGTCATAAAAGAAACAACTCGTTGCGGGGTGGAGAGGAAGTGTGCTACCTTTCTGCTTGTACAGTGCGTTGTTTGTTGCACACACCTTAGCACGCTACATACTGCATTTCCCGATTTCTTTCAAATAACATTCCCCAGGTGACGAGAATGAGTGATTCGGTCCGTTGCTTCACGGCCTATGATATTCGCGGCAAGGTGCCGGATGATTTGGATGAGGAGCTGGCTGCCCTGATCGGTCTGGCCTTTATTGAGCACTTTGCGGCCAAGAAGATTGTGCTTGGTCATGATATGCGCCTGACCAGTCCGGCCATTTCCCGGGCCCTGACCAGGGCCGTGCTTGCCCGAGGCTGCGATGTGGTGGATATCGGTCTCTGCGGCACCGAAGAGGTGTATCACCGGGTCTTTGCCGGTGCTGACCAGGGGGTTGATGGCGGGATCATGATCACGGCGAGCCATAACCCTGCCGCCTATAACGGCATGAAGCTGGTGCAGAGAGAGGCCCGGCCGGTCTCCGGGGAGAGCGGCCTGGCAGAGATCGAAGCCCGCGTCTCGGATACGACCTGGCGCCGGCAGGCGGGAAAGGATTCCGGTGTGCCGCCGGGCAGCTACCGGCTGGAGGAGGAGAAGGGTGGTTACATCCAACACCTGCTCTCCTCTGTGGATCTGGAGCAGCTGAAGCCCCTGAAGCTGGTGGTGAATCCGGGTAATGGCTGTGCCGGGCCGATCATCGACCTGTTGGAGTCCCATCTGCCCTTCACCTTTATCCGCCTGCAGGAACAACCCGACGGCAGCTTTCCCAACGGGGTGCCCAATCCCCTGCTACCGGAAAAGCGGGCCGTGACCGCCGAGGCAGTAAGGGAACACGGTGCGGATCTGGGGATCGCCTGGGACGGTGACTTTGATCGCTGCTTTTTCTATGATGAAACCGGCCGATTCATCGAAGGCTACTATATCGTCGGTCTCCTGGGGACCGCCATCCTCCAGCAGCATCCCGGCGCCACCATCCTCCACGATCCCCGCCTGACCTGGAACACCATTGAGATGGTGGAGGCCGCCGGAGGCCATCCCCTGATGACCCGCACCGGGCACGCCTTTATCAAGGAGAATATGCGGGCAGCCGACGGGGTCTACGGGGGCGAGATGTCTGCCCATCACTACTTTCGCGACTTTGGCTACTGTGATTCCGGGATGGTGCCCTGGCTGCTGGTGACCCAGCTGATGAGCAGCTCCGGTCAACCGCTTTCGGCCATGGTCGATGATCGGATGCAGCGCTTCCCGGTCAGTGGGGAGATTAACTCGACCGTGGCAGATCCCGATGGGATTATCCGTCAGGTGGAAGAACGCTACCGTGACGGTGAGCTGGACCATACCGACGGGATCTCCGTCAGTTATCCGGAGTATCGTTTTAATATACGTAAGTCCAACACCGAGCCGGTGTTGCGGCTCAACGTCGAAACCAGGGGTGATGCAGCCTTGCTTCACCGCACAACAGAGGAACTCCTGGCATTGATCCGGGGTTAGGGATAGGGGTATTTCATGGCTATTCAACCGATTATTCTTGCCGGGGGAACAGGTTCCCGGCTCTGGCCCCTGTCCCGGGAGTTGTATCCCAAGCAGGTGATCAGCCTGACCGGGGAGCTCTCGCTCTTGCAGACCACCATCAAGCGGGTTGCCGAGCTTGAGCATGCCCGGGCACCCATTGTGGTGGTAGGCGAAGAGCATCGTTTCATGACCAAGTCCCAGCTGGAAGAGCTGGAGCTGTTCAAGGACTTTCAGATTCTGCTGGAACCCATGGGCAAAAACACGGCACCGGCCATCTGCGGGGCCGCGGCCTTTGTTGCCCGTCAGGGGCACGGTGAGGATACCCTGCTGGTACTGCCGGCAGATCACCTGATTACCCGGCCGGAGATCTTTGCCCAGGCGGTTGAGCGGGCTGTGGCCCTGGCAGAACAGGGGATGCTGGTGACCTTTGGCATTGTCCCTGACCATCCGGAAACCGGTTATGGCTACATTGCCAAGGGAGAGGGGGGCAAGGTGGAGCGCTTTGTCGAAAAACCGGATCTTGTAACAGCCCAGGCCTACCTGACCCAGGGAGGCTATCTCTGGAACAGCGGCATGTTTACCTTCTCTGCCCAGACCCTGTTGGCAGAGATGCAGCTCTATGCGCCAGAGGTGGTGGAGTGTATGGCTGAGGCCGTCGAACAGGGGCGGTTTGATGGGGTGTTTTTCCGCTTTAACCGGGAGATCATGGCCTCCTGTCCCTCGGATTCCATCGACTATGCCCTGATGGAGAAGACCCGGAATGCAGCCGTTGTGGAGGCAGATATCGGTTGGAGTGATATCGGTTCCTGGCAGGCCCTGTGGGAGGTCGCTGACAAGGATGAGCGGGGCAACGTGGCCGGCGGCGATGTCCTGCTGGAGGACGTGGAGAACTCCCTGGTCCGCTCCGAACATACCCTGGTTGCAGCGGTGGGCTTGAAGAATACCATGGTGATCGAGACCGCCGATGCCGTCCTGGTGGCCCCCATGGATCGCTCCCAGGATGTGAAAAAGATCGTTACCCGCCTGAAGCGCGAGAAGCGCGGGGAGTTCCAGGTCCACAAGACCGTCTATCGTCCCTGGGGCTCCTATACCACCCTGGAGATGCAGGATCGCTTTCAGATCAAGCGGATCACGGTGAATCCAGGGGCCAAGCTCTCGCTGCAGATGCATCATCACCGTCACGAGCACTGGGTGGTGGTTTCCGGTACGGCCCGGGTGGTGAACGGTGAGGAATCGATCCTGCTCCAGGAGGACCAGTCGACCTATATCCCTTCGGGAACCAGGCATCGACTGGAGAATCCCGGGGTGATCCCCCTGGAGTTGATCGAGGTGCAGATCGGGAGTTATCTGGGGGAGGACGATATCGTCCGTTTTGATGACGACTACGGGCGCCAGGAGGAGTAGGCCCCGGCTGCCGGGCTCATCCTCCCGCAAGGACCAGCCGGTCTCTGCCCGCCGGGCTTTGTCGTCGGCCGGGCTTTCTGCTGTGCCTTGAGATGGGGGGGGACGCTCTGGGGCGGTCCGGAGAAGGGGTTTGCCGCAGCGAGTCTGAGATGAGCCCTGGTGAGACAAGCCTTTGGCAGCGGTTTAGGGTTGAGCCTGGAGCCCTGGATCTGCAGGGGGGGAACCCTTTTTCTGGGAGTCGTGGAAGGCCTCTACATAGGCATAGAGGATGTGGCGATCGTTTTCGCTTACGTGGAAGAACTCTATGCCGTTTTGGTGCATGCCCGAGGAGTAGGTGGTGTAGACGATCCGGCCCATGATGTTGACCAGTTTATCGTCAAGCTCCAGGGTAAGCATCACCTGCTGGCCTTGGGGGAGCGGGATATGGGTTTCCATGAGGATGCCGCCCTTGCTGACATTCAAGGTCCTGGCCATGGAATATTCTCCCTGCCGTCCCTGCTCGTCGACCACCAGGTAGTCAAGCAGGTTCAAGGATTCGGGTCTGGCATGACTTCTTCGTTCCGTGTTCATCTGGGGCCTGTGGCAAACAGGTTATAGGGGGCCGCTTTCCCGCGGCTTATTGGCGGATTTTTTAGGTCCATCTTTTATAGTTATTCGATATTCTTCTCCTATGCAATCCTTGAACATGGTTTTTTTTCCTCCTGATCAATTTTTTTGAACAACCCAGCCGGCAAGGCGGTCCTGGCTTGCGCGCCTGAGCTCAACTGCGCGTACCTTTCAGGGGCGTATCTCAAGCGGGACGGATCTCCCTGCCTCTGCCCCGGGGAAGTGTTGGGGCTGTTCGATGGTCACTTTTTGCACATAAATGTCACGTTTTTCGCCAAGGTGTACAATAGTGTAATCTTTTTCGCGCCAGTTTTTTTGCCTGGTTTTGACTTTTTCTCCCTCTATTTCAATTTCTTATCTGTTTTTTGTTTTTTCTGGCACAACACTTGAAAGCTAGAGCGTGAAGTGCAGCGCAAGGATCGTGGATTCAGGGGAGTCGCTTTTCTGCTTTTCTGTTTTCTGTAGAGGAGCTGAGCAGCCGGCCTCTCCTGGTGGCCGGCTCAGGCTGTGTCCTTGTCTCCAGGATGGGATGGCTTGACTGCTGCGTCTTGTTGTGAAACAAATGTTGCGAAACAAAAGCGTAAATCACAAAATTGTGAAGGAGGCAGGAGATGATCAACGCTGCAGATACCGCATTTATCCTCGCCGCGGCAGGCTTGGTGTTGCTGATGACTCCGGGCCTGGCCCTGTTCTATGCCGGCATGGTTCGCAGTGAAAATGTGCTGGGCACCATCATGCAGAGCCTGATCATGATCTCGATCATCTCCATCGAGTGGGTCTACATTGGTTACTCCCTCTCCTTTGGTCCTGATATCGGCGGGGTGATCGGCGACCTTTCCTGGTTTGCCCTGCGGGGGGTCACCACGGCCCCGAGTGCGGACTACGCAAGCACCATTCCCCAGCTGGTGTTCATGATCTATCAGTGCATGTTTGCGGTCATCACCCCGGCCCTGATCACCGGCGCCTTTGCGGAGCGGGTGCGCTTTGCGCCCTTTGCCCTGTTCAGTCTGCTCTGGGCTATCCTGGTCTACAATCCGGTCTGCCACTGGATCTGGGGCAGCGGCGGCTGGTTGGGAAAGATCGGCGTCCTTGACTTTGCCGGCGGCCTGGTGGTTCATGCCACCTGCGGCGTGGCTGCCCTGGTGGCGGTGATGATCATCGGTCCCCGCAGGGGGCATGGCAAGGTGAATTTCCTGCCCCATAATCTGCCCATGACCATGCTGGGCACTGGCCTGCTCTGGTTCGGCTGGTTCGGTTTTAACGGCGGTAGTGCCCTGGCAGCAGACGGGGTTGCAGCCACCGCCTTTGTCGCCACCCATCTTGCCGGGATGGCCGGGATGGCCATGTGGACCGTCCTGGAGTGGTTGAAGTTGGGCAAGCCGACTACCCTGGGGGCAGCCTCGGGGGCCATCTCAGGGTTGGCCACCATTACCCCGGCAGCTGGTTTTGTCGGACCCAATGCTGCGGTGATCATCGGTTTGATTGCCGGGCTGGTCTGTTATTATGCCGTCAACCTGAAGGCTCGATTACAGTTTGATGACTCCCTGGACGTGGTCGGGATCCACGGGGTAGGGGGCCTTACCGGAACCCTGCTGCTTGGGGTCTTTGCCTCCAGGGCGGTGAATCCCGGTGGGGTTGATGGCCTGCTTGCCGGTGGCGGCCTGGATCAACTTTTTTATCAGGGGCTGGGGATTGTGGTGGTCTGCGGCTATACTTTTGTGATGAGTTGGCTTATCCTGAAAGGGATTGATCGCTGGCTCGGCCTCCGCGTCAGTGTCGAAGCCGAAACCCAGGGACTGGATTACACCGAGCATTCGGAAACTGCATATAATTGATAAGGCCGGGGTTTCCCCATTCGGCTTGTGAACAGCAAGGAGACTCTGGGCCAGAGGTTAGCCATGAAAAAGATTGAAGCCATTATCAAGACCTTCAAACTCGATGAGGTCAAGGAGGCCCTGACCGGTATTGACATCAAGGGCATGACCGTGACCGAGGTCAAGGGCTATGGACGGCAGAAGGGACACACCGAGGTCTACCGTGGTGCCGAGTATGTCGTGGACTTCATCCCCAAGATCAAGATCGAGCTCATCGTCAACGATGATCAGGTGGATCAGGTGGTGCAGCTGATCGTGAAGGAGGCCCGTACCGGCAAGATCGGTGACGGTAAGATCTTTGTCCTGCCCGTTGAGCAGGTCGTCCGGGTTCGCACGGGAGAGGTCGATACCGAGGCCATCTGATGGAGAGGAGTCTGCGTTTTCATCAGGATGGGCTGGAGGATCTCTGGCAGCAGGGGCTCAGCGGCCATGCACTGCTGCAGCGCTATACGGATCTGGTCGATGGATTTATTGCCGACCATCTGCAGCAGGCCAGGGACAAGGTCCGGCCCGACGGCGCCATTGCCGTCATCGCCCTGGGGGGGTATGGCCGCTCCGAGCTCTATCCCTATTCGGATATCGATCTGCTGCTGCTCCATGATCGAGCCGCAGCCAAGAGCATGGCGGAGGTGGCAGAGGCGATTCTCTATCCCCTCTGGAACGAGGGGCTGGACGTGGGCCACAGTGTCCGTACGGTAAAGGATGCCATAAACTTTGCCGGGGAGGACTATATCTTTCAGGTGGCCCTGTTGGATGCCCGTCTGATCGGTGGCTCCGAGGAGTTGTTCGCAGAACTGCAGGGCAGGTACACCAAGAAGATCTTCGAGGGACGACGGGCCGCATTCGTGGTCTCCATGGAGGAGTTGCGCAGGCAGCGCCGGCAGAAATTCGGCAGCCATGCCTACCTGCTGGAGCCCCACATCAAGGAGGGCAAGGGCGGCATGCGGGATATCCAGGCCATGCTCTGGGTGGCCAAGGGGGTTTTCGGGCTGACAGATCTGGATGCCATCGCCTCCTCGGCCATGATCAGTGTGCAGGATCGCGTCTCCCTGGAAGACTCCTGGGACATGCTGGTCAAGGTCCGTAATAGGCTCCATTACCTGCGGCGGCGCAAGGATGACCAGCTGATCTTCGAGTACCAGGAAGAGATGGCCACGGCCTTTGGCTACCAGGAAGTGCACGGGATGCTACCGGTGGAACACTTCATGCGGGAGCTCTATGGCCACCTCCAGAACATCGCCGTGGTCACGGATATCTTTTTCGAGCATGTCCAGGAAGTGCTTGGCCTGGTCGGGAAAAATGAAGAAGAGCGGCAGCTGGAGCGCTTTGTGGTTGTCCGCGGCGATACCATCCGCTTGACTCGGATCGAGGCCTTGAAGGAGCGGCCCTATCTGTTGATGCGCCTCTTTCTGCTGGCAGGGCGAAGCGGCTATCCGCTCCATCACCGGACCCGGCAGGCGATCAGCACTTCCCTGGAGCTGGTGGATGAGCCCTTCCGGCGTTCCAAAAAGGTTGCCCGGATCTTCATGGAGCTGCTCGTTGAGAGCAGGGAGGTCTTTCCGGTGCTGGAGAGTATGTTGGTTTGCGGGTTGTTGCCGGCCTATCTTCCTGAATTTGCAAGCATCGAGTCCCTGGCCCAGCATGACCTCTACCACCTCTATACGGTGGACCGGCATCAGTTGCAGACCGTGGCCGAGCTCCATGGCCTCCGGCAGGAGCTGGGGGATCTTTTTGCAGAGCTTAGAGCTCCGCAGCTGCTCTACCTTGCCGCCCTGCTCCATGATGTGGGCAAGGGCAAGCAGAGCGATCACAGTGAGCAGGGGGCAGCCATGGTGACGGAGATCGGAAAGAGGATACAGTTAGCTGAAGAGGAGGTCGAGCTGCTCTCCTTTCTGGTTCGCTATCACCTCTTTCTCCCGGAAAATGCCCTGCGCAGGGACCTGAGTGACCAGCATTTTATCCAACAGAGTGCCGCCCTGATTCAGGACAGCCAGCGGTTGACCATGCTCTATCTGCTCACCATTGCCGATTCCAAGGCAACCGGCCCTGCAGCCTGGTCCAGCTGGAAGTCCAGCCTGCTCTCCGAACTCTACCTCCAGGTCAAGGCCTGCCTGGAGGCAGGCTGTGAACAGGAAGACAGCGCAGAACTCGGCGAGGAACAGGGGCTGGTCTGGTTGCGTGAGCAGCTGGAACAGGGACTTGCCCGTCAGGGCCAGGCCGAGATCGGGGTGGCTGCCCTGCCCGGGGCCTATCTGCTCAGCTTTACCCCGGAGGAGGTGTTGGAGCATCTGGCCCTCCATAAAAAACATCTGGGCAGGCTCCGGCAGCAGGTCTTGCTCTTTCCGGCAGCAGGAGCCGATTCCTGGTCCCTGTTGATCATGAGCCGGGATCGGAGCGGGCTGCTGGCCAAGTTGTGCGGGGTTTTGGCCCTCCACAACCTCCTGGTCCGTTCGGCCAAGATCTTTACCTGGCCGGACGGCACGGCGGTGGATGTGCTGGAGGTCAGCTCCCTGCTGGAGCGTGACTTCGTCGATCTGGACTGGGCGGCCGTGGAGCAGGATTGTAACCGGGCCATCAACTATCGTCTGGATATCGCCTACAAGCTCCATCACAAGCTGCAGCCCATCGGCATGGGCCGCTCCCGTCAGGTGCAGCAGCTGGAGCGAAAGATCGTAATCGATAACCAGATCTCCCGGCAACACACGGTCATCGAGGTCTATGGTGGAGACCGCTATGGGACCCTCTATCAACTGACCCAGGCCCTGGCGGATTTTAAGCTGGATATCCACAGCGCCCGGGTCGCCACCGAGGTGGAGCAGCTGATCATTGTCTTTTATCTGACCATTGCTGGGGCCAAGTTGTCAGATCCGGCCCTGCAGGCCAGGGTTGAACAGACCCTGCTGGACATTATCGGTAGTAAGGAAGAAGAACCGTTGCTCTCTGCCTGAGATCGTGCTGCGGCGAGCAACCGAGGTACCTGAAACTCATCCGGAGGCATCCGGATATACTTATCCCTTTAAGAACGAGGAGACGAACAATGACGCGTGACGAAATTATGCAAATCATAGAGGAAAAAAATGTCAATTTTTTCCGTCTGCAGTTTGTGGATATCTTTGGCTTCATGAAAAATGTGGCCATCCCCAGGAGCCAGATCGAAAAGGCCCTGGACGGGCAGATGATGTTTGACGGTTCCTCTATCGACGGTTTTGTCCGCATCAATGAGTCGGACATGTACCTGAAGCCGGATTATGATACCTTCACCGTCCTGCCCTGGCGGCAGGCCAACGGCAGCAACGCGGCCCGGATCATCTGTGATGTCTATAAGGCGGACGGCTCTCCCTTTGAGGGTTGCCCCCGGGTCAACCTGAAGCGGGTCCTGGCCGAGGCCAAAGACCTGGGTTACACCATGAACGTGGGCACCGAGAGCGAGTTCTTCCTCTTTGAGCGGGACGAGGACGGCTTTTCCACCACCGATACCAACGATGTTGCCGGCTACTTTGACGTGGATCCGGAAGACTCGGGGATCAACTGCCGCCGGAAGATCATCGAGACCCTGGAGGAGATGGGTTTTGAGATCGAGGCCTCCCACCATGAGGTTGCCGAAGGCCAGCACGAGATCAACTTCAAGTATGCCGATGCCCTGGCAGCTGCCGACAATACCATGACCTACAAGTGGGTGGTTCGTTCCATTGCATCCGAATTCGGCTTCCATGCCACCTTCATGCCCAAGCCGATCTTTGGGATCAACGGTTCCGGGATGCACTGTAACCAGTCGCTCTTCAACCTGGACGGCACCAACGCCTTCTATGATGAGAAGGCGCCCCTCCAGCTCAGCGAGGTGGCCTATAAGTACATTGCCGGCATCGCCAAGAATGCCAAGGGTTTTGTGGCCGTGACCAACCCCCTGGTCAACTCCTACAAGCGGCTGGTTGCCGGTTATGAGGCCCCGGTCTATGTGGCCTGGTCTGCCTCCAACCGTTCCGCCCTGATCCGGATCCCCGCCTCCCGCGGCATGGGTACCAGGACCGAGGTGCGCTGTCCGGATCCGACCTGTAACCCCTACCTGGCCTTTGCCATGATGCTCGACTCCGGCCTGGACGGCATCAGGAACAACCTGGAGGCCCCTGCGGCGGTGGATCTGGATATCTTTGAGATGACCCCGGCCGAGAAAGAGGCCGCAGGTATCGAGAGCCTGCCTGCCAACCTCCAGGAGGCGGTGGAGGCCCTGAAGGCCAACCCCATCGCCAAGCAGGCCCTGGGCGAGCACATCTTTGAGAAGTTTGTCGAAGGCAAGGAGGCGGAGTGGGATTCCTACCGCACCGCTGTCACCGACTGGGAACTCCAGAACTACCTGGATAACTACTAGTCTGCCGGCCTACAGTCTGCAGCGTTCCGGCAGTCCGGCCTTCAGGGCTGTGCTGCCGGTGTAGCCATGGGACAAAAAAAGGGTGTCTGCCTCCTGGCAGACACCCTTTTTGCGTATAGGGAAGGGAATGACTATTGTTTCGTCTTCCTCCGCAGCAGTCCGCTCAGACCGGCCAGTCCCAGGCCGAAGAGCAGGGAGGTGGCGGGTTCGGGTATCGGGGAAACCCGGCCTTCGATCACATCGTTGCCGCAGAACATGGTCCAGTGGATGCCAAGGCTGGTCACCTCACTGAACTCCTCTGGTAGATCCATGGTGATGGTGAGGCTGTCCATCGTCTTACCCCAGGTGCCGGTTGAGAGGGGCGTTTCAGGGGAAAAGGTTTGATACTGCCACTCTTGAGTATCTCGCAGGCTCCCTCCGGCAATGACCCCCTTGCCGACCATGACAGGAAGCAGTTGCGCGTCCCCGTCTGCCTGGAGTTGGATGGCGTAATTCCAGACCGTGTCGGTGTGGTCCTTGCTGTTTGCCTGGTAGTGGTTGTCAGCGCTCCCGGTTGGTTTCCAGCCTGCGGTTGCCAGAAAGAGGTTCCCCAAGGAGTATTCAGGCCTATTCATATAGGATGATCCGAAAAAAGCGGAATGGATGGTCACCTTCAGCGCCGCGCCGCTGAAGGCAACGTCCATGTGGGTGACATCAAAAACTCCCTCATCTCTGGGGTCGTGAACGTCCCCTGACGGCGTGCTGCCAGGGTTCCCCCAGTAGGAACTGGTACCGTCAGGATTTGGTCCAGGGCCTGCATGGTCGTAAATGGTGGCCGCCGAACCGCTGGCCGTAAGGCCGAACAGCAAGGCGGTGAAGGCCAGGGCGCCAATGGTGATAAGGTTTCTTTTCATAGCTGTTCCTCCTGTGGTACTGCTCTATCTCAACTCCCGACTGCCAACGTCCGGCCAGGGTGGAGTTTATTTTTTATCGTACTCTCATGATAATCTCTTAGAAATTTTCTACCATTGTACCTTGGTACAATAGACGAAGAATAGCCAGTGAATTATGCTAGAGGAAAGATGAAAACTCGTACTCAGCAACCGAGCGCACCGCCGGTTGTTGTCAGGTATTTGGAGGGAAAGAGATGGCTAACCAGGATATGCAGCAGGTAGGGACCAGTTTTATCGTCTACGGAACCGTGAAGGCGGTCGGTGAGGACGGCTTTGAGCGACTCCTTGCTCCCAACAGTCCGGTCTTTGCCAACGAACGGATTGTCACCGGTCCGGACGGCAGTATCTCCATCGTCTTTGCCGACGGTGAGATCCAACTGGACCTGGGCCGGATGAGTGAAGTGGTCCTGGATGAAGAGGTCTTTGCCGGGGAGGAGAGCGCCGGGGATGGTGCTGCCACGGTGGAAGACATCCAGCTTGCCCTGGAGGATGAGACCTTTGACCCCACCCTGCAACTGGAGCCTCCTGCCGCCGGCGGGGCCGCTGCAGGAGAGGGGGGCGGCGGCAGGAAGATCGTCAGCCTGACACCGGATCAGCTGGAGGTTACCCCTGAGGCGGATGCGGAGACCACCGGGATCGAGCTGGACTTTCTGGACGCCCCGGGGGTGGATATCCTGCCCACGGAAGAGGTCCCGCTGCTTGCCGTTGAGCCGGCGCCGGTCTTCTTTACAACACCTGCGGCAGTGACCCCGCCGGAAGACATCCCGCCTCCCCCTCCGCCCCCACCCCCATCAACACCCCTGGTTCCCGAGGCCAATGACGATACGGTCTACATCGAGGAGGGCTCGATGGGTGTTGATCAGGACGGCAGGCTGACTGTCAAAGGCAACGTGATCAGCGCGGAGCACAACAGCCAGTACCCCGGGGATCACCCGGACCAGAATCCCGATGTCAATGATGTGGCCGACGTGCCCATCCCGGGCGGCGACCTGACCCTGGTCGGGGTTTCCGGGGACTTTGCCCCCAACACGGTTTTTGCCTGGAATACGCCCCTGGCAACGGCCCAGGGGGGGACGATTACCTTTAGGCAGGACGGCAGCTACGAATATACGGCGCCGCCCTATATCCAGCACGAGGAGAGTGGCAAGGGCGACGGAACCCCTGATTTCGAGCAGTTTCGCTATACGGTGCAAGACGTCAACGGCCAGCAGGCCGAGGCAAACCTGACCATCAACATCACCGATACTGCTCCGGAAACCCAGGAGGCGGTCAACACCTTCTTTGTCTCCGAATATGCCGGCTATGACAACATGGTGGGCACCTATACCCTGGAAGAGGATGAGTTCGGCAACCTGATTCCGGTCTTCAAGACCATCGCCGATCCGGATCAGTCCCTGGATCAGATCCTGGTGGCCAGTACCAACGATGCCGTGGGTGGCAGCTTCAAGGAGGCCTCGCCCCAGCCCCTGGTCCATGAGGCCGATGCCGATGTGAAACTCTTTCTGGTTGCCGATGGCGCCGGGAGCTACAAGGATGGTGGCGGCAACACCGTGGATAGGATTCCCGCCGGCAGTCAGCTCCGTTTCGAGATCGACTATGCTGCCGATAATAGCGTGGAGGCGGCGCGGCTGCAGTACAGTAGTGATGGCGGGCTCACCTGGCAGGACTATCACGGACCCGGCCCCAACCCTGCCTACAACACCTACTTCATGGATCCGCAGTTCAATGCCGACGGCTTTGATCATTTCCGGAATGAAGAGGGGGATCCGATCAGCAGCCTGGGCGAGCTGGCAGACAACCCTGGCTATGAGATCCATATCGAAGATCTCTATGGGGGCGGTGACGAGGATCATTCCGATGCGGTGCTGCGGGTTGAAAAGGGCCCCACCGTGGACGAGAAGAACCTGGAGGACGGCAGTGCCCCTGACAGCAGTGCCCTGGAGGTGGGCGGCAACCTCTATACCGACGGCAACCTGGTGGTTGACGGCAAGATAGATCCGGGTGCCGATCCCCTCTCCATAAAGTTTGCAGGCCAGGGCGATGACGCCTTCATGAAACTCGACGGCAGCGGTGATTCCATCACCATCAAAAGTGCCACCGGCACCCTGACCATAAATGACGACGGCAGCTGGAGCTATGTCCTTGAGGACAACAGCATCGCCCATACGGACAACACGGCCGGGCGCGCCGACGGGGACAGTGACGTCGGCAGCGGTGATCAGGTGCAGGATGTCTTTAATCTGGTGGTGGAGGATATCGACGGCGATGCCGTCACCCCCCGGATCATCATCAACATCAACGATGACGGCCCTGAGATAGGCAACCCCCAGGATGCGATTCTTGGTAATGAAGGCGGCAATAGCGTAACCGGTGATCTGAGGGCCAGTTACAATGCCGACGGACCGGCTGAAAGCGCTGATGCCGGTCTCGCCGTAGCCATTACCGGATTTCCTGAACCAGGCACAAGTGATGACCCACGTACTGTGGTCGATGATAACGGCAATTATTTAACCTCCAACAACCAGCTTCTCTACTACCGGGATGATGGGGAAGGTGGTTTGATCGCAGGCTTTGAGGAAGGTGATAGTTTTCAGACGGTCTTCACCGTTAAGGTCGATGTTGATAGCGATGATAAGGCAACCTATACGGTCACCCTTGATGAAGAAAATTCCCTGGATGCCCCTTCCTCTCTTGACGATGAGACCGAGGGGAACAAGGTATCGGACCCAACTGTGACCTATCAGGCAACCATTACGGATGGAGATGGAGACCATGCCTCAACAGAGTTTGATGTGACCTTTGCAAATGGCCATCATATTAACGGAACCGACGATGATGAGGTGATCGCGGCAGGCTCTGGCAACGACTATATCCGTGCCGGTGGTGGCGAGGATGTCGTCGATGGCGGGGAAGGTAATGATGTCATCTTTGGTGAGGAGGGAGATGATACCATCAGTGGAGGTGATGGCCATGATACCTTGGTCGGTGGGAGCGGCAACGACAGCCTCTCCGGCGGGGAAGGTAACGATACCCTTGTGGGCGGCGACCAGAACGACGCCCTCTCCGGTGGCCCAGGCGACGATACCATCCATGGCGGCAGCGGTGACGATGCCCTAGCCGGAGACAGCGGTGATGATACCCTGGAAGGCAACGACGGGGCTGATCAACTCCAGGGCAATGCGGGTGCTGACACCATCAGCGGCGGTGCGGGCAGTGATACCTTTGAACAGCAGGACCTGGACGATAATGAGGTTGCAGACTATGATGCAAGTGTGGATACCTCTGTAGACGATCTGGTACCGCCGATTACCCCCTGAGCCGGGAGAGGCATCCTTTGGCTCTCCAGACGGGCATTGCCATGGCGGCAATGCCCGTTTTTTTATGGCTACTTTGAAAAGTGAGATTTTTCGATCAAGATCAAGGCATGGGGAAAAAGTAGCACAGGCATATAATAGATATTTCGAGGATACATTTTTTATTATAACGCAGAGCTTTGAAGAAAAAGCAACGTTTCAAGATCGCCTCATGCCCTGTTGACCAGCAGGGCCAGGTTGAGCCGACCCCTGGTGGCGGTCTTGGCATAGATGGCGCTGAGGTGGGCCTTGACGGTGCGTTCGGTGATCCCCAGTTGGGCGGCGATCTCCAGGTTGGACAGCCCCTCGGCAACCAGGCCGGCGATCTGGTACTCCCGGTTGGAGAGCTGCTCCAGCAGTGGCGGGGTGGCCGTGGCCTCGCTACCGCTGGTGTCGGCGGGGGGCGTAGGCCTTCCGGCCATGATCAGGCGCTGCATCAGCTTCTGGTTCACCCAGACCGAGCCCGCGCCTATGGCGTTGGTGGCCTCGACCAGGCGCTGCGGATTGATGTAGCTGTTGGCGTAGCCCACGATCCCGATGTGGAGACAGGCAAGCCCCTCTTCATCGTTGGGCCGGTCGGAGAGGACAAAGACCCTGCTCTCCGGCAGGGCCCTGCGCAGCTGCGCCAGGGTTGCCAGGTCCATCATCGCCTGGTGAATGAGCAGGACCTCAAAGCGGGTTTCCTGGAGGAGGATCTTCAGGTCCGCTCGGGTGGTGGCCTGGGTGACCAGATGGTGGCTGTTCAGGGCGCTGTCCCAGCGCTGGCGCAGGGCTGAGTTGTTACAGCAGAGGAGCAGGTTCATTCAACGTTCTCTCAGGGCGGTCTGCTGGGCGCGGAGCACCGGCTTCAGCAGGTAGGATAAGATGGTCTTCTTGCCGGTGAGGATGTCGACGGAGGCCACCATCCCCGGGATAATCGGCAAGGGATCGTCGTCGCTGCCGAGGTAGTTGCGTTGGGTCCGGAGCCGGACCAGGTAAAAGGCGTTGCCGTGTTCATCGGTAAGGGAGTCGGCGCTGATATGTTCCAGTCGCGCCTCCAGGCCCCCGTAGATGGTAAAGTCGTAGGCCGTAAATTTGATCATGGCCTTCTGGTCGGGGCGGAGAAAGGCGATATCTGCGGGCTTGATCCGCGCCTCGATCAGCAGGGTGTCCTCCAGGGGCACGATCTCCATCAGGTCCATGCCCGGCTGGATGATGCCGCCGATGGTGTTGACCAGCAGCTGGTTTACCGTTCCCCGTACCGGGGAGCGGACCTCGGTTCGCTTGAGTCGGTCCTTGAGGGCAACGGAGGTGGCCGTGAGTCCCTCGATCTTGGCATAGGCATCGTTGAGTTCACGCTGGGCTGTGTTGGAGAAGCCGAGCTGTTCCTCCTCGATGGCCTGCTGGGCCTCCGTGATCTTGGACCGTATCCTGGGGATGGCCAGGCGGGTGGAGGTAATTTCACCGCGCATCTCGCTGGACTGACGCTCCAGGTGGAGCAGGTCGACCTCTGAAACCGCTCCCTGGGCAACCAGTGGGGTGGTGATGGTTATCTCCTGCTTCAGCAGCCTGTAGGTGCGGTTGAGTTCCTTGAGCCTGGCCTGCATCTCTTTGAGTTCCTGCTCTTGCTGGGTGTGCTTCTCCCTCAGGATCTGCAGCGAGGCCCTAAGCTCCCGCTTGCGGGAGTTGTAGAGCTGCTCTTCCCTGCTGCCGATTTCCGGCTTCTCCTCCATCACCTCTTGGGGGATCACCAGTTCGCTATGATCGGTCTCTGCCTCAAGCCTGGCGATCTTGGCCTTCAGCGCCAGATAGTTGGCTCGACTCTCCAGGTATGGGGCGGAAAATCTGGTCTTGTCGATCTCCAGCAGCAGCTGACCAACCTCCACGATGTTGCCGACATTGGCGTGCAGCTTGGAAAGGATACCGCCTTCCAGGTTCTGGACCACCTGGATCTGACGGGAGGGGATAACCTTACCGCCCCCTCGGGTTACCTGTTCGATTTCGCTGATCGCTGCCCAATAGAGGGCCAGAGCAAAGAAGAGCAAGGTCAGCCAGAGGATAAATCGTCCTCCCCGGGGAGACTGCACCAGCATGGTGGTCCTGATATCGGTCACCAGATCGACATCCGGGGCCGGCATTCGCCTGAATATTCCTGGTTGGTTGTTGGTGTCTTTCTTCATGGGCAGGGCCTAAAACTGGATTTGGCCGCTGCGCATGGCACTGAGCACCCTGTCCCGGGGGCCGTCTGCAATGATAGCGGCATTGTCGATAATGATGATCCGGTCGACCAGGTCGAGGAGCGAGGCCCTGTGGGTGATCAGGACCAGGGTCTTGTCCTGGAGGATGGGGTCGAGTTTTTCCTTGAGCTTGGACTCGGAACGGTTATCCATGGAACTGCTCGGCTCGTCAAAGACCAGGATAGGCGGATCGTGGAGCAGGGCTCTGGCAATGGCCACACTCTGGCCCTGGCCGCCGGAAAGTCCCCGCCCCTGCTCGCCGATAGCCATATCAAAGCCCTTGGCATGTTTGCCGACAAAGGAGGTGACCCCGGCGAGTTCGGCCGCACGGAGGATGGTCTGGTCGTCCACCCCGGTTGAGCCGAGGACGATATTTTCCTTGACCGTGCCTCGAAACAGGGTGATGTCCTGGGGCACGTAGCCGATAAAGCGGCGGAGCTCGGCAGGATCGATCTGGCGGATGTCGGTGTCATCGACACAGACCGTACCTTCGGTGGGTTCATAGAGGCCCAGGAGCAGCTTGCCCAGGGTGGTCTTGCCTGAACCGATTGGCCCGATCAGGGCAACCTTCTCCCCGGGTGCGATGCTGAAAGAGATGTTGTTGAGTGCCTGGCTGCTCTGTTCGGGGTAGCTGAAGCCGATGTTCTCCAGGGAGAGCTTCCCGGTGCAGCTGCTGCGGTGGAGAAAGGTTTTTCCAGGCGGCCGTTCAACCGGCAGGCGCATGATCGTGTTCAGGGTGGCGAGTGCCGCCCTGGCCTGGTGAAACCTGGTGGTCAGGCTGACCACCTGGGACATGGGGGCAATGGCCTGGCGGGTAAGGATGACCAGGGCGATCAGTCCGCCCTGGGACATCTCTCCGCCGGCGATCCGGTAGACCCCGGCAACCACCACCGCGACCACCGCCATGTTGAGGATGAAGTCGGCAAAGTGATTGACCGAGGAGGAGATAAAGCGGGAACGTGCACTCCACTTGGCAATATAGCTGACCGCCTCTTCCCAGGCCCGTTGGATCTGACTCTCCGCCCCCAGCATCTTAACGGTCTCCAGGCCGGAGAGCCCCTCCACCAGGATGGCATTTTTCTGAGCTGCGGCCTGGAAGCTCTTTTCCACGGCCTTTTTCAGGGGTATCTGCACGGCCAGGGCATAGAAGGCCAACAGGGCAATGGCGCCAAGATGGATATACACCATCGCTCCGCCCAGGTACCAGACCGCCAGCAGGCCCAGGCCCATGAAGGGCAGGTCAATCAGGGCCGTGATCGAAAAAGAGGTGATAAAATCCCGGATAGATTCAAATTGCTGCAGGTTTTTGGAAAACCCGCCAATGGATTTCGGGCGGACCTCCATCTTGAGGCCCATCACCTTCTGGAGCAGGGCTGCCGAGATCTGGAGGTTGGCCTTCTTGCCGGCCTCGTCGACAAAGTAGCCCCGTAAGCCCTTCATCAGGAGGTTGAAGAGGTAGACCACGCCAATGCCGGTGGCCAGTACCCAGAGGGTCTCAAAGGCAAGGTTGGGGATGACCCGGTCGTAGACGTTCAGGGTGAAGAACGGACCGGCCAGGCCGAATAGGTTGATCAGAAACGAGGCCAGCAGCACGTCCCGGTAGATACGCCAGGAGGAAGAAAAGGTGCCCCAGAACCAGTCTTTTCGAGGCGCCTCCTGGGGAGCATCCTGCTGTTCTTTCCTGAAAAGGGGGCGGGCAAAGATGGTGTAGCCGGCATAGTAGCTGTTGAGCAGCTCCAGGCTCAGGGTCTCTTCCCCCATGCCGGTCTCGGGCAGGAGGATGCTTGCCCTGTCGCCGGCAGGATCGATCTGGGTGAGGATGCAGGCCTTGTGATCGTTCAAGAGGAGCACCGCCGGCAGGTGCAGATTATGGATCTCTGTCAGGGGCCGCTTGACCACCCGAGAGGAGATGCCGGCGCGTTCTGCTGCCCGGGAAAAGAGTTCTACGCTCAGCCTGTTATGCACCAGGGGTAAACCGGCCCGCAGGGAGGTTCTGGAGGCGGGCAGGTGGTATAATTTGGTCAGCTGGATCAGGCAATCTGTGAGCGGGTCGTCGGTGGTCTCACCGGCATGCTCGGGCAGCCACTGGGGCGGTGGATCTTGAATTTCCGTTTCACTCATAACTGTAGGTCTATTCCGGGACTGAAGAGGGGGAGAGTCTGCGATCTTGTCTGATCAGGTCCGACTGTGTTAGTATCAAGTAAATCATACCCACTCCATTATGGTCAATAGTTGCTTGGGAAGTACTATGTTATTTGTTGAACGGGATGAACACGGTGCAATCGTTGCAATACGTCAGGGAACAGCCGGAGCGGACAGGGAGCCGGTCTCCTTCCTGGATGATGAGGTGCTCTCCTTCTTGAAGGAGTCTGGTGAGCTTGACGCCCTCTCTCAGATGCTCGCCCTCTCGGACAACAGCCTGATCCGGGTTCTGGAAGATCTTGTTGACCTGCTGATCTCAAAAAAGATTATCCTGTTCACCGACCTGCCCCAGGAGGCGCAGGAGAAGATACGGGAGAGAAAGCGGATACGGCAGCACCTGAGCAAGGACGACCTGATGGTGGCGGATATCCTCTAGGAGTCGACTGCCTGCTGGTGTCCGGCCAAAAATGAGTCATTTCGCTCAAGGTCAAGGGTCGCGAAAAAATCGCAGGCATATGTTTGATAATTCAGCTGATATTTTAAAAATTTTTTTTGGGTGTGACCCCGGGGTTGAGTGAAGTGAGCTTTTAGGTATAGCTCATTGCTAGACAGTCTCCAGCGGTATCGCCCGGGGGCGGTGGATGTGGTAGCCCTGTACCCCATCCAGGGCGATGGACCGCAGGGCCTGGAGCTGTTCTTCCCTCTCGATGCCTTCGACAATCACCCGGATGTCCAGGCTGTGGGCGGCATTGCAGATGGAGCGGATAAAAAAGACGTTATCCCTGTTGTCGGCATCGATATTGTGGGTAATGGCCCGGTCGATTTTTATGTAGTCCGGCATCAGCGACTGGAGATAACCGAAGTGAATCAGGCCCTGGCCGAAATGATCGATACCCACCTGATGGCCTGAGCCCTGGAGGTCCCCGATGAACTGTCCTATTCTGGTGGTGCTGCGGACAGCCCTGATTTCGGCAAATTCAAAGTTGAACCTGGGGCCGTCCGCCGGCAGGGAGCGCAGGGTGTCCACCAGCCAGTGGTAAAAGCGATCGTCGTCCAGTGAGGTCGGCGAAATGTTCAGGGCAAGCCGACTGGGTTGAAACAGGGACCTGGGCAGCTCCAGAATTTTTTCAAGGACCAGTCTGTCCAGCCGGGTGATCAGCTGGTATCGTTCTGCCAGGGGGATGAACAGGCCGGCCGGCAGGATGTTTTGCTGGCGATCCTCTATCCGGGTCAAGACCTCAAAGTGTACCGCTTCCGCCAATAGCCGCGGTTGCACGGTCTTCTGGACAAAGAGGCGAATCTCCCGTCCGGAGATGACTTCCTCAAGGAGCTCTTTCCATTGGCTTCTGCCTTTGGCCAGCGCTCCCTGGCGGCCAAGGCTGTCGCTGAGGAGAGCCTGGTT
Organism: Desulfogranum mediterraneum DSM 13871; assembly: GCF_000429965.1. Classification (GTDB taxonomy): domain Bacteria; phylum Desulfobacterota; class Desulfobulbia; order Desulfobulbales; family Desulfobulbaceae; genus Desulfogranum; species Desulfogranum mediterraneum. Next base: position 200,162 of record NZ_KE387007.1, read on the forward strand.
GCTGCCGCTGTGGATGGCTGAGCGCAGGGCCTCGTCAGCCCCCTTCAGCAACCTGCTGAAACTCAGGTTGCTCTCGTAGATGAGCCCGCCTGCCGTCACCGGAACTTCAGTCTGTAATCCCCCTGCCAGACTGCCTTCCCGGCTCTGTTCCAGGATCATGGCGAGGATAGCCTCTGCCTGTTCTCGATCGCTGTTGGCCAGGAGTATGGCAAAATCGGAGCCGCCGAGACGTGCCCCTGCAGCGGGGTACTGTTCACAGGCAGCCCGGATGGTCCCAGCCAACTCCTCCAGGAGCCGATCACCCGCCGCATACCCCAGGGTATCATTGATGCTCTGCAGGCCCTTGAGGTGAATGATCACAAAGGCCCCCTGCAGCGGGGCGGTCTTTTCGGTGACCTTGGTCAGGACCTGGCCCTCGATAAAACGTCGGTTGCCCAGGCCGGTCAACGGATCCAGGTAGGTCTGCTGAAAGAGCAGCTCAGCGGCATCGGCCTGTTCGCGGAACATTGCCTGGACCTTGGCGGTCATGGTATTCATGGCCCGGACCACCCTGGCCAGTTCCCTGGTGCGTGGAATCTGTTCTTGGAGTTGATATTGGCGTTCGCAGAGGCCCAGGGCCTGCTCTTCCACCCGGGTGAGGGGGCGGAGGAGGTAGTGGAGGCCAATCCCGCCCAGGATGGCGGCGCCGATGATTGCGGCTGCAAACCAGAGTGAGGTGGAGAGGGTGGTCTCCCAGAGGGTGCCGTAGGCAAAACCGGGGTGGCTCTCGACCGTAACGGTGCCGGCCCGCTGCCATTGGTTCATGATCAGGGCTTCGGCCTTTGGGCTGGTGAGCGGGACCATCCGGATGAACCAGGGGGGGACCCCTTCCACCTTGACATCAAGCCTCCTGGCCACAATCGCCCTCTGTTCCATGTCGCTGAGGCTGATCTCGCGATAGTAGCCGCGGTCAAAGACCGCATTGATCATCGTCTCCATGGCCGGGGTGTCCATCTCGCTGTAAAAGGTGGAAAGCGACAGGCCCAGGGAGGTGGCGGTGTCCTGGGCATGTGATTCCATCTGATTGAGGAGAAAGTTGCGGGTGGAGGAGAGCTTTTCGCCCCACATCCCGGCAAAGAGCAGGCAGAGCAGGGTGATGACGAATATGAGCAGTTGGCGGTATAGGGTCATGGTTGCCTCATCTTACTGAAAGTCCCTGGTCATTCGGCCCAGGGTATCCTGCCATCGCTTTAATCGACGGCTGCTGCCGATCATCTTGCCCCGCCCCTGTTGTTTTGCCAGCCACAGCCCGGTGCCGTTGAAACTGTATATGGGGAGGAGATCTTTTCTTTGGGAGGCAGGAAGCAGGGCGTTGGTCAGGTTGTCGATTACCAGCGGGACTGCTCCCGGTGCCGGAAAGTAGGTCAGAACCATGTGGGCCTGGTTGAGCTCCAGGGCCTTGACATAGGTGATGTTGAGCTTTGACTCGTCAACTCCCATTGCCTTGAGGGTAAAATACTTGGCAATGGAAAAGTCCTCGCAATCCCCGCCATTGCTGGCCAGAAACTCGATTGGGGTGGCCCAGTAGTCTTTTTTCTGCCAGTGCAGGCTGTCGGCGACAAAGGGGATGCTGTTGAAGAAGAGGTTCACCTTTTTGATGATGTCCAGGTCCTTGCCCTTGCTGTTGCTGCGGATCAGCTCCTGCCACTGCTCAAGCCTGGTCCGGGCCTGAACACCATACTGCTGTTCAATCCTGGCCAGGGTGGTTTCAGGAAGAACAAAGGATTCTTCGGTGGTGACCGGGTAGGGGAAAAGAGAGAGCAGGAGCAGGGAGAAGAGCAGCAGGGAGAGCCATCGCAGGGGCGGTGCTGAAAGCGAACCAGCCCCGGACCGGTGACTGGAACTTGCCGGAACGGTCGACAGAGAACCATTCTCTCGGCTTGGGACCTGGGGCCTGGGCTTTGGGGCTGCTCTGTTTTTCCCGGCCATGCTCAAGGACGCTCGTCGGAAAAAACAGAGGGCCGCCGCTGCCCCCCGCCATGAAGGGTGCTTCCTCAGGACTCTTCTTGGGGCTCTGGGGTCTCCTCGTCATCCAGGAGCGCCTCTTCTGGCCACTGGAGGTCGAGGGCGTGGACGATTCGTCCGGTACCGTTTAAGATTCGATACTGGGCATAGAGACCGTCGTAGCGGGCCACGATCAGTTGCTGCAGGGAGTCAATTCGCTCTGCCTCGGAGTCGAGTACGTCGAGCAGGGTTCGTTTACCGATGTTCCACTGTTGGCTGTAGGCGCTTGCTGTAGAGGTGGCAAATTCGACCCGTTGTTTGAGGTAGACGATTCGGTTTAAGGCAGCCTGGTAGGATTGCCAGGAAAGTCGGATCGATTCCACAACCTGACGATGGGTATTGTTGCGGATCTCACGGGCCTCATTGATCAGGTGCTTGGTCTCTGCCTTGCGGGCCTTGTCGCGCCAGCCGTTGAAGAGGTTGTAACGGAGTCGAACCATGGCCCTGAGATCTTCCCGTTCTTCAAAGCTGTAGTTGGTCTCACTCTCATAGAGCTGGTCAAGCTCAAGGTCGACGACGGGGTAAAAGGGGCTCTTGGCGACCTGGTCCTGGAAGTGGCGGGCATCAAGGTCTGCGTTGGCTGACTGGAGGGTGGGGTGCTTGGCGATGGCCAGCTGTTCTGCCTGCTCCATGGTTTCGGGCAGCAGCTGCCTGTTGATCTCCGGCTGGGTGAGACCTGCAGGCAGGTGACCTACCACCGCGAGATAGTTGGTCTTTGCGTCGAGCAGGTTCTGTTGGCCAACGATGAGGTTGGATTGAGCCAGGGTAAGGCGACTGCGGATCTGATCCATGTCCGCCTTGCTGCCCACTCCGGAGCTGCTGCGCAGTTTGATCTGGTCCGAGATGCGTTGATGGATGAGCAGATTTTCTTCCGCCAGTTCAAGCACTCGCTGGTTTTTCAGGACCTCGAGGTAGACCCGCGAGGTCTTCAGGGCGGTGTTCTCAGCGGTGGTGCGGACAATGTAGGCCTCCGAGCGGACCCGGGCCTTCTGTCGTTCTATCTCGTTTTTGGTGGAGAGGCCGGCAAAGACGTTCTGGCGGAGGCTGAGCTGGGCCAGCTGCGGACTGAGGTCTTCATCAAATGGCTGGTTGACATAATCCTTGCCTGCGCCAAGCTGGAGGTCAACTTTGGGAAAGTAATCGGCGCGTGCCTGGACCACCTCTTCGTCCCTGGCAAGTCGATTGTAGGCGACCGTGCGGACATTTGGATTGGTCGAGATCATCTCCTGGACAGCATCTTGAAGGGTTTCGGCAGAACTGCTTGAGACCAAAAGGAGCGTCAGGATGGCGGTGAGTGTGGTTAATCGCTGTACCATAGTTTCGCCCTTGGGTGTGTGCACTGATTGAATTGTATGTGATCGGTATATCTTAGCAGAGAACCCGTACTCAAGCAAACGGTATAATTGTTAATTTTATATTGAATTTATATTGGTGCTCTGCTCTTTCCCGGTCTTGCCCCGGAACCGGGGCTGAACAGGCGGCCGGCTCGGCTGTGAGGCCGGGCAAGGGCTGCCGGCAAGGGACCCTGGTTTTAATGATTGCCACCAGGATGGCAATGGTGGTATAGGCAAGCGGTGGCAACCGGTCGGCTTTGTGTTTTTTTTGGGGTGAGCAGGGGCGTGGTACTCATTGTCCTGACCGATAATTGTGGTAACTTAGCCGTTCAGAGATATAATGTCGGCTGGGCCCCACTCTTTTCTGGAAGAGTATTTCTTTCAAGCTCGACCTGGTCGGCCCAGGCATTATCTGACAGGGGGTATCCCCTCCACGCCTTGAGCGGGGGGAAAGGGCACTGCCCAAGACCGATACACCCCAGGCATTCCTTGAACCACCACAGGGCAACAGGCAGGTTAGCGTGCAATCACTGGCAGACGATCTGAAACATATCTACGAGGACAACAGCTGGCAGCGGCAATGGGCCCTGTTTACCCTGGTGAAGCGGTGGCAGGCCATTGCCGGCGAGCCGCTCTGGCAGGTGACCTATCCTGCGTTTTTTCGAGGAGAGGTCTTGTGGATCTTTGTGGCCAACTCTGCCTGGATGCAGCATCTTCAGTACGGGAAGGTCGAACTGCTGGCCAAGATCGCTGAGTTGCTCCCCGAGGTGGTGGTCAATGATATCCGCCTGCAGTTGTACCCCCCAGACCTGCCCGACCTGTCGCCTCCTCCCCAGGAGCCTCCAGTGCTTCAGGAGGTGGAACCGGGCAAGGAAGAGGCCTTTAAGCAGTTGATCGCCGGGGTCGCAGATGAAGAGTGTCGTCGATCCCTCCATAAACTGTGGCGCCTGTTTGCCCAACATCGAACGGTAACGAAGGGGCCGGATGGGTCTGAGGTGTGAGGGCAGGGGAGGTTGGGATCGGGTGCTGCAGGTGTCTGGCACCTGGCGTCTGGCGGCGGGTAGCGTTTCTGCCGAGTTCCCGGAGGAGAGCTTCGAGTCTCACTCCGGGTCTGGCAGGGCGGCCAATTATCCAAGATGATAGTAATAGCGTGTGAATGGATCACTAAGGTTTTGATGGCATGAAGATTACAGAATTGATAGGCAACACTCCCTTGGTTGAGCTGCCCAGACTGGGTACCGACCCCAAGGTGCAGCTCTTTGGCAAACTGGAATCCAGCAACCCCGGGGGCTCGATCAAGGATCGAGTGGCCCTGTCCATGGTGGAGGCCGCCGAGAGAAGCGGCGAGCTGACCCGTGACAAGATCCTCCTGGAGGCGACCAGCGGTAATACCGGGATCGGGATCGCCATGGTCTGTGCCGCCAAGCAGTACCGCTGCCAGTTGATCATGCCCGAGTCGGCCTCCATTGAACGCCGCCTGATCATGCAGGCCTATGGTGCCGAGATTATCCTCACCCCTGCCAAGAGGTCCACCGATGGCGCCATCGAAAAGGCCTATGCCATGGCCCGGGAGCATCCTGATCTCTACTGCCTGGCCGATCAGTTCAACAACCAGGCCAACTGGCAGGCCCACTATAACTCCACCGGACCAGAGATCTGGGAACAGAGCGGCGGCCGGGTAAGCGACATCATCGTCACCCTGGGCACCTCGGGTACGGCCATGGGCTTGTCCCGCTGGTTCAGGGATCATCACCCCGAAGTACGGGTGATCGCGGTGGAGCCCTACCTGGGCCATAAGATCCAGGGGCTGAAGAACATGAAGGAGTCCTACAAACCCGGGATCTTTGATAAGACCATCCCCAGCGCCATCGTCAACATCGCCGATGAGGACGCCTTTGCCACCGTCCGCAGGCTGGCCGCCGAAGAGGGTATCTTTGCCGGGATGAGCAGCGGTGCCGCCGCCTTTGCAGCCATGGAGCGGGCCAAGGAACTCGAGGAGGGCTATATCGTGGTCATCCTGCCCGATGGCGGGGAGCGCTACCTGAGCACGCCGCTGTTTGTTCCCCAGAAGAAGACGGCGGAACAGGGGTCGCAGCTGAAGTTCTTCAACACCATGTCCCGGAAAAAAGAGCGCTTTGAGCCGGTCAACAAGGAGCGGGTCACCCTCTATGCCTGCGGGCCAACCGCCTATACCCCGCCCAACATGGCCCATCTCAGACGTTTTGTGGTGGCCGATATCATGGCCCGTTACCTGCGCTACCGGGAGTATACGGTGGAGTCCTACATGAACTTCACCGACCTGGACGACAACACCATCGCCGGTGCCGAGGCCGCCGGGATGGAGCTCAAGGCCTATACCGGCGGTTTCATCGATCAGTTTCTCAAGGCTGCCGAGATCCTGGGTGTGGAAGAGTCCACCGGCTACCCTCTGGCCTCCGATCATGTAGAGGATATGATCGAGATCGCCCATGAATTGATCCACAAGGGCTATGCCTACGAGAAGCATGGCTCCATCTACTTTGATATCTCCAAGTTCAAGCGGTACGGCCGACTCTCAGGTATCGATCTCAGCAAGATCCGGGTGGGCAGGACTGTTGACCTGGATAACTACGAGAAGGACAACCCCCGCGACTTCACCCTCCTGAAACGCTCCACCCTGGCAGAGTTGAAGAAGGGGATCTTTTTTGAAACCGACTGGGGCAACGTCCGGCCGGGCTGGCATATCGAGTGTTCGGCCATGTCCACCCGCTACCTGGGCGAGACCATAGATATCCATACCGCAGGCCAGGATCTGGTCTTTCCCCACCATGAGAACGAGATCGCCATTGCCGAGTCCCTGACCGGCAAGCCCCTGGCCAACTACTGGGTGCACTCCGGCCTGTTGCTGCGCGACGGCAAGAAGATGGCCGATGATTCCGAGAACGGTGTTACCCTGCAGGAGGTGCTGGACAGGGGCTACAGCGGCCGAGAGGTGCGTTTCATGCTCCTGGGTGTTCACTACCGCAAGCCTCTCCATTTCTCCTACAAACGTCTGGAGAGTGCCAGGAGCGCCCTCAAGCGGATCGATGCCTTTACCCGCAAGATCCTCTGTCTGCCGGTGGGGCTGCCCCATCCCCAGGTGGCCACCTATATCTCTGCCCTGGAGAGCCGCTTCAGTGAGGCCATGGATGATGATATCAACACCTCCGGAGCCATCGGGGCCCTGTTTGACTTCTTGCGAAAGGTCAACCCCGTCATCCAGTCCAGTCACCTGGATCAGGAGCAGAAAAACGATATCCTGGAGGTGCTGGGTTCCATTAACAAGGTGCTGGGCTTCCTCCAGCTTGAGCAGTCCCCCCTGAGTCCGGAGATCGATCGCCTGATCCACCAGCGTGAGCGGGCCCGGCAGTTGAAGGACTGGACCGCCGCCGACTCGGTGCGGGAGCAACTCCTCCGCAAGGGGATCACGGTCCAGGATTCCGCCACCGGCCCGATCTGGGAGCGGGCAGACCAGGAGTAGGGAGAGCGGAGCAGATCGGATCAGGCCGGCAGGGCCCTCTCTGCTGGTGAGCCTGAAGGCCCGGCAAATTTATTTGCCTATTTGCTTGCCTTCCTGGCGAATTCCCGGTACATTCCGTTCCGGAAAAAATATGTGCGCCAGTAGCTCAGTTGGATAGAGCAACGGCCTTCTAAGCCGTAGGCCGGGGGTTCGAATCCTCCCTGGCGCGCCATTTATATCAAGCACTTAGCTCTTTTTTGGGTTAGGTGCTTTTTTGTTTGGTTACATGGGGTTTTCCCTTTTGAAATTATCGTTCCTGGATTTTGCCGTAATGTCTTTTTCTGAGAGGACAGCTCCCCCTCAGCCACCCCAGATTGATTTTTCCGTTTAAGTCTGCACCTTTTACGGGATTCCAGATCTGCCGCAACGCTGTTTTATTACCCTCGGTGGGGGCAATTGAACCAATTCAGATTCGGATTTGTTAACAGTCCGTATTTCAACCGCCCTGCTGCCCTCTTTTTATGTTTCCCCTGCTACCTCTCCGTCTTTTTAGCGAATTGTCCAGCAGTTACTTAGCTTAGGGTGCGGATTGTTGTTGCGCTTGACCATTGAAAAATCCTTGGGCATATCGACGATGGGTTCAATAGTTCAAACGCCTTCTACAGCAGCCATGACTTGCCCTTTTCCGTCAGAAATAAGCTATATGGCAATAGTTGTACAAACCTTGGCTGGCAAGGTTGTATTGTCCTTGGCGGCCACATTAACCGACACTTCATCTTGCTCATCAATTGTTCATACGAATGCTGCTTGGTATTCGTTTAGGGCCATATTGGCTGCCTCTTTATGCGTTGATTGTTGAATTTGAACGGCATTAAACCATTTCCGAAAATGATTACCACTAATCCTCAGCCACATTTATTTTGGGGGGTAGTCACTAAATGACTAACCGACCATATCATAATCCACCAAGATCAAAACAAACGGGGGATTATCATGGCAAAGAATTCAATTCAGTTCCAAAAAGGCTTGAGTTTGACCAATTTTCTTGCTCAGTACGGTGACGAAGAAAAATGCTATCAAGCTCTGTTTACATTCCGATGGCCCCGGGGCTTTGTATGTCCCAGGTGCGGACATGCGGGGCACTGTCAAATTGCATCTCGTAAGGTTCTTCAATGCAATTATTGCCATACTCAAACATCGTTGACTGCCGGGACCATATTTGCATCAACGAAATTACCGCTTACAGTCTGGTTCCTTGCGATATACCTTGTCACTCAAGCCAAAGTTGGCATTTACTCATTGCACCTTGGCCGCACCCTTGGAGTATCTGCAAATACAGCGCTTCGCATAAAACATAAACTCCAACAGGCAATGAAGGAAAGAGATGATACCCAACCACTGAAAGAACTGGTGGTTATTGACAGCAATTTCCGATTTAAGATATCTCGCTAATGTTACGTAACTTTTTCCGAGGCGATTCGTAAAGAAAAGATCGTTAAAATAGTCAGTTAGATTCATACCTGAAGGACATGTTGACATCAATGAGCTAACTTGTTGATTTGGCAAGATATTAGTTTGCTAACGCCACGTTAATTAACAACACGATAACAATTACTTACTCAACAAAAGTAATAACTGGGTTATTGACGACGCATATTGGGGCGGAAAGAAGAATGACGGGATCCGAGGCCGTGGAGCTACAGGTAAAACACCCTTTGTGGCATCAATTTCACTCACCGATAAAGGCCACCCTGTCAAAATGCGTCTGAGTCGAGTGACTGGATTTACAAAACAAGAACTGAAAGCATGGGCAAAAAAGCACCTGTCCCCTAAAACGTTGGTAGTATCAGATGGCCTCAACTGTTTCCCCGCTGTCAAGAAAGCTGATTGCAAGCACGAACCGATTATTTCCCGTACAGACAACGGGTATGATGAGTATGGTGTTTTTAAATGGGTCAATGTCATGATCGGTAATGTTAAAAATGCATTACATGGAACGTACCATCACGTGAGTCCACGCCACCTGCCACGGTATCTTGCAAAGTTTTGCTATCGATTCAACCGGAGGTTTGATTTGCACACCATGGTTGATCGCTTGGCATACGTGGCGATGCGGACTCCGCCAATGCCACAGCGCCTCTTAAAGTTGGCTGAAGTTCGTTGGTAATCACTTTTCCGAAAAACTCCACCCTTCTTTAAGGACCTGCATACAACCTCGACGATTACGGGATGAGCAGAGTCTTGCCGTCTAACTATCAGCTTAAAACTTCCCGCCGCTCTAGAAAATATAGAGGCTTGGTTAAAGGAAGACCTTACTCCCTGCTATCTGGGAAAAACGCTCGGCGGAGTGCTTTGCAAGGGCTGAAGATGCCATGGGGAAGGGCACACCTCTGCTCTCTCCAGGAGCTTGTCTTTCTCGGAGCAGATCGCTACAGTGGCGGAGACGAGTGTGAAACCATAGGATGCTGCTGCCTGTTGCCGTTGAGCCGAGTTGGTGAGACGAAAGAGACGTGGAGGAAGGAGTGGAGAGCGTAGAGTTGAAGGGCTACCTGCCCGGGGCCATAGGGCGGATTACCGAGCTGCATGCCGATTACTACTGCAGCCGCTGGGGCCTGGGGCCGCGCTTTGAGGCGGGGATTGCGGCAGGTCTCAGTGAGTTGATCTCTCGTTACGATGAAGAGCGCGCCCGTCTCTGGACCGTGGTCAGTGAGGGGCGGGTGGAAGGCTCCATTGCCATCGACTCCAGGGATCTCGCGGCCCGGGGTGCCTTTCTGCGCTGGTTTATCCTGGCCCCGGAACTCCAGGGGCAGGGGCTGGGCAGGAGGCTGCTGAGCGAGGCGGTCTCTTTTTGCCGGGCCAAGGGCTATGGCCGTATTTATCTCTGGACCTTTCCCGGGCTGCATCATTCCCGTCGGCTCTATCAGAGCCTTGGTTTTCAGCTGGCAGAAGAACGTCCCGGCTGCCAGTGGGGGACGGAGATGGTTGAGCAGCAACTTGTCCTGGAGCTCGGGGAACGGATCTAGGGGGAGGCGGCGTCTCCTCTGAAGCTTTTTAAGATCTGGTCAAGATCGTCGGTCTGGTAGGGCTTCTTCAGGGTGGTGAGGAAGCCGTGTTCCCGGTAGTTGAGCATGACCGGGTCCTTGCCGTCGCCGCTGCAGGCCACCATCCGTGCCTGGGGATGTCTGCTCCGCAAGGCCTGGCTGGCTTCCAGTCCTCCCATGCCTCCCGGGATATTGAGATCAAGGATCACCAGGTCATAGGGCTGCTGTTGTTCATAGGCCTGCTGGTATCGTTCTACGACCATTGCCCCGTCTCTGACCGTATCCACCCGGCTGCCCAGGTTTTCGATGATGATTGCGGCAATCTGGAGGATTGCCGCATCATCATCGAGGAGAAGCACCCTCCTGGCGGCCGGAGGATTTTGAGCCGGTTCATCCATTGCTTCCCGTGGGCGATCCTGCTGGTGGAGGGAGAACAGGGTCCCGACCCCTCGGGCGAGTGCTTCCAACTCGGCCCGGAACCCGGATGAGATCTGTTGGCTCTTGGCCTGTTGATAGAGTCGTTGGGCCTCTTCCGCCCAGGCAAAGAGACCGCATTGCAGTAAGCTGCCCTTGATGGCATGCAGGGTTCCAGCCAGGGGCGACCATGCCTGCTTGGCCGCTGCTTCCAGAGCCCTGTCCAGGTTGCTGTTGATGTTGAGGGAGCAGGTTTGGAGAAAATGGTGGATCTGTTCCTCGTGTAAGTTTGCTGAAGATTTAAGAAACTTGACGATATCATCCCGGCTGGCCGGCTGCTGCGGCGTGGCCTGGGCAGGGTCCTTGACAGGCTCCGGCAAGGCCGGAGTCGCCTCCCCGGTGGGGAGGGGTGGACCTCCCTGGAGCACCTCGCTAAAGGTGAGCTCCAGTTGTTCCAGTTGAAAGGGCTTGGGGATATAGGCATCCATGCCGGCATCAAGGCAGAGTGCCTTGTCGCTGCCCAGGGCATGGGCCGTCAGGGCAATGATGGGCAGGTGCTTGTCGGTCAGCTGGGCGGAGAGTCGCTGCTCCAGATCCGGGGAGAGCTTGTGGCCTGAGGGCCGGCCCTGTTCGATGTTTCGGATGATCTGGGTGGTGGTAATTCCATCCATAAGGGGCATCTGGACATCCATCAGCATCAGGGTAAACTGCTTTTCGGCCAGCAGCTCCAAGGCCTCCAGGCCGTTTTCCGCCGTGCTCACCCGGTGCTTCTCTTCCAGGATCATGCAGGCCAGGTCCCGGTTGACCTCATTGTCGTCCGCCACCAGCACCTCAAGTCCCTGAAGGGCGGCGATCGCTGCCGGTCGTTCAGGGGTGGGTTGTTGAGCCTGGGGATGATAGGGCTCCAGGCCAACGGTAAAGTGGAAGGTCGAGCCCTCTCCCAGTCGGCTGTCCACCCAGATTCGTCCGCCCATCAGTCCGACCAGCTGTTTGGAGATGGCCAGGCCCAGGCCGGTTCCCCCGAACTGACGTACATAGCTGCTGTCTGCCTGTTCAAAGCTGTTAAAGATCGTCTCCTGTTTTTCCGGGGAGATGCCGATGCCGGTATCGCTGACGCTGAAGTGGAGGCACGGTCCCTGGTGGTCGCCTTTTTGGCTGGCCGCCTTGATGCAAATGGTCCCGCTCTGGGTGAACTTGATGGCATTGCCCACCAGGTTGAGCAGGACCTGCTGGAGGCGAAGCTTGTCACCCAGGTAGAAGCCGGCCAGTCCCTCTTCCCGCTCTATCCTGAGCGTGATTTCTTTTTCCAGGGCCAGCATGTTCAGGGTGGAGACGATGGACTCCAGGACGGTGGGCAGGTTAAAGGGCATGGGGTTGAGTTGCATCTGGCCGGCTTCGATCTTGGAAAAGTCGAGGATATCGTTGAGTATCCCCAAGAGGCTGTCCGCCGACTGCTTGATGGTTCGCAGGAGGCTGCGCTGTTTATCTTCGACCGCCCTGTTGAAGGCCAGGCTGGACATGCCGATGATGGCATTCATCGGGGTGCGGATCTCATGGCTCATGTTGGCCAGGAACTGGGACTTGGCAGTGTTGGCTGCCTGGGCCTGTTCGGCCAGGACCAGGGCCTCGTCCCGGGCCTCCTGGAGTTGGGCCGTGCGTTGGCGGACCTGTTCCTCCAACTCCGCGTCCCGCTGCTGGATCCGGCTGAGCATCTCGTTGAAGCCCGAAGAGAGCAGGCCGAATTCATCCTGGGACTCGCAGTTGGCTCTGAGGGCGTAGTCTTTCTTGGTGGTGACCTGACTGATGATCTCCACCAGGTCGTGGACCGGGCGGGTGACCAGGCTGTGTAGCCGACCGGCCAGGATCAGGGCCAGGATCAGGCCGCCGATGATAATCATCAGGGCATAGCTCCCTGCCCAGAGCAGCATCTGATAGAGTGCCTCCATGCTTGCCTGGAGATAGAGGGAGCCGATCTGTTCACCATCCACCATGATGGGCTGGAGGATATCGATATGGCTGTTGTGGAAGGCGTAGCCCTGGAGGGATAACTCCCGGCGGATAGGGTCAGACCAGGGTTCGGTGAGCGTCTGGTCGCGGTTCTCTCTGGCGACTACGGTCTGGTCCTGGTTAAGGACGGCTGCCTGGAGGATGTCCTCTTTCTGGCGGAGTGCCTGCAGGATCCGCTGCAGTCCCTCCTGGTCCTGAAAGAGCAGGGCTGCGGCGCTGTTGTCGCTGGTGATCTTTGCCAGACCCTTGAGCTCCTGCAAGGCCCTGGACTGGTAGAGACGCCATTGCCCCACCATGGCCACCGCCGAGGAGAGCAGGAGGATGATGGTGCAGACGCTGAAGATAATCAGGTTGAGTTTTTGTTTGACCGGCAGGTCCTGGATAGCGCGTCTCATGGTTTGGCCTCCATCACTTCGATGGCCAGGGAGAGCAGGCGGGAGTCGATGCGTATTCGGCTCTGCTTGGCACTGTTGAGGTTGATGATGAAGCGTAACCTCCCCCTCACCGGGATGAACTGAATCATCCCGCCCTGTTGGGAGAAGTTTTTTTCCTCTGCCACCGTGACGATCGCTTGCCCTGCGAGTCTGTGCAGGAAAGGGGTGATCTGGCCGGGGTCAGGTGGGGCAAGGTAGAGGATCTGGCATTGTCCGATACTGGCAAGGTCGGGGTAGTACTCGATGAGGATGGGGTGCTCCTGGATGCGTTTGCCCTGGAGTTTGTTCAGCTGAGCGGCAAAACGGCTGTCCCCCAGAACTCCGATGGTCAGCGGGCTCGTTGCCTGGGCAAAGGTCCCCTCGGGCCAGTGAATAAACTTGGCAAAGTTGAAGAGGTAGGCAGCCTTCACCTTGTCGGCCGCAGGGTTGTCGGCCCCGGCCGGGGCCGACAACCCTGCGGAGAGCAGCAGGAGGAGCAGGATGGAGAAGAGTCGACTGGGCAAGCTCAGCTCTTAATATTCCCAGGTGATCTTGGCATAGACCGAGGGGCCGATCTCGATGGGGGCGGTAAAGGACTCGGAGACAAACTCCACCCGTCGGCCGCCGATCAGGTTCTGACCCACCAGGGTCAGCTCCAGGCCCTCCCGGACGATCCAGCGGATGTTGGCGTCCAGGTTGAGATAGGCGTCGACCTCTTTTTCGTTGTTAAAGCTCAGGCTGGCCTCTTTGAGTTCGTCCACATAGCGCAGCCAGAGGTTGAGGTGGAGGCGCTCGCCGATGATGAAGTGGGTCCGTGCCGAGACCTGGTGACGGGGGCTGGAGTCTTCGTAGACCTCGTCAGGGGCGAATTGATAGTTTTGCTCGTCGGTCATGGCAAGCTGGATAAAGCTGTAGCCCAGCTCCGTCTCCAGCCACAGGCTGGGGATCCATTTGGCGGTCAGCTCCAGGCCGTAGGCATCCCCCTCGATGGCGTTGCTGAACTGCAGATCCATGGTGCGGCTGGAGCCGTAGGACTGGAGATGGTCATAGTCGTTATAGAAGAGGGCCAGGTCCAGGGAGAACTCCTTGGCTGCGCAGTAACGGTAGCCCAGCTCATAGGCGATCAGCTCTTCGGATGTGAATTCAGGGTTGCCGACAATGGCCACCGGCACGGGAAAGGGGATGGTCGGCGGGGCCGGTGGAATAACCTGGGTGACGATCCGTCCCCCCTCCTCCACCCTGGAGGGGGTGCGTACTGCCCGGGCAACCGAGGCCCAGAAGGTCTGGCTCTGGTCCGCCTTCCAGAGGGCCCGGATATTGGGCTGGACTTCGAAGCCGGTGTAGTCGTTATGCTCCAGTTTGGAGCCGATGGTCAGCCAGAAGGTCTCTCTCACCAGCTCGATTTCATCCTGGAGAAAGCCGCTGAAGAGTTGGATGGTTCGGGAGTCCGGGGTCAGCGAGACCTGGAAGGTGTTGTCAAATTCATCCTGGATATTCCGGTAGCCCAGGCCCCAGATCAGGTCGTGGCGTTCCCCTACCTGAAGGTGGTGGCTCAGGTCAAAGTCCAGGGTCTGGTGGGTCTGCTCCATGTAGATCTCGTCCCGGTTGGTGTAGTCATAGTAGAGCTGGGTGGTCAGTTTGTTGTTTTCCGAGAAGTGATGCTGCCAGCGGCCCAGGAGGTTGTGGCCGCTGGAGCTGAACTGGTCGTGGACCACGCTCTGGTAGGGAGGGTATGGGGTGGTGTAGGGGGAGACCAGCTGGTTGTTCTCGTTGGCAATGAGGTCGCCCTGTAGGGTCCAGGAGTCGTCCAGGCCGAGATCGCCGTCCAGGCGAAAACCGCCGCTGGCAGTGTGCCAGTTATCCTCGGCATCTGTCTGATCCGCACCAAACTGATAGGATGCCTGGTCATGGCGATGGAGGTAGAAGCGGCCATAGGTGTCCTCGTTGAGCTGGTTGCCGTAGCGGGCCGTGCCCATGAAGCGGTCATGGCTGCCTGCAGCGCCGCTGAGCAGCACCCCCTGGGTATCGGAGGCCTGTTTGGTGATGATGTTGATGATCCCGTTGACCGCATTGGCGCCCCAGAGGGTGGCGCCGGGGCCGCGGATCACCTCGATTCGTTCTACATCCTCCAGGACCACGGTTTGCATATCCCAGTAGACCCCGGAAAAGGAGGGGGTGTAGACGCTGCGGCCATCGATCTGGACCAGCAGCTTGTTGGCAAAGGTGGAGTTGAAGCCGCGGGAGCTGATGGCCCACTTGGAGGAGCTGATCCGGGCGACCTGGATGCCCGGGACCAGCCGCAGGGCCTCTGGGATCGAGGTGGCCCCGGAGTTGCGGATGGCCTCCTGGTCGATGACATAGGCGGCGGCCGGCACCTCGTTCAGGTTCTGGACCTTGCGGCCCGCCGAGGTGATCTGGATCTGCATCAGGGATTCCAGGTCCAGGTCCAGGACATCCTCGGCGCTGCTTCCCTGTGCCGTTGTTACAGACAGGGTCATGAACAAGGTATAGACGAAAAGGTGTTTCAGGGGAAAAAGTTTGGAAATCTGAACCATTTTTTTTCCTTGGGCATTGATTGCTGCCGTTGGCAGGAAGGAGGAAAGATATTTCTTAGAGTATATAGGGGCAAAAAAGTAAAATCAAATGATCGCCCTTTATTAACCAGGAATGACAGCCTCTCCGGCTGGAAAGGGAGCAGGTTGGTGCCGGTCTTGGTGAGTTGGTTTTGCGGCGCAGCTCTTTACGCTGAAAGCTGATGGTGGCCAGGGAGACCTCGCTCTCCTGGGGGCTAAGCAGGAGATTTAAGGAGGAGAGGCGCTGGAGAAAGGGGGTGGTGATATCTTTGAGGTGCTTGGCGGCAGTGTCAAGGTGGGGGCATCGATTGAGGGCCGACTTTAGGGGGGGCAGGGAAATCGGCAGCTGGGTGACCGGGTGGGAGCTTTTCTACCAGAGCTGCCAGCTCCCTGTAGCCGCGATGTAGCCGGCCAGACTGATGTTGGTGATGCCGTGGGCGATGATGCAGGCCAGCAGATCTCTTTGGCGAATGAGCAGCCAGGCCATCAGCAGGCCGTAGGCAATGGCAGCCGGCCACTCCTGGCTGGCATGGCCGCTCACGAAGACCAGGGTCGAGATGGCGACCGCCATCCAGGACCACTGGCCGGGTTTGACCTGGTCGATGGAGCGGTTGTGGAGTGCCTCCTGAAGAGGGGCCTCCAGACCCTGTCGGCGGCATTGGTCCCACTGCAGGGCCATCCTGAAGGCGAAGCCATGGATCATAAGCTCTTCAAACACCGGCACCAGCAGTCCTGCCGCCGAGAGGCGGAGCAGGAATCCCGTGGACGTCCAGGGGGCGGCGCTTGCAGCATCAGTGAAGGGCAGCAGGCAGAGGATCCAGAGTGCACATCCTGCCAGGCCGGTGAGGGTGCCGATAAGCAGCGAGGAGGAGATGCTCTTCTTCTGAACAAGGGGGATATACCAGCGCCAGCCCCAGGCCAGCAGGGCCGTGGTGATGACTATACGGAGCAGGTAGTTGAGCTCAATCGGGATGGTCTCTGCCAGGGTTGAGCTGATCAGGACATAGGCCAGGTAAGGGGCGATATAGGGCAGCAGCAGGCGCTGGTTGGTCGTCATCCCGGTGCCGGGCGCTTGCTCCGCACGGGGCTGCTTACTCGTCTGGCGCATCATGCCCGCCCCGCTCTTTTTCTCGGCGAGCCTGTTGCTCCTGCTTCCGGGTGCGGTAAAAGTCAATCAGAGCCCAGGGGAGCAGGACGGCGCTGGCGATACGGTTAAAGAGCAGGTGCTCCTGCATCTCGGGTGCACTGCTTAACCAGCCGTCATAAAAGCACCAGAGGCCAAAGCAGGCCAGGATAAAGGGAAAGACATAGGGGCTGATTTCCGGTGGTTGTTTCTTTTGCTCTTTGGCCATGGCAGGGTGCTGTGGGTCAGGTTTGTGGGAGATTGGGCGGCTCTTGTCTCAGCTGCAGAGTGCGGGGGAGCTTTCGGTTCCGGTTTTCTTTTCCGGCTCACTGGCCTTGCCCCTGGTCCGGGTCATGAACCCCTCTGCAGCGGATCGATATTGTGGGAAAAAAAGTCGATGTTTAAATTTTTAGTAGTATCTATGCTACAATAGCAATGACTGTTCGGCAATGTAGAAAGGCTGTTTTTCCAGAATCTGTTCTAAAAAAGGTATGGTTTTTATGCGCCTGTTTCCTCGGCCTGCCTCTGTTCGCCTTCATTTGGTGATCGCCTCGCTGTTTGTCGGCTTGATCACGCTCTTTGGCAGTGGTCTGGCCTGGTATAACTACCAGGCAACCTCGCGGCTGTTGGTGAGCGCTGCCAACGAGATGTTCTCCCAGATCAGCCGGGAGTTAAGCCTCGATTACCTGGGGAGCTATAAACCGGTAGCCACTGCGGTGATCGTGGTGAGCGCCACCGGGGTCGTCCATGCCGTGGACCTTGAGGAGCGCCTGCGTTATTTGCCGATGTTTCAGGCGGCCCTCCAGGAGGCCCCCCATCTCTCCGGTCTGCAGGTGGGCTACGGTGATGGTGGCTACTTCATCGTCCGTCCCTTGAGCCGCGACTATCTGCGCTCCAGGTTCGATGCGCCTCCGGGAGCCGCCTTGGTGGTGGATCAGGTAGAGCTTGAGGCGGATGGTAAGCGCTATCTGCGTCGATTCTGGTTCTCTGAAGGCTTGGAGGAGGTCGGCAGGGCAGCCCCGGAAGAGACCGGCTATGACCCCAGGCTGCGCCCCTGGTACACCCAGGCCATTGCCGAGAGCCGGGTGATCGGTACTGCTCCCTATCTGTTTCGTTTCATCGGCCGGCTGGGCTTCACCGTAGCCCGGCGTTCGCCGCTCTCCCGGGCCGTGGTGGCCGGTGATGTCACCCTGATGCAGCTTTCAGAAACCCTGGCCAGCCACCGGATAACCCGGCGCTCTGAACTCGCACTGCTCTCGGAACAGGGGCAGGTGGTTGCCTACCACGATGGCTCCCGACTGGTCAGGCGGGTCAAGGGGCAGGAGCCGCAACTCTCCAGCCTCAGAGAGCTCGATAGCGGGGTGCTCTCCTACGTGGCTGAAACGGTCCCCTTCCGTGATGGGGTGGTCGATTTTCGCTACAAAGGGGAGTCCTGGTTGGGGGCGGTCCGTGAGCTGGATAATCTTCTGAAAGAGTCTGGCTATTTCTTGGTGATGCTCTCTCCGAAAAGGGAGCTGTTGGCACAGGCGGTGACCATTCAGCTCAGGGCAGCCTTGATTGCCCTGGTGCTGATCCTGGCAGCCGTGGTGCTGACCTGGCTGTTGGCCCGGAGGATTGCGACCTCTCTGCAGGGGCTTGTTGAGGCGGCGGAGCGGGTCAGTCGTTTCGATTTTTCCACCGCGGTGAGCAATGGCACTCCCATCCGGGAGGTGCAGGAGTTGAGCCGGGCCATGGGGATGATGCAGGCCACCATCGGCCAGTTTACCCGGCTGATCGATTCCCTGGCCGGTGAAGGGGACTTTGATGCGCTCCTGGCCACGGTCACCGCCGAAACCATGCAGATCTGTGGTGCCGATGCAGCCGTGGCCTACCTGGTGGATGAGTCGACTGATCGGCTGACCCCGGCCGTGGTCAAGAGTCGGCGGCTTCAGGGGCTGGAGGTGGCCGGCCTCGGGGAGGTCCCTGTTGCCGCTGGCTCGCCCCTGGCGCGTGCCCTGCTCAGCGGTACAATGGAGGAGATCAGGGTTACCGCCAGAGACGGGGCAGGGTTTGCCGACCTCTTGCAACTGCTTGGTCATGAGGCCCTGACCCTCTCTGTTATCCCCCTGCATAACCGTTCAGGCGAAGCCGTCGGTGTCCTGGTCATGATCCATGAGCAGGCCCATGCCGCAGTCGGACCCGGGGCGGTCGACTACTCCTCCTTTGTAGAGGCTATCTCCGGTTTTGCGGCCGTGACCCTGGAGAGCAGGAAGATGCTGAAGATGCAGAAGCAGCTGCTGGAATCCTTTATCCAGGTGCTTGCCGGCGCCATCGATGCCAAGTCCCCCTATACCGGGGGCCACTGCCAGCGGGTGCCGGTGCTGGTAAAGATGCTGGCCCGTAAGGCCTGTGAGAGCCGGGAGGGGAGCTTTGCTGATTTTCGTCTGGATGGGCAACAGTGGGAGGCCCTCCATATCGCTGCCTGGCTCCACGACTGCGGTAAGGTGACCACCCCTGAATACGTGGTGGATAAGGCCACCAAGCTGGAGACCATCTATGATCGCATCCATGAGGTCAGGATGCGCTTTGAGGTTCTTAAACGGGATGCCCAGCTGGCCTACTGGCAGGAACTGTACCAGGGTGGTGAGCAAGGGCTCCTGGAGAGGCAGCTGGAGCGGCAGTGGCAACGACTGGATGAAGAGTTTGCCTTTGTGGCCCGCTGCAACCTGGGGGGAGAGTGGCTCTCCTCGGAGCATCTTGAGCGCTTGACCCGGATCGGGGCCCGGACCTGGCAACGGACCATCGATGATTGCCAGGGGTTGGGCTGGGAAGAGCTGGAGCGGCTCCAGGCTGTCTCCAGCGGAGAGCTGCCGGTGACCGAGTTTCTCCTGGCTGACAAGGAGGAGCATCTCATCCCGCGGAGCGGCTCCGCCCAAGCCGAGCAGGGAGGCGCGCATGGCTTTTGCCTGGAGACCCCTAAGTATCTCTATAATAGAGGAGAGCTTTATAACCTCTCGGTGCGGCGGGGCACCTTGAGTCCTGAGGAGCGCTATCAGATCAACGATCATATCGTCCAGACCATCATCATGCTGGACAAGCTGCCCTATCCCAGGCACCTTCAGGCGGTTCCCGAGATAGCCGGCGGCCATCACGAGAAGATGGACGGCAGCGGGTATCCCCGGGGCTTGAAGGGGGCAGAGCTCTCGCTTCCTGCCAGGATGATGGTCATTGCCGATGTCTTCGAGGCCCTCACCGCCTCGGACCGACCGTACAAGAAGGCGAAAACCCTGGCCCAGGCCCTGGCCATCATGGAGGTCATGGTTCAGGAGCACCATCTGGATGGAGAACTGTTTGCGCTCTTTGTCTCCAGTGGGGCCTGTCTGGAGTATGCCCTTGAGTATCTTCTGCCTGAGCAGTTGGCTGGTTTTGAGCTGGACTGTCAGAGGGGGGGGGACTGAAGAGGGGGCAGAGGACCGCTTTGGGGGGAGGGCCCTCTGCCGGAGGAGCGTTTATCGCTGGACCGGAACCGGCTTCTTCTCATGGTTGATGTATTTGACAAATACCGGGAAGGCTACAAAGAAGGCCACGCAGATCAGGTATTCGATGCCCTTGATATGGGAGTAGTAGTCCACCAGGGTATGGATGGGATTCATCATCCCTGTGGCGACCATGTATTGACGCATTAACTCCCCGACCTGCCAGTCGACCTGATTCAGGGCGCCGATAAAGGCTGCAGTGACCCAGATCAGGACCATGGCGCTGAGGGTAAGGATGATGCCGGTGGTGACTTTTTTGTTTGCCTGAGCGTTCATTGAATCTTCTCCTGTTCGTACTGTTGTATGTTGGTACTTTTTCTCTATTATCCGAAAATTGTTGTGATGTATCCCTTGATCATGTTGCCGGCGCCGCTGTTGGCCAGGCCTGCTGCCAGGCAGACGAATGACCAGATGCTGACCAAAGAGGCCATGGTTATGATGGCGATTAAGGAGAACTTTGAAGTTTCCTGGGAGATGTCTGTGTTGGTCGTTTCTTTTTTCAATACTTGAGTGGTCATGGTCTCCTCCTTTCCTGGTCAACTGTAGTGGTGTGCTCTGTTTGCCTTTGTAATTGCATCTGTGGTGCCAGAATGTTTTCGGGACGGATAAAAGGCGGCTTTTCTTTTAAGTCTTTGTTTTTAGAGGTGATTTTTCCAGGCTGCTGCCAACCTGGAGGGATTTATGCTCCTGCCACATTACTGTGGCTTGCAACACTGTTGCCCGCAGATGTGTTGCAATGTGTGGGATTGAAGTCGGTGTAGCGCAGAAGTGTTGCAGGTTCGGTATCGGGCTTTGCCAAGGCAGGAGGATCGGGGATGGCGGCAGAGGTGTTTGAAGAGATTCTTCTTTTGGTCTCGGTCAATGGATACAGTTATATCCCTTGAATATCAGTTGGATAGATAAGGTGGATTGTTCCCCCTGTCTTGGCCTTGAGCGAAAGATCTCCCCCTTCAAGCTGTCCTCCTGCCGACCGGATCGGGACGGCTGGAGTCATCCCCGGCTAGGTTTATCTGGCCAGGGTGTGGTTATGGGAGGGGAAGACGCAGGGTCAGGCGAGCAGGGCCATGGGGCGGCTGTTCGTGGATGAGGTCGCCGCCGTGCTGCTGCATCAGTAGTGTGCACTGCTCAAGGGAGGGCCAGGCCGGAGAAGGTTCCGGCCTGGCCGGGCTCCATTGGTCTGCCGAGTTGGTATGGAGGATATCGATGCAGGGGATCTCTGGATTGGAAAGACAACAGAGGCTGATACACTTCTGTGTCGTGGTGGTCTGAGCCGTGCAGCAGAGCCGGGCCAACTGGACAAGGGTGAGGCAGACCAGGCGGAGGATGCCTGGGGGCATGGGCAGGGTCGGATTGTCTCTGTGGCTGAGTTGCAGGCTGATGGCCTGGGCCTGGAGCGGCTTTTCCAGCAGGCTGCGCAGTCCCTGGAAAAAGGCGTCGGCCTGGATGGCTTGCAGCTGGGGCGGCTCTGTCTGTTTGCTGAGCACCACCATGCTCCGGGCCAGGGAGGCGATCCTCTGTTCTTCTCTGAGCAGGTTGCCAAGGACCTTGTCAACCTCTGCCTGGCCATCTCGATTGTCTGAAAGGTCGATCAGCTGCTGGGTATAGTTGATGGTTCCGTTCACCAGGTTGGTGATGGTGCTGGCTGCCTCTGAACTGAGCGCTCCGGCAATGGAGTAGAGATAGTGCTCGGTATCCAGCCGCTCACTCGTGCCTGGGGCAGGGGAGTGGTTCGCTGGAGAATTTCCGGGCTGTGGCAGCTGTCGCTGGGCCTGGTTCAGGGCGACGCCGAGTGTGTCCAGGTATTGGGGGGAGAACCCTTGTTCCAACGGGCTGTAGAGCAGGACGATTTTTTGGACCAGCCCCCCCAGCCGGAGGGGGATGGCGAGACAGGAGCCGGAACTCGGCTGGTTGCCCGGGATGCACTCCAGCTCTGCAGGGAGCAGGGAAAGGTCAAAGTCCTGCTGCACCATGCTCTTGCTTGCCAGACATTGCAGGGCCGGGGCGCAGATGGCCTCGCGCTGCTGGTCGCGCTGCAGCAGGCGGCGCAGAGGCGCCAGCTCATCTCCCCTGGAGCCGCAACTTCCATAGCAGGGGCGCAGCTGGCCCTGTCCATCCGCTTCAGCCAGCCAACAGTAGCAGAAGTCAGGGTTGGCTGTCAGGATGTTACAGAGCTCTTGCTGGTATTGCTCCGGCCCGGCACAGTGGTCGGCGAGTTCCAGGACGGCCTGCAGGGTGGCAAAGAGGTCGATCGCCCGGTCGTGCTCGGCAAGGAGTCCCCTGATCTGCACGACCAGGCGGTCCATGGAGATGGCCTTGGCTGAAGTCGGGCTCTGGTCCGGTCCGTATCTGGCCTGTTGAAACAGGCTGCAGAGGCGGGTCAATGGACGGCCCAGGGAGCGATTAATCGTAAAGAGGAGGCTGCAGCTGATCACGAACAGCAGGGCCAGGATGCCGATGATAAAGGAATGCAAACCCTGGAGAATGGCCTGGGTATGGTCGCTGAGGGAGAGACGGAAGTCCTGAAGCCTCTGGGAGACGGTATTCAGCTTTTTGATCAGGGCAAGTTGGCTCTGGAGTGGGCGCGTTTTCTGATCCTCCAGCTTCTGCAGATCGGTGAGTAGGGTGACCAGCTCGTTGCGGGAAACCAGGGAACTCTTGAGGGCGTCCTTGATCAGGATTGACTTGCGCAGGCTGTTGGTGCTGGTGTTGAGGGTGTTGAGCTCGTCCCTGAGCCGGCTGAGGTTCATCTGGGTATCGCTGACCAGGGACTCACTGATATATTTTTGCAGGGCCGTGTAGTTGAAGAGGAGGCGGTCGCTGGCCTCTACGGCCTGGCTGCACTGTTGGTAGAGCAGGTACTGGCGTGCGCCCAAGGCCAGGACGACCATGAAGAGGATAAAGATACAGCCTGTTACCGCCGGAAAGAAACGTTTCAGGGGCAGGGATGAGATGAGTTGAGTGAGCGAATGCTGGCTGGCGCGGCCCTCCACAGTAACCTCCGGTTAGGGATGAGGGGGAAGAATCGCCACAGCGATCCTTCCCCGTCCAGAGCTTTATTTATCGCCTTTCCATTCATAGAGAATGGGCAGTCGATAGAGGATGAAGCGGTAGACCATGAAGTAGATGGCAAAGACGGTGAGGGTTATCCAGACCTCCTGCCAGCGGGGGATCTCCTGGTAGAGCTTCCAGTTGAAGCAGATCAGGGCCGTGTTCAGCCGGTTCCAGACAATGCCTGCCACAGCGATGAAGGCGGCCAGACGGATGATCCCGGCCTTCTGGTTCTTCACCCCAAAGGAGAAGAGCAGCAGGGGCAGAACCACGCCCAGGCCCAGCTCAGCCAGGTAGTATTGACCCCAGCCGGTCAACAGGTAGATCCATTCGTTGTCGTGGGCGATGGCCACCACTTTGATCACCAGGTAGGTGATCATTGCATAGGCACAACCCTTGCCCAGGCCGATGGTGATCCGGTCCAGGTTGCTCAGAAAACGGTCGTCACAGCGCCAGGTCATGAAATTTTTACACATGGTGCTGACAATGATCACCATGGAGAGCCCGGCAAAGATGGCGGAGCAGAAGAAGTGGATCCATATAAAGTTGGTCGAGATCCAGAGGGGATGGATCTTGGTGGGTGCATAGGTGAAGAGGGCACCCAGGGCTCCCTGGTGGAGGGTGGAGAGAATGATCCCGGCAATAGTCAGGCCAATGGTGATGGACTTGATCCAGCGCTTTCCCTTGAGCCAGCCGATCCACTCAAAGAGGGCGGGCAGGATCTCGGCGACCTGCACCGAGAGATAGGTGGCCACATGCCAGGCCACCAGGAAGAGCACCGCTGCCGGTCCCAGGGAGACAAACATGGGGTAGGGGAGACGCCAGGGCATGCCCAGGTCAACCTCCAGGTAGATCACGGCAAAGAAGTAGCCCAACAGGCCGTTGAGCAGGGCCAGCCGTTCGATGGGTACGAAATCCTTGCGCCCGAAGATCTCCACCGTGGTGCCCAGGAGGAAGCCGGAGGCCGAGAGCGGCACCATCCCAAAGAGGCCGAATCCCAGGAAGAGCCCCCAGGGGTACTCATTGGAGGCGTTGGTGACCGTATCCAGGCCGCCGAAGTAACGCATGATGGTCAGGGGGATCCCAATGGCCAGGATGATAAACAGCGCCCAGTTGACGGGATTGCGGACAATCATGGCCTTATACTCTTCACGACTCAGGCCTAACCAGAGTTTGTCTTTCAGTGCCCAGGAAGAGCCGTCAACGCGCGCATGATCGTCGATGGGTATCTCCTGGGAAGTAGTAGCGATGGATTTCATTTTTCAGCTTCCCCCTCTGTTTGCTGCTGTTTTTTTATGCCGTCTTTCCGTGTTGCCAGCAGATGAATACCTGCAAATAGGGCGGGCCAGATGGTCAGAACCATGGGAACAATAGACAGAAAATCTTTGACATAGTTAAGGATCGGTTCCTTGGGAACCGAGGTGTCGAAACCGGCCTCTTCAAACTCCACCGGTGAGAGGTACATCCAGGCCGTGCCGCCGGCTTCGTGCTCGCCATAGATGTGATCCACGTAGCGGCCCTGGTTCTCGCGAATCCGCTGGCGGCCGACCCGGATCATCTCCTGGCGACGGCCGAAGGTCAGGGCCTCCTGGGGACAGGCCTCGACACATGCCGGCGGCTTGCCCTCTTTCAGGCGGGTATCGTAACAGAAGATACACTTCATGATCCGCGGCTGAAAGGCGCTGGAGTACCTGAAGGTGGGGATGTAGAATGGGCAGGCCACCATACAGGTTCGGCAGCCGACGCAGACCTTGGGGTCATAGATAACTGCGCCCTCGGGGGTCTTGGTGTAGGCGTTGACAAAGCAGGAGGTCAGGCAGGCGGGCTCCTGGCAATGGTTGCACTGGACCTTGTGAAAGAGCGGGTGGTCCAGGCCGGGAACCTCGTACCTGTTGACCACGGTGTAACGGGTCTCATCGGTGCGCCGTTTCTGGCCATGATGCAGTTCGTCAAAGACCGAAAAGTCGTTAAAGGGCTTTTCCGGGAGCGGCAGCTGTTGTTCTTCGTTACAGGCGGCTTCACAGCTTCGGCAGCCGACGCAGCGGGAAAGATCGACCAGCACGCCCATGGAATCAGGGTAGCCTTCAAAGGTGGCCGCCTTGGCCTCCGGGCTCCGGCTCAGGGAAACGGCAGCAGCAGAACCGGCGAGACTCCCTTTGAGGAAGGTCCTGCGATTAAGTAATTTCTTGATTTTCATTGAATGTCACCACGGTTGTTATTTTCAGGGTCTTGCCTGTTCTTATTGGTGGGTGTCATGGCCGGACTCGTTCTCCGCTGGGACAATGGAGACTTTGAACAGCTGTTCACCTCGTTTTGTCAGTGCGTGGCAATCCTGACAACCGGTTGGGCCTCCCTGTTGTTGATGGCATCCCAGACAGTTCAGGTGATAGGCGCCTTTCAGGCCAGGTTTGTCGATGTGATACAACTCCGGCTGATTGCGCTCTTTCAAGTCTTCCGGGTAAAAACGCTTGGCCGAGTGACATGCTTCACAGGAGATACTCTCTGTCTCTGTCGACTGGGCGTGGCAGCGCAGGCAGTTGGGGTCGACAGGTTGCTGACCGGTGGTGTGATGGTGGCATTCGACACAATCCGCCATCTCGACATGGAGGGCATGGTCAAAGGAAACCGGTTGGTACAGCTCCGCAAGCGACTCGATCTCCACGCTTTCCGGGGCATCATCGGCATCCAGGGCAAAGGTTTGATTGGGGTACAGGGCACCAATAGCCATCAGGGCCATGATGGATAGAGCTGCCATGAATGTACAGCGCATTGGAATTCCTCCAGCTTGTTAAAGTGATATATTCAAGGAGTTGGGTGTTCACTCCTTATCCCGCATAGTCTCCGTTCCATCTCCTGCTCCCGCAGATAACTGCGAAAGACGATGTCCGCCTCTTCGGCGTCCATGGTCTCGTTGAGCAGGAGGACTTCGGCAAATTTATGAAGAAACTTATTGTGTTGGTTCAGCAACTCATAGGTGGTCTCGTAACAGTCGTGGAGGATCCGGTTGACTTCCTGGTCAAGCCGTTGGGCTGTCATCTCGCTGTAGGGTTTGAACTGGCCGCCCTCCTGGAGGAATCCTTCCTGCTCATGGCGAAAGGCCACCGGGCCGATGGCTTCGCTCATCCCCCACTCGCAGACGATCCGGCTGGCAATATCGGTGGCGATGTTGATGTCGTTGCTGGCACCGGTGGTCAGGCGATTAAAGACCAGTGATTCGGCGGCCCGGCCGCCCAGAAGGGTCTTGATCCGGTTGAGGAGGTAGGTCTGAGAGTAGGTGTGCCGGTCGTCCAGGGGCAGCTGCTGGGTGACGCCCATGGCCCTGCCCCTGGGAATGATGGTGATCTTGTGGAGAGGATCGGTTTCATCCAGCATCAGGCCGACTATGGCATGACCGGCCTCGTGGTAGGCGGTGATCCTGCGGTCCTGCTCGCTGACTACGATGGATTTGCGGGCAATCCCCATGATAATCTTGTCTTTGGCCTCTTCAAAGTCATCCATCTCGATGGAGGCCTTGTTGTGTCTGCCGGCCATCAGGGCGGCCTCGTTGACCAGGTTGGCGATGTCGGCACCACTGAATCCCGGGATGGAACGGGCAATGGTGGTCAGGTCGGTTTCCGGATCCACGGCAACATTCTGGGCATGGACCTGGAGGATCTTGCTGCGTCCCTTCAGGTCAGGCAGGCCGATGGTGATTTGGCGGTCAAAGCGGCCCGGTCTGAGCAGGGCCGGATCCAGGACATCGGGCCGGTTGGTGGCGGCCACCACGATGACCACCTCATCGGAGCTGAAGCCATCCATCTCCACCAGCAGGGCGTTGAGGGTCTGCTCCCGTTCATCACTGGCGCCGCTGGAGGCGTTGCCGCTTCTCTTGCCGCCAATGGCGTCAATCTCATCGATAAAGATGATGCAGGGCGCGCTTTTCTTGGCCTCTGCAAAGAGTTCCCGTACCCGGGAGGCCCCGACCCCGACAAACATCTCCACAAAGTCTGAGCCGCCCAGGGAGAAGAAGGAGACCGAAGCCTCGCCGGCAATGGCCTTGGCCAGCAGGGTCTTGCCTGTACCGGGAGGGCCCTGGAGCAGCACCCCCTTGGGGAGCTTTGCCCCGAGTTTGGAGTATTTTTCCGGTAGCTTGAGGAACTCGATGATCTCCTGGAGTTCTACCTTGGCCTCGGCGATGCCGGCCACATCGGCAAAGGTTACCCGCTGGCTGTGCACCGGGGTAAAGCGGGATCGTTCCCCCAGGCCGAGGCCGGATCTCTGCCCCAGTTTACGGCGATGAAAGATCAACCAGAGAGCATAGAGGATGGAGATCGGCAGCAGTACCTTGAAGAAGGTGATTGTGCCCGTTTCTGCGGCAGGTTCTGCGCTGATCTCCACCTCTTGTTCCTGGAGCAGGGGCAAGAGGCCGCCCAGGTCAGGACTGTAGGAGCTGAAGGCGCGGCCGATCCGGTCTGTGCCGGTGATCTCGGCACCGCGTAGGTGGACCTTGGCGATGTTGCCCTGGCGGAGTTCCAGCAGGAAGGTGGAGTAGCTCTGGGTCGGGGGGGTCGTTTCCCGGAGATAGACGTTGTAGCCAAGGAGGAGGAAAGCGGCCAGGGTGATGATCAGCAGGCCGAGTTGGATCTGATTTTTCATGCTGTCCTGCCAGGGGGAGAGCAGCCATGGGGCTGGCCGAGGGGGCCTGATGTGGAGGGGGGGACCTGTCCCGGAACACCTGAGCGAAATGCAGAAGAAGGCTGCTTTGCTGTCGGCTCTGGATGGAGAATCTGCATGATAAAGGTCTGCTCGGCTCGAGGTGATGATCCCTGGAAAGCGGCTCAATGATGGTGTGTTCGGCTTGCCTGGGCTGTTGCACAGGCAGTGCCATCAGGGGAAAGTTGTGGTATTTTTTTTAACCATTTGAAATCATAAGGTTTTATCGATGGCGATACCAGGGCTTTTGCGAGCCCCTGCTGGAGAGAAGCGTGCGTCGGCGGGAGGTCGTGTCTTCTAGTACTTTGTTTTTTCGGGATTTTTCAGGTGGCAGGGGCGGGGGGGGGGAGGATTGACACCTGATCCCACACAAGTGTGCCATTGCAACACTTGTGTGGGATCAGAAGTGTTGCAATGGTTCAGGCCTCCAGTTGGGAGAGGTCCAGGTTGAACTCTTTGATTTTACGGTACAGGGTTGTCCGGTCAATCTGCAGCAGGCGTGCGGCCTTGGCCTTGTTGCCTCCGGTTTTTCTGAGGGTGTCCAGGATTCGTTCCTCCATGGACAGGGGGGCTGTTGGTGGGGGGGCAGGAACGGCCATGGCATGGTTGGCATGGTCCGGCTGCGGTGCTGAAGGTTGGGGGGCGTACGGGGTAAAGTCGATCACCTCGGCAGGGAGTTCCCTGGTTGAAATGGAGGGGCCGTTACAGAGGACACAGGCGCGTTCCATCACGTGTTGGAGTTCACGAACATTGCCTGGCCAGGGGTAGCGCATTATCTCCTGGATGGCCTGGTCGGAGATGCCGTTGATGGACTTGCCTATCTTCTGGGCGATCTTTTCGATGAAATGTCGAGCCAGGAGGATGATATCCCGTCCCCGTTCCCTTAAGGGGGGCAGCATGACTTCGATGACCCGTAGCCGGAAGTAGAGGTCTTCCCTGAATTCCCCGGATCGCACCTTTTCCTTGAGATCCACGTTGGTGGCGGTGATGACCCGCACATCGACCTTGATCGGCGTATCCTGGCCCACCGGGTAAAAGGTGGACTCCTGGAGAAAGCGGAGCAGGCGAAGCTGCATCATGGAGGAGATGTCGCCGATCTCGTCTAGAAAGAGGGTGCCGCCGTCGGCCTGGAGGATGCGGCCCATCCGGTCGCGGTCGGCTCCGGTGAACGAGCCTTTGCGGTGGCCGAAGAGTTCGCTCTCCAGGAGGTTCTCCGGGATTGCCGTACAGTCCACCTTGACCAGTGGTCTGTTCTTGCGGTGACTCTCCAGGTGGAGGGCTTCGGCGGTGAGTTCCTTGCCTGTGCCGGATTCACCGGTGATCAGGGTGGTGATATCCACCTTGCCCACATTTTCGATCATGGTGTAGGCTGCCTGCATCACTTCGCTTTCGCCGATGAATCCATGGAAAAAACGGCGTTTGCCCATGGCCTGGAGGCCGGGGTTGGTCATGTCCCGGATGACCAGCACGGCACCATCAGGGCTGCCTGCGGTTCCGTGCAGAGGAGAGGTGCAGACCGAGAGTACCTTGCTCTGGTTGGCGGAGGTGGTACATTCCAGGCGATGTTGGGTGATCTCTACCCCGCTCTTTAAGACCTGGAGCAGGTCGTTTTTCAGGGCAGTGTACTCCTCCCTTGCACAGAGGGCGGCCAGGGTGAAGTTATCCATCTGCTCGGGGTGGAGCTCGTTGAACAGCAGCCTGGCAGCAGGGTTCATATCCATGATCTGGAGGTTGGCATCCACGGTGACGATGCTGTCGGTGACGCTCTTGAACACGGTCTCTAAAAAAATCCGGTAGTGTTCTTTTTCCTGTTCCGCCGTCTTGCGGGCCTGCTCCAGGTGCTGCTGGTGGAGGGCCAGCCTGGCGGTCTTGAGTAAGGTTTCCTTTTCAACGGGTTTCGGGATGTAGTCAAAGGCGCCCAGGCGGACCGCCTCGGCGGCGGTCTCGACATTGGGGTAACCGGTGATCATGACCACCGGGCAGTCAAGGCCCTTTTCCCGGATAGAGCGGAGGAAGTCGATTCCGGAGCTGCCTCCCAGGACGATATCGCTGATGATCAGGTCAAAGCGCTGGCTATTGATGGCCTCGATTGCCTCGGTGTAGGAGGCTGCGGTGATCACCGGGGAGTAGCCCTGGTTACGCAGAAAAAATTGAAAGGTGTCGCGAAGACTTTCCTCGTCGTCAATGACCAGGATGGCAGGTTGTTGGTCGGGCATGGTGGGCTCCTTGCAGCCGGAGGGGCGCGTTAACGGAAGGTGGTGAGGTCTCGGAAGACGACCACTGCGCCGGTAAAAATTTTATTTTCGATGATGGGGGTACTGATGTATTCCACCGGAAAGCCGACCCCGTCCTTGGTCCAGAACAGCTCGTCGGATCCGAAGTGGACCTTGCCGTCCTGGTAGGCCTGGTGAATGGGGCACTCGTCAACGGGATAGGGTGTGCCGTTGGTGTGGCTGTGGTGGACCAGGTCGTGGTGGGATTTACCGATGAGATCTGCCGGCGCCCAGCCCAGCATGATCGAGGCGGCCTTGTTGACAAAGGTCACGTTGCCCTCGGCATCCAGGCCAAAGATACCCTCTCCCGCCGAATCCAGGATAAGTTCCATCTGGTGTTTTATTTTTTTTGTTTCTGCTTCAGCCTGAATGCGTTCGGCAATTTCCCGGTTCAGGGAGGCGTTGGCCACCGATATCTCAAAGGTCCGTCGTTCCACCCGTTCCTCCAGATCATGGGTGGTGACGGTCAGGGAGGCGTTGGCCGACTCCAGCTCCTGCTCAACGGCGTGGATCGCTGCAGCCTGGGATTGGCGGTAGCCGTTGAAGAGCAGAAACACTACAATGAAGAGCAGTCCCATGGTCAATGCCGAGAGCAGGGCGTAGGGTAAGCGCTTGCCGCCGGCGATCATGCCGCTGTGGAGGAGTTGTTGGTCCATATGGAAGAGGGCCAGGGCGGCTAGGGAGAAGACCGCGACCAACTGGAGGCTAATTTTTAACTGAGTCGACATGGGATTCTCGCTCCGAGCGTACCGTGGGGAGGTTGATGTAGAGGGTGGTGTAACGGCCCAGGACGCTTTGAATGCGGAAGATGCCGTTGTTGTCCCGGACCAGGCTCTGGCTGATGCTCAACCCCAGTCCCGTGCCCTCGCCGCTGGTTTTGGTAGAGAAAAAAGGGTCCATGACCCGGTCTATGATTTCATGTTCAATGCCGGTGCCATTATCGGTAATACCAATCTTCACGTACTCGCGGCCTTTGATCCAGCTCGGGCCGGCCGTGATGGCGAGTTTCTTTTCGGAGCCCTCTCCGTTGCTGTGACGTTGGTTGACGGCGTAGCGGGCATTGCTGAAGATGTTGAGGAAAACCTGTTGCATCTGTTGGGGGTTGCAGATGATTTCAGGCAGCTTCTGCTCATAGTTCTGCTCGATCTTGATGCCGTCCAGGGCGAACTGGTGGTCGATCAGTTCGATACAGTGGCGGAGCAGCTGTACGACTTGCACCGGTTCAGGCGCCTCTTCCCGCTTTCTGGAAAAATCAAGGAGATTCTTGGTGATGCCGGCGATCCGTTTTCCCTCTTTAATGATGCGGTCAAGGAAACGGCGGGGTTCCTGATCCGAAAGGGTGTCCTTGAGGATCTGGGCATAGTTGATGATGCCGTTGATGGGGTTGTTGATTTCATGGGCAACTCCGGCGGCGAGTTCACCTACCGAGGCCAGTTGGGCAGCCCGCAGGGCCTCAGCCTTCATCAGCTGCTCTTCGGTCAGATCCCGGGCCATCAGCAGGGTGACTCCGGATTTTCCCCTGTATTTCTTCAGGGGGCTGATGGTCATCATGTAGTTACCCTGCAGTCCGCGCAGTTCGGTCTCAAAGACCCGCTTGGTTTTATCCTTGAGAATGGTCTCCAGGGGGCAGGTTGCGCCGGGTGACCTGCCGCCGTGGAGGATCTCGCAGACCCCTCTGCCGATGATCTCGGAGCGGGATTTCTTGGCGGAGACAGCGGTTGCCGGATTGATGTCGAGGATGAGACCGTCTTCTGCCACCACCAGGGCCGGGTCCTGCATGGCGCTGAAGATGTTGTTCCATTTGGCCAGGGCATTGGCCCGTTCCTGGTCTGCCTTCATACTGCTGGTGACATCAATGCCAAAGAGGACCAGGCCGATCTTGCCCTGGCTGAACTGGGGCTGAAAGGAACCATGCCAGTTGATGATCCGGTTTCGGCCTCTTTTGGTCTGCAGCGCTGTCTGGAAATTCATGTCCGGGCCGTTTTTCTGGAGAAGTCCTGAAAATTCAGCCTGCTTCTTGATCCGTATTTCAGGGGCGATGAGCACGTCAACCCAGTATTTCCCCTTGACCTCCTGCTCGCTGTAGCCGCTGATTTCCTGGGCTCTCTGGTTAAAGGTGAGGATGTTGCCGCAGGGAGAGAGGGAGACCAGCAGGGCCTGGACCGTGTCGATGATCTCGGAGTTGAAATCGCGTTCAGTGCGGAGACGCTGGCTGGTCTGATCAACGTGCAGTGCCAGGGAGATGTCTGCGATCACGTTGGCGATAAAATCCAGTTCCGGGCCCTGGAAGCCCTGGGGGTTGGTGGAGTGGATGGTGAGGACTCCGTATTCGTGGCTGCTGTAGAGCAGGGGCCAGGAGATCGAACTTCTGGTGCCGGTCTTCTCGATGAGGGGAGCAAGGGACTTCGGGGCAGCAGAGGCGGTCAGCTGGTTGGTGATCACCGGCTTGCCGTTGTTCAGGGCCTGGAGTGCGTTGTTGCTTTCCTGGTCAAGGCCCAGGCTCTCTCTGATCAGGGCGAGGCTCTCCTCCTCGCTGAGATCGCCTCTGCTGGCAGCGTGGTCGGCAGAGAGCTGCGAATTCTTGCTGTCGCGCCTGGCTACCCAGAGGCAACAGTATTCCCGATCCTGGATGAGGGTGGCGAGGCACTGTTTGAGGATGGCCTCTTCCCCTTTGTTCGCCGAATGTTCCAGCTTGTATTCAGAGATGGAGCGGAGCAGGGTGCAGCGGTGCTCCAGGAGCTGGATGCGTTGTTGTTCCAGGGTCATATGCTGTTGTGGTTGCGGAGGCATCGGGGCAGCACAAGTGTTGCATAAAGTGTGGCAGGCAACACTTTATGCAACACTTGTGCTGCATTATAACACACAAATGTGATCTCAATCTCCTCGTTGCAGCAACCAGACCAGCAGAAAAATAAAAGCAGGCAAGCTGTGCCTGCTTTGCTTGGGGCTGCTGCAGGGGGCACGGGTCCGGGAAGGATGGAAGCGGCCCTGGTGACTCCACTGCAGGTGCAGCCGGGTCAGGTTCTTCTCCGCCTCCCAGGGGGGAGCCTTGGCAGAGAAGGGTTAGGTGGAGATCAGGAAAAGAGGTTGTTGAGCACCTCTTCAATGGCCTCTGCTGGGCCCAGTTTGTCGAGGATGGCCACCGGCTGGGTGGCTCCTGCACGTTGCAGGAGTTGAGGATCCTGGTAGCCGGTGAAAAAGATGACAGGGATATCGGCGTGTTGTTTGATCAGGAGCGCAGCTTCGATACCATCGATGGACCCGGAGAGGCTGATGTCCATCAGGATGGCGTCAGGGGGGCTCGCCCGGACGGCCGCCAGGGCCTCTTCGGCAGTGGTTGCGACCTCCAGCGGCGTGTAGCCGAAATCTTCCATGTTTTCCGAGAGCATCATGCCGATTAAGATTTCATCTTCGACGATCAGGATTGTTTTTTTCATGATATGGGTATTCGCGGTGGTCGCTCTGGTTCTCGAAAAGAGATTCTGGTCTCAGCACCCCTGTTGTTCTTGGTGGTAATGGTGCCGCCAAGTTGTTTGCTGATCAGGTTACGGGTAATCTTTAAGCCAAAAGAGGAGCTCTCTTCCAGGGAAAAATTTTCCGGCAGCCCGATGCCGTCGTCTTGTATTCGTAACTGTATCATGTTGTTGGCAGAGATGGAAAGCTGAAGCGTGATTTTTCCGGAACCGTTTTCTGGAAATCCGTGTTTCAGGGAGTTGGTGACAATTTCGTTGACCGCCAGCCCCAAAGGGACGGCATGGTCTATGGAGATGGGTACGGGTACGGTCTCGCAGACGACCTTGATCCGTTGATCGATGCACATCGACCTGACCAGGGCCGTGCTCATCTCCGTCAGGTATCCGGCCAGGTCAATGGCCACCAGGCTTTCGGATTGATAGAGTTTTTCGTGGACCAGGGACATGGCTCGAATCCGGTTTTCAGTTTCTTTGAATATCTGCAGGGTGTTCTCATCGTTGACTCCTTTGAGTTGCAGCTTGAGCATCGAGATGATGACCAGCATGTTGTTCTTGGTTCGATGGTAGATCTCCCGCAAAAGGATCTCTTTCTCCTGCAGGGATTTTTGGAGGTTCTGCTCGTTCTGTTCCAGTTGGGCAACCATCTGTAGCTGGGCGCGACTCACCGCCTCCGCGGCTTTTCGGTTCTGTTCTTCTTTTTCCCGGAGTTTCCGCTCTTCAATGTTGATGATTCTTCCTTCAACGGCAACGATCCCTCCCTGGCTGTTTTTGACGTAATGGCAGGAGACCGCAGCAGGAAAAACAGAGCCGTCTTTACGGCGGAAAAAGGTCTCCCTATCAACGATTTTTTCTTTTTTCAGGAGCAGGTTAAAGACCTCGTTACGGTCAGCGCTTTTGGCGTAGTACTGGCTGGCAATGTTGCCGATGCTGCTGATCATCTCTTCTGCTGAGTCATAGCCGCTCATGGTCGCCAGGGCAGGGTTGACCACTTCGAAACGGCCGCTGGGGGTGGTTCGGAAGATTCCTTCCACCGCAGAGCTGAACAGTTCCCGGTACCGTTCTTCGGCAAGGGCGATTTTTTCAAAGGCGTTGATTCGGCGGATGGCACTCTTCAGGATACTGGAGAGATGGTCCAGGTAGAGCGCGTTGTCGGCCCCCTCGATCGGGGCTCCGTCTTCACGGGAAAATTTAATCCAGAGTATCTCCTCATTGTTGTTGGGGTTGGGCAGGGAAAGGTAGAGGCCGGTGTTTTCCTGATTGGAGGAGATGGTGCCTTTCTCTGGAAATTGAGCAGAGACCTTGTCGAGTTCCCCTTCAAACAGCTGGTCGAGTTCCCCCTGTTGGACCCTAAAGAAACGGCAGATGATGGTTGTGGCGGTGTTATAGAGTTGATCTTTATCAACGGTGGCTGCGAGCTGTTCACCGGCGGTGTTGAGCTTCTTGAGGTCCTGATTCGCATCGGCAATGGCGCTAAGCATGGTGTTGACCCGGCGGAGAAAGGCCCCGATCTGATCCATGGGTCCGGTGGGAATGGCTCGGTTTCCCAAGGCCCTGTTCCGTTCGATCTCTGCCAGGGCCAGGGAGGCCTTTTTGATCCGCGGGATGAACAGCTGGTGGATAAAGATTGCCTCGGCAAGGAGGGTCAGGGCCAGAACGATGATGCTGCCGGCCAGAAAGAGCAGGAGGAGCGCGCTCTTTTTTTCCTGGATATGGTTGGCGGAGATCCGGATAAAGAGGTTGCCGAAAAAGAGATCCTCCAGGGTCAGGGGGGCGAGGCTGGCGATCACCTGGTTGTTGTTCCGGTCCTGATAGCGGATCAGCTTGAAGGTGTTGAATGCCTGAAAAGGCAGGCTTAACTCCTGGGAACGGAGCAGGCTGCGATAGGATTTCCCCTGCTTATCCGGATTGGCGGTAAACAGGACCGTGCCGTCAGGGTTGATGATAAAGGCCTCGGTTACCTCTTCCCGGATCAGCTGGCCCATGAGCTTCAGGTCACCAACCTTGTGGTAGTTCAGGGCCTGTTGCGACATCAGGATGCTCAGTTGCGCCAGTTTGTTTTCCACAGCCTGGTCAATTTCCCGGTTAAAGGCACCTATAAAGTAGATGCCGAGCAGAAGCAGAAAAACACTTTCAAACAGGAGGGTGGCCAGACATATTTTCAGCGGAATGCTGCGAAAAGAGAGGAAGCGGGGTGGGGCACTGGCCGGTCCGGAGAGGTGCTCTTCCGGGGCTCCGGCTGAGAGGGTGAGGTCTGGCTGAGAAGCCTTGTCCGTGTTGTTCATTGGTTACCATTCCGGTGGGCAAGCAGCGGGAGCGAGCGCAAAGGGCAGCAGAAAACAATGCGGTTTCCGCTCAGTCGACATGCCCCTGGGGCGAAATTGAGAGGCACACCAGCGGCCCGGTGGTTGACAATCATCAGTATCAGCGTAATCTTGTTGAGATCGTACTCTATTGTACAGGATAGTGATTTTTTTTCAGGAGAATGGAATGACAATACGTCAACGGCAGTTAGGATTCAACACCCGTCAGCTCCACGCCGGGCAGGTGGCGGATCCGGCCACCGGCAGCAGGGCTGTCCCGATCTACCAGACCACCTCGTATGCCTTTAAAGACAGCCAACATGCTGCGGATCTCTTTGCCCTGAAAGAGGCTGGAAATATCTATACCCGGATCATGAACCCGACCACAGATGTCCTGGAGCAGCGGCTGGCCGATCTGGAGGGTGGGGTCGGGGCCTTGGCCGCATCAAGCGGACATGGCGCCCAGGTCATGGCCTTCCTGACCATCTGCGGCCAGGGGGATCATATTGTCAGCAGCAACAGCCTCTATGGGGGCACCTATACTCAACTCCAGTATACCCTTCCCCGTCTGGGGATCACGGTCAGTTTTGCTGATCCCAGGGATCCCGAATCCTTTGCCCGGGCCATCCAGCCCAATACCAAGTTGATCTATGGAGAGACCCTGGGCAATCCCGCCCTGACCGTCTTCCCCTTTGAAGAGGTTGCAGCCATTGCCGCGGCAGTCCAGATTCCTCTGGTGATCGATAATACTCTGGCCACCCCTTACCTCTGTCGTCCTCTGGAATGGGGGGCAAATATCGTAAGCCACAGCACCACCAAATTTTTGAACGGTCATGGCAACAGTATCGGCGGAATCTTGGTGGATGGCGGTAATTTTGATTGGCAGAGCGGCAAGATTTCCAGCTTTACCGAGCCGGACCCCTCCTACCATGGCCTGATCTATGCAGAGCTTGGTGCTCCAGCCTTTATCCTCAAGGCCCGGGTGCAGGTACTCCGTGATATCGGGGTTTCACAGGCGCCCTTTAACAGCTGGTTGACCGTCCAGGGGATAGAGACCTTGAGCCTGCGGATGGAGAGGCATGTTGCCAATGCCCTGGAAACAGCCAGGTTTCTTGAGGGGCATGCTCGGGTCAGCTGGGTCTCTTATCCCGGGCTGAGTTCCCATCCCGACCATGGCAGGGCCTGTAGGTATCTCCCCCAGGGAGCAGGGGCCGTTATCGCCTTTGGTATCCAGGGCGGGGTGGAGGCGGGGCGGCGATTCATAGACCATCTCCAGCTGTTCAGTCACGTGGCCAACGTCGGGGATGCCAAGAGTCTGGCCATCCATCCGGCCAGCACCACCCACAGTCAGTTGAGCCCGGCAGAGTTGTTGGAGGCCGGGGTCCAGGAAGAGATGATTCGCCTCAGCATCGGCCTGGAGGATCTGGAAGATATCTTCTGGGATCTGGATCAGGCCTTGACTGCTCAGTAATGCTCAATCTTGTGGCCAGCTTGAAAAATTGCTTTTTCTTCCAATCTCGGCGTTGCACTAAAAAATTTTATCTTCGGAATATCAGATATATGCCTGCGGTAAAATTTATCGCGCGCCTTGACCTTGATCGGGAAATCTCATTATTCAAGGTACCCTTGTCTCTAAAATTTTTTTAAAGGGTCAGAGCTGGGAGGAATCAGCTCTGACTCCTCCTCACAGCTGCTTCCCACCGTGCAGCCCTCGTCGCTGTTCTCTTCTTCCTCCAGGCCGGTAAAGGGACTGATCGCGGCAGCAGCGTCCTCTTCAGGATTGTCCTTCATCGCTTCGGCCTGCTGACTCAGTTCGCTCAGGGTCCGGATAATACCCGTTTTCCCCTTCACTATACGATAGTCCGTGTCGCCCGGTACCAGGAGAACCGGAATCTCATCCAGGCCCAGTGAGGCCAGAAACTGCCTGTTGGCCCTGCTGGAATAGCTTTCCCGGAGGGTGGCCTGGGGAAGCGGGGCGCTGCCAGGGTTGTCGATGGGGTTGAAGTGGACACTCAGCCCTTCTTCTTTGGCCAGAAAGGCGTTTACCTCTTTACAGTGGCTGCAACTGGTGGAGTAAAACAGGTACGATGCCGGTACCTGGGTCGTGCCCATCCTGCTGGCAAAGACCCCGCTTGTATATGAGCCGATTTTTTGGGCTGCAGGGGTGTGTTCAAGGCTGAAAAAAGCAGCGCTCACCCCGCTGAACAGTACCAGGGCATAAAAGAAATGTCGCGCCCCGGAGAGCAGGTTTGCCAGGAGGATACAGGCGAAGATAAGCAGGCAGTAGGAGCAGAAGGTCTGGGCAACGAGGTGTTGAAAGCTGATCAGCACCCCTTCTGTACAGGCGCCAACCAGCAGGAGCAGCGGTACAAGTTTCTGGCTGATCGCCGAGCCTCTGTTGGCCCAGCGAACACCCCAGTAGAGGCTCTGGAAAAAAAAGAGGCCGGCTAGGTTGAAAAACAGTGGTGGCACCCGGGTGAGCTGTTCGACCACCTCGCAGCCTTGGTTCAGGCAAAGGGGGTCGCCCTGCACGAGGATCATTCCGATCTGGCCGGCGGTAATGGCGCTCGCCAGCAGGGCGAGCAGGCTGAGGAGACGGGGGAAGGGTCGGGTATGCTGAAGATTCATGACAGTAGGGAGTGCAGCTGATTTTTAAGGGATAGTGGCTGGATTACTGTTCCGGTAACAGTTCCGGTGCAGGGAAGGGGGTTCCCAGTTCCCAGGCAAAACGGCGATACAGGGCAGCCAGCTGGCTGGTGGTCTGCATCAGGGCATTTTTTGCATCAATGAGCTTGTTTTGCGAGGTCAACAGGTCTTGCATGGAGGTTTGTTTGATGGCATAGGATTTCAGCGAGAGGACCACGATCTCCTCCTGTTGTTGCAGGTTGAGCTGCTGGCTGGCATAGACCTTGCGCAGGCTGGAGATGAGTTTTTTGTTGTTTTCAAGGCCATGGACGGTCGCGCTGAGATCTTTATGGTGGGTAACTCCGGCAATGTGTTGGGCCGTGGCCTGGGCCTTGGTCGAGCTGAAGATGGTGCCGCCGGAAAAGAGCGGTACCGAAAGAACCAGGGCAACACTGCCCTCACCGTTGAATTTGCTGAATTGGCTATGGTCGTGGCGGTCATAGAAGGCCTGGATGGAGAGATCCGGGTACTCATCCTGGGTAAAGGTGGTGGCCTGCTGTTCTGCCAGCTGACGCTCAAGGACGATTTTTCGATAGAGCTGGCTGTTGGCTTGAAAATAGTGTTGCCGGCCTGCTCCGTCCATGGACTCCACATAGGGTTGGATGAGCAGGTACTGCTCCTCCAGGGCTGCCAGTGAGTTGATGCAAGCGGCTACCTGGATCTCTTTTTGGAGAAGGGCATTGAGCCTGGCGAAAATCGAGTCTGTTGCAGGAATGCCGGTAAAATCGAGTAAGGCCCGAAAGGCGACCTCCTGGTTGTGTTCATCCAGGTCCCGCCTGGCCTCAAGCTCTTTGAGGTTGGCCTGGGCCCGGAGGAGTTGGAGGCGGGTCTGGTCTCGGAGCTCATAGCCCCGCTGGATCTTGCCGACATGCTCACGGGAAAGGCGAACCGAGTTGTAGAGGTTGAGCAGTCGGTAGCTGCTTTCCAGGTAGTTACCCAACAACTCCCTGAGGCGGAGATCCAGTTCCTGGGTTTTCAGCTGGAGGTTATTGGCGGCGAGCTCCTCTTCAAGGCGGGCAATGTTGACTTGAACGCCGAGAGCCCTGCGGTAGAGGGGGGCATCCAGGTTGAAGCTCCAGTCTGCGTACTCCTCGCCATCCTGATACCCGGGATCCTCGCTTGCTGTCTGGTCCTGCGCAAGGCTCTTCTCCTGGCGGCTATTAAACTCCCAGACCTGGGAGATTTGGCCATCCACCTTGGGCGCAAGCCGTTCGGCCCAGGCAGTGTATCGTTGCTGGCTCTTCTGTTGGCGCAGCTTTCTGGCTATCTGAATATCCGGGGCCGCGCTGTAGGCGCGGGTGAACAACTCCTGGTAGAAGGCTATGATCTGCGGCTCTGCTACCTGGGCATTGGCGGTGGTGAAAGCGGCGATCACTGCATCCACCGAAGGGCTTTGCGGTGTGGGCTGGTTGTCCTGGACCCTTTGCTGTGGCCTGCTGCTTTTCAGGACAGCCGGCTGGACGTTTTTTGAAAGGAGGGGTGCACTCATGCCTGCCGCCGGGAAACCGATTGCCGGGAGCAGCACCAGGGCCATCAGGTATTTTTTCATCAGGACGAGTATCCGGAGCTGAGTGAAGACCAGGAGCCATGATGCCACCAAGGGGATTCATGGCCTGTTTCGAGGCCTATTTCCTTAACCCGTCCATTTTAAAGCAACTTGTGGATGTTGTCACTGCTTTAATAGGAAAGCGTACACATCGCTGCCTGCTGTGCACTTTGCCCGGCTAGATCATGGACAGCTCCTCAGGGGCCTGCGCCGGTTCCTGGATATCTTCGACCGCGGCCGCATCATCATGGCCCAGGCCGATCTCGTCAACCTCACTCATGGACGCTTCAGCCGTTTCCCCTGTCTCGTCCATGGCCGGGATCTCCATGGCGTCCTGGTCCTCACTGCTCACCGAGTAGCTCTCCAGTGCTTCGGACTGCTCCTGGCCGACTGCAGCTGCCTGGGGTGATGAATCTGGAATGATTATTGACACCGTCTGGCCGAGTTGATCCGGGGCCTCGCCTGCTGCTGAACTGTTGGCAGCTTGTGCTGCATCAGCACCATGACTCAATCCCTCTTCACCCTCCAGGGAAGGGAGATCCGGATCGAAGTCCTCTTCTTCCCTGAGATGCTGATCCAGGGCTCCCTCTGGGGCGAGGGCTTCGGCCGCATGCTCCTGGGGAGCAAGGGGTGGCTCGAACTGTGTCGAGGGCATGGCCCCTTTAAGGGATTCTCCTATCCCCAGGGACTCATCCATGGCCTCGGCAACAGGATTGGAGTCTTCCCTGTAAGACTCGTTGGCTCCGTCGGGCTCTGGGGATGGGATTGCCGTGGGCTTCTCGGTAGAGGGTTCCTGGCTCTCTGCCTGCACTCCGGCGGCAGCATCTGCTTCCTCTGCACCGATCGCTATGGAGGGCAGCTCGATGTTGATGGTTTCAAGGGCCGGGGCCTCGCTGCTGAACTTTTCGGCGCCATCATCTGCTCCAATGGTGATACCGTCCGGCGGTTCTTGGTACAGTTCAAGGATGGCCTGTTCATCGAGGGCTGCGGCATAAATTCTGGCATCGTCGAGCTGGCCATGGAAGAACATCCCCTCGGTAGCGACCTCTCCGTTATGGATGAGGCTTGTACCGTTTATCCCGCCGATGCCGGTTGGGTCAGGGTGGATCCCCAGGGCGATTGCCTCGCTGGCGCCGAACTGTTGACCGTCCAGGTAGCCTCTCAGTCCCTGCGTACTGTGGGGGGGATCGCTATTCAGGGTGACGGCAACATGGTGCCATTTCCCATCTGCAATGGCTAAAGGCTCGCCGCTGTCGGTCTCGGCGAGGATAAAACCACCTTCAAGCTCCCCCTTCCTGCTGTTGTAGCCGCCGACATAGAGTTTGCCCT
Organism: Desulfogranum mediterraneum DSM 13871; assembly: GCF_000429965.1. Lineage (GTDB taxonomy): Bacteria > Desulfobacterota > Desulfobulbia > Desulfobulbales > Desulfobulbaceae > Desulfogranum > Desulfogranum mediterraneum. The sequence continues at coordinate 241,449 of NZ_KE387007.1, forward strand.
CATCGATGTAGATGTTTAAGCCTGCCTGCTCGCCGCCCTCTTCATAGACCATCATGGTCCCCTCTTGCTGTTCGCTCTTCAGCCAGATAGAGGTGGTGCGCTGGTTGGTTGCAGTCAGGTTGATATCGGTCGAGGAGGTGACCTTTAAAAAATCGCCGTCTCCGTCCAGGGTCAATACGCCCTCTTCGAGATGGGCGTCGCCCATCAGGCGGGCCTCATCCTTGACTTCGCCGCCGGTATTGTAGGTGTAGGTTCCGTCTGCGTCGTTGAAACGGAAGTTGGCGGTGAGCGGGTCTGCCAGAAAGTCGGCTACGCTGAGTTCCTGGTCGGCAAAGGTGAGTGTTTCAACCTGGGTCAGGGATACCTGGCCATCTCGGCCTTCCACGGAGTCGCTGACCGTAAGGGATGCGTCGCCCTTGGTGAGGGAATACTCCTGGGCATTGCCGTGAAAGATCACCGTGTCTGTGCCCGTGCCGCCATCGATATTTTGGCTGCCGGAACTCACCTCTATCCGGTCATTGCCCTCTCCGGATTGGTAGTTGGCACCTGCTCCCAGTTGGACTCCGTCAGCCCCGGTACCGCTATCGTCCCGGCTGACGCTTACCTCTGCCCTCTGGGTTTCGCCGTTTTCATCGCTGAAACTGGTGGAGACGGAGAGTTCAAAGTCTTCCTTGTTTGAATTGGGAACTGTCAGGGTGAGGTCGCCGGTCTCCTCCGGGGTGAGGGTCCAGGAACCGTCCGGGTTGCAGGTTCCCTGGGAGAGGGTGCCTCCCTGGGGGAGGTCGCTGATGGTGACGCTTGCCTGGTCAGCCTCTGCCTGCTCAAAGGCTGTGGAAGCGATGTTCAGCGGGTATTCAACACCCTCCTCTGGGGTAAATCTGACGTCTTTCAAGGTAAAGCCATTGGCCTTGGCACCGCTGTTTCCTTGAATGGCCAGATACTGGAAGTTGTCTTGAGGGGTAATGGTGAACTGGTGCTCGCCATTGTTGTCCGGCCCGCGGATGGTGCCGCTGTCAACGACCTGGCCGTCCTGGTCATAGGCGGTCCAGGAGGTGCTTTCTCCCTTGAGGTGCTGGTAGGTCACCTCAGTCTGCTCAATATTCTGTTCAAAATCCAAGACCAGTGCCTCGTCATCGTTGATCAAATTCTGGTCCTTTTTCTTTTCCCCAGCACTGGCAACGCCCATGGGGTTGTCGTTGTTGAAGTTGAGATTATTACCCGGGGTCCCGGCCTGGAGGTTGAGAACCCCGTTCTCATCCTCGGTTGAGGCACCGTTGTTAAAGGTATAGACGTTGGCAGATTCAGAGTTGAAGTGAAAGGATTGGCTGGGTGGAGTGGTGGTCCTGCTCGCCCCAAGGTTGACCTCAAGGAGCGGGGCGGTGATGATCTCCAGGGTAGGCGGGTCATTGACCTCGTTGACGGTGACGACCACGGATTTGACCACCTCAGCGCCGTTCTCATCGCTGCTGGTGACGGTGATCTGATCGCTGCCGCTGTAGTCGCTCTCTGGGGTATAGGTGATGGTGCCGTCCTGGTCGACGAGGATTGCGCCATGTTGGGCCGTTGCCTGGGTGTTGACCGTCCCCTCCAGGTCGCTGGCAGTAAAGGAGATCTGCTTGGAGCCGTTTTGGTCGACGCTTGCCTGGGAGAGGATCTCCAGGGTGGGCGGGTCGTTGACCTCGTTGACGGTGATGGCCACGGACTTGATGACCTGTGCGCCGCTCTGGTCGCTGCTGGTGACGGTGATCTGATCGCTGCCGCTGTAGTCGCTCTCTGGGGTGTAGGTGATGGTGCCGTCCTGATCGACGAGAATTGCGCCATGTTGGGCGGTTGCCTGGGTGTTGACCGCCCCCTCCAGGTCGCTGGCAGTAAAGGAGATCTGCTTGGAGCCGTCTTCGTCGACGCTTGCCTGGGAGAGGATCTCCAGGGTGGGCGGGTCGTTGACCTCGTTGACGGTGATGGCCACGGACTTGATGACCTGTGCGCCGCTCTGGTCGCTGCTGGTGACGGTGATCTGATCGCTGCCGCTGTAGTCGCTGTCTGGGGTGTAGGTGATGGTGCCGTCCTGGTCGACGAGAATTGCGCCATGTTGGGCGGTTGCCTGGGTGTCGACCGTCCCCTCCAGGTCGCTGGCAGTAAAGGAGATCTGCTTTGATCCGTCTTCGTCCACGCTTGCCTGGGAAACGATCTCCAGGGTAGGGCTATCGTTGCGTCCTTGGATCGACATATCCAGATGATGACTGGTGCCGTCGCTGGAGGAGACCGTGATTGTATCGATGACGACCTGTCCCTCGGCAAGTTGCTGTACCTTTTGTTGCTCATTATCCAGGCTATAGCTCCAGGATCCGCTCTTGCTGAGCGCAAAGGTGCCATACTCGCCAACAATGTTTACCGGTTGAAAGAAGCCCTCCCCGGGATTGGGATCGTCTATGCGGAGCTGCCCCTCGAGAGTTGTCTGTTGGTCTTCACTGAGTTGGCCACCCGTACCGCTGATGGCAGCCGCTTGCTGGGGGAGAGGGGCCTCTTGCGTTTCCGGATCGTCTGGGGGAACATCAGCAGGATCCTGGGAAGGGAGGGGGGCTGCTGGTGCAGTCACGCCCTGGGGCCCGGCTGCAACCGTTGCCTCACTGGAGGCGGCTGCCGGGATCGCTGCGGTCTCTGCAGTCTCTGCGGGAACAGGCTGCTCCTGTTGAACTGGAGAGCTCTCTTCTTGATCTCGCCCCAGTTGCTCGCTCTTTCTGCCCCTGCCATCCCGGTGAGAAGCAGGGATTGCTGTTGTCTGTTCTTCCGTCTCCGGCACCGTGGCTGTTTCAGCCAGGGAAAAGGTGCTGTTGCCGGAGCCACCAGGGGGGAGGGCAGGCTCTTGCGCTTCCGCTCGTCCTGCCGTTTCAGGCTGTTCTTCCTGGGAACTGCCGGGGGGCACCTTGCCGCTGGCCGTCCTAATGGGCAGGATCCCTGGCAGTGGGGAGTCGGGGTCTATCCTCAGGGAGCTGGGACCATTTTCTTGCTGACCGGGACGGAGGAACTCCTGATTCGTGTCTGTTCCCAGGTGGATATTACCCTGGCTTGAGTGGTCATCAGCCTGCTGGGCAGTGGTCTTCCAGTTTTTTGCCCTTAACCGGCGTTGTTCTTCGCTTGTTTCATCAATCGAGCCTTCCAGCCATGCCGCCGAGGGGTCGCTCTCTGGGGTGGGGTGGTGTCTGGAGGTGAGTTTGGAGTCAGACATGCTTGCACCGTAGAAAAAGGAGTGGGAGACAGCTGGGTTGTACGCCAAGGGGGCCCAGCTGTTCCGGGAGGCAAAGAGGAACGCTGGAGACCGGTCATGGGGAAAAGGCGCACTGTGCCGTACCCTGGTAGCGATGCAACAACTGTTCCTTTTACTGTGAGTGGCTGGCTAGACTGCAGGGTACGTAGAAAAACGATATTTTTCGCTCAAGACCCGGGCATGGGAGGAAAGGTGCCGTAGTCATGAGCTTGATGTTCCGTTGTTAAAGTTTGTGTCGCAATCCGGAGACGAGAAGAGGGGGCAAGCTCTCAAGCTCGCCTGTAACTACAGCCTGGCAGTTGGCGTGAGCGCCGGGGAGAGTGCTCTGGGGCCAGAGCAGACCATTCTTGATTACAAAACCAGGATTCCAGTTACGGTAACGAAATAACTGGAACCTTGGTTCGGCTTATCCCCAGTAGTCATCGCTCTTTTTTTGTTTTTTCATGATCGCCGTTACCTGGTTGCCGGCCTCGTTATAGATGACCCGGTCAAAGGCGATGATGTTGGCCATGGCAATGCCCCGGCCGTGGTTATGGGAGGCGCGGGATGGATCAAACTCCATGAAACTCTTCCAGTTGAAGCCCTTACCCTGGTCGGTGATCTGCAGGTAGTAGCTGTCTCCTTTGCGTTCAAAGATAACGGTGGCTTTTTTTGCTGTATATTCAGGCAGGGCGAGGCGGCGTTCAACCTCGTCCCGCCAGCTGTTGCTGTCCATCAGCTCGGTTTTCTGGTCATAATCAATGCCCAGGTTGCCATGCTCGATGGCATTGAACAGCAGCTCCGAGATCCCGGTCAAGGCTCGCTCTGCATCGGGAAAGCAGTTCGCCAGAAAGGAGGACATGCTCTCGGCTTCGTCAAGGGTGCGGCAACTCCCTTTCAACACTTCAAGCAGGCCAAAGCTCAGGCGATGACGCTCCATCTCCTTTTTCAGGGCCCTTCGTTGTTTGATCTCCTTGACCGCCGAGGAGACGATGGAGAGCAGAGTCTTCCGTTCGATGGGTTTGGTCAGGTAGTAAAAGACCCCGGCCTTGATCCCCTCACTGATTTCATCGGGCTTGTCCGCAGCCGTCTGCATGATGATGGGGATATATTTCAACTTTTTATTGCTGAGCACCTTTTTGGTGACTTCCATGCCGTCCATCTCCGGCATCATCCGATCCAGGAGGATGGCGTCGATGTTGTTGCCCTGTTGCTCGAGTACCTCCATGGCCTCGAGGCCATTGGTGGCTGTAATCACCCTGTAGGGTTGTTTTTGAAGAATGGAGACCAACAGGTGCAGGGCCGTGGGATTGTCATCCACGGCGAGAATGGTGGGGGTAAGGGTATCGGCGGCTTGGAGGTGTCTGTTGTCTGCAGTCATGATTTCTTGATCGTGAAAGTATATTTATCGTTCGATAAAGGCTGAGTTCAGGGCCTTGTGGATCGGCTTGAGGAAGTATTCCAGCAGGCTCTTCTCACCGGTAATGATGTCGGCGTTGACGATCATTCCAGGCAATATTCGGTTTTTTCCCGGGGTGTTACCCAGGTAATCCTTGTCAAGGGTGACCATGCCCTTGTAGTAGCTTCTTCTCTGCTCGTCGGTAAAGGTCGTTGCCGATAATCCGCTGATGGAACCGTCAATGGCTCCGTAACGGGTGAAGTCGTACGAGGTGATCTTGATGATGGCCGGATCGCCGACTTTGATATGGCCGATATCGCTTGGGGAAATCTTGATCTCGGCCAGGAGCTCTCCGCTGGTGGGGACGATCTCCATGAGTTGGCTCCCCGGGGCGATCACCCCTCCCACCGTGTGCACGCTCAGGCCCTTGACGATCCCTTCGGTGGGGGCGCGAAGAGCGAGTCGCCTGACCTGGTTGCTGAGTTTTTCGTAGAGTTCCTTGCTCTCGGCCAGTTCCTGCTCAACCTCTCCCAGTTGTTGCAGGGCCATATTTTTGGCGGTTGAGATAGACGATTGGAGCCGTATCTCGTATTCGTTGATCAGGTCTTTGGCCTGGAGGAGTTTAATCTGGAGGCTGTCGACCTTTCCCTGTTGGTTGTTCAACTCGCGGACCGCATTCAGGTAAGTGGTCTCCGCGACCAACCGTTCCTGGTAGAGCTGATTCTGGGTGGCAAAGGAGGCCTCCACCACCTCAAGGTTTTTCCGGGCAGTGGCCAGCTCCTGTTGGAGCAGGTTCAACTGTTCTTTCTTCTGGGTAATCTGCCTCCGGATCAGCTCCTTTTCTTTGGTGTGGGCATCGATCATGGCATCCAGGATTTTCCCCTGGGAAGAGGAGAGCTGCTGGTGCCTGTTGCTGGCAGCCTCATAGATGGCACGGTCGTCATTGAGAAAAGAATGCAGCCGTGCGGCCTGGAGCTCCAGGAGTTGGAGTCTGGTCTGGGTCCGTTCCCGGTCGCTGAGCAGGGCGCTCCCCTCGAGTCTGATCAGGATCTGGCCCTTGTCTACCTTGTTGTCGTCACGGATCAGGATCTCTTCAACGATCCCTCCCTCCAGGTGCTGGATGGACTGGACATAGCCAGAGGGCACAATCTCGCCAGCAGCGGTGGAGCGTTCGGTGATCTGGGTAAAAGAGGCCCAGGCAATGAAGGCGATGAAGCTGAAGCAGACGATCAGCATGGTGGTACGGACCAGGTAGGGGGTCCTGGCCTCTTCCAGCATTGCTGCTTGGGAAAGGATGCGGAGCTGACGGGTGTTATCTCTAGATTTCTTGGCCATGGTTGATGCTCAGCAGAGGGGGAGGTGGGGTGCGATGTCTCGACATGGTCGTCTTCAGCTGTGCAGGGCCTTGAGCAGTTCGGCCGGAGCTCCGGATAAGACCTGGCCATTGCCGGGCAGATACACCAGCCGGTCCGCCTGGAGGATGTCTTCCTGGTATTCGGTGACGAAGACCATGGTCTTGTCCCCTCGAAATTTTTGGAGGTATTCCCGGAATAAGGCACCGGTGGTATCGTTCTGGACCGCCGAAGGAAACTCGTCAAAGAGCATGATGGCGGCCTTGCGGAGATAGCCCCGCGCCAGGGTGAGCTGGAAGGCAAAACTTGAGGACAGCTGTTCTGAGCGATAGTCTCCGATAAAGGTGTTGAGCCCCTTGGGCAGACTCAGGGTCTCTTCCAGGGCCCCTGCCCAGACCAGGGCATCACGCAGCTCTTCGTCGCTGGCATCCGGTTGGACCATGCGGAGATTCTTTTCAATGGTGCCGTGAAAGAGTTCCACCATCTGGGGGACATAGGAGATGTTTTTGCGCAGGTCAATGGGGTCGCGTTGGCGAATGTCCAGGCCGTCAATGAGGATCGAACCGATCTGAGGGGTGTAGAGCCCGTTGACGAGTTTGAGGACGCTGCTTTTTCCTGTGCCCGAACCACCGGTAATGGCGACGATTTCACCCGGTTGGATCTCCAGGCTCAGGCCGGAGATAACCGGACTGCGTTCACCGCTATAGCGAAGGCCGACCCCGCTGAAGGTGATCCTGCCCCTGAGCAGGGTGGTGTCTTTGGAGAAATCAACCAGCTTGCCCTCAGGGGGCGTCTTGATCAGCTTGTGGACCTGTTGGATGCTGCGGAAGATATAGCGCAGCCGGACCAGGGAGTTGCAGAGGGTCTGCATGGGGGTCAGGATGCGCCAGACCAGCATCATCGAGGCAATCAACCCTCCTGTGGTAATCTGGCCCTGCCAGGCCAGCCAGATGCCGAAGGTGAGGGTCACCACCCCGGCCAGGATGGAGAGGCCGTAGGCAAAGGCCTCGATCAGGGAAGACTGGAAGGCCGAGGCAAAGCTGGTGATGGCGGCTTCTCCTGAGAGTTCATGAAAGCGTTGCCACCAGGTGTCACCCAGTCCGTGGGCCTTGATCATCCGGTTCTTCTGCATGGTTTCCACCAGCAGGGCCTGTTTGCGGACCATGGTCGAGGCCCCCCTTTCCGTGCTGGCCTGGATCCGGGGGAGCATGATCAGGGCGAGGAGGGCATAGCAGCCGGCGAGAACCAGAGGGATCAGGGCCAACGGTCCGCCGATGACGGCGATGGTGGCGAGGAAAATCAGGGTAAAGGGGAGCTCCAGCACACTGATGCCGGTGGGACTGGAGAAGAAATCCCGGATGGAGTCAAAGTCTTTCATCCTGGCAACCTGGGAGGGTATGGAGGAGCCCTCAATCAGTCTGGGCGGCAGAAAGAGGAGGCGCTCAAACACTGCCTGGCTGGTGATGGCATCCAGGCGGACGCCGAAGTAGGCCAGGCTGCGCGCTCGAAGGTAGCGGAGCAGTGCTTCGACGGTCATGGCCAGGATGGCTCCCATGGCCAGGTATTGGAGGGTGTCCACGGAGCGACTGCCGATGACCTTGTCGTAGACCACCATCACAAAGAGCGATGAGGCCAGGGCCAGGGTGTTGATCAGGAAGCTCACCGCAAAGCTCTGGATAAGGATGGCGTCAAAGCGGCGGATCAGGTTCCTGAACCAGGTCAGGGCACGCTCCCCCACATTAGAGGAGATAATGTTCTGTTTGGCCAGCTCTGTGGTGAGAGGCTCAAAGATGTAGACCGTCCCCTTATAGTTGGGCAGCTGATGGAGATCGATGGTGCTCTCCGTGAGCGGATCCATGGCCTTGGCCCCCATGCTCTCGGGTGCCGGGATCAGGACCAGGGGGCGCTCGTCACGGTCCCGGTTCACAAAGAGACAGGGGCTCAACCGGGGGTCAAAGTTGTGCAGGCTGATCTCCGTGGAGCGGGCATGATAGCCCAGGTTGATCATGGTGTTGAGTAGGTCAACCCTGTCCAGTTCTCCTGGCATATGGGGAAGGGCTTCGCAGATCTTGCCGATCTTTCCCTGCCAGTTCAGGCTGCTCAGCAGGTAGGTCAGGGCGGTGGCATGTTCGGACACCCGCTCAAGGCCAAGCCATTTTGCCGGCTCCAGAGCGGCGCGAAGCCGGCGGGCCTGGGTAATGAATTTTGCCTCATTACTCATGCCGAGAACTCACGGAAAGGGAGTATGCTGTGGATCTTCGAGTCTGCAGGGGCGGATTCCAGCAGGGTACCCTGGTGGAGGAAATATTCCCGGTCGGCCAGGCGCAGGATGTTGCGGTCATCAGAGACGATCAGGAGCACGGTGCGCGGCTTGAGGCGACCCAACACGGAAAAGATGATGTTGTAGCCCTTCTTGTCCAGGCCGCGGTCGGCGTTGTCAAAGAGGATTACCCTGGGTTTGTTGGCCAGGACCCGGGCGATGGCAATACGCTGCTTCAGTCCCGGGGGGATGGGGTCGTTGACGCTGTCTGAGAGGAGGGTTTCATAGCCTTCCGGGAGGAGGGCAACGGCCTGGTCAATCCTGAGGAAGGCTGCCGCATTCATGGCGTCTTCTTCGTTGGTATGGCCAAAGAAGGTCAGGTTCTCCCTGATGGTTCCGTTGAATATGGCCCCCTTTTCAGGGAGGTAACCTATGTGGCTGCTCAAGAGAGAGGGGCTGAGATGGGAGAGGGGGGCGTCATCAATGGAGATGGAACCTTCCGTAGGGGCGAGCAGTCCGGTCAGGAGGTGGAGCAGGGTGGTCTTGCCGCTCCCCGATCCTCCGGAGATGGCCACCGAGTCACCTGCCTGCAGGGAGAGGTTGAGTCCTTTCAGCAGCAGGGGGCTATCCTGGTTGTAGCGAAAGGAGAGATTCCGGAGACTGATCCGGCCTTGGGGTTTACGTGCGCCTGAGGGCTGATCGTAGTCCACCATGCTTAGGGAGAGGATGTCGGCCATCTCTCGGCGATCGATGAAAAAGGTCTGAAACCTGGTCCACAGGGAAAGGGACCGCTGGACCGGCTGCATGATCCGGCCGGAGAGGAGAATGCAGGCCGCCAACCCGCCGGAACCCATGTCGCCCTGGATGACCTTGAAGGCCCCAAAACTGACGATGGCCACGGTCATCACCTGGGAGAAGAGGGTACTGCAGTTGATGGCAATGGTGTTGGTGATGGCCACCCGGTAGTGGGCTTGGCTGATTCTGGTCTGCAGCCGGTCGTTTCTGCGGAGAAAAAATTTCTCCAGGCCGACCCCCTTGAGGGTGTGGATCCCAGCCAGGGTTTCGATAAAGTAGTTGTAACGGATCTTGTTGCTGAAGTCCTGCTCCTGGACCTCTTTCCGCAGGCGCGTTCCGATGAAGAGGGCCAGGATGCAGAAGAGGAGGAAGAGGGAGAGCGGTACGTAGACCAGATTCCCGGCGATGTACCAGATCAGAAAGAGGAAGACAAAGATGAAGGGGAAGTCGACGATCGTCAACATGGTCTGGCCGGAATAAAAGCTCCGCAGGCGACTGATGGCAGCCATCTTCTGGAGGTAGGCTCCTGAGCCCTGTTGCTCAAACTGTTGGAGCTGTGAGCCCAGGATGTGCTCCATGGCCCGGCAGGAGGTGGTGTGCTCAAAGACCGCACCTGACCAGGCCGTCAGGTAGGAGCGGGCAATCCGGAGCAGGATCTCCAGGGAGATGGCCGTGACCACCCCCAAAAAAAGGAGCGTGAGGGTGCCGACTCCGTGATTGGGCAGGACCCGGTCGTAGGTCTGGAGCATCATCACCGGCATGGCCAGGGCCAGGAGGTTGATGATCAGCGAGGCAAAGATAAGATGGACGGCATTGATCTTGAACTCCCTGTTCAGGAAGAGGCCTTTCCAGTCATTTGAGGCGGAGCGCAGGGGCATTGGCAAATATATGGAAGAGGTTATGTCGTCACAGGTAGCGTCATTATAGGCTACCGGTGAGGGGATGCAAGTTGGAATCCTCTTTGCAGTGTTTTCTCTGAGAAAATGGCCGGAAAAGAGGAACACTGCTTGATTTTAGCTCTTTCCCTGTGCGATAATAATTCGGTAGGATGTTTTCTCTCTTTCTGTGGAGCAGAGGACCTGCTCTCTTTAGCGAATAAAGGCAAAATTATGCGTTGTCCAAAGTGCGGCTATATCTCTTTTGATCATCTTGAAACCTGTAAAAAGTGCCATAAGGCGGTGGCGGAAACCGCTGTTGAACTCCAGGGGACAACCTTTGATAGTGAAACTCCCTCTTTTCTCCGCCTGGCAGAGGAGGTTGCTCCCCAGCAGGCTGAGCTGGATTCCTCTTCTCCGGAACCTGACTGGGGCGAGGTTGAGGCGACCGAGGAGCAGGGGCCGGATCTGGACTTCTCGGAGCCTGCTGAAGAGCAGGAGACAGGGGGGGAGGAACTGGTTCTGGATCTTGGGGATGCCGTCTCCCCTGTTGAGGAGGATGATGATCAGATCATCATGAACCTGGATGAACTGGAAGATGCCGCCTCGTCTGAAGATTATACCCTGGAGGTCAATGAGCCGGTTAAGGAACAGGGAGATCAAGGGGGCGTGATTGATTTCGGCGACTTGGATATATCCGATCTCATGCCGCCCGAGTCTGATGAGGGAGAGATCGATCTTCCTGCGGGAGATATGGAACCCGCCCTGGCCGCCCTGGAAGAAGAGGCGCCGGCCCCTGAAATTGTCCTGGAGGAGCCTCCGGCAGAGTCCCCTGCAGCGAGTACAGGGCAGGAGCCTGAAAAAAATATGGGCCTGGAAGATCTGCTCCTGGATGAACTGGATCTGGATAAAACCGTACCGCCTGTTTTGAAAAATGCCCCACCACAGGCGGTTAAGACCGGTACCGCTCTGGATAACTTTGATGTGGATCTGGGAGAACTCTTTGCCGAGGAAAAAAAGTAAACAAGTGAGAGAAAAAGAGTTGACAGAGAGGCCGAAATTTTGCTAAACAGTGGCTCGCAACACGCAACAACGAGGTGCCGGGATAGCTCAGTCGGTAGAGCAACGGACTGAAAATCCGTGTGTCCCTGGTTCAAATCCTGGTCCCGGCACCATTAGATATCAAGAGGTTAAGTCAATCTGACTTAACCTCTTTTTTTTTGTGTCTCTGCTTTCTGTCTTGCTGTAGAGCTGAAAAAGCCCCCTTTCCCTTCTCGGTCAGTCGAGATCCTTCCTGCTTTTTTTTGGGGACACTGCCATCACTATCAGTCTGTCGAGAGGCTGGGTTGGTTTTTCCCTGTAGAAGAGCTCTGTCTGGTTGATCCGGCTGCAACAACTGGAATTTTCGACTCATCGACTCCTTGGCTATATCCGAACTTCCCTCTATACAGCAGACCGCCATGAAATAGATTGCATCGCACCTTCAGGCGCAGAAAATATGCGGAAGACCCCTTGCGGATACTCCCTCGAAGCTCCTTGGAGGTGCTGTCCCGGCTGGTTCTGGGGGGCATTCATGGTTCTGTCGATGCACGGTTTTACCGCCATAGCCTTCTCTACCAGGA